>NZ_JAMQBK010000022.1 GCF_023701485.1 Aporhodopirellula aestuarii
GGACTAAGCAGGTATGCAGGAATCATCTGGCGAAGCTGCCGCAAACTGTAGGCCGGACCGAGGCTTTGCGAGTTCCGGCGTTCACTTGCTCTGTCGTGCCGGAACTGCGTCGCTTAGGTTCCTTGGTCCGTCTATGAGATCAGCTAGAGTGCAGTAAAAGTTGGTGTTTTTCGAAGTTATTCGTTTTCAGTTGGCTTGAGTAGTTGTTTGGCGGTTCGATGTTGATGTGTTTGCAGTCCTTCAACGCAAGCCATCTCCTGCTTAATGAGATGACTGTGCGAACTCGGGCGAAACGGTTGGAGGACTGCACTGGTTGAATCAAACAAGCATCGGTCGTATTGATCGTGCTTCAGCGTCTATGCGGGATCTTCCCCCAAGGGAGTCCCAGGAGTTCTGTTCAAAGAATGCCTCATTCGGCCTATCGCGGGTCATCGGACTTGCCAATGCCTGCAGGACCAAGCGCGAGGTCACCCATAGCTCTCAACCAGTCTCATCACTTCCAATGATTTCTCCGAGGTAATCGGTTTATCGTTCGGTCTAAGCGGCTTTCCTGGTAGCGGACTTAGCCGAATCGTGCACGTTGTAGCATTCGCCCGTTCGTAAGATCGCTGCGATGATCGTCAATTGTCGACGAGCGATCGCGGTGATCGCCTTCTTCGCGCCTCGCCGTTGTTTGAGTTGGTCGTAGCGATAACGCCAGCGTGCACTCTGACGCACCACACGCCAAGCTAACTGAATCATCGCCCAACGAAGCATCTTTGATCCGGCTCGGCTGATGCCCAGGTCTTTGCGTTTGCGATCACTCTCTCGCACGCCCGGGTCCAAGCCTGCGTACGAGACAATTTGCTTGGAGTTCGTGAAGCGACGTACATCTCCGAGTTCACACAACACCACGTCAATGGTCACGACACCAACACCTGGCATCGTGGCGAGCAACTCACGCTGCTCTCGCTCAATCGCCGTAGCCGTCTCTGCGAACTCGACTAACTGCGCGTCCGCGTGTTTGAGGAACTTGGCTTGTGTGCGAATTTCCGCACCCATCTCGCACAAGATCCACTTTTCGCTTTCCAGCAAAGGCAACGACATGGCTTCGGTCCAACCGTCCTTCGTGAACAGCGACGCGCGGTCTTCGTTGTAGCGAGCCAACATGCCACGACAGCGATTCTTCATCTGAGTGATGCGGACTTGAGTCCGATATCGATGCCGAACCAGCGAGCGATGCTGTCGAACACGCGGCGTCGGCATCCAGGCTGCAGGGATCATATCCCTCGCTAGAAACTCAGCCAGAATCTGCGCATCGATTTTATCGGTCTTGCAAGTACTCTCAGCGATCACCCGCATCTTTGATGGATGAGCGACTACCACTCGGCGGCAATCGTCGATCGCTTCGATCAAATGCACGAACCATTCGTATCCGATGGTCGATTCGACAGTCATCTGAAACTTTTCGAGGGATTTGAAGTAACGAGCAATCGGTTCGGTGGGTCTGCAACAGAAACGCTTTCGACCCAGCACCTTTATCTTGCCGCGAGCTTTCACCACGACACAAAGGCTGATAGTCTTTTTATGGAGGTCGACGCCGACGAATTTCATGTGAGATTCCTTTTGTGGGAGCAGAGGTTTACCAATCACCTGTTTACCACGTCTCAAAGGACCACCGCTTCGCGGCGTCACCTCTCTCATGAATTCGGCCTACGCCGAACCGATCACAAGCAGCGGAATTGTCGTTATACCGAATCACTTCTATGTACCTGCTTAGTTGTGACGCAGCACGCGACAGGTGGATTCATACCATTCCGACGCGTGAACGCGGCGATCATTTCGATTTGTCTCGATAATGTTGACTGCCTTTGAGCCACTCGTAGTCTGCGTATTGGTACTCGCCATGAGACTTCTCCCATAGCTCCGGTTGCGCGTTCTTGGTCCATTCTTTCCATCGGCTGAGCATCGCCCGCACCCGTTCGGGCTGTGAGGCCGCCAGGTCGGTTGTTTCGCCGATGTCTTTGTTCAAGTTGTAGAGTTCCGGCTTTCCTTTTTGGTAAAGAAGCTTGAAATCGCCTTCGCGTATCGCGCCCTCTGGATTCTTGTAACTTCCCGTATGCCAATAAAGCACCTCGTGCGGTGCTTGGTCAGTCTGCCCACTCAGATAAGCACGAATATCGGTGCCATGTAGTCCGGAACTCACGGGATTGCCGCCTGCCATGGCAAGCGACGTCGCACCGATGTCCAGCGACGTGACGGGCGACTCAAGCACGACGCCGGCCGGCGACTTGCCTGGCCACTTCACAATCATCGGAACACGTAAACCACCTTCGTATGAGTTTCCTTTGCTGCCTCTTAATGGCCGATTGTCACTCGTCCGCTTCATTCCACCGTGATCACTCAAAAACCAAACCACAGTGTTACCGGTAAGCCCCAATTCATCGACCTTGGCTAACAACCTACCGATGCCTGCGTCGAGCTCATAAACCATGGCTCCATAGATGGAACGAGCATTCGGCTTCACGCCGGGAACCTTCGTCACCGATTCCACTGGAAATTTCGCGATCGTTTCCTGCGGCGCCTCCAGATCGAGATGCGGGGCGTTGTAGGACATGAAAAGAAAGAACGGTTGTTCCTGATTTCGCTCGACGAAAGCGACGCCCGCATCGGTCAATTCACGCGTCAGATACTGGTCCCATTGCACCGGTTCCATGTTGTGGATCACGGGCATCGTGTGTTGGAGATCACGATGATTGGCGGGCTTTTTCAGTGGATTAAAACGCCCGTTATAGGAGGGATGATCGAGCGGGTAATACATCAGCCCTCCGCCAAGAAAACCGAACCAGTCATCGAAGCCCATTGCATTGGGATGCTGCTCATTGGTAGTACCCATGTGCCACTTGCCCACTCCGCCAGTAACATAGCCCTGCTTTTGCAATAGACTGGCGATGGTATCCATTCTTGGCAGGCCCTGAGCCGGATCGAACGGCTGAGAGACGTTCTGGTAGTAACCAAACGTCGACTGGTGTCGGCCCGTTAAGAAGCCTGCTCGGGAGGGACCGCACATATTCCCCGTCACATACGCGGACGTGAACCGCACACCCTCAGCGGCTAACCGATCGATATTGGGTGTTGGGATATCCTTGCAGCCAAAACATCCGACGTCGGCATAGCCCAAGTCGTCAGCCATGATGACGATAACGTTTTCAGCAGAGCGTACTGTCGTTGCCGTCAACACGCACGACAAGCAAATGATTCTTACCAGTTGACTCATTGCATTTCCGATCAAGAGAATATTGAGATGGTACCGGACGGCTATCGGGCCGTTGATTGAATGAGCCGACACCGCTAGCGGACCGTTGATCGAATGCGCCGACGGCGCTAGCCGCGGGCCCAACGGTGAGGACACAGTCATTGGATGCCCGCAGCTAGCGCTGTCGGCTCACTGAGCTTTACGAAACAACTAGATCAACATCCCGCTCGCGCCGTTCCGCTAAGTTTCCCAGCGGCGCAAGCCCGCCGGTGACAGCAACCCAGGGCCCTACCTTAGCTGAAACACACGCTTGCTCGCACGACAATTTCGTTTTCGCTAAACGAATCTGTTACTGCACATCATCCATGGAGTCACCTGGATCGGATTGCGGATAGGTTCGGATTTCCGGATCCGGTTGGACGACCGACGGTGCTTTTTCGCCGCAGCCTGAAGTCATAAAAAGGCAAGCCACAAACGTTGACAACATAACAAATTTAAGAGAGGACATTCTTATCCGAAAGTTTGAAGAAAAGAGGAGAGAGGTACTGAAGAAACGCAGTCGCCTGTCGGCATAGAATTGGTGTGACACCGGATGGCTCGCGGGCGGTTGTTTTAATGAGCCGACGGCGCTAGCCGCGGGCCTAACAGTGAGGACACAGTCATTGGAGGCCCGCAGCTAGCGCTGTCGGATCACTAGAGCTAGGCTTTGCGAAACAACTCAAACAACAGCCCGCTTGCGCCGCTTCGCTAAGTTTTCTAGCGGTAGGTCGCAAGCCTTCCGGTCTGAGCTCTCAACATTTCTGAGTCGCCGAATGACTAGAATTCTGAACTGACGACTTCTCGGCTGGCTTTCGTTCCGAGTGAGCCCCACAGGCCAAAGGGACTGGCGACACCGGCACTAGCACCGGCCGTGTTTCCTGGCGTGACGACCCGCGATGTTTGGTCTCCCGCGTCGATCGAATCGGTGATGAATTTGACCGCACCATCGGAAAGTAAAATGTGACAACCACCTTGATGTTGACTGCTCGGTGGCAACAGTCCGGCACTGCGGGCAACCGTCCCAACCAGCACAGGCGCGTTCGGTGGGAAGATCGTGTTGAATTGGCCGTAGACGCCTTGTCCGTTAGCCCATTTGTAACCGCGTCCTTCGTGCGCTTCGGTAAAGACGCCTGTCGCGCCGGCGGCCCAGAACTGAGGGCGAGCAG
The DNA here is from genome assembly GCF_023701485.1 of Aporhodopirellula aestuarii. GTDB lineage: Bacteria > Planctomycetota > Planctomycetia > Pirellulales > Pirellulaceae > Rhodopirellula > Rhodopirellula aestuarii. The sequence continues at coordinate 4,441 of NZ_JAMQBK010000022.1, forward strand.
GGTCGGTATCGGCGGTGCGATAATTACTCGGATTGTCTCGCATTCCAAACCAACCGTTGTTTCCACTTCCGGCACGCCTACCGAGCGTTCGCACGTTGCGATCCCCGAGATCGGTTGCGATTTCGCCCATCGCGATCGTATTGGCTGTTCCATCGAGGATGTCGCGAAAGCGAGTCGCGTAGTGTGGTACGAAAACACCACGAGCACACGCTTGCATGTTGACCGATCGAGCACTGTTTTCTTGCAGGTTATTCGAAAGCGGACCGCGGTCCATGTTCCAGAACGTGTCGCCGGTGCACCCGACATAGTTGGTTCGCCCCATGGCAGGTAAACCATTGCCCGGATCGCTCGGACATCGAAAACCTGGGATTTCGGTCATCCACGGGCGGTAGCCATCGTTCGGAGTTCCTTCCATCGTTGGTGTCGGTCCCATGGAAGGCCACGGGGGTGTGCGAGCCACGCTGGGAGCATTGAGGTCAAACACGCTCGGATTCGAAATTTCTTCCCAGATCGCTTGCTGTTCAATGAACGGCGTCAGGCTGACCAGCACGCTCAATTGCATCAGGTTTGCGACTGTCGATTCATCGAACTGACCGTCGCCGCTGAAACCTCCCGGCACGGATCCATTCTGAATCATCGGAAGTTGGTTGTAGGCGGAGTGATAGTTGTGGATCGCCAAGCCGATCTGTTTGAAGTTGTTGCTGCAACTCATTCGACGAGCCGCTTCCCGGGCGGCTTGCACCGCCGGCAGAAGCAGTCCTACCAAGACGCCAATGATCGCTATAACGACTAATAGTTCGACCAAGGTAAAGCCTTGGCGTGAATTCGATTTCATGATGGACACCTTCGAGAAAGATACGTGATGATGAAATTCAACATGCCCCCACGCATTCATCTGCGGCGCGATCCATTCGCCACGATCGCAAACGTCACACCAACGCCACCGCACATGACAAGCCTTCTTGACGCACGCTTGCAATCACTACCCCGCAAACTCAGTGGCCAAATAGAATCGCTCGCAAAACACAAGAAGGGCCGTTGAATCTCTATAGAAGGATCTTGAAGGAGGCCGACACACCCTTCAAGTCCACCAAACAGCTGACACAAGTCACAGAGACATCACCATAACCACGCAATGGTGTCACCACAGGCCGATACCAAATTGAAATGGTTTCGTTGAATTGACCCACGACTACGCCCATGAATGCGACACCACACTGCACGGAATTCCAGGTCACTCGTTTTGTTCACCAGTGTTTTCAAACACACCGATCCGATGCGCCTTATCGATCGCGGCGGGCGCGTTCTGCACGTCGAGCTTTTCGTAGAGTCGCCGGATATACGTCGCCACACTTCCAAACGAAATATCAAGCTCTCGCGCGATCTCTTTCTTCAGCATCCCCTGGCTGAGCAACAACAGGATTTCACGTTCACGTGCCGATAGAACGACTCCCGCGGGCTCCGACTTCTTAGACCGTGCTTGAACCATTTTCAAAAGATGCAAGGCCACATCCCCATCGAGTGACGCACCTCCGTTCGCGACCGTTTCGATCCCATTGACAATTTGTTTGACGGTGGAAGCCTTCAACAAGTAACCCGATGCCCCACGTTGGACTGCAATTTCAATGTCGGTCTGCGCATTCGACTGCGTCAAGACAATGATTTTGGTAGCGGGCAACTCATCGAGGAATTTCGGGATGGCGTCGAGCCCACTGACCCCCGGAAGGTTAAGGTCCAACAAAATGACATCGGGTACGGGCTGACCTTCACGATCACGCAAATTCCGCAATGCGATCTCAGCCGCACCAAACACGCTCACCATCTCCATCGACGGTTCGGCACTGATCGCCATCTCGATCACCTTGCGGTACTTCGGATGGTCTTCCACCAGCATGACTTTGATGACTTTGTTTGCGTTCATCGCTTTTTGAGTTGATTCCATTGCAATCGTTTGAACCGTAAGTGAATTCGCGTGCCTTTCTCAACGCAGTTTTCTGCGGAAACCTTCGCGCCGAGCAGTTTGGCTCGCCGCATGAGTGACGGAGGAATCCCAACGTCATCAAATACACCTAACCCTTGACCATTGTCCGTGATCGTGAGATGAACCTCCTTCGGTGTCGCCTTGAGTGCGGTACTTAACCGCGTCGCATCGGCGTGTCGACTCACGTTGACCAGACACTCTTTGTAGAACAGAAAGAGATCCGAACGTGTTCGCGGTTTTAAGCTTTCGATAAACTCGTTGCCTTCGACCTCAAACTGATGATCGACCTGAACAACAATCCGCTCGGCCGCCTCTTTCATCAAATCAGCCAAGCCTGAATAAAGAGAGTGCCCACGCATGGCCGTGATATGCCGCACCGCAATAGACGCATCTTGCGAGACGTCACGAATCTCTTCCAGGATCGGATCGAGCTTCGCGGGCTCCGCCAATGCATCTCGAGCCAAATCGCTCAGCAATCCGATCGTGTGCAAATCCGCGCCGACTTCATCGTGTAGGTCCGCGGCAAAACGTTCCTTCAACCGGTTGGATTCTCGAATCCGCACCAACCGATCAACCAGGATGGTGATCACGATTCCCGCCGCCAACACCACGACTAACGCGGTCGTCCACCGCAGGTTCTGACTTTGCCTGGCGTAGCGTGTTTGTAGTTCCGACTGAATCTGCGGGCGTTCTAACTCAAGTTCATGCCTCCGTGCTAGCTGCGATAACCAGTCCCGAATGGGCATGATTTTCCCAAAGTGATTGCGACCATCGGTCAACGATGACAACGCTCCGTCCGTGCCGGAGAAACTAACGTTCGAAGTGGGAGTGATCCCACCCGCGAGATTGCGACTCTCGTCAAAAATTTCAATTTCGGTGAAACCGATGCATCGGAATCGATCACTCGCTTCGGGTGCCTTGTACGCTTCGATCGCGGTGAAGCGAACGAAGCGACACTCGGTCGGTGGAAAGGAGAACATGACGATCGGTCCCGCATCGTAGATCGACTCTTTCCGGTATTCGCACAGCTGAACAGCATCAGCAAAATCTTCGTCATGACTACCTTCGACGACGAGATGATCCGGCATCGCATAATCGGAGTGTTGAATCTGCGGGACATTTTCACTCAGGTCTGCCGCGTGTAAATGAATGCGATTGATGCTGCGATGCTCGACCAAATCAAATGTCAACGCGGCTTGAGGGCCGGTAAAAAAGAAACCGACAAACGCCTGACTCCCCCCGCCGCCTGCGGCGTCTATTAAATAAGGAGTGAAGCCGTCGACGAGTGTCTCAACCGGAGCCGACTTGCGGACCCGTGTGAACGCCATCGAGGAGACCGTCGTCGGACAACGCAGTGCCACGTTTTCTTCGCCGGAAAATGCCATGATTTCCGAGAGTTGAAACAAATACCGTCCGTCCCAGGCGCGCGGCGTCAACTTCGTCGCTTCGACACGAATCCACGAAGCGAGGATCGGATCAATAGGAATCACCAACGGAGCCACGCGAGGTAGGGAATGGTCGTGTTCACGAAACGACGCGACTACCTTTCCGGTCTGATCGTCGTCCCGCCCGGCCACGATTTTGAATTCCAACGGAAACCCATCGGACCGGACGCCGTTGACGGTGTCACGCCAAAGAATCGGCACCAAGACAATCTGATCGATCAGGCTTGCTTGGTATAAATCAATTTGTGCCCACTCCACATGCTCTGCGTTTGGGTGAGGGTCGGATTCCCATCCCAAATTTCCGATGCCGCTGCGAAACGTCATCTCGGCGAGTGTTTGCTCTTCCGCATCGATCTCGGCGAGTCTCGCTTCGAGTTGCGACAAAGAAAGATCGGCGGGTTGCGTCGGCGCCGCCTGTGCCACGGTCGCTGAGATCAACAGCGACGAAGCGATGACAACAACACGCAGGAGGGGTACCGGCAAATGTTTGCTCATGACCATTTAGGAATCATCTCGCGCCAACCGTGGTCTTCACGATCTAAGAATCGGCAAAAACAACCATCACTCCGCGAAAGATGACACGGCGGATAATGGACAACCGCCAATAAATTCGGCAACCGCCCGCACCACGAAGTCAGCCAATTGCAACGGGCGAGGCGAGAGAAGTCAACCGTTCACAGGGCTTTCGAGGTAACGAAACACAAACGGTGGACGAGAAATGGGTTCGTCGTCTGGGTACGATGAGAGGTTTCGGTTTAGATGATGTGGGTACGGAATCGCCCCCTACGTCTGCCAACTATTCCACGGGAAGGCAACGTTTCAGCGTCATCATCGCCATCGCGGTTCCGTAGGGACGATGGTAGTCGTAGAGCGGATAGTCCCACCAACAACCGTTCTTTTCTTGCAGGGGCACGATCAGATCAGCCATCATCGCCTGGTACGGTGCACGCTCGCTCGCGGGCAACTGGTCGATACACATGGCGGCATAGTAGTGACCGAAGTAATAGAAATAGCCCGCCACTTGGAACCAGGATTCGTGTGGCACGGGACGTTTGCGTCCAATGTCGAGCCAACCATTCCGCTCGTACAGCCGATACAACCAGTGCTTGAGCACGTTGTCCGTCACCGCCTTGTCCCCCCAATAACGCAGCGCGAGATTACAACATTGCGAGCGGCCTAGTGAACCACCGGGACGGTTGATTTCACGCATCGGACTGTCCTTCAAATATTCGCCATACAAGTACGTGAAGTCGGGTTTTTGTTGGCGATGGATCGCGGCAACGGCCCGGTCGACCATGTCCTGAGGAGGATCAACACCGATTGACTTCGCGCGGTGCATGGCGACCAATGCCGCCCCGCCGACAAAACTGATCGAATCAGATGTCGGACGTTTGGCTTGGTATCGCATGTCGTAATACCCCCAACCGCCATCAACCGACTCATATCGCCGTAGCATCGAATACTGATCTCTGATGGACGAACGGATTTGATCTGATTTCTTTGAATCATCGGAATACCGCGAGTGCAGACGAGCCAAGGCTTCGATCGAATAGAGGTGTCCCCAGACGTTGTATATCGCAGTTCCATCGGCGCGGCGTAGTCTTGGCAAATGCTCGAACAACCAGGCTTCGCATTTTTCGATCGCGGATTGAGCGGCCACGTCACCGTCGTCGGCGCACTCGAGCAATGCGGAGAGACACAGCGATGTGGTCGCCGCGCGGAACGCGTGGTGGGCCCCGGGCACGGGCGCATAAATATTCAGATCTTTGGTGTTGGTGGGCGAACCCCACGACCCGTTCGGGTTTTGATCGGCCACGAGAAAGTCGACCCCCTTGCCAATCGCCTCGTCAATCGTCTCGCTGGCAGTCGAGTCAACATCGGGCAGCACCGGAGGCTTGCTAAAGTCGAATTCCTGCAAGCGATTTTTTGAGGAGGGTTGCACCGCGTCGTCGGCGACCACTGTCGCACCCAACATGAGGCCCCCCATAGCGAACGTCGATAACGCAATAACCAGATACCGATCCCTCGCCGCAATCATTCTTTCTCCGCCTGTTCGAATTCGATGCTGCAGGTCATCCCCGGAACGATATTTTCCTTTTTGACTTTACCGTTGATCACGAGGACGCATTCGATCTTGTTGGAAGCGTAGGGCACCGGGGCGATGGACTGAACAGTGACGGGAATTTTCAGATCTGGGAATGCCTTCGGAATCGCGGATCCTTTCATGCCAACTTCGATCTTGGCACGTTGGTCCTCGCTCAAGTCCGAAGTGATCTTCAAACGATCTGGTTGAACGACCGTTACCAACACTTGCCTCGCCGAGACCTTCGATTTTGGTTCCAGCGTACTGGGCTTTTCACTCAGACGCCCGCGAGTCAATTTTCCGTGATAGACGAGTCCGCTGATCGGTGATGTCAAGACAAGGGCGCGGCGTTCCGCCTGCAGTTCTTTTAAGTCGGCTTGCTGTTTGTCGAATTCCTTTTTCTGTTTTCGTCGCTCGATTTCACGTTTGCCGCGTGCGGTCTTCAACTCTTGGATGGCTTTCGCATACGCAAGCTCTGCTCGCGCGAGGGCAGCTTCCTGTTTTTCCTGTTGGCTTGGGATCGTTTGTTCGAGAGTCCGTTGCGTGCGATTCTCTGCGATTTCCAAATCGAACTTCGCACGCTCCACGGCACGTCGAGCCCGTTTGAGCACGATCTCTTCGGACTCTTCGGTCAGGTCGTCTTCGTCGTACATTTTTTGAAGTTGCCCGAGTTCTTCTTCCGCGTACTCGAGCGATTCTCGCGAACGCTGCAGTTGGTACTCGGCGGTTCTGATCTGCTGTTCGCGGTCGATATTGACGAAGTTGTCATACGCTTGCCGAGCCTCTTGGCGAGCAAGCTCGGCCGCTTTGCGATCGAGTTCTTGTTGCTCGACGAATTGCTCGAATGCGAACTCGGCTTCCTCGTAGGAAATTTTCGCGAGCGACAAGTCCATCTCGGCCTTGTCAATTCTCGTGTCGATATCTTTGCTTTCGAACCAGACCACCGAAGCTCCCTTGGAGACACTTTCGCCGTGGGGCAGGATCCGTTTGATCTCGAAAGAAGTGATCTGTTCCGAATCCGCAGTGATCTCGTGGGTCACTTTCGATGCAAAGACACCATCGATTTTGACCACTTCTTTTTTGGGAGCCTGTTCATCAGACGACTCTTTCTCTGCTTCGTCTGCGAACACCGGTGTGGCCGACGACAACAAAAGGGCCAACACGGAGAGCCAGTGAAGGGGAGCGATACGCATCGAGCATTCTCAGAGGTGGAGGGCAAAGGCGGGGATCCCCCTATCTTGATCGCCCCGAGCCTCCATGTCCACAAATACCTGAGACATCGAAGTCACTCGCCCGGAAGCGCTCCTTAGCTTGAGTTTTGGCACATAATTACAGAAAAACGAGCGTCCAGCGATCCGTTTCTCGTCAGCGGCGGGGAAAGGCGATTGCTTGGTCTGTCGTAAACGTTGGAGTGATTAAACCGGAGGACTCGCATCCTGGGATGGTGAAATGAGTTTCAAAGCGGCTCAATTTTTGTTATGGCACTGGTCGATTCCCCTTCACCCTCCTGCGGCGCAGCCATGGGAGGGTCGACCCGCGGAAGCGTGATCGGGGAGGACTCGGGCGTTGGATCTCATTGGGCTTTTCAACATAGTGCCCTCCCCGAAAACTCGCGAAGGCTCGTTCTCGCCCCTCCCTTCGCTGCGCGTGGGCGGGTGAAACGCGTGACAGCATGTACAAAGCCTATACTCGCCAGTCCACCTCTCCTTCAGTCGTTTCACCATCCCACTCGCATTCTGCCGCTAAAAGGTTGAAAAGAAACGGCGACCGTCGCCTGGTCCATCCCAACAAAAAAAACGGCCGAATCGCGTGATGCGATTCGGCCGTTCAAGAAATCTTAGAAGATTGCTCCGAATTGATTAGAACTCTGAGTCAATCACTTCCTTCGATGCCCGGGTACCAAGCTTGCCCCAAAGACCATAAGAGCTCGCTCGGCCAGGAGCCTGCGCCCCCGATCCACCTTGGTAAACAGGCAGAACGTTTGCCGAACCGGCTTCGATGGAATCAGTAATGAACTTGACCGCACCATCACCCATCAACACGTGAACACCGCCCTGGTGACGACTACTCGGTGGCAGGTATCCGCTGCCGTGACGGGCTGCTGAATTTGCCGTTCCGTCGTTGTACTCCGGATTCGTCGTTTGTGCCCCGGAGGTCACGCACGTTTTTGCGTTGGGCGGCAGGATCGTGTTCATCACGGTGAAGACGGGGTTACCGTCCGCCCAACGATAGCCACGAACCTCGGCAGACGAGTTGTTGCCCAACAAAGTCGTTTGGGTTGAAATCCAGAATTGAGGCCGATTCGGATCCCCAAAGGTGTCATTACACGTTGCCGGAGTGTCTGTACCGAGCACCAAAGCATGGCGGGGGTTGGTGCGGGTATCTCGGTCGCCGAGGTCAGTCGCGATTTCGCCGCAGATGACCGTATTGGCAAGACCATCTAGGATGTCACGAAATGCCATCGTTTGACGTGGAACAAACGCTCCCCGCATGGCAGCACGTGTGTACTGCGACTCGTTGCTGCCTCGTCCCAACGTTGCCGTTGTGCCACCAGCGGAGCCACGGTACGGGCTATCGCCCAGGCATGCCGCGTAGTTCGTTCGCCCGAACGCAGGAAGCCCCACGCCCGGATCGCTTGGACAACGCAAGGTTGGTGATTCAGCGGACCAAGGTCCGTACGTGCCGTTATAGGGTGTTGGTCCCATTGCCGTCCACGTTCCGGCGCTGCCGTTGGTATTCGGAGCATTCGGGTTAGAAATTTGCTCCCAAAGTGCTTGGCCTTCGATAAATGGAATGATCCCTACCAAGAAACTCAGCTCTTCGTTGTTGGCTGAATTGTTGGGCTGTGACCACTCCAATCCAGTCAACCCAGCGACAGAACCGGATTTGAACCCGCTTGTACCGGTTTTGTGGCGAGGCATCTGCTTGTAGGCAGAATGATAATTGTGAATTCCAAGCCCGATTTGCTTGAAGTTGTTACTGCAACTCATACGTCGTGCGGCTTCACGGGCCGCCTGTACGGCGGGCAACAGGAGACCGACCAAGACGCCGATGATCGCGATGACAACAAGCAGCTCCACCAAAGTGAAACCGCGACGGATACGAGAGTCTTTCATTAATACACCTCAACGAACAAAGAAACGAACATGAACATTCGAACAATTGTCACTGCGCTAAAGCACATGACAACTGTTTTCTGCGACATGTTGGTGTTTTTTTACGACACTAACTTCCGTTTAATGCCGCCAATCTGGGGATTCGACACTCAAAAACCACCCGTCAGGTGAAAGGCCGCCCCGCCATCCAGAGGAATGCAAGCCTTCAGCACTCCGTTTTCGGCGCGAGTTGATAAGGGCTCGGCGGCTCAAATGCGCCGCTTTCGGTGCAGAACCGTGCCATCTCGCATCCCGGATCGTTGTTCGTCAACGAATCGCAGTCGGTGAGCGGGCATTTCGCGTGGGTTCAGGTTCCCAGGAACGTGAAGAAGAACCAAGCAACGCCGACCAGCGAAATCGCTTGAGCGGCCATGAACGAACGCCGGTATGCCGTCGGCATCTCAAGCGCAGCGAGCTTGCGTTGGTTGAGGACAGTTCGCAAAACGATGTAAGCGATCAGCAGTCCAAAATACGCGGTGCCCACAACTTCCCGACTGAGATCGGTTTGGGTCGTCAAGAACCAAAAGACGGCGACCAGCATTAGCAGGGGGACCATCGAGTACATTCGCGTCGATGAGAAACCGTCCATCAACCGCAACTTCTCATCGGAATTTAATTCGCGGTAGCCGCGTTCGCTGATGAACCGACTGAGAACGATCGCGACCAAAATGGCGATGAATCCAGATGCTTGCATACGACTACAGCCCGCTCTTTCAAGCCATGGTCCCTCAGACAGGACGACCGTCGAGAGTTCATGGAGTTTGGTTTCTTGCATGTTATGACGGTGCGAGAAACCTCGATTCCTCTCCCGTCGCCCCCCATCATAGAGAAAACCGCCGTGGCAACGCTATCGGCTGGAAACGTCGTCGCCGCAGAAGATGGGAATAGTGACGTTTTCAGTTTGACGCCCCGGGATACGCATTGTGTATGCGAGATAAGGAGCAGCGGAGCACCAAACACAAACGGTGGACAGGAATGCCGTTCCGCTGCGAGGTATGCTCGCTGGTTGAAAACACCTTTTTGAACGGAAAATGGGCGTCGTCAAGACACTCGGCCCGTGATCGGTTCGTCGTAATCCTCGACGATTTTTCGAGGCAATCAGAGCCTGACGCATCAGGTTAATATCGAACTAGCCGTTGACGACACAGGCTACTGCATCATCGTTTCCGCGCAACACTTTCTCGGCACACCCGCCGATAATCGCCGCAACCATTTCGTAGAATCTGGCATTTCGTAGAATCCGATTTCCATCGCCGAACGACTTGACCCTGTCCCCGCAAGATTCCCCACGATGAAAAACTACTTACTATCGCTCTTCGCGATCTTGCTTGCCATCTCCGCCAACGTCCAAGCGGCTGAACCGGTTTCGATTCGATCATTGCTTAATGAGATGATCGATCGCGAATCGGTGGCAAGATTTCCTGCGTACGAATTTCGCCTGAAACAACACAGCAGTTACAACCGCGCTTCCAAGACGCCCGAAGATCCGGAAGGCTGGTTCAACAACCACGACTTTAACTCGAATGACAAAGACAAGAACTTCATTCGCACTGAAGAAAACAATGGCGAGCAAGAATGGGTGTTGATGGATCACGAAGGCCCCGGTGCACTCGTGCGAACGTGGATGCCATTTCGCAATGCGAACCGACCATCGACGGACACTCGCATTCGTGTTTACCTTGACGGTGCAACCGAACCGACGCTCGAAGGCAATATGCTCGGGCTGTTTGATGGCTCGGGTTTGATCCCCTATCCGTTTGCGCACCAATCACTCCGCTCGGCGGTATCCTTCTTTCCGATCCCGTACGCAAAGAGTTGCAAAGTCACGGTAACGGATCGTCCGTTCTTCTTTCAATTCACGTTTCGTGAGTATGCCGCCGAGACGCCCGTAGAGACATTCACGATGTCGGGCTTCAACGACGCCGCATCCCAGATCGACGAAGTCGGAAACCTCCTGCGTCATCCCGCCGTCAGTGTGAAAACCGAACCTCAAACGCTTAGCGCGACCCTCGAACCCAAAGCCGAACGTTCGATCGAGTTACCGAGCGGCAATGCAGCGGTTCGATCACTTTCGATCAAACTCGGCAGCTACGACGATCCGTCGGTCACCCGCTCGGTGATTTTGAAGATGGAGTTTGATGGACAAGAAACCGTTTGGTGTCCCGTTGGTGATTTCTTCGGTACCGGTATCGGACTCCATCCCTTCCAAGGTTGGTATCGCACCGTGTCTGAAGGCGGAACGATGTCGTGCCGATGGGTCATGCCTTACCAAACGTCAGGCAAGATTTCGTTGGTCAATTTAAATGATGAGCCGGTCGCCGTGATCATGAAGGTGCAAACCGGAGATTGGACATGGGACGATCGATCGCTGTATTTCAACGCGGCATGGCGGGGACAGTACCCCGTGCCGACGCGGCCTTTCTCGGACTGGAACTACGTGACGCTCCAAGGCCGCGGGGTATATGTCGGGGACACCCTCACGATCATGAACCCGGTCGAGAAATGGTGGGGCGAGGGTGACGAAAAAATCTTTGTCGATGGCGAAGATTTCCCGTCAATCTTTGGCACAGGCACGGAAGACTATTACGCGTATTCTTGGGGTGGGATCAGCACTGATTTCTATGAGCATCCATTCCATGCCCAAACGCGCAGTCACCTTTATGACAAACTGAACCGTAAGACATCCGGTGAAAAGAACACTCAGGGATACAGCACGGAAACTCGCACACGCGCCCTCGACACGATGCCTTTTGGTTCGTCCTTGCAACTCGACATGGAGGTATGGTCTTGGACGGATTGCGAGATGGGCTACGGAGTCGGAACATACTGGTACGCCGACGCGGCCACTCGATCCAACCGGTCGCCTGCTCCCCAAGAAGCATTGAATGTGCCACCACTTCCCAACATGGATGCTGCCTCGGGTGGCCCGAAGTCTTTTGAAAACTCCTTCGAGTTTGAGGATCTCGCCGTGGTATCAAAACCAAAGGGCGTCGAATTGAACTCGCAGTCGTTGACCAATTACCGAGGCCGATGGAGCAAAAACGGACACGTGTTGGTGAAGGGAACGCAGCTCGGCGACGTGATCGAATGGGCGATTCCGGCACAAAGTCCCGGGGCCGAAAAACTGGTTCTTCACGCCACCAAAAGCTACGACTTTGCGACCTTGCGATTCACCGTCAACGGAATAGCGATCGAGCCGGCAATCGATCTGTTCTCCGAGAAACCGACTCCGACGGGTGCAATTGAGCTGGGAGAATTTTCCTCAATCGATGGAGCGTACACGTTGCAGGTTGAGGTCGTCGGAAAGAATCGCGAGAGTTCAGGGTTCCGATTTGGGATCGATTGCGTGTCAGTAACGCCGGGTTCCTAACGCGTTTGCACTCGCACTCGGACGTCTGGGGTGCGAGCGTTCGCGTCGTGTTGCCGCGTCGAAGCATTTTACGCCATCGCTCGGCAGATGTGGGGGAGATGAAGGCTTGAGACAAACGTTGTACTCTTTGTCTCGGTTCGTTTGCGTTTTTGGTCATCAGCGATCTCTCGCTGTTGACTTAACGCTTGTTCAACAACGCTTCGTCGATCCTGTTTTCGTTTGGTATTTGGATGGCTGCCCCACGACTGATTGAACCGGTGGTTCGCTTTTGTGCTGTGATTTCACGACACCCGGAGGCGCGTCAGTGGGCCGTCGAGCGGTTGACGCAAAGATGGGGTGCCACGGCAGAGGTTTCCGAACCGTCCTCATTCACCGCCGGCGGGTTCTACGATGCCGAAATGGGGACGGGGTTGACCAAGGTGCTCGTTGCGGTGCAACAGTTCGCCGATCCCGCTGGTTTGGCGGACTGGAAATCCGCGACCAACGAATGGGAACACGAATACGCCGAACTGAGTAATCATGATGAGCCTAGGCCATTGAACTTGGACCCCGGTTACATCACACAAGCGAAATTGGTGCTCGCAACGATCAAAGATCGCGACCATCGGCTGTACTTGAAAGACGGCATCTTTGCCGAAGTCACGTTGAATTACATGGGCGGTCGGTGGGTGCATCACCGTTGGACGTACCCCGATTACCGGACCGCATCGGTTGCCGAGTTCGCCATGCGGTGCCGCGATCGGTTGCGATCGCATCTATTGACCACGGGCGGCTTCCGACGCGTCTGAATCGACTGCGCAAATCACGTGAAAATCATGTTGCGATTGGCAGTTGCAGGTGATCTGCGGAAGGCCAACAGGGTAAATTTCGTGTCCCCTGTTCGTTTGCCTGCGACAATTTAAACCGCGACCTCAGGGTGCAGTTTTCCCCCTGTGACATGATTTAGGGGAAGCGGTTGGGGCGTTTGGCAAAGCTACCTTTCACTGGCAGTGGTCGTTCTGCACAATCTGCCTCTGTCGTGCCGACAACAGAAATAGATAGAAGTCCGGTGCGATCTTCTCACAATCCGCTTGTCGTACAACCAACTTAGTTACTGTGAATCCGGTTACCTTTTCCATTTTGGCCATCGTCGGCGTTGCCGTCGGTGGATTAGTCATCGGCGGTGTACGTATCCGCAAAATCGGCCTCGGATCTGCGGGCGTGATGTTCGTAGGCATTCTCGCCGGTCACTGGGGCGCGACACTCGACCATGATGTCGCGGAATTTGCCAAAGAGTTTGGCCTCGTCCTATTCGTGTTCACGATCGGACTGCAGCTCGGCCCCGGTATCGTGCAATTGTGGAAGGACCAAGGACTGGTGCTCAATGGACTTGCCGTCGCGGTGGTCGTGATGGGCGTGTTGTTGATCCTGATGTTTCATTCAATCATCGATTTGCCGGGACTCGCCGCGGGCGGTCTGTTCAGTGGAGCGACCACCAACACCCCCTCGCTCGGTGCGGCGCAGCAGGCCGCGGCGACCGTGGTGGACGCGGATACCGATCTCGGCATGCTCGCATCGGCGTACGCGGTCGCGTATCCCGGTGGTATTCTCGGCATCATCGCGACGATGGTGATTCTCAAGTCGCTGTTTAAAATCGATATCGAAGCCGAAGCGGAATCCGCCGCAAAACTTTCCGGTGCCGGTTTCGAGCCGATCGTCCGCAGATGCATCCTCGTGGACAACGCGCACCTGTCCGAACGACGCTTTGGCGATATTCCGGGGATCGAAGAAACCGGAGTCCGGATTTCACGAATTAAACGGGGAGATGCACTGACGGTCGATCCCGCGACGGATCAAACGGTTCTGCATCCCGGCGACGTCATCCAAGTCGTCGGTACCGAAGCGGGACTGGATCGGTTTGAACCACTGATCGGCCGTCGTTCGGATTTCGACTTGATGGATTACAAGAGCGAAGCCTGTCATCGCCGCATCGTCGTCACCGAGCCCGACGTGATCAACAAAACGCTCCGTGACCTGTCGCTCGACTTGATCTACAACTCCACGATCACTCGCATCATCCGCTCAGGCGTCGAAATGCCTGGCCGAGGCTCGAGCCGTTTGCAGTATGGCGACGTGCTGCACGTGGTCGGTGACGAGGAATCGGTCGACCGCGTCACCCAATTGGTCGGCAACTCAGTCAAAGCACTCAACGAAACCCAGTTCGCACCGGTATTCCTAGGGGTCTTTGTCGGCGTCGTGCTTGGTTTGATACCGATCTCGATCCCGGGCGTTCCATTCCCAGTCAAGCTCGGCTTGGCCGGTGGTCCGCTAATCGCGGCAATCGTGTTCAGCCTGCTCGGCAAGTTGGGCAAATTCGTGTGGCACATTCCATTATCAGCCAACTTGGCACTGCGGGAATTGGGCATCATCTTGTTCCTCGCCAGTGCCGGTTTGTCAGCGGGCAAGACGTTTTTCAGCGTCGCGTTGACCTCGCAAGGCTTGCTGTGGATGTTGGCCGGATTGGTCGTCACGATGGTCCCACTACTCATCGTCGGTTTGGTCGGACGACTCGTGTTCAAAGTCAATTACCTCACGCTGTGCGGCGTTGTCGCCGGCAGCATGACTGACCCGCCCGCCCTCGCTTTCGCCAACACACTCAGTGATTCGTCGGCGTGTGCGACCGGTTACGCAGCCGTCTATCCGCTGACCATGGTCATGCGAATCGTTGCGGCGCAAACGATTATCTACATGCTGCTCGCCTAAAGCATTTTTGAAAGGACGTAGGCTCTCGCGAGGAGCCACGTTCGCCAGAACGTGGTCCACCGTCTGACGACGGTGGCTACCGCGAGGCATCAATGCTCTAGCTGGACAGCGAAACTTTCTGGCACGCGTACTGGAGCATTCGCCTCTCAAGTAGCCGAGGCTCGGAAAGCCCGTAACACGCGCAATTCTCGGTCTCAAAGAGACCGAGCTACGTGAAAATACTTCAAGAGTGGCGTTGTTCAACCAGGGTGAATCTTCCCTGGGCTCACCTACCTGTCTGCTCAGTCGCTCGTTTCGGACGGACGCAAACGGGTCGCATCCGTCGAATCCCACGACTGGCGACCTCCTACGAAAAAAGCCCGCTGATCGAAATCAGCGGGCATTCTGGTTTACGTTTGGATCGCTGCTCTTTCGAGCGATTAGCGGATGACCGCGATTTGGTCGCTGATCACGTCCGCCGTCACAATCGCGGTTGCGGTGATCGACTTGTCACCAGCGGTCTCAATTGTCAACGCCGATCGCTGCGTTCCATGAGCACCGTTTGGCGTCATTTTGACACTGATCACGTGAATTTTCTTTTCCACATCGTTTTGGTCGAAGTCGACGTTCCAGCCGGGACACTTGATCGACGCAATTGCGAACGGTTCGCGGCCGGTAATCACAAGCCGTTGGACGATTTCCTGGCCCGGTTTCACTGATCCGAAAGCGATCGATTTTGGCGAGATGGTCAACGATGTGACCACGTTGCCCGAAACGCGAAGTGGAACCCGCGGCATGCTGCGGTCGTTCGTTTGCACGATCACTTCGTCTTGGAACAATCCCGCGGGAGCGTCTTCACGAACCGCGATGGTCAATTCATAAGTGGCTTTGCCCGGTCCCCGTTCGACCTGCGTGAACTTTGGAATCAACCAAGGTTGGTTGGCCCGAATGTCGACGACTTGCCAATCACTCCGTCCGGCGTAGTAGATTTTGGTCGAGCCGGTTTTGGTGTCGCCTTGGTTGATCGTTCCGAATTCAACACTGCCGGGATGGAAGACCATGTCGCTGCGGATGTAGCCGTCCACTTTCAATTGGACTTCGGTGTAGAACGGTTGGTCGATTACGACGGTCAGTGTCGCTCCCTTTTTGCCACGGAAGGTCGGCGTGTTGAAGCGAGCGGTGAGGAAGCCCTTTTCACCAGCGGGGATGTAGTTTGACGACAGAATCGGAGTCGTGCATCCACAGCTGGCGCGGACTTCACGAATGTGCATCTCGCGGCCGGTCGTGTTGTAAATCGGGAATTGGAATTCCGTTTTGGATGCTACCGCGACCGTGCCGAAGTTATGGCTCTTGATCGGAAACACATTGTCAGTCCAGTCTGCGTTCGCTGCAGTCGTCGATAAGACGACACCGGCGGGTGCAAGAGCAAAGAAAGCAGCGCAGACGAAGAATGATTTAAATCGAGCCATCACGAGTCTCCTCCAGGAGACGGGGGTACGAGGGTCGGGGCAGTTGTCAAATTTCCGACAAAGCGGTAGCAGACAACAGGTTACGGTCAATAGTACAGTTGCTTTGCAGTCCGGCAAGGCAGCCCGGGGGGTATTTACGCAAATCACGCAGATTCTTTGGATTTGCAAAACACCTGATAATTACTAAGGTGGTTTTACGGGTTGTACCGGACATGAAAAAGTGATCTGGTGATCGGTTCCGTCGGATTGTTAGGTTTGCAGTGTCCACCTCGACGCCCCCGCGACACAAAGACCAAAACGATGTCCGAATTTGAAACCCCGCTGGTTTCTCCGCGCATTCTGATTTCTCGAATGAGTGCGATTGGGGATGCGATCCTGACGCTACCGGTTGCGTGCAGTTTGCGAGACCATTTTCCGGAGGCATACATCGGATGGGTCGTCGAAACCAAATCGGCCCCCATGGTTCGCGGCCATCGAGCGATTGACACGGTCATCGAACTGCAGCGAGGTTGGTTCACCTCACCCAAAGGTCTGCTCGCCGCTCGGGCAGCACTTCGTGAGCATCGATTCGACATCGCGATCGATTGCCAAGGCAACTCGAAGTCCGCTCTGGCGGGAAAACTGTCCGGTGCCAAACAGCGGATCGGTTTCTCCGGAAAACACGCGATGGAGTTGAGCCGATTCTTTAATAGCGAAACGGTTGCCCCCGTATTCCACCATGTCACCGATCGATCGCTCGAACTGCTGACGCCGCTGGGTATCCACAACCCCGATGTTCGCTGGGATCTACCGCTCGAGCCGGCGGACCGGAAATGGGCCGCCAACTATCGAAATTCGATCCGAGCCCCTCACGTGGCGATTTTAAATCCAGGGGGAACGTGGAAATCCAAATTGTGGGAAGCGGATCGCTTCGCATCCACCGCTCGCTATCTCGCTGACCGATACGGCTACCAAAGTTTGGTCGTTTGGGGATCATTTGAAGAACGGCTGATGGCCGAGGAAATCGTGGAGCTGTCCGAGAAGACCGCCACGCTAGCCCCCGATACCTCTTTGAAAACGCTCGCAGCGTTAATCGAAACCAGTGATTTGTTCCTCAGCGGCGACACCGGTCCACTACACATGGCGGTCGCGGTAGGGACGCGGACGATCGGCCTCTACGGCGCGACACGCCCCGGTGACTCCGGTCCTTACGGACACGTGGCATTGCAATTGCAGTACGAATCGGGCAGCCGACGTCATCGCCGCAACGCCGACAACCGAGCGATGCGAGCGATCGGCGTGGAACATGTCTGCGCGGTAATCGACGACATGCACGCCGACTCGATCGTGAGAGCCGCCTAGCCGAGACGCCCCTCGGGCGGATGAGCTCGGGACGCGTTAGGATGTCGGCAGTCGAATCGACCGTCTTCCCCCCAACGCACTTGGTCTCGTCGCCTTGAAACGCAATCCGCCTCCATCATCGATCTCTCAACCGAAACCGATGCGATGGGTGGACAACACCACCAAACTGTTGGATGCGAAGTTTCGAATCCCGGGCACCCGTATCCGATTCGGATTGGACTTCCTGCTGGGTTTGCTCCCTGGCGCCGGAGACGCGGTCAGCCTGGCGATGTCGGGCGTTTTGATCGCGACAATGGCAAAACACGGGGCCAGTCCGATGCTGGTGCTGCGGATGCTGGGCAACGTGGTCCTCGATGCAGTCGTGGGCAGCGTGCCGGTGGCGGGAAACGTCTTCGACCTATTTTTTCGCGCCAATAGCCGCAACCTCAAGCTCATGCGCGAGCATTACGAAGACGGCAAACACAACGCTCACGCTTGGCCGATCCTGCTGGCGATCTTCGCGGTGATGGTTGTCGTCCTGGGAGGACTGTTTGTCTTCATCGCCATGGTCGTCCATGAATTGCTCAAATGGATCGGGGCGATCGCCAGCTAGAGCAGCTTCAACATGCTATTAATCGGCCGTCTACGAAATCGGCCGCCAATCAGCTCAACCGCAACGAAAAACCCTCGCCGGATCTCTCCGACGAGGGCACGAATCTGATCAACGTTTCGACCGACCCAACTACGGGGTGTCGACGTCTGCCTTGATGCTCGGCAGATCTTTGAGTTCCGGTTTCGCCATCGCCACGCCGTCGCTGGATTCAGGAATCGGAGGCATGGCGGCTGGTTCTGGGAACGCTTCTTCTGGAATCGCTTCGAGATCGCCCTTTTGGTCTTCCGGTTTCAGCATCGAGTAACCGGCCGCTTGCAAGTCGTATCGGCCCCAATAGACGCGGCGGACGGGGTTGTAGTAGTACACATACCGTGGTCGCGATGGATAGTGGATGCAGTAGTGGTGGTGATACGTCGGCACGGTCACGACCGGTTGGTAGCGGTACGTGCTGTAGTAATACGTCCGTGTGGGGTGGTAGTTCCATGACGAATAGGTCTGGCGGTATCCACCGGCCTCAGCGGTCGAGGCGCTGTTGAACGCGAAGATTGACGCGGCGATCAGGCAAAATTGACAGATGCGTTTTGTAAAGCGAGACATGGTTTGCTCTCCGGAAAAGGGGCGATTCTGGTGAAATCTCAAAGGGGATCGATTTTCGCGGTGCCTTATGACCGCTTTCATCATATCTATGCAAATTAGCGGGGGGCAGCGGACACCACACCAAAAATAATTCCCACTTTTCGGATTTCATCGTGCGGGAATTGCCCCCACGCTGAAACCGGCTCGTGATTTGAGTGGGGAGACGGCCTGCATTTCGTCTCAACGCGAGTCCCACTTCGACCGGTTCCCCGCCCACTGCAAGGACTCCCACGTCGGTCCGCAAATAACGAGTTTTCCGCCTGCGTTCGTTATCTGTATCGACGGACGAGTCGCAGCACCGAGTATGCCGGCCAGCCTTCCGATCCCTGCCTTGATCTTGCAAATCCTTCAGTGGGCATCAGGCGCGACGCAACACGCTCCCGGTTCGTACGCCGGGCTCCAAGAAAACTTTGATTTTCACATTGAAACCGGCATTTTTCCTATTGCTTCAGCAAATTTCTCGAATCAGTCGCAAATTCTCCGCAGTTCCTTTCATGCGTATGACCGTTACAACCGATCCATTGTGAATAAGTGGGCCTTCGTAGCCGACTTTGGAACACACCCCCCGTGAGAAGGAAATCCGTGGTGGCCAACGAACACTCCCAATTCACACCGTCCGCAACGACCTCGCTCGATGAAGCTGCTGCCAGCTTTGAGGTTTCGTCGTGGCAATCGGATTTCTCGCAGCCCTCGATGACAGGTAACGCCGTGAGTACAACCGCGAAAGAAGAATCGCTGGGACGCCGGACTTCGTCTGACGATCAAAATCAAGCGGAATTGGATCGATGGGCTCAAACGCCTTCGACATGGCGGCGTGATCCGAGTATCGAGTTTCGAGTTCGCTGCGAAGGGCAACCGACCCGCCGATTGCGACTCGCCGGAGCCCGCTACACCTTAGGCAGCGGCGTTGGTTGTTCGATCCGGCTCGAGGACGAGACGCTACGGCCTCTGCACGCGGTCCTGATTCGCGACCACGAACGAATTCTTGTTCGTGCCTACTCGGTGCCGATCCAAATCAACAACGTTCGTGTCACCGAAGGCATGATCAGCGTCGGCGATCGACTGAAACTCGGCGCTTACGAATTCGAACTTCTCGAAAACACGCCGCGTCCGGTCGATGCGGTCAGCCAAGCGGTTGCCCATGGGCTGGTCGGCTTTGACGGGCATGCCGACAGCCGGGGCGAGGACGCTTCGCAGGATTGGAGCAAATCGTTCCACGAAGAAGCCAAACAGTGGCGAGCCCTCAAGCAAGATGTCCAACGCCGCGACGCGTGGTGCAAGACCCGAGAACGCGAACTGGTGGAACAGCAACGCACGCTCGAACAGCAAATGCAAACGCTGCAGCAACGCGAGGAGGAACTGCAAACGCAGGAGTCCGCCGCGATTGAAGTCCACGAAGAGTTCCAACGCCGCTATCAAGACCTGCTCAAGCACCGCGACGAACTGCAACTCCAACAAGAAGAACTGTCCGCCGGTCGTGAGCACTTGCGTCTCCAACAGGAACGTCTCGACGGACGCGATCGTTTGCATCGCCAGCAGATCGAACGACTACTCGAGGAACAAGACCGATACAAACGACAAGAAACGATCCACCAGCAAAAGATTGCCGAGGGCGAAGAGCGAATCCGCGCGTCGCGTCTGCAAGCCGAAGCGGCGACATCGGCGGTTGAGCAGATGCGAGAGAAATTCGCGTCGCTCAACGAACAACTCGTGCTCTTGTCGCAACAACAGGAAACGCTGCAACAACTCGAAGCCGAACGCAACCGCGATCATCAACGCCGAGTCGAAGACCTCGAGTTTGATCGCGATGAAGCGATCGCACAGCGTGACGAAATCGCCGAGGAACGTGATGCCTCCATCGAGGCACAGGCCAAAAGTGAATCGGCGCGTAAGAAGCTAGCCGTCCGCTGCGTCGAACTCGAATCGATCGAAGAACAACTGCGTAACGAGATTGAGGAACTGCAGAGCGAAATCGCTTCCGCACGACTCGACGCCGAATCGCTCGACAAGGATTGCGAACTCGCACGCCGCACCATCACCAATCTGGAAGAAACCATCCGTGAAAATCGCGAGCGTTATGAAAACGATCGTGACTCATGGACCGCGGAAGTCGAAACGCTTCGCACGAATCTCGAAGAATTGTCGGTCGACCTCGCCGGTGCCCAAGCACAGCTTTCCCGATTGCGTGAGGAAAACCAACACCTCGTCGATCAACTCACCGGGGCCCATGCCGAACGCGACGAAGCTCGCGCCGAGCGTGAAGCGGCACTGCAAGAATGCGAAGTCGCACGAGGTGCCTGTGACGCTGCCAAGATGGATTGCGAAGCCGCACGTCGCGATCTCGAATCCGCTCGCAACGACGTGATCCTTGCTCGTCAAGAACGCGATGACGCCGCTGCGCAGCGCAACGCCGTCCTGGCAGAACGTGACGAATTGCTCACCTTGAAAGCGCGTCTCGGACAGGACAACGAAGCCGTTGAAATTGAACGAGCCAATTGGGTTCGCCAACAAGAACAGGCCGAACGTCGATACCAAGAAGCTCAATCTCACCTCGCTGACGCACGTCAGAAATGCGAACAAGCCGTTCGTGTTCGCGACGAAGCCGAATCGGCTCGGCTCGCCGCCGAAGCCAAACTTCAAGCGGCGATGCAAGAACTCCAAGAAATGCAAGCCGAGCGTGACCACGCGATTCGCGAACAAGACGAACTCCGTCGCCAGCGTGACAGCGCCTTGCAAGATGCCAAAGACTCACGTGAGCTGTTCGATCGCTCCAATCGCGACCATGACGACACGCTCGATCGGATCGAACATCTCGAACAACAAACCCGCCAAGTGATTGGCGTCTCAGACGCGTCGTTCAAATCGGACTCTGCACCAGAACCAACATCGACACCCAAATTCGGACTGATCGGCAACGATCTTCCATCCACTGATATCGAATCAGAAGTCACGGACACCTCGGAACTGGCTCTCGACAACGATGACGACCAATCGATCGACCTGCACCCCGAGCCGAGTTCGGCTGGCGAAAACGACATTCTTTTGGCAAGCGATGCTCCTCAATGGGAAGTCGAAACAAATCCCGATGCTCAGCTCGCGACACCACACGTGAATGTGGAGCCGGAATCGGACGAACCGTCAGCCGCCGCCGAGGATGTGGGATCGTTTGACACACCAAACGATGTTCCTACTTCTCACACCGTGACCGAGGAAGCGACTTCGCAACCGGCCGCCGCTTGGGCAACCGAGCCATCGGAGTCGATCGACGATCAAGACGTTTGGCCGACCTACTCATCAGTCGAACCAAGACCAGAAAATCGAAGCGACGAAGAACAATCGACATCAATGTCGTATTTCTCCGAAACTGACGATGTCGTTGCATCGGATTTGCCGTCCGCAATGCCTCCGGTTCCGACCGAGGAATCCGCGTCGGCTTGGCAGAGCACCGAGGAGGCGGTCCACGCAGATGATTCAGTCGCTGAGGAGCCAGTTGCTGAGACACCAGTCGAAGAAGAGCCAGTCACTGAAGAACCTGTCCTCGCCGATGAGCCGGTCGTCGAGGCTTCCGCTCTCGTTGACGAACAGGCTTTCGGTGACGAACCCCAATCTGAGATCGTTGACGAGCCTGCATCGGAAGACCAAACATCGGACGAACCGAACTGGCGCACAACCGCGTCGGACGAACAGTCTGAGTCTGAAATGGAACCAGAAACGGTTCAACCCGTCGCGGAAGATTTGCCTGCATGGCCTGAAGAATCGCAAACGTATCTGTTGCCTCGGGAACAATACGAATCGGATGAACAGATCGACTCGCCCGTTTCGGACGCAACGTTCGATTCGCAAGAATCGGTCGAAGCCGTCGGATCGTTCGATGTCGAACCACCGTACACATCGTCGTTCGCCGACGACAGCCAAGACGAGTGGTCAAATGAAGACGAAGCGTCTGAACCGTCCTCGGACATCGCGACCGGATCGCTCGCCGATCAATTGATGCGTGACCTTGGAATCACCCCCAAGGAACACTCGTCTCATGATGGCGACGATGCCGATGCCGCCTCGCTTGACGACAACTCCGCCACGGCAATGTGGAATGGTCGCAACGACTGGCAATCGGAAGACGTCGCCGAGGAAGCACCCGCCAACGAAGTCCAAGAAGAAGTCTCGGCGGATGAGGCTGAAGAGGCGACGCCACAACTGAAGACTGGAATCGATCAATACCGCGAAGACTTCCATCGAGACGAATACGAATCCGAGGACGATGTCCAGGACGAGATCAGTAAACCGAACGTCACTGCGGTGGCTGACACGGTCGTCGCAGGGGCTTCGGACAGCGGCAGCGGTGAACCTGAAGACGATTCCATCGAAGCCTACATGAACCGTCTGTTGCAACGTGTTCAAGGACAACCGTCCAGTTCACCGACTTCGCCCGCGCCCGTGGCTCCCAAAAAGGTTGCCAAACCGGTGGAGCCCGTTGCCAAAGAGGTTCCTTCGGCAACCTCCGAGACCAACGAAAACGAAGTGACTTCGAAGGAACAACCGGTTGCACCGGATCCCGATGCTCCGTTGGTCCCACGTTCGCAAGCACCTGAGCGCAACAGCGATTTATCGGCGATGCGAGAGCTTGCCAACGCCTCGGCTCGCAGTGCGATTACCCGCAGCCACCAGACGCAGAGCCACACGACTCGCATGCAAGCGATGATGAAGTTCGGTCAAGCTGGTATCGCGATGCTGTGCGGTCTCGCTGCGGTCGCGCTTGTGAACCTGCCCATGCTTAAGATCGTCGCCGCCGTTGCCGCACTATTGATTGCTGCCATCTGCGTCAAAGAAGGCTTGGCGTTGTTGACCGACCTGAGCAGTCGCACTCAAACGGCCCGCAACTCGGAAGCTGCCATCGAAGAGAGCGAGAACAAAGACGCCGTCTGAACGCCCTCGCCAATTCACTTAAGCGGTTCTGGCTTGGTGACCAACCGCTGAGTGCTCGCCGGGCATCGATTGATCTCCTTCGATCCGGCCGCTTGGCTGAACTCGTCGCCCAATGCGGTTCGCCGTTGAACGTGATTTCGACGCAACCCGTGCTCGCCAATCTCCGCGAGGCCGAACGGGTTTTCCGTTCTCACGAGATCCCCTCGCGGATCCGCTTCGCTCGGAAAGCGAACACATGCCGAAGATCTTTTAGCGGCACATCGCAAGCCGTCCGTTCCAACCTCACCGGTCGGCTTGCGCCGTTCCGGTACATTTGAAATCCCGCAGTAATTGAATCGACGTCCCGAGAGTCCGAGCGACGTGAAGAATGACGCTGTTAGGAAATGCAACCTCCATAAAAAAAGGCCAGCCACAACAATGTGGCTGGCCTCGCGTTGGTCGTGGCAGTTTCCTACCGCATCGAGTGATTCGGCAGACTCCGAGGAATCGGCCGTTAGTTTGACTCGGCTTCTTCGCCGATGAGGAACATCATCATTCCGCCACCAGCCTGTTTGCTACCGTAGGTGTACCCGGCTTCAAGGGCACGTTTGATTCGCTCTTTGCTTTCGCTCAAGTGAGCCAGCGTGTACGCGTCCATCTTGCCTTCGCACTTCTTCAGCGTTGATTCCATGCCCGCCGCGAGCGTCCGCAATTCCATCCGAGCCAGATTACTGATCGGACTGTAGGCAGCCGTTCCAGGCGACTCTTCGAGAATCAGATCCACCAGCCGTTGCAAGTGTTCGCGTTGCAGGTTGCGACGCAGCGACGAAATCATCGGCTTACGATCATTGCGGCCTTCGGGGCACGCCTCTTCGAGTTCGGACCACACCGCCGTCGTCACGCTGTTGAGCAACTCGGGCAATGTCAGCGAGTCTTCGTCTTCAGGCAAACGCAATTCGTTGTCGTAGACGCGGCGAAGCGTCGTCGGGTTCATGAGCAGCGTCAACGCCGAGGCTTGCATGTCCAGCACGCGGTCATGGATCGGCCATGTCGCTTCGTCGGACATACTCGAGTGCCTACCGCCATCGAGCCATTTGTCGACGCCGAGTCGTTCGAGGATTTCAGGTTTCAAACCGTACGCCTCGTCACGGAAACTCGTGTCGATCACAAACTTCAACGCATCACGTTGGTCTTTGGCGGGCACGACTTGAACAGGCACCCGGTTTCCAGGATCACCTTTCTTGTCACGGTTAACAAACGCACCACCGATCCAATTCGCCATCATGCTGACCGATCGCATTTGCAAAGCGAGGGTCAATTCATAGCCACGGCGGGCCTTCGCCCAGCTATCGCCGTCGTTCACAAATTTCTCAAGCAAACGATCGCGATACAGCTCGATCAGTTTGGCTTGCTCGGTCGTGTACGAAAGCGGGTCCTTACCGAAGTCGTAGCGGCGAGCATACGGGTCAGGTCCGCTGGTATCCTCGTCAGTCGCGTATTGCAATTCAGGCTCGGAACATCGCTTTACGATTTTCTCCAAATCCGAATCTTTCAACGTATAGCCGTACTCGATCGCCCAGTAATCGTAGGGGCCGATGTCGATCATCGCGAAATCGCCTTGAACATCGCCGACATCGTATCGGTAATTGATCGGCGTGTAATCCATCACCGAAGCGGTGAACGGCTTTTTGCCCTTCACTTCTTCGCTATTGATTTCAGCCATAGTCAATAACGACGATGCTTTGAAGTTGTGACGCAGACCAAGCGTGTGCCCGACTTCGTGAGCGACCAAATCTGCGAGCAACGGACCGACAAACCATTCCGGCATGCCATCGAGGAGTTCTTCTTCCTCTTTCTTGACCGTGTCCTTCTTGTCGTCGTCCTTGTCAGCCTCGTCTCCATCTTTCTCATCATCGTCGTTGGCTTCGTCATCCTTCTTAGGCTCGTCCTCCGACTTCACGTCTGCTTTCTCGTTGTCAGACGCTTCCGAAGCAGCCTTCTCTTCTTCC
The DNA here is from genome assembly GCF_023701485.1 of Aporhodopirellula aestuarii. GTDB lineage: Bacteria > Planctomycetota > Planctomycetia > Pirellulales > Pirellulaceae > Rhodopirellula > Rhodopirellula aestuarii. The sequence continues at coordinate 30,145 of NZ_JAMQBK010000022.1, forward strand.
TTTTCTTTTTCCTTCGCTTCTTTGGCTTTCTTCTTGTCTTTTTCAGCTTCGATATCGGAGTGCAAAATCAGCGCCCAATTCATGCGAGCCAAAGCGAGGTCCATGCTGCGACTGCTCGCCGCCATGCAGTAACCGTTCTTTTGGCTGACGTGACCGATCAGGCCGTCGTACTCGTCATCACCGAGCAGCGCCGGATCGGATTGAGCCATCTTGTATCCGGCCATCGGCTGAGTGGCTTGCCGGGCGTACTTCGCACGCAGCGAATGCACGTTTTCGGGAGCGCCCATGCGGACACGCGGATCCCAATTGGGTCGGGTACCGAGCCAAGCGAGCGTTTCAGCACTGACGCCTTCCATTGCCAAGTTAGGCATCAGATCGGCATAGTTGAAATTGAAGTGGCGAATCCAACCATCGGTCAGGATGATATCGGCATCAAGAATTTGGCCGGTCTCCGGGTGAACGCGGCTTGGACCGATTGCCGTACCGATGTCGTTGTTGAGCCATCGCACAAAGTTGTAACGCACGTCCTCAGGATCTTTTTCCATGTGGATGCCGCTGACCGCGTCTTGATATTCGATCACGATCGCGTCAACGATACCGACCTTTTCAAATGCTTTGTTCCAGTAGTCGATACCGGCTTTGATCCAGCGGCGATAACGGACCGGAGCGGTGTGCTCGACATAGAAGCGGATTGGCTCCTTTGGCGGGCTGAGTTTGAGTTTTGGATCTCGCTTTTCCAATTGCCAACGGTTGATGAACCGCACGCGAGTGTCCTCGGTTTCGTACTTGCTCAAGTCCGAGTACGAAGTCGTGAAGAAACCGACTCGTTCGTCAGCAACCCGTGGTTTGAATCCTGCCGAACTGCTCGGCACTTCACTGAACGAATAGTGCAACGTTTGCAACCGGCCGCCGTTACCAACGACTTCGAAAGCCAATTCGACGTTCTTCGGGAAGACTTTGCACGACTCGATCGAATACAAACGTGAGTTCGAAACGCGAACGGCACCACCAAAGAATTGACTGGCGTTGCCAACCAAGAGGCTGTCCATATCAATCACCGGACCACCCTGAGGTCCGATAGCGAGAATCGGCACGTCGAGGATGACGCGGTCGGTGAACAAGCGTTTGACCGACGCCTTGGATTCCGCATCGCCGGTGGCGCGAATGTCAAGATTGGGAGCAATCAGGGCGAGCCGATTGTCATACCGACGCCACTGCACAACCCAGTCACCGGACTGCAAACCGGCATACCGGTCACCGCTGCTGAGCGTAAGGGCGATGAAGTAACTTTTGCCCTTAAAGTTCTTGGGCAACTCGCCGATAACGGCCGAGTCTTTTTCCCGTTTCCAAAGATTGAACAGCCCCTTATCAGACTGCTGGTCCGATACGGCGACCTGCTCAAACCCCTCTGAAACTTTCGAAAATTCAGGGAGAGTATCAGCCGCCGAAACGGTCGTACCAGGAGCGATCGCCAGAGCCGCGATCGGCATCGTGAAGGCGAGAAAAGCAGGCAAAGCGAACAAATTTGCAATTCGCTGGCAGATTCGGGTCATACCAAAAATCCAAAAGGTCCTAGGAGGGGGCAGGCAAAGGTGGGGAACGGTGATAAGCCAGTTTACGTCACGACCTGGGGTTTTGATCCAGAATGGCGCACCGTTTCTACCTGTTTTATCCGATATATCCGGTTTAACGCAAACAATCGCGTGTGGCTGGCGCCGCCTTAGGTCGCTTGGTTTTCCATAAAACGGTGAGTCTGGGAAGACGATCGCACGACGACCGCGCCGGCTTCACGCGACGGGCACGCGAGACAAATGCCGGTATTTTCTTCCCGCCGATTCGGGCGCGAAGCACTGCTTCAACTCGGCTCGATTTTTTCGGAACCACGCCGCCACGACAGAAACCGTGTAAGGATATTCCGACGTCACCCGGCTGTTGCCTGCCGCGATCCGTGACGCCCATTGTTTCATCAGCGGTTTGATCTCGCGGAAGTGCGCCGCGTCCGCCGGGGCCGGCGCCACGTCAACGATTTCCCCTCGCCGGATCAGATACCAAATCGCCCGTCCGTCGTAGCCGGTCGAAGCGTATACGAAGGAATATTTTTGACGTGCGTCGGCGAGATGCCCGAGTTTTCGCTGGGCATAGTTGAGCGACTTCAACGTATCACGGGCCCGCGCGGCGAGTTCATACAACCGATTCGCGGATGCGTTTTCCATGATCGATTGCGTCGCCGTGATCGGTTCGTCGTTAAACCCATCGAGGAAACTCTCCGCCTCTCTCACCCGGACGGCGTATTCTTCGCGGCTACACGCAGCCGCGCATGGGCCGAGACAGGTGCCGATTTCCAACCGCAGGCATCCCGGTCGCGGATGCACATCGAAAAGCGCCAACTGCTCGGAAAACTGAAACACGGTTTGCTGACTGCAATCGCGCAGCCGAAACGTTTTGTTAAGGGCGTCGACAACACGTCCCATCCGACCGGCACCGAAGAACGGTCCCTCAACGGCAACACATTCGGTTTTCGCGGGCGGCGACGTGGCGATGTAAAACATCTCCGCGGGTTTGCGTCCCAAACACAAATAAACAGGCCGTTGACGCTCAGGTACACCTTGGACGTTGAAGCGGGGGATCCAACGACGAATCAACGATTGCTCGCGAAGTTGAGCGGCGAAATCACTGGGCTGCGTCTCCCATTGGATCGCGCGGGTATGCTCGATGATCCTGCCCGCTTTTTCGCCTCGCGCCGATTGACCGAAATAGCTCGACAACCGGTTCCGCAACGAGCTGCTTTTGCCAACGTAAATCAATTCCCCGGTGCGGTCGAACATCCCGTAGACACCGGGCACAGGCGGGCAGAGCGATTGAACTTGCTCTCGTAGCTCGCGGCTCGTTTCACCGCCGATCATCTCCGTCGGTCGGCCGCTGTACCCGGCTGGTCGATCGGTTTCAGCATGGTACGGATCAAACGGGTTGGCACCAAATCCCGAAATCAACGTGTCCGAAACTTGGGCCGAGGCGGTTTCGCCACCAGAGATGCCTGGCGGTGGAGCCCGCCGAACGACTCGATAGCCGGACTGGGTAGTTGCCTCGGCGACTCGATCGCTAGCAACTCCGTCCGCGGACTCCTCGGCAGCGATGTTCGATTTTTGTGAGAGGCCATCGAGTGGCAACAGTCCGGTAGCGGCGTCATGACGAGGTCGCCTGCGAATCGTCCTTTTCCCTGCCATCCGTGCCTGCCGAGTCCATGGTAACTGCTGTTAGGGTCGACAATTTTGCCACCCGTAACGCCTTCGATTATGCCGCATCGGCAGGCGATCACCAAGCTGACTTTTATGGGGGACTTCTCTAGAAGCAGTTTTTTGCCTCTAATAGTCTCTTGATTTCCTCACAAATCCCCCCCGATGAGTGTACTCAGACTTTTATGACCACTGAGCCGACCGAAGAAGCCGAAAAGAAAGAAGACGTTGTCGAAATTGTACTCCAGTACAACAAGGAAGACGTCGATGAGCATGGATTCACCTCCGTGTGGAACGTCGCTGCGGCAACCTGTGACGGTGACCAGTTACGAACCCGCGACCTCGCTGGGCGAATCCTCGGGTTCCTTTGCAAGAAAGATTACGAGCACGTCGTCGTCAGTTCGACGGACGCTCAATACCTCGACGAATGGTTCGAACGCGAAAAGGCGATCCTCTACAACTGGAAAGCCGATTCGGAAACCACCGACGCAATCACCCAGCATGCTCAGGTTCCCGCCGCTTCGATGATCAGTTTTCTCAAACGAGAAAAATTCAAACCGACGGCTAATTACAGCCCCCGTCGCGCGGACCGTGTTGCCTGGTTCCAAGAAAAATGGGGCATTGGCTGAGCCCGGTGTCACAACCACCCTCTGCCTTGCCATCGATCCCGGCCGACACCAGCACACGCCGCGTGTTCGCCGTCTCAACACTTCGCTCCCTGCCTCCCCTCCCCGAATTGGCAGCGGAGCGGGCCACCGATGTAGCCATCGAACATGCCGATGAACTGGTCGCGTGGCTAGCGGATCCCGCCTTCCCCAGCCACGCGTCACCGATCGCGGATCCGATCCGACTGCATCTGCGAAATCGCCATCACGTGGTCGCGATTGCCGGCTTGACCGCCCACGACGAGGCCGACGCCGCCCACACCGCATCCGATGAATCTCTTGAGAGACTCTTTGGTAGCGATCTCGCGAACTTTCGCGAACTGCAATCCTGGGCCCACGCTGCCAACGCGATCTGGATCACCCAAGACCACCACGTTTTTGATCCCATCGGCCGTTTGCTGCTCGACGCCAGCGGAAAGGGCCCCGATCCCGAAGCGGTGATCCCGTTCCCCGCCGACGCCCGGCAACGCAAAGCCAACTGCGAAGTCCAAATTCGAAACCGGTTGGTCGATCCCGTCGAAGGGCTGCTTCCGCTTCGTGGCGCCGGCGAAATTTGCCCAGTCGATGCCGCCGATGTCGCGCGGCGAGCGATCGCGTTATTCCTGGTCGCGACACGTGCCGAGTCGATCCTAACCGGCAAACCACTCGACACCGAACGCATGAAGCTCCGCTGCCCGATCGGTGTCGCGGCCCTATCGCCGCGAGAGCGAGTTTTTTTCGAAACCGAACTCACCGCGTCGACTCAAGCAACGCTGGGCCGAGCTGCCACGGAATTGGCTTGGCGATATGAAGCCCTGATGGCGCTGCAGTGGGCGCTGGACATGCAGTTTGACTTGCCGTGGCCCGACGAACATGCCGATCTCACCGCGGTCACGCGGCTGATGATTGACCTACCCGACGAGGCGATCGTCGAGCAAGCACGCTTGCGATCAACCGACGAAATGCTTGACGCTGCGGAACTGCACTACCAGAGCTTTCATGCCGTCGCGTCGGCGCAACAATCGGGACGCGATCTCTCCGGAATCTACGATCCCGGTGTGGTCTGCGAACGACTCGTCGCGCTCGCTTGGATCAACGGCCTCACCCCCGGGCGAGCCGACTGGGACGCCGCCAGCGATTGGGTCGAAGGCGGCTGCGTTTAACCTATCTCGCGCCGAGCGACACGGTTTGACCTGGGATCTTTTCGAGCGAATCGACGATCGATCGCTTCAGTGACTCGTCACTGTTAATCCGATTTTGTAGATCGCGAATCTTCGATTGGTCGGGTAACGACGCGCCGAGAGATTCAATCTGAACCAAATCGGTCTCGCTATCCAGAGACACGTCAATGGGTTCGTCACCCTGCAATCCGAACTGACGCATCCAATCGACGAGCACGCTACGGATCGATTCGGTGGCTTCGATCGACGCAGCCTCGTCGGTCGACGAAATCTCGTTCGCATCGGGCCCCTTGCCGAGCACGTCGGCAAAGTCCGTGACCGCGTCCACTGTTCCTTGCACCGCGCGACTAGCCAAATTGGCCACGCCTAACGCGGTGACGGGAGAGATAGGAAATGACATTTAGTGCTCGTGCTTTGTCTCGAACTTAAGCGCCTTTAACCACGCTTCGAGTTTGTGTGCGTCTTCATGAGTCTTTGTCGTATGGCTGAGCCATTTCGGACAGCGATACTTAATGTCGATATGGCCGTTATGACTATGACGTTCGACTTCACATTTGAGCTTCTTCAAAGTATCGAAAATTTGGTCGGCTTGTTTCTCGTCGTGCTCGTGACGAGCCGTCCATTTTTCGCAGCGATACGAAACGACTTCCGCAGCCTCGGCACTTTGACCAGAAACGGAGCCAACGGAAAGAAACGCCACCGCGATGGCGAGCAATACGGATCGAAACATTAGCAACTTTCCTACAGGATCTTTGTTTGGGGATACAACACTTGGGGTGGCGACGCCGAACGATCGGCAGAACACCCGGGCACGAACGACCCATTACCGCCGTCATGCAAACGATTTGCATTCAATCACATGCAAACCGTCTGCACACACTTCCGACATACATTGCCGCTCGGTCCAGGATGCTTGGTAACCCTTACCCGCTTGTCAGGTCAAGGGAGGAGTCTCGAACGCCACCCCCCGCACGTCGCCTCAGGTTGCATTTTCAACCGTGAAACTCCCCCACTTCAGTCATCCGGATCTGCTTCGGTGCCGCTCGTCGGAGGCATGTCGAGATACCTGCGTTTGTAGTCACGCGGGGATACACCGACAATGTCGCGAAACTTTCGACTGAAATAGTTGCTGTCCGAGAACCCGACATCCATCGCGATTTCGGTGATCGATTTCTTGCTAACACGCAGTTGTTCGCAGGCCTTGCGAATTCGTAAACGGATCAAATATTGAATCGGCGAATCTTCCATCGCGGTCTCAAACGTCCGCAGAAAATTGCGCCGCGACATGTTTGAAATCTGAATCAGATGATCGAGTGTGATCGGTTCGGCGTAATGAATTTCGATGTGGGCAATCGCATCGGCGACTTCGAGTAGCCCTTGGCTCCGCGGGTCTCGGAAACGGTCATAGCATCGCGCGAGAAACGTCACCAACTGCATCATCTGCGTCATCGCCATCACACGAAACCCCGCAGTCCGCTCATCCAGCTCGCGTTCGAGCAGCTCGATCTTTTCGATCGCAAACGCCAACTCCATCGGATTCAATCGCAACCGACTGTCGAATCGATGCCGCTGGCGGAAGGCGGGCTCGAGAGTAAACAACGCGTGGTATCCGGGCATTTCCTTCAGGTCCCCCAGGTTCCAGGGCAACTCGTCGTTGTCAAACAGAATGTTGATCAGCCTCAAGCCCTCGAGATCCTGATAGTCGTGAGGCCGTGCCCCACCAATCACGAACGCGTCGCCAGCCGCCAACTCGTATGAATCCACTCCGGTAACGTGCCGCCCACTGCCGCCGGTGATGATCACGATTTCCCAAAATTCGTGCGAGTGTAGCCCGAAAGGTTCCTGCGGATCGCGTCTTGCGACCACGATGGGAAAGCCATCGGGGTGAAAAAACTGGCTTTTTCGAAGAACTCGAATCGGTTCGTTCATGGGAATTCCGAAGAAATCTAGGCTGCTGGCACTTTTATGCTGATTGGGTGCACAATTGTAGAGGTGCGAGGCAACCAAATGGATTAAGTTCCAATATCGGCTCGGGCAGGTAACGGCATCTCATTCCACGATAGTGGGCGAATCGTTCCCATCAATGAAGCTCTGGCCGCGACAGCGTAACGAGCCCCGCCCTCTTCAACCATAGCGAAAAAATGACCAGTTCTTCGAACGTTGACTCCGCATTTGCGTTAGCCACCGAGCAATATCAGAGCATCGGCGTCAACGTCGGAGCCGCCTTAAAAACGCTTTCCACGATCGCAATTTCCGTCCACTGCTGGCAGGGCGACGATGTGGCAGGTTTCGAAAACACCGGCGAAGCCCTGGGAAGCGGTCTCGCGGTGACGGGAAACTATCCCGGCCGAGCGAGAACGGTTGATGAACTGCGGAGCGATCTCGAGATGGCGTACTCGCTGATTCCGGGACGTCACCGCCTGAATCTTCACGCCCTCTACGGCGAATTCGATGGCCACGTTGAACGAGACGAAATCGGCGTCGAGCATTTCCAAGGTTGGATGGAGTGGGCTCGCGCCCAAAGCATTTCGCTCGACTTCAACCCGAGCTACTTCTCGCATCCCAAGGCGAACGATGGCCTGACGCTGGCCCACCCCGACGCGGGCATTCGAAAATTTTGGATTGACCACGGGATCGCGTGCCGTCAAATCGCAGCCGAAATGGGAGCCGCGCAGGGAAATCCTTGCGTTAACAACACCTGGGTTCCAGACGGATACAAAGACCGGCCGGCCGACCGGACGACGCCCCGCGTTCGTCTCGCAGAATCTCTCGACACAATTTTTGCCGATCCCATCGATGCCTCGCATTTGCTCGAAGCCGTCGAATGCAAACTGTTCGGCATCGGTTCGGAAAGTTACGTGGTCGGCTCGCACGAGTTCTACATGGGCTATTCGATCACGCGAAACAAAGTGCTGTGCCTCGACGCAGGTCACTTCCATCCCACCGAAGTCATCTCCGATAAAATTTCCTCGACATTGATGTATGTCCCCGAATTACTGCTGCACGTCAGTCGCGGGGTTCGGTGGGACAGCGATCACGTCGTCACCATGTCTGACGAATTGCAAGCGATCATGCAAGAGATCGTGCGGGGCAATCACCTCAAACGCGTTCACATCGGGCTGGATTTCTTCGACGCGAGCATCAATCGCATCGCGGCCTGGGCGATTGGCACCCGAAATACGCTCAAAGCGTTGCTCATGGCGTTGCTTGAACCCACCGCAGAACTGAAACGCCTCGAACTCGAAGGCGATTTGACCGCCCGATTGGCGTTGATGGAAGAGCAAAAGACGATGCCCTTCGGCGCCATCTGGGATCATTATTGCCAATCCTCTGGAGTTCCCGTGGGACGCCAATGGCTGGACGCAGTTCGCGGATACGAATCATCTGTGTTATCCAGCCGCAGCGACGCGGCTGAAAACGCGATCGCCTGACCCAACCTCACATCATCCCACGACCAACCTTTGCTGGCGAACCGACCAACGGTCTCGGCAACCGAATTGGCGAATGACCCCACGCATTTTTCAACGCAAGGAACGATTCATTGAGCGACGAAAATTCAACCGAACCGGAAACCATCACGAGTGGTGAGTTTGAACGGCAACCGGTTCCCGACTCCGCATTACTCGGCGCCGGGAAATTTTGGGGCATGTATGCCGGCGAACACGCCGCCGGTACCGAATTCATGATCGGTCCCCTCTTTCTTGCCGCTGGCGCTAGCCTATCGGATCTCTTGCTGGGACTGTTGCTAGGCAACTTCCTCGCCGTGCTGACTTGGCGGTTCCTCGTCACACCGATTGCGATCGCCAAACGCATGACGTTGTACTACCAACTCGAACGCATTGCCGGTAGCGGATTGGTCAAACTCTATAATGTCGTCAACGGAGTGCTGTTTTGTTTCCTCGCCGGTGCGATGGTGACGGTCTCGGCCAGCGCCGTGGGTATCCCGTTTGGAACGATGTATGAAGTCCCCGAATCGACGTTCGCCCTGGGAAGCACTGACTTCACGATTATTGTGATTTTGGTCGGCGCCGTGATGGCAATCATTGCAGCGGCCGGATACCAAACCGTCGCGCGGGTCGCTAATATCGCGGCACCTTGGATGATCGCTATCTTTGCCGCGTGCGGCATCGTTTCCCTCGCCCAAATGGACGCCACTTCGATCTCCGCTTTGTCGAAGGGAGAATTTTGGCAGAACGCGATCGAAGTTGTCCAATCAAAACAGGGCGCCTCGCAATTCGGATTTTGGCAGATCGTCGTCTTCGCTTGGCTGTGCAATGGTGCAATGCACTTCGGCATGGCCGACCTTTCCATCTTTCGTTTCGCACGCAGCGCGTCATCGGGATGGGCTCCGGCAATCGGCATGTTCCTGGGTCACTACATGGCCTGGATCGCCGCCGCGTTGCTGCTTGCGGCGCAAATCAAACTGTCCCAAGACGTGACCGCCAACCCGGGTGCGTTGGCGTGGGGTGCACTCGGATGGACCGGTATCATTTGCGTAATCATCGCGGGTTGGACAACCGCCAACCCAACGATCTATCGCGCCGGGCTTGCCTTTCAAGGCGTCTTTCCGAAAAGCCCTCGGGTGGTCATGACATTGGTAGCCGGCGCCGTCGCGACCGCGGCGGGAGCCTTCCCCAACCTTTCGGCCCAATTGCTCGGGTTCGTCGGCACCTATGGCACGGTACTCGGGCCGATGGGTGCGATTATCTTCGTCGATTTTTACTTCATGAAACGCTTCGGCATGCGTGAAGAAGACGCCTTCCATCGCGGCACTTCGTTTAACCTCGCCGTGCTATTGGCATGGGTGATTCCGGTTGCCTTGGGTCTGTACCTGATCTTCGTACCGACGTCGCTGTTCCCTGAAAAACTATTCGCCGCCTACGCGGTTGTGCCGTGCTGGATCGCATCCGGTGTGATCTATTTCGCGTTGAGCCTATTGATGCGTGATAAGTCTAACCTCAGCACCACGTGATGCTCGGATCGTTGACAACCTTGTCAAACGATCCGCATCGTCATCCGTTGCCCGTCACAATCACCCCATTCCCCAGACGCTCACATGAACCTTGCACTCAAAATCGTTTCGGCCGTGGCGATCGCCTTGGTGACCATCCCAAGCGTTCTTTATTTCACGGGCACCATGGCTCCTGAAACGGTCAAAACGATTGCCTTGGTAGGCACGGTCGTTTGGTTCATCGCGACTCCGCTGTGGATGGGTCGTGAACTCCCGATCGATGCGGACAACATCGAAATTTGATACTTGCGCCGCGGCATGATGCTCGTGCCCCGGTGCAGAGCAAAGGCGTACCCGATCGGGGCTTGCATAGATACGCGTGGAATTGCCGCGGAACAAGGCAGGCAGCACCGTCCCGCAACGACGAACCCCCGAGCTTCCCATCACCGTCGATTCAACACGCCAAGCGATTCGACGTGGCGATGCTTTCGACACGTCTAGCTGGAAAACGCCACTTCTCAGATAGCTTGGTCTCTCCGAGACCGAGAATTGCGGGCGTTTCTGCTTCCGGAGCCTCGGAGAGGCTGTGAAGTTATTTAGTGTGGCCGTTCGCTCTGCGAACGAGCGTTCCCGTAAGCTTCGTTTGCGGGGGACATTGATTGTTTTAGTGCCTTTTTTAGCGGTAACGGCGCAAGCCGTCCGGTCCCGAGTCACCGGACGGCTCGCGGGCTGTTGATTTAGTGAGCCGTCGGCGCTAGCCGCGGGCCTTACGGCTACGATGCGCTCATTGGACGCCCGCAGCTGGCGCTGTCGGCTCACTCATGTTTGCGAAACGACTAACTCAACAGTCCGCTCGCGCCGCTCCGCTACTTTTGAAATCCCGCAGTAATTAAATCGAATCCCCCGAGACCGAAAATTGCGGGCGTTTCTGCTTCGGAAGCCTCGGAGAGGCTCCGCTACGTGAAAATCGAAAACTCCAATACGTCTGCCAGAACGAAGTGTTTTCCAGCTAACGACGTGCTCAGATGCGTTTGGCGACAAGCACACGGAACAGGGAAAGCGGGTTGTTCTTGTGACAACTCTCAACTTCGATTGGCAGTTCGGTTAACAAATCGTTGACCTCGAGGTCGGTTCGCCAGCCAAGTCGGCGAGTAATGCCGCCTGCGGAATCGACCACGCGAGCGATCAACGGGTTCTCGCTGCGGAAGTGGTTGATGACGAGAATCCGCCCTCCAGGTTTGCAGACGCGAACCATCTCTCGCATCATCTGCTCAGGACGAGAAACGACGCTGATCGTGTGAAACGACGTCACCAAATCGAAGCTCGCATCGTCGAACTGTAATTCCTCCGCGTTCATCGAACGCACCTGAATGTGCCGCCATTCGTTCTTGTCGATCAACACCTCGGCTTCGGCCAACATCGATTCGGAGAGGTCGACGCCGAGAACCTCCGCATGATGCGGATAGGCTTCGAGCGACATGCCGGTGCCGACACCGACTTCCAAAACTCGCGTCCCGGAGGGGATATCCAGAGCCGTGAGATTCGCCTGAATCCGACGTTTCGCGACCGCCGGCCAAAGAGCTTGATATGCCGGAACCAAGTTGTGATAGAAATGGCTTTCGTGCGGCTGCGGCACGGATCCTTCCGACTTCGATTCCAATTTCAGCATGAATGCCCTTTCCCCGGTGCGGTGGAGCGAGAACGACTAGCCCTCGCCTGAATGTTGCTTGATTGTCGCATTTTCTTGGCCAATTTACCGCCCGTGGAGGGCGCCGTATACCAATTTCGAAGCGAATTTTGCGCCACGATTACATTTCGCGGCAGTGGTGGCCCTTCCGAATCGTGACCGGAGACGCCGATCGGCGGCCTCCACCAGCGAAATGCCTCGGCGGATCATAATCAGGCGATTGCGGCGGCCTCAACGGTGAAAAAATGTTCCGCAACAATCGCGATTCGATCGTCGCCGTAGCCCGGTTACGACCTTTCTTCCCCTCGGACGCGAACGCAGCCGACACCCAGACAACTCCAAACCGTCTCGCTAGATATAAAACATCGGCTCGTCGCTCTCGCGAATGCTGCGGATCACGTCCCCCAACCGCACGCGGCTGAGTTGGATCCGGGATTGTTCGTCGGCGTCCCGCCAGTGTTTTTTCAGGACCTGCTGGGCGGACGGTTCGTCATCCTGGGCTGGCGCGATGGAGTCGGGGCAGCCGATCGCTTCGGCGATATCGAGCAGCGTGATCGCATCGGGCTGGACGATCAATTGATACCCACCCTGACTGCCGCGGATCGCTTTGACCCATCCGGTTGACCGAAGGGTTCGCAAGATCTGAACCAGAAACGGGCCTGGGATGTCATTACGACGGATGATTTCACTCGATCGAACCGGCACACCGTCCTCGCCATGAATCGCCAGATCCATCATCGCTAAACACGCGTAATGCACCGCTGCGTTGATTACCATGATTCGCCAGCCGTCCGTTTATAAAAAGTGATTAACGGACATCTCAACCGCCACCCGCTCTCGTCGGCACGGATCCGCATCCAGGCAGACAATCCTAAAGCCAAACACACTTCAAGGGCATGCCCCATCTTGGTCGTGCAGGAACCTTTCATCAGCCGCCTCGCCCTCGCCCTTCATAGACTTTGCACTGCGTGACGACCAGATCCATCGGGACATCGTGCGGCTGCATCGGAATTTTGTCAAACACCTGACACTCAAACGCCAGTGAAACGAGCAGCGTGTCAGGCCTCACGTTCTGCAGCAGGCGATCGTAATAACCTTTGCCGTGCCCAAGCCGACCGCCTTCGCGATCAAAGGCAACGCCAGGTACAAGGATCAAACGGAGCTGATCGACGGAGGCGACTTTATCCGGGCGGCCGCGGAGCTCCGCTTTCGGTTCGAGAACTCCGTACATGCCTTCAACCAGCTCCTCCATTGATTCGAGGCGAAAGAGTTCGAGTTGATCATCCACACAGTACGGAACCACGATTTGTTTCCCGCTCGCGATTTGATCCGCCAACACCTGACGGGTCCGGACTTCATCTCGCACATCGACATACCACATGACGCAATCGGCATGACGGTAAATTGCGAGATCGACAACGGCATCCGTAATCTGTTTGCTGACCCTATCTTTGTGCGGCTGAACCCGACGCGCCGCGTGGGCTGCGCGGCGAATTTCCCGCTTCAGCCGCCCAGACTCGTCGTGTTCGGTGAGGGATGAAGCCATCAAAGGTGAGACATGAACAGAAGGAATACGAAACGAACACTGACGATTCCGGAATCGGATTTACAGTTCCGCGAAACGTGCCGCCGGTTCGTCCCAAACCCGACTGTTCCCCGGCGAGTAAGTTTTCGTCGGAAAACTCTTGCGAACTAAATCCCGAGCCTCAACGATGCTGTGCAGCCTGCCGCTACCAATCATTTGCATCGCAACGTTGCCGATCGCGGTCGCTTCGACCGGCCCCGCGACCACCGTGCGATTACAGGCGTCGGCGGTCATTTGACACAACAACGCATTCAATGAACCGCCGCCCACGATGTGGATCGTTTTGATCGACGATTCGGTTAACCGTTCGAGCGACTCAAGCGTGAGGCGATAACGGAGAGCCAGCCCCTCGAGTGCCCCGCGGAACAGGACGCCGTCGTCCATCGGGACACGCTGGTTCGTACGGCCTGCCAACGAGCAGATCTCGTCGATCATATCGGCGGGTGCTAACAACGACGGATCGTCAGGATTGATTATCAACGAGAACGGCTCCGCCTGCTCTGCCGCTTCCACCATCTCGGCCCACGAGGGTGCCGAACCGCGACGCTGCAGCGCCGCGCGAATCTGCTGGAAGATCCACAAACCGCCGATGTTCTTGAGCAACCGTGTGCTGCCGTGAACGCCACCTTCGTTGGTGAAGTTCAACTCCGCACAAAGTTTGGTGACCTTCGGTTCGGGTAACTCGACCCCCATCAACGACCACGTCCCTGAACTGATATAGCACCAATCCGGCTTCGCGGGGGCGAACTCTTCGGCGGGCACCGAGAGTACCGCCGACGCCGTGTCATGAGTCGCCGGCGCGATTACCGAGACTCCGTGCAAACCGGTCATCGTAGCAACGCTGCACTGGACCTCACCAATGGTGGTTCCGGCTTGCGTCGGAGTCGGAAACCAGTGCGAAGGGAAATCGAACGCCCCGAGCAACTTTTCCGACCACTTGCCGGTGACCGGCGACAGCAGTTGGGTGGTCGACGCGTTGGTCGCCTCAATGGTCCGCTCACCCGAGAGCATCCAGTGGAACAAATCCGCCATCATCAGCAGCGAAGTCGCATGCTGGTAACCGACGTCTCCGGCTTGTTGGGCGGCAAGCAGTTGGTAGAGCGTATTGATCTCCATGAACTGCAATCCCGTCTCGGCGAAAATCTCCTCGCGGGACACACGCTTGAGGGCATCCTGCATCCGCCCCAGGTTGCGGGGGTCTCGGTAGCATCGCACCGGGCTGATGAGCTGATTTTTGTCGTCGATGAAGCCGAAATCGACCCCCCATGTATCGACGCCGACCGAAGCGATCTCGCCGAGCGGGCTGGCATCGACTTGATCCGCGGCGAGGCGGAGCCCGTGGGTGATGTCCTGCCACAACCCCAGGTGATTCCACAGTAGGTCTGCTTGCATCCGGACGGGTTTGTTCTCGAACCGCCAAACTTCGGCAAGCTGGATTTTTCCGCCATCGGCCGCCCCCGCGATCACCCGTCCGCTGGATGCACCTAAATCCACAGCCAGGTGCACAGGGCCTTTCAGGCCGCTGGCGTTGGATGCCAAAGAATCGCTCAAGAGAATCGTTCCTGCCAAAAAATGAAAACGAATGCGGGGTAGAACCGGACGGCTGACAAGTTACCCAAGCCGGGCGGGCGAAGCGACCCGCCGGGGCACCCCCCTTTTGGTATTCCGGAGGAAATTTCGATGATTTGCTAGCAAATCCCTCCCAGGGCTCAATCTCGACGCAACCTCCGTCCCAGTCGCTCGTTAGAGAACCGGGTGTCCTGCCCGGCTAGGGGCGATGAGATTCTCGGATTCAGCTGAGAAGCGTGAAATCGAAAAAACAGATGTTGACCCAGATGCGCAGGCACGTAGGCTAGTCGATACCTCCGCGAGTTCGCCTTCGCGTGGAGCCGAACGCGGTCAGCTCGCGGCCATGGGCTGACGTTCGTTGAATCGGCCGAAAATCTTCGTCAATCCCAGAAAAACAGCGTTTTTGTGGGCATCCGAGTTCTTTCGGTCTCTTTTCACGACGACTCCACGGACCGGGGACATGATGTGCCCGGTCGCGGACGCTCGCTTGGATTTCGGCAGTGCAAAACTGCCTTCTCTCACCGGCCGGTACCCCAACAATTCTTGGTTAGGGTATGTTAGGAAACCTTGAGCCATCGGGCTCATCTCCCCCTCCCCTCCGCCCGCGTGAACGCCCCGCCATGCACTCTCGACTCACCTTCGCCACCTGCCTGACCGTGCTCGCCATGGTCACCATTTCGATGCCCCCCACACACGCGCAAACGAGTGATTCCGACACCGCCGCAGGATCGCAATTCTACGAAGTTCGCAGCTACGTCTTGGGTGAAAAAGGCGACGAAAAAACCGTCGATCACTATCTCGAAAATGCATTGCTACCTGCACTCAATCGCCAAGGCATTCAAACCGTCGGCGCGTTCGCACCGAGCCCCAACGATACCACTGGCGTCAACGCGATCTTTGTTGTGATCCCCTACGACTCTCTCGATCAAATCGCAACGGTTCGCGATTCGCTCGCCAGCGACAGTGATTATCAAACCGCTGCCAAACCCTATCTCGATCGCGCGCCTAACAACCCGCCCTACGAACGCATTCGTAGCGAACTGCTTTCGTCGATGGCGTGCTGGCCAGAATTAAAAGTCGCCGATGGTAGTCTTAGCAACGCCGACCGCGTCTATGAACTGCGACTCTATGAAAGCCCCAATGAGCGGGTCGGTGATTTGAAGGTCGAGATGTTCAACAACGGTGAAGTCCCGATCTTTCTCGATTGCGGCATCACCCCGATTTTCATCGGCCAATGCCTACTCGGCCCACAAATGCCGAACCTGACATACCTGACGCTGTATCCGAGCGAAGAGGCACGGCAGGAATCGTGGAAGGCGTTCCGCGTGCATCCCGATTGGAAAGTGTTGAGCAAGAACACGCGGTACGCCGGTACGGTCAACCGCATCGACAAATTCGTCCTCTCGCCCAAACCTTACTCACAAATGTGAGTGTTCGGTTCTGTCCGACGAGCGGGTAGGTCGCTAGGATTCTCGTCATGACACCGATGATGAGACAATATCACGAAGCGAAAGAAGCGTGCGGCGACGCATTGCTGTTCTTTCGCATGGGCGACTTCTACGAGTTGTTCCTTGACGACGCGAAAACGGCGGCACGGATCCTCGGCTTGAACCTCACAAGCCGAGACAAGGACAGCGAAAACCCAACCGCCATGGCGGGCTTTCCCCACCACCAGCTCGATCAGTATTTGCAAAAACTGATTCGAGCCGGTTACCGGGCGGCGGTTTGCGAACAGGTCGAAGATCCCAAACTCGCCAAGGGCCTGGTACGCCGCGAAGTGACGCGTGTTGTCAGCGCCGGAACGTTAACCGACGAAGGATTGCTCGACCCGCGAGAGCCCAACTATGTCGCCGCGGTGATTGCATCCAACCCGTCGGGCAAACGCAAAGGCAGCAAAAAAGGCCAAACATCGGCGTCCGACCCGTCGTCCCCAATGGTCGGGATCGCGTGGGCGGAACTTTCCAGCGGCCGGTTTGAATCGGGTGTCTTTCCTCGTGCGCGCCTTGACGACGAACTCGCCCGGATCGCTCCGGCGGAAGTGATTTACTGCGAGGACGATCCAAACATCCATCCCGACACCACGATGCCGTGGGTGTGGACGCGCCGTCCGGCGTGGAGCTTCGCCCGCGACGCGGCGGAAAAATCGTTGACGAAACAACTCTCCGTCTCCAGTCTCGAGGGGCTCGGGTTCGAAGCCGACTCGGGGCCCGCGATCCGGGCCGCCGGTGCCGTGCTGTCGTACTTACAAGAAACACAGCGTGGTTCGCTCGATCACTTCCGCGTTCTAACCTGCCACAACCGTAGCCCGGTGTTGCAGATCGACGCGGCGACGCGGCGCAGCCTCGAAATCAACCGCACGATGCGAACCGGCAGCCGCGACAGCGCACTGCTCGGTGTGATCGATCGCGCCGTCACGCCGATGGGCTCGCGATTGCTAGGCGATTACCTCGCTGCACCTCTCATTGCACCGGAGGCGATCGCGTACCGAGCCGACGCGGTGTCGGAATTCGTTGGCAATCATTCGCTCCGCGGCGATGTTCGCAAAATATTGGGCGAAACTTATGACCTCACACGATTGCTCGCCCGCATCGCCACCGGTCGCACCGGACCACGCGACCTGCAACAAATCGCGATAACTCTCAGCGGCTTGCCCAACCTCAAGGCACGGCTGACCGATCGCGTGAGCCACTGCCTGACCGAAATCGAATCTCGCTTGCATCTCTGCCCCGAACTCCGCACCAACCTCGAAAACGCGTTGGCCGATGAGTGCCCGATCAATGCCGCCGACGGGAATTTCATCCGCAGCGGTTATGACTCGGAACTCGACGCACTTCGTGAACTCGCAAAAGGGGGCAAGCAATGGATTGCCAACTACCAACAGCGACAGATGGACGAGACCGGGATCGCGAATCTGAAGGTCGGTTACAACCGTGTCTTCGGATACTATCTCGAGGTTTCCAACGCGCAGAAGGACAAAGTCCCCGCAGATTTCATCCGGAAACAAACACTCAAGAACTGCGAACGGTACATCACGCCGGAACTCAAAGAGTACGAAGAAAAAGTGCTCGCCGCGGATGACCAAGCAACGATTCGCGAACAGAACATCTTCCAACAACTGCGGCAGATGGCTCACGCGAACCTCGCCGTCCTGCAAGAGGTTGCCGAGTCGATCGCCCGTGTCGACGTGCTCGCCGCGCTCGCCGAAGTCGCCGCTCAGCATCACTGGAATCGACCACGGATCACCGACGACAGCGTGCTGCGGATTGAAGGCGGGCGTCACCCCGTGCTCGACGTCTCGATGCCGCACGGCGAATTTGTCCCCAACGATTGCATGCAGAGTCCCGAGTCGGGGATGATCCTCCTGATCACGGGCCCGAACATGGCGGGAAAGAGCACGTACATCCGCCAAGTCGCGCTGATCACTCTGCTCGCTCAAACGGGCAGTTTCGTGCCCGCCGACTCGGCCGAAATCGGCATCGCCGATCACATCTTTGCACGTGTGGGTGCCAGCGACGAACTCAGCCGTGGGCAGAGTACGTTCATGGTCGAAATGGTCGAGACTGCACGTATTCTCAATACCGCGACTTCGCGCAGTCTCGTGATTCTCGACGAGATCGGACGCGGAACGAGCACCTACGACGGCTTGTCACTGGCCTGGGCGATCACCGAACACTTGCACGAACAGATCGGCTGCCGGACGCTCTTCGCGACTCACTATCATGAACTCGCCGCACTCGAAGAAACCTTGCCGCGGGTGAGCAACCTCAACGTGGCCGTGAAGGAATGGCAAGACGACGTCGTCTTCCTGCACCGCATCGTCAGCGGCAGTGCGGACAAGAGTTACGGCATCCAAGTCGCACGGCTAGCCGGTATCCCGCCGGAAGTCAACGCTCGCGCCAAAGACATCCTGTTCCAACTCGAAGCTGACCACCGTGACAATCACGACCGTCCCACGATTGCGCCGCCGAGCGGCGGCAAGTCGGGAGACACGTTCCAATTGACCCTCTTTGGTTACGCCGACCATCCGCTGATCCAACGCATCGGCAACGTTGACATTGACAGCATGACACCGATGGACGCGTTGCAGTTTTTGCAAAAAGCGAAACAGGAACTCGCGCATTCGTAAACGCCGCTTGATGGGACACACGCCCATCATCGATCGCTACGTCAGCTTTGCTTCAAACTCCTCGGCAACGTCCTGCCTTAAACGGGCGACATCGTTGACGTCGTTTAGGTCATCGGGTTTGAGGAATAAGTTTCCCGGATCACGTGAACCGTCGCCGCTCGCGTGCGGCGATTCGGTACCGCTCTCAACTTGTAGTTGCCGATCGCCTGCGGCTTGCATCCCGCCACGAACGTAAAACCAATTTGCTGTCGTGACTGCCGCTTTGACTCCCGCGGACATCGTCACGACGCTCGGTGTTTCGGCGACCTTTTCCTCGCCGCGAGTGTGCCCGTGATCGTCGTCATCGCGGGCCGCCCAAACTTCCGGCGCGATCGGCGACGATTTGGGATCATCGATCAACGACGCAATGACATCCGGCAGCGCGTCCGCTGACGTCACTCGCCGGTCGCGGATTCCTGCCCCAAGCACGACGTCGTTGGTGTTTGCGTTCAACACGCCCATGATCTGCGGCACGTTCAAATGACAGGACCGCAGCGGCCCGGACCGATGCCCGACCCAGCCGTTCTGCCCCAACGCAAATCCACTTGTGCCGGTAAGCAACATCGCCTTCTGATTGCTCGCTGCCGCGATCAAACTGAGCACCCCGACCATCGCATCGACCAATCGGATCTGACATCCATAGGTCCGCATCCAAGCCATGATCCAATCCGGATCGTCACTGCTCCCGATCATTCGGTCCGGCGGCCAAACGTCACCAAGGATTGGCGGCACATTGCAGCGGACGTCGCCAGTTGAATTCAACTCATGTTCGATCGACTCCGAGGGGTCCATCGGCTCGAGGTCTTCTTCGTCGAGTTGATCGACGGGAAAAAGGTCACGTGGTGCGTCCCAACACTGAGTTAAAAATCGGCTGTGCAACCAAACATGCGGATTGTCGGCCAACTGTTCGGCGGCGATGGCGGTGAGTGCGGCGAGTGCGGTTTCCTCGAGCGTGTCGGCGACCAATTCGCCCCGCGATGGGATCACAATCAGCTCACCGATACGGTCCGCCACCGACAGTTCGCCGAGTCGCTCGTCGTCCGTCACCACGGTCATCTCTTCGGCCGGAAACTTGCTCGATCCGAGCCATCTCCCGAGTTGCTCGACGGGATCGGTCACGGGTGTGATCACCCTGTCCCAGGTCGATCCTGACGCAGCCAAAGCATCGATCGCCTCGGTGCGATTCCACGACGCGCCATAACAGGACATCGCGGCGGGGGAAAATCCTTCCAAAGAGAACAACAACATCGAGCGATTAACTTTCCGAGTGCATTTTGTGACGTAGGTTTGAACACACAGTCTACCGCGATTGCCCCAAATTCCCTACTGACCACGATCTGTTAGGCGTTCCATGAGTACGACACTCGATACGACCGTTGCAAACTCGACAACCGCACCCGTTTTCGTACCCAACCGTGCCGCCCCACCGCCGCGACATAGGTACCAAGACGACGAACTGAGAACATCGCCGGGAAACGCTGTCAAAGACGAGCGGGCATATGACGCCGCACCGCGGGAGACCGTCGAAGTGTGGGATATCCCCTTCGCGCCGCTCGATATGGCACAAAGCATTGATGCGATCGACCGACTCATCGCCCGGGGCGAGCCCTCTTATGCGATCACGGCCAACTTGAATTACTGCATGCTCAATTCGCAAGACGAGCAGGTCCGTCGCATCACCGCCGATGCCGCGTTGATCCTCGCCGATGGACAACCGATCGTGTGGAGAAGCCATCTCAAAACCAAGGCACTACCCGAACGGGTTGCTGGCAGCGAAATGATCTTTCATCTTTGCGAACGCGCAGCCGAAAAGGGACACCGAGTGTTTTTCTTAGGCGGCGCCGATGGGGTCGCAGAAGCGTGTGCTTCCCGACTGCAAGCGATGTACCCGGGACTGCAAGTCGCCGGTGCTGAGAGTCCGCCGTTTCGCAAACTGACCGACGAAGAACATACCGCACAGCTCGATCGCATCCGGGACGCCAAAACCGACTTGCTGTTCGTCGCCTTCGGACAACCCAAAGGTGAAAAGTGGATCCACGCCAACTACCAACAGCTCGGCGTTCCCGTCAGCATCCAGCTCGGAGCCTCGTTTGACTTCATCGCCGGAACGGCAACCCGCGCCCCCGAGGTATACCAGCGGTTCGGAATGGAATGGGCATATCGCATGTTCAGCGATCCAGGTCGCCTGATCCCACGATACGCATCCAACGCTTGGTACCTCAGCACCGCACTCGTCCGCGACTGGAAATGCCAAGTCGGTCGCTGGGGCATGTTACCCGAAGAAAACGTAGGCTCACGCGGCTAAGACGCTCGTGCCTGCAGGGCCGGTTCCCACCGACCCTGCAGCACCAAAGCTAATTGCTAACTGCTAACTGCTTAAAGCTGCTAGCTCAAGCGAACTGGTAGCCTTCTTCGCCGTGATCGGCGATGTCGAGGCCGCGTTGTTCGTGCTCAGCTTGTACTCGCAAGCCGACGAGCATATCGATCAGTTTGAGCAAGACCAGACTGCCAATCCCGGCGAATGCATACGTGACCAAAACCGCCACGATCTGACCGATCAACAACGTCGCGTTGCCACCGGATTCGATCAAGCCGATCGGAACACCGTTGCTGACGTCCCAGGCCGCCCGGGTGGCGAAAACGCCCGTCAGGATCGCACCGAGCGTTCCGCCCACACCGTGGACACCGAACGCATCGAGAGCATCGTCGTAGCCGAACATGTGTTTGAGTCGTGAACACGACCAGAAACACATCAGACCGGCAACCCCGCCCATCACCAGTGCAGGCATTGGTTGCACAAATCCGGCGGCAGGTGTGATGCAAACCAATCCGGCGACCGCACCGCTGCTCGCGCCCAGTACGGTAGGCTTGCCCAACCAAATCCACTCGGCAAACGCCCAGACCACCGCACCGGCGGCTGCGGAAAAGTGCGTCACCATAAACGCGCTGCTGGTCAAATCATCCGACAACAACTCGCTGCCCGCATTGAATCCAAACCATCCCACCCACAACATCGCGGCACCGAGTGCGGTGTACGTCAAATTGTGCGGTTGCAAAGGTTCATGTGGGAATCCCATCCGCGGTCCGATCAACAACGCCGCCACGAGTGCCGAGATACCGCTGCTGATGTGGACGACCGTTCCACCGGCAAAATCCAACGCACCGCCGGCGAGACTGCCTTCGTTGTACGAGAGCGGTCCGCCATCCCAAACCCAGTGGCACAGTGGGCAATAAATAAAGGTGCCCCAAAGGATGGAGAAAATCACCATCGCGCTGAACTTCATCCGTTCGGCAAACGCACCGCAAATCAACGCGGGCGTGATGATAAAGAACATCCCTTGAAACAACATATGGGTCATTCGAGGGATGCCACCTTCCATCGGCGTCACTGCTGCCCCGGTGGCGTCGTCCCAATACCGCTGCACCCCGTTCATGAAGAGGTATTCGGTATTACCGAACCACCCGCCGCTGCCGCCGAAAGCAAACGAGTATCCGTAGAGGGCCCACAGGACGGTCATCATTCCCATCAGGAAGATGCACTGCATCATCACGCTGAGCACGTTCTTCCGCCGCACAAGCCCGCCATAAAACATCGCCAACCCTGGCGCCGTCATGAACAACACGAGTGCACAACAAACCAGCATCCAACCGTTGTGTCCGGCCAACGCGGCGGCTTCGACTTCCGCTTTCAAACTCGCCAACGTGACTTCCTCTTCTTCAACCTCGACTTCGCCCGGCGATTCCGCGTCAACGGTTGCATTTTCGGGTGCGGATTCGACAACCTCGGCTGCGGAATCCGTCGCGTCATCCTGCGCTGACGCTATCGGAGAAGACAAAATGATCGCTGCGGCGATGATCCAGCCGAGCAGCACAATCCAGGTGGGACGGTTAGACATCGGTACTTCAGACTCGTAGATATGTGGAATGAGGTGATGTTGGTCACGGCGACTAATGCGTTAGAATAATGCGGAGGTCTGTTCGGGGGTACCCGAGTCACCGCTGTTACTATCGCAACCGACGATCGATCCATCGCCCACCCGCCCAAGAAATCTCGTGATCCCTTCTGCTGCCAATCGACGTCGGATCGGCGTCCCGTTCCACCCTCGCCACCTTGCGCCGATGGTTGCCGTAATACTGTGTATTGCGGCAGGCCCCGCCTCCCAAACCGGTGCCCACGCTGACGAGCCCACCGCCGCAACCACCCCGGGTCAAACATCAGAGGCCCTGGGCCACGAATCTGACGCCGCGAACGAATACTCGGAAACTAGCTCGTCAACCGCTCGGGCCCTGCCTGCTCCCGGCCATCCCACCAGCGAAGCAACTGCTGAAGATATCGAGCGTTGGGTTACGCAATTGTCCAGCAATTCGTACCTCCGACGCAAACGGGCGACCGCCGACCTAACCCGAGTCGGACAACCTGCGGTGGAACGACTCGTAACCGAACTCGACACCGGAGATCTGGAAACGACCGAACGCGTGATCAGCATCCTTCAGGAAATTGCGGCCCACGCCCCGATCATGCCCTCGTCCAATCAAACCGCAGACGCCGGCGAGGACAACGTGTCGACCGCCGCGTGGGATGAACTCGTTCGGATCTCATCGCTTGGTGGCAGCCAAGGCACCCGTGCGAAAATTGCAACCAAAGAAGTCCGTGACGTACGGCGCGCCCTCGCGATCGATGTCCTCGGAGAGGCTGGCGTGCTGATCGGCACAGCAGAATTCATCCTCGGATCACGCAGCGAACTCAAACGGATCGTTGAGTTTGACGGCGAATTTGATGGTGACCCCGCGTTGCTGCAACTGCTGCAGTGGGTCGACGGCATTGAATATGCCCGGCTCAAAGGCGACGCCATCCGCAAAGATATCCTCGAAGGCGTCGTACAGATGCCCGATCTCAAAACGCTGGCGTTATTACATGGCGAGATTGATGCCGACGAACTGGCGACGCTCGGCGATATCGCTGAACTCCGCCGACTCGAACTGCGATATGTCAAAATGAACGGTCAATTGATCGATCAGCTCGGCACATTGCCGATCCGTGTTTCACTGACACTCAACGGCACCGACGCGCCCGCCGACCGTGTCGAAGCCTTGCGAAAAACCGTCCCCGGCCTTGAGATCATCTTCAAACAAGGCGGCTTTCTTGGCGTCCAGTGCTACGACAATTTCGACAAATGCTTGATCAACGAAGTGCTGCGGGGTCAGGCGGCTGAAAAAGCTGGACTGCAACCCGGCGATGTGGTCCTCGAGGTCGATGGTAAAACCATTAAGCAATTCAAAGACCTCCAACAAGCGATCGATGCCCACATGCCTGGTGAAGTGCTGCATATCCGCTATCAACGTGGTGAGACAGAGCGAAACACCACCGCGAGACTCGGGAAGCTCGAGGAACAGTGAGCGACTCGCCAAGCACTGCGGCCAACATTCCGAACGCAATCCCGGCAGCGAACGCAGATACAGCCGCGACGGTCACCGATGCCCGTTGGCGTGCCCGCGTGCGCAGCGGATTGCTGGATTGGTTTGCCGAGAACGCCCGCGACCTTCCCTGGCGCCGTGACCCATCGCCCTACCGTGTCTGGGTCAGCGAAATCATGTGCCAACAAACACAGGTCGCCACGGTGGTGCCCTATTTCCTGCGATTTCTAAAGCGTTATCCCGACGCCACCGCCCTCGCGAAGGCCGACGAGAGCGAGCTGATGCGGATCTGGGAGGGACTCGGATATTATCGGCGAGCCCGATCGATGCATGCGGCCGCCAAACAGATTGTGGAAATCCACGACGGTGCATTTCCTTTGCAGTACCGTGACGCGATTGCGCTACCCGGCATCGGTCGCTACACCGCGGGAGCGATCCTTTCGATCTCATCCAACCTGCCACTGCCGATCCTCGAGGGCAACACGATTCGCGTGTTCAGCCGCCTGATCGCGATGCGAGACAGCGTCGACGAAAAATCCTCGCAGGAAACACTGTGGACCTTCTCCGAACAACTCTTGCCACGCAGGTTTTCCCCCACGGACCGCAGCCGTGGTCCCGCGTCGCTCAACCAAGCCGCGATGGAGCTCGGTGCGTTGATTTGCACCCCACGTGAGCCCAAATGCCTGATTTGTCCCGTGGCCAAGATGTGCCGGACCCGAGCCGCTGGCCTGCAGGCTGAGATCCCCGCTAAAACACAGAAAACGAAGTACGAAGCCCGATCCGAATACGCCGCCCTCGTGGGGGACAACCAAGGCCGCTGGCTCGTCCGCCAGATTCCCCCCGGCAACCGATTCGCCGGGATGTGGGATTTCCCCAAAGCCGGTCCTCCCGACGCCAGCAACGCCGAACATTTCCAGGGGTGGCTCTCCGGACACCTCGGCGGGGAAATTCGTTTGGTGGAAATGGTCAAGACGATGAAACACGCGGTCACGAAATTCCGCATCACACTCAATGTCTACCGAGCCACCCGAACGGGCGGCCCCAAAAAACTCGCCAATCCATGGGCGTTTCGCAGCCCCGAACAACTCCGACACCTCCCGATGAGCACAACCGGAAGGCGGCTATTAAACTGGGTCGAGAAAAACCACCTGAAATGAGCGGCCTCTAAGACAACGGACGGACAGCGAAAGCCCGCCGCGTCCTGACGCGATGTCCAGGAAAGCCGCTTCGGGAGTGTCCACGTCCATTCAATTCGCGAATTGCTAGCTAATACGCAGGAAAACAGCTACCCAAACACCTCGTAACCTCATGAAATGACGAATTCAACTAGTTGACTTTCGGCGCCCTCAACACGATAATGAAGGCGATATATTTTCCATTGCCGTGTGGAGAACGGCTAATTCCGCACCCGCGATAGGTGAATCCACCCGGTTTTGACGATTATTTCGATTCCCAGCCGAGTACAGCCCCTTTTCGTGGCGGACCTCCCCCTCTCCACACGCATTTATCTAAGAGAGAAGTTGACCTTCTCTGGCGTTTCCAGCAGAATTCTGTAACGCCGATTCCATGATCTTTTCATCCCTTATCTAGAAGACGGAACCAATGAACTTTTCAATGAGCACAACTGCTCCGGAAAAGCCGATAAAAGTTCCTACGCCTCGTGCATCGGAACAGGTTCGAGCCCGCGTGGCATCGGTTGCTCCTGAACAGGAAATTTCAGACGAAGATCTTATCGCCCGCTATCGCAAAACCGGCGATCGAGCGATCTACGAGGCGTTGATGCGCCGATATGAACGTGAAATTTACGCGTACCTGCGTCGATACATGGGCAACGCGGAAATGGCCGAAGACGCCTTCCAAGGCACGTTCTTGCAAGTTCACTTGAAGTGCCAGCAATTCGACCTGACCCGTCGTTTCCGCCCGTGGCTCTACGCGATCGCGACCAACCAAGCGATCGATGTCCAGCGACGCAACAAACGTCACCGGATGGTCAGTTTGGATCGCCCAAGCGGCGGACAAGATGACGACCGCGGCGGCAGCTGGTCTGAGAAACTCGTTGGCGCAAGTGCCGATCCATTGGCCGAAGCCTCGCGAGAGGAGAACGGCCGCTGGGTTCACGACGCGGTTTCCTCGCTCGGTGAGCCGATGCAACAAGTCGTTGAGCTGGTCTACTACCGTGGACTGAAGTATCGCGAAGCCGCCGAAGCACTCGGCATTCCCGTCGGGACGGTGAAAAGTCGATTGCACTCGGCAATCAACCAACTCACTGGATTGTGGGACGACAGTCACGAAACGCCGAGAAACTAACCGGCGACATTTACAAACAACCGACCTAGCCATGCTCATCCACTGAGCATGGCTTTTTTTATGCGCAGTCGGACTTCACCACACTCAACCACCCCTCGATCGGGCGACCTTGGCTTAACGGTTGGTGATTGCGATCTGCGGGATGTTTGACGTTTGCTGGTTGTAACGATCAGTGAAACGGGGGCCCCGTACCGCATTGTCCTGAATACAAGTTTCGTGGACGCGTGGTCACGTTTTGTGATCTAGCCTTGCACGTAAAACCAATCGTATGTCACCAACGAAAGTAGCCGGGGGGCCACTGGCGATGATCAAACTAACACGCCTGGACGGTGAGGCATTCATCCTCAACGCCGAATTAATTCGGTACGTCGACCGTCGTGGTGACACCTTCGTGACGCTCAACAGCGGTGAGCGAATTGTGGTTCGTGAAACGATGGACGAAGTCGTCGATCGCTCGATCGCATACCAACAACAAAAACACTTCTTGCCGCCACCTCCGCTCCCGTTGACCGCCTTTGGTGGTTCACCAGCAGACTCATTGAATCAAACAAACTAGGAATCATTCGCAATGGATATCGCCAGCCTTATCGGTCTCATCCTTGCCATGGGTTTGATCCTCGCATCGATCATGCTCGGAGCCGCACCGTTCTCCGCGTTCATCGACGTCCCCTCAGGGCTCGTCGTGGTTGGGGGTGCGTTCGCTGCGGCACTGATTTGCTTCCCACTGCCGAGCATGATCAAGAGCCCGATGATTGCGATGAAGGTCATCATGAACAAAGCCGAAGACCGGCTTGCGTTGATCAAGTCGATCGTCGAACTTGCTGAAGTCGCCCGCAAGGACGGCCTGCTCGCGCTCGAAGCCAAGATCGGGGACATTCAAAACCCGCTCGTACGAACCGGTTTGCAAATGGCCGTCGACGGAACGGCACCCGAAATCGTCGAAGAGGTGCTGCGTACTGAAGTCGCCGGGATGGCAATGCGTCACCGCGAAGGCAAAAGCATCATGGACCAACTCGGTCGTTTCGCACCAGCCTACGGAATGATCGGGACCCTGATGGGGTTGATCATGATGTTGCAAGACATGTCCGACCCGTCGGGGATTGGTGCCGGGATGGCAGTGGCTCTGATCACAACGCTCTACGGGGCAATCGTGGCCAACGTGTTCTTCAGCCCCTTCGCTGAAAAACTCGGACTGATGAGCCGCAACGAACAACTCAGTATGGAGATCGCGATCCGCGGCGTGATGGCGATCCAGTCTGGTGAAAGCCCCCGCGCGATTGACCAGAAACTTCAAACCTATCTTCCTGCCAAACAACGCGAGCTAGCCTGATGGAAATGGAAGAAGAAGAACCAATGGGCATCCCGGAATGGGTTGTCACATTCGGCGATATGATGAGCCTCCTGCTCACGTTCTTCATCATGTTGGTTTCGCTCAGCGAAATCAAAGAGGAAGAAACGTATCAGGCACTCGTTGATTCGATGCAGCAACAATTCGGATACGCGAAAACCATTGACGCGCTCACACCGGGCAAATCGAAACCTCGCGAGACCGAATTCGCGGTGCTCTCGACAACCGGCCGAGCCAAGAAAAAGGATACCGCCAAAGGCGGCGTTCCCGAAAAAGCTCCCGTCGGTGAAGAGCAACACGTTCGGATCGTTCGGCCCGGTCAGATGACCGCGGTGGGCAGCGTCGTGTTCTTCGAGGTCGGCAGCGACCGACTCAGCGGCGAAGCACTCAACGTCCTGAAACAAACGGCGAAACAACTGCGAGGAAAACCACAACGAATCGAAGTCCGCGGTCACGTCTCCGCCGAATTCGCAGCACGCACCGGTGGAACCGACGAGGCCATGTTGCTCGCCATCCGGCGATCCGCTGCGGTGAAGCGATTTCTCGTGGAAACCGAAGGGATCTCCTCCGATCGTTTCCGCGTATCATCCGCGGAAGCGACCGAACCAATCACCCGCAACAGCCCCGGTGGCAAGTTCGGCAACGATTCACGCGTCGAAGTCTTCATGCTCGACGAACGAATCGAAGACCCGCGTGGAATCGCCGATTCCGCCGCCAATCGATCCTCCCGCTAACACCACCCATCGAGGCAGTTGCCCGATTTTTTATCAGATCCTTTCTTGACTCACCGTCATCGACTCCCTTAGTGAGAATGCCATGGCAGACGAAGCAACACCACAAGCCGAATCGGAATCCGATCCGCCTACCCAGCGTCCGCGCAGCAACCTGGGGCTGGTCATAGGCTTTGTCGGCATGATTGTGGTGATCGAAACCGGGATGTTTTTCTTTCTCGTTCCGAGCGCCGAACAAGTCAGCGCCCTGGCCGAACAACAACTGATTCAGTCTGTCCAAGAGGGTGCCAAACAAGCCGAACAGGAAACGTCTGACGAAAACCAGGTCGAGGAATTCGAACTGGGAACGTTCGGCGAAACCTTCAGCCCCACCGATACGGACCGATCTTTCCGCGTCGAACTGCGACTCTACGGACTGATCCGGGCCAAAAACCGGGAAAAAATGGAGAAAGAGTTCGAGAGCAAAACCGGCCGTCTTCGCCACGAAATCCGCAAAAAAATCCGCAACAGCGAGCTTTCAGAACTCCAAGACAACCAATTGGGCTTGCTCGAACGACGGATTTTGACGATATGCAACCACTTGCTGGATGAAGACATGTTGCTGGGAGTCGGATTCAACGACTACCAACTGATCGAGGACTGAAATACCCAAGGACGGGCGATGAGCACAACGGACAGCTCGAGCGGTGCCAAAGAACAGCTCAATACGGATGACATCGAAGCCCTGCTCAACGAGGCTTCCCAATCCCTCTCCGCCGCCACGGGTGACGAAGAGGGCAAGGCAAGAGATGTCGCACGCCCCTTCGCCCTCGGAGATCTGTCCCCTGCAGATCTTGAGCAAACCACCCACGACGTCGATCTCATCGATGAAGTGGAAATGGACCTGCGGATCGAACTCGGACGCACCAAAATGCGGCTCGAAGAAGTCCTGCGTCTTCGCAGAGGCAGCGTCGTGGCACTCGATAAACTCGCCGGTGATCCCGTTGATATTTTCGCCAACGGTCGCTTGATCGCACGCGGCGAAGTGTTGGTCATGAACGACAACTTCTGTGTTCGCGTGACCGAACTTGTGGGAGCTTAGTGTTGAACATCCCCACCAAGCTTACCCGGGCCCTTCTGGTACTGGCAATCTTCGCGGCATTCACCTTACCAACCGCCAGTGCCTGGGAAAACAACTTCACGTCCTATTCGGCTGATGAAACTTCACACGACGAAGACAACTCGCGTCCTCAGGTCGTCGCCCGCAGTGGCAGCTTCCCGGCGCTTAACCCCCGTGTCACCGACACCAAGAAACTCGCGAACGATCACGGTACCGCGACAGGCCCACCGGTGTACCGCGTCCTGGAGTCTGATGAGGCAACCGTCGAAGCCAATGCAGGACTCCCTCTAGACGAAACACCCGAATCGTCACGTTCGAAGATGATCGGCCCCTTAGTCACGGTCGCGTCAAGTCTCGCAATCGTCTTGGCATTGTTCTGCGCACTCGTTTGGGCAGGTCGCAAGTTTGGTGGTGGCGCCGCGGCGTCCAAACCGTTACCCGCATCGGCATTGACTCCGCTGGGTCACGTCATGCTCGACCCACGAACGAAACTGATGCTCGTCAAATGCGGACGTCGCATCCTGGTGCTCAGTCAAACGGCGAGCGGTATCACGCCGATCACGGAAGTCACGCACCCCGATGAAGTTCGCGAGCTGATCGCAAACTGCTCGTCCGAAGCACGTGAGGTCTTCCAGCGAACACTCCGAGAAATCGAACTGGAGCCTGTCAAAGGCTTCACCGATGCACCACCAACCCCGGCCTCGAACGCCCGCCAATCCGGCCGCCTGTTTGCCACGGCGTGATTGCGGGTCGATAGCGAAACCACGTTGGCCTCGCCGCGGTTTCGCGCGACCAACCGAGTTGACCGAGCCCGCTCATTTTGATTCGAGATTGGCTTGGACAGCTGCGGCACTACGGCGGACACGATCGGCGAGTGCCGGGTCAATGGCTTGATAGAGTTTGATCAGCGATAGATAAGGTTGCAGGTATCGTCCGTCAATTCGAATTGACTCTTTGAATGCGTGTTCCGCTTCAGGGAAACGCCGTATCTTGCCCAGAGCCAACCCCAAATTGTACTGATGAATTTCAGATCGTTTGGAGGCCACAAGCTCTCGTCCCGCGGCAACCGCATCGGCGTATTGCTGCGCCGCGTAGTGGACATCGAAGAGTACGTCGAGAGCCTTCTTGCGATTATCGTTGGGCGACGGCTCGACTCGGATGACTCGTTCGGCATACGCGCCCGCGACCTGCCACCGCTGCGAGGATTCCTGTTCGGATGTTTCACTCGGATGCATAGACAACCACTCGGCCTCCCACCGCGCCAGCAACGCGATGTGAACCAAGACGTCCAAGTCCGACGGGGAGTCTTTGGCATGCGCGATCAGATCCCGGAGGGGTGACTGAGGACGCGGCGAGTCGGATCCCTTCTCCCTCGGCTGGCGAATATCAATTTTGACGAGTTGCATGGCTCGGGCTAGGAGGTCGTTTCGAGACGCGTTCTCGTCCGCAGAAACCTCCTCCACAGGGCTTCGCATCCGACGCAGCACTTTCGACATGGGATCGTCGGTTACCACGGATGCGGTGCCCTGAGGTGTGCCGTCTTTCCTGTCATCAAGTTGGTGGATACCGATGGTGTGATGGGTCGTCGCCGCGTGAGCGACCTCACTTTTGATTCGCGGCATGTGACAAGCGACGCAGCGATCGTTCTCCTGTTCGATGCGTTCTTCTAGGGACAATCCACACTCGGAATGCTGATGACACTGAGTACAATACTCGCGTTGCACCACGTCGATGTTTTCTTCCGAGGGTGCGTGATGAGGATCATGGCACGAGATGCATTTCAGAGAGTCTGACTGTGAATAGCACTTGCTTTGCCAGATCTGATCAAAGTGGTCAACAAACGTTTTTTGAGACTGTGTTTGATCGTCGATTTTGTAAGAGATTATGGTTGAATCGAGCGGTTCGCCGGGGCGATAGTCCCAAACCGATTTACCCGCTTGTTCGACGACGATGTCTCCTTGCAAGTGACACTGGGCGCAGATCGCGTCGGCAAGATCACGGCTCAAATTACCAGGATGGACGATGAGCGTATCGGTTATATTGGCAAAGGCAATTGCGTCGGAATCGTCCACATTTTGATAGAGTTGGGCGTGTGATTGACCGGGCCCATGGCAGCGTTCGCAACCGATCGCCTCTTCAAAAATCGTCACGACGTCTTCATTGCCAGTTGGTGTCGATAGGCTCCCGGCATGGCAGTACAGACATCGCGAAGACACGACCCGTGTCAATCCGGAATGATGTTCTTCGTCGTAGCTCGGTGCGATCTCATATCGTTGCGGTTGGGTGTACCACGTCATCGGCGACTGGAGCAAGTATTCCCCATCCTGCAGCAAATAGGCGTGTGCAAACGCACCGCTACCCATCACGTACTTCACCGGTAACGTTCCCGTCGGCATGCGCGACGGATCAGCACCGTCTGATTCGCCGGAAATCTGAAGTTCTTCGCGGTGGTACAGTTTCCCCGCCTCTTCGAATGCGGTGTAGACCGTACGGCTTTTTGAGTGTGTGAAGTGATCCAGCGGAACGCTGGTCTCGGGCGTCCATGCCGCTAGCGAGCGACTGTGATCGGTCTGCTGATACGATTCAAACTGTGCCGGGTGACAGCCGGCACAAGTCGCCGTGCCAACGATCCCCTCGGGCAGTTCGACCTTTCTCGTTGTTGACGACGAACCGGTGAGGGCGTCGGTATCGTTCGGTGCGTTCGAGCCTCGATCTTTTTTCGTTGCGGGGGCGGTGGCAGACGCGGTCGTTGCTGGAGCGTGTGCTGTTTTCCCGGTCGTCGAATTTGGGTCGTTCGTTTTATTCGCTGAATCGCGCGTCACTCTGACAAACGCAAACACCCCCGCGAGCAACACCATGCCAATCAACAGGACTTGAGTGAGGGACGAACGCATAGATTTCCCCGGACCGCGAAGCAACATCGCTCTCTAGCTTACCGTTTACGCACCGCACAATCCACGACGCCACCAAAACAAGCCCACACCAATGTAGGGCAATTGTCCTAATTGCTCCCGCAAACAATTCCTCCCACGAACAATCGCTCTCCACGCGAAGTCAAACGATCAAAAGTCGACCCCGGACTGGCGTTCGGGACTTTCGCCTGTTGTCGCTATCGCGACTGAAGACTTGCGCGGCAATTCCCAAGTCGTAGCAGCCGAAGAAGAATTAGTCACCAAAAGGTTTGACACACCCAAGTATCAGTTTTCTTACGTGCGTGCTGACGGCAACAGCGTTCCCGCCCACTTTTACGTCGGAGCAACCGACGCAACGCTGGATCCAAAAACCTTCGCTTCGGAGGATCGGATCCCAATTGGTTACTCACTCGCCGTCAATCACACGAGCGAGCGACCGGTGACGGGACCGCGTCACATTAATTGAGTAACTTGTCGCAGCGTTCACCGAGCTGCCCAATTCAATTGACGGCCTTGGTGTTGGCGGTGGATATCCTGGATTTTTGTGGCCTCTTCAGGTCTTCCAATGCGCATTGCATTACCGAACGGCGTCCCGTCAATGGGAACGGCACGTCTCGGAGGGAATCCAGCGACGATTCGTACACGCGTCTCCGTACCAATTGATCTACCAACCACGGCGAGAAACACAACATGAGTTCAGCCCCATCATGGCGGAGGTGGGGAAAGCGATCGCTTGTATTCCCGCCAATCCTATTGGCGATCTTTGCCTACGCGTGGCTGGTAAAACATTCGCCCCCGCTCTCGATGCAGACCGAGGAAGAAGCGTCTCGGGTGTTAGAAACGATCGTCGTCGAACGAATGGATGTTCGCCCGATGGTCAGCGGGTACGGGACGGCCAAGTACGCTCGATCGTGGCGAGCGGTGCCTCAGGTCGAAGGCCGAAGGCCGAATCAAAAAGATCCATCCAGACCTGAGTGCGGGTTCACGAATCCAGGCCGACGAGGTGTTGCTGGAAATCGACGATTCCGATTATCAGTCACGTGTCGAGGAACTGGACGCCGCAATCGATCAACAAAACGCGGAAATCGAACAACTCGAACAATCGATCGCGAACAACGAGAAAAAACTCGCACTCGAGAACCAAATGCTCGAGATATTACAACGAGAATTTGACCGCGAGCAAACGTTGTTGTCCCGGCGAGCGGGTTCGAACGCGTCGATCGACGAGAAACGACGCGAGTTGTTGACGCAAGAAAAAGCCGTTCAAGAACTCAAAAACAGCATTGCCTTGATCACGCCTCAAATCAAAGCGATACGAGCGGCGGCAAGACAATCGGAAGTCCAGAAAGATCAAGCTCTCCGGGATATCGAGCGAACAAAGATCGCGGCACTATTCGACATGCGAGTGGGAAGCGTGCAGCTCGAAGTTGGCCAGTACGTTGGTGTGGGCGAGGAGCTATTCGTCGCCTACAGCGGCACGGAAATGGAGGTCGAGGTCCAGCTGCCATTGCAAGTCATACACCGACTGTTTGTTTCAGTCGTCGGTGATTTCGAAGCTCGACAAAATCTTACCCCCGAATCCTTTCGTGAGATGTTTCAGTTTGAGGCGATCGTAAACGTCGCCGGAACGGAATCGACAGAATCGTATCGCGGCCGATTCTTGCGAGTTCGTGAGGTTGTCGATTCGCAAACCAAAATGGTTGGCTTCGTCGTCGGTGTGGACAACGTACTGCCTCCTCAACAAGAACGACCTCAACCTCCTTTACTCGAAGGGGCGTTCTGTGACGTGGACATCTTTGGAGAACCATTGCCGAATCAAGTCGTCATTCCTCGGCGAACGATTCACAGCAACTCGGTGTATCTCGTTGATGAAGAAAACCGTTTGGCCAAGCAAAGCATTCAGGTGCAACTCACGCAAGACGATTACGCAGTTGTGGCCTCGGGGCTCGAAGGTGGCGAAACACTCGTCATCGCGAATCCGTCGCCAGCGATCATCGGCATGTTGGTCACTCCGATTCAGTCAGAAGAAGAGACTGAAAAGCTGGCAACATCCGTCAACCGAGCCGACAACGCATTGCCTTCCACTGCCCAAACACCGCTACCTCAATCCAAGTGATGACCTTCGGCACGACGCATACGTCAACGATCACTTGCGTAGCCAAATGCTTGGCGAAATCAATACCTTCCGAATGAAACGTCTCAGCGCAGACGACAGTAAACATTGCATCATCAACCATCGCCCAGCGTTCGGAATCTCTGTCGCGACGTATCGCTCGTAACTCTTTGCCTGACAACCTGCATCAACTGATTTCGAACACCGACCCGGACTTACCTTCGTGCTAGAGAAATTTGTTAATCACCGAACGTTAGCCAATACGTTGATGTTGGCCTTTCTCGGTCTGGGGCTGTACGCCATTCCGGGGCTCCAGAAGGAAACGTTTCCGAACTTCGACAGCTCGGAAGTCCAGGTCTCGATGACCTACCTCGGTGCTTCGGCAGAAGACGTTGAGAAAGGAATCTGTTTGCCGATCGAGGACGCGCTGGACGGGATTCAGAACATTAAAAAGGTCACTTGCACGGCCCAAGAAGGCTCCGCGTCGGTCGTGGTCGAAATCGAAGAGGGGGCCGACGTTTCCGCCGCCTTGAACGACATCGAAACCGAAGTCGAGGCGATATCCGATTTCCCCGCGGGCGCGGAGGATCTGATTGTCACGGAATTGAATCGGACCGATTCCGTCATGACGATCACGATCAGCGGCCCGTTGGACGAAGATTCGCTAAAGGATTACTGCGAGGGTCTTAAACAACAGCTCCAACGGTTGCCCCGCGTTTCGTTGGTTGAGATCCAAGGTTTTTCGGATCGCCAGTTTCGTATTGAGTTGCACGATGACGCGTTGCAGCGTCTCGGGCTGTCGGCTGAAGTGGTCGCCCAAGCCGTACTTAGTCAAAACTTGGATGTCCCGGTCGGCACGATCGAATCGGATTATGAAGACTTGCTGCTGCGAGTGGTGGAACAAAAACAAACCCCACAGGACATCGAGAACATTGTCATTCACGGCGTGACCGGTCGCTCGGAAGTCCGCATCGGCGACATCGGACGCGTCGTCGACAGCTTCGCCGATGCCGAGCAGATGGCTTGGATCGATGGCGAGCGAGCCGGCATCATCCAAATCAATAAAACGCGTTCTCAAGACACCACCAAAATCGCTGAGGTGGTTCGCGAGTTCATTGAAAAGGAACAACAGCGACAGCCCAAACTGCGCATCGCCATTACGAACGATGGCTCTGAACTGATCATGGAGCGTCTGACTCTGTTGGCAAAGAACGCTTGGCAGGGTGTCGTTTTGGTATTCCTAGTGATGTGGCTGTTTTTTAATCTGCGGCTTTCATTTTGGGTCGTGATGAGTTTGCCAGTCTCGTTCATGGGTGCGTTCTTCGTGCTGCCTTTGATCGGCCAAACTCTGAACATGATGTCCTCGGTCGCCATTTTGATGGCGACGGGCATCTTGATGGATGACGGGATCGTAATCGCCGAAAACATCGCGCGTCATGTTTCGATGGGAAAGGACTCAATGCGTGCCGCGGTCGACGGCGTCAAAGAAGTTGCCGGTGGCGTGGTTTCATCGTTTCTGACAACGTGCTGCGTGCTGGGACCGTTGTTCATGCTAGAGGGGCACATTGGAAAGGTGCTGCGTCTGATTCCCATGGTGCTACTGACGACGTTGATCGTCAGTCTCGTCGAAGCGTTTCTGATCCTCCCAGCTCACTTGGGACATTCGTTGGTGCACGCCG
This sequence comes from Aporhodopirellula aestuarii, assembly GCF_023701485.1. Taxonomy (GTDB): domain Bacteria; phylum Planctomycetota; class Planctomycetia; order Pirellulales; family Pirellulaceae; genus Rhodopirellula; species Rhodopirellula aestuarii. The sequence goes on from NZ_JAMQBK010000022.1 coordinate 66,764, forward strand.
GATCTGCCCCATCGCATGGAATTCGCCGCAAGATTGACGACGGAGTGGACTGGGTTCGAGAAAGCGTTTTCGGTCGCTTAATCGACTTGGCGATTCGGTGGCGGTATCTAACGGTTGGCTTGACGATCGCCACCTTCATCATGTCGTTAGCGATGGTCGCCGGCGGGCTCGTCAATTTCTTGCCCTTTCCGAATCTCGAAGGGGACACGGTTGAAGCCCGCATTCTGATGCCGCAAGGCACGCCGCTTGCCAAGACCATTGAGGTGGTCCGGCACATCAACGAGGCCGCCGCTCGGACCAACGCGAGGTTTCCTGATCAACCCGATGGCGAGTCTTTGGTGCAATCGGTGATGTCCAAATTCAATGAGAACAGTGACGCGGGCGAATCCGGTCCACACGTGGCGACGGTATCGATCCGAATGCTGCAACCAGATGAGCGAAACACGAAGACGGCAGAGTTCATCAGGGCGATGCGGGAAGAAGTTGGAAGCGTCCCCAATGCGATCTCCGTCACGATCGCCGAAGCAACCATGGGACCGGCGGGTCGCGCGGTGGAAGTGCCGTTTAAGTGCGACGATTTGCATATGGCCCAGTCAGCCGCGGTCGAGACACAACAGTGGATGCAGCAATTCCGGGGCGTACACAACTTCAACGTCAGCCTGCGACCAGGCAAACAAGAAAACCGTTTGCACTTGAAGCCCGATGCGGTTGCGCTCGGATTGAACGTGCAAGCAATGGCGAGTCAATTAAGCACGGCGTTCCAGGGAGCCAAGATCAGCGACATTCAAGCAGGCATCGATCAATACGAAATCAACGTGCAGCTTGCCCCCAGCAGTCGCGATACGTTGGAGTCGTTTCTCGACTTCCAATTCATTCTTTCTGGTGGCGTGCGGGTCCCATTGCAATCGGTCGCCGACTTAGAAACCACGTATGGATGGTCGAAAATCTCACGTGTTGACGGATGGCGGACGGTGACTTTGATCGCCGACACCGATACCAACGTGGTCAATACGACCAATTTGATGCGTGAGTTTCAAGCCGAACTGATGCCTAAACTCGTTTCCAAATACAACGACTTGAAGATCACGCTGGGCGGCGAAGCGGAACGATCCAGCGAAACGGGTTCATCGATGGCGGCGTTATTCCTGATGGGATTGTTTGGCGTCTACGCGATCTTGTGTTTTCAATTTGAGAGCTGGTTAGAACCGCTGATCGTGATGGCAGCGATCCCGATGTCGTTGATCGGCATGATCTTCGGCCATATGGGAATGGGCATGGACATCTGCATGCCCAGCCTGATCGGATTTGTGTCGTTGGCTGGTATTGTGGTCAATGACAGTATCCTGCTGGTGTTGTTTTTGAAACAGGAACGGGCGGAAGGAAAACCGAGTCACGAGTCCGCGCGGAGCGCTAGCCGGCTTCGATTCCGAGCGATCATGCTTACCAGCATGACGACGATGGTCGGGTTGTTGCCATTGACGCTGGAAAAAAGCACGCAGGCTCAAGTGCTAATCCCGACAGCGGTCTCGATTGTGTTTGGTTTGTTCGCATCGACCATCTTGGTATTGATCGTCGTACCATGCCTCTACGTCGTCTTGTGCGATTTAGGATGGATTCAACGGGATGACCACGACATCACTCCCGCAAGCCCCGGCGGGGACGTCAGCCAAGAGGGATCGTGAGCGATCCAAGAATCCGTCGCCCCTAGTCGACGACACGCGTGGAGTCTCTTCGGGCGTCCATGGAAAATATGGTCGGTATCACGCCGGTTGCGTGGACGGTTGCGAGAGTTTGATTCGATCGGGGTTGCCTGCTACCATCCTCTCGCGGTGATTCGAATTCTTCGACTGCGCGACGCGGCATTTTCCACAATGATTCACCAAGATTGCTTGCCCCCTGAGACGCTCGCCCTATGAACCCATCTGACCCCGCGTCGCGTTCGCATCCACTCGAGGAAACGATCGAGCAAGCGGTGACTGACGGGACCACCCCCAACGCAACCGGTAACGGTGGTCAGGGTTTTGAAGCCGGCAGTCTCGCTCTGCCAATGACGCTCGGACGGTACGAGCTATTCAAACTGTTGGGCAAAGGAGGCATGGGCGCGGTCTATCAGGCCCGCGACACGCTGCTCGGCCGCGACGTCGCGATCAAGGTGCCCAAGTTCGGCCCCGGTGTGCCCGACCAACTCGTCAAACGATTTCATCGTGAAGCAAGGGCCGCAGCGAGCCTTTCGCACCCTAATCTGTGCCCAGTGTTTGATGTCGGACGCGAAGGCGAGATTGACTTTATCGCGATGGCGTTCATCAACGGTCGACCGCTCTCGGACTATACCCGCGGCGACAAAGCGATCTCACCTGCGGCGGCGGCCCGTCTGATTCGCAAGGTGGCGTTGGCGATGCACGAGGCCCATCAAAGCGGCATCATGCATCGAGATTTGAAACCCGCCAACATCATGGTCGACAATCGCAAAGAACCGATCGTAATGGACTTCGGTCTGGCATGCTCCGTCGAAGCGGGTGACGAATCTCGATTGACGCAAGACGGCGCATTGCTCGGGTCCCCCGGTTACATGTCGCCCGAACAACTGACCGGGCGTGCGGCGGACGTGGGGCCGCATTCGGATGTCTATTCGCTCGGCGTCGTGCTTTATGAGATGTTGGCCGGGCGTTTGCCCTTCGAGGACGCCGGTTCCACGATCGCGATGATCGGACAAATCCTATCACTCGATCCGCCTAGCGTGGCAACCTTTTGCCCCGGCTTAGACACTCGACTCGCCGAAATCTGCGAACGTGCGATGGCAAAGTCCGTCGACGAGCGTTACGCAACGATGTCGGAATTCGCAGCCGATTTAACTCAGTACATTAAATCACCCGCGGGCAAGCCCGCCTCGAATCAACCTTCAGCGGGTTCGGAAAAGGTGCCGCCTACCGCTGCAAAGCCGCCGCAGCAATCGAAACCGACGCCCGCGACCAAAACGACCAACGGGACTAGCAACAACAAAGCGGCAGCTGCGACCAAAATGCAGTTGGCCAACCAGCCAACCAAGCCGGGTGTGCGACCGGCTGGCAAGACGCCGTCGAAGGAACATGACGTTCTTCATGATTCGATGTTCGATTCGCTGCCCGAGATTGCGGCACCAACAGCGACCGCCGCGTTCAAGGGCTCGGCCACTGCAGCCCAACCCCGTGGGCCCTCAACCGCCAAAGGGATCTCGCGTTCGAAAAAACGATTGATCACCGCCATCGCGGGCGGACTCACATTATGCCTAGTGGTCGTGGGCGTTGCGGTCACCATGTTTCCCGGTAACGCGCCGCAACCGGAATCGGTCAGCAACGCGAACACGCCGTCCCAACAGAGAGATGGGGCACGATCCGGGGGAGCAACAGTAGACAACAACGAACGCCTGGGCAACCAACGGCGACCGCGATTTGACGACTTACCCCGCGATGCCATGGGACGAGGCATTCCGCCTGAGCGAATGCTCGACTTCGATGCCGACGGCGATGGAATGGTCGCCATCGATGAACTGCCTGAACCAGCACGCGAGCTCATGAGTATGGCCGACCAAAACCAAGACGGCTTCATCGATCAAGGCGAAATCGAGCGGATGCCCAACCCTGGTGGGTTTACTGCTCAGGAACCATCGACAAGCGCCCCGCCAATGGGTCCGCGGGAAAGATTCTTGGACGGCGAATCACCACGACCGGGACGCCGCCCCGGTCGAGGCCAACCCGCCGGCAATGATTTCGGTCCGCCCCTGCGTTGATCTCAATCTGTGTAAGTCGGCGCATGACCTCTCACCCCATCGGGCTCGTTGCACTGGCAAATCAAACGCAAAACCACCCGTTCGCCGAGCGTGTTTTTTGATCATACACACGCGAGAGCGACGGCGTGTCGTGTATAACTGCACGAGGCAGGCTCCTCTCCCACCAACCCAAATCTCGCACGGGTTTCGGCAATGGCGGACGCACTCGGCAGTGAATCTCCACACAACGCGACATCCACTCGCAACTCGCGACGTCAGGCAACGCGTTTTACCGATGCACGGCGAAAACGCTGCGAAGCGTTCGATATCGATTTGAAAGCGATGCCGCAAACCGTTCGTGACGCTTGGTCGTGCGATTCACCACTCGTAGCCATCGTTTGCAGCCGAGTGGGACATGATGCGCGGCGACACCGAACCATGTCACAACAAATCGCTGCGTCGCTGCAACAGATCAAACGTGACAACGCGACCTTGCTGATCGCTGACCACACCGCGATCGATCCCTGGGTCACTCATGCGGCCGACGTCTTCCATGTGCCCTCGATTCGGATTGAGAAGACCGATGAACGCGACCGATTGATGATTGCTATGGCTGATCGTGTCGACGCGGTTTACGTCCGACCGGGAGGAAAAGTGACGGCGATGCTGAGGCAACGTGCGGCGATCCAGTCGGGAATCGTACAGATTGCGATCGACAACTCTGGCCAACAGCGGGCCCTGGAGTGGGACTTGCTCGGCGCCGGCGCAGTCGGAAGGTACCTTCCCGAGAATGCGTCTGACAAACCAGCATTCGTCAGTTCCGATGACACGCCCCCGTTCCCCACGATGGACGCTGTCGACTGGGCATCGTACCTCGTCCACTGCACGCGATCGGTCTCGGGGCCGTGGCCGGGGCAAACTTGGGACCAATATCGAGACGACTTGTTACTCGCTGATCCCCAGTCCGCGTCTCGAGATGCGATCGACGCATTGTGTCGCATCGTTCGCAAGCAACGCTTGGTCGCTGGTGCAATTACGTCGCGGCGCACCACGCCGGTTGTCTGTCTGTCCGCGGTGCCGCTGCCTGAACTGCTCGCCCGGCGAACCTACCGCAGCCACTTGCATCGCTGGGATTATGAACCGTTCGGCATCGCGATTCGACGTGACGCGGCCATCCGATTCGGCATCGAACCGGTAATCTACGGAGACCGGGATTTGGAGAATCGACTGACCGATCGCGAGCGATTTCGATTTCAAGCCACCGGAAAAACTCACGACTGGACCGCTGAACAGGAATGGCGATCGGCGTCGGATATCGATCTGAGCCGATTCGACACCAACGACGTGTGCATCTTCGTCCCCGACCAAACTGCCGCCGCGAGAGCCGCCAGCGTGAATTGCGGCCGATGGCAAATCGTCGTGACGGATGCTTGCGTCTAACCGGCGACGTTTCACGTCCGCGGCATATGCAACCAGTGGGCGGTTAGCGGGTGAACCAGAGGACGGCGGCGACCGTCATGATGTTCAATACCACTGCCATCCAAAATTGAATCCGGAACGATCGTTTTTGCGTTTTGTGACGGAACTTCTGCGACGCCCACCACGCGCCCGGCCAACCGCCCAGCAAAGAGGCGAGCAACAGAGTCCGCTCTGGGACGCGAGAATGGACGGTTCCTGCGGAGCGGTCGCTATCGTCCCGACCGTTCCTTTTGGCCGCTCGTTTGTCCCACCAATACAAAACAATCGCCACAGCACTGGCGAGAATCATTTCAGCGGCGATGATAGGCAGATAAGTCATGGGCACCGAGTCCATTTTTCGTTTCAGTTTACGCCCGGACTCATCGCATGTCGGCACGTTCTCGTAAAGGTCGATCCACAGCCGTGGACACGCCCAAGTCCAAACGATCCTCTGGGAAAGCTGGAAAAGCTCACGGCAACCACGCCTCAGGACACGAAGTCCGGTTAGGCAAATCATCCGACTCCTTTGGCGACGGCATCATTAGCGGCAAATTGGGTAAAAAAAAGAAATCTGCGAAAAACGCCAAAATCGCCGACGCTTCCGAGTCACAACCGCGTTCTGCACCCTATCCGCATGGTTTGCCAACCGATCGTCCGCTCGACGTCAACGATTATTTCGACCAACTGCACCTGTGGCTCGACCTCGAAGCGGAAGCCGAACGGGCTCGTCTGGCCCGCCTGCGTCAAATCCGTTCGCAACGCGATGTCGAGAGCACCGGCCAAGCGATCGTGGGTCTCGACCTAGTCGACTATCACACCGGATTGGCGGGGCGGTACCTCTTGGATCTCGCCAAGCCATCGGGACAGGAACTGCCCATGAACCGATTGAAGGTCGGTTCCCCCGTGGTGCTGTCCAACGACGCGGACCCTTCCGACGAAGGGATTCCGGGTGTGGTCAGCCATCGCAAGAATTATCAAATCCAAATCGCCACAGACATCTTTCCTGACCCCGACGCGCAGAACGCGAAAACCGGAAAGGCGAGCAAACACAAACGAGCCTCGATCGGCGAAATTCGCTACCGGCTCGACCTTTCACCCGACGAAACCACTCGCAAACGGCAACTCGCTGCGATGGCAAAAGCACGAGGCGAACGGGGGCGGGGCGGACGACTGCGTGACGTACTGCTCGGTATCGAAGCGCCACGATTCGACGGCAAGAAGATCGATGCTTTGCCCTTAGCAGAAGAAACCATCGCCGAAGAGCGCGCCGAGATCAAATTCCGCACGGAACTCAATCCACCGCAAAAAGACGCAGTCGCCTTCGCGTTGCTCGCCGACGATTTTGCGATCATTCACGGACCACCCGGAACCGGCAAAACGACCACCCTCGCGGAAGTGATCGCGCAAGCGGTCGATCGCGGCGAACGCGTCCTCGCCTGTGCGGCCAGCAACACGGCCGTCGATAATTTGCTCGAACGGCTTGAGCGTTTGGTCCCCTATGTGGTTCGAGTGGGCCATCCCGCTCGTGTTTTTGAGCACCTGCGTGAACTCACGCTCGATGGGCAAGTCGACAAGGATCCTTCGAGCGCGGTGATCAAAGACCTCCGCCGTGAGCTCGAACAATTGTTGCGATTCGCACAGCGGGACAGCCGCAACGTTGACCGACGGTCCCGCGGCGAGCTTTTTGCCGAAGCCGGCCGAATCCGGGGCCAGATCCGGTCGCTCGAACGGTCCATCGTGCGTGGCGTGCTCGACCGCGCTGACGTGATTTGCACGACGACGACAATCGACGAAGAACTGCTCGGTGACGAGCGTTTCGATTTGATCGTGATCGACGAAGCCTGCCAGAGCACCGAAGGCGGGATGTGGCAAGCGATCCTACGAGCCGACCGGCTGATCATTGCCGGCGACCACTGCCAATTGCCGCCGACCGTGCTCAGCGACGAGGCGGCCGCGATCGGGATGCGTGATTCTCTGATGCAACGATTGGTACATCGATTCGGTGAATCGGTCTATCGGCGACTGACGGTGCAGTACCGGATGCACGAATCGATCATGCGGTTCAGCAGCGATCATTTCTATGAAGGCTCGCTGGTCGCCGACGCTTCCGTCCGTTCACACTTGCTCTGCGACTTAGGCGACGTGGACGCATCGCCGCTGACTGAAACACCGCTGTTGTGGATCGATACCGCCGGCGCGGGCATGGAAGAACAACTCGAACCAGACGGGCAAAGCAAGCTGAATCCGGGTGAAGCAAACATCATTATCGAGTTGGTTCGCCAACTCCAAGAAGCCGGGATTGAGGGACACGAAATCGCGATCATTGCTCCCTACGCCGCCCAGGTCCGCTTGCTTCGATCGCGGCTCGATTTGGACGGATTGGAAATCGATACCGTCGACGGATTCCAAGGTCGCGAGAAGGAAGTCGTGTTACTCACGATGGTACGCAGCAATCCCGAGGGAATCATCGGCTTCCTCGCCGATCAACGCCGCAGCAACGTGGCGATGACGCGAGCCAAACGCAAACTGATCATGGTCGGCGACAGCGCGACGCTGTGTAGCCATGACTTCTACGCCGATGTGCTGAAGTATTTCGAAGAGGCGGGAGCCTATCAAAGCGTCTTCGAATTCCAGACGCTGATTCCTGAATAGAGAACCTCAGAACGGCACGCCGTCGGATTCCAATCGTCCGCGAGCCTCATCGGCCCACGGGCTGCCCGGGGCGAGTTGCAAGAATCGCCGCCAATGCTGTTCCGCCTCGATCGGCCGATCGAGTTGATCGAGCAATTTCGCGAGGTTGTACTGCACGTCGGGATAGTCGTCGTGCAGCGCGAGCGTTCCACGATACGCGGCAACGGCCAATTCCAATTGACCGGTCTCGGCCAACACACCCGCGAGACTCGATCGGGCTTCGACAAAATCTGGATCGATTTCAATCGCGGCGTAGTAACGCTCCCGAGCCGCGATCACTTCGCCCATCCGATACAACAACTCACCGATCTGGAAGTGCCAGTCCGCCCGCACGCCTTCGCGAGCCAACAAGGCGTGATAGCAATCCACCGCGAATGCCAAGTCGCCTTCGTCTTCCGCCTCGTACGCGGACAACAGCAGATCGTCTTCGCTTTCCCCGTCGTCATAATCCGAGTCCGCAGGCGGGAACACCAACGCATTCGATTCCCGCGGATCAGGAAACCGAATCGACACCGTCGGTTCAGACTCCGCGTCCGCTGCATCGTCGGAAGCGTCTGCCTGTCCGAGAAGATCAAAATCGAATCGCAATTGACCGCCCGGTTCAATCAGTCCTTCACCTTGCCGCAACAAAACATGTTTGCCTTCGACCAAGATCGACAATTGATCGAGAGGTCGCCGCAAGTCAGGAACGATCTCGATCAACTGCAGCAACCGCCGCTCGATCGCCTCCGGGCTGGCGCCGGATGCCACCCAAGCCGCTAATCGTCGCGCCGTGGCGACCTCTTGGAAATCAAAGTACGGCAACCGATGCAGCGTCCGGACAGGTTTGATTAATCCACGACGATGCCACCGGCGGATCACGTGGACCGACACGCCCAGCAAGTGGGCCAACATCGCTGGCGTATGCAGTTTGCGGATTGAGTGTTCGCCATCGACGAGTCCCAATCGATGCCATAAATCCGTCTCGTGCAAGATTTGTAGCTGACCGACCTGGCCACGCCGCCGGGTTGCCTCCTCGATCAACTCCGCTTCGGCCAGTGGTGACTCCTCCGCACCGATCACGATCCAATCAACCGCCGCCGATTCCGATTCGACCACAACGGCACCATATGACCGCAACAGATTCGACGCTTCGCGACGATTCATTCCTCCGAGCCGGCCAACGATCGTGATCCGCCGCCCCCGCACGCCGTCGTCATCCTGATCCGTATCGTCTAGGTCGGCGGGGTCTGAATCGATATCATCCTCGAGTGCGACGTCATCGTCGTCGAACGCGAGAGTGCCCGCCTCGTCGAGATCATCGTTGTCATCGGGATCGAAATCGTTCATGCCGCATATCGTAACAATTTCCCAAAGGCTCGACAGGCTTCCAACTTTTGTACACGTTGGCGGTGTCACCCCACCGCGGCTTGCTTCCTACTCGGCATTTGAGCTTAAAGAACGCGATGCTGGACAAAACCGCAATCGATACGATCGCAGTGAACACGAAAAAACGGCCGGCACCTCGAAGGACACCGGCCGCTTGGGGAAAACGATCTTACGATCTTGGTTACACGCGACGTTCTTCACTCGATAGGATTGCACTGAAGAACAATCCTGACGCGGTATTCGTCTTTTTCGGTGCATTGAGGTGACTGCGGACCGCCCGCATCACATCCCGGCGCGAAATTTGGCCCCGCAATCGGCCCTGCTCGTCGAGCACGGGCAATCGGCGACAGGCCGCATTCAGGAAGGTTTGCGCGATCGTCAACAAATCCGTTTCCTCGGTGATGGTCGGTGGGTCGGCATCGATTAACGAGACCACGTCCGTGCTTGGCATCCCATCGTAGGCCATCGAGACGACAAAACGCATGCAGGATTTCTCTGAGAAGATCCCCAGGAACTTGCCATCTTCATTGACCACGGGGGCACCGGAAATTCGATTGCGTAGCAACACGTCGAGGGCTTCGAGGGCGTCCATCGTGGGTTCCAGCGTGATCAAATTTCGAACCATCATCTCACGGGCCGTGACCGCTGGCATCGCCGAGGGGTCCATAACGGGGAGGTGAGCGCTGCCCATAGTCTTTGTCATCATCTGTCTCCAAAGCGTGGAAGATACGAGAAGAGGCACGCTCCGGCGAACCGGTGTGCCATTGAAGAGTGCCGTGCGGATGTCACCAATCTGATACGTATAGACCACCTCAGTCAAGAAACTTTCTTGGGTAATTCAGCCTCACGGGCTTAACATGCTGGAGTTGCAAAGTTAGCCGTTTTTTTCACAATCTCGGTATGACCTCGCTTTTTGCGAGCAAATCCGTCACAACAGGGGCACGCCAGTTGGCAAAACCGATACAAGTGACTGATTATGTGAAACATGTCACGAACCGATCTTTGGAGAGAACAGAATGCTCGGTCGATGGGTGGAATTCGAATTTGATTGTCTGCCGCTGCGCAGTGTTGGTCGCCTCGATGTGCCGTTGGACGCGTCGCCTGCGTACGAAGCCTTCGTACTCCGGCTCAAGGCTGCCGTGGCAAAACATGGCATGCACAACACGTACTACTTGCATCATGCCGTCTGCCGGTACCACTTGACCAACGACCCCAAAAACGGTCGCGTCGAATTCGCGGTCGAGGGTGTCGTGCTCACGGGCGAGAACGATCTCAAGACGCGGGGAGTCGATCTCACGATCACACTCGACAAAGAAACCTGCCCCTGGCTCAACGAACCGGCGGTCGAGTTCTTAGCCGAATCGGTCAAACACGCGGTAGCCACTGAATTCGATCGTTACATCCTCGCTGGTGATCTCACCAAGACCAAGGAACGCATCGCCGCCATGCAAGAACAAATCGAAAAAGGCGAAGGCTTCCAGGCCATGTATTTGTGAGGTCGAGAAGCGGCGATCAGCAGGTCCCCGCCCGTCTCACCGACGCCATTCGCCTCTAAACAGCCAGCTAAAATTCCTCTCTTCCGCTGCCCCGGCATTTTTTCGTATCCACTTGAGCGTGACTTTCATTTTTTCATCACGCCAAGCTTGAACCGGTGGCACTATGCCTTACGGGGTTTATCTTTCGGCGGCCGGGGCGCAGGCTCAAAGCCACCGACTTCAACAGGTCAGCAATAACCTTGCCAACGTCGACACTCCCGGTTTCAAACCGAGCGAGACGATTCTGCAGGCACGTTTTTCCGAGTTGATCGAACAGGGCGTGGTTTCTCCGGGCCACGGGGGAGCCGATGATCTCGGCGGCGGGGTCACGATCCAACCGGAACAAACCCAGTTTAAAGTGGGTGCGATCCGCACCACCGGCCGCGAGACCGACTTTGCCATCCACGACAAAGACAGCTTCTTTGTTCTCCAACGCGGCGACCAACAACTTCTCTCACGGGCAGGCGACTTCCTCTTCGACAGCACCGGGAAACTCGTCAACTCGGGTGGTGACGCGGTCCTCGGCAGCGACGGAACCCCCATCCAAATCGATCCAAAAAAGCCCTTCCAGGTCGGCCCCGAAGGCCGCATCCATCAAGCCGGAGTTTCACGCGAGATGATGCTCGCCCGGCCTAAGAACCTGGGCGATCTGGCGAACGTCGGTGGCAATCTGTTTCGACCTCTCGCCGAGTTTGATCTTGCCCCGCCGGGCCAAAGAAACGTAATAGCCGGTTCATTGGAACAATCCGCCGTCAGCCCCACGGGCACGATGATGGAGATGATCGAGACGACGCGCGCCTTCGAGGCCAACGTTCAAATGATCCGGAATCAAGACAGTGTGATGGGCAGCCTGATCGGTCGGGTGCTCAAGAGTTAGTAGTGAGTAGGCATTCGCCCTCTCGCAGCAGAACGACGCGGATTTGCCTCCGCGACGCATGTCTGCATCGTGACGAAATCAATTAACGAGGAATCGGTCTCATGAGTGTTCAAACGCTTTACACCGCCGCCACCGGCATGGAGGCGATGCAGACGAAGCTCGACGTCATCGCCAACAACCTCGCTAACATTAACACGACCGGTTTCAAGAAAGACCGCGCGAACTTTGAGGACCTGCTGTACCGCACCGAGGTCTATCCGGGCATCCAAGACGCCACCCAAACTCCGACCGCGGTGGGCACGCAAGTCGGGCTGGGTGTTCGTGTCACCAGCACGCAAACCGACCACGCCCAAGGCACACTGCAACAAACCGGACGGGACCTCGATGTTGCCATCGAAGGCAGTGGCTTTTTCAAAGTCGTCGATCCGTCGAGCCAAGACAATATGTACACGCGGGCGGGCAACTTCGACATTAACGCCAACGGCCAGCTCGTCATCGGATCGGCACAAACCGGACGTCTGCTCGATCCGCCGATCACGATTCCCGCCGACGCCACCGCCATCGTGATCAACGCCAACGGCGAGGTTCTGGTTCGCCAACCGGGGCAAACGGAACTGTCTAACCAAGGCCAACTGCAACTCGCCAGCTTCATCAACCCGGATGGATTGCTCAAAGTCGGCGAGAACATGTACACGCTCACCGACGCCTCCGGCCCCGAACAACTCAACAACCCGGGCACCGATGGCCTCGGCGTCCTCCGCCAAGGGAACCTGGAAGCGTCAAACGTCGAACCGGTCCAAGAGTTGATCGACCTGATCACGACCCAGCGTGCGTTTGAATTGAACAGCCAGGCGGTCCAGGCGGGCGATCAAATCATGCAAAACATCTCGAACCTCCGACGATAATTCAGTTGATACTTTCTTGCAGCCCAACGACGCTCCCCGCCACGCTCATGTCGCATGAGTCCGTGATCGTTCGGATTGCCGCCATGCTGCTCGCCGCGTGCACGTTGCTAAACGGCACGCGATCGATCGCCCAACAAACGATCGATGACGAGATGGTTACGCCGCTGTATTCCTCTCATCGCGGTTCCATTTCGCTGGTGCCCAACGTCGCACCGGAGTCCAGCGACACGTCACCCCGTGTCGGTATGATCGACGAAAACACGAAATGGCAATTTGTATCGCGGGAATCGATCACTCTCCACGGTTCGCTCATTCGCTTAAAAGACGTGATCCGTCCGCTCGAGCCCAATTTGGTCGCCTGGCAACGTCTGGCTGATTCGACGATCGGATTGATGCCGGTTGATGGCAGCGACGCCAAAATCTCCCGTGATCGCTTGGCTCAACTGATTGCCCGCGCCGAAGCAACGCCCAGCCGCATTAAAATTTACGGCCCCGAAACCATCGTCGTCCGACAATCATCGGCTCCGCTCACAGCGAACGCTCCCAAGATCATTCGCACCGGCTACTCGTCCGAACAAGGCTCCGCGAGCGTCGAGATCGAGCCGATGTCCGGTTCCGAAACAATCGATGATGCGGACATCGATCACGAACTCGTCGAACGTTTGCAACAGTACGTGCTGGCCACGATCCGGAATCAATTTCGCGATATCTATGAGAGTTTCGAAATTGAAATCACGTTCGATCCCGAACAGCTCGACCAACTCAAAGAAACCCAAGGCGTTCGTCATTTGAGTTTTGTCGATGAGGTTCCCGCATGGTCTCACGAAATGGTCGATCCGGTCGTCGTCCGCGCCCGCATCCACGGCCGAGCCGTCCGAGAAGATTGCAAAGGAATCGCTAACCTGACGCTCAAACCGTATCCCGGTGTCGTGACGGCACGACAATCATTGCAACGCGGGCAACGCGTGTCGGCGGGTGACCTGCATTATCAACCGTACTCTAACAAAGGCATCTCGTTGCCTGCCGACGTTGTGCGTCGTCCCGAAGACATCATTGACATGGAAGTCGTCGGGTTGATCCGAGGCGGCGTGCCACTGTCTCAAAGCGGTTTTGCGCCACCGCGAGTGATTCGCCGCGGCGACCTGCTTGAGGTCCAGGTCGGTGGAGGAGGGATTCGCGTCACCACCGCTGCCAAATCGCTATCCGACGGAGCCATCGGTGACCTGATCGAGATTGAAACGCTCAGTCCGAAACGCCGTCTACTGGCGAAAGTCGTTCATTCGTCTCTCGTCGAAATCATGACGCAAGCTCCTCATGTGCGAGCCGAACCATCGTCCAATTCCAGCGGGGCGACACAACGATGAAACAATTAGCGATGACGCTGCTTGTCCTGTTCGCGGCTACTACCTCGATCGCGTTGCCAACCGCATGGGGGCAGAACTCCTCGCTATTGCACGCGCCGCCACCAGAGATGATTCCCGCACCAACGCCAGTCAACCCGAACGCTGCCGGCGCCGCTGCCAACAACGCGGGTACGGCCAACGAGCGTTCGGTCGTACCTCCCGAATACGCTGGTCGCCCAACACAATCGCCAATGCGAAACGTGTCTCCCGTGGGTCTGCCCAATCACAATCCCGCGGTGGGACTGCGTGGTGTGAGCTGGACGTATCAACAAGCGCCGCCTCTGAGACAATTTCACATCCAGGACATTGTGACGATCCGGGTTGACGAAATCACTCGAATGCAAGCGGAAGGTGAATCTGAAAAACGCCGCACTTCCGTTTTCTCCGCCGTCCTCTCCGATTGGGTCAAACTCACCATGCGGGGTTTCATTCCTGACCCGCAAGACGACGGAGACCCGACGGTCGCGGCGAACTCGAAATCGAATTTTACTGCCGAAGCGAGCGTCGAGTCTCGCGAGTCGCTGACGTTCAACGTCGCCGCGCGGATCGTGGACATCCGCCCCAACGGAAACCTCGTACTCGAAGCCCGCAAGAAATTTCGGCACAACGATAACTTGTGGGAAACCTCCTTATCGGGGATTTGCCGAGCCCAAGACATCGGACCAGACAACGTCATCCTCAGCAAAGATCTCATCGACCTCGAGATTCACAAAGAAGATCGCGGTCAACTACGCGACGATTACTCGCGTGGTTGGTTTCAAAAAGCGATAGACCGGATCAAGCCGTTCTAGCATCCGCCGACTGAATCTCGCTACCGTCCCGAACACCTCCATCCTTCCGCGGCCTCACCTCATTCCTCCGGTTTTCCATGTTCATTCGGCTTGCTCTCTGCATCGGCGTCCTCCTCGCGACTGCGTCGACACTCCGCGCCGGCGGCATGAAGCTGGGTGATCTGTGTCGGCTCAAAGGACAAGAGACCAATACGCTCCAAGGCCTCGGCTTAGTCGTCGGACTCCGCGGCACCGGCGATGGGGACTCCGCTCCGACTTCGCGCGCCCTCGCCCGGATGATGCAGTTGATGGGTGGTCCGATGTCAGTCGACTCCGTCGGCAATCTCAACCTGACCGATGTCGAGGACGCTAAAAACGTTGCGATGGTGTTTGTCACCGCGAAACTTCCGCCCGTAGGTGCCCAACAGGGCGACGTGCTCGATGTAAGCGTCAACGCGATCAGCGCCAAGAGTCTCGACGGCGGTTACCTCATGCTCACGCCAATGCTCGGCCCGCGTGCGGACAACCCGACCGTGTACGCAATGGCTCAAGGTCGACTTTCGCTTTCACCCGACGCCCCCGCCACCACGGCCACCATCCAAGGCGGCATGAAGATGGAAGCCAACGTCCGCGCATCGTACGTCAAGGACAGCAAAATCACGCTCATCATTGATCGCGACTTTGCCGATTTCAATACCGCCCAAAGGATCGAAGACGAGATCAATTCGCTGACCTCATTGACGATGGGCAATCCTGATCACTCGCGTTTAACGGGCGCGTCACGCCGGTCCGGTTCTGTCAGTGGCCAAACGCAAGCCAAGGCGATCGACCAACTGCACGTCGAAGTCTTGATTCCGGCCTTGTACAAAGACAATCCGATCAAATTCATTTCGTTCTTGCTTAACATTCCCATCCAGCTCGCCAACCGCAGCAAACGGGTCGTCATCAACGAAGCCGACGGGGTCGTCGTGATCGGGGATGACGTCGAGATCGCTCCCGTTTTGGTAACGCACCGTAATCTGCGGATCGAGGCTGGCGGCGGTGGCGGGTTCGTCGAACTCGGTCCTGACGGCACTCCGTCTGCGGCCAAACTGAAATCACTCGCCGATGCGCTCGGTGCTCTCGACGTTCCGACGGAAGATTTGATCGCCATCATCAAAACGCTTAAGGCGAAAGGTGACTTGTACGGCGAAGTGATTTTTAGGTAATACCAAACTATGATCCCATCCACATCAACGACACCGCTGCCCTCCACCACCGGACCGCGCATGCCTTACGAGTTGCTCGCCGACAAGAGCAGCACGGGCAACAAACTCGCCGAGGACACAAACACAACCGGTTCCGAACCGATGCGGGAAGCGTTCAGCGATTTCGTTGGGCAGACGCTGTTCGGCAGCATGCTCGCGACGATGCGAGAAGGCGTCGGCAAAGCCGCGTATTTCGATGGCGGTCGGGCAGAAGAAGTTTTCCAACAACAGCTCGATCAGAAGTTAGTCGAAGAGATTTCCGATGCATCAGCGAGTTCTTTCGTTGATCCCATGTTTGATCTATTCCAACTCCAACGACGCGGCTAATTCGCCACGTTTGAGCCTCCATCCAACCAACCTCCGATCATGAATACACCCCAACCTGCCGATCAACCGCAATCGCTGATATGGCGAGAACGCGTGGCCCAATATGTTGACGAGATTTCGGAAGTCGCTGAAACGATCGACTTGATCTTGGATGAGACCCGGATCCGAACCGTGGGTCTGCGTCCAAACGAAGTCGATGCGTCGACCGCTCAACTCGTCGTCGCGATCACCGATCTCGAAAAGATGGTTGAAAAACGCGATCATCTTCTACGCGCCGAAGACGCTCCGCCAAAGGGCCTGAGCTTGTCCGAAAAGCTGCTCTCGACGCGTAAAATCGACGACGCACGACTCGCCCGTCGCTGTGGTGAAGTCGCCGAAATGATCGCAACCACGCATCAACGCGCGACGGCACTGTTCGTCTGCCAATACCACCTCTCCGAATTCCAACGCGATGTTCTGCAGCGTCTGGCGGGAGCGTCGGCACCTCAAACGTACAACCGTTCGGGACAAAAACCGAAACCGACCAGCGGATTGTTCAACGAAGCCGCTTAACCACCGTCGGCAGCTACTCGAGTACGCTGCCGGTTGGACGGCGATTGTTCAACCGCCAGCGATTCGGATACCAAGTCCATCCGTTTGATCCACCTGAAATCCGGCTGCCCATTGTCGCAGCCGAGCCTGGTAATCAAGCGGCAGACCGTGTTCGGCGGCGCCACGGAGAACGTGGTCGACGTACCACGCCGCCGGCCTCATCGATGAATCGATCATCGTGGGCAACGCCTCATACAGAAACACGCGATGCCGTTCACTTCCATCGATCAGGTGAACGTCGACGGCCGTAGCGTTGTAACCGACTCCCAATGACTCGCACCGATCCAGTGTTGCGCGGTCGCGCAAGTGGCAACGGTAAACGACGCCGTAGAGAAGATCACCTTCGTCACCGGTCCAATGAGCGTCGGCCTTGGAAGTTCCGTCTTGACCGATTTTGTGAAATCGCAATCGCCGTCCGATCACATAGCCTGCGGCAATCACAACCGCACTCGGACATCGCTGACGGAGCCGCAACGTCGACATGTTGGAGCCGTACGCGAAGTGATCGAAGTAGTCTTTCCTAAAATCGTTCACGCATCCGCCCTCAACAATCTGCCCAAGTCGGACCGGACGCCACGTCGACCTTCAGCGGCACGTCGAGCTGCATCACTCCGGTCATCGCCTCGACAATCATTTTCGTCAACGGCTCGACTTCGTCGGCGGGCGTCTCGAGCAACAATTCGTCGTGAATCTGTAGCAGTAGCCGAGCCTGCAAATCGCTCTGAGCCAACCGCTCATGAACACGCAACATCGCGAGTTTGATCAGGTCCGCGGCCGTCCCCTGGATCGGCATGTTGATCGCGATGCGTTCCGCCTCCGTCAAACTCCGACGTTTCGTTTCGGGCAGTTTCGACAGATCACGCACGCCTTGAATCTCTCGCCGTCGACCGAGCATCGTTGAGACGTAACCCTCGGTGCGGCAGCGGGCGAGCGTATCCATCATGAATGCTTCCACTCCTGAGTAACGCTGGAAATACTGCTCGATGTAATCGCGAGCCTGATCTTTGGAGATGGCGAGCGTTTTGGCTAAACCAAACGGACTTTGACCGTAGACGATTCCAAAGTTGATCGTCTTGGCAATCCGTCGCAGATCGCTGGTCACGTCCTCTTCCGCAATGTCGTTGACTTCCGCGGCCACGCGGGTGTGAATGTCGGCATCTTCGCGATACGCCCTCAACAACGCTTCGTCGCCGCTGTAGTGGGCCAAGACCCGCAGTTCGATTTGCGAGTAGTCAGCCCCGAGCAACACCCAACCCGGGTCACTCGCGGTGAACGCACCCCGGATCGCTTTGCCCTGTTCCGTCCGAATCGGAATGTTTTGCAGGTTTGGCTCGCTGCTGCTCAGCCGCCCCGTCGCGGCCACATCCTGACGAAACGATGTGTGCACCCTTCCCGTCTTCTCACAGATCAACTGCGGCAACGCATCGATGTACGTATTCTTGAGTTTGGTCGCTTGACGGTACTGCAGCAGGTGCTTTGCAACGTCGTGATTCACGGCGAGTTGTGAAAGCACATCGGCATCGGTGCTGATGCCCGTCTTGGTCTTTTTGATCACTGGCAAACCGAGTTCTTCAAACAAGACGACGGCAAGCTGTTTGGGACTGTCGAGGTTGAACTGTCGTCCCGCGGCGGCAAACACAACCGCTTGCAAGTCGGCGATCTCCTTTTCAAACCGCCCGCTCATTTCCGCGAGGGTTTCCGCATCGACGCGGATCCCGTTGGTTTCCATCTCGATCAAGACTTCAATCAAAGGCATCTCGAGCGTACGGTAAAGCTCACCAAGCGATACGTCGTCGAGTTCCTGATTGAGCGTCTCGGCGAGCCTCAAAGGCACGTCGACGTCTTCGCACGCGTACGGAGAAACTTCGTCGACCGGAACTTCATCCATCCGGATTTGTTTCTTGCCGGTGCCGATCAGTTCCTTGATCGACGTCGTCGTGTGATTGAGTCGGCGGCGGGATAGGTCATCGAGCGTGTGATTGCGACCACCTGGATTGAGCAGGTAATCGGCAACCATCGTATCCGTTTCGATCCCACCGAGTTTGACACCGGAGATGCGATCGCCATCGGCATTGTCAGGGCGTGGTTTACCCGCCGCTGAACGAAGGACGATCGCATCAAATTTGATGTTGTGCCCGACCTTCTTAATCTCAGATGACTCAAAGACATCCCGCAAGGTTTCGATCACCAGCGTTTCTTCGAGTGTGGGTTCCCCCATCGGTGCCCGGATCGGGATATAAGCCGCTTTCCCGGAATCCCAGGCAATCGAGATACCAACCAAATCACAACCGCGTGCATGCGTGCTGGTGGTTTCGGTATCGACAGCGATGAGTTTCTGTTTGGCGAGCAATTCCGCGAGTTCGGTCAGCTGCTCCGGCGTCGTGATCGTTTGGTATTGCGTCGTCCATTGTGATTCGACCGGTTCGCTCTCACCGTCGCCCAATATCTCCGCCGCACGGCTGCGTAGTCTGCGAAAGCCGAACTCCTGCAACAACGCGTCGACACGCGAAAGGTCAGCCGCACTGCGGACGCATCGGCTCCATGGGATCGGGGAATCGACGTCTTTGCGGAGGGCGACGAGTTCGCGACTGAGCAACGCTTTCTCACGACCTTCCATGAGGTTCTGCTTGCGTTTCTTACCGGTCATTTTGTCGGCGTTGTCCAACACGTTTTCGAGCGTGTCGTACTGTTCGAGCAAGCTCTGTGCGAGCTTCGGTCCGATCAACGCAATCCCGGGAACGTTGTCGACCGGATCGCCAACGAGAGATTGATAATCCACTACTTGATCGGGACGCACGCCCCACAATTCCCACAACTTCACCGCGTCAATGATCTCATCCTTACGCAGGTTGTAGATCTGTGTCTTCTCGGTGATCAATTGCCGGCAATCCTTGTCGCTCGTTACGACGAGGCATCTTCCACCGGCCGCTTCGACCTTGGCCGCAACCGTGGCAAGCAGATCATCGGCTTCGAAGCCAGACTCCTCCATGATGCCGATCCCCATTGCGTCGACCGCTTGCCGGATTAACGGAATTTGTTGCCGCAATTCATCGGGCATCGAATCACGGTTGGCTTTGTATTGCGGGAACAACTGATTGCGGAACGTGATCTCGCTCTTGTCGAATGTGGCAATCAAGTAGTCAGGATTCTTACGCGCGATCAGCTCGAGCATGTCACCGACAAATCCGTACACCGCGGCAACCGGCAACCCACCGGTGCTGGTCATCGGCGGCAACGCGTGGAAGACCTGGTAGATCAATGAATGCGAATCGATGACCACGACGAGTTTGTCGGTCAAATCCGGAGTCGGCTCGCCTTCGGTCGGTTCAATCGGACGGCGAAGGATTTGGGGCAGCGATTCATCCGAGATCCCGACGGCGGCGTGGCGTTCACGACGCTCCACTGCGTTTTCCTTCACGCGTTTTTCGCGAACCCGCATCGTCGCGGGCTGGTTGTCCTCGGGGGCCACATCCGACATCGACGGCGGCACAGCGGCCGATGGTGTGGCTTCTTCGGGGGTTGATTCTTCGATAGTTGGCTCTGCGGCCGCTGGCGCACTCACCTCTTTTGATTCGTCGGATGTCACCGACTCGGTTGGCTCGACGTTTTCAGCTATTTCGGCTGCGGCATCGACGTCGGGTGGTGCCGCCGCCTCGGTCGGTTCGGCGATTCCGCTGTCCTCCTCGAACCCGCTGAGCAACATCTGGTCGTTCGTTTTTGGCGCGGATCGGGATTTGGCCATCAGGGCAGCGTATCGGATGAGGATCGGGAGCAGCGTGCCGGACGAGGAAAAGCCTCACGCAGACGACACGTCGGGGGACTGTCCCATCAGGGGGAACCAATCGCACTCACCACGAACATGCAGATATTCGGGCGTTCCCACCGAACGACGCCGAAAATATCGGCGGAACAACGGCGAGGTGGCAATTGCGGGACATCACCTAGTCTGCCCGCAATCGGTATCTCAGGCAACGGTAGGCGGCCCGATATTGCGTTCCCTCTCGAGCCGCATTCGCATCGAAACGCCTGCGGTAGCTTGCACGGTTATCCGACGTCAGCCGGCCGTTGATCGGGGTGTGGCCCGTGAGCCCCCTGGATCATGAACCGCAGTCATCACAGAAAGTACCGCGAGAGATCGCTTGGTCGTCCCTCAATGCTCTTGCCACTCTAACGTTTGATTTGAAAATCAACCGTTGATTGGCCGTACTTCTTGCCGTTGACGTCTTCCATCGTTAGACGCAACTGGTAATTGCCCGGTTCGATCGAATCGGGGAGGTACATCTGGTAGGCGATGAAATAGTCACGCAGCCGATTTTTTGAGATCTGCTGATCTTCGGGTAGCGTTTGGCTCGATACACGTCGGCCATTTTGGTCGAGCAAATCGTAACTGCCTTGCAGCCTTGTTTCGAATCCACCCTCAACCGATTGGGCGACAAAGTTCTCGATCTCGCAATACAGAATGACTTCTTGACCGGCGGCAAAACGCCGACTCGGGAATGGCTTGATCTGTCCGTACGATTCGATCTCGGTACAAAATTCGAGTGAGCGAACTTCTAACGAATTGCTCGCTGCGGCAAGATACCCGGTCGCTTTGCGAATCTCAGGCAGTGCCGAACTAAAGCGATGCGACGGTACCGGATGCCCCTTGGGATCAATGATCGTCCAAAGGCCGAGCAATTGATGACGTAGGTATTCTTGCTCTTCGTTGGACAGTCCTTCGAGGTTATCGACCGCACGATCGGGATCGCCCGCAAGAACCATCAAGTGGCGAGCAACGACTTGTCGTCGGTGTCGATCGGCTTCGCTTTCGCCCGGCACCTTCTTTTGCAGACGGGCGACCAAAGCGTCGAACATTTCCGCGTCCGTCATGTCCGCCGGAGAGAAAGCCGGCGGCGTGCTGGTGGCCGCGGTACTTGCGATCGGTGGCTGAATCACGGCGAGCGAAACATTTTCGTCAGCCTTGTAGGCCGAATCGGCCACGTCAACATTGGCCACATCCATTGCACCTTCCTCGGGTAAATCGGAAAGCGTCTCATGGGCCGCCGTGTGAATCGCAGACGACCCGTCTTCACGCATCGATGCGACTGCGGAAACGGTTTTAACGTCGGGTCTGCTCTCTGGAGAGGACGCGGTATTAGCTGCCGAAGCGGGACCACCACCGATCCGAGTTGGGCTGACGCCGCGGTCGACGACTTCCTCAGGAAGTTCTGGCAAGGAATCAAACGATGCCGCCAATGCCTCTTCGATGCCACGCGGGCGTGTCGATGGACGGGCCCGTTTTCGCGACATGGCGATTAGCCGAGCGATCGCAGCTTTTTGTATTTCTGGCGGTGCGTCTCGCAACGCACTCATCAATTCGGTGACGTCGACACCGTCATACCCGTCGGGCAGATCGAGCGAGGTGTCTGACAAGGATGGTTTGGTGCCCGTCTTTGCCGGCGACACATTTGCGGCTTGAGCGATGTTCTGGGCGAACATGTCCGGGTCGACTTCGCGACGCACTTCGACCTGTTGCTCAGCCTGCTTCGCCGGCGTGGATTGATTGGTCTGGTGTGAAACCTGACGAACTTGGGCTGAACGACCTGTTTGCGGTGTCGCGAGTCGCTGTTCGACGGGCTCGATCTCCGTTTCAGGAACGGCGTTTTCGCTCGTCACGCTGATTTGGTTGGCGTTCGCTTGGCCCCGCGTCGCTGCCTGGGCACTCATCTCGGCAGGTCCTCCGAGCGAGGGTCCGTGCATCGAGGGCGCCGAATTGTCCATCGTCCGGCGACTCGCCAGAGGAGAGAACATCCGACCTTGGCTACACCCGCCGAGCGTCGAGATCACGGTGAGACCAAAGGCGCCCGCAAGCACGGGACCAAATGAATTGCAGAAAAATCGTCGACGTAGTGGGCGAAATTCGATCGCGTGCATGACGAATAACCTTGCGAATAATGTCGCGAGAGGGACAGTGCCCGGGTGTGTGGAACAGCCCGTGGTCCGTCGACGCTACAAAATTCACCAGTCCCGCGACAACGTCAATTGACTATCGACTCGGAAATCACGGCACCGAACGCAAATCAGCTCTCGATTTTGTCCGCATCATCGTCGTCGTCTAGCCAACTAAGGTTGAACTCATCATTATCGTCGTCGGTGCCCGGATCCCGATTTTCCGGGCGTTCACGCTCCCCAGCGGGGCTATATCGCAATTCGCCGGTCAGCGGATCGGATAACAACTGCAACGAATCGTCGTCGGGGGCGAAGGAGGACTCCCCGCGGAGCTGCTGGATTTGAGGAGCCCCTGATTCGCCTTCATCCTCATCCGACGTTAAATCGCCTACGTCGAGCGGCACGTCGTCAAGGACGGTAGCGATCGTCCCCGCATCATGGACCGGTTCAGCCGACGGGTCGAGCAACTCGACATCGTCGAGATCGAGCTCATTTAGCTCGTCGTCCATCGGCAACGGATCCAATTCGGAGTCCGCCGACGCCTCGATCGCACCTTCCTGAGAATCATCTTCCATGATCAGGAAATCGTCATCGCTGTCATGAGACACCTCGTCAGCGTCGGTAACCCGATCCGATTGATCCCCGTCTGGGCGAGACCCGGCATCCGCAACTGCTTCAGACGACTCGGTGCTTTCTGCTTCGGGCTCATCCGTGGTTTTCGATTCGGCAGCGGAATCATCCGATTCGTCTGATCCGCCAGGCTCCGTTGCGGTCCCCATCTCGTTAGACGCGTCGGCCTCCGTGACGGGATCTTCTCCCAACGATTCGTCGAGACCGATCGTGCCGCTGTCTCGCACTTCCACCACGGTCGCGGCCGAGTCTTCTGAGAATGATTCCGGCTTGAGGTCATCGGATTTGCCAAACGCGCTTCCCAAATCGCTATCGGCATCGAAGTCATCGTGTCCGTCCACATCCGATTTCACTTCGTCGGCACTTGCGAAATGATCTTGCGATTCTGAATCGAGCGTTTCGGGTCGTGGCGTCGATGCGAAGTTGGGATCCAACACAACGGTGTCGAACGTTTCTCCCATGTCGTCGACGGCGAATCTATCTTCGTCGGCTGATTTGCCTTCGAGCTGCGGTTCATCAATTACTTTCGCTTCCGGTAAAACCGGTGCCGGATCGACCAGCTCGATGTCCGCAAGTTCATCGGTCGTGGGCTCCTCGATCGCATCCAAACCTTCGAGCAACTGCATCGGTGATTCCTCGCCGGGAGCTTCATCACGCAGCGTTTCGGCGGACGCAACGGCTGCCAAGTCCGTGACTCCGGCAGCGCCTGTGAGGTCGTCATCGTTCTCGTCGACTTCATTCTCGCCGGCCAACTCACCATCCTGATCGGAGGCGGCTTCAATCCCGCTCAGCGAACCTAGATCGTCAATCTCTTCGACCTCGTCGATTTCGCTGGATCCAACCGCGAGTCCGGCCGCGGCGATTCCCGCTCCCGCTAGGCCGGCAACGTCGCCAAACGTGGAGGAATCAGATTCGGGCGTTGTCGACCGCGCCGGTCGGGGGAAAACTTCTTCGGTATTGTCTTTCAAAACGGTGCGGCCGAGTTCCACGGCCCGCTCGATCGACCACCCCTGATCGCGAACAAAGTTGTCCGCCAACACGCCCGAGAGCACCTTGCGGTACATGTCGAATTTCGGCCAGACGAATTCGAGTTTGTACGCGTCGCTGTAGTATCCGATCAACTTCGTTTGCGGCACCGCTTCCAATCGGTGAGCGAGGTCGTGCGCAATCTTCGACGGCGTGTTGCTGTACCACCAGTGTCCGTTTGGAATCACGTTGGGGAAAATCCACGCGTAGGAAACGAGTTCCTGGTTTGTGACACTCGCCAAGACCGAGACAGGGAATTTGACGTCGGTGAACGCATTGAACAGTTCGCGATACTGGATCAATGAAACCCGCGAATCATACAAATCCTGACCTTGGTAGACTCCCGCCGGATAGACCTTGCGATTGACACCGATCATCAAATCAAACGGCAACTGAAATTCGTCGCATAATTCGGCGAGCGTCCAAAAGACTCGCCGCGAGAGTGCCTCACGGTGACTCTCGTCAGCCATCAATCCGCTACGCAGGACCGCGTCGAGGGCAGTGGCCGCGCGGCCGTCGGGAACCGATGTGGGAGTGAAGGTCGGTGGCAGTGAAATCGCACAGGCCCGCGCACCGCGGCCGACGAAGTGCTCGAACAACACCCGCAAGCTCGCACGCAAACTCGACAGTGAACCGTCCAGTTCAATGCCGGTGCATTTAGCCAACCGCTCACGCACGACGGGGTCGGCTAAATGGAATACGAGGTCATCGGTGCGCAGACAGGGGATGTAGCGGTCGGTATCAAAGCCGACGAGATCGTCGTCGAAATCATTCGTCAAGAACACCGCTTGGACGTTCGATTGGTCGAGCACGATATCGGGCCACTGGGCCGATGACATGACCGTCTCGCTGTGGTCATACAGCGATTCCCAATTGTTCAGATGCAAGCGATCTTCATCGAATCCAAAAAACGTCTTGCAGATCGCGATCAGCCAACTGTACTGGACCGTGTTTTCGAGCGGTGCCAGCCCACCGACGAGCCGTTCGACCAGCTCCTTGGGGCCGATCCCCTTCTCCTCGATCCGCGACTTCGGCATCCCCGCCGAGTGCGCCAACTCGGTGTAATAGTGGTAACCGAGCAGATCGGCGAGCGTCGTCGACGCGGGCGAATGCGGATTGATGTGCGTGTGCGGATCGATCAAGCGCAAGGACGCCAGGTCGGAGTAGATCTCGGATCGAGCGGTTCCGCTCTGGCTGAAGACGTCAGACATTTCAGTTTTCAATCACACATTGGTCGAAAAAGATTATTTCACGTCCAACAAGATAGTCGCTCAGCCGTTCAGATTCGACGCCGCAGCGGGCCGTGAATCCAAAAATTGCAACTGTTCACACAACATCCTGACCGAGGGCATCGGATGGGGCAGTTTTTCCGACGTTTCAGCAGCCAATTGCGTCAATCGCTCGGCCACCGCCCGCAACGGACTACCAAAAATCGCCTCCACCTCCATCGGCCGTCCGTGGAGGTAATCCAGCCGCATGCTGCTGTCGTAAGGGACCATCGTTTCAGTATGCCGCATCGTTTTCTCGATTGCCGATTCCTCGATCGACACACCGCATAGGGCCGCTCCCTGGTACACCTCGCGAATAATCCGATCGGCGAGCCCCCGCGAAGCAAGACAACCAATGATGGCATCCGTCGATGCGTTGAGCACCACCGACAGCCCATTGAACGGCACATTCCACATCAACTTTCGCCACCGCGCCGCCGCAAGATCATCTGTCCACTGCACATCGATCCCCGCCGCGGTCATCTCCGCCACGATCCGCTGACCGATATCGCGGATTTCCTCGGGCCGTCCGGCGAATTCGTATCCGCCGAACACGATTCGCCCGTAGTCGAGGTGATGAATGTGACCGGGTCCGACCTTGTTACTGCACAAAAAACAGCACCCGCCGAGCACCCCGTGGCCGGGCACCGCGGCAACCGAATCGGCTTCCACATCCAATCCGTTTTGCAACGTCAACACAACACCACCTTCCCCGACAAGATGCGGAAGCGTGTCGGCCAACATCGCGTTATTGGTCGACTTCAACGCCACAATCACCACGTCGCAGCAAGGCATGTCTTGGGCTCGGCGATAAATGTTCGGTTTTGGCAACACAAAGTCGCCGTTGACCGAATCGATTCGCAACCCGTGCTGAGCAACGTGATCGAAATCAGATCGCAACAGAAAGTGAACGTCCTGGCCTCCGCGGGACAACATCCCACCGTACAAACCGCCTACCGCGCCACTACCGACAACCGCATATCTCATGAAACTTTCTCTCGTCTAGAAAACTGAACCGGCCGACAGGCTACTGCCGCGTCGTTACTCAATCCGATGCTACCGAGCCGAGCGGAACAACGATCGTGAGCAGCCTTTCAAGCGAACCGGCCATGAAGATACCAACGTTTGTCTTCGGCAATAACACGGCCTGTGCCATCACCGAGGTCGTAGTAGATCCACAACCGAGCACCATTCTCGAGCTCGATGCGAAAGTAGTCACGACGGATCAACGCCCCCCGCCACCAGCGAGTCTCGATCCGTTCAGGCCCCCAATGTTTGTGCACCTTTTCGACCCGTCCTCGGATGCGAAATCGCGAAGGAAAACTTCCGCCCGGACCGCTCACGTGGGTATCACCGCGTGGCAATCCTGGCGCGGGCGACTCCAACGGCGTGATCGGATGCGGTTCGGCGTGCAGCTCGATCGGCCTCCGCCCCAAATCACTCGTTTGTGGACCGCTGCCGAAGCCTCCGCCCGGCCGCTCCCGCGATTCACTTTCCATCGCATCGTCAGCCGCACGCTGCCGCGCGGTCAGTTGGCGGGCGGCGCGTTTCGCCTTCTTCGCTTCGGCCTTCAAACGATGAGCCGTCAACGGAAAATCCGCGATCGCGTTCTCCGGCAACGGATCGTCGCTGACCCGCACACCGAGCACCGCGTCTTCCCCGAGTCGTCCGGCCAACGCGTCGATCAATCTCGCCGCTTCGGTTTGCGAAGTCCAATCTTCGTTCGATGAAGACGCGAAATCGGGACCAAAGATCGATGGCTGACGACTCGATAACGCCGCATGCTGCGCCACCCCCACGCTCATGCGAGTCACCTTTGAACCGAGCCGTACCCCTTCCAACGCCCCCAGCATCAATGCGGTCAGATGCGATTGATCGAGGGTCGGGGCGAACAGCCCGGTTTCTAAAACAATCGGCGGATGCTCGGTGAACTCGAGTTGGCACCGCAACCGCAGCACGCCCCGCTGCATCGCATGCAGCGCCGCCGTCGATTGACCAATCAGTCGGGTGATTCGATCGGCGAGCAAATCGACAGCGTCAGTGGGATACTCAAGTTCCAAGGACGCGGTGTGTTCGCATTGCGATGCGATCGCGATCACCGACTCTTCCACCTCACCCGTCGCTTGCGCGATCCGTTGACACAACGCCGGACCGAGCCGAGTGGCGAGTCCCTCGCGTGGCAGACGCAGTAGACCGCCGATGGTGGTGACCCCGAGCCGATCGAGCGTGGCGACAACGTCGGGTTGCAGCCGCAGCGCCGCACACGGCAACGTTTGCAGAGCATCGACTGTCCGTCCGGGCGGGGAGACAAAAAATTGATGCGTGTCCCGAATCGAAATGGCGCCGCGTCGTTTGCTTGGTCGCGAGGATCCTTGCGAGACGGCATGGTTGGCGAGCGCCCACGCGGCCCCCAACGTATCGGCGATCGCAAACCGTCCCCACAAGTTTCGCTGACTCAGGATCCGTGCCGCCGCCGACAACAATCCGAGTTCTCCCGAGCGGCCTGGATGATCAGGCGGGTCACACTCAGCGGCATCTTTGCCAGCGAACAGGTGTGTGACCCCTTGTATTTCCAATAGGATCGACTCGGGGTCGTGACGAAATCGACCGGACCATTTGAACCGCTCGAGGGTCTCGACAGCGGTCTGCGGACTGACGTGAGTCTGCAGCTCGATCGCCAAGGACTGTAACGATGCACGATCGGCATCGCGGTCATACGGTTCCAAAACCGCATCCGTCAGCGACGCTAAATCGGCCGCCTGCGCGATCGGCATCCCCAGTCGCACGCCAGCGGAGATGGACCGCGGACAGGCCGCCGCAACGACACGCCCTCGACGCGGATCGGTGTGCCACAAAACAACCGGCTTGCCGAGTCGATCTTCTGCCGCCGAGGGCGAGTTCAACGCGGGTGGATCAGCCGGCTCAACCGACCCGGCGGTTGGCTCCGGTGCCGGCGTCTCGGCCACGATGCGTCGACGTTGGATCGGCCAATCGGGCAGCCAAAGGCACAGCAACCGCTTCATGTCGAGAGCCTGCGGGGGTTGGAATGTTTCGTTGCGGCGTTTGCAGCTGCGCCACCGCTGCCGACGAGAGCGTATGCAAACGGGCATCAGGGGTGACAGCGAGAAACGCTTCGTTTTGTCGCTGGCCCCTGGCGCGGTCCAAACTCACATGCAGCACTCGCAAATCCAACGGCGGACGTACCGGCAAACCAGCCGCGACGCGTTGATCGGCCGACAATTGCGATGCGTCCACTGCCACCGAAGCGACATGCAAACGGACCGCAGCAAACGAGGGACGCACCCGAGCCGAAGATTGTAAAACAAACAGCCCTGGAGTTCGCCCCACTTCCGCTGCCAACTGCAACCGCCTCGCATCCCGATCGTTGAGGTTCCACGGCAAAGTGGCCCAAACCGCCGCGACCGAGGAACAACGCAGCGACTGATCCATCGCCCAAACCGCGTCCGCCCGAGTGCGACATCGACAAACCACAATCCGCTGAGGCGAAATCCCGCACGCAATCGCGGCGGCGGCATGAAACGTCGCCGTCGGATCCACCACAATGATCGGCCCCCCATGGGCAAACGCCGGATTCGAAGAGACGCGGGCCGTGCGCATCAGATCGGTACCGCGAGAAAGACTCTGGACCGTCGCGGGCTCAACCTTTCGAGGGGGCCTGATCGTCGACGACGCCGCCAACATCGCGAGCGTCGACGCGCCGCTGGCGTCGTGTCCAGCCACCCATTCGCAAATCCACCCTCGCTTCAACCCGCCGCCGGGTAACCAAGAATCGATCGTCGGCGATCCCGTCGAAAATTGCGCCGCCGATTCCATCGCGGGATTGGACGCAATCGCCGCCGCCCGTCCTCGCAAATCCGCCATCAACGATTCGCGGCTGATCAGCGGTGTTGCGGACTGAGAAGAACCGACGATGTCCTCAGCACGAGGCCCCGAAACCGCTTCATCGGCGGTTTTCTCAGCCAAAGCTCCCGAATCCGCCAAAGATGGCCGCTTCCGCAGCGAATGGGCAGGTGGTGTACGATCAACACGCACCTCTGGCGACGTGGACGCGTGCCCCACCCGACGGTCGCATGGATTGCCAGCCGGTTCCCAGAACGCGAACGTTTGCTGGGCGAGCGGTTTTCGTGCTTTCGATACGGGCGTTTTCGATCCGGGCATCGGCGTCCTGGCTGCCTTTCGTCTCGTCGATCAGAATGTCCTGTGAACTCGGTCACCAAGACGTTTATTATGCAGGCAAACCTTTTGCTAGCAAATCTTTTTCAATCCGATCTTTTCGCGTCATGTTGCAAAAACTCCGCTATTTTCTGTTCCTGATCGCCGTCCTCGTCGTCATTGTGGTGGCCTTCCAAAACCACCACGAAGTGGACATTGACCTGCTGTTCTTCAGCGGCCGCTATCCGTTGACGCTGTTACTGTTGGGTTGTTCAGCGGTCAGTTTCATCCTGGGCTCGGTGTGGACGATGTGGCGGTCCCGCAAACGGGAACGGGCAAAAGCTCGTGCGAAAGCGGAAGCCGCAAAAGCCGTCGAAAACAAATCCGCCAAAGGAGTCCCCCCGGCCTCGTCGCAACCAACCGATGCCGCCAAAGAACTGGGCGGCTAGTGCTTTGTCAGCATTCCAACTCGGTGTGGCCCCGGACAGCTGGGACATAGATTGTATTACTGAAGGATTTCAAATGTAGCGGAACGGCGCGAGCCGTCCGGTGACTCGGGACCGGACGGCTTGCGCCGTTCCGCTAAAAAAGGCACTAAAACAATCGACGTCCCGAGCGACCGAGCTACGTGAATTGTGACGATGGTAAATAGTGACGCTGTCCAGCTAACGTGGCGGGCAACCGTGAACTCTTTCTTTCAACGAGACGAGCCAGCGAGCTGCTCGTCTACAA
>NZ_JAMQBK010000023.1 GCF_023701485.1 Aporhodopirellula aestuarii
CGCTACTTTTGAAATCCTTCGGTGGCTACGGCAAAGATGTTCTAGCAATCCGCTTCGATCAACTGCCAACTTCCGGTGTCGGTCTCGACTTTCCAGATATCTGGCATCGCTTCATCGTTCAGCTCCGCCGCCACGAGACTGGCCAGCGGATCTGGGATCACAAACGCGACGACTTGATTGCGGCTTTTTCGCAATACCCGGTTGATCACTTTCATCACGCGTGTGGCCGCGGCGTCGATCGATTCGCCACCGGGCGGGCACACCATTTCCGGATTTTCGGCACCGCTGCGATACAAACGTGGCTGGTTACGACGAATCTCGTCGATCAGCTTTCCGTGCCACAACCCATGGTCCACGTTCCGAAAGCCTTCGATCATCTTGGGCCGCAGATCGCGTCCCTCGACGAGCACAGCCGCGGTTTCACGGGCTGACCCGCACGGGGCATGATAAACCGCGTCGAGGCGAATCCCGGCGAGTTCTTCGGCGAGGTTCTGCACCTGCTCTCTTCCACGCTCACACAAAGGCATGTCGAGCGACCCCTTCATGCGTCCCTGTTCATCGAACGAGGTCGCGCCAGGACGAATCAATATCACGCGAGACCTCGCGGCAGCTCTCAATGAGATCATCGTGCACCCCCATTCGCGGACATCATCGCCTCGGTGAGATCCGAAACGGCGGCGGTGTAGTCGTCGCTCGAGATAATCGCCGAACCGACGACAAATAGGTCACAACCGGCTTCGCGGGCTAGGCCAATGGTGGACGTGTTGATCCCGCCGTCGATTTCGAGCAACAGCTCGGGGCGACGTGAGCGCAATTCCCGGATCCGATCGATTGCGACCGGATTGAACGATTGGCCGCCAAAACCGGCTTCGACGCTCATCACCAGAACCATGTCGACACAGTCCAAACAGACATCGAGATCGCTCAAAGGCGTTCCCGGATTGATCGCAACGCCGACCCCGACGCCGAGATCACTGATTTTGCCGGCCACATCGACCGGATCTTTGACCGCTTCGACGTGGAACGTCAGCAGGTCGGCGCCCGCATCCACCATCGGTTTGGCGTACGCCAACGGATCGCTGATCATGAGATGCACGTCCAGCGGCATGTCCGTGTGTCGCCGCAGCCCTTCAACGATCGGCATGCCGAAAGTGAGATTGGGAACGAAGTGACCGTCCATCACGTCGAGATGCAAGATCTCGGTGCCGGCCTCGCGAAGTCGATCGACTTCAGCCATCAAATTGCCGAAATCGCAATTCAGCACGCTAGGCAGAATTGCCGGTCCGGCATCACGAATCGAATCGAGCTGGGCTCGGTTCATAAGGTCCATTCCAACGAGGATCGAAACCACTGAAACAGCGGGGAAAAACCACAACGGAACGCTTTTCAAGAACCGTGGTCCTTGGTGGGGAACGCGCCGCCTGACGTTTCCTGGTCAGTGTCTTGAGAGTCTTCGGGCACCGCCCTCAGATTCTGAACACCCGTCAACTGATTCGACCGGTACTCACTCTCACCCGACCCCGGCCCATTTGCCAGAGTCGAGATCAAGATTGGGTAGTGATGGCTGGGTTGTCAATCACTTGATTTTTGGCGGAGCGACGACAAATTCGATCTCGATTTGGATCTCGCCGTAATTTCATGACTAACGGAAAAGTGAAAACGCCGATTCGGTAAAAAAAGACGCCCCTAAAATTCTTACATCTTTCGCAGTCCGGATACGTTGGCCGGTGCCCTGGTCGCGCTTCGACGGAATCCTCCCAAGTGGTAACGGGTATGCCGATTACAAGATTCGTTGGGACATTCACCCTTGGGAGATAACGCTTGACAGGGTATACCTACGAGGAAACAACCTCACACAACTGATCGGCGGTGGATTCTCCCGCCGATTCCAATCGGATTTTCTATCCCCATGCCCGATAATTGGAACATTCTCGCCAGCCTGCTGGGTACACCACGTCCCCCAGAGCCGGCAGAAGTTAAGCAGGACGACCCCCAAGTGGAGTCCGAACCCGCGGAAAAAGAAGTCGCTGCTGAAACGACGCCCGACGCCGCCGAAACCGCCAGCCCCGAACAGTCTGAAGCGAGCGACTCCAGTCGCTCCAGCTTGCGATCGGCCCACTCCGCTCCTTCGAGCGAATCGGACTCAAGCGAACCTGACTCTAGCGAATCGGATCTCGATGTTCTCGAAGCATTGACGGCTGTCCAACCGCCGCCGAAGTTGCCTGGATTCGGTATCCCTGACGATGAACCGTCGGTTACTCCGGCAAAAGCAGAAACGGCCAGTTTCGCCTCCGCTGAAGCTGAAATCAAACAACGTGAATCGCAATTGAGTGCGGGGCGAAGCTCCCGCTCGAGCAGCGAGACTCGCCAACACACCGCTTCGGGAGATACCCGCAGCACCGAACGGAGTTCCGGCCGGCCACCACGACGCTCCGGTTTCGCTGACGGGCTCGGAGTCGTTTCCGCTGAGGATGACGATGATCTCTTGGACGAACCGTTCGGCTTCGTTGACGAAGATGACGACGCGGAAGCTGAAGACGACTCACCATCGGCGACGACCAGCAGCCCCGC
This sequence comes from Aporhodopirellula aestuarii, assembly GCF_023701485.1. Taxonomy (GTDB): domain Bacteria; phylum Planctomycetota; class Planctomycetia; order Pirellulales; family Pirellulaceae; genus Rhodopirellula; species Rhodopirellula aestuarii. The sequence continues at coordinate 2,572 of NZ_JAMQBK010000023.1, forward strand.
TTCCCGCGGTGAACGGTCGACCGGTCGTGGCGACGATAAATCCAAAGCCGACTCGCCATCACGCGGCAACCGCGACGACTCGCCTCGTGAAGCACAGCCCCCGCGTGGCCGCGGTCGACGTGGCCAACGTCAACGGATGAGCGAAGACGATCTGGCCGGAATGTCTGTCGGTGAAAGCACCAGCTCAGGCCCGTCTCGCGAACAAGACACAGCCCCCGCCGACAACGACTCGCGATCTCGGTCACGTGGGCGATCCCGTCGTGGCGGTGGACGCGATGAAGAAAATACATCGGAAGAACGCGGACGGGGCGGTCGCGGACGATCACGAGATCGAGACGACGATTTCGGCGTGACGGTTGTCGCCAAGGAATCCTCAGAGACTCCCGAGCGAGACTCCGACACCACTGAGTCACCCCGCCGCTCACGACGAGGACGTGGCCGTGGCCGCGGTGATTCTCGTCGCGGTGAACGCGAAAGCTCCACCCAACCGGCTGCTCGGACCCGTGAACCGGTTCTCGACGACGAGGACGACAGCGATGTCGGGTTCGCCGCTGACCTGTTCGACGACTTGGATTCGGTTGACACGTCCGACGATTTCGGCGTGGAATCGGGTGCCGCTCGATCCTCCTCTCGCGGCGACAGCGATGACGAAGACGGCCCTCGCGCCGGACGACGGTCGCGACGCGGCGGTCGACGTCGCGGACGACGCGGTGCCGGCTCAGCTGAAAGCGGTGACACCGAAACAGCCGCGCGGGCCTCGAAGCCATCCGACGAATTACCACGCTCGGCGTTCGACGATGACCTCGAAGACGATGACGAAATCGAAACGATCCGTCGCGGTCAGACCGCAGCCGAATCGAGCGATCGAGGTCGCAAAGACGACGATAGCGGACAGGACCGACCACGACGTGGCGGCCGAGGCCGTGGACGTGACCGCGATTCCCGAGACCGGGATTCGCGAGACCGCGACTCACGCTCGGACGTATCGGCAGCAGGCCAAGACTTCCCGACTTGGCACACCATCGTCAACGCCATGGTCGATAAAAACCTCAGCGGTCGACGCGGTGGCGGAGGCGGCGGCCCTCGAGGTGGAGGCAGCAGCGGCGGCGGACGTGGAAACACGTCAAACGGTTCACGAGGCCGACGTCGATAAACCATCGGCCTCTTTCCAAAACAATCCAGTAACGATCCATCATCAATTAGCAAGGAACTCTACGACGTGTTTAAGAATTTTTGTCCTCAAGCCCTCGGTATCAACGGCCGCCAAAGCGAACTCATTGAATTGGCACTGACCTATGCCTTCCGTGGCATGGATATCGACATGCACGACATGCTGCGTCGCTCGCAACGGTCATCGTTCGAAGAAGCTTCGAAGTACCTCAAGGCTGCAGACATTCGCATCGGTACGTTTACCCTGGCGCTTAACCTCGACGCAGACGACGATGCGTTCGCCGCGAGCGTCGCAACATTGCATCCGCTCAGCGAAATCGCACAGCAACTCGAAGTGGACCGCGCCCTGATTCGCGTTCCTGCCGCCACGGATCGTCTTCCGTTTAACGAATTCTTCGACGTGCAACGCAGCCGGATCAGCCAAATCGCTGACGTCCTCGGCGCTCGCGACATCAAACTCGGCGTTGGCTTCCGGGCTGGCAAAGAGCACATCGAAGGCAAGCAGTTCCCGTTCATCTCGAAGGTCGAAACCTTCCGCGCACTCGTCGATGCGATTCCGAGCGTCGGATACCTCATCGACACCTGGGACTGGATCGTCGGCGAAGGAGCCATGGATCAATTCAGCGAAATCCCAGGCGAGAAGATTGTCGCCGTTCGCTTGGGCTCGATCCCTGAAGACGTCGAACCGAGTGCGGCAACCACCCACGATCGAATCCTGCCGGAACTGCACGGACCGCTCGATCACGTCAAGGTCGTCAAGCACCTCAACGAAGGCAACTTCGCTGGCCCGATCAGCCCGACGGCTTCGACGCTGCAGTACAAGGGACAAACTCGCGAGTTCCTCGTGCAAAAAGCACAAGAAGCAATCGACGCGATCTGCAAAGAAGCCGGCATGACCGTCGCTCCGTTGCCGATGGACTTGATCGAAGACATCCCTTACGAACCGACCCCGATGATCTAAGTGGCAAACAAAGCTCGCGTACCACTCCGACTTATACTTGGAGTTCCCGCGGCTTGGAAAGCCACAAAGTCTTTCAGTTGTTCGAGTACAGAGCGAAACTCATCATGGGTTTCGCTCACCCGACACCTGAAAGCAGACCAAGCATTTGAACGGTTGGAGCCCTGGCCCCAACTCACTCGGATGAGCGAGCGGAGTTTTTTTGATGCCTGCGTCTTATCCGCTCGGACATGCCCCTACTAGCTGCACTGTTTTGAGATTCATTCGATGAGCGAAGCGGAACCTGATCTTCTGACCCAACTCGGCGGAACCGAGGGACTGCGGCGAGTCGTCGACGAAATGTACGTTCGCGTACTCGCCGACAAAGACCTGAGCCATTTCTTCGAGGGTGTCGAAATGGACAAACTCGTTCGGATGCAGACCGAGTTCATGGCCTCGATCACGTCGGGTGACATCAACTACACGGGTGCCGACCTTACACGCGTCCACCAAGGACGAGGCATCACCAGGCAGCACTTCTCGCAGTTCGTCGGTCATTTCACCGCGGCATTGCAATCGCACGACGTCACCCCGCATGCCATCGACCAAGTGCTCGGAACACTCGCCATGTACAGCGATAAAATCACAGGCACCACCAACGTCGACGGCTGATCGCAGAAACGTACAAACCTGCGACTTGGATCTTGCCGGGTGGTTGATCAATCGCCTCGATCACTGCATAGCCTGACAGCACTCGCTTGCAATACCGACGTGCTCGCAGATTGCGAGTGCGTTGGCGAACCTAGAGATAGGGTTGCCAGAACCGGAGGGCCCGCGCCCAATCGCAAAAAAACTAGCGGTACGGCGTGGACGGACGTGTCTCACTCGACGCATTCATGCTGACAAAGCATGAGCTTGAGCAACAAGCCAATTCTTAACCAAACGTTTCGCTAGCATTCAGCTTTGCGGCGAACGTTGCGTTCGCTGATTGAGGGGCACAGCCCCGTCAATTCGCCCGGCCCTGTCTTGCCGAGCCCTGTCTTGCCGAGCCCTGTCTTGCCGAGCCCTGTCTTGCCGAACTCTGTCCTGCCGTGCCCATCGGGTTGGTTCAGACGTTACAACATAAACACAGGGCCGACGGCCCAGCCGGGTAGCATTGGTCGACGAGCAGCCCGACAACTCGCGAAACCTCACGACGCGTCAACGTGGGACCGGACCAGAGGCCACACTAGTCCACTCGCTCCTTGACAAACCTGGATGCTGTTCGCGTGGCGACGTACCATCGACGCATCCCCCGCTTAGGCACGTCGTTTGCGGATGCATGAGTCTCCTATCTCCCACCGAACCGCTGCAGATTAGCCATGACTTACTCGCCTGTCACCTCTCGTCCGCGGCAAACTGCGGCGGACACCTCGACAACCGCATCCTTTGGTGCCTCCCGACGTAAGAACGCAACCCAGGTCGAATCCCATGAATTCACCGCAGACGTCATTGAAGGGCTTTCACAAACTCCCAAGCGATTGCATTGCAAACACCTGTACGATCGTCGCGGGTCGCAACTGTTTGATCAAATTTGCGAACTGAGTGAGTATTACCCGACCCGCACCGAACTAGCGATCATGAATCGGAATGTGGACGCGATCGCGGACCAAATTGGTTCCAACGCGACACTCGTGGAACTCGGCAGCGGTAGCAGCCAAAAAACTCGCATCCTCCTAGACCATCTTCGCGAGCCAGCCGCTTATCTTCCCGTTGATATCTCGCGGGGACATCTGCTGGAAACGGCGACCAGACTTCGGGTCGAACATCCCGGTCTCGACATTCATCCGCTCGTCGCGGATTTCACCCAACCGATTCAAATCCCTCCCTCGGTACGCGGTGAAAAAGTCTGCGTGTACTTTCCCGGATCGACGATCGGCAACCTTGAATCACAAGACGCGCTGAAACTCTTTCGAAACATCCACGATTTGGTTGGCCCTAAGGGAGGTTTGTTGATCGGTTTCGATTTACAGAAAGACACTGATGTCCTTCACGCTGCCTACAATGACTCGCAAGGCATTACCGCAGCCTTCAACTTGAACCTGCTGCATCGGATCAATCGCGAGGCCTGTGGCGAATTCAATGTTAGCCAATTCGAACACCTCGCCGTTTACGACCAAACACATGGACGCATTGAGATCTCGATTGTCAGCACATGCGATCAAACGACTCATGTCGCCGGACACAAATTCCACTTTATAAAAGGCGAACGAATTCACACCGAATACTCGCACAAGTATACGATTGAGGGTTTCCGTGACATGGCCGCCGCGACCGACTTCACCGCCCGCGAAGTATGGACGGATGAACGGGAATGGTTTGCAGTGATGTACCTGGAATCAAACGATGGCAACTGAGACGCAAACAGCAGAACAAACATCGCAACGGCTAACCGATGCGACCACGAAGGCAAGCAGCGAATCGATAAAGGATCGTTATCGCCGCGTTCGCGAACTGAGCATGCGGATCGCAGCGCCGCTTTCAGCCGAAGACTGCGCCATCCAATCCATGCCCGACGCCAGCCCGACGCGGTGGCATCTGGCGCACACGACTTGGTTCTTTGAAACGTTTTTATTAAAAGAACGCCCAGGGTTTGCCCCCTTCAACCCGAGCTTCGAACGTCTCTTCAACTCGTACTACAACTCCGTCGGTCAGCCATTCCCTCGCAACCGGCGTGGCCAAATTTCACGCCCCGGGCTCAACGAAACGATCGACTACCGCCGGCATGTGGACGATGCCGTAACGGAACTCCTGAGCGAAAGCGAATTGTCCCCATCGCAGTTGTCGGTGCTCGAACTCGGCCTCAACCACGAACAGCAACACCAGGAATTGATGTTCACCGACGTCAAACACGCCCTGGCGTCTAACCCGTTGCACCCGATCTACGCTGAAGACCCGTTCGACTCCACAACCGCACCAAAAGCGTCGCCGCTACGATGGCGGTCCTCTGATGAAACCATCGTCGAAGTCGGACACGACGGTAATGGATTCGCGTACGACAACGAAGGCCCACGGCACCGCGAACTCATTCACCCACATCAAATGGCGTCGCGATGCGTGACCAATCGCGAATACTTGGAATTCATTCACGATGGCGGTTACCGACAACCCGAATACTGGTTGTCGCTGGGTTGGGACGCAGTCAATCAGCACGGTTGGGAGGCCCCGCTGCACTGGATTTCGCAAAACGGCGATTGGCACCAATTCACACTTTCCGGCGTGCGCCCGCTCGTTTTGGACGAACCCGTTTGCCATGTGAGTTACTTCGAAGCCGACGCGTTTGCGCGGTGGAGTGGCAAGCGGTTGCCCACCGAATTCGAATGGGAACACGCCGCGTCCGGTGACACAACAGGCGAAATTTTCTGTGATAAACTGTTGCAGTCGGGCGGCGTTGTTCATCCGCGTGTCACCGGCGACAGCGATTTTCTCGGGAACGTTTGGGAATGGACAGCGAGCCAGTACCTACCCTATCCCGGATATCGTCCAGTCGGCGGCGCCCTCGGTGAATACAACGGAAAGTTCATGTGTAACCAATTCGTGCTCCGGGGCGGGTCCTGCGCGACATCGTCGGACCACATTCGATTGAGCTACCGTAACTTCTTCCCACCCGACGCTCGCTGGCAATTTGCCGGGATCCGTTTGGCTCAGTGATCAAGAGGTGGCGACTCTTTGGTGCAGTCCTAAACGCTTCCACCACGCACATGCCCCTGTTGCTGAGAGCCCGTCATTGTGAAACGAATGAAGTGGATCGTTGGGTCGGCATTGATCGTCGCCTTGTTGTGCGCCAGTTCCGCTTGGATGATTCAATCACGAATCGCCAGTGCCGCGTCAGATCACGAACCATTTGTCTTCCGTTCATTCGCGGTCGCCGACGATGAGCTGGTCGTCCATCCCGCAGACTATTCTTCGCGGTCAAACGAATATCGATTGCATGTCGATCCGTCAAATAAAGACGGCAGCGGCGAGGCGGACTATCGAATGCAGCGCGGCGTCGAGGTGATTTGGTCAGTTCGACTGCCGATGACTCTGGTAGACGTCACGATCACCGACCAAGGTGAAATCATCGGCTATTCCTACAGCAATGGCTTCGAAGGGATGGGGCCAGAGGAAGGCGATGGGGATTTCCGTGTCGTGATTCTCAACGCCGACGGAACGCCCCGCCTCAACGAAAGCACCGTTCGGCGGGGAAGCCGTTTCCTGCACGAGGCCCCGAATCCGAAATGCCTGGCGATGATCGTTGACCAAGACAATGACCGTGTGATCTTTCGCGTCGAAGACCCAGACGTCAATCGTCGCGCAGAGAAATGGTGGATCTATCGCATTTCGAGTGGTGAAAAGCTGCAAGAAGTGTCACCGCGCGAGAAGATGCTGGATTCCGAACACACTCGTTTTCTCATTTCCGCCAAACCAATTGCAGGCACGCCGCTGATACTGCTGCACTGGTGGCGACATGAATATCCCGCACCAAAAACGGAAGACGACTCAATCTCGGGCGCCAAGTTTACAGTCGTCGACGAGGACGCTGAAGTCGTGTGGCAGATCGAGTATCCGCGCGACTACGAAGGTGGCGGGGACGAGACGCTCGCAGACCGCCTTCGTGATCTCATCTTCGAAAACAGTGCCATTCTCGAATCGAAAGACGCGAGGCAGTTCGAACTATTCGTCGCCGCCGATCAACAGGCGGTCACCTATGAAACGCAGCTGAAAGCGGGACGCTGGGAAGTGTCACGCAAGAACAGGCGCCCCATGACGCTAGCGGAAGCATTCCCACGCAACCGTAATGTCGCCAACCCCATGCCGGCCCCTGCGTTCATCATGCAGCCGCTGGAACGTCTCGATCCGATTGAGTTGCAAACGAACGAATCGGCCCCCGCTATTTCACGGGTATTCGACTTTACGGTCGACGAGCAGAATCGAATCGGATGGATGCGCGAAGATGAAAACGGACAAAGCGTTTTCGTACTTGTCGACGAACACGGGAAAAATCACCTCGAAATTCCAGTGGCCACTGAACCTACCACGGCACCGGACCGAGAATTCACTTGGTCATCATGCGTTTGGATCAGCGGAGAACGGTTCGTTGTCACGCGATCGGAATACGGCAGCGAAAGCAAATCGGAGGCGTGGTGGGTGGATATCGCCGACCGCAAAGCGGCCCCAATCGAAGCATTTGATTGTTCCTTTGTGGAACAATTGCGTGCGTTCTCTGACCGCGGTTTCGTCATCCTGGAAAGAACACACTATTCAAGCACGATCACGGATGCACTGGTCGGTTTTGATGCCGACGGAAAACGATCATGGCAAGTCGAATCACATACCGGACAGGATGAGCGAGCCCTTTTCAGCCCGGACGGGATCGCAGTCACCACGAATGACGAAGTCATCGTAATCGACAACGTGCGTCACCAATTACAGTGGTTTGATCGCCAGGGAAAATACCTTCGGCAGGTCAACCTCGATGACGCTTGGGGACGTGAAGCGAACTACCCGACCGATGTGCTTGCATTCGCCGATGGTCGGATTCTGGTACACGACTTTGGCGGCACGCCACCGTACGTCGTTATGGACAACGACGGATCGGTTATCAGCGACCTTCATCCGAAATTCGCCGACGACCGCAAAATCAACGATTATGACGTTGTCATTGCACCCAACCAAGACATTTGGATGAGCGACCACACAGCGATCTACCGCCTCGACAAAACGGGTTTCGTTGACCGTGTTCTCGGGCCGAACCCGCAAGACAATCCACTTACCGAGCTATCCGGCAGCACAGTTGATCGCGACGGACGAATCCATGTGGTGGATGGACGTACCGCAAGCACTCACGTATTTGACGCGAGCGGACGGTTCCTGCAAACACGCGTCGTCCCGAGCGAGTACTACCATGGCGAAATCCATTTCCCGTGCATCAGCGTCAACGATGAAAACGAGTCGGCACTGTGCGTTGAGACAGGGCGGGCGGCTACTGCGCTGATCAGGTTTGACGAAGACGGTCGACCGCTCAATCCTGTGAAACTGCCACGTCACAGTCGACAGGTGCGGTACCAGCCGGGCACGAACAATCAGGTCGAAATGCTGTTTGACGAAGTACAGATCATTGGTAGCGACCATCAGGTTCGACGAATAATCCGACGTCGCCCTGACGGCCGTTGGTTTGATTATCTCGACGAACTTGCGATCGCGAGCGATGGATCCTTCGCGGTTCTGTGCGAGGGCATCGTGTCCATTTACGACCCCGACGGAGAACCGCTGGGGATGGTCCCTTTGCCAACGGCGGTCCGCGGCTACATCACGATCGCACTGAGCACGACTCATGTGGCCGCGATCGGTGACGGGTGTTTCGTCGTTCTTGACCGCCAAGCAAAAACGATTCAACGAGGCGAATTGGATGCACACATCAAGGACGCACAGTGTCATTTCCTACGCGACGGCAGCGAGATTTTAGTGGTTCCACGTCACGGGAAGTCCTTGCCCCGATACCGAATCTCAAAGTAAGTGCGAACCTAGGTCAGTGAGATCCCGTCTCAGGAAAGACTGCTGAGATGAATACTCGACAATTTTCGATCCACCGATCTCATTGACTTCCCCCGTTCACTTGATCGATAGCTAACGACACAAATTGACTCTTTCATGGACACGACTCATCAAATGCTCGACGTCACCGGACCGGCAACGGCTACGTTGCCTGTAGGTGATTCGATGAGCCCGATCACCGTGATCGGAACGGAGTCGATTCGTGAATCGTTTGGGCCGCAAACATACCAACAAGCAATTAACAGCCGACTCGCACCCGGCGTCTCACGCGTCGTACTTAACCCTGACGCACACGTCGGCTACGGTGCGCCGGTGGGCTGCGTGATGGTTTCCCCGTCGCATGTTTACCCGGGACCGGTCGGCGTTGATATCAAGTGTTCGATGAGTCTGCTGCAAACCGATTTGCCCGCTGCGGCGATCGAGGACCATTCGGTTCGCAAGCAGGTGATCAAAGCGATTGCCAAACGTGTTCCGACGGGCGCCGGACGCGGACAACGCCATGCCCCCAAATCTCGCAGCGTCGATGGAGCACTCGGGTTTCGCGTCGCGACCGAAGGAGCATCCAAGACGGTATTGAAAAAACTCGGGATCCCGAAAACATGGGCTGATCGCTGTGAAGACGCTTATCACACGGCAGCCGATGGTACCTCCGACACGCTCGCCGCGCGCTTGGAGTGGATGGGTCGAGACCGCGACAAGCTTGACCGCATCGAGAGCAAGTACCGACAACTCGGCAGTTATGGGGGCGGCAATCACTTTGGTGAAGCCGAGGTGGTGCAGGTATCACAGGATCCGCACGCCCGCAAGATTGCCGAACAGATTGGACTGCGTCATAACCATGTTGCTTTCCTGTCGCACTGTGGCTCGCGTGGGTTCGGTCACGATCTCGCCATGGGGCAATTTCGCGCGATGAAGTCGAGCTTTCAAAAATCCGGCCTCGCGTTTCCCGCGGGCGACCCACAATTGGTTTACGCGGAAGTCGATTCCCCGGCAGGGCAACTATACCTCTGCGACATGGCAATGGGAGCGAACTTTGCCACCGTCAATCACATGCTGATCAATGCGTTGATCTTGGAGTCGTTCCGTGATGTGTTCCCCGGCATTCGCGGCGAACTGATCTACTTCATCAGCCACAACATCGTCCGGCATGAACCGATCGACGGGCAAATGCAATGGGTCCATCGTAAAGGAGCGACGCGAGCGTTGCCGGCGGGACACCCGCAATTGACCGGCACCGAGTTCGAACACACCGGGCATCCGATTCTCTTGCCCGGCAATCCGCGTGACGGGTCGAGCGTGATGGTCGCACGACCGGGGGCGGAATTATCTGCCTTCAGCGTGAACCATGGTGCCGGTCGCCAGATGAGCCGTACCAAAGCGAAGAAGAACTTATCACAAACAAACGTCGACCGAGATTTGCTCGACCACGACATCGTCAGCAATTGTCGGGTCTACCCGAGAGACGAAGCCCCTGACGCGTACAAAGACTTCCAAGAGGTACTCGACAGCGTGATCGGGGCTGACTTGGCGATGGAAGTCGCACGACTCAAGGCCAAGTTTGTGCTCAAAGACGGTGCCCCGGCAGACGACTGACGCGACTGCAACTGGGCACCGATTGATGATAACGATCGTGGATCGCCCGCGGGGCATGCCTGGGAAACGAACCAAATCGGTTCCGTCGGGTATGCCCGCGAATCTTAGACCAGGCGTCGGTTACGACTGTCCTTTATAAGCCCGGTCGACGTATTTGGTGTCGACGCTGCCACCGAGGAACGCTTCGTCTTTGAGGATCCACTGGTGAAAAGGAACCGTGGTCGCAATGCCTTCCACCTGAAGTTCCTTCAATGCCCGCAACATCGTCGCGATCGCCATTTCACGCGTGGGGCGATGGACGATCAATTTGCCGATCATCGAATCGTAGTACGGTGGAACGGTGTACCCGGTCGTTGCGTGGGAATCGAATCGCACCCCCAATCCGCCCGGAGCGAACATCGAATGAATTTTACCCGGGCAGGGCTGGAAGTTCTTGGTCGGGTCTTCCGCGTTGATGCGGCACTCGATCGCCACACCGCTGCACGTCAAGTCCGACTGAGCAAACGACAGCGGCAAGCCAGACGCGACACGGATTTGCTCTTGGATCAAATCGACGCCGGTGACCATTTCTGATACCGGGTGTTCGACTTGGATCCGCGCGTTGACTTCGATGAAGTAGAAGTTGTAGTCCTTGTCGACGATAAACTCGACCGTTCCCGCACCGGAGTAATCGGCGCCGCGAATCATGCGAACGGCGGCATCGCAGATCGCTTCGCGGCGATCCTGCGGCAGGTCGGGGCTCGGAGCCTCTTCGACGAGCTTTTGGTGACGACGTTGGACGCTGCAGTCACGCTCGAAAAGGTGACACACATTGCCGTGAGTATCGGCGATCACCTGGACTTCGATGTGACGTGGCTGCTGGACAAATTTTTCCAGGTACACGCCGCCGTTACCGAACGCCGCGATGGCTTCGTTACGGGCCGCTTCGAGTTGGCTGACCAAGACCTCTTCAGACTCGGCGACTCGCATGCCTTTCCCGCCACCACCCGCGGTGGCTTTGATCAGGACAGGGAATCCGATTTCATGAGCGACTTCGGCGGCTCGAGCGAAATCCGAGATCAACCCGTCACTGCCGGGCACGACAGGGACGTCTTGCGCGACAGCCATCGAGCGGGCGGTGTTCTTGTCGCCCAGCTTCTCCATGGCGGTCGGCGAAGGGCCGATGAATTCAAAACCGCTGCTGCGGCACATCTCGTTGAACTGGGCATTCTCGGCGAGGAACCCGTAGCCGGGATGGATCGCGTCGACGCCAGCGACTTCAGCCGCGGCGATGATCTGGTCAATTTTCAGGTAGCTGTCCGAGCTACGAGTGGTGCCCACGCACAGGGCGCGGTCGGCCAGTTTGACGTGCATCGAATCCGCGTCGGCTTGGCTATACACAGCCACCGACTCGATACCCATCTCACGACAGGCTCGAACGATACGCAGGGCGATTTCGCCTCGGTTGGCGATCAGGATACGTTGAAACATCGTTTAGCCACCGGTTTGGATGCGGAAGAGCGGCTTACCAAAGTCGACGGCCTCTTGATCGCTGGCGAGCACCTCGACGACTTTACCACTGCATTCGGCGGGAATTTCGTTGAACACCTTCATGGCTTCGACGATGCAGACCACGGTGTCTTCGCTTACCGAATCGCCGACTTTGACAAACGCCGGTGCTTCCGGGTTCGCTCGGGCGTAGAAGGTGCCGACCATGGGCGAGTTGATGGTGATCGTTCCGGCGGGCGGGGCCGCGGGACCAGCGGCGGCCGGGGCGGGTGCCGCAGCCGCGGGAGCGGGGGCCGGTGCGGCAGCCGGTGGCGCGTACGCGGGCGGTGCCGCGGCAGGCACCTGGGAACTGCCACGGGTCAATCGGATGCGGTCATCGGATTGCTGCAAATCCACTTCGCTGAGTTCATGTTGCTCCATCAACTCAACGATTTGGCGAATGCGATCGATGTCAAAAACGTCGCCCGAGCGCGAGGCCTGCGAGGATTTCGAGCGATCGCTCTTGGAAGTGGAGCCGCTTTTGGGCGAATCAGCAGTCATGCGAAAGGCCTGATTTACAAACGAGATTATGGGGGGCGGGGATAAGTGACGCGTTGTTTTACATCACGAGAGGGCAATCATCGAGACCCTTGGGCAGGTCGCTGAGCACCTCGCATCCGGTGTCGGTGACGAGAAGGTCGTCCTCGATACGGATTCCGAATTCGTTTTCGAAATAAACCCCCGGCTCGACAGTCAAAACCATGCCGGTGCGGAGCGTTTCGGTCGAGGACGGTCCCATCCGCGGATCCTCGTGAATTTGTAGTCCAAATCCGTGCCCGAGGCCGTGATTGAAGGCATCGCCGAGCCCCGCTTTGGCGAGCACAGCCCGGGCTGCCGCGTCGACCGTCACCGCCTCGACACCATCGCGGATTGCCGCAATTGCCGCCAACTGGGCCTCCAAAACCGCTTCATAAGCGGCTGCAAAGCGATCCGATGTGGCGGATTTGGAACCGGGCCGGTGCAGCGTTCGGGTCAAATCGCTGCAATACCCATCCACCTTCGCCCCCCAGTCCATTAGCAGCGTTCGGCAATCGCCCAACGGGACATTTCCGGGGTGATAGTGGGGCAAGGCTCCATTGGGTTCGGCACCGATGATCGGGTGAAACGAAACCCCCTCGGCACCGAGACTGCGCATTTCGGCTTCGAGTTCGTAGTGGATATCGGCTTCTGTTTTTTTCGCAGAAAAGTTTGCCGTCACGCTTTTGAAAGCTTGCTGAGCGATCGAAATCGAACGACGAATGGTGGCGACCTCGTCGGCGTCTTTAATCGCTCGCAACCGCTCAACACGAGCAGAGGTCTCAACCCAGGTCACGTCGGACAGCTTGCTTTGCAGATCTCGGTACATCGTCATGTGCACGTGATCGGCTTCGAGTCCGATCCGTCGCACGCCGGATAAACCGGAAACGACTTCCGCCAGCAGTTCACCCATTTTCTGACTCGGTGGCCGAATGACAGCCGGCAGGGCTGGGCACTCTTGGGCGAGTTGAATCTTGTAGCGTCCGTCTGAGAGGAGGGTCGCGGAGGCATCCGGACGGACCAGCAACCAGGTGCTGTCGCCGGTAAATCCGCTGAGGTAGCGGACGTTGACTTCGTCGGAAATCAGCAGGGCGTCGACTTCGAGATCGGCGATCGAAGCGGCGAGGCGGGCGATTCGGTTTTGTTGGTTGATACCGGTCATGGATTTCAGTTCTCGTTGGCGGAGGTAACACGCAGACGTGCGAGACGCCTACCAGGCAGACAAGCTAGCAACAAATTGCAAATTGCTCATCGGGCCATACCAACGGAAAAACGAAAAAAACGCCACGGACGCGAGCGGGCAAGCGTCAGTGGCGTTTTTGAGCGAGGCGAGGATGTCGTTGGTATTTAAACCAACTCTTTCTTTGCACCGACGAGAGTTCGCAAACGTTCGGCGAGCAAGTGCGCGTCGAATGGTTTCTTGAACGTTTCGTTGATGCTGCTTCGATCGAAGCTCATCGGTTGGCCGTCATCGGGCAGCAACGCGATCAGGACGATGTCGGTGAAGTCGATGTTCTTCCGCAGATTTTGGCAAATCTGAACCGCTTCGATCTTACCGATCGAAAAGTCCACGATGATGCAGTCCGGGTTGAAGCTCTCGGCTTGAATCCCGGCTTCAAAACCGCTGGCTGCGACTGCAACCTTAAACGATTTTTCAGGGGGAAGTTCTCGCTTCAAGTTTTCGATCAACACCTGATCCTGGGCGACGATCAGGCATTTCGCCATCGCTTCGTCTTCCAGGTCGCCCAGCGGCATGCCGTGCTCTTTCAGGAATTTGATCAGATATTCTCGCGGAATCCGCCGATCTTGCGATCCGGGAATCCGGTAGCCTTTTAAACGCCCCGAGTCAAACCATTTGCTAACAGTTCTCGGAGCAACTTTACAGATCTTTGCGACCTGACCAGTTGTGAAGACCTTCATTCTAGGTTCTCCAAACGCCTCGTTGATTCATCCCTTGAGAAAATGGTGCGTCGGTAACCATTTCCTCGATGGCCCTTGGTCGTTCGTCGAATCGTGTCGGCTGAAATCTTTCATGTTGCGGTGGGTCGCAACGGATTCGACGAAACGATTTTCTAAACGCTGGGTCTGGGCCAGCCGGCTCGCATCCTGCTGAACGCTTTGCCGAAGTGGGATCCTCGCGGTTGATAAATGTAAATATTAGGTGGATCATCCACGCGGGTACGTGAATGTTCGGGGGAAAAAATCAGATGCCGCGTGTCACGTCGTCGCAAAACAATGTCTCGTTTGAGAGTGGGTTTCACCGGCGTCTGTCTCAAGCTCTGGCTCGGCACAAACGTTGGCGAATCATCTACTCTCAATGAAACGGTCTTGTACGATCGCTCATCGACCGTGCTCTTGTTGTCACCGCCGACACGAATTCCCCGAGACTGCGTCTCATCGAACAAGTGGCGGTGGCGATGCACCCGAGCACGTTTCCCAGAATTCCCCCCTGGGTGTCCGTCGACCTTCACCAACCGCTTCGGTACTCTAGCTGCCGTGCAAGTGATGCCTCGGATCGAAATCGCGAGGCACCTCCGCCGGTTTAGAAACCGAAGCAAAAGGGAAAGTGTCCTTCCAAGGCTTAGTGTCGAGAAAAACCGGGGTAACTCTTTAATGTGATTCAGCACGAATAACCACTATCAGCCAATCGAGCCGCCAATCACCGTCAATCGCGAGTCAAGATCAATCGAAACGGACCAAAAAAAATTTTCCGGTACCGTTACGACGATCCCAAACGTGCTTGGGTTCCCCCCGCAAGATTCCTACAACCGTCTTAATTCCTATTTTTTTCACGAAAAGGTTGGATTGCATGAGCCAATCTGATTCCCTGGGCTCCACCCATTTCGATGATGCCGGCAACGCCCACATGGTCGACATCACGGCCAAACCGATTACCGCTCGCGCGGCCACAGCATCGTCAGCGATTCGGATGAATACGACGGCGGCCCAAGCGGTGCGAACGGGCAACAGCTGTAAGGGAGATGTCCTTTCGGTCGCGAGGCTCGCCGCGATCGGGGCGACCAAATGGACCTCGACCCTCATCCCGCTCTGCCACGCCATCCCGATCGAGGGGGTCCATGTCGAGTTTGAGTGGCTCTCACCCAGCGAATCGGCCGCAAACGACCCTGCCGATGGCCACTCAGAAACGCTACGATGCTCCGCGACAGTTCGGACGACGTACAAAACCGGCGTGGAAATGGAAGCGATGACGGCGGCCTCCGTGGCAGCCCTGACGGTCTATGACATGCTCAAAAGCGTCGACCGCTCGATGGTGATCGTCGAAACTAGGCTGGATTCGAAAGAAGGCGGGCGGTCTGGCGTATTTTCCCGACTTTAACCGGCATTCGGTTGCCCCAGACGGCGGGAATTCGGTTTTCAAAAATAGCCGACAGTTTGCCCCCGCAGTCACGAAGTCACCAACCTGCAAGCCTGCTCAAAAGGAGTCGGCTGACATTCAATGATTAATCGCTTTCCTTCCACGGTCAAACGTTTGATGGACCCACTGACTACTGCTTCCGAGTGCTCGTCCGAGGCTGCCCTGGCGGAGTCGACTTCGTCGCCATCAGCCGAGATCGGCCGCAGGGACGAACAAGCGGCTCCGACCGCGGTCCCGTGCCCGAACCGGGCCGCCGAAGCGATGAGACAGGTTTATGGACCGATTGTCGAACATTTGGTGGCTGTCGACGCCCGGCTACACCTCGAGTTGCAATCGCAATACGAAGCACTCGTGCCGGTACTGCGTCACGGCACCCAACTCGGGGGCAAACGACTGCGGCCCGCCCTGTTGCTCTTGTCAGGATTGGCGACCTCCGCAGACCTCACCAAAGCAACTGATTCGCCCCATCATAACGATGCAATCAACGACAACGACGCGGCCCGCAAAAACGAACTGATCAGCGACGACCATATCGTCATGGCCACGGTGGTCGAGATGGTCCACACGGCGACCCTGGTGCACGACGACGTGCTCGACAAAGCTGACACCCGCCGTCACGTGCCGACGATCAACGCCCGTTGGAACGACGACACCAGCATCCTGCTGGGCGATTACCTGTTCGCTCAAAGTTTCTGTCTCGCCGCGACGCTACCCTCGACGCTCGCCTGTCGCTGGGTCGGACAGGCGGCCCAACGAGTTTGTGAAGGTGAACTTCGCCAGATCCTCGGTCGCGACTGGCTCGACATCGACGAGGAAACCTATCTTGAGATCATTCGCGGCAAGACGGCCGAATTGACGAGTGTCTCCTGTCGACTCGGCGCCCAACTCAGCGGTGGCGACGAATCGTTGGTTGCCGCATTGGGAAACTACGGCAACGACCTCGGCATTGCGTTTCAGATCGCGGACGATTACCTCGATTTATGGGGCGACGGCGAGCAAGTCGGCAAGACGCTCGGCACCGATCTGGCCCAGGGCAAAATCACCCTGCCACTGATCCGCTTGCTCCGTCACGAGAACACCAACATCGCTTCGCAGGCGATCGACGCGTTAAGGGCAGAACCCGCCGAGCGGATGCGGCGGATTGGGCCGTTATTGAGGAAAAGCGACGCGGGCGAATACACTCGCGACATCGCCGATCAGTACCGACGCAGTGCCATCGCCGCGATCGACTCATTGGCACCTTCGCCGGCGCTCGAATCGCTCATCCGGATCGCGGACTTTTCAGTTGACCGCCGGTTCTAGTTCCGAGCCATTTCCCCCTTCCCATCTCACTCGCATCCCTCACGTCTCCATGCTCCGTTTCGGCGCCGTCTCCTATCTCAACACGAAACCGCTGGTCGAAACGCTCGACGAGCGGTTGATGAATTGGGGCACCCTGCGATTGGACCTGCCGTCACGGCTCGCCTCGGATCTTGCAAACGGCGAGTTGGACGTGGCGTTGATCCCGAGCGTTGAGTACTTTCGCAATCAAGCCGATTACGAGATCGTGTCCAACGCAGCAATCGCCTGCCGTGGGCCGGTGTGGAGTGTCCGCTTACTCAGCCGGGTGCCGATACCCGAAATCCAAACGGTTGCTCTTGATGAAGGCAGCCGGACCAGCGCCGCGATGGCCCAAGTCCTCCTGTCGGAGATGCATTCGCTACGTCCAAAGACGGTCCCGTTTCCGATCGGTTCGGAGGCTGCCGACCTGGACGCCGACGCGGTGTTGATGATCGGCGATCGAGCGATGCACCCGCCGCACGGAACCTACCAAGAAATTTGGGACCTGGGCGACCGCTGGTGCCGCTGGACCGAATTGCCGTTTGTGTTCGCGATGTGGGTCGCCCGTCGCGAAGTCACCGAAGACCCTAAGCAACTCGAACGAATCAACGAAACGCTCAACGCGAGTCGAGACGACGGCGTGCAGCGTTTTGAATCGATCGCGATCCGCGAAGCCGCCTCGCAAGGTCTCACCAATGAGGACCTGCACCGTTACTTTGCCGAAAACCTGCATTTCTACATGGGTCCCGGCGAACGGTCCGGATTGGCTCTGTTTCGCAAGAAAGCCGAAGCGATCGGATTGGTTCCGCCGCTGTCGGTTGCCCCCGGCCCCAACGCCTGATGACTTTTGATTTTTCCTTTCGTGCCAGAACATCCTGACGCATCATGAACGCTCCTGTTGCCAATTCCTCCTCTGCTTCCGTTCGCTCCATTCTCGACAGCGTCGTAGATGGTCAACGCTTGAGTGACGCCGACGCGATCACGCTGCTGCAATCTCACGACCTCGCCGCCATCGGTGCGGCAGCGGAAACGGTCTCGCGGCAAAAGCACCCAGAGCCGTATCGCACGTATAACATCGACCGGAACATCAACTACACCAACGTCTGCACCGCCGTGTGCGATTTCTGTGCGTTCTATCGTGGCCCCAAGAGCGACGAAGGCTACGTGCTGCCGCGTGAAGTGCTGCTGCAAAAGATTCAGGAAACCGTTGATCTCGGCGGCAACCAGATCTTGCTGCAAGGCGGACTGCACCCCAAGTACAAGCTTGATTGGTACGAAGACATGCTTCGTGAGATCAAAGCGAAATTCCCAGAGATCAACATCCACGGTTTCTCACCACCCGAACTACACCATTTCACCAAAATCAACCGGCTGCCGATTAAGGAAGTCCTCACGCGTTTGAAGGCCGCCGGTTTGGGAAGTATCCCCGGGGGCGGTGCTGAAATTTTGAATGACCGCGTGCGGAGTGAAATCACCCGCGGAAAAGTCATGACGGATGACTGGCTCGGCGTCATGCGTGCTTGGCATGAACTCGGCGGCGTCAGCTCCGCGACGATGATGTTCGGTCACGTCGAAACGCTTGCCGAACGCGTCGAACACTTGCGACGGCTGCGAGAAGTCCAAGACGAAACGGGCGGTTTCACCGCGTTCATCTGCTGGACGTTCCAACCCGACAATACCGAGATGAGCGATTTGCCAAAAATCGGTTCGTTCGAATACCTCAAAATGCTGGCGGTCGCGAGGCTGTATCTCGACAACATCCCGAATCTGCAAAGCAGTTGGGTGACGCAGGGCCTGAAGATCGGCCAGATGGCGTTGATGTTCGGCGCCAACGACATGGGCAGCCTAATGATCGAAGAAAACGTCGTCGCCGAAGCGGGCACGGTTCATTACCTCTCGCTGCAACAGATCCGCGAAGCGATCGAAGAACACGGCTTCGAAGCCCGACAACGCGACGTGTTCTATAACCTCGTCGACGAGAAACTCGAACAAAAGGCGATCACGGCCAACGCCAACGCAAGTGCCCGTGAACTCGTCCAAATGAGTGTCTGAGGATATCGAGAGAGCCGATTTCACGCAGCCGAGTCGCTCCGAGACTCGGTAATTCCATTGTGAATCGGGACGCGAACTTCATTCGCGAATTCTCGGTCTCGGAGAGACCGAGCTACATGTGGCGAACATGCGGCGAGGCGTTTACAACGAATCGTCGTGGCGGCCTTCGAACTTGCGGTTCCAACCACCGTTGACGTTAATGGTCTGCCCGGTGACGAACCCGGCGTTGGGACTCGCTAAGTACGCGACCGCTTCTGCGATATCTTCGGGGCGGCCCCATCGGTTCATCAACGCTTGCGTTTTTGCCCGCTCATTCCAATATGCACTCGTCGTTTCGCCCCACGCGGTTTGAATCCATCCTGGAGCGACCGTGTTGACGCGAACGTGTGGGGCAAGCGTTTGTGCCAGACTGTTAGCAAACGCCATCACGGCGGCCTTCACGGGACCAAACATCATCCCCGCGTCGCCTTCCATGCCCACCGGAGCTTGGTCCCAGCCGATAAATACCATCGACGGGGTGACATCACCCGGCTTTGCCTGATCCGCCATCACGGGTCCGATGATTCGCGACAACGCGATCGTGCCACAGACGTCCACATCGAGCAGCATTCGCAGCTTTTCATCAAACGACCACGATGCCGCCTCGCCGGTCAAAACATCGACGCCCGCGTTATTGACCCATGTCGAAATCACGCCGAGACGCTCGATCGCATCTTTCGCAAAACGATGCACCTCGTCCGGCCGACTCAAATCGGCGGCCATGATTTCGCAGCAAACACCGAGACGTTTGATCTGTTCAGCGGTCTCGACCGCACCGTCACGATTGCGTCGATAGTGTACCAACACCTGCGCCGAATTAGCGGAGTTCTGCCGAGAGGCATCCTCAGCCAACCGGATCGCGATCGCGCGACCGATCCCACTGCTGCCACCCGTTACCACAATGCCTGTCATCAAACTCACCGCTGCGTTCCAAGGTGCCAGACAATAAAATTTGGTTGCGAATCTGGCTACCGATCCACCACTCCAACCATGGGTCGCTCACGGTTTAGCCTAACCCGGTCACATAGCGTATTGCAATCGCGGGTCGTCGAGGCCGAGTCGTTTCATCTTCTTGTACAACGTCGTCCGGTTGATTTCCAACTCATCTGCCGTCGCGGCACGGTTCCAAGCATGTCGACGCAAGGAGTTGAGAATAATCTCGCGTTCAGGAGCTTCGAGGGCTTCTCGCAGGCTCTTTCCGCCGACGGAAGACGCCATTGAGGCTTCTTGTGAAACCGGCGACATCGAGGCGTGATTGGCTGCGGAAAAACTGAAGTCACGGTCGCCACTTTTGGTGACCCCGAGGACCTCTGGCGGCAAATCGTGAATGCCCAGAATGCGATCACTTCCCAGCAGCACGGCTCGTTCGACAACGTTCTCGAGTTGTCGCACGTTGCCCGGCCAATGATACGCTTGCAGCGCCGCCATCGCTTCGCGATCGAACGCTTCCACTTCACGTGTCGCAGCTTCCGCAGCTTCGCGGATGAAGTGGTCTGCCAACAACGGAATGTCGCCCGGGCGTTCTCGGAGCGACGGCAACACGATATTAACGACGTTGATTCGGTAATAGAGATCTTGACGAAACGTTCCGTCGGCCACTCCGCTGACGAGGTCTTGGTTGGTCGCCAAGATCACGCGGGTGTCGACTTTGCGAGTTTCGACTCCACCGAGCGGTTCGAACTCGAACTCTTGAAGCACACGGAGCAGTTTGACCTGCATCGCAGGTGTTGCGGTCCCGATCTCGTCGAGAAACAACGTCCCCCCATCGGCCAATTCAAATTTCCCAGTCCGATCGGTATTGGCACCCGTGTACGCACCCGCCACGTGCCCAAACAATTCGCTCTCAAGCAGCGTGTCGGGAAGTGCCCCGCAAGCGACTTCGACAAACGGGCCGCCGCGGCGAGAGCTGCGGTGATGAATCGCCCGAGCGATCATGCTTTTGCCGGTACCGTTTTCACCCGTGATCAGGATCGACGCCCGCGCGTCAGCCACGCTGTCAATGACGTCGAAGATTTTCATCATCCGGTAGTCGTGACTGAGAATGTTTTCCAACCCACTGCGTCGGTCCAGCTGCTTCCGCAGCGACTCGTTTTCCTGTTCGACTTTGTTGTGGTTGATCGCCCGATCGATCGCAAGCATCAACTCATCGTCAATGACGGGTTTGGTCAACAGATCAAACGCGCCAGCGCGAACCGCTTCGACGGCCGTA
Source organism: Aporhodopirellula aestuarii (assembly GCF_023701485.1). GTDB lineage: Bacteria > Planctomycetota > Planctomycetia > Pirellulales > Pirellulaceae > Rhodopirellula > Rhodopirellula aestuarii. The sequence continues at coordinate 23,887 of NZ_JAMQBK010000023.1, forward strand.
TCGGGAGTCGCATAACCGGTCATCACCAACACGGCGGTACCCGAGTGGTGCTTGGCCGCATACCGAATCAGATCGAACCCGTCGTCTCCACCCAAACGCAGATCCGTGATGATCAGATCGAACGGACGTCCGGCGAGATACCGGCGAGCTTGCCCCAGATCGTTGGCAACCTCTGCCTCATATCCGACTTCGATCAGCCATTGGCCGAGAGAAGTGGCAAGATGGAAATCGTCGTCAACGAGTAAGATGCGGGGGGTGCTGGTCATGTGGTGTTTCCGAGGCGTCGGTGGCGTTTCGACTACCTAAATACTTAGGTCGAAAAACACGCTCGGTCAAAAATGTCACCACATGTTTCTAAAAATCAACGTCAGCACAATCGGCTGCGAATTCGCGCCGGCAACAACTCCACCATGCGACCGCGTGACGCGGGATCACTCCATTGCGACCACCCGATCGCGGCGGCAAAAACGATCGCGGCCCAAGGGGATGCCAGTAGCATCAGCGGCAAGAACGACAACATCACGGTTTGAGTACTCAGCGGATAGCCAAACACCACCATGGCGATCCATACACCGATCATCATGACAGCATGGGCGAGCAATGTCGCGACCACCGCACCGGTCAACCCGAAACGTGGCAGGAGAATCAGATTGAGCACGAGGTTTGCGATCAACCCCGCAAACATCGCCAATGCGACCGATCGTCCTTTCTCCGCTGTCAATAGATAACACTGCCCCACGATAACGAGCGTCGACCAAGTGCAAAAACAAAGTGCCAGAGGCATGAGCTTTAACCCGTCGCTGTATCGTCCCTGCAACAGGACATCGAACATCCACGGCCCGATCAAGATCGCAAACGCACCGCCAACGGTGAAGACCAATGAAACCGCCATGAGAGCGTCTCCGACCCGCAACCGCACGGCACTGAGTCGTTTGGCTTCCCAATCGGCGGAGAGATACGGCATCAAGACACCTGCGATCATCGTTCCCACGCTCAACAACATCATCGGAATGATCCGGCCGGAATGGTATTGCCCGACCGCAGCCTGGCCAACCGTCTCGCGGATCGCATCAACGGATCCCGACGCCAACGCTTCCGGGGGAAGCGGTAAATAGTGCAAAATCATATAGCGATCGGAAAGCTCAAAGAGATTTCCGATCAGATTCGTCATCCATAACGCCGCCGCATAAGGCGCCAAACGGCGAATCATTGAGCCGAGACTCATTTTCCCATCGGGCTCGGGCGACGTTTCCGCGTCAGCAGGATCGACGGCAATGCTCGTCGCTGCGGCCCAATTCCGAGTGAGCGACCACATGCCCGGCAGGGTCGCGACGAGACATGCGGCGGCAAATAGCCAAACCAAACCGGTAAAACCACCACCGCAGACGAGCCACGTGATACTCAAGACGGTGAAGCCGACTCCGTGGATCAGCTGCATCACGGAAACCACTCGGACTTGCCTTAGTGAGGCGTTCAGATCCGACGCAAAGTTATAGACATTCATGCCAACGACAGCGGCGGCTACCGCATAGATCAACGATGCCGATTGGCTTTGCAAAAAGATGACCCAACCGAACCAGTCGGGGAAGCAAACCATTGCCGCGACAAACACCCCGGTGCAGACAACGGTACCGATCGCGATCCGGCGGACAAAAGGTTGCAACTGCCCTTTCAAACGAAAGTGTTCGGTGAATTTCGGCAGCACACCGGGGATGCCGAGCAACATGACCGGCGTGATCAACGTGACAAAGCCGAATGCCATCGACCAACGACCGACATCCGTATCATCCATCAAGCGGCAGAATGCCACTCCACGAAAAAAGCCGATCCCACGACCGACGATCGTCATCGCAAGCATCACCAACATACCCACCGCGAGCGAATCGACGCGAAATTCGCGTTGCTGCGGCCTCGACTGGATCGTCGGTGCGACTTGTTGTGGTTGGGCGACGGATGACATAACTGGAACGTAGAATAAAGAGATAGCCGCAGATCGAAGACACATGTGCTCCCCTAATCTTGGGACGCGTTCGCCTCCAGACCGTCCCGATCGAGCCAAGGAGCCCCACACTCCTTTCGCTCCGCGTCCGCAAAATCGGGTTGTAACGATCATGCGGTTGATGAGCATCGCGTTTATTGTCGCAACCCCTCCCCCACCCCGGACTCACGCCCGTGGCGATCACATGTCATCGCATCGCGATTGGGGGACTTGAGTAGCGAAGCGACGGCATACGCAAGCCCCGGACGCCAGTCCGGGGAACTACGCCGTCCACCCACGTTCACGGTCGTAACACGACGACACATCGAGGCAATCTCACATATGTCATCGCTTCGCGACTTGGGTAATCATCGTCGAATCCGACCCGAATGCGCGTCCGAGGGCCTTCTTTTGTCAGCGTGTTGCGGCGGGGGCCTTGTTTGATCTCTGAATTGGCCTCGGAAGCAATGGTGTGACGGATTGCGGGGTAGGCTGGTATACTTATTGGCTGGCTTTTTCTGCCACTGCCCTTGTATTGAATGATTTCCCGAGCGTGCTGTCCCCGATTGCCCTATAGGTCGCTTGATGACAATTTCTAATGAGACCGCGTCTGACGGTGTCGTCGATGAAAGCTCATCTGCTGTCATGATCGACATGCGAACGAGCCGATTCGAAAGAGTCTCAAGTTTCTATCTGACGCTGGTCTTGTTCCTTGGCGTGATCGTTTCGGGACTCTTTCTGTTATGGACTCTCAATCGGTGGGCGTCGCAAGAGGAGATCAAACACTCGACTCCAACCCGGACGGCTTGGGTACAAGGAACCGACGAAGGATTGAACAACGAGTTTGACACTCCATCGCAAGATGAATATCAAGCGTTGCAGGAACCGACCCTGGATGCGACTTTGGTGGCCGTGACTGATGCCGCGACACAAACTGCGGCCACATTCGAAGGGGCCATGGGGCTCGGTGATTCAGATTCTCTGGGCAGAGGTGCGCGGCTGGGAGGACCTGATCCCAGCGACGAAAATCGGGTCGACGTCGTTCCCCGGTTCAACCGTTGGCAATTGAACTTCACCGCCACGGATCTGAAAGATTACGCCGCTCAACTTGATTTCTTCGGCATCGAACTCGGTGTGCTCGGAGGCGGCATCCAGGGTGTCGATATCGTCGACCAGCTGTCGACAAAGCCTCGCAACCGTCGAGTCGTCGACACGAGCAACGAAAAACGGTTGTATTTCATGTGGTCGACGCCGAGCCCGCTGATGGAACTCGAAGCCACTCTGATCGAGCAAGCAAACGTCGAATTGACCGATCGACATATGATCCAGTTGATTCCGGCACGGCTAGAACACGAGCTCGCCGAAGCGGAATTGGAGTTTGCCAACATGGCCGGCCACGAATCCGAAGGCGAGATCGCAAGGACCGTGTTCCAATGCGTTGCGACAGACGATGGCTACGAGTTCCGCATCGCTGACCAACGCTACCGCTGATCGTTGCTCCCGATGGCCGCGGAGGTCGCCTGTTGTGCCATCTGTCACGATCATGCGGGCGAACTGAATTTGTGGCGAGTTGCCCGCACCCCGATCCCGATATCTTACCGCAGGCGTCTTTTCTGATAGCGGGAGTGCGGAGCAATGTGGCGAAGTCTATTTTTAGCAATCGGGATCATGGTCATCGTTGTCGGTGTTGAGACGATGTTCATCGACTCGGCAAGTGTGTACGCGGCTGCGGAATCAACCGCGGTTAACTTTGTCGACCCCAGTGCGCCCCCCGCCCCGACAACGACCACGTGGCAACCGGGAGAGAAGTTCCCTTGGGCAATGCTCGCCATCGGAACCATCATCGTCCTCTACGCGATCACGCTGCCGAAGCGTTGGCACAAACACGGCGAAGGTTGAACCGCTTTGTGGCCCCGGGTGAGGCGGTAGGGTAGGCTGTATCGGCAGACCCGCTTCATTCCCACACAGCCCCGACGAGGCTGACGCAGGGCCAACGCCATGAACCCGCCGACTCGCGACGAACCGTCTACACACCGATCGCTGCTCGATCGTGCCCGAGACGGCAACGACGACGGGTGGCGGATGCTGGTACAGGTCTACGGTCCGGTTGTCTACGGATGGATCCGTCGCTGCGGCGTCCAGTCCGCGGACGCGGCAGACATCATGCAGGAGACATTCCTCTCGGCCTCCAAATCGCTCGCCCATTTCGATGCCGAACGTACCGGAGCGACGTTTCGCGGATGGCTGTGGACGATCGCCAAACACAAACTTCGCGACCGCCAGCGAGCCGAAGCACGGGAGCCCGCGCAGGGTAATGAATCGATCGAGAAGCTCGCGGCCGAGCAATGGCATCTCGACGACGCCGATCCCCCCAGTGAGATCGACGATGATCTCCAGTCGGTGCGAATCCGCATGCTCGAGTTGCTGCGGACTTCGATTCAACCGCGCACGTGGCAAATGTTCTGGCGGACGGCCGTCGATGGCTGTGACCCCGGCGACGTGGCCGACGAGATGAACGTCAGCCGGTGGACGGTTTACAAAGCACGGGCTCGGGTGCTGCAGCGGTTACGCGAGGAAATGTGTGGATTTGAGTGATCCCGAACTGTCCAATCTCACCGTTGTGTCATCGGACAACCAGATTTTCTCCACAGGAACCTGTCACCGATGATCGCGACGACCTCCCAATGCTTGAGCACGACCGAACTGAAAAAGCTGCTCGTGGGCGAACTCGATGCCGATGCGTTTGATTCAGCGAGCGAGCACGTCGATAGCTGCGCCCGCTGCCAGGCCTCGATCGAAGAACTCAGCGACGCGTCCGAGCCGCTCCGCGTCCAAAAACGTCCCGATCCGCTCGAAAACGAGTCCGCCTGCCAGTTCGCGATCCATCGATTGCTCGTCACGATGCCCACAGGTAACACGACGACGTCGCAGGGGAGCGAAACGTTGCCACTGCAACAACTCGGTCCCTACCACATTCTCGGCCATCTCGGCCGGGGCGGGATGGGAACCGTTTGTCTCGCCGAACATGTCCGGCTCAAACGCCGCTGCGCCATCAAACTCCTGCCGCCCGCTCGCGTTGCTCAACCCGGCTGGTTAGAACGCTTTGAACGTGAAATGGCTGCGGTCGCTTCGCTCGAACATCCCGGAATCGTTCGCGCCAACGACGCGGGAACGGAGGCGGGATGGCACTATCTCGTGATGGAGCATTTGGACGGACTCGATCTCGCCCGCGTCACGCGTGCAGTCGGCAAGCTGGCGGTTCCGGATGCTTGCGAAGTTATCCGGCAAGCGTCGCTGGCGCTCGCGCACGTCCACGGCTCGGGGCTCGTCCATCGCGACATCAAACCCTCCAACTTCATGCTGACACGCAGCGGCACGGTGAAGTTGCTGGATCTCGGCTTGGTCTTGGCCGGTGACGATCCGCTGTCATGTGACGACCGACTGACGACGGTGGGGCACCTGATGGGCACTTTGCCCGCGATGTCGCCGGAACAGTTAATGGACAGTCGGCGGGTCGACGCCTCTGCCGATATTTATTCACTCGGAGCCACGCTTTACCGGCTGATCAGCGGACGTTGGCCGTTCTCCAGCGATGGCGGGATCGCCACGCGGGTGCTGGCAATCACGAGTGAGTCACCGCCGCCACTGGCGACTGTTCAGCCTGATGTGGACAAACAACTGAGTGCCTTGGTCGATGCGATGATGAGTCGCCATCCCAAACACCGCCCCAGTGCAGACCGTGTGGCTGACGAAATCCAAGCGTGGACCAGCGAAGCAAACTTGACGGCGCTGATTCGCCGCGCCGAAGCGACCAAACCGGCAGTTGACGATGACGTACCAGTACCACGTTCGATCACGGCGATGTCTGCGAACGACAACATCCCACCACGCAGTCGCGGGAGCAAGTCGCTCGCCGGTGGCTTTCGGGCGTTCGGTTTAATAGCCGCAGGAATGCTGCTCGCGACGGTCGTGATTCAAATCCGTGCCGATCACGGCAACGTCGTCGTGACAACTGACGGAAAGGATACTCGAGTCGAAGTCACACCCGACGAGACAACTGAGCCGGACGTCGTCAGCACCAAACCATCGGTTGCGGAAGCTAATCCCGAACGATTGTATCTCGGCAAAAACTTTCAACACTGGATGGATGTCTTCCAGCGGGAACAACAAATCGAAGCGATCGGACAAGCGATGCGAGCGGTCGAGTTGCTTTCCCGAGGTGAACCGCAACGTGCCGACGCAGCCAGAGTGACCTTGCAATTGGGAAATGAGTACGGCACCCGGTATATTGACGAAACTCCCGACAACCGATCGGAAGGTTTCGGCGGATCCTCATCTAATCCGGAACGGTTCATGGGTTACCTCATGGAGGTCTTTCCGTTTTACCTCCCTGAACCTGGACTGGTTGAAATTGACCGTCAATTGGTGGAAGGGACCGACAAAGCGAAAATCGCCGCGATCATGTTGCTGGAGAAATACATGGATGGCGTCTATATCGGGACCTACTACGACGAGCGAAAGGAATCAGCGAACCAACACATTGCTGACTTAGCAAAAACTGACGTAGGTGCACAGCAGCTTCGCAGCCTCTTGGATCATCTCGGTACCGCTTTCGAATCACTGAAAAAGCAGGTCCGCGAGCGTGTCATTGTTGACGCGTCGTTACTTTCGTCAGTCGAAATTAATGCGATGTTGTCGCGAAAAGCAGCTTGGGACACCGCGATTGATTTGGTCGCCGCCTGCAAGAGCAACATCGATCCTCCAGCATGGATCGCGGAATACGTTGTGGACGAAGTGCGAACCGCAGTCGCGGAATACGAAGCGAGACCGGTCGCCCCAGAGACAGGCGAGGACATTGTCTCGCCACCTCAACACACATTCTCAACGATGGGCGGCATGGGCGGATACCCCGCACCGCCGGATTGGGCGATCGCCCCGGATGTCTTGGTGGCGGCATTGGAGATGCGTCGGGAAGGACGCCTCAATTTCCCCAATGAGTTCGTCGTCGACTTAATCACCCATCCGGGTTTCCGTTGGTATTTCGGATTGGAAGAGCAGATCGCGACTCTGGACTCATTGGTCGAAGACGATCCCAACGCACTCAACCTAGTTCTCGCGGCGGTCGATAAGCACCTCCGAAAACTGGACTCAATGCAGAGCGGTAGCGAGCGCAACTCGATCGGATACAGCTATCCAATGCTTGCCTTTACCGGGCGTTTGTACGCCGAACATGTCCTCGACATCGAAACAGCGATCCAACGGTTCGAGAAACTAGAATCCACGTTGAAGGCAACCGGGTACAGCAACTCCGGCGATCTGTTCCAACCATTTATTGAAATCTTGGAGCAGCGACTCAGCGAGACCGAAAAAAGCAGCGACAATTGATTGCTAGAGCATTCTAAAACTGAGATGAGATGAAGGGCGGTTCCTGTAAATCGAGGCGGCCCGGTGGAATCCGAACCTACGTCCTTTATTGAATGCTGACAAAGCACGAAGCAAGCGATGTGCATATGCGTCGAGTGGTACCCACCGCTCAATCCATCCCAAGGTCCTCGATGAACCGTGCGGAGGGAACGATCTCGGATGCGTCGACTCCGAGTGCGTCGACCAAAACCGGGCGTAATTCCGCCAGAACTTCCTCGGCGGTTTTAAGATTCAAGTGCTTGGTCGCGAATTCGGTTTGGGTCGCGTATCGAGCCAGTGCACCAAACGTAGATAGTTCAGCCGGTGGTACTTGCCGAAACCAGACCGTTGCCGAATGCAGAAACCACGTCCCCATGATCGCGAGCAACAGCGTCAAAGGCAATATTTCTGCATTCACGATCGACGCCGACCACACGGCGAAAAGGAACACCAACAACACTGCGACGACCAGTAGCTTCCTCAGCCACGGCGGACGACGCAGCCCGCGTGGCGTTGCGTCTTGACGGTCTCCGAGCCAACTCCAAAGCTGTCTTCGCTGCGATGGATTCAAGACATCAACAACACGAGTGCGGGTCCGAATGCGCAAACAGTCATCGGCGACGATCTCTCGGACACGTCGGCGGAGATTAAGAAACGACGCCAGAGAAGGGCAAACCGCGGTACGCGTTGCATCGATTCTTTTCTGGATTACCGAAACCAGATCGCCGACCGTGCGGACGCCTTCAGACTCGGTGTTGCAGATCGTAATGCCGAAGTGATCTTCGACATCCATCAAAATCTCAACCGCGTCGAGTCCCATGTTTACTCCGTCGATAGCGGATCACTTCGCCTACGAATGGTTGATTTGGTTGATCGCATCGCGAATAAACGCATTGACTTCGTCGGCGTGCGTCAACGAGATCACGTGGCCGCCACCTCGGACGACTGTGTCAGGTTGAGTGTACCGAATCGGCAGCGTCCGATCACGATCGCCGTGGACGTGAAAGACCGGGCAATCCAAAACAGGCGTGTCATGCCAATCGAGAATCCTCGCCAGCGACCATCGAAACACGTCTGGATCGGAACCACGAAATTGACGAACGAGCCCCCAAGAAAACGGAGCGATGCGGCGAACGGCATTTGACGCCAGCGGCGTGGCGAGCCACTGCATCATGCGGATCGGTAACAAGCGAACGAGCCGCTTCAGCGGGCGAGCGATCCGTCCGTACGTAGGCAGTTCATCCGGCGATGCGATACTGCCGATCAAGAGCACCGCGCGAGCATCCAGGTATTTCGCGACATGCAGCGACACGATCCCGCCAAACGACGCACCGCCCACGATGCAAGGGCCGTAATCACGCAGATCCTCCGCAACACGCTGGGCGTAGGAATCGAGGCTCTCATTCGTCTCCGGGCTTGGCCACGGTGGGACGATAAGTTGTGGAAAGGCAATCGCTTGCGGAACGAAGATGTTCGCGTCCGCCGCAAGGCCGGGGAAGAATATGAGCGGAAGCGTGTTTTCATCGGTCATCGATGCGGTGCATTCGATTTCATGAACGCCTCAACGCGGGAGCGAATTGCGGGTAGAAGGGAGTCGCCCCCTTCTACCCGCAAAACAGCGTTTCGCCTAACGGCTAGCGAAATGCGTTTCTTCGACAACAAACGGGTTGGTGCGAATCTTACCCGGTTCGTTCGCCTTCACGGTTTTCGACGTGTCCGACTTCAACCAGTTGTTCTCGACGACAGCACCTGTCTTGACGACGGTCTCATCCGAAGAATCGAAGGTTTCCGAGCGGCAGATGAACGGGTTGCCGACAGGACCTTGGTAGGTCCGTGAACGCATTGAGGAAGCTCCCGATTGACCGTGGTACCCGGCTGGCGCCGAAACTTGGGGAGGTGCCGCGAACGGGCTGATCCCGTAGGGGCGGAAGTGGCGTGTGCCGTAGTAGACCGGTGGGTTCAACGCAAAATAGGGCGGCGTGCCAACCCGCGAGCGATACTGAACGCCATAAGGTTGGTAGAATCCGTAGGCTTGGAACCCGTAGGCACCAAACCCTTGAGCGTGCACGCTACGGTTGTCCATTACTCCGGCGAAGCAAACCGCGGCGACAAGGGCGAGCAATCGCAACATGGTGAAAAATCTGCTTTCCCTCGCTGGCGGCGAGGCATTTTTCCATCCGGGTGTACGTATCGGCGTGTACCGATGTACGCACGAAAATCGGTGGAAGGGGTGGGTTTCAGTTCAAAAACAAGTCTGTGATCGCATGGTTCGACGACGCACCCCCGTGCAAACTCCACGTTAGTCTCGCGTTAAAAACCTTGCAACGAAAACAATTGGTAACTTGAGCAGTTCTTTTGACGAATCGAGCCGGAATTTGGCCGCACCGCGAGAAAACGTCATCTCACCGACAACCAGGCGGCTAAAGATCGCGTGCGTGATCCACTCGCTCGACGGTGGGGGGGCTGAGCGGGTCATGGCGGGACTCGCCTCACGGATGGCATCCCGGCGACACGACGTCGTGCTCATCACGCTCGATGACGGCACGTGTCAACGTCACCCGCTCAGCGACGCGGTGCGGTGGCAACCCTTGAATGTGCTCTCGACTGAAAATCGAAAAGTGTCGCTCGTAACACGGCTGCGAAGATTGCGAGAGGCGATCAGCAGCGGCGGTTTTGACGTCGTGCTGTCGTTTTGTGACTCCACCAATTTGCTCGTCATGTTGGCCACGCGAGCGATGCGACCGCGCGTGCCCATCGTGCTGAGCGAACGCAGCGACCCGGCCCATCAATCGCTCGGACGCGTTCGCGAATGGTTGCGGGATCGCATGTACCCGCAGGCTGACGCGGTAATCGGTTTGAGCGATGACGTTGCGGAGACGTTGAAATCACGAATGCCCATCAGCCCGATCGTCATTGCGTCAGCGGTCGAGTCGCCGCCCGAGAACTACGCCGCGTTGCGAGCTGCATCGCACCGGCCTCAATCGTCCGGCGAGAGTGAATCACCACAGCCGATTCGATTGATAGCGATCGGACGACTCGAACCGGAGAAAGGTCTTGAACGGTTGCTTGGTGCGCTCGCGGTGTTGGACGAGACCGGCGACGGAGCCGACTGGCGTTTGAAAATTCTCGGTGACGGAAGCCAGATGGCCTCGCTACAGAGTTTTGCTCGCGAGCGGGGAATTGAAGCGAGAATCGAATTTTGCGGCTGGGAACAATCAGTATGGCCACATTTGGCCGAATCCGACGTTTTCGTGTTGCCGAGTCATTACGAAGGCTTCCCATCAGCGATGCTCGAAGCCATGGCTGGCGGTCTTGCGGTGTTGGCGGTGGATGCCGGAGGCGGTGTCCGATCGGCAATCCGCCACGGTGAGAATGGGTGGCTGGTCGAAAACGCTGTCGAACCGCTGATCGATGGATTGCGGACGATCCTCTCGGATCCGCATTTACGTACCCGTTTGGCCGCATCGGCACCCGAGGTTTGTGACCGATTCGGCTGGGATGCGATGTTGGATGCGTATGAGCGGGTGCTGATCAACGTGCAAAAAACGATGCCCTCGGATCCCCCCGCATAGTCCAGGCGTCGACCTCAGGCCCGTCCCCCTGCTTAAGCCCATCCCCCTGCTTAAGATTGTGTGACACAATAAGGGCTGCCGCGTTTGCGCTGATGCCCACAAAGGAGTGATTTTCCATGAGCAATCCGAAACTGAATGTCGCCGACGAACTCGGCAATGAACAGTCCGGCATGAAGCCGGAACACAGCCCGGTGGGCGATTTGCAAAAGCCATCGGGCGTCGTTCATGACAAGAACGAAGTTCCGGTCGTCGTTCACAGCCGGGCGAGCGGCCCGATTGCGGAAATGACATTTCTGCAACGTGCGTTGCTGTTCGCCGAACTCGCGATGGTGTCCTACAACGATGAACGCGAAGCCACCGAAGCGGCGAAATTTGTCGGCTTCCCCGACGTCACGTTTTTTGATCATGATGGCTCGCAAGCCTATCGTTTTCGCAACGATCATGACTGCGTGATCGCGTGTCGCGGTACCGAGCCCAACGAGTGGAACGATATCCGCGCCGACGCCAATGCGGCTGCCGTCTTGGCGGAAACTGCAGGCAAGGTGCACCGTGGCTTCAAAACCGAAGTCGACGATTTGTGGCCGATGCTCGAAACCGCTCTGATCGGGAACGAGCAACCGACTTGGTTCTGCGGTCATTCACTCGGCGGCGCGATGGCGACGATTTGTGCGGGACGCTGCTTTCTGTCGCACATCAAAACGACACCGAGTGCTCTGTACACCTATGGCAGCCCACGAGTGGGTGACAAACGCTACATCAACTTTGTCAAACTCGAGCACTTCCGGTTCGTCAACAACAACGACATCGTCACGCGAGTCCCTCCCGCATGGATGGGATACCGGCACTGTGGTACCGAGGTATACATTGACCGCAACGGCAACCTCGGTCACTTGAACATGTTGATGAAACGACGTGACCGTTGGCGTGGATTTTTCAAGAGTTTGCGACGATTTCGAATCGACCATTTTTCCGATCATCCACTGCACCAATACATCGAGCCGATTCTCGAAGCGGCTCGCCAAGAGCAGGCTGAACTGGGGCGTGGCGAAAACGCCGTTGATGCTTCAGACTTAACCCGCTGAACCCGAATGACCCACCCTTCACGGATTCCGAATGAGTTCTCCTGAATCGTCCCCAACGCAATCGCAGGCTGCCGATGACTCGGTCGTGACCATCGAAGGCGTTGAACTGAAACTGGCTCATCCCTACGAGTCCCCCGGCGACTGGATCGGCCAAAGCGAGATTCTCAAACAGCTTCTCGCATGCTGGATCACGGTCGACGACATGGACCTGCCGCTGACACCGAGGCTCCTCGGGTCACCCGGCGTGGGGAAAACGCAGCTCGCGATTGCCGCGGCTAAACAGCAAAAATTGCCCCTGTACATCTACCAATGCACCGCCGACACGCGGCCCGAGGATTTGTTGATCACGCCCGTTCTCAGCCGGGGCGGCGAAATCTCCTACCACGCCTCGCCGTTGGTCAGCGCGATGATTCGCGGTGGGGTATGCGTGCTCGACGAAGGCAACCGGATGAACGAAAAATCCTGGGCCTCGCTCGCGCCGTTGCTGGATAACCGTCGATACGTCGAGTCGATTGTCGCCGGAATCACGATTCCCGCCTCGCGTCAATTCCGCGCCGCGGTGACGATGAACCAGGACGAATCGACGTTTGAGATCCCCGACTACATCCTCAGCCGGTTGCAACCGACGCTGCAGGTTGGGTTCCCGAACAAGCAAGACGAAATGGCGATTCTGCAGTACCACCTGCCTTTCGCCGAGCCAGAAATGCTCGCCTTGACCGTGGATTTCTTGCAGCATTCGCATGAATTGAAACTCGATTTCTCGCCCCGTGACGGCATCAACCTGTTGCGGTTTGCGATTAAGCGGATGGCACAGGATCCCGACCACCCGGTCTCGCACGACGATGCGTGGCAGGAAGCACTCGAAAAATGCTTGGGTGAAGACGCCGTCGATCTCGAGTTGCTGGCCGAACGCCGCAGTCGCACGCTCGGCGGCGATGCCGTCCCACTGGGCCTCGCCGATTTGTTCTTCGATCCCGACGATCCGTTGCATCCCGATCGCGATGACGACGACGACGATGACCTCGACGGAATCTGATCCTGCAGTCGATCCGAATCGCGACAAATCCGCCGCTGCCGCCTGAACGGCGGTTCGGAGGCGTTCTGGGAAATCCCAGCACCTACCGAATTTGGCTTCCCCCGGCTATCTTCATCCACCGACCGAACCGGCCGATGGCCGGACGGCTTTAGCCTTTCACCCCCTTCATTTACTCGTATTTTCCGCGAAATTCATGTCTGATCGCCAGTCATCATTACGTCTAGCTGTCGGGGGGGATCACGCCGGTTTCCCGCTCAAACAAATGGTCACCGAACGATATGCGGGACTGGTGGTCGAATTGATCGACTGCGGCACGCACGACGACAGTCCAAGCGATTACCCGGATTTCGCGGTCGAAGTGGCTGAAAAAATCAACGGCGGCCTGGCCGACCGAGGGCTCCTGATCTGCGGCAGCGGCGTCGGCGTCAGCGTCGCGGCGAATAAAATCGCGGGGATCCGCGCCGCCATTTGCCACGACACGTATTCGGCACACCAAGGTGTCGAGCACGACGACATGAACGTGCTATGCATCGGTGGTCGGATCATCGGCAGCGCACTGGCATTTGAAATTATTGACGCCTTTCTAGCGGCCCGCTACACACCCGAAGAACGTCACGCCCGTCGATTGCAGAAAATCCTGGCTCTCGAAGAAGACTGATTCTTCCCGCCCGTGGGTCACTGAACGACTCGGCGGTTGCGGGACTACTCGATTCCGACCCGCTGCCGTATAAAGTCATTCGTATCGATCGTTTCCTTGAACCTGAGTTCGACAACCATGACCCAAATTCTGGCCGCCCGTGCGGGTGAAATCACTCCTGAAATGGAATTCGTTGCCCAGCGTGAGTCACTCGCGCCGGAATTGATCCGCGATGAAGTCGCCGCTGGTCGGATGGTCATTCCGGCGAACAAAGTTCACGCCGCCGGTGCCCTCGAACCGATGGCCATTGGCATTGCGGCGAAGTGCAAGATCAATGCGAACATCGGCAACAGCGCCGTGACGAGCAACGTCGGTGAAGAACTCGACAAACTGCACACGGCCGTTCACTTCGGCGCCGACACGGTGATGGACCTGTCGACCGGCAAAGACATCGACAACATCCGTCGACAGATCATCGACAAAAGCCCCGTGCCGATCGGAACCGTGCCGATCTATCAAATGCTCGAAGAACTCGGTGGAAACATCGAAGACATGACGGCACAGCACTTCCTCGACATGGTTGAGCATCAAGCCAAACAGGGCGTTGACTACATGACGATCCACGTCGGCGTCAAACTCGAGCACTTGCACCTGACGGTCAACCGCGTGACCGGAATCGTCAGCCGCGGTGGATCGCTGATCGCCAAGTGGATGATGGCTCACAACAAACAAAACCCATTGCTCGAAGCGTTTGATGATCTTTGCGACATCATGCGTGAGTATGACGTGACGTGGTCGCTCGGCGATGGACTCCGGCCGGGCAGTATCGCGGACGCGTCCGATGCAGCCCAATTCGCCGAACTCGATGTGCTCGGCGACTGCACCCGCCGCGGCTGGGAAAAGGGAACACAGGTGATGGTCGAAGGACCTGGCCACATCCCATTGAACCAGATCCAAATGAACATCGAGCGTCAAATCGAAGTTTGCGACGGCGCCCCGTTCTACGTGCTCGGCCCACTCGTGACGGACATCGCACCGGGATACGACCACATCACAAGCTGCATCGGTGCTGCCAACGCGGGCATGCACGGTGCCGCGATGTTGTGCTACGTCACCCCCAAAGAGCACCTCGGATTACCGAACGAAGAAGACGTCAAGCAAGGTGTGATCGCCTACAAGATCGCCGCTCACGCGGCAGACGTTGCCCGCGGTCGCATCGGTGCCCAAGACCGCGACGACGCTCTCTCGCGAGCCCGTTTTGCGTTCGATTGGAAAGAACAATTCCGCTTGGCATTGGATCCCGAAACGGCGCAGCGTTACCACGATGAAACCCTGCCACAGGACACCTTCAAGAGCGCCCACTTCTGCAGCATGTGCGGACCGAAATACTGCTCGATGAAGATTACCGAAGACATTCGGCAAATGGCCAAAGACAAACAACTCGTTGAATTGCCGACTCCTTAGTCTGGCATCTCCGACGATTCTGAAAAATACAAATCAAGCGACCGCCAAATCTGCGGTCGCTTTTTTTGTTTGATCCGACTCCCCATTCCAGACATCCTCGGAAATTGCCGCGTCCCGATCCGACTCCAGCGATACTTGTGAACGGTAGAGAGCGACGATCCCCACCGGCACTCCCTCGCCCCAAAAAACACCATTCCTCACACGCAGTGAAGATAATGAGAAAAAACACCATATGCCTGATTGTCTGGATGCTCCTGCTCGCCACAGCGACAGCAGCACCCGCCGACGAACTCCTGGTTCTCGACAATGGTCAAATCCGAATCGGAATCGATCGCGAGAAAGGGGCGTCGATCACTTGGTTGAGCACACGGGCCTATCCAAAGAACATGGTCAACTTGGCCGATCCTGGTCGGTTGATTCAGCAATCCTACTACGCCGGAGTTCGCTTGGACCGAACCGCCGACGGCCAGCATTCATCGTGGAACCCCTGGTCATGGAATCCGATTCAGGGAGGCGGCGTCGGTTCATGGGCGGTTGCCACGACCTTTGAAAAAAGAGGCGAGGTTCTCTACAGCGAAACAATCCCCAAACTTTGGGACATGCCCAACGAAGCGGCCGCGGCTCGGATGCGACAATGGACCAGCCTTGAGCCTGACATGCCCAATGTCGTCTCGGTTCGATGCGAGTTTCAATCGATGCGTGACGAACACGATCGATGGGGGCCCGCCCGATTGAATCCACAAGAACTGCCTGCGTGCTATTTCACTCGTAACTTTGCCAACGTCAAAAGTTATCTCGGCGAAGGTCAATGGCGAACTGAACAACAACCTCCCGGACCGCCGTGGGGACGCGCCGAACCACCACTCGATGCGATGGCATGTCTCAACGATGCCAACGTGGGAATCGCGGTTTACAGCCCCGCCTCGGACGGGCATTGGAACTTCGGCCCCCACGGCAAAGCCATCAGTAATGACTCGTTTGCGGGGCCGTGCATGCATGTCGCTCCTCTCGGACGCTTGAAACTCGGACCCAAGACGACGTTCCGATATCGATACTGGTTGGTCTTGGGAGACGAATCACTCATTTCGAACTCGCTCGATGCACTCATCCAGAAGTATGCGGATGAAACGATCGAGCTTGAAAATTGAAAACGCGACACCGCCGCTGTGATGATCCACCCACCGAAGCATTTTTCTGGCCCCACTACGCAGCCAAATCCTCCGAAAATTGGTCGTCGGAAAAACGTTTGTTCGCCGAATCGTCACCGGTGATGCGGTCATGCCGCGTCCCGGCATTTGGACGCGACCCATCGAGCAGTTGCTGCAGACGCTCGAGAGTCATCGCCATTTGGTTCCATTCGCCAATGACTTCCATCGTTGGCAATTCACTCGCGTCGTGACGATCGAACCCGCGTTCGTTGACGCGCACGACACCCGACAAAACCGTCATATTTTGAACCGGGGCTTCGTCCCTTTCGTGTTGAGACTGAGCCGCCGGTGTGTTTCCCAGTCGTGAAACAGAACCTTCCTCGGTCGGCAATATCTGCTGCATCACCTCGTGAACAGCCCACAACGCGGCCTTGCGGCTCGAATCGGCTGCGACGACACGACGAAAAGTACCTGATTGAACGTAAAACTTGGCCATCAATTCATTCCTTGAGTGAGTAAGTTGCCGGGACAATCAAACTATCGGACACGCCTTGGACACCTTTGGTCACGAACGGCAAGATCGACCAGTGCACGACTGTGGCGAGTTACCGGGCATGGTAAACTTCCGTTCCCGATATCACAGCCGCATTTCCTTGCACGTGCGTCCTTCGTCTTCTCTTCCCAGTCTTCTCCATGCTCACTCATCACGGCGCATACGACGGTGTCACGGGCTCGTGCCACCAGCTTTCATGGAACAACGGCCGCTCGAGCCTCCTGGTCGACTGCGGCATCTTCCAAGGCAGCGACGCAAAGAAACACCCTAATCCGGAAATCGAATTTTCCTTGAAAGGGATCAGGAGTCTGTTATTGACCCACGTGCATATCGATCACGTCGGAAGGCTACCGTACCTCTTGGCAGCCGGCTTCGACCATCCGATCTACTGCAGCGAACCGACTGCCAAATTGCTTCCCCTGGTAATGGAAGATGCCCTCAAAATCGGATTCACGCGATCCAAACGTTTGATCTCCAAATTCAGCCACACGATCAAAAAACTACTGCGTCCGCTTCCTTATCACATTTGGCAAGACACCCCGGGCGGCCCCAAAGTACGACTGTTGCCCGCGGGCCATGTCCTCGGTTCAGCGATCTTTGAAGTGGAATTGCCCGACGGCAAACGCGTCGTTTTCAGCGGTGACATCGGGGCCGGAACCAACCCCTTGCTCAACCCGCCGGTTAGCCCCGAGAAGGCAGATCTGCTGGTGCTCGAGAGCACGTACGGTGACCGACTGCATCCGCCCAAAATTGACCGTCAAGCGGAATTGGAGAAGATCGTTCGCCACACGCTGGAGGACCGCGGCGTGACCATCATTCCCGCGTTTTCCCTCGGACGGACGCAAGCGTTGCTTTATGAACTCAACGGCATTTTCGAACGCGTCCAAAAGACCGAGTCGCACACGCTGATGAAACGAATCGATGTGATCGTTGATTCTCCTTTGGCGTCCCGATTCACAAGCCTCTACAAAGAGATGAAAGAATATTGGGGTGCGGAAGCGCAGTGCATCTTGCAAACCGATGATCAACCGCTGGTGTTTGAAAACCTCACGACCGTCGGCAGTCACACCGAACACAAAGAAACACTCAACCACGTCGATAAGCACGAACTACCCGCCATCGTGATCGCGGGGAGCGGTATGTGCACGGGCGGACGTGTGATGAACTATCTCAAACGGTTCATCGGCGACCCTCGTACCGACATCATTTTCCCCGGTTACCAAGCCGGCGGAACTCCGGGGCATTACATCTCGCGGGGAAGTGAATGGGTGCGGCTGGATGGGCGAAAGTTTGACATCAAAGCCAAGGTCCACAAGCTTTCCGGCTATTCCGCTCACGGGGATCAGGCCGACCTGATTCGCTTCGTCGAAGAAATGAAAACGCCCGTCGGCGAAATCCGTTTGGTTCACGGTGATTATGGCCCAAAACGAACGTTAGCGGCAGAGTTGACTCGCCGCGGTCATACTGTGATCTGAAGAAACTCACCTTTTCACTACGTTGATTGATCACGCAGATGGAATCTCACAAAACAGTCATCATCGGAGCTGGACTCGCCGGGCTCGCATGTGCCAATCAACTCACGCGTGCCGGCGAATCGTGCTTGGTTATAGAAGCGACCGATCGCGTTGGCGGACGCGTCCGAACCGATCACTCGGATGGATTTACGTTCGATCATGGATTCCAAGTCTTGCTGACGAGTTATCCCGCATGCCGTGAATTGCTCGACTATCCTGCGCTACGTTTGCAACCTTTCGAACCGGGCGCTCTGCTGAGGCAACAAGACCAGTTCTGTCTGCTGAGCGATCCATGGCGGCGGCCGCTCAAAGCCATCGCGACGGCAATTAACCCCGTCGGCAGCCTGAGTGATAAAGTTCGAATCGCCCGCTTGCGGAGGGTCAGCAGCCGCGGCACGTTAGCCGAACTCTACAAGAGACCGCAGGAGACGACGCTTCAAAGGCTGCGGCACGACGGATTCAGCGAAAAGATGATTGATGAATTTTTTCGTCCATTTTTGGGTGGAGTTTTCCTAGACGAAACACTCTCCACGTCGAGCCGAATGCTGGAGTTTGTGTTCCGCATGTTCGCCGCTGGCGACATCGCAATTCCCGCCGATGGGATGGCAGCCATCCCGCGACAGCTCGCCGATTCACTCCCCCGCGGCACGCTCAAACTGAAGTCGTCGGTCGTGCGAATCGAAGCATCTGAGTACACGGGACAAGGATCCCATCCGGTGCACCGCGTGGTACTCAACGACGAAACGATTGAGTGTCAACGGATTGTGGTGGCGACTCCGAGCGATGCGGCGGCTCGCCTGTTGGATCGACCGGAGATGGCGACAGAGTGGTCGGGAACGACCAACCTTTACTTTGCAGCGGAACGGTCACCCGACCCACGTCGCTTGCTGATGCTTCGCGGCGATGAAGACGGGCCGGTCCAATCGGCGGTCGTGCTCAGCGACATCGCCCCTACTTACGCTCCGGCAGGACAGTCACTGATTTCGGTTAGCGTCGACGCCGCGCACGAGCCACCCAACGCGACCGACGATGATGATCTAGAGAATCGTGTGCGCCCCCATCTGACGCGGTGGTTCGGTGACGTGGTTAAGACTTGGCGACTACTTCGAATCTATCGCGTTCCCTACGCCCTACCGGTGTCCACGATGGACGAGATCCTATCGGACGAACGCACCATCGCACCCGGCAAAAATGACAAAGCACCGTCGACGATCTTTGTGGCCGGCGACCACCGCGAGACACCTAGCATCCAAGGTGCGATGAATAGCGGCATTCGCGTCGCGCGGCGGATTTTATCCGGACCGCCGGTTCTATAATGTCCGGACTGGTCGCCCCGGCCAGCGGTTGCTCGCCGGGGTGATCGATTTGCTACGCGGCAATAGAATCAGACTTCTTGAGCCTGCAGCATCCACAGGTGCTTTTCCATCGGCGCAGCGATGCCAATGCACAGGTCTTCGGATACGGGGTCCAAATCCCCGAGTTTTTCGATCGACGCGCGAAGGGTTTCGATGGCGGTCTTGATCGCGTCCGCAACGTTTTTGATCGTTGTGGGAACGTCTTGAAACCCGGTCGGGTACGCAGCCAGATCACTGTCGCTCGAGACGGTTTCCGAGCGCCCGTCTGCGGCAACCCCGAGCGCCGCGATGCGTTCAGCAATCTCGTCGCTCGCGTCGCGCGTCGTTGCAATGATTTCGTCGAGCTGCAGGTGGATGCTGCGGAAGTTGGGCCCGACCACGTTCCAGTGAGCTTGTTTCATCAAAAGCGACAAATCGACGAAATTGACGAGGTTCTGCTGCAGCAAAGCAGTGACCTTTTCATTGGGTTCCGCGGAAAGGATTTCGCGTTTGAACATGGACTGACTCGTGGTAGACATGGAGTTTCCTTCATAAGAGTATCTGTTTCGATCGCCCGCCGTCGCCGATACCGGCTCGCTTACGACTGGGCAACCCAACTCACAGCAAACTTCATGCCGATGCAGCCAAACTCGTTACGCAAAGAAACGATGCTAGCTTCCCGTGTCACCGAGCAAGGCCGTGAATTCGAGCAACCGAGCCGACACTGAGGCGATCGCGATCACCAGGATTGGCAGACTGATCCAGCCCCACGCGGGCAGCCACAATTCCCATCGTTCTTTGCCACGAAGCGTCAACAGGGACAGGTGCCACGTCGAACCGAGCAACGCCAGGAGTGCGATCGCGCCCATGATGGACACAACAGCGAATGTTTCGAATACCTCCGGCAGAGGCGACGCAGCCAGGGCAGCTAAGATCACGCCAAAGTAGGCCACGCCCGGCGCCGCAAAGTAGGCCATCACACCACGTCGCACCCATTGCCCCGTTGAAGCCCCAATGAGAAAGCACAACGTGTATAGCCCCAGCAAGATCATGCCTTTGTAATCCAAGTAGGATGCCTCGAACCGCCAAAGTAACGAAATCAAAATCCAGGCAATCGAGATCGCAAACGCTAAACTCGCCGGGACCAACATCCGCGTCCACCAAACCATTGCCGGGGACACGCCACGATCGGCGAAGAAGTATCGCCGAGGCATCCGGTTGTCACCATGGAAGACACTCACCCCAAGAGTCATCTGCAACAACATAAAGACGGCGAAAGTGAGGAACCCATGCACGTCACCCAAACCATTCGTCATGGCGAGCATCACCATGGAGCCAATTGCCACCAGTACAAC
The DNA here is from genome assembly GCF_023701485.1 of Aporhodopirellula aestuarii. GTDB lineage: Bacteria > Planctomycetota > Planctomycetia > Pirellulales > Pirellulaceae > Rhodopirellula > Rhodopirellula aestuarii. Next base: position 44,963 of record NZ_JAMQBK010000023.1, read on the forward strand.
TGCATGCAGTAACCAACGGTTTTGCGCCGCGTGCTGCCAGACCATGGCGCGAAAGATCGATGGCCGTTCCGCCCCACACATCTTTAGCGCCACAGGCCGCGCGTCCGGCGCCAACGAGAGCAGCCGCCACGACTCATCACTCGGTGCGACCAAACGTCGTTTAGCCAATCCAAAAACAACACCAATCATTAGCACGTGGAAAAGCAACGGCACGGCGTAAACGACAGCCTGTTGCCAAAAAACACCCAGATCTCCCAACGATCCACCGCGGCTGGCTGTGGGGATGAACCGATCTGCATAAAGACTCACGGCGATTAGCCACACGATAGCGATCGGAAGGATCGCTATCGCTGAGGCGAGCGAGTTTCGAATCGAAAACGCGGTTAGAAAACCGCACGTGAGCACGACCACGTTGGAGTAGGTCAATAGGCAGAAACCAACAAAGCCCACCCATACCACGCTCGTTTGGTTGAGTCGCAACTCTAACTTCAAATCAAGAAAGACGTAACAAAAACAATAAATCGCCCCCACCCAAATGATCGACGTCAGGATCAACAACAGCCCAGCTATCATTTTCGAGATCACAATGAGCCACCATGGCGTCGGCAAGCGGCGAATCCAATCAAAGGTGCGTTCTTCATTCTCGGTACCGACCAACATCGGCGCCGCACCGAGCGTGACGAGCCCTGGTAAAAACCACAGCGCTCCAAATGCACCCTCCTTGCCACGCATGTCGACTCCCCACATCGAGTGATTGACGCTCAGGAGAACGGCCAAAACCAATGGCCCGATCAGCGCCGCCAGCATCAGGGATCGCAGCAATCGCAGGTCTTTCCACAGCAAATGCCACAGCGGGCGGACTGCCGCGATGGGAAACGATGGGGAGGCAATCATGGCGATACCCCCAATTCGTGATCACTGATGAAAGAGACCGCCTGGTCAGGCTTGCGGGGCGTGTTCCCGCAAACGGCGATAAAGATCTCCTCTAGCGACGGGACGACGTCTTCGACGTGTCGAACGCCGCCGTCGGCCCCAAAGTCGGTTCGCCAATCGTCGGGTAAATTGCTGACGACCCAGCGTCTTTGCCGACCGCTGATCGTCTCGCTCAGCACGTCTCCGCGTGGCGGTGGGCAATACACGTGCGCGTCATCCATCGTTGCCGTGACGATGCGCGTCTGATGCTTCAAAACATCAAGCGGTTGGACCAAACGCAGTTTCCCCGCATGAAGAATCGCAACGATGTCAGCAACGCGTTCCACCTCATTGATCTGATGACTGCTCAGCAAAACCGTGCGTCCAGCGGCGGCGCGGTCGACCATCGATTCGAGGAACTGCCGCCGCACCATGGGATCGAGCCCGCTAGTCGGCTCGTCCAGGATCAGCAATTCAGGGTCATGAGCAGTTGCCAACGCGAGTGCGACCTTGGCCCGCTGCCCCTTACTCAGCGCCGAAATTTTGGTGCCGATCGGGACTTGAAACGCATCGATCAATTCGTTGTATCGCTTCGGGAAGGCATCATCATAAAACGCGCTGGCAAACCAGCCGATTTCGGTTGCCGACATCCATTCATACAACGAGGGCGTGTCGGAAACATAACCGATCCGACGTCGGACGGTCTCTGATTGAGCGATACAGTCGTAGCCGAGTACTTGGGCGGTTCCCCGATCGGGACGCAAATAACCCGTCAAAATGCGGATCAATGTAGTTTTCCCCGCACCGTTTTCACCGAGCAACGCAAACACTGTCCCTTTCGGAACGGTCACGTCGATTCGGTCGAGAGCCTGGGTATCGCGATAGCGTTTCGACACGGCGCAAACTTGGATCACAGCTTGATCGCCGTCGACCTTCTCCGGTGCATCACATTGGCTCTCAGGCACATACGCGTTGTTTTCATTCATCAGATGGTTCTCCGCCGGAAGGACGTTGAGACGAGTTGGTATGTGCGGCATTGGGTTCCAGGTCGAGCAATGCCTGTTCAAAGATTTCTCGAAGCTGCCCGCTCGACATGCCACCTGAAAATGCGTCGGCAAGCGCCGCTCGAACGTTAGCAATCACTAACTCATTGCGCGCGTCGAGACATGCATCCAGGGCGTCACGACGGACGATCATTCCTCGACCGCGCAGCGGCTTGAGGATCTGCTGGGACTGCAACTCGCGATAAGCGCGAGCGATCGTGTTGGGATTCAAAGCGATGTCGCGAGAGAGCTGGCGCACGCTCGGCAGCATTTGACCGCCGGCGAGTGTGCCGTCGGCGATCGCGAATTTGACCTGACGAATGATTTGTTCGTAGATCGGAATCGCGCTATTTTGATCGATCGAGAAAAACATCCGCCGCCGTTTCGAAAAGAGGGCACGACACCGCAGGCGGTTCAAGGTGACGGTGCTTCAACGAGCAAAGCCGATCACCCGCCGTCGGCAACTCGGCTGCCCGCACGCCAGCACCCCGAACACAACCAGTGTGCTATCACGATAGCACACCAATCGGGTTCGTCAACAGATCACGGCCGAATTTTCATTCGGCTGGATTTCGTGGCGGGCAATTGGGGCGAGTTAAACCCGCAGCGGGCGATAGAGATCGAGGTCGGAGCGGCCGGCTAACTCGGCATAGATCCGAGCGATCTGCTGCCAACCGGCACGTAACTCTTCAGCCGCATCGGCATGATCCGCCGAGCTGATTCGATAGAAATACTCCGCCGGAGGATCAAATTCGAGACGACAGCATTCCGGCGGCAGATCAGCAATGATCACGCACTCACAACGCAGTTCATTCGACTCATCGTCGCCGATGGCTTCGCCACGAAGTTTCAATAGGAAATCCGGTGGGATGTCGCCATCATCCTCTTCATCCTCCGACGGTTCATCGTCTTCGAGCACCGCCGCGAGCTCGATCGAATCAACGAACGTATTCGCATGAACTCGTCCACGCAGCAGGTCAGTTTCAACGAGCGACTGCAATCCGCTCTCGATCCACTCCTGCATCGTGACCGGAAGGGCTGCGGGAACGTCTTCTCGCTGCGCCGCAATCGCTGAAAGAGCGAGGGGCGACAAACATCGGTCAGGCATCATCGGGATCGGATCGCTCCAACGTTCGTCGATGGATTGCTCACCGAGCCAATGTCGCGCAAACCAGTCGCCACTGAAGGTCGGTCCGATTCGATGCAACGACGTCGCCTGGCTCGAACGTGGCGCCCACGTATCTGCGCCGGCGAGTAGTTTCACGTCGTAGCCTAAGTAGCGACCATAGAGAGCAGTTTCGATTCCGACATGCGTTGTTCCGACAACGGCAATGGTGCCGGGCGGATCGAGCGTTGCAGGTAGAGAATCATCTTGTTGCATGTTCATGAGTTCTGGGGAAGAGGTTGCTGTTGTTTGCCGACTGAGAAGGGCGACATATCCATGAAGGTCGGTTTGTGTTCGATCAAATCCGCCATCGCGGTTGCGGTTGCGGGGGCGAGGTGGATACCGCTGCGATAATGCCCTGAGGCGACATATACGCGTTCGCTGTTGGGCTGGCGTCCGATGATTGGGAAACCGTCAAACGTCATCGGCCGCAAACCCGCCCAACGCTGAATCTCCGGTGCATCGGCAAGATCTTCGCACACGTGTCCGGCGAACTGCCGCAGTTGATCGATCATTTCAGACGTTGTGTGCTGCGCAAATCCCGCCTCTTCTTCGCAGGATCCGACGAGCACATGCCCGTCTCCACGAAAAACCAAATACCGGTTTCCGATATTGAGTACCGACGGGGCGTTAAACCGATCGCTGTGCAAGAGCAGGATTTGGCCACGGACGGGGATCAATGCGTTCTGCAAACGGACCGAAGGAGCGATGTAACCGGTCGCGGCACCGCCACATAAGATCACCCGATCGGCGAGAATGTCTTCGTGTTGCCAGTTGGAGTCGGTGCCGATGACGACCCGCTGGTCGGACTCATCAATCGCGGTCACCAATGTGTCGTAAACGAATCGCACACCATCACGAATGCACGCCGCGAGAAGTGCCTTGAGTACGCGTGAAGGTCGAACTTGATGTTCGTCAGGAACCCACCACGCGGCGAGATCGGGACGCGTCTTCATCCACGGGTTCTCGCTGATCCAGCGGGACAGGCGGGGCAACCGTTCGCCGACTTCCACCCGGGTGAGTGGCTCACACTCGATGTTGAGTTCTTTCCAGTACGTCGTCATGCCTCCCATCGCGGCGGCTTCTCCCACCGTTTCGGCGAGATAGTATCCACCGCACCGCATCAGCCCGACGTCGATACCGGTATCACGAGCAAGCTGCCCCGCCCACTGAGGCCAAATCTGATGGCTGTATCCACGCAGACGGTCGAGTGGATCGGTGGCGTGTTCGAAATTTGCCGGGGGCAGAATCCCGCTGGCCGTCCACGACGTGGGGCGATTGGTTTGCGGGCTATCGGTCGATGACGTATCGTCGCAGGCCGTCCCTCGACGTTCGATCACAGTGACCGAATGGCCGCGGCGAGCAAGCTCCCATGCGGTCGACAAACCGATGATACCTCCACCCACAATCGCGATCTCATGAGAGTCCTGGGGGGAGCGTTGGGGTGTGCCGATGCTGCTGGTTGGGTCGGGGGTCATGATCGTTCTGAGGTGTGGAATGGGGATTCCCTATTTGAATCCCATTTAGGTGAGTTGGATACCTCCCAGATCGTTCAGGAGGCGATGGCCTCTCGCACCGAGGTCTCGAAGTTCATCGACCAACCGTCTCAGATCGTCGGCGGTATCGACGTCGTGCCGGGGTTCGAGAACGGCGACGCGAAACCCCGCTTTCTTGGCCGCAGCGTGCGTTTGCTCGAACACCGAATCGGTACTCCAGGCGATACCATCAAACAAGCTCGCCAGAACCGACGGCGTGACCCTCGTTCCAGGGGTGCGGTGCAATAATCGTTTTCCCGGTCGCAGGCCGATCAGGTAATAACCGCCGTCGAAAGCGGGCCCGATCACCATCTCATGATGCTCCAACCGCAACCACGCCTCTTCAACATCGGACTGTGACAGTAGCGGGCAATCCGCGCCGATCAGCACACACGACTTATCCCAGGTGAGATTTTCTTGGACGCCCTTTTCGCTGTCACACTCTCCTGGTTCGAAAAGCTGCCCCGCGAACCAATTTTTCATACGGTCGCCGAGAGTTCCGGCACCCTGATCGCTTACCTGCCATTGGCCATATGCGCCGTCGGCGACAACGGCGATGAATTGCGCCAAGTGCTGCACCGGAGCCCCGACGATTTGGCGTTCGTCTCCGGCGACCGACATCTCGGTCAGCAGATGTCGAACGAATCGCTCGTGAACCTTTGCCGCCAGGTCCATTGGGCTAGCGTCTTCACCTGATTCAGGCGGCTGTTGATTGCTTTTTTCGCTCTGCCGAGGACGCATCGGTTGTGGCGGCAACGACCCCGCCAGCCGCGTCTTTACCTGACCGGCTTCCCAGTACTTCGCCATGATCCCGAGCACACGTTGATTCAGTTCAGGAGGCATCGATGTTGCAGATATCTGTAGAGGAGGCCACGAGCTACCCTCGCGGTGCAGGGCTGAGCTTACTCACATTGACCTCGCCCACGGTACGGTTGTTGCAACACTGTGCAATCGGGTGTGGTATCCTGCCAATTGCGGTGGAGCACCGAAACCCTGGTTGGGAGGGAATTTACGCGCGGGATCCCCCTCATTCGACTAGAAAGTTGCCTTCAAAACGATTAAAAAAACAGCTCCAGCCTAAATCAGTTTAGCTAGACTGCCTCTATCGGCGGCATCGCAAAATTTCCCGTTGGCTGCCGCAACATTTCTCCGGGCGGGATCACGGTCGGCCTCTCCATGACTTCGATTACTTCAGAACGCTTCGTCTCAATGGTTGCCAAGAGCAATCTGATCGACGAGAAAACGCAAGAGCGGTTTCTGAAGAAGGTCTATGACAAGTGCGGCGGCAAACTGCCGTCGAATCCGCGCAAGCTCGCCACCGCTTTCAAACGGGCCGGGTTACTGACGGATTGGCACATCGAAAAGATTTTCGCGGGTAAGTACCGCGGCTTCTTTTTGGGTAAATACAAACTGCTCGGCCACATCGGCACCGGCGGGATGAGCAGCGTTTATTTGGCCGAGCATGTCGGGCTGCACGACAAACGGGCCATCAAAGTGTTGCCCAAAAAACGAGTCCATGACGCCTCCTATCTGGCCCGCTTCATACTCGAAGCCCGGGCGATCGCGTCGCTCAACCACCCCAACATTGTGCTCGCTCACGATATCGATAACGACGGGGACACTCACTATATCGTGATGGAGTACGTCGACGGCATCGACCTGCAGATGCTCGTCCGCCGCGACGGCCCACTGGACTTTTCGACTGCGGCAGACCTGATTGCGCAAGCCGCCAGGGGCCTCGACCACGCCCACGAACACGGCGTCATTCACCGCGACGTCAAACCGGCGAACCTGTTGATCGATCAAAATGGACGGCTCCGATTGCTCGACATGGGGCTCGCACTGATGGCCTCGGAAGAAGAGCACTCGCTCACCGTTGCCAACAACGAGAACGTCTTGGGCACGGCAGATTACCTTGCCCCCGAGCAAGCACTCAACAGCCACAAGGTCGATCTTCGCGTCGACATCTACGGCCTCGGTTGCACGCTGTATTACCTCTTAACAGGCCGACCGCCATTTTCCGACGGCACGTTGGCTCAACGAATCATCAAACATCAAAACGAGATGCCCCGATCGATTCGCGAACTGCGTCCCGATTGTCCCGGCGAACTCGAGGGCATGTGCGTCAAGATGCTTCAAAAGGATCCGAAGTATCGCTACCAGACCGCCAAGGAAGTTGCTGAAGTCTTCGAACGATTCGCTCAACGGGTGCCCAAAGGTGAACCGGTGCGAGTCGGACTCGGCGACGCGCCGGAACCGATCGCGACGCTATCTTCACTGAGCTTTAACGACAGCAGTTCTGGTGGCACAACCGAGGAAGATGTGCAGCACGACACCGTCACCGGGAAGAACGACGAAACGCTCGCTAGCAGTCGTTCCAAATTGATCCGTGAACAAGAAGAACTCGCCAGCAGCAGCGGACGGTTGGTGAAAGTCCAATCGCTCGGCCTGCCCAACGAGTCGTCAACAGGTAGTTTGATCGACCTCGAAGTCGAATCCGGTTACCAAGACCCCCGTCAGCGCAGACGGGGGGACAACCAAGCGATTATCGACAGCGACACTCAACTGCGCCGGCCGTCAGCAAACCAACGGGAACCGATGGATCCGCTCCTGCTAGGAACGATTATCGCATCGCTGTTCGTCGCGGCCCTCGTGCTCGGATATTTCATCGCACGAGTGACCTCGTAGTTCCCGTCTATCGATTCCTTGTTACGGTTTCGATTTGCGTTTGTTCTTTTTGGGTTTGCCCGCGAACGTTCGCTTGGCTCCGTGAGGACCGCCTTTGGTGTTCTTGGCACGGAACCCGCCGGGTCGATTACCACCACCGCGTTGGAATCCACCACGTGATCCATCATCGCTGTCGGTATCACGAGCGACTTCGAGATTCAAGCGTTTGCCCGAGACCCAAGTCTTGCGGAGCTTTTGATAGATATCAGACGGCATGCCTTCAGGAAGATCGATCGTGCTGAAATCGTCACGGATGTTGATGGGACCGATGTATTGCCCTTCGATACCGGCCTCATTCGCAACAGCACCCACAATGTTGCCGGGCTTCACACCGTCTTGCCAGCCGACTTCGATGCGATAACGAACCATGCCTTCTCGTGGCGGGCCGAGTTGACGCTGTGGTTTACCACTACGCATGTGTGATCCGCCCCGGTCGCCGTCGCCGTAGTGATCTCCCCGATCGAAACGCCCTTCGCGTTCCGAGCGTGCGGTCGCCGGTCGGTCCTTCATCAGGAACGGACGTCCTCGCAGAGAGATCTCAGCCAAGGCGGCAGCGATCATGTCCAGAGGTTTGCCGGATTCTTCGGCGTAGCTGGCGATCAAGTCTTTGAACAGCGTTAGATCCTTTTCTGCGGCCGCTTCGGTGATCTGCTGCCCGAATCGCTTGACCCGCATCGCGTTAATTTCTTTCGCGGTCGGAATTCCAACGATTTCGATCGGCTGTTTCGTAGCACGTTCGATGTGCCGCAGTTTGGTGCGTTGAGCGTTCGTCAAAAAGATGATCGCTTCGCCATCGCGTCCGGCCCGGCCGGTGCGACCGACGCGGTGAATGTACGATTCGCTGTCGTGTGGCAAATCGAAGTTGAAGACGTGGCTGATGCGTGGCACATCGAGTCCACGGGCGGCGACATCGGTCGCGACGAGAATATCGAGTTTGCCATTCTTGAGTTGGCTGATCGTGCGTTCGCGAACCTTCTGCGGCATGTCACCGTTGAGGGCGACGGCCGACAAACCTTCACGCGTGAGACTCTCGGCGACGCTGATCGTCGCGTCCTTTGTTTTGGTGAAGACGATCACGCCGTCGGTTTCTTCGACTTCGAGCAAACGAACCAGAGCGTCAATTTTGTCACGCGGCGAAACGAAAATCGCTCGTTGACGGATCGAGTCCGCTGTCGCCGTTTTCTTTTTGATGGTGATCCGCGCCGGTGACTTCAGGTACTCATCGGCGATGTCACGGATCGGACCAGGCAAGGTCGCCGAGAACAGTGCGACTTGACGAGTCACTGGTGTTTTTTCAAGGACGAACTGAACATCTTCGAGGAAGCCCATGTTGAGCATCTCGTCGGCTTCGTCGAGCACCAAGCAATCGAGCTTGGCCAAATCCAGCGTCCCACGGTTGACGTGATCGATGACGCGGCCGGGCGTCCCCACGACGACTTGAACGCCGCGGCGGAGCTGCTTGAGTTGCGGTTCGTAATCCTGCCCGCCGTAGATCGCGGCAACAGCGAACCCGGGGATCGTCGCACCATAAGTCGAGAACGACCGGGCGACTTGGATCGCGAGTTCGCGAGTCGGCGCGAGCACCAAGACTTGCGGATGGTATTTGCTGGTATCAATCGTCGTCAGGATCGGCAACGCGAACGCGGCCGTTTTCCCGGTGCCCGTCTGCGATTGAGCCAAGACGTCTCGTCCCTCCAACATGTGAGGGATGATCTCGGCTTGGATGGCTGTCGGCGTGTCGTAGCCCGACTTCGCCACCGCGGCAAGAACTTCACTGCGAAGTGGGAAAGCGGCAAAGCCGGCATTCGCTTCGGTTTCGGTTTCCGGATCGATCACGCGTTCGGCTTCGGGTTCCGGCTTCGCTTTGGCTTTTACTTTGGCCGTGACCACTTTGGCTTCGCTGGTAGCGGGCTCGCTGGCAACCGGTTCGCTGGCGGCGGGTTCCGACACCGACGGTTCAACGGCAACAGGTTGACTGTCGACGATTGCTGCGGCGGCTTCTTCAGTTTCGGTCACGTTGGTTTCGGTTGTATCGACAACCGTTTCAACAGCCGAGGCCTCCGCGGTGATGACTTCCGCAGCCACCGCCTCGAGAACCGCAGGTTCTACGACCGCCGGCTCGACAACAACTGGGTCGGCCATAACTGGTTCGGAAACAAATGGTTCCTGGGCAACGGGCTCATTGACCGCCGATTCTTCGACCACCGACTCCGCTTCGACGGTTTCATTTGTGGGCTGGGTGGTGGTTGCGGCGTACTGGGCCGTTTCGTCGTCATTCAGGTCCGCGGTGGGGGCGGAGCAGACGACTTCGTTATCAAGAGCGGCTGGAGTGGCAAGGCATTCGACGATGGTGTCCTGCGTGTAGCAGGCCAATAAAGCATCGTGGGTGGCGGGTGCCACATGAACGGACGATTCTTCGAATTGATCGTGTTCAGCGATGAGGATTGGATCGTTCGATGGATTCTGTTCAGACAAAACGGGATTCTCAGAGTTTGGAAATTGGCTCGACATGGTAGCTTTTAATGCGCAGATCAACCCCAAAAACCGAGTCACGAAACCGGTCGGTTGAGGCGTAGTATGGGTTGGAAGGATGGCGTGGCGAACGAACGCACCGGATACAAGACCGATGCGACGCAACACAGATCGCGACGCTGCTTTCTCTTCCTGGGCAGCTGACTAGAAAATCAGGCCCGTTGGATGGTTCTTCCACTCGCAAACAGGGTTGCGAGACGAGAACGGTTCAAGACTTGTCGCGTTATAGAGCCCGTGAATCAAGGAATTTCCCGCGTGTCGCCGATGGCTCACCCACGGGGTAAGCTGACCGAGGCCAACAACATACGGAAGGTTCCGATCGAAGTTCTGTGGACCTTCGATGGCTCTTTCGTGGCGGGAGTCTAACCGAAAGGCTCAGTTTGCAACAGGAGAAATCTCGGAAGACTTCTGAGTTTGGACATGTCACGGCGGAAAACGGGCGAAGTATCGCCCCAAATTCATTATGGAAACGAGGTCCATTTCACCGCCGGTCACGCGATGTCGGGTCGACATCCACCCCTAATCAGAGCGTTAGGATTCGTCTGAGAACAATGCGTCCAGGCAGAGCTGGCTCCAAGTTTCGAGGCGATCGTAGCTCTCACGAAGTTCAGCAATCGTGAGAAATTCCCCTTCGGCGAGCTCAGGTTCGTTACTCGTCACATGGGGGTGCTCCAGTGTGAAGCGGTGAATCACGCCCAGATGCACCTGACCGACTTCATTGCTCGGGTCGTACAACAAGCCTTCGCGATCGTCGGTGTAGTCGCACAGAATCGTCACTTCTTCGTCGAGTTCACGCCGCATTCCGGTCACGTAGGGATCTTCGTCGCCATCGGCGTCCTCACGGCTGATGTGTCCACCGACGCCAATACTCCGCTTGGCATGCAATCTTGTTTCGCCCGAACCACCGCCCCGCGTGTAAGTGAACACACGCACCAAACCGTCCTCCGGATTCGTCCATTGCATGACGACATAAGGAATCAATTGCTTGAAGCTGGGGTCGGATTCCATCGCGGCACGGGGACGATACGAGAGCTGATCGCTCGCCAAAATTGGGACGAGAAAGCGGTCCACATCCACCTCGAACCCTTCCAGGTGTCCGATCGATGCAATTAGGTCAGCGGGCACGACCAGAACGTGTTCTTCAGGCATGGTTTGTCGTCGAGGGCTTGGCGGGTTCGGGTGAATCTTGCGAGGACGATTGGGCGGGTGACGTCTCGACCTCGTCCGCCGAGAGCGTACGGCGTGACGTGAGATACGTGTACCCGGCTAAAGCCCGCTCGTACGCGGCTACGGTATTGCCCGCCTGTTGGTGGTTGATCATGCCGCTGCCGACCGCGTGCTCGACCGCATCCTGAATCGCTTCGACCAACTCTCGGTCTTCGTATTGGACGTAACCCAGCACCTCGGAAACGGTGTCACCTTTGACGATCGAACGGATCTTGGTCGCGTCACCATCCACTTCGATGTGCACGGCGTGCGTGTCGCCGAACAAATTGTGAAGGTCTCCCAAAATCTCTTGATAGGCACCGACCATGAACACACCGAGTTGATATGGCTCGCCGGCGCGGAGTGGGTGCAACATCAACGTCTCGGTTCGTTGGCCGTCCCCGACGAACGAATCGATCTTCCCGTCGCTGTCGCAGGTGATGTCACCGAGAACCGCGTGCCGGGTCGGCCGTTCTTCGAGCCGATGAATCGGCATGATCGGAAACAACTGGTCGATCGCCCACGAGTCCGGCATGGACTGGAACAGCGAGAAGTTCGCAAAGTAGATATCCGACAACATGCAATCGAGCCCGGCCAAATCTTCGGGGATTTCTTCGAGTGCCATGGCGAAGTCGCGAGCCCGATGGCAGATCGCGAAATACAGAGTCTCCGCCGCCACCCGTTGTTCCAAAGGCAAGTAGCCACCGCTGAACAAGTTCATGCACAAATCCAAGGCGACTTGCGCGTCGTGAAACGTCTCGAGCATGTTTGCCGGAGACATGAGTTTGTACTGTTCCCAAAGGTCGTGAACCGGTTGCTCGAAATCGTCGGGCGGTCCCGCCGGCGCTTCATTGCGGAGCTGGCGACTGCGGACCTCTTCGCTGAGTCGTCCTGCACCGAGATCGTTGTCGTCACCAAAATCGCCGTCGTCGTCTGGCGCCGAGGCGAGATCTTCTTCCGCAGGCACGCGTGCCCAATCGGGAAGAATCGATTCCCCCTGAGAGGTCACTCCGAGCGTCTCCATGACCAGCACGCTGTGCTGCGCCGTGACCGCCCGGCCGCTTTCGGAAATCAACTGAGGATGCGGCACTTCGGCTTCATCACACACCGTCTGCACGTGATAGACGACGTCGTTAGCGTATTCCTGCATCGTGTAGTTCATGCTCGATTCGTTGTCGGACTGCGAACCGTCGTAGTCGACACCGAGGCCGCCGCCGACATCGAGATACCCCATCGCGGCGCCGCGTTTTTTTAGATCGGCGTAAATGCGTGCCGCTTCCAAAATCGCGGACTTCAATTGGCGGATGTTTCCGATTTGGCTACCGACGTGAAAGTGCAGCAACTGGAAACAATCGCCCATGTCGATCTCGATCAACCGATCGAGCTGCGCGAGCACTTCGGCCACGGTCAATCCGAACTTGCTGCGATACCCACCGCTGGCTTGCCAACGGCCGCTGCCTCGGGTCGCGAGTTTGACACGAATACCGAAGGTGGGTCGCACGCCGACTTCCTTGGCCACGCGAAGAATCAGATCGAGTTCGCTGACCTTCTCGACAACCGGCAAAACGGTTCGCCCGAGCCGCTGGGCATGCAGAGCCAAGCGGATGAACTCTTCGTCTTTGAAACCGTTGCAGATGATTGGAAGGCCGTTATTGCCCATCGCGACGGCGGCAACTAATTCTGGCTTGCTGCCCGCTTCAATCCCAAAACCGAGCTCCGAACCTTCACTGACGATCTGTTGCACCACCTCACGCTGCTGGTTCACCTTGATCGGGAACACACATCGATATCGGTTTTCGTAATTGTGGTCCGAAATCGCGGTGCGGAAACACTTGTCGATTCGCCGCAAGCGGTCGCGAAGTATGCCGTTGAAACGGAGCAGAATTGGAAGTTCCAGTCCCCGATCAATCAGCCGATCCACCAGCAATTTCAGATCGACCGAATGAGGTAAGTCCGGTTGCGGGGTGACGAGCACGGTTCCGTCCGGCGATATGGAAAAGTAACCGTCTCCCCAACGTTCGATGCCGTATTGGGATGCAGCGTCGTCGAGCGTCCAGTTTTTTTCCATCGCGCAGTGTTTTCTGTTGGTTTCCAATCCGGGGTGCCTCTCTTGCAGGTGGGGCGTGGACGAAATGCCTCATTGGCAAAAATTGCGCCGACCTCGGGCCAAACACAACGCGTCCATGTTTGCCTGAATGCGAGACTCTGTCGAGGACCAACGAAAAAACAAAAAAAGCCCGGTCTTCCCCCCGAAAGACCGAGCTTATTTTCGCGATGCGGCGATTGTTTTTCGCTCACGCCGCATTCTCACCGAACATCCCGGGCCCCCCGACCCATTTCGTCCACGATTCGCGTGCTTCACCGGCTCCCGAGCGAATCGTCAACGAATGAGATGTTCGTCGAATGGTCAGTGCATCACAGGATGCACAGTTTGTAGCTCATGTATGGAACAAGAGCGAAATTGTTGTCAGCGACCGCTGTGGGCGACGAACCGCCCACCGTGATGCTGATCGTGTCACCCGAATCCGCGGGTGTCGCGCCGGTTCCGTCTTGCTCGAGCCCGTCGAGGTAGAACGACGGTATATCGAGACGTTGAACCTGGTAATCACCTGCAATCAATCCGTCGAACTCATAGAACCCGTCTTCATCCGTCCTCGTGCGACGTCCTGCGGTTCCGAGGTCACCGCCGGTCAGCAGCAACTCGATTCCCTCGAGTCCGTTGTCCACACCATTCTGGAGGCCATCGTTGTTGAAGTCGCGGAAAATCGTTCCCGACAGTTCATTAATGGCTTGATCAATAGCGGTCGTTGCCGTCGCTGTATTCGATTTGTCGTTGGAAATTTCCTGGGTGGTCGTCGAGACGGTCACCGAGTTGACTTGGTCAGCCGTCGCACCGGCATTGATGGTGGCAATGATGGTGAATTGGAACGATGCCCCAGCTGCCATGGGGTCGTTATTGAGCGGCGTCACGGTCACGACACCGCTCGAGGCAGTGAGCGCCCCGTTGGGTCCGGTACCGCTGACGAAGGTGACTCCCGATGGAAGCGTGTCGACGACAGTGACCCCTTCGGCAGGTGACGGTCCGTCGTTGAAGACGGTGACCGTGTAGGTAAGCTCGCCGCCCGCCTGAGCGGTTGCCGCGCTAACCGTCTTGGTCAAGTAAACGTCCGCCTCAGGAACCACCGTCACATTCACACTCGCCGAGTTATTGTCGGTTTGTGTCTCGCCGGTATCGGTTACCAAACTCACATTGTTGGTCAACGTTCCAGACGAATCGTCATCGACTGCGGCAAGGATCGTCAGCGTCCGCGTCGATCCAGGAGCCAGGTCGAATGACGGGAACACAATAGTCCCGTTGGTGGTACTCGTCGGGGTCACGCTGCTGCCACCGGAGGTTGCCGACTGAAACGTCAATCCGGAAGGCAATACGTCCGTGACCACAATGCCCCGAGCCAACGAAGGGCTCAGCCCGTTGTCGCTCTCGGTGCCGTCGTCGTTCGTATCGTGGGAAACGACCAAGGTGTACGTCACCGTGTCGAGCGGACCGACGGTACCGGTTCCGTTGACGGATTTGCTGATCGTGATATCAAACTCGGGCGTCGTCGTGATCGTGACGCTATCCGAGTTATTGGTGGTATCGAGTTCCGTCACGCCTGGAACCGAGACTTGGGCGGTGTTCACGATATCGCCGGTGGCCGAATTGTCGACATCCGCGGTGACGGTGAAGGTGCGTGTTTCACCTACCGGGATCGATGCGTATTCGACCAGGATCTGACGGGTCGTGGTGTTGTAGAAGTTCGTGTTGCTGGCCCCCGCGGCAACGACGCTCACCCCGGTCAAGTTCGCAGGCAACGTGTCAGTAACGTCGACATTGACCGCATCGGAGATGCTATCGTCGTCGTGGGTGATGGTGAATGTGTAGATCACTTGATCCCTACCCGGCACTACCGTTGTCAGGTTCACGCTCTTGTCCAGAATCAAATCCACTCGTGGAGAAGGATCGATTTGGACGGTAGCGGTGTTGGCGGCGTGTCCCGTCGGTTCGGTATCGGTCGTCGCGATGACCACGTCGTTGTCGAGCGGATCAAACTGATCGCTCGCGATGGCCGCTTCGAAGGTGAATGTACGCGACTCGCCCGGTGCCAAGTTTGGCACATTAAAGACGATCGTTTGACCCGAGTTGGATGCGATCGTCGCACCGCTGGTCAGGGCATCAAAGCTACCTGTCACGAAGGACAATCCGGTGTCGAGCGTATCGGTGACCGTCACGCCCCGAGCTTCCGAAGTCCCCGAGTTCGTGGCAACGATTTGGTAAGTGACAAAACCGCCGGCGAACACATCAAACGGTGCTGACGTGTCAATGATGTCGTCGGAGTCATCGCCATCGGTGCGGTCGTCAGGCGTGCGAGTCTCGATGACTGTTTTTGCAACCGTGACGTCGACTTCACGAGCAACCGGGGTGTCATCCGTCGCGGTCACGTCGGGCGCGTTGTCGGCACCAACGGTGATCGAGTTGGACAACGGGGAATCGGCATCCAAGAACGCCGCATCCACTAAGACACGGAACGTGACCACTTCGACTTCAGACGCAGGCATGTTGCCAAACGTGATACGAAGTTTTCCGTCGTCGGCACCACCACTGACGAGTTCAACGAGACCGCTGCCCGTCGTGAACGTTCCTGAACTGGCGACGTAAGTCACGCCGGTTGGCAGGGTGTCCAATGCGACCACGTTGGCCGCCGCATCGGTGCTGACATTGGTCACCGTGATGGTGTACGTCAGTTCGTCACCGGCGATCACGGTGTCGGGTGAATCGATACCGTCGGTCTTGGTGATCGTCAGTTCCGCCAGAGGCACGTCGACGGTTTCAATCGCAATGTTGTTTTCGAGTGCTCCGTCGAGCGGATCGCCGACACCGCGGTCGGCCGCGTTGGAATCGGCATCAACTTCGACTTGGTATCCCGTCACGCTGATTTCGTTGACCGGATCGGCCGTCAGACTTGAATCGATCGTCGTGTTGACCGTGTACGTGACGCTCGCTCCCGAGGCGAGGTTCCCGACGGTAAAGGTGTGAACGGGACGGCCGCTTCCATTGGTGGTCGTGGTTGTCGTTACAGGGCTCGATCCGCTGTCGACCACGCTGACGAACGTTAGCCCTTCCGGAATCGTGTCGCTCACCGTGACGTCGGTCGCGTCGGTTCCACCAAGGTTTGTCACGGTGACGGTGAAGATGGCCGTGCCGCCGAGTGACAGGTCGCTCGTGCCACTGATCGTCTTGTCAATTCGCAAGTCGGTTGTCGGTAAGACGCCGAAGTCGACCGTTGTGTTTTCATTGCCGCCAGTCGGTTCTCCACCGATGGTAAGCGTGATCGCACCGCTGATGAATCCGACACCGGCAACAAAGACGCCGTCGTTATCGTCATCGGCATCGTCGTCGGTGTCACCGGCGGGTGTATCCACGTCACTTCCCTTGTATCCTTCGAGCGGTTGTCCGGTTCCGAACTCGCTTGAGGGAATCATGACGTAGTAGGTGCCAGGGCCGAGATCGTCACCGCTGGTCAGTGTCGTGAACGAATAGGATCCGATATTCGATCCGCCGAGCGGATTGACGGTCGTGGTCGCGATCGGAGTCTGCAGTCCGTCACTCGGATCGGTGTCATAGAGTTCGATCGCAATCGGGTTACCCGACGGAGCTTGGAAGAGCCCCTCACCGGGGTCCTGCAAGCCGTTGTTTTGTTCGGTTTGATCGCTGCCGCCACCGTTGTCAACGAAGACTTCACCACCGAGCGTGAGTGGCACCGTTGCAACGGAATTGGCCGTCACCTCGGTGCTCATCTGCGAATCCCAGATGGATAGGAAGAAGTCCAGGCCGGGGGCTCCGGCACCGCCGTTGGAATTCACGCCATCGACGAAAGCCTCGACTGCACCGACATTGGTGAAGTCCGCACCCGTACCACCCCCGACGGAGAAATCGTCAAAAGCAACAAAAACGAGCAGCGGCGTGCCCGATGCGATATTGTCGGGCAAGTCGATCGTTGTCGTCGAAAAATTGGTTGCATCGGTGTAAATCGTGACTACGAGACCACCAGTGACCACGGTGTCACTACGCAAAGCAACCTGCAATCCGCTCTTGTCGTCCCCACCGGTGAGATCGATACCGCCAAGCCCCGTGTGATCGAGTGCTAAACCGGCGCCGTCGGCATCCACACCGTCGTATTGCACCAACAATGTCGCCTCAACGTCGCCACCGTTTGAGAACACCAATTGATTGGACCCGGTCACCACCTCGAAGCTGCTCGAACCACTCGTCGCGTTGTCGATCGTGATTTCGACGTCGCGTTCGTCGCCGAGAATACCGCCACCTGAACTCATTGCTCCGGGGCTGCTCGTCGTCGTTGAACCAACGACGGTTTCAGTGATGGGTTGCGAAGGTTGGGCGGTCAAGAAATTATCAATCGTGACTGCCGTGACGCCGTCGTCATCGGTGATTTGAACGCTCACATCATCCGACAACACGACCCCCGTGAGCGGCGTGCCGCTGGAATCTTGCACACCACCGGTGCCGGCAATGAATTCAAGGACGTACATTCCGTCGGTGGTCACAAACGGATTCGCTAAACCCGCGTCTTCCGTCGCGTCATCGTTGGCGACGGTGTCTTCCCCGTCGAGGTTCGTGAAACGATAGGCACCGTCCGCTCCCGTGGTGAGCGTCCCCACCAACGTGTCTCCACCATCGACTTCGCCAGGGGTGGTGCCGTCATCGAGGTAAAGGTTGACATCGACGTTCTGCAAGAGTGTTTCACCCACGTCGACGGTGCCGTCACCATCGGCATCGATGAACGCGACCCCGCTGATCGCACCCAAATCGCTGGCGAGTAGTTCGCGTTTTTGCAACGATTCGAGTCGGAGACGACGAGCATTTTTGCCACGTCGCGTGACCGAACGTTCATTGCGTCGGGTGGTTTGACCGGTCAAACGGTCGATCATGCGTTGCCAAATCATCGTTTCACTACCTTCGTGGGCTAGTGGTTTTTCTGTGGGGGGTGTCGCCCGCGCGTTGATCGCAGGAGAACACCAATCGCGGTTTCATGTCGGCAGGGGAAAAGGCTCGCCCTAGCAAACCTTCACGCTTGGACGCTGCCTTGGACGTCTAAGTTTCAAAACAGAACCCAGGTAGCCTTCGATGCCCCAAATCGATTGGTGTCGATGCAGAACCTGCACATTCGGTTTAATCGGCTGTTTCGTTCTGTCCGCGACAGCCGTTAGGCTTTCCCGCAGACGATTCATCCTGATCGTTACGCCTTACCAGCGATAATCGAGGCCAAAGCTAAGCCCTTGGGCCCAGTAGTCGGTGTTGTCAAACGCGAAGCGTGGGAACACGCCCGTTGGAGTAGCCACGTTCGAGTTAGGAACTTGAGCCTGGTCAATGATCCGCTCGATTTGGTCGCCGGGCCGAACCACGTTGGACATGTAAAGGAACGTGTATCCGAACGTCGCACGCAGTTGATCGGTGAGTTGGTAGCCGAGTTTCATGTTCAGTTCTGGCAAGACCGCGAACTCGTTCCGCTCGTAAGATCCGATATTGGAGTTCAGAGCGAGCAGGCCGCCCGACACAGCTGGAGCGGTGCTGTTGATCACGGTTTGTCCAGTGATATCGACGTGTTGCTTCACGTTTCCGACCGCCAATCGCAGGCCGATGTCAAAGTTCCAGTAGTCGATCGAGCGAGTGTGAAACCATCCGAAGTCGATCCCGTTAAATTGGTTCCGGGTCCGGAACGATTCGTTCAGTGCGAATGTCAACGGCGTGTTGGTGCCTTGATCAATCAGGATGTTGCTATCAATTCCGATACCTTCATCGAGTTCGACCGAACGAAAACCGAGCCGGTGTTCCGAACGTGAGCACCAACGGGTTGGGCAGGAGCACGGCCCGACGTGTGTGCAACCTTGGCTGGCGATTCGGAAGTGACGCAGATAGATGTCCCATCCGCTCAACTCACTATCGACGTCGATGTTCAACGTCCCGGTGTGTCCGCGGGTCGGGTCATGTACCAACGCAACCGCTTCAGTCAATTCGTCGAGTTGCGGATCCGGATTGTCTAATACAGTGATGATCGGGCGAACGAGTGTTCCGTTCTGGGCACCCCCGGCGAAACTTTCCGTTTCACGATCCAAACCAAACGCACCGGCTCCGATGCCCCAGGTATGGCAGTTGTCGAACCAGAAACCGAAGTCGAACCGCATGCCGTCAAAGTGATCTGTCAGGACGTCGTTGTTTCCATAGAGCACGGTTCCGTTTGCCAACGGGTCGCGGTCGGATAATCGTCCGGTCGACGCCAGTGGCGGGAGAGCCATGCCGTCTTGCCACCACATCAGGTACTCCGCTGAGAACCAACCGTCTTGCGGCCAGCACAACGTGATGCAGGGACGCAGACTGTCACAGTCACGGTATTCACCACACATCGGGTCGCCGTTGCAGCATTGACCGCTCGCACAGCCGATGCCGTCGCAGCCGCCCACGGAAATCCCGCAGATGCCGTCACAGCCGACATCACCACAACCGCACGATCCCATGGGGATCGAATCGCAGCCGTAATCGTGCAAAGGTTCCAGGTAAACCTGGCCGTCCATCGGCACGCTCTCGTGCGTGATCACCGGTTCCAGCACCGAGGTGCTCGACACAGGCCGCACACGTGGCTTGTTCATTTGCGAAGGTTTGACTTTTCGAGGCGTGACTTGGTCAGCTTCGTAGTCAACCAACTGCACTTCCGTCGCCGTCGCCCGTTGCTTGGGCGCTCGCTGCGACAGATCTCGAACGGGTTGCCAAGATGCACGAGCTGACTGCTCGACCCCACCGGATTGGGCCTGGAGGGGACTGCTCAGGCACACGACCGCCAGCAAGGCGATCGCTACGAGAGAAATTCGGCATGGAGTTTGAAGACGTTGCGACACTTTCGTCACCCATCAAGATGGAAATTGGGGGGCAAAGGGTAAATCTCGATGAAGCCGTCGGTGTCTTGGAAAAAGACGCCCGTCGGCCGAGATTTACCGGCTCACGAGTGATATCGTCGAATTCGTGGGAGATAGTTAAAGCAAAACCGGTAAAACCCGGAGAATCGTCAAACCCGGATCAATCCAAACAGGCTACCGGACGCAAAAAGCCAACGAAAAACGCAAAAACAGCCCAACACAAAAAACCCACGGAACGCAAAAAGCCGCCCCAATCGGCAAACTTTGACACCGATCCAGGCGTTCATGTTCCCCGACCGTCCGGGTACACGGCCGCATCCTTCGCCGCCCGTCAAAAACCGATTACTCGTGGCCAGCTCACCGGTCGCGGGCACGCGGCGAACTCACGGGTAGCCAGCGTGCAGAGAAATGGAACAATGGGGGTCACAGGATCACCGTGGTATCCGAACCGGCGGACGCCGGGCTGTCAGTCAAGGCCGATTGGCGAGCGCGACCGCCGCTTCGAGTTTGCGGCCTGCCGTCGCGTCCCGATACGGCGATCGAGAAACCGAACGCCAAGTTGATCCCCACCCTCTCGGTTTCCCCCATCTCTTTTTGACATTCCCACAACGCATGCTCACCACGTCTTCGTCTGCCGCCGAAACCCATCCCCTCAGCCACGCCGCGTTCGAGCGGGCAACCCGGTTGATGCCCGGCGGCGTCAATTCGCCCGCCCGTGCGTTTGGCGCCGTCGGCGGCTCGCCTTTGTTCATCGATCACGCCGAGGGCCCGTACCTGTATGACATCGATGGCAAACGCTACGTCGATTACATCGGATCGTGGGGACCGATGATCCTCGGCCACGCCCAACCCGAGGTCATCGAAGCGATCACAACCGCGGCATCGCGAGGCACCAGTTACGGAGCCCCAACCGAAGCCGAATCCAAACTGGCCGAACAAATCATCGAAGCGGTTCCGAGCATCGAAAAGGTCCGCTTGGTCAACAGCGGCACCGAAGCGACGATGAGCGCGTTGCGAGTCGCCCGGGGCGTCACCGGACGGAACAAAGTCATCAAGTTTGCTGGCAATTACCACGGGCACGTCGACGCGTTGCTCGTCGCCGCAGGCAGCGCCGCGGCCACTCTCGGTGCGCCCGATTCGCCGGGTGTGACCCCCGGCGCCGCATCCGACACGATCGTCCTTTCTTACAACGACGTCGAGGGACTCGAAAACGCATTCACGGAGTTCGGCAAAGAGATCGCCGCCGTGATCCTGGAACCGGTGGTCGGCAACATGGGATGCGTCATCCCGACGATGGCATTCCTGCAGGCGATGCGGGACCTCACCACTCGACACGGTTCGATCTTGATCTTTGACGAAGTCATGACGGGATTCCGCGTCGCATTTGGCGGTGCTCAAGAACGCTTCGGGATCACCCCCGACATGACCACACTCGGCAAGATCGTCGGCGGTGGCATGCCGCTGGGAGCCTACGGAGGTCGCCGTGACATCATGGATCAAGTCCTACCAGCCGGCAAAATTTTCCAAGCCGGAACCCTCAGCGGCAATCCCGTCGCGGTTGCTGCCGGATCCGCGACGCTGCGAATCCTCAAAAACGATCCACCTTACGAACAACTCGAACGCATGGGCGAACGACTCGCCACCGGGCTCGACTCAGCGGCTACCGAGGCGGGGATTCCGCACACCGTCGCCCGAGTGGGCAGCATGATGACGCTGTTCTTCAATCCCGATCCGGTCACCTGTTGGGACGACGCCGATCGATGCGACCGTGACGCGTTCGGACGCTATTTCTGGGGTCTGATCGGCCAAGGCATCTACATGCCGTGCAGCCAATTCGAAGCGTTGTTCTTCAGCCGTCTGCACGACGAAGCGATCATTGACGAAACGATCGACGCCGCCCGCAAAACGCTTGCCGCACTTTAGGCCATTCTGGTGCAGGAATTGCGTGCACCTTGAGATTGCACCTTCCCAGGCAACGAAGCGGCGTGTGTCGAGCGACATCCTCTTCACCGCCTGCTGCGCAATCTGGGGTATCGACGAATAATCCAACTCGTCGCCGCAATCTTGTTAACGAAATGCCAAAAGGCCTAGTGAAGTGACACGTCCGGAACTGAGCGACATCGATTTCGTCAAAATACTCAATGAAGATCCCGACATTGGTGTCGCGATCGCATCCGCTGACGGAGAAATCATTGATTACAACGTGAACACTCCCCACGTTTTCGGGGCCGATCCGTCACACGATTATCGAGGCAAACGTCTCGATGAAATCTTCGAGTTTGAATTCGCCGAAGAACGTTTGCAATGGATTCGCGAAGTGCTCGAAACGCGGCAACCGCTTCGCGTCGAACACTTCTATCAAGGGCACCGGATGATTTCGACCATGGTGCCGATGATCGGGGAAGATCAACAGGCCTATGTCGCCATCATGACCAAACGCGACTGCCAAACACCGGCCGAATCTTCCGCGAACCGTGTGATGAGCCAGTATCTCGACCTCGGGCCTCTCTCTTCGTTGACCAAGCGAGAATTCGAAGTCCTCGTGCTACTCGGGCATGGGTACAGCGTCCCGGAGGCGGCCAAACGACTCTATCGCAGCCCCCGGACGATCGAACAACACAAAGCGTCGATTGGGCGAAAACTCGGCGTATCGGCGATCGCCGATATCGCGAGAATCGTTGCCGTACACGGGATCAAACTCGAGGATCTCGAACTCGAGCGATTCTTGGCACTCCGCCCCGAGTTTCGCCACGAGCAAGAAAAAGTCGCCGAAAGCGAATAGTTTGTCCGCCGAGTCGCTGCATTCTCCTTATCCTGTGGAGAGGGCAGATGCGCGGGATGCGGTACCGTGATATCGGCCTACCCGTGAAAACCTTCGCCGCTCCCGGACCACGAATCACCCCACTTGGTCCACGATCCTCTTCAGTGCAGACCGATGGCAACCACCCTTTCACGACGAACCGTTCTTCGCAGTCTGGGAACCGCAATCGCCCTTCCCATGCTCGACGTCATGCAACCGGGTCGGTTGCTCGCCGCATCCGGCGGCCCGAGCACACCTCCGATCAGGATGGGATTTTTCTACGTCCCCAACGGCATGCACATGCCCGACTGGACTCCTCAATCCGAGGGTACCTCGTACCAGATGCCCGAAACGCTGGCCCGGCTTTCCGCACACCGCAAGCATCTCAATGTCCTCTCAGGATTGACGCTCGACGGTGCCCGTGCCCATGGTGACGGCGGCGGCGACCATGCCCGCAGCGTGGCCGCGTTCCTGACCGGTGCCCACCCCCGAAAAACCAACGGGGCCGATATCCAAAATGGAGTCTCGGTCGATCAAGCCACCGCAACCCAGATTGGTGCCGCGACCCGGTTCGCTTCGCTCGAATTGGGACTCGAAACGAGCAGCCAAGCGGGAAACTGCGACTCCGGATACAGCTGCGCGTATGCATCGAATATGTCCTGGCGTGGCCCCACCAATCCGATGGCCAAAGAGAACGATCCCCGCGCCGTGTTTGATCGCCTGTTTGCCGGACAAACCGAAAAAGAAACTCGCCGCGCCCGCAGCGAACGTGAAAAGCATCGTAAATCGATTCTCGACTTCGTCGAAGAAGATGCGAAGCGTTTGCACGCGCATCTCCCCATCGTCGATCGGCGAAAACTCGATGAGTACCTCTACTCCATCCGCGATATCGAGAAACGGATCGCCGGTGCCGAAAAACTGGGAATCACCGAAGAAGGCGTCCCCGATTATCCACGACCACTCGGTGTGCCCCGCGAGCTAAGCAAACACAGCGAACTGATGATGGACATGATTGCGTTGGCCTATCAAACCGATAGCACGCGAATCCTGTCCTTCATGTTCACCAACGCGGGCAGCAACCGTTCGTACAAAGAAATCGACGTCAACGAAGGCCACCACGAGCTTTCTCATCATGGCAAGAGTGCCGACAAGCAACGTGGGATCGCGAAAATCAATCGGTTCCATCTGGATCGGTTCGAATATCTCCTCGCCAAACTCAAACAAATCCCCGAAGGCGAGGGCACGCTGTTGGACCACTGCATGATCGTTTACGGTAGCGGAATCAGTGACGGAGACCGACATAACCACGATAATCTGCCGATCTTATTGGCGGGCGGTGGCGGCGGGCGAATCCGCTCCGGACGGCACATCAGCTACAAAAACGGCACGCCGCTCTGTAATCTTTATTTGTGGATGATGCACCAAATGGGAGCACCGGCGAGTGCGTTCGGCGACAGCACCGGACAACTCGACAAACTAGGATGAGCATCATGTTTCGGCAGCGACGGCGGTTGATACCGCTGGCAATCTTGTTAGCCGCGCTGACGTGGTTGGCAACTGGAAATTCGCTGGCAACGGCCCGGCAAATCCTCGAATCCTCTCACGCCGCCGGACCGATCGGGTTTGTGATTTTGGGCACGGGACTGATGTGCTTCTTCGTTCCCAAAACATTCATCTCATTAGCCGCCGGCGGTTTGTTTGGGATGTTCGACGGCGCGTGGATCTTGACGACAACCGCGTTGGTATCCGCGATGGTGAACTATCACATCGGTCGCTGGACCCTGCCGAGTCGACCCGGGGAAGCGGATCTCAGTGAACTCAGCGATCTCGCTAAACTCGATGCTGCCTTTTCTCGCGACGCATTGGAAAACCTTGACCGATTGGACGAGCGAGACAGCGAAGCCGAAAACGTGCGGCAACGTTTACTTAGACAAATCGCCAACATGGCCCGCGAATCGGGGTGGGGTTTTCATTTAGCCATTCGTCTAACACCTATCCCGACAACCATCATCAGCTACACGATGGGCGCCGCATCGGCCAGGAAAATGCCCTATGCGGGTGCAGCGATCGCTGCGTCGATTCCACAATGGCTATGGGTCTATTGCGGTGCCGCTGCGGCCAGCGACGATCAACTCGGACTGGCAAAAATCGTTGGCGTCGGATGTACCTTCGCCGCCGCGATCGTGCTGTCGATCTGGGTTCCTCGCCGGATCGTTCGCGCGTTCGCCGCTGAATCAGCCAGCCGCGAATCGGATCCACCGGAAATGGCTCGCCCGGCGTGCGAATCTTGACGCCAATGGGATCGACCGAGGCGATTCGGTAAGAGTCCGCTTGTCGATTCAGTACCGGTCTATCGATCGAGAACCATGTCGATGAAGCTTTCCATGCCGACGCGTGTATCTTTGGCCACCACCAAACGGTCACCTGGGCGAAGTGCGTAATCGGACTCAGGCCGGATTTGCTCGGGGGCACGATTGACAAACAGCACGTCCATTCGCACACCTTCGAAACTGTCGGGCGAAGGGCGATACAACGCCGCTTGAACTTTGCCGAGTTTTTTGAGAACTCCGGTTTGCTGCAATAACGTACTCACGAAAACGCTTTGACCTCCGGGTACGGACCCATCTCCCGACGCCGCGTCCGGTGTCGGCAGCGGCAGCACTCGGATCGGCACGTCGTCATCGAGAATCTGTAACACGACGGAGTTGTTGGCTTTGGCGTTTCGGACGCTCTGATAAACCTCTTGGGTGAACGTGCTCGAAGGGAGCGAGGCCCCAGCACCCACGGGCACGTAATTGGCCTGCTGCGCCGCAGCGTCGACCGAGGGCGCCGCGGTCAGGGCGGTAATCGCCGGCATCTTAAAGGACGCTCCTGGAAACAGTGAACATCCAGCCAGTGAGAAGGGCAGCGTTGCGAGCCCGGCCCAAATCAACCGGAGCATGATCGTCGTTGTAACGTTTTTTCGACAGCGATCTTTCACGATTACACTCGGTTGGGCCGCGCCCGACGATTTGGCAAGTTGCATGAATCGGACTTTGCTAGCGACGGGGATATCATCAGAGGGAGGTAATGCCGGTTGCCCAGACATGGAGACTTGGGCAAACTTTAACGACACCAGTTGCATCGACGCATCGCCGCTACTTTCTTGACGAAATTCCAAGATTTTGCTCATCTCCCATGTGGGGGCCCATGGATTCGGGTTGCCCGTCGCATCTCTTGATTGATAAAAGTCCCTCCATGGCTCACACACCCTTTTCCTCGTCCACGCGCCGCCGAAACCGCAAACGCGGTGTGATTGGGGTGATGTTCCGCGATGACCGGCTGTTGATCATCCGGCGGTCAATGACCGTCAATGCGCCCGGAAAACTGTGTCTTCCGGGCGGCGGCATTGAGGCCGGCGAGTCCGAAGAAGAGGCATTGGTTCGGGAGATGCAGGAAGAGATCCTCGTGGACGTCGAACCCGTCCGTCTGTGCCACCGCAGCGTCACGCCGTGGGGCACCCAATTGGCCTGGTGGATCGCCCACATCACGAACGAGGCCGAACCGGTACCGAATCCCGAGGAAGTCGCCGAAATTCACTGGATGACTCCGGTCGAGATCTCGCGGGCCAGGAACGTGCTGCCGAGCCTGCCCGAATTCATTTCACAGTGGCAGTCCGGCCAAATCGATTTGCCTTGGAACGCAACCTGCGACTAATTCGAACGCAATCTTCGAACCGCTCGCCCCCAACCTCTTTGTCCGGCGTTGCTTTCCACCTTGCCTGAAAAACGTGTTCTGCTACGCTTACGTGCCTTGCATGCAGGGGAGGCCGTAACTCCTCGCAATCCAAAATACAGAAGAATCGTCGAGGAGAATGAACTAGGTGGGTACTAAGAGAACTGGAAAAGGCCGACGCAAAGTGGGAAGAAAGAAACGACGGATGCGGGCAAAGATTCGTCACCGCAAGAAATAAATCTGCGAATGGCCACTGAGATGCGTCGATTCGATTAAATTCGGGTCTCTTGTTCAACCTTACGAATCGACGCTTCCGAGTTTTATCGCAATGCCCGGTCCTTCCGTCCACGAACTTCTGGGATTGCCTGCCGACGTCTCCCAGCCCAATGCCTACCAGGTCTTCGGGCTCGAACTCGGTGAGACGGACGATCAAGTCATTCGGTCGGCAATCGAAGATCGCATTCGCGCTCTCAAGCAGGCTAAACCGTCAGCCTCTCCCGAGACATGGGCGAGGGCCGCTCGAGCGGTCCAAGCGGCTCAAAAGATTCTGTTCGATCCAGAGCAAAAAGCGGCTCTCGACGCCCAATACGGAATCATCAACGATCCCGAGCCCGCTCCGTCGGCGCCCGTTGACCCGCTCGCTGCGCTCCTACCGAGCGCCCAAGCCACCCCACCGGTTCCCGCATCTCAGCCCCCGGCAACGCCGTCTGCGATAACCCCGCCTGCGGCTCCCCAGGCCGAACCGCCATCCACACCTCCCGCAGTGACGCCGCCCGCAGTGACGCCGCCACCCACGCCGGCGACGCAACAAGCCGTGACCGCGGCTCCGGTAGGATCACCGCCGCAAACCGGTGCCGGAATTCAAACGGCGGCCCCCAAAATCACCGCCCAACGCTCGGTTCGACGCCGTCGCCGCTCACCCGGTGTTCTGATCTTTGGATCTCTCATCTTGTTGCTGCTTTCGGCCATCGTGGGTGGATTCGCCTTCGTGTTCATGAGCGGCGGCGGTATCGTCGTGGTCAAAAGCGACGACGGATTTGAGATCAAATCCGGCACGGGCAGCACACAACGCAAATCCCCACAAAGCGCCCCGCCAAGCCCGGTCAATCAAGACTCCGGCGGCGATGGAATCATGAAACCGGCGCCCCGGATTCGCCCCGACGCACCTAACTTGGATCCGGGTTCGGAAATGGAGATACCGAACCTCCCGGGTAGGAACGACGACATGACCGGTGCGATGCCGAACATGCCAATGCCGAACAACCCGGTATCAAACCCACCGATGAATGACGGCCCCATGGATGACGTCCCGGAGCCCCAACCGGATCCTCCGGTGACATCGCCACCCATGACTCAAACACCGCCGATGGACACACCGCCTGAATCCGGAACGCCGGATCCGGCTCCGCCCACCGCCGAGAAGATCGCCGCCGGTGACGCTGCCATTGCGTCGGCACTCGACGCGATCAAGACGAGAAAATGGGAAACCATGAAATCGCTCGCCGAAGCTGCCGAAGCCCGGGCGATGACAGACGCTCAGAAGCAGACCGCCGAGACGCTTTTCCAATTCGCGGATCTCGCCACCTTTTACCGGGGCGCCATCCATCGAGCGATGGCAGACCTTGTCGCCGGCAATGAAATCAAACTGACCGAATCGATGACGTTCTTGGTCAAGCAATCCAGCGCCGAGCAAATCACGCTCTACCGCAACAAACGCGAATACCCATACACGTTTGACGATCTCCCTCTCAGCGTCGCGCACGCACTCGCGCCGTTTCAACTCAACGTCTCGTCGCCCGAAGGCCAAGCCGCCAAAGCCGCGTTCCAAGCCATCTCCGATAAAGCGACCCCTGGCCACCGCGCAGAATCAATCGAAATCCTGCGCAGCCTAGACAAAGTCGAAGGCGCCGACCCCAAACGTCTCGCCGACTTCATTCAATCCCTCGAATCGTAAGCCTTCCGCAAAGATGCGGCGAAGAAATACGATCACGACTCGCTCTCCCGTCCGCCGAGCGTGCGAGTCACCGGGTATTGATTCTTGACGTCCCCATCGATCGCGAGTGATCGCGTTTGTTTTCGAAAGCAACTGTGAATGTCCACCATTGATTTGACGCAAACTCCCTCCTCCGACCCCGCCGTTATTCTGCGATACCGTGATCGTCAGTATGCCGCTGACCTGATCGGGGCCGCGATTCTCGAGTTCGATCTGTTCAGCTTTCTGAATCAAAACGGAGGCATCTCCTTCGACGCCGTGTGCACCCATTTTAGCTGGCAACACCGACCGGCCGATGTGCTGATCACGTTGTGCCGGGCCAGTGGTTTCGTCACCAGCAATTCGGACGGTGGAATCGAGCTGACCCCGGTGGGTCGTGAATTCCTGACCGCGGACAGCCAGTGGTATCTCGGTCCGTATTACCAACCGATCGCGGACTCGCCCGTGCGAAAGGATTTCGTCTCGATTTTGAAGACTGGCAAACCGGCCAATTGGCAGGCAAAATCCGACGGCGCCGATTGGCACGAATCGATGAAGGATCCTGACTTCGCGCGGAGCTTCACCGACCTGATGAATTGCCGGGGCATCACGTTCGGACAAAAGCTCGCCGCCGCAGTCAGTGAACAAGTCGCCGGCTATTCTCACATGCTCGACGTCGGCGGCGGTTCGGGGATCTACAGTTCCACGATGGTCGCGCGGCACCCGCACCTCCGCGCCACGGTGCTCGAACAGCCTCCGGTCGATACGATCGCGCGGCGAGAAATCGCCAATCTGGGACTGGGCGACCAAGTCGCTGTGCATTCCGGCGACATGTTTCGCGATCCGTGGCCGGGGGACGTGGATATCGTCTTGCTGTCCAACGTGCTACACGATTGGGACATCGCTGAAGCACAACAAATCGTCGATCGGGCGAGCGACGCGCTCCCCACCGGCGGGTTACTCATCATCCACGGAGCGATCATCAACGCTAAAAAAACGGGCCCCCTGCCCGTGGCAGAGTATTCCGCCCTCCTGATGAATATCACTCAGGGGAAATGTTATAGCGTTGCCGAATATGGCGATTTTCTCCGTCCCCACGGCTTCGAATTGCAGCCCTACCAGGCCACAACCGGCGACCGGGGTTTCCTAACTGCGACAAAACGTTAATTCGATAAGGCGTTCTAGATTCAGGAAGCCGGAGTACGATAAGTCAAAATACGGTTCCTAATACCTGCGAACGGAATTTTGAAGCATGCGTATACGCACATCGATGCTCGTCGCAACCTTTACCACGGTCATCTCAACGGCATGCATGGTTCTGGTGAGCGCGAACGAGGATGCAGCTTCCCCGTTCTCGATCACCGTCCGTCACGTCGACGACTCGATCAAGGTGCAATCCGAGGACGAACGGACGATCTTTTCGATCCGTAGTCCTCGAGGAATCGGGCAGGCCGAAATCCGACGAGAGACCGATTCGTGGCCTCAGCATGTCGTCCTTCGCTTGCACCTGAAGGGGCTCGAGGGGTTCCGAATCAGCAACGGTGCGGTGACGCTGCACGCGTCCGTATCCAGCCATGGAGCGAATCCGACAATTCGCTCGTGGAAAGATAACGACGAAACCGTGACGCTCGATTCGGAGAGTCCCTATTGGATGAATCTGAAATTGCTCGATCAAAACGGAGAGCCGACTCGCGACATTCCGCAAGGTAAGGGGGTCATCGAAATCCAGTTGCCCACTGCGATACTTGATGGTAAACCCGAGAAGTTAACGATTCATTGGATTGATTTTTATCGAGGTTAAATAAACGACGATCACATCACCGGCTCAAGGGTGTCGGGACGGGAAAGATTCGAAATGAAGAAGGTATTGATCACAGGTGCGAGTGGGTTCATCGGGCAACATCTTGCCCGCTACGTTCGCGGCATCGGATGGGACGTACGATGCTTGGTACGTCCGACCTCTAACACCTCGGCATTCGCTTCGGATGATTTCGAATTGGCCGAAGGAACGCTTTCGGATCCCGAGTCGCTACGCAAAGCCGTCGAGGGTGTCGACATCGTCTTTCATCTTGCAGGTGTGACGAAGGCGTTACGCAAGAAAACATTGTGGGACGTCAACGAGTCCGGTTCCAAGATGCTCGCCCAAGCGTGTGCCGAGTCAGCGAACCCGCCCACCTTGGTCGCGGTTTCATCACTCGCTGCCGGCGGCCCGCTCGTCAACCTACAACCCGGCGAAGACGTTCCCCAACGTTACAAGATCGGCCGGTATCGGGTTCGCCGGGAGTCCGACCGTAACGCACCGGTATCCAACTACGGTCGTAGCAAGCTAGCCGGCGAACAAGCCATCACCGCATTCGCAGATCAATTGCCGATTAGCATCGTCCGTCCGCCGATCGTGATCGGCCCCGGCGACCGCGACGGGTTTGAAATGTTCCGCGTGATCGCCTCGATGAGCGTTCACCTGGTCCCCGGTTGGTGGCCGTCGTTGTTCTCGGTCATCCACGTCGAAGATCTCGTGCAAACCCTCACCACGGTGGCCTGCCATGGTGAACGCTGCTCACCTCAAACCGGTTGTCTCGACAACGCCAACGACGTTCCGTCCGACCAATACGGGCAGGGCGTGTACTTTGTCAGTGATCCCACCGCAGTCACCTACGCGGAACTCGGCAAGATGGTCGGTCAGGCCATTGGCAAGACAAAAGTGCGATGCATCCAAGTGCCGCCTCGGATCGTTCGCGCGACCGCTTTGGTCAATCAAGGCATCAGCTATCTCCGTCGTCGACCACATATTTTGGGGATCGATAAATCGAGAGAAGCAACCGCGACCGGATGGGCATGCGATCCGGGCAAACTGATCCGGGCCGGAGACCTTCGTTTGTCCAACGATCTACAAACCCGTCTCAACCAAACGGCACTTTGGTATCGCGAACACGGGTGGCTTTAGGACGTGCATCGTCGCGGTGGTGTCGCCTCGCCGTACCGTTGATTTCCATCCGCGCAACATCGAAAAACCTATTGCATGTCTGAATTCTGCATCATCGGAGGCGGTATCGTAGGTCTCGCGACGGCGTACGCTCTTAGCCAAAAGGCGCCCGACACGAAGCTCACCGTCGTCGAAAAAGAATCCGGAACGGCTCGACATCAGTCCGGACGCAATTCGGGCGTTTTGCACACCGGCATCTACTACAAGCCCGGCTCGCTCAAGGCGGAAACGTGCCGGGCGGGCAAATTGGCGATGGAGCAATTTTGCCAGGAACACGAGGTGCCGTTCGAACGCTGCGGAAAAGTCATCGTCGCGACCGACGAATCAGAACTGCCACGTCTGGATAACATCATCGAGCGGGGCAACGCCAACGGAGTCGTCTGCCACCAGATCGATGCCCGTCAACTCAACGACATTGAACCGCACGCCCGCGGCGTCGCCGCCATCCACGTCCCTGAAGCGGGAATCGTGGACTACCCCGCGGTCTGTCAACGTCTCGTGGATCGGCTGCGTGCATCAGGTCACGAGGTGCGATTCGATTTTCGAGTACGCGAGATCAACAGGCACACCCACCAAGTCGGCATCAGGAGCGACAAAGACCAAATCACCGCCAATCGCCTGATCAACTGCGCGGGACTGTACAGCGACCGCGTCGTCAGCATGGCGGGCGGCAAGCCGAACGCCAGAATCGTGCCATTTCGTGGAGAGTACTACGAACTCCGCAGCGAGCATCGACACCTTTGCCGGAATCTCATCTACCCGGTCCCCGATCCTGAGTTCCCGTTTCTGGGCGTTCATTTCACTCGCATGATCGATGGCGGTGTGGAGTGTGGTCCCAACGCGGTGCTGGCGCTCGCCAGAGAAGGTTACGACTGGAAAACGATTCGCGGGGGTGAGTTATGGAAATCGCTGACTTATCGAGGCTTTCAACGTCTGGCGATCAAGCACTGGAGAATGGGCTTGAGCGAAATTTGGCGTTCGATTTCAAAAGCGGCCTTCGTGGACGCGTTGCAAAAACTGGTTCCCGAAATTCGCGCCGAACACGTCTCACCGTGTCGGGCGGGCGTTCGTGCCCAAGCGGTCGGCTCCGACGGTCGCCTCGTCGATGACTTTCAGATGCAATTCGACGGGCGGGTCACGCACGTGTTGAACGCGCCGAGTCCCGCCGCAACGGCATCGCTGCAAATCGGGCGGCACATCGCCGACCGCATCCTCCAGGCGTGAGGTCATGCGGACCGAGCATGATTGCGTGGTGAGTACCCGCGAGTAGTCCTATCGACGTCAGTTTCACAGTGCGAAAGACCGCGCCGCTTTAGCCGGAGACGCCGTTTTGGATTCATGATGGTGGTCGTAGATGCCGATCACAACGACTGGAGCGCATCTACTCGCGCGCTGCGTGACATTGGATCCGGGGGGACGTCATGAAACACAAATCAAATATCATCCTGAGACGCCGTAGTGCGTTGGCGCTGGGGGTTGCCGTCTTGGCAAGCACCTCAGGCGTCGTCAGGCATGCCGCGGCGGAAACTCCATCGTCCGCCGTGCGAACGGCGGGGGGCACCGAATTCGATGCTGCTCCCATTGTTTCACGGGTTTATCGTCTACAACCCGTCGATAGTCAGGTGGAACGGGTCGTCGTCACAGCGATCGCGGTCGATCCGCGCGGCGACTTTCTCGCAGTTGCCGGCGATGACCACGTCATTCGAATTCTGAACGCGGAAACAATGAGCGTTGCCTACGTGTTAGGCGAAGGCGGATCCGAAAAATCATCCAACCCCGGTCACTTTGACTGGATCCGCACGATGGCGTTTGATTCGTCCGGCGCGAGACTGGTATCGGCGGGCAATGACGGACAAATGATTCTGTGGGACCGTCGCCGTGACTTCACGGTCCTGCAAGAGATCGCATCCGCACCCGCGTTAGCGTGTGTGCGATTCGCGGGATCAGGACAACAGATTGCTGCAGTCGGTTTCGACTCACAAGTTTTCCTGATCGGCAAAGCGGCATCGACCTTGCCAAAACTGACATGCGACTGCGTCGATTTGCGTTGTTGTGCCTATCGCGACGATGGCAGGATGCTCGCGGTAGCGGGACGAAACGGCCATTTGCATCTCTTTGATCCGGCCACAGGTAACACGATTGCGGAAAAAGAACTTCATTCGGCACGCGTCCGTGACGTGGCGTTCATGCCCAACTCGGGAGTGCTCGTTAGTGTCTCCGAAGACGGGGAGATGGTTCGGTTCGACACCGATCGTCAGACCCTGTTGTCGCGACAGAGAATCACTTCCGGGCGGTTGTTCTCGCTCGCCATCGTGGACAGCCACACGTTGGCAACCGCGGGCAGCGACGATGAAATTCACTTGGTGCGGGTTGGAGAAGACAATCAACGTCTCTCGACGCACGCCACGTTGATCGGCCACGTCGGATCCATTTCGACGTTGGTCGTTAGCAACGGAACCCTGATCTCTGGCGGATTTGATGCGACGCTGAGGCGTTGGGATTTGGCAAGGATAGCCGGTCCCGAGAATAAGATTGCCCTCGGAAATGATTCGGATAACGGCGGTCTGATCCAAGCTCCTCGGTAGAGAAATCTGCGGCACAGGGAGGTGCCCAGCGTGATTTGGAAACATATCGAAAACTTTTGTAGCGGTTTGGGATTCACGGGCAGTGAATCGTCGCGTTTTCGTGGTCAAACACCACGGACACCGAAGGTGCGCGGACGTCGTGGACATCTCAGCAACCTGATCGCATCGACGACGCCGCGGGTCGGAGTTCACTCCCGAAACATGCGCGTCGAGTCGCTCGAGGACCGTCGCATGATGGCGGCCGACCCGATTCACGTCGGTGTGGTCTATCTCGAAACTGACTACCTCGAAACGGACGTCGGCAGCGACTCAGCGGGTGACCGGTTTATTGTCACGTTCACCGGTGGTGCACCGGGAACGAAATTGACGGAATTGCGCATCAACACCGACAAAGATGGCGACGGCATTAGTGTTGGTGACCCGATCTTCGATACCGCCGCCGGTGGCCGTGGGAAGAATGGGTTCCACGCCTTCCAACTCTCGCCGGGACAGTCCGAACTCGTCGAAGTCGAAGTTGTCGACGGCGGACAGGAACTGATCCTTCGGCCCACCGACTTTCAGGCCGGCGATCGTCTAATTTTCACGATCGACGTCGACGAGGTGCTGCGGAACCTCGCCGATCTCGAACAGTTTAACCAGCGTCTCGACGTGATCACCTCGGGTCAGGAATTCCAGGATTCAATCCTCGAAGCGACTTTCGACGCGCCGAATTACTATCAATCGTCAGTCGACGCGATCTTCCTGAACGACTACGGAGACCCCAAGGCTGATTTCGGATTGAATCTGCCACCGGACGAGAGCGACGATGCAGAAAGTCTGCCGAACCGCTCCGCCGCCGCCGTGGGAAGCGTGACGCAAACACCCCAGCCCGCCTCGATCGGCGGTTTTGTCTATCGCGACGATAACGACTCGGGCACGAAAGATCCCGGTGAAATCGGACTCGGGGGCGTCACAGTTCGTCTCGAACCGATCGACACGATCGCGCCGCAAACCGCGTTGACGATAAAAACGAACGCGGATGGTTCGTATCAGTTCAACAACGTGATGCCGGGTACCTACCGCATCGTCGAAGTCGATCAACCGGCTGACCTGGACGACGGAACCGATGCCGCCGGTACCGTTTCAGGACGCGTCGTCGGATCGGCGGTCAACCCAGGGGATCAAATTGTCGGCGTCGTGCTCGGTGGCGGTGACGCCGGTGTGAATTACAACTTTGGCGAACTGCCCCTCGGTTCGATCGGCGGTTTCGTTTATCTCGCCGCACCCGGTGAAGATTGCGACGGCGACCATGACGAAGAGGACAGCCAACCGTTGTCCGGTGTGGAAGTTCGGCTGATCGGTGCTGACGGCAAAACAGTCGCGACAACTCGCACCGGCGCCGACGGCAGCTACCTCTTCGATAACCTGCACGCGGGTACCTATACCGTTGTCGAAATCACGCCCGCCGGTTTGATCGACGGCGGCGCCCACACCGGCGACATCCGCACGCTCGGATCGAACATCCTCGTCGGTATCGGATCGGCTGTGGACGGTGGGCAAATCACCCATATCGAACTGCCGTCCGGTGGTCACGGGGAATCTTACAATTTCTGCGAAGCCGCACCGGGCTCGATCTCCGGTCAGGTCTACCACGACCGTGACAACGACGGCGTGCGAGACACCGGTGAAGAAGCGATCGCGAACGTGTCTTTGGACTTGGTCGATTCCACCGGCAGCGTGATTGCGACGACGCAAACGAATTCGCAAGGCCAATACCTTTTCGACAACATCGCACCGGACACGTACACAATCGTCGAAACACAGCCCGCGGGATACATCGACGGGAAAGACACGGTTGGTACGATCAACGGCAGCCGGGTCGGACGCGTCGGCACCGATGGCGACTCGCTGACCCAAGTCGTTCTGCTGCAAGGATTGCACGGGGTTAACTACGATTTCGGCGAGCGACAAGTCGCCTCGATCACGGGCCGCGTTCACGTCGATATCGACGACGACTGCGTTTACGATCCGGGAGAAATGACACTCGCCGGGGTCGTGATCGAACTCAAGGATTCGACCGGAAAAACAGTCGCCACGACGCAAACCGATGCCGAAGGAAACTACCGCTTCGACAATCTGTTGCCGGGGACGTACAGCGTCGTCGAACAGCAACCGAGCGGCTATTTCGAAGGCGGTGCGACCCCCGGTTCCGTCGGCGGTGTCGCCAACGGCACGAACCTGATTGAAAACATCACACTCACCTCCGGCGTCAACGCAGTCAACTATGACTTTTGTGAACGCCCACCCGCTGAAATTTCAGGTGTCGTCTACGTCGATCGCGATGCCGACTGCGTCCGCGACAGTGGCGAAGAAGGCTTGCAAGGCGTCCTCATCGAACTGATCAACAGTTCGGGTACCGTGGTTGCGACCACGACCACCGATGCCAACGGCAACTACTCGTTTACGAACCTGCAAGCGGGCGAATACATCGTTCGCGAGACTCAGCCCGTTGGGTATTTCCATGGCGGTCAGGTCGCCGGCAGCAAAGGCGGCAATGATTCCGTCGCTGACCGCATCTCGGCCATTCCGGTCGGATGGGGCGAGACGCTGACCAACTACAACTTCTGCGAAGTATTGCCCGCTGAGATCTCGGGTGTCGTTTACGTCGACCGCGACAACGATTGTGTTCGTGACAGCGGGGAAGAAGGGCTCGCGGGTGTCCTGATCGAGCTGATCGATAACACCGGAAAAGTGGTCGCAACAACGACGACGGACTCGCTGGGCAATTACTCGTTCACCAACTTGCAAGCCGGTGAATACACCGTTCGCGAAACACAGCCGCAAGGATACTTCCACGGCGGGCAAGTCGCGGGCAGCAAGGGCGGCAACGATTCGGTCGCCGATCGCATCTCCGCGATCCCGGTCGGATGGGGTGAGACGCTGACTAACTATAACTTCTGCGAAGTATTGCCTGCCGAAATTTCAGGTGTCGTGTACGTCGACCGCGATGAAGACTGCGTTCGCGACAGCGGCGAAGAAGGCCTCGCGGGCGTGTTGATCGAATTGCTGGATTCGTCTGGCAATGTCGTCGCCACGACGACCACCGACGCCACCGGAAACTACTCCTTCACCAACCTGAAGGCCGGCGAGTATCTCGTTCGCGAGACTCAGCCAGACGGATATTTTCATGGCGGCCAAGTCGCTGGTAACAAAGGTGGCGATGACTCGCTCGCCGATCGAATCTCAGCGATTCCGGTTGGATGGGGTGAGACGCTAACCGACTACGACTTCTGCGAACTGCTGCCCTCCGAAATCTCGGGCGTCGTTTACGTCGACAACGACGGCGATTGCGTCCAAGACCCGAACGAAATCGGTCTCCAAGGCGTTCGCGTCGAACTCTACGACGAGTCGGGACGGTTCATTGCGTTCACGACAACCGCGAGCGACGGCAGCTACAGTTTTGGGAATCTGCCCAAGGGCGTTTATACCGTTCGCGAAACGCAGCCCGATGGTTACTTCCACGGCGGCCAGGTTGCCGGTAGCGGCGGAGGCGATGACTCGGTCGCCGATGTGATCTCGCAAATCGCACTCGCATCCGGCCAATCGCTGACGCGTTATGACTTCTGCGAACTCCCGCCTGGGTCCATTTCCGGAAAGGTTTGGAGCAACCTCGACCTCGATCAAGAATTTGATGACAACGAAAAGCCAATCCCCGGCGTTGTCATCGAACTCCTCGATGAGTCCGGAAACGTCATTGCGACAACGCAAACCGACGCCAACGGTTGCTACGAATTCACCGGTCTGCGTCCGGGACGATATCAAGTCAAAGAGTATCAACCCGACGGCTATTTCCACGGCGGTCAAACGATCGGAACCTTGGGCGGCCGATTGATTCAGTTCGACCTGATCGGAGAGATCGACCTCGCCGGCGGTGAGCACGGTGAAGACTACAACTTCCCCGAAGTCCCACCGGTCACGATCTCGGGATACGTGTTCCAAGACGGCGACGCGCTCGTACTCAGCGAAGAACCTGATCCGGCTGACCTGCGTGATTATCGCGACGGCGAACTAACCGACGACGACACGCCACTCGCTGGCGTCACGCTCGAATTGCGAGACGTCTTCGGTGTGCCGATTGACCCCGCCAACGATCAGCTCGGCGGCTCTTCGTCGGGCGTGATCCGCGTGACCACTGACGAGAACGGTTACTACGAATTCGTCGGACTGCGACCTCGGATCGTGTATTCGGTTTATCAAACCCAACCCAACGGGTTCATCGACTCACTCGACACTGCCGGCACAACAGGCGGTCTGGCGATCAACCTCGCCGACTTCAGTGATCCGAGCAGCCTCAACACATTCATCTCGAACTTGGCTGCCGGCGGTGACCCAAGGTTCGACGCGATTTTCAATATCCAAGTCAATCCCGGTGGGACGAGCACGAGCAACAACTTCAGCGAAATCGTGATCGAAGATCCACCAGAGCTTCCACCTTGGTCGTACGAAAATCCGTCCAACCCCGCAGCACCGTTAACCCCGATCGAAACCTTCGACCCAATCGTTCCGATCGCGGCATACGGTCAGTACTACGACATCGCGCCACCGATGCTGGCGGATGACGAATGGGAAGTCAGTTGGCACCTGAGTGTGATCAACGGCGGTTTCCCTCGTGGTCAAGGAGCCGAGTCCGCGATGGTGACTTCGGTTGATGGACGTTTGCAAGTTCAACAGGCGACCTATCGCAACGCGAAAGATTCCGGCAACGCCAAAGTGGGTCAGTTGCCCGATTCCCTGGTACAGGTGGAACTTTCGAAAGGTCGCTGGCAGATCCTGCCGAGCGGCACCGCAACGTTGTCGAAATCAACGAACGATCGCGCGATCAAACTCGGCCACGCCGATGCGACCGCGCTGACGGGTGACTTCGATGGTGACGGTGTCGACGAAGCCGTCCTGTTCATCAACGGCCAGTGGTTCGTTGACCTCAATGGTGACGGTCAATGGGACGCGGGTGACTTGTGGGTGCGATTGGGAACGGAACTCGATCGCCCCGTCGTCGGTGACTGGGACGGTGACGGTAAAGACGACGTCGGGATTTTCGGACGCCGTTGGCAAAACGACGCCGAACGCATCCGCCAAGATCCCGGATTGCCTGACCCCGCTAACCAACGGCGACGCCAACTCCGGCGCGAAGACTTGGTACACCGTGAATTGACCGAAGAAGAGAAACAGCAACGCGTGTTGCTGCGGGGTGAAGACGGTGAATGGCTTGCCGATGCGGTTGATCACGTCTTCCAGTACGGCGAACAAGTCGACACGCCGATCGCGGGGGACTGGAACGGCGATGGCATCGATCAGATCGGTGTCTTCCGGGGCGGCCAGTGGATGCTCGACGAAGACGGTGATGGTCGTTGGACGAGCAAGGATCGACCGAAGAATTTTGGACAGCCCGGCGATGAACCGATCGTGGGCGACTTCAATGGCGACGGGATCGACGAAATCGGTGTCGTGCGAGGTGACCTGTGGATCATCGACACCGATGGCGACCACCGGATCACGGGCAACGACAAACAAATTCGCGTGCCTCGGCCGAGCGGCGTTTCTCAACCGATCGTCGGCGACTTCGATGGCGACGACGTGGACGATCCTGGGTATTACCAAGCCGCCAGCTGAACGACCCGATGTTCAGTCTGCATCACGTCATCGCGGACCACGTCGGCTCGGTCAGCTACCGCGATGACGTCTGCGGTACTCTGACGGCGACGTGCTCATGATTCGCCGGAAACTCCGACTGAAATGCGCGTGGTCGAAAAAACCGCACGCCAATGCGATCTGCGAAATCGTTTGTTCGGTCTCGATCAACAAACGTGACGAGTTCTCGATCCGCACACGCAATAAGTATTGCCGCGGTGAAGATCCAAAGGCGTGACGAAAGCGACGTTCGAATTGACTACTCGACAATCCTGCCATCTTGGCGAGCTGGGTCGTTGTCAACGCGTCGGCGTAATATCGGTGTAAATGATCGACCACTAAAGAAAACGCATCGGCATCCGCGGACTGCTCCCGGAGCTGTTCAATCTGACGTGAAAACCCGGCAATACCGACCACAGCGCCGCGGCGATTTCGCAGCGGGATCTTGCTCGTCATGACCAGTCTCGGCGACCCCGCCGATTCCGGCGCGCTCTCGATCCGGTTAACCAGCGGTTCCCCCGACCGCATCACCGCTTCGTCATCGGCACGATACTCTTCCGCCCGTTGGTGCGGGAAAAAGTCGTGATCGGTGCGACCGATCGCCTGCTCTTCACTCGAAACGCCGCAGTATTCGCATCCCCGGCGATTCAACGCGATGAACCGCCCCCGCCGGTCTTTGACGAAGAATGAAACGCCCGGCAAGAACTCGAACAGACGAGCCATCTGCTCAAATCCATCGAGTTGCTCAAAAAACCGCTTTTGCGTTTCGGCATGTTTCATGCGTCTAATATACACAAGCAGGTAGCATTGATGCAAGACAATGCAATCCCCCGCGACAATAATGACCATCACAGTCAACGAACGGCGGGACGTCGATTTAATTACCGCGGGATTTCAAAAGTAGCGGAACGGCGCGAGCCGTCCGTTAACAAGAGCACTAAAACAATCGACGTCCCCACGTTCGCTTGCATCGAACGAATGGTTATTCCGTGGAGTATAGATTTTGAAAAAACGTCATCCATCCTTTCCCGCCGCACTCGGTTTCGCCGTGATGCTGTTCGGATACGTTGCCGTTACGGCCGCAGAAGTCGATTTCAATCGTGATGTGCGTCCAATCCTGTCCGACAAATGCTATTTCTGTCACGGGCCTGATGAGGAAAATCGCGAATCAGGACTCCGCCTTGATCTGCGTGACGAAGCGATCGACGCGATCGAATCGGGCGACGTCCTCGACCGAATCACCAGTGACGACGCGGACGTGTTGATGCCGCCACCGCACTCGAACTTGGCCCTCACTGACGAGGACAAGCAAACCATCGCGAAATGGATTGACTCGGGTGCGGAGTATGACGAACACTGGGCATTTAAGCCGTTGCCTGAGTCCGTCGAGGTTCCCGAACCGAGCCAGCCACAGTGGTGTCGGCAACCGCTCGATTGCTTCATCGCCGAGAAAATGGATGAGGCCGGACTTCACCCTGCCCCCGAAACCAATCCGCTGCTTTGGCTCCGCCGTGTCGCTCTCGACCTAACCGGTCTACCACCCACACCGGATCAGATTTCACGATTCGAAAAGGGCGTTGCCCAACTCGGGGAGCGAGCCTATGAGTCCGCCGTTGCTGAACTACTCGATTCGCCCGCGTTTGGAGAACACATGGCGGTCGCGTGGCTCGACGCTGCTCGATACGCAGACTCGTACGGTTATCAATCAGACAAATTAAACACACAGTGGCCGTACCGAGACTGGGTCGTCCGGGCCTTCAACGACAACCTGCCGTACAACGATTTCCTGACATGGCAATTGGCGGGCGATTTGTTGGAAAATCCGACACGAGACCAAAAGCTCGCCACGGCGTTTAACCGCATTCATCGCCTTAACAACGAGGGCGGTGCGGTATTTGAAGAATGGCGATTGGAAAACGTTGCCGACCGAGTCCATACCTTCGGCACCGCGGTACTGGGGCTGACGCTGGAGTGCTGCCGTTGCCACGATCACAAGTACGATCCCATTCCGACGAAAGACTTCTACGCGTTATCGGGATACTTCAATTCGATCGACGAGAGCGGCGTGTATGACCGCACCGAGAAGGTTCCCTGCCCCTCATTGCTGCTGCCGACGGACGAACAACAAGCTGAGTTGGATCAAGCGTTTCAGAATCTCCGAGACGCCGAACAGCGATACGCGAAAGAATGCGAGCGTGCCAAAGCCCGTTACGCGACCTGGAAGGAACAACAAACGCCACCGCCGGCTTCGATCCCCGACCTCCGGCTCGCATTGTCCTTTGATCGCGGCTTCGACAATACACTGAAGAAGATCTACCACCCATCGGAGTCGGACCGGGCTTGGACAACCATGCCTGAACTGGTCCCAGTCACCGACTCAACGATTGCACGCCTCGATCCGACTTCGGCTGACGACCGTCCCGAGAGCGAAGGTGGCACGGACAATACCGTTGAGCTTCCGCGTCGCGCCCTGTCACTCGATGGCGAGCGTGGCGTCACGACCTCGGGGATTGAGCCGTTGGACCGATGGACGCCGTTTTCCGTCGTGGTGACGCTACGCGAGACACGACGTGTCGCCGATCGCAGTTTGATCGCGCACCACACACGT
Source organism: Aporhodopirellula aestuarii (assembly GCF_023701485.1). Classification (GTDB taxonomy): domain Bacteria; phylum Planctomycetota; class Planctomycetia; order Pirellulales; family Pirellulaceae; genus Rhodopirellula; species Rhodopirellula aestuarii. The sequence continues at coordinate 87,379 of NZ_JAMQBK010000023.1, forward strand.
GGAACCGATTGTGGTTACAACGGCTGGGACCTAACCCTGGTCGATGGCTATCTCGAATCGCGGATGTATCGCGTTTGGCCAGGCAACGCCATCGGCGTTCGTTCGAAGGATCCGATTCCCGTCGATCAATGGCACCAGATCACCGCAACCTACGATGGTTCGTCACAGGCGTCTGGATTGCAACTGTTCCTCAACGGAAAACCGCTCCAAACAACCATTCTGCGGGACAAGATCAAGAAGTCCGCCAATGTGAAAGTGGACCATGGTGGCGAGTTTGTCGTCGGGCAACGCTTTCGAGCCCGTGGTTTGGCTGGCGGCCTGATCGACGACATCCGTTTATTCACGCGAGCATTAACCACCGGCGAACTGCGGCAGCTCGCGACCGGCGAGGTCGAACCGGTTTCCGAGGCGACCTACATCTCCGCGATCGATCAACCCGCCCGTGCCGCTTGGGATGCGCTGAACGAAGCACGCCACGCGTTTGTGATGGCCGAGGAAGTCATGGATGAAGTCCCCATCATGGAGGAAACCGAACAACCTCGCGAAACGCACGTGCTGGCCCGCGGCCAATACGATGCACCACAAAACGACAAAACACGGATCGATCGCGGCGTGTTGTCCGGCCTATCGCTCCCGCTTCCTGAAGACGCTCCAAACAACCGGTTGGGGCTCGCGATGTGGGTCACCGATTCGCGACATCCGCTCACCGGACGCGTCGCGGTAAACCGGTTTTGGGCAAACTTCTTCGCCGAACCACTAGTTCACACCCCCGAAAATTTTGGTTTACAAGGCGACCTTCCAACGCACCCTGAATTGCTCGACTGGCTAGCCCGCGACTTCATCGACAGCGGATGGAACGTCAAGCGACTGTGCCGCAACATCGTCTTATCGGCAACCTATCGACAAAGCTCCGCGATCACACCTAAGAGCCAGCAGATCGATCCGACAAACCTGCTTCTCGCCCGCGGGCCGGCTCATCGTTTGACAGCGGAGCAAATTCGCGACATCGCCTTGGCCGGCTCGGGACTCATTAACTTGACCCGTGGTGGGCCGCCGGTTTCGCCGTATCAACCCGGCGAAGACTTGTGGCGTGAATCCAATGGCATGTCACCACCTTACCAACAATCGGTTGGCAAGGCGTTGTATCGCCGATCGTTGTATTCGGTTTGGAAACGTACCGCGCCGCTTCCCAACATGCTCACCTTTGACGCGATGTCACGTGAAGTCTGTGCGGTCAAACGCTCTCGCACCAACACACCTTTGCAGGCACTCGTGCTGCTCAACGATGTTCAATTTGTCGAAGCCGCTCGGTCGTTGGCTGCCGAGGTGCTACCGGCCAGCGATGACGGAGTACGCATCGACGAAGCGTTCGTCCGTTTGACCGGTCGACATCCCGACGACAACGAACTGCAAATACTTTTGGATCAGATGGCCAGCGAACGAGACTACTTCACCCAAAACCGATCCGCTGCGTCTGCCTTCATCAAGATCGGCGAATCCGAACCAGACGCTGACCTCGATTCGGTCGAACTCGCGGCGATGACGGCGGTTTGCCAGACGATACTCAACCTCGACGCAACCATTTGGAAACGATAAAGGCGGCAAGACATGACCATGAATCCTCAAACAAAACGAGATAACCCGCTGGCTGCCAATCGCCGCGTTTTCATCCGCAACGGATGCACGACGCTGGGCGGTGCCGCATTGGCATCGCTGATGATGCGTGACGCGGCCGCAGCACCGACGCCTGCGGCGAATCCTTCGACCGCGACGCCACTTCCACACTTCCCGCCCAAGGCCAAACGGGTGATCTACCTGTTTCAATCCGGCGGCCCGGCGCAACAAGACCTGTTCGATTACAAACCTGTTCTCAACAAAATGAACGGACAGGAATTGCCTCCCGCCGTCCGAGGCGAACAACGACTAACCGGCATGTCGGTCAACCAGTCGTCGCTACCGCTCGCGGGATCGCACTTCAAATTTTCGCAACATGGTCAATCGGGTGCTTGGCTGAGTGACCTGCTGCCCTATCACCGCGACATCGTGGACGATGTTTGCTTCATCAAGTCGATGAACACCGAGGCGATCAACCACGATCCCGCCATCACGATGTTCCAAACCGGCTCGCAAATCGCCGGCCGACCATCGCTCGGATCGTGGTTGTCATACGGCCTGGGCAGCGAAAACGAAGACCTCCCCGCGTTTATCGTGCTCGTCTCGGCGGGACAGGGCGGTCAACCGCTGTACTCACGACTGTGGGGTAACGGCTTCCTTGATTCCAAATATCAAGGCGTCCAATTTCGTGGCGGCAGCGATCCGGTGCTGTATCTCTCGAATCCGTCCGGAATCACCCGGCCTCATCGCCGATCCCAGCTCGACGCGATCAATCGGCTAAACCAACACCAGTATCAGAACGAACTCGACCCCGAAATCGAATCGCGGATCGCCCAATATGAGATGGCGTTCCGGATGCAGGCGAGCGTTCCGAGCGTGACCGATTTTTCGGACGAGCCCGAGTCGACCTTCGAAGCCTACGGTGACGATGCCCGCACACCGGGAACCTTCGCTGCCAACTGTCTGTTAGCTCGACGCTTGGCCGAAAAGGACGTGCGGTTCATCCAGTTGTATCACCAAGGTTGGGACCAACACTCGAACCTGCCCAAAGGAATCCGCGAACAAGCCAAAGAAACCGACCAGGCATCAGCCGCGTTGATCAAAGATCTCAAGCAACGCGGGATGCTCGACGACACGCTGGTCATTTGGGGCGGGGAGTTCGGAAGGACGTCCTACTCCCAGGGCGTGCTCACCGCGGACAACTATGGACGTGACCACCACCCGCGATGCTTCACCACTTGGATGGCCGGTGGCGGCGTGAAGCCGGGCATGACCTACGGAGCGACGGATGAATTCGGATACAACGTCGTTGAAAACGGGGTACACGTTCATGACTTCAATGCCACGATCCTGCACCAGCTAGGCATCGATCACGAACGATTGACCTACAAATACCAAGGGCGGCGGTTCCGCCTAACCGATGTCCATGGTGAAGTCATCCATCCGATCCTCGGCTAACGCTTTACGCGTCCTCCGAGTTGCCATAGCGAAAGCCGGCAAGACTTTTGGCCCGCGGCTCGGCGTCCACGGACTCTGATGCGATTTCATCCCACGGTGCCCGTTCCATCGAAGCACCGCGGGGATATAAAATTCGCTGAGTTTTAGAAGTCCGAATCAACCACTTCTTTGGCAGCGCGAGTACCGAGGGCTCCCCAGAGCCCGAACGGTGACACCCGACCTGCGGCGAGCCCGCCAGTTGCGTTGGAAACTTGAGCGCTGTTGCTGTTACCCGCTTCGATCGAATCGGTGATGAACTTGACCGCACCATCGCCCATGAGAACGTGGCAACCGCCCTGGTGACGACTGCTCGGAGGACAGACACCGGCCGAGCTGTGGTCTCCGGCCATACACACTTCACGATTAGGCGGCAGGATCGTGTTCATGCCGCTGTAGGCGATTCGACCGAACGCCCATTTGTACCCGCGGCGACGATCGCTTTCGGTTTCGTTGACGGTGACTTGCGTCCCCCAGAACTGAGGTCGAGTTGGATCTGTACCGTTGCATGCCAAGGCACCATTCGCACTAACCATATCGCGACCGTCATCATTCGTGCTTCCTGAAGCACCCCACAAAGTACGCTTGTCGCGGTCTCCTAAATCTGTCGTGATTTCACCCGCGGCGATGGTGTTGGACAATCCATCCAAGATATCGCGGAAGGAGAGGGTGGTACGAGGGACGAAGAAGCCACGCTGGGCATGGCGGACAGCGATCGCACGAGTGCTGTTGACGTTCTCATTGTTGTCGAGTGACCCCCAGTCACCCATGTGCACCGAATCGCCGGCACAATAGGCGTAGTTGGTGCGTCCATCTGATGGCAAACCGACACCAGGATCGCTGGGGCAGCGAAGCGACGGGATGTTAGTCAACCAAGGCTGATACGGAGTGCTTCCATAGGTGTTTTGCGAACGCTTAGGATTGGGTCCCATCGACTGGAAGACGCCCGCAGTAATCGTCAACGGATTGCTAATCTGCTCCCAAACGGCCTGCTGTTCCATGAACGGTGTGAGCCCAACCAGCCAATTCAAATCAGACCGATTAAATCCGGTGTTGACCGCCTGACTTTCCGCATCGGTTTTGTTCGGATGGGCAGTTCCGCCCTGTGATCGGGGGCATTGGTTGTAAGCGGAATGATAATTATGCAACGCCAAACCGACCTGCTTGAAATTGTTACTGCAACTCATGCGGCGGGCCGCCTCACGAGCCGCTTGAACGGCCGGCAGTAGCAAGCCAACGAGAACGCCAATGATTGCAATCACAACGAGAAGCTCCACTAACGTGAAGCCCGAATTCTGCCGTTTAGGCAAGGGCTTTGAAGCCATACCAGGTGTACTCCGATAAGAACAAAAAGAAGGTCACAATGTCCAATTTCACAACTGAACCGCCATATCTTACCAAACATTGTAGTGGAGACGCGTACTTTTTCCTCGTCAGCCGTTTAGATGACGGCAAAAATCACCCCCGCTGCAGCGAGTGGACAATCGATGGCGGTCCGCCCCCGCCCTGCCCATCCGTCCAAATGCGATTCTTGAGCATTAAACGATGTCCTTGACCGCGTTGTGGAACTCGAGAGGACCTTCGCGAAACACAGCTCACCAGGAGCTCCAACAGACTCGGCAGCTCAAGCCCCCGAGCCCCTTAGACGCACCAACCCGCAACCGCATCCTGTCCTCGCCGACTCAGTGCTGGGGCAATGAAAAAACGACCATCCGCTCCAATAACGTCACACACTTATCAACTACATAGACGTCTTGTCCGTGACATGATTTCGTTGCCAGTTAGCATCCACCGGATCGAGACGACGATTGCCGAAGTCCGTTCGGCTCTCCTCAACTAAATAGCATTTGCACTGCGACTCGATCGACTAAGATACCGGCTTCACGCCGGTATCGGCGATCTGATCAACGAGTCAAAACACAAGGGACAAATTGAATGTATGCAATGCGAACGCTTGGTAGCGTGGTCGGCACTTTGACACTCGCTGTGATCGTAGCGACGCAGGCGAGTGGAAACGAATCAACAACCACAGCGATCGATCAACCGATCATGATCGAAGCGGAGAGTTTTACGGCACAGCGGAACGATGATCTGCGACGCTGGACCGTGATCCCCAACAACGAAAGCTCGTCGAAAATTCCAGAAAACGATCAGCGAAAACAGGCTGCCGAAGGGGCGAGTAACGGAGCCTACATTAGACTGCTTCCTGACACCCGCGTGACGCATGCCGACAAACTCATTCGGGGCGAAAACTTCAGTCCCGAAGCGGGCAAGATGGCCGTAATCAGCTATCCAGTTGAAATCCCCAAAGCCGGCCGATACTACGTCTGGGTACGTGCCTTCTCTACCGGCAGCGAAGACAACGGCATCCATGTCGGAATCGATGGCGAGTGGCCCGAACATGGCCAACGGATGCAGTGGTGCGAAGGCAAAAACACCTGGCGTTGGCAGTGTGCCCAGCGCACCGAAAAACAGCACTGCGGAGTGCCGATGGAGATCTACCTCGACATCGATGCTCCCGGCAAGAAGACAATCGAATTTTCGATGCGAGAGGACGGGTTCACGATGGATCAGTTTCTGCTGACCACCGACAAAAACTATCGCCCTGAATGAACGCGGATCAGCCAACCCGGCTTTCCATTCCCCCATCGTCACGCTCCCGGTGAAGTCACCACTTCGCCGGGCTGAATGAACCGCATCGGATCAAACGCAGCAGGCGGTTTGATCGTGACGTGACGACCTACCGCGAGCTTCTCTTTCATCCATCTCGTTCCTTGGTCATCAAGCAGTCTCGTCTCAGGGCCCGATTGAACACACGAACAATCATGGTTTCATCAGGCCCCAAACGTCGGCCCGCATCTAAAATCGTTGGAGCACGACCCCAGAATGCTGTGGCATAGTCACCAACACGAAAGGCGGCTTTGAAGGAAAGTCTCACGCCGACGGCATTGCGTCTGGGCCCCGAATTTGTGAAGCTTTGCCACCCGCTGTTCGAAATCAGACGCTCACTGATAAAGGAGTTGCGTGAGGGCGTGATCGATAGTCGTGTATCGCTCTTCCTTCTCATTCTCGTCTTCGCTGTCAACGAGCGAATCGACCTTGATACGAGTTGCTTGTTCCCGTTGACCTAAGACAACGCTTGAGCGAGGCATTTCGGGATCGAAGTCTTGCAAGGTCACGACGGGCGCGAATGTTTCGTCATCATTTTCGGCGGGAGCGAACTTGGTCTGTGAACTGAGTTCATCCGTGTTAAACAACGTCTGCTCGGCACCGAATTCATTCGATGCAACACGCAAATTCATATGATTGATGATACGCAGTGCATCCAGCGCGGACAAAATTCCCTCACCGGTTACATCCACAAAACTCATAGGAAAATCGCTGCCCAACGAAGCCGGATCTATCAAAGCTTCCGACCCCGATTCAAACAAGACACCATCGTTGAGGCGGTTGATAATCACCAGCGCGTCGACTGCGTCGATGTTTCCCGAAGCGTTGACATCCAAACGTTCGAGTGGGTTGGTCCAGTTGAGCCCCGTGAGCTGAACGGTCGCACTGTCGGACGTTGCCATAATGACGAACTGGCCGTTGTCGACCAATGCCTCCGATACTCGGAACGCGTTGTTTGCGTTGACGCTGGTGTCGGCACTTAATTCCAAGGCGTCATCCGCGTCCATGATCACCCGGAGTGTCTGCCCACCATCGGGTAATGTGGCAACTTGCGTCTCGGTCATGGTCAGCACGTTGGCCCCCGTGCCGGTGATGTCAATCGTTTCCAATCCCGAAAAGGCATGCGTGGAACCAGGTCGCAAGTGCTGGTTTTCTCCGGAGACAACCAGTCGATCGTTACCCGCACCGCCATTCAATCCGACGCCGCCGCTGAACGTAGTGAACGAGGTCGAAAACTCGAGAGTATCGTCGCCACTGGAACCGGTGAAATCGAACTCCGCCAGGTCGGCGGCGGGACCTTGGAATAGGATCGTGCTGCCATCGCGAACGATCACATCGGTGCCGATGGTTTCAATCGTGACGGTACCCGGCGTGATCGAGGTCACGTTGACGTCGTTGTTTCCACCAGACTGCAGTGTGACGATGTAGTCTTCGACTTCCCCATCTGCTGCGGCGCCGGTGACTTCGAGATCGCCCGCCGTGCTGAGTCGGAACCGCGCTGCAGCGTCAGAAGAAAATGATCCGGCAGGGATCAGGTAGCTCAACGTGTTGGCACCAGCGATCACTTCCACGCTGTCGAATATCTGTTCCGATCCAGACCAGTTGCCGCTGCCGTCGAAGTCAATCCAAGCATCCAGCTTTCCGGCTGCCGAAGCGACAATAGCAAAGCTGGATCTGGTCGCAGACGTCGTGCTGGCGATCGCGGTTGCAAGCGAGGTGACTCCATCATCGTCGGCGCCGTCGGAGTCGGCAGCGGCCGATGCCACTCCATCTGCTTCGGGATCGATCGCGTTGCCGAGCCGGAGGGTGCCGACGGTGTGCCGTGCACCGTCTTGGGCCAAAGTCACGGGATAGCCGGCCGGGGCGTCGCCAAAATCCAGCGTCGCCGCGGCTGCCATGATCGTGATGAGAAACTGATCGCTAGCCGCGACATCACTCGCGTCGCTGGCAGTCACCCGTACAGTCACCGAGCCCACATCCGTACGGCTTGGCACGCCACTAAAAGCACGCGTCGTTGCCGAGAACGACAGCCAAGACGGCAAAGCCCCACCATCGGCGAGCGTGGCCGTGTAGGTCAGTGCATCCCCATCCGGATCCTGAAACGCATCGTCTGCCAATTGGAAGGAAAATTCTGCACCTTCCGTAGCGTCCTGATCGGCAATGGGGTTCGCCAATTCAGGAGCGTCGTTCGTCACGATGACAACTCGATGATCCTCGACTTCACCGTCATAGGCCGCCCCCGTCACACTCAGATTACCGGCCGTGCTGACGCGAAAACGCGCATACGTTTCCCCCTCTTTCACGTTCGTCCCCGTATGCTGCGGTACGGTGAAGCTAAGCGTCTGGGTTCCGTTGGCGGTCCCGAGGTCAAAGCTATTAAAGATCTGTTCACCATCATCGAGCCAATCGCCGTCGTGATTAAAATCGACCCAGGCATCGAGCCGATTCGAGGTTGGATCGGCATTCATCAACTCCACGTCCACCTTTGCGGTTCGAGCCGCAACAGACGTTGCGTTGATGGCGGTTGCGAAGGTAACACCGTCTTCATCATCTGAACCACTTAAGTCATCCGCCAAGCTGTCGGCGGAGTTGGAACCATCGGCTTCGGCATCGGCGAGCGATCCGAGCGTCGGGCCGCCACCCGTATGACGAGGCCCGTCATCGGCAAGCGTAACGGGATACGGGTCCGGCGCGTCCCCGAAATCACTGTGAATGGCAGCCTCATACGGCTTGACGAACCACCAGTCGGTGCTGTCCATGGAAGCGGCAGTCGCTGGTGTGACCACGTCCAGTGTTTGCGAAGTCGGTGCTCCGCTGGCGTCATTGACACGGTCTAATCGCAGGTAGTTGCCGCTACCGGAGTGAACAACATTCTGCCATCCGTAAACATCTTGTTGAATCTTCCACCGCACTCCCCATCCGGTGGCACCCGGCTCGGACATCACGATGTTCCCGGATTCCAATTTGACGCGTCGGCCATCGACGGCCGAAGTGATAAAGACTTCGTCGTTGCCCGCATCCTGAACAATCCACTGCACCGAATCGTCCTCGACGCGAATCGTCGCTTTCTCCACCGCGGCCCCACCATCGTTCTGCAAGCGATGAAATGCGGCCCGGTTGTGGAGCAGGTAAAGCGTTTCATTTTCGACATTGGTCTCACCGTCCCAAGCCGCGTAAGCCTTTCCGAATGGTGTCAATGCTTTGTTACTATTTGAAATGAAAAAGTTCGATCGAGGATTCGATTTTTCCCACGGCGTGTCCGGCTCCGCACCGGTCCACAGAAACAGAGCGTACTTGTCCAAATTTGCTTTCGATTCGGCACGATACATAAACTCCAAAATGAAGTTGTAGTTCGTCTCTTCAGACCAATTGCCGCTTCCTCCGCTCCAATCCACCACGGCGAACTCGGTCAACCAAACATCCCTTCCATTGGACTTCGCTTGCGTCGAATTAACCCAATTAAGAACGTTGTTCACATTCGGCGAGCTATACCAGTGCGTAGCGGCATAGTCGGTTCGGTACCCGAACGCGTCGGTTTGATCTGAAAAATCTTCCAACCATGATTGTCCTGCGGCCCCATGAGCGTTGGCGGGAGATACCAGCGGCACATCCATCGCCAGCAATTGTGGCCACAAACCGACCGCGGTGGCAACGGTCATGTTCGCCTGGTCTGCGCGGTCGGGTTCGTTGAACCCGAGCAGGTACGATGGCTTGAGTTCATCGTTCCAATCATCGTACTTTTGGTGCAGATTCGTCAAACTTGGCCATCCCTCCCGAAACTGCATCGGTGCATAAAACTGATCATGAGGCAGCGAATCGAAATTCCCCCGGTTCCAGTCATACGACCAACTGCTGCCAAACGACCCCACGGTTGCACTCGCCGTTCCCTTCTTGAAGTAATCGTCGATGAACGTCAGTTTCCATTCTTGATTATTGGCCGGATCGGCTGCCGAATCAAAAGGTTGCTGCGTGACAGTATTGGGGTATGCCCCGCCGGTGTGCAGCACCATTCCCGACCAGACATTCACGAACTGAAAATAACCTCCATCGGTTGGCTCCAGACGCCAAAGTTGATGCGGCGCGGCGGAGTAGTTACCTTCGATAATGGCAGCGCCCGCTTCCAACGAAGCGTCCGCAACCTGCAACGCTTGACCGGTATCCTCGGAACGAATGCGATAGGCATCCAAAGCATACGAGTACAAGACTTGATATTGCCGATCAACTTGTGGTGTTGCCCCGGTGGTCTGAGTTGCCCCCGTTTCGTCAGCGACCAATGCACGATTGTTCTGCCTCGAAACGATTCGATACCAAGCGTCACCGAAGTCGTCAAATGTGGTCTGCGGCGGTGACTCGAATTTGACAGAAGTCCCGATCGGGTAACCCGAACCGCTGGCAGACGTGTTCGCCGGAAACGCAACCATCTCACGCACCGAACCGTTGGCCTGATTAAAAGAGATGCGAATGCGGTTGGCGAGCACCGGCGTCGAGAAATTGATGACCAACTCGCCCGAGCTGTTTCCTGTAATCGAATTCCCGGACATGCTTCCCGACGAAACAGTGCCACCTGGAACCGGTGTGTAGGAACTCCCAAAATTGTTCGAGTAATGAATCGTAAAATCGCTGATCGGATTGACGATCGTTCCGCCCGGCCCGGCCTCGCCGGAATAGAGATGGACGGACCCGACTTCGTGACTGGTCGGGATGCGAACCGCCAATCGGTGTGTTCCCGAGGAACTGTCTGAGCTCCAACGCGAGTCATCGGCAACGTAACCATCGACCGCTTGGATCGCGTAGTGATCTCCCGCGACGGAAGTGGTCCCCGGCGCGAGCATCGAACCCAAATTCAGGTTGACTGCGGTCCCCAGCGGATAACCTGCCGGACCATTCGGCGGCAACAGCACAAACTCCTTGACTTGCAGTTGATTCGCATTGGTGTGAATGCGAAATCGAGTGGCAGTGACAGTCGCTGGGAAGATGAGGTTGTGGTCAGTTGAGTTGTCCCCCACAACGCTGGTGATCGTTTGCCACGACGAACCGTCGTGATACTGAAGGTCGAATGACGAAACTTTGTTGGTGTCGTCGAGACCAAGATAGACGTGTGCCGAACCAATCGGATAGGGAGCTTGCAATCGAACTTCGACCCAGTGGGGATTCGTGTTATTTTGGAAAATCCACCGTGAGTCGTTTGAGACAATTCCATCGGTCGCTTCATTGAGACTGCCCGAGCCTACCGAATCGACAACCGTGGGTTGGAATTGAGCCAGATTCACCGTTAGTAGCTGCCTGGGCTCGAGACGCTCCATCGACAGACGCCTACGTGCGAAGTCCTTCAACCTCAACTTGCTTCGCATTGACATACTCAACCTTTTGGGTCTTGAAGACCCGTCGGTGTTCTCGCCCACGAACTTCTGTCTAGAAAAAGCGCAGATCGATTGAATGGGAACTGACGCCCTCTGCGTTCCGAACGTGGAACCAACAACGCAAGTCCTTTAGATAGCGACAAGCATTGTAAACTCGCCTCCCCGAATAAGCACCCGATAAAATAAGTACCCAATAAGTTGTCCAATCCGTTTCTCGACAACGAATCGACCGGGAATGTCCATGCCGAGAATGGACAAAGCGCCGCGGATTAGACCCACACTGCAACCCCAGAGGTACTACACCCCCCACGACACACCCTGATCCAACCGACGCCGGCATGGCCCGTCGACTTGGGTCGTCGAATCCTGCAACGCCCCTGAGTTGCATTCATCTCCTTTCGATTTCTCCGACGCAAACACACGTCAATCACATCGAGCGAGGCCCGCAAACAACGACACCATCAAACGTTCCATTCTTGGCTTCCTCGCCAGAATCGCATTGCTCAACGATTCCTGGCGATATCCCCTACAGCGTTTCATTTCCACGCTTTACCAAGCGTTCGCTACTCAAACTCCCAGCGTTTAAGAGACTTCTTTGTCTTGGCATCACGGTAATCGAGGGATTGGATTTCAACGTGTCCATTCTCTAATGGAAGATACAGACGAATGATCTGCGTCGTGTTCTCAATCGGCAATTCGATCCTCAGATCCTGCCACTCGTTTCCCGGGGCGAGCTGGAAATTCACGACCTGTCCCTGATCAGGAAAATTCTCCTGGTTCGCAGATTTCCACTGCACCCTCCCGGCTCCTCCCGCCTGGCTGCGAGCCTGCAGGAGCAGAGTCAACGGCGATCTCGTTTTGACCTGAGCGGTGCCGAGGAAAGGATTCTGTTTCCCCGGCTCTTTGGTCACTACCAAAGCTCCATTCTTCACCTCAACCGTGCACATCTTCGGTACAAGGCCGGCTTCAGGTGCCCGAGCGGCCTTTGCGGCGTGCGGTTGGTAAGCCGGATTTGGAATCGGCATCAATGCCCCCGTGTCTGCTATGAATCCGTCTATCAACGCATCGAGTTCCCGCACCTTGTCCGGCATGGCTGGGGCAAGGTTGTTCGTCTCGCTGATATCCGCAGTCAAGTTGTAAAGCTCGCGCACCTCGGGGTAATCACGATGCGGCTCGAAACGCCGGATCAGCTTCCACTCACCTTTCCGCACCGACACCGCCGGAACGATATGGGGAAACCAAGTGAAGTAGGCTTCTCGATCAACGCCACCGGTTTGCGTGAGAACAGGCAGAAACGATAGTCCATCGACAATGTGATCGGCAGGCAAATCGACGTTCAGCGCATCGAGCACGGTGGGATAAAGATCAATCGCTCCCACCACAGTGCCGTTGGTTGTTCCAGGCTGAATTATCCCCGGCCAACGCACCATCAATGGCACACGTTGACCGCCCTCATAAATACGTGCTTTGCCCTCGCGCAGCGGCGCATTGTTGGTGGGTCCTTCGCCCCCGGCCCACTTCCGCCAATCCCGAATCGCGGCCAACTTTGGATGGTTCTCTCGCAGGTTGGCGATCTTACGATCGTCCTCACGGTTGCTGTGCACGTTGCCGCCATTATCCGAATAGAAAATGAACAGCGTGTTTTCGGTCAGGCCTAATTCATCCAATTTCGCCATCACTCGTCCGAGGCTTTCATCAACACTTTTGAGCATGGAAGCCATGATCGGGTTACGTTGCTCACCGCGTGGATCCGTCTTCTTTGCAAACTCAGCCGTGTACTCCTCCTTATGTCCCCATGGCCCGTGCACACCGTACTGCCACAAATTCAAAAAAAACGGTTCGTCCCTGTGTGTTTCAACAAATTGCAGTGCCTCGTCCGTCAGGCGATCGGTGATGTATTCTCCATCGGGTCCATCGGTAATATTGCCCACGTGATGCTGGCCGGTCGGTCGTCCTTGGGCCGAAACGCCATAGGGTGAAAAATAGCTCGGCGGGCCTGGATCGGGGGCGCACTCCCACGTCGTTTCAAATCCGTTCTGGTCAGGACGATTTTCAGGCATCAATCCTAAATGCCATTTCCCAAAATGCCCCGTCCGATAGCCGGCGTCCCGCAACACTTCAGCCAATGTCACGATTGCCGGATCGATGAAGTTTTTACTGTTTGGGTAGATGAACTTCGCCACTGGCGAGGCCTTCTCCGCATAGGGCGAAGCGTCAGGCAATGCGGGCGGTTGGTGCCCGCTTGCCGAGGTAACGCGATGGCGAGCTGAGTGTTGCCCCGAGAGAATGGAGCACCGCGTCGGCGAGCACAGCGGTACGGCATACGCATCCGTGAATCGCATCGACTGCTCCGCCAGTCGTTCCATGTTCGGCGTCTCGTAATACTGCGAACCATACGCGGTGCTATCCATCCAGCCCATATCGTCGACGACAAAGAGCACAACGTTGGGTTGATCCTGAGCCGCCACAGGAACGACTCCAACCAACAACAATACAGTCACAGCGGGCCAAAGCAGTTTCATCGGAATCCTCATCGTCAAGGAAGCGGGGCGAGCAATCACCACCTTACTTTTCGCCAACTCAGTTATCTATCCATGGAAGACCGTAAGTCCAAGAATTTCGAGTAGCCAATCCCGTGGCTGAAACCGAACAAACAAATGGCTCAGCTCCTACCTCTTGGACAAACACAGCAATTGAAAGGCTGCTTGACGTCCGTCCGTGGCTCGGCAAACTCGAACCCACGATCGTATTCCAACCGAGGACTCCCGATTGCGATATCATGTTGACCTCACTGGACAGCGTCATCTTCTAGCGGACACGTTAGGTTTTTTGCCTCTCACGTAGACAAGCCTCTCGGGACGTTGATTGTTTAGTGCTTTTTTAGCGGAACGGCGCAAGCCGTCTGGTCCCGAGTCACCGGACGGCTCGCGCCGTTCCGCTACATTTGAAATCCCGCAGTAATGAAATCAATGTTCCCCGAAGCTCGCAGAGCGGGTGACACCCGCGATTATCGGGCTCGGAGAGACCGAGCTACGTGACACGTGGCATTGTCGAGCTGTCCCATCCCTTCCATTGCCCAGCCGAGACATCGCATGCGATCTTTCCTTCCACGAAGTATTCTCGTTCTCATCACGTGGGGATGCTGCACTTGCACTGACGCGGATTGGCCACAGTTCTTGGGCGAGAATCGCGACGGAACGTCCACCGAAGCCGGGTTGCTCGATGCGTTCCCCGAAAGTGGTCCCAAAGTCGTGTGGCGTGTCCCTGGTGGTGTTGGAATGTCGGCGGTAACGGTTGCGGACAACCTCGCAATCACCACGTTCAATGAAGCGGGCAAGCAAGTCCTGGTGGCGTTTGATGCGGTCAATGGCGAGCGTGTTTGGCAAACCTCGCTGGCGAGCGAGTACAAAAACGGCCAGGGCGACGGGCCGCGCGCGACGGCCACCGTTGCCGATGGTGTCGTTTACGCTTTCACCGGTGACGGAATTTTGTCCGCGGTGAAATTAAAAACCGGCCAATTGATTTGGCGGACCGATGCACTGCAGGTATGCGAAGCGACTGAATCGGAATACGGAATGTCGTCTTCTCCACTGGTGGCAGGAGATTCGGTCATCGTACACGTCGGTGGACGCGACACCGCCGTGGCCGCGTTTGACTCGGCGACCGGACAACTCAAATGGTCGTCGGGAAACGGCCCGGCAGGCTATTCATCACCAACGCTCATTAACGTTGCCGGGAAACGACAGATTGTCAGCGTGACAGGAGTCGAAGCGTTGGGCCTCGACCCGAACACCGGAGCCGTGTTGTGGACCTATCCCTTCAAAACGCCCTATGCGTGCAACACGGCCAACCCCGTTGCGGTCAACGACGACGTCTTCATTTCAGCCGGCGAAAACCATGGCTGCGTTTTGATCGATGTTCAACAAACCGGCGGAAAGTTCGAGGCCGAAGAGCATTGGGCAAGCGTTGACACCAAAAGCGTCATGCGAAACGAATGGCAGACATCGATTTTGGTCGATGGTCATCTTTACGGGTTCGACAATGTCGGAGCAGCTGGACCGACAACGCACCTGACGTGCTTAAACGCCACCACCGGCGAACCGGTATGGCGAAAGACACGTTTTGGCAAAGGCAACTTGGTGTTGGCCGACGGCAAACTCTGGATCACGACGATGGGTGGGGAACTGGTGCTGGTGAAAGTCACGCCGGAGGGTTATCGGGAACTCGGTCGAGCCCAATTGTTTGGCAAAACACGTCAGTCGCTGTCGATCGCGAACGGACTTGGGTACATCCGTGACGATCGAGAAGTGGTGTGCATCAACCTGCGTGCGGGTTAAGCAAGTTGAGGTGGCGACCAGATCCCGGGCGCGCTTGTGGCTTAAGCTGTAGGCAGGAATGATTGGGTAAAATCCTAGGAGCCATTTGGACGTGAGCCTGGGATCAATCATTGCGAAGACATGGAAAGACAAGGCCGCGGCAGTATTGTTTCCATTCCTAGTCGCGATAGCGACGGCAGCCGAAAGCCCCGGACGCGAGTCCGGGGTCGACGTCGCCCCCGGATACGCCAAGTCGCGAAGCGATGACAGATGCCGCTCTCGGTGGTTTATTCGTGCGCACACCCGTGTCTTGTGTCGTCGCGTTGCAACTTGCTGCGTCTTGTTTTCCCAAACCAAGGACTCACGTCCGTGGCTTTTGCCTGTCGTCACGATCGTGACTAAGCAGGTACATAGAAGTGATTTGGTATAGCGACAATTCCGCTGATCATGATCGGTTCGGCGTAGGCCGNNGCCGGAACTCGCAAAGCCTCGGTCCGGCCTACAGTTCGCGGCAGTTTCGCCAGATGATTCCTGCAGACCTGCTTGGAATGGCCAATCAAGGAGATTGCCCTGCCCAGCGTGTGTGGCCTGACGTCGATCAACCGGCCTTTAAAACAATTGCATGCGGACGACGTCGTCGACGTCGATACTCCGGACTTTTTGAAACGGATCACATTGGTTTGTTCGTTCGCTCCACAGGGAACGTGTACACCCATCTCGGCTTTCCGATGCACATCTCTTAAGGCCCGCCCCAAGCCCCGTAGAACCTCTATAGAGGTCTTCCAGTTCGACGACTTCAGTTGTTTTGGTAATCGGTCAGCGAAGCAAAACATCAGCTTCCTTGGTGCCGCGACGAATCACCACGTCGACGCGGCCCTTAAAACGATCTGAACAACAGACCACGTGGCAACTCGACAAGACACAAGTCGAGACCGGGCGCTCTACCAAAACCTTACGTAGTCCTGCGATTGCCGCCGTTGCCAGACACGAAACACCGCGAGATGCAACGTGAACACGGGCAAAAAACGCAACTCTCGAAGTTCTCTCGCGTATT
Source organism: Aporhodopirellula aestuarii (assembly GCF_023701485.1). Taxonomy (GTDB): domain Bacteria; phylum Planctomycetota; class Planctomycetia; order Pirellulales; family Pirellulaceae; genus Rhodopirellula; species Rhodopirellula aestuarii. The sequence goes on from NZ_JAMQBK010000023.1 coordinate 103,887, forward strand.
TCCGTCTGCACACGTAACGATGCATTCACGAACCGTTTTTCGCTGAGATTGAACTCGCGCACTTTGTTAGTCGACTGCGACGAAAAGCTCGCTATTTTGGCGAACTTCGAAAGTCCATAGAAATCGTTGCCACCCGCCGACCGAATTCCGTCGAAAATAAAAACATTTAATGTTTAGCTCCTCCCCGTTGTCCCCATATTGCGGTTGGCATATGGCGCAAACGCCATTGTTTTCTTAGAAAGCGGTGTGTGTCCGTTGTACTTGTTTACCCAGCGAAAAACTGGTGTTGGTGAATTTGGCCTGAATCGACCACAATTGGCGGGTCATGGATGTGCCCAAGATCACCACCGATTGCCCGGATTGCAAGCCGCTGCTTGAGAAGCAGCAGGCGATCATCGACATGCTGGTCAAGCAAGTTGAGTTGCTCACGGCACGTCTTGAGAAAGTTGAACGCGAAGGCAAACGCCAAGCGGCTCCGTTTCGCAAGAAACGCAAAGCCGATCCGAAAAAGCCAGGGCGTAAAAGCGGTGAAGATCACGGCAAGCACCATCGCCGAGCCGTGCCCGAACAGATCGATGAAACGTACGACGTTCCCCTACCAGCGTGCTGCCCCGACTGCGGCCATGGCGAACTGACCAAGACCGAAACGCTCGTGCAGTTCCAAACCGATATCCCTCGCGTCGTCATCAACCGGCAATTCAACATCGACGCTGGAACTTGCTGTGGCTGTGGATCTCATGTTCAGGGGCGGCATGAACTGCAAACGTCCGACGCGGTCGGAGCCGCCGCGGCTCAACTCGGACCGAACGTTCACGCCGCGATGGCGCTTTTGAACAAAGAACTTGGGCTCAGTCACGGCAAGGTTAAACGTCTGCTGAAAATGCTTTTTGAGATTCGGGTCAGTCGCAGCACCAGTTGCCGAAGCATGCTTCGCACCGCTGATCGACTGGAGGACGCCTACGCTCAGGTCCGAAGGGCCGTGCGAGGTTCGCCTCAGGTGGTCGGAGATGAAACGGGTTGGCGAGTCGATGGACGTGGGGCTTGGCTTCATGCGTTCGTCGGACTGACCGCGACGTGTTACGAAGTGGATGCGACGAGAAGCATCGGGCCAGCGGAAAGACTGCTGGGCATCGACTGGTCGGGAATCTTTGGACACGACGGCTGGGCGGTCTATGACAAGTTCACTGCAGCGACTCATCAACAATGCTTTGCGCACCTGCTTCGGCGATGTGAATCGTTAATCGAAAGCGGGACCGGTGGTGCGTTGGCGTTTCCGCGTGGAGTGAAAGACTTGCTGCTCGCAGGCTTCGAGTATCGCTACCGTTTTCGGTCCGATGAGATGACGGCACATGGGATGAAGGTGATGGCGGGCCGATTGACGATGAAGATGTGGAAATTGGTTCGTCACCCAAAGAAGCATGCTGCCAATGAACGCTTCGCGAAGTTTTTGGAAAATCATCTCGATGATCTATTCACGTTCCTGCATCGTCCCGGTGCCGACGCAACGAACTGGCGAGGCGAGCAGGCGATCCGTCCGGCGGTCGTGAATCGAAAAGTATGGGGCGGCAACCGCACCAAAGCCGGAGCGTTGGCCCAGTCACGAATCATGAGCGTGATGCAAACGTGCAAGCAAAGACTGGCCGACCCTTTCGACTTCATCCGCTGTCAATTGACCACGACGAGCCCGCTTGCCCTGCCTCTGCCCATCGCGGCACGGTAAACAAGTACTGTCCGTTTTCATTCAAATTGGCTACCGGTCCAAGCCCTCCGTCACAACATTCAACGGGTGATTTGCATCCTGACCTTGTTGACTCCGCTTTTGTCCAATCTTGGTTGCGGTGGTTCGAAGGAACCCATCGTTACGACAGAAGGCCTGAGCGATACCGAGTTGCAGGACCTCCAAGCTGAAATCGACGCATGACATTCACGTGGACCTGAAACAGATGAGGGTGGCCCAGACGAGTGAACTTGGCGTTGTCCGACCTCGAGCGAAACAGAGGAAGGACACGGTCGTTTTGATGAGAAAGTTTCGTGGCAGTCGTGGTTGGTTCGCCCACCAGGCTGCGTCAGATTTGACTGCGTGTTTTAAATACTTCCTTTGGTTTTACTTTTAGGTTACGAAATGAACAGAATTCGCATTAAGCGAGTAAGTCGCAAACCGAGTGGTTTCACGTTGGTGGAATTGCTCGTCGTCATCGCAATTATCGGCGTCTTGGTGGGACTGTTGCTTCCCGCGGTACAGGCGGCACGTGAAGCCGCTCGCCGAATGAGCTGCAGCAACAATTTCAAGCAGATCGGCTTGGCAATGCACAACTATCACTCTGCTTACAACCAGTTGCCAATGCAGATGGGTGGAACTGGAATGCCCGGTATCGGTACCCCTGTAACAAATTCGATCAATTCAGGAAGCAATTCGACATTTAGCGATTATGCCAACCTAAGCCGACTTAGCTTTTTAGTAGGTCTGACACCATTCTTCGAGCAACAAGCGCTGTGGGAACAGATCACGAACCCCAGTCAGGTGATTTTGGGGTCGACAACGTTAAAGAGTCCGCCATGGCCAGCAATGGGACCATCGCCGAACACCACAATCGATACCTACACGCCATGGATGACTGAAATAAACTCTCTACGCTGTCCAAGTGATCCGGGTGTAGGATTGCCAGGACAAGGCCGGACGAATTATGCCTGTTGCACCGGAGAATCGAACTATTACCAAAACGCCGGCCCGTTTAATGCCGTTTTGCAGCCTGATTCAACAATGGCACAGAGGTTCAGAGACGCGGATCGCGGAATGTTCGGCGCTCGCTCTGCCAGGAGCTTCCGGGATGTGCTCGATGGTCTCTCCAACACGATCGCAGCAGGAGAAATTGCAACAGATCTAGGTGACAGGGATGTTCGAACGCGTTTGCGGAGAGACAATCAGTTCCAGAATAATGGCGCAGGTCCTGCCGCCGTTAGGACATTGCATACCGACCCTCAACGACCGTTGTTTTGGGCTTCCACCGCTGCAAATGTCTCAGGCGGTGCATCAGAAGGACGCGGATACATGTGGGCCAGCGGTTTTGAGTCGTATACAGCAATGAAGACGATTGCGCCACCGAACACACCGTTTGTGATGGAGAATTGGCAGTACGCGCCAGGGATTTCGCCAGCAAGCAGTCGCCACCAGGGTGGCGTGCATGTACTCATGGGCGACGGCGCAGTGAAGTTTGTTACTGACTCAATTGAATCAGGAGATCAGACGCGCGGAGTTGTACGGAATGGCGGAACAGGCACCCAAGCACCAGGATCACCAAGTCCGTATGGCTTGTGGGGTGCACTGGGCACCAGAGCCAGCAAGGAAGTCATCAGTTCGGAGTTCTAATCTGAGCCTCGTCGGCTGCAGCTGTTCTGCCCAGTCCACCTGAGCCGTTTGTTGCGTGATCGCTGATAAAGAAGTGAATAGACATCGTCGCTCAAGACGGTGTCTATTCTGATTTCGCCTATGTATTTACCGACCTTTTTCTCTTAGTCTGGTTTACGAAAGTTACCCAATGAAAATTCTAAGCCTGTTCGCCTCAGCGTTACTCGTGGTGGCCCTATCGTCATTTTCAGGTTGCGGTAGTGATGATGGTAGCACAGTAATTCAACCCGATCCCGCACGAGTCGATTGGACACCGCCAGAGGATGATCCATCGCTGCCGTACGGCGCTCCAACGCCACAGTAAAGAAGCGGTCGTAACAGAGCAGAGCGTTGTCGCAGTGCGATAACGCTCTATTTTTGCGCTGCGATTGCTCCGGACCGCGTCATTTGCGCCTTCATCCATTTGCCTGCTGCACCTGAAACGATGGACCAGAACTAGTCCTTGAACAAGCGTTTGCGGAGTCGGTTTTCGGTGGTTTCTGCGGCTCAGTTCAGGTTTTGCTGCGTGGGCATAAAGTGATTCTGGTGGTCGTGGGCTACCTTGGTCGCTTCAGTTGGTACATGACGCAAGTCCGACGGTTCGACTTGCGCGTTCAACGCCCGCTGGCGTAGTGTGTCATCGCGTTGCGACTTGCTTCGCTTTGCTTTCCCAAACCACGGACTCACGTCCGTGGCTTTAGGATGTCGTCACGATCGTGACTAAACATTCGCGTAACTCTGGATCCAGCTAAACGAAAAAGGGATAGCGACACATCTTGTCCATAACGAATTTTTTGGCAGCCCAGCAATTGCTTTGGTTGGACGCAGGTACCACGGTTAGCATCAAATGACAGATATACTGAAAGTCTCCAGCCTACGTGCTGAGCATACAGAGCTTGAGTGTCTTGCACGGCTTGCAAAGGACATCCAAAGCGTTTTCGTGCTCAACACCAATTCGTTTTATGGGTTCAACGTTGGCGTCCGTAGGCGACTACGTATTGAGTGCGTAAAAAAGGTTCATTGAATGGACCAGACTGCTCATCTTCCTGATGTCATCCGAAACTGTTTGGGTGTTGTACCGACGTGTTGCTTGAAGATTCGACAAAGGTTGTGGGGTGTTTGGAAGCCGGTGAGCTGAGCAATCACGTTGACCTTTTTGTCCGTTTCGAGAAGCATTTTTTTAGCAAGCGTCAGACGGTAATGCCGGAGCTCTTCGGCGGGGGCGCGAATGTAGTGTTCACGAAACGCCTTCTCCAAACCGCTTCGAGACATCCCCACAGCCTTGAATAGTTGGTTCATGCTGATCGGCTTGGCTGCGTTTTCATGCAGATACCTGATCGCGTCGACGACTTTGGGATGATCGACAGCATGGCTGTCCGTGCTCCGACGCTCGACCACAAACGACGGAGGCACATAGATCGGTTCGCGCGGCACGGACTCGCCGCGGAGGAGCCGCTCGAGCAACGCCGCGCCCTCGTATCCGACCTGTTCCCAATTATTCTCGATGCTTGACAGCGGGACACGCAAGCATTCGCAAATGATCTCGGTATTGTCGACACCGAGCACGGCCACCTCGCCGGGAATTTCAATCTGCGCCGCCAAGCAGGCCTCGATCACCTCGACCGCTTCAACGTCCCGTGATGTGAAGACGGCAAGTGGTTTTGGCAACGAAGTCAGCCTGCGGATCAACCAGCGATGTCGTTGATCGAGTGTGTCGTTTCGCTTCCCGCGTTCCTGGTGCCAGTTGAGAATCTCGCATCGATGTCCCGCCGACTCGACGGAGCTTTGAAAGGCTTCGCGTCGTCGGCTACTGACACCCAACCCACGACGTTGGACATAGGCGAAGTGATGGTAGCCTCGATCGAGGAAATGGCCGGCCGCCATTTTTCCGATCGCAACGTTATCCGTTGTCACTCGTGGCAGCGCAATGTTGGGTCGGCTCTCAGCGAAATCGACAATCGGAACCTTGCAGTGACGCAGTCGTTTCCAGAGGTCCGGCCCGCCTCCGAGCAATGTCAAAACGCCGTCACCATTCCAGTGACTGGGCACGAGGTCTTCAAAGTCGGCGGTGATGTGCCAACCATGATCTCGCGCGAATCGAGCCACGCCATGATGGATTTTCGGGTAATACCACGTCAAAGCTAACAAGATGTTGCGTCCCGGCGTGACGGTGGTCTTGTTGCGCTGAATTCTCTTGGTGGTGTTCGTCAAAACAGCAGATCCTCGGAAGACGCAGTGGTGAAGATGACAATGATTTTACTCGAAATGTCAATTTGTGTTCGCTCGCTACACAGTTATCGTTCTATTGGCACGAGTAATTCTCGTTGTTGCCCACGTGATCGCAGTGAGGCTGTCTCCTGTCTCCTGGACGCACTTGGGTGCCCGCACGCTTTCCCCACCAATCCTTTTCGACGAAAGAGTCCATCTGCAGATGATTAGTCAGTCGTCTTCCTCCAGCCCCGATCGACTGCAAGGACTCATTGCAGCGACCTTTACACCCATGAATCTAGACGGTTCGCTGCGTCTGGATGGTATCGATGAGATTGTGGCACACCTGATCGATCATGACATCGATGGGATGTACGTTCTCGGTAGCACTGGCGAGGGTCTTTCACTCACATTCGAAGAACGATGTGTGGTCGCCGAACGTTTCGTCGAGAGCGCGAACGGCCGTATCCCCGTGATCGTTCAGTGCGGTAGTGAAAGTTTGCGTCAATCGAATCGCCTCGCCGCACACGCTCAAACGGTTGGTGCCGATGCGGTGTCCGCCGTCAGTCCGGTGTACTTCAAGCCTGACTGCATGCAAACATTGGTGGCGAGCATGGACGAGATCGCGTCCGGGGCACCGGACCTGCCATTTTATTACTACCACATCCCGGCGGCCACGGGAGTCAATTTGCCAATGGTCGAGTTTCTGCAGCACGGCGGTGATCGGATTGCAAACTTGCGGGGAATCAAATTCACATCTCCAAACGTGCATGAACTGCAAACCTGCATTGATTACGCGGGTGATCGATTCGAGATTTTGTGGGGCCAAGACGAAAGTCTGTACTGCGGGATGATCGCCGGGGTACAAGCGGCCGTTGGCAGCACTTACAATTTCGCCGCGGTGATTTATCAGCAATTGATGCGAGCGTTTTCCAACGGCGACTTAGACAGGGTCCGAAACCTGCAGTCGCGTTCACAAGCCATCGTGAATACGTTTGTTCCCTACGGTCCCAGGGCCGCTCAAAAGGCGATGATGTCGATGGTCGGAATCGATTGTGGGCCGAGCCGATTGCCGATCGCCCCGTTGTCGTCGAACCGGTTTGAGGAACTCCGCTGCGACCTCGAAGCGATCGGTTTCTTTGATTGGATTCAAGAGTCCTTGCCTGTTGAAAGCGTTGGTTGATTTGAATATTCGCGATCGGTTGACGACATCTATTGTTTTGGTCGTTGGACTGACGTTATGCAGCGTCGTCACATCGTCGGTTCACGGCGAAACACCCACTGTGACGGAATCTGCGGTCGGTGATTTCAATTGGAACGCGTTGCCCGACCTACCGAATGAACTGGGAGTGGCCGGACCGTTCGTCGGAATCAGCAACAACGCGCTGATCGTTGCTGGCGGGGCAAATTTCCCTCGCCCGGTTTGGGACAACGAGAAGGTATGGCACGACCGCATTGACGTGTTGACGCGTCACGCCGATGGTTTCGAGTGGGTGAGCGGCGGGACCTTGCCGCGACGTTGCGGGTATGGGGCCTCAGTGACAACGTCCGACGGTGTCCTTTGCATGGGCGGCAACGACGGGGTGGAAACATTCGATGACGTGTTTCTGCTTCGGTGGAACGCGGCATCGAAAAAAATCGAGACGGTTGAATTTCCTGCATTGCCTGAACCCTGTTCCTTTGGACAAGCGACGATTGTCGACGGCGTTGTCTACTTCGCCGGCGGACAGAACGCAGACGGCGAGTCGCTCCATAACTTTTGGACACTTGACCTCAAGGAATCAGCGGACAGGGATCGGGCGAACTGGCAATCGCTCTCGGCTTGGCCAGGCGAGCCTCGTGCGTTCAACCTCACCGTCCATCAGCACAACGGTTACGAGGATTGTGTTTATGTGATGAGCGGTCGCAACGGGTCCGGCGATAAGCAACAGTTCCTGACCGACGTGTGGGAATATCGCCCGAGCACCGAGACATGGAAGCGCCGAGCAGATGTGCCTCGGCCCGTGATGGGAGCCTCCGCAATCGGGATCGGCCAAAGCCATCTCTATGTTCTCAGTGGAGATGACGGGACGCTGTTCAACCAAGCCGATGAGTTGAAAGATTCCCACCCCGGATTTCCCAAACAAGCACTGCGTTATCACACGATTACCGACACCTGGACTTCTGCGGGAGCGATACCGCAGAACCAAGTCACCACCACCGCGGTGATGTGGGACGGGCGGATCATCTTGCCAAGTGGTGAAGTTCGGCCACGGGTGCGGACGGCGTCGGTTTGGAGCATCACATCGAGCGATACCCGATCAGGCTTTGCCGTACTCGATTATGTCGTCTTGTTTGGTTATTTGCTGGCCATGGTCGGCGTCGGGATTTACTTCGCGAAGCGAAACCGAAACACCGACGACTACTTTCGCGGCGGAAGCCGAATGCCGTGGTGGGCCGTCGGATGCAGCATCTTCGCTACCATGCTCAGTTCGGTAACGTTCACCGGCATCCCCTCCAAAGCGTTCGCGCAGGACTGGGTTTATGCGATCGGAAATTTGATGATTCCGGTGATCGCATTCGTCGGAGTCTATGTCGCCCTGCCGTTTTATCGCCGTATCGACGTGACAAGTGCGTACGAATACCTCGAGAAACGATTCAGCCGAAACGTGCGATTATTCGGCAGTGCCAGCTTCACGCTCTTTCACATCTTCCGGATGGCCGTCGTGATGTCCTTGACCGGATTGGCGTTGGCCGTGGCAACGCCCTTATCGCCGGCTGAATCGGTCATGTTGATGGGGTTGCTCAGTGTTGCGTACAGCACCATGGGCGGGATCGAAGCGGTGGTTTGGACGGACACGATCCAGACAGTCGTGCTGCTCGGTGGTGCGTTGTTGGCGTTGGTACTGATGGTGCTAGGCACGGATGGCGGATGGAGCGGGACGCTAGAAAACGCGTTCGCCTATGACAAATTGCGGGTCGCCAATTTTCACGGAGGCATCGCCAGTTCCCAACTCGTGTTGTGGGTGGTGATACTCGGAGCAGCAGGACAGAATCTGTCTTCGTACACGGCCGACCAAGCGGTCGTGCAGCGTTACATGGCGACTTCTGATCAAAAACTCGCGGCGCGGTCGATCTGGACCAATGCCTTCATGGCGATTCCAGCAACGTTGCTGTTCTTTGGTGTCGGCACCGCGCTGTTTGGGTTTTATCGCTCGCATCCCGAACGCCTCGATCCGAACATCACTACCGATCAGATTTTTCCGCTGTTCATCGCCAACGAGATGCCCATCGGGATCGCTGGGCTGATTGTTGCCGGCATCTTTTCTGCCGCACAATCGACCGTTTCGACCAGCATGAATTCGACATCGACGACGATCATCACGGACTTTCTGCGTCCGATGAACGTCTGCCAAACCGAGACCGGATATCTGCGTGCGGCGCGGTTGGTGACGTTTGTTGTCGGCGTCCTCGGCACGCTGCTGGGAGTCACGTTTGTGGATCCCAATATCCAATCCTTGTTCGATAGTTCGATTATGGTGATTGGGATGTTCATGGGCGTTCTCGGGGGGCTCTTCGTACTCGGATTCACGACCCGTCGGGCGTCGGCCAAAGGAGCGATGATTGGTGCGTTCGCGGGCACCGGAACGCTCGTCTACCTTTGGCAATTCAGCAATATCACCGGGTATCTCTACACCGTGATTGGGATCACAGGCTGTTTTATCGTCGGCTACCTGGCCAGCATTCTGCTCGGCCCAGAGACTCGTGACCTCCGCGGGTTAACGATCTTCACGAGCTCCGTCCGTCGAAAAGCCGCCACTGCGAGTGAGGGCGTTCGGCCCGTCGAGCAACTGCCCTGCTAACACTCTGCAACTCCGACCGCATCCATCACACCCGCCAACCAACCGGTACGGGTGAACAGTAAACATGCAGCAGTCGGCAAATAGGGTCAGACACCACTCGCGTTACGTTCCTGTTGAATCACACACTTTCGCCTATAAGAAACGCGACGTTTTCATTGGGGTCAGGCAACATTCCTTGCACACTTTCGCCGGTAGTGAGAATGCCAATATTTTTGTTCTATGTGACAATTGCAGCTACAGGATGGCTACTTATCATGAGGGAGCCATGTGTCACCTTGCCGAGACTTACAGGGGCGATCACCTGCGTTACCTGCCGCACATGCATTCAATCTTAATATTTTAGCCAGCCAGGATCAGATTCATGAAAGCCTTACTCTTTACTGCGTCACTTCTACTTCTCTTTGGCATCAATGTTGGTTGTCAGCCATCGGGTCCGCAGGTGATCGAGCCGCCTGCAATGACCGCTGAAGAAGCCGCCGCGGCGGAGGCGGAGTATGAGCGATCGATGACGCAGGACGCTTGATCGGACGCAAATCGCTCGAGTCGGCTTTGATGCGAGGCGTAGATCGCGTGCTTCCAAACGCGACGAATTGATACCTCTTACGACGTTTGCATTTCTTACTTTTTCCTCCTTCGGAGTCTTTCACGTGTTCAGCACCAAACGACGTTCCTATCAGGGATTTACACTGGTCGAGCTTTTGGTTGTGATCGCAATCATTGGCGTCCTTGTCGGTCTCTTATTGCCAGCCGTTCAGGCTGCTCGCGAAGCTGCGCGACGGATGAGTTGCAGCAATAATTTCAAGCAAATCGGCTTGGCCCTTCACAACTATCACTCCGCCTACAATCAGTTACCACGAAACCTCGGAGGCACCTCCCCCGATCCGTCGACGACCATCAGCAACAACAAATCGAACCGCCTATTCCTGAGCTGGATGGTGGGGGTGACTCCGTTTATCGAACAACAAGCGATCTGGGAATCGATCGCCGCTGGGGTCGACTCGGCCGGCAATCGCTACGTCCCGATGGGTCCAACGCCATGGACAAACTTCGTACCTTGGAACACCGATCTTCCGGCATTTCGTTGCCCGAGTGATCCGGGGATGGGGCTGCCTTCAAAAGGTCGCACCAACTACGCGGCATGTGTCGGCGATCACGCTCACCTGACGAACTCAGGTGGGCGAAATCAGTTCGGGTACTATCAAGTCGCTGACGACGATAACGCCGAAGTCGCCGGAACGAACAAGTCCGACGACAGCACGGCCGCGATTGACGCAAGAGCGACGAACCGTGGATGTTTCTGGTCACGCCACACGACTCGCTTCCGAGATATTACCGACGGCACGTCCAATACGATCATGTGTGGAGAGATCTGCACGTCACTTGGTAACAAAGAGGTCAACGCGGACAACGCGTATTACACCAACGATGCCCTTGTCACGCATTCAGCGATGGACCTGCAGCGTTGTCTCGATCGCGTCGATCCGGATCGCCCGCAGTTCCTGCGATCCAGCACCGACACTCGAAACGGCACGAGCGAAGCACGCGGGTATCGGTGGGCAACCGGAATGTTGCAATACAGCACCTTTCAAACCATCCTGCCCCCGAATAGCCCGAGTTGCTTCCGGGGTCGCGACGTTTCGCAGGGAGTATCTTCCGCAGGCAGTCGCCACCAGGGCGGTGCACATGTTCTCACCGTAGATGGCGCGGTCAAATTCATCACCGATAGCATCGAGGCCGGAGACGTGACCGCGACTCCCAGCTTAGGTGCGAAAAGTCCGTATGGCTTGTGGGGTGCGTTAGGCACTCGCGGCATGCGAGAAACCGACAGCCTGGACCTATAACGTCATCCGTACCGCGACGGCAATGCGAGCGATCCGCGACATGCTGCTCTCGGTGCTCGTCGACAGGATCGCGAGCAGGTCGTTGCCTGCTCGCGCCGTCGAATTCGCCCTCCAATCTGAGATTGTTCCGCGGCGATCGTCTCACGACGCTGGCCGCGAATCGCTCTACCGACCGCCCCGTTCCTTTTGCGTTCTAAAAACATGAAAACGAAATCACTCGTGTACGCGTCATTCGCTTGCGCTCTTTTGATCGCCTCGTCCGCAACGTTCGTGGCAGCCGACGGGCCGGACTTGCGGACGATTGATCTTTCAGGCGAAACGAATCGTCAAACCGTGATTGCTCGCGGAACACCGCAAATTTATCAAGGACACCCGACGACGCTCAAGCTCCCTGGTACCGACACGATCTTTTGTGTTTGGTGCATTAACCATGGCGGCGCGGCCGGACCGATGGCCAAGAGCGAGGATGGTGGGAAAACTTGGGTGCGGTTGGATGACAGGCTGCCACCCGGATTTTCAACGCATCAAAATTGCCCCAGCATTTACCGCATGATTGATCCGCAGGGCGTTGCCCGATTGTGGGTATTCTCCGCCGCGTTGGGGCATCGCGGCGGTCCCGGAATGCCTAGCATCATGAGTGAGGACGATGGAAACACTTGGAAGGAGATGCCGCCACTCGGTTTTCGATGCGTGATGACGTTCAGCAGCATCGTGCCCCTCAAAGAAGGTCGCTATCTCGGGCTCTATCACAAGGGTCCCGATGGAAAAGACAGGTCACCGTTGAACGTGTTGCAAACGATCACGTCGGACGGAGGACTGACGTGGTCGACGCCAAAGGTCGTCGCCGCGGCGGACGGAAAGAATCCTTGTGAACCCTTTGTGTTTCGTTCACCCGATGGATCCGAATTGTGCTGCCTGATGAGAGAAAACACACACCAAGGTCGGAGCCTCGTGATGTTTTCTCGCGATGAGGGTCAATCGTGGAGCACACCCAACGACACGCCTTGGGGACTCACCGGTGACCGACACATCGGTGTGCAAACACCCGATGGTCGTTGGGTAATCGCGTTTCGCGACCAAGCCCCAGGCAGCAAAACGAAAGGGCATTTCGTCGCGTGGGTCGGGACGTACGCAGACATCAAGAACGGAGATCCGGGGCAATGTCGTGTGAAGCTGTTGCACAGTCACGCGGGCAGTGATTGCGGGTACCCAGGTGTCGAGCAGTTGAGTGATGGCACGATCGTCGCAACCACCTACATCAAATACCGCCCAGGTGCAGACAAGCATTCGATCGTAAGCACCCGGTTCAAACTCTCCGAAATCGACCAGCTTCGCACGCAGCCCGCTCCCTAACAAACAAGCGAGGCCTCTAGCAAACAAGCAAGGCGTACCTGGTTCGTTCACCTCTGGAACAACCGCCGTGGAGTGAGCCGGATTTGCTCACACCGATAACTCCGGCGAAGCGTTCACTTCGCCGGGTTGGAGCAAGCGAGTCTTATCGCACGCGGCACTTGAATTCGATCGTGACGCTGTCACCGACCGCGAGTGTCTCTTTCAATCGCCAAATCAGTTGCGATGATGACGCGTCGTTGACTTTCGTCTCGAAGTCCGCGTCGATGCTCGCCGTTTGGCTGTCGGCAACGTACTCAAGCCTTGTGGTCAAGTTATCCGTCACCACGACACCTGAAACCGCCGAGTCGCCGACGTTTTGCAGTCGCAATGCGAACGTGATCGTGTCGCCGATCGCGGCGTGTTGTTTGTCCGCGATCTTGATCAGGTTAAGCCGACCGTCATCAGGGAACTCATAGACAACAAGTGCGTCCACTTTCTGATCACGCGTCAACACGGGCGGTGCAAGGTCCTGAATTTCAACCTCGACGCTTTCCTCCGTCAACCAAACATTGGCCGCGACAGCATGTTTCTCAAGCATCGCGATGAGGGACTCGTCGAGTTCAGAGATACTGAAATTCTGGATTCCTGCCAGCACGGTGAGCACATCGGACGCGAGATGAAGCTGCTGGACCCGTTCGATCCGAACACCACGATTGCGATCACGCATCGAGTCGATTCGACGGGTGAATTCGGCGTGGTCGACTTCGACCGAATCGCGAACGACCAACCCAGGCAAGTCGTAGTTCACGCCCTGCGGTCCGACCGGCCGGATCACTCCCGAGACACCAATCGCCCCGTCGCCTTGAAGGGCACCGGTAATACGGCGCACGTTGCCGAAGCGGGGTGAGTACACGCATACCCGATTCGACGCGGCAAATTCGATATCACCGCTCTCGGTCGTGTAATGGGTCACGGTGTCTTCGGTTTGCAAACCGATGATCCGATCGTCAATCGTCAGCGCCGCGTCGGGAGATTGATCTCCTCCGTCGCAGAGGAATTCTTGCGGGTCATAGATCCACGGTGGCGGCGTCATAGCCGGCATCGCGTAACCCTGAGGACGTTGATTGCACGTCGCACAGGATTGTCCGCCGCAGTCCCCCACGGCACACGGTCCATAGGAGCAGCCACAATCATCCGTCACGTAGTTGTCGTCACCGACGTGTACGGCCGATCGGCGGAATCCGACTTGGGCGATTTGGTTGATCGGCTGCGGCGGCGTGGGTGCAACTGTCGTCACAGGCCGAGCAGAGGCCGGAGCGGTGGCAGCGGTTTCGGGTACCGGCGGGGACACAGGCGCGACGGCATCGGCTTGCCCGCGTTGACCGTTCAATGGTAATCCGGCGCATCCGCTGGTAACGATAACCAGGCCCATGAGCATCCATGCGCAAACGGTTGGCACGCCCGCCATTCGGACGCGTTGCAAGTTCTCGGCGAGTGCAATCATGGATTTGGCTTGAAAATGGGAGCCCAGGAAGGGTGACCAAAGAAGAACTGAGCCTTCAACACTTCGGCTCGTGGTGGAGCCAACGATCCGACCCGCAGAATCGCAACGGTACGTCCACGCAAGTCGGCGACCTCCAACGGGTCTTGATATTCAGGGACATCAAAAGCAATCGGTCCGTTGGGACCTTCCGCCAACGGCACCGCAGTCTGAGGGTCTTCGAGGTAGATCACGCGTGTGACCAATCGCCCTTCGAGCGCGGCGAGGATGTCATCTTCGTCCAGATTGATCGGGATCGGATAAGTCGTCGCCAATCCCGGTGGTGGATAGGTTCGGTCGACCATCTCGATCGTCGGGTAAAGTTCGGCGCCCTCGGCTCGCGGAAGTCCGGTGACTCGAAAGCGGTAGACTTGGCCGATCATCAGGCCAGCCATCAGATCCGACTCGCCTTCTTCGAACGAACCGTACTGGGCGAGCGAAAACCGCACGCCCGGAGGCCCTTGAAATTTGACGGGTTGGTAATAGACCGGTGGCGGTTGTTGGTGCCCCATCGCTTGGCGAGTCGCTGCGATCGCACCTGCGGGCATGTCCCCGGTGAAGAGCGGGTGCCCTGCACGAGGAGAAAGATAGTCAGACGGGTCGGCGGCCATGGCGATACTCGACACGCAACCCGCGATCAAAAGCAGCAACATGGAGCTTCTTAACGGTGAGCTACTTAACATCGCCTGATCCTTTCCTATCTGACGGGACTCAACGGACATCCTGGTGAAAATGTCGCCGGATATGCATCCGGCGACACGTTTTCGCTAACGCAAGCGAAGCGGACTGAATCAGCCCGCTTCGCTCGGCTGTGATCAGCCTCGATTAATAGACCCGCTCGCTGCCGCGGTCGAAGCCTGGTCGGGCGTTAGGAACACCTGGGTGGATGTTCTGCTCAGTCACTCGGATGCGGCTTACCGGGTTCGGATAGCTCATGCCGGGTTGCTGACGGACGTCGATGCGTACGTCTTGAACCGGTTGTGGCATGTGCATATGAGTGCGGTTGCGGATCGTGTGACTCTGCAAACCAGCCGGTGCACCGAGTGGAATGTGTGGTGGTCCGGGCAATCCGATCGGCGTGCCGGTGTAAGGCATTCCGTACTGCGGAGCGTTCACACCAGCGATCATGCCGGGCAGGCTAGGTGGTGCTCCCACTTTGCCGGCACCCGGGCCGCTAGGTGTTCCACAACCATCGGTCATGGCAGGTGCGAATGGTGAAGGCAAGCCGGTGATCGGTGGTCCCATCATGCCGCCACCGACGAGGCCAGCCATTCCGGCTCCGGCCATCTCGATGTCTTTGTCACCAAGACGGATGATCGCAAGGATGCTACCGCGACGGTCGGCTTCGACGATCGGGTCGATACCTGGATCGAGGCGTGTGCTGACGAGTGTATCGATACCCGCGATTGCTGGGCCTTGGAACTCGGGATCTGGAAGATAGATGACTTTGGTGACGAAGTTACCCGTCAGGACTTGGTCAAAGTCTTCTTCGGTGAACTGCAACGGCACCGAGTTGTGAGCCAGGTAGGCCCCCGTTCGCGGGTTGGCGTATGCAAGTTCAACGGTCGGATAGAGTTCCACGCCGGGTCGGCTTGGGATGTTCGTCAATTTCAGACGATACAGACCGCCTTGTGGGAAGTTCTGCCGAGCAGGAACGACGAGCGGCTCGCTGTCGAACATGCCGGATCCGCTCACATCGTAGCGAACGTGCATCCCGTCAGGGCTGCCGAAGGTAACTTGTGCGGTACTGATCATGCCGGGCATGCCTGACATCATCATCACACCGCCTCCAGGCGGAATGACTTGACCGCCACCTGAGGCTTCGCCGTGACCGCCACAACCGCAATCGGCTGCGTTCGCGCTGCCAATCTTCTGACGGAAGCCCGCGGTTTGAGCTTGGACTTGGTCGTACCCGACTTGTGAAATCTCGGGATTGCTAGTTCCGGTGGCTAGGTCGCTGATTGACGTGCCACCGTTTGCGGTTGCACTGTCATCCATGGTAACACAACCGTTTGCTGCGCCAGCAGGCATGGAACCCATCGCTGGGCGGTATGGCGGCGGTCCGAGGACGCCGGGGCCAGGTCCACCGACGCCAGGTCCGGGCTGCATCATCCGCTGCTCCGGTGGCATGTTATGGCGAACCGGCACACACCCGGTGGCGATCATCGCCATGGTCGCCGTTAGCGCCAAATGAGTGACGATTCGTTTCATCTTTTCCCCCGTCATGGGTCGCTGCGTTTGAGTATCCGGGGAGATTCGCTAGGGAATCACGGGCCGAAAGTCAAACAGGTGGTAATCCGTCTGTCGACGAATCAGGATCGAATGGGATGGACTTCGACGGCCCGAGATCTTTACGATCCGCAAGCCGAAGACGCTCTGAATCCACAAACGGACCCATCGCTACGAGGTTGCATCGGCACGCCGGGCCTCGAATCTTTGATAAAATCGTCACAACCCGCACATGAAGATTGATCCGCACGACTGTATTTGTGCTCGTTGGAGCAGCACGCGGGCCGGCCGCAGACGCTCAATCGGCGTAAATCACGCACTTTTGCTGCCTTTTTGGGCAATGGTGATCGGCGGTTTGCTGTCGGCAGAAATCCCTCACTCATTCGCCCAATCCGCCCTCTCGACGTCGCAAACGCAACCGACCGCCGCGGTGATGACCGATCCCGCGCGTCGATTACTCGCCCGCGTGATCGAACAAATCGCCCTCGGCCCCGCCTTCGACGCCAAATTTCGCCAACGGGTCTGGGTCGGTGGCCGTGAAGTCATCGGCGTCGGTACCTACGAGCAGGCCGGTGACGGCAGCGGTTGGTTCAATATGCAAGTCGCCATGCACGACGGCGACGGCAAACACACCCTGCAACAAATCAGCGACGGGCGACTGGCCTGGACCCGCGAACAAATCGGTGACATCGTTAGACTACAGCGTGTCGACGTGGGCCGACTGGATCAATGGATACACGGCACTGGAAATCACGAGATCACCGCTCCGGTACATCGCGAAGAAACACCTCAGCCGCCGCAACTCGGTAGTCACCTCCCGCCGTCCGTACGCGTTGGAGGCTGGACAGAGATGCTCGAGTCGATCGCCGCTGACCATGATTTGGAAATCGTTTCCGGCCGGCTCGAAGATCGCGACGTCTGGATCGTCCGCGGCAGTTTGCGGGCCAATGTGCGAGAGACGCGTCTGGCCGAATTCGGTACGACAGCATGGCCTGAACTTTGTCCCACGCACGTCGTTGTGGCGATCGCCAAAACCCCGTCGCAAGAAACCGGATTCGGACAAGGCCTGCCGTTGCGGATCGAATTTTGGACCGATCCGATCGACGTCGCTACGAAACCGGGAGCTGCAAATTCGGATTCCCCTCCAATGCCGTCAGGCAGATCGAACGAACCGGTTGACAACCCATTGGCCGCGGATTCCCATGTCGCGGGTACGAGCCAGGATTCTTCCGCCGAAACCGGTGTCCCTGCGAAACGAACCGGTCGCTTAATCAGTTTGATCGAGCTCTATTCGATTCGTCCGATTTCATCACCTCCGATCGGACGGTTTCGGTTTGAGAACCAAGACATGGAAGTCAACTTCACCAACGACACCGATCGTTACCTGTCTCGTTATGGAATTCATATTACCGAGCGTCAAAGTCGAATGCTTCGCCGATGAACACAGCCAATTGGAAATCGTGGGCAACCTTAGTCCGTTTGCCTAACGTATTTACAGTCATCGCTGACGTTGCGGCGGCGTTCCTGTTGGTACTCGGAGGCAGCGGTTGGTACACGAACCGGCTCAATCTCGGTGCTTTCCCCGATCAGGGTCGCGGAGTCTGGCTTGCGCTCGCCGCGGCACTTGTCGCGGGTGTTTCGTTGTACTGGGCCGGGATGATTCTTAATGATGTCTTCGATCTGCCTCATGACGAAAAGAATCGCCGCAACGGCCCACTCGTCACCGGGTCGATCTCACTCCCCACCGCCAAGGCTGCTGGTTGGGGACTGCTTCTTTTTGGCATCCTTCCACCGCTAGCGATCGGGTTAGGGAGCGGCATCAGCATCGGTTGGTTGCCCGCCCTCGTCGCGATTGCGTTAGCGATCTGTATCGTTCTTTATGATGGACCGATGAAACGAACACCGGTCGCCCCGGTTCTCATGGGTGCGTGCCGGACCTTGAGTTTTCTGCTCGGCGCCGCCGCGTCGAGTGCCGCGATCGCCTCGGGAATTGGTACCGAGAAACTCGCGTCACAACAACTCGTCGCACTGGGGCAACCCTTGTTCCTGGGCATCACACCCGTGGTGCTAACATTTGCGATCGGGATGGGCACCTACATTGCTGGACTGACCACGTTCGGTCGTCGCGAATCGATTGGCGATCGCACGATTCATCTGCCGATCGGATTGGTCGCGATGACGATCGGCGCGATGCTGCTCGCCTGGGCTCCACGCGTGGCGGGCATCGGCTACGACGGCGAGGGCCCTTCTTGGATGACGGCGTGGCGAGTCGATCCCGTCGTGATCTTTCCCGCAGCCATTTTGCTGATGCTGGCCACGACGCTGCTACGTGCGCGTTCGGCGACGATGAATCCGTCTCCCGAACGCATTCAAGCGACCATCGGTTCCGGGCTCCTGGCGATCATTCCGATCGCCGCCGCGATTACGATGTTGGCCGTTGGCGCGAAGATCGCCGTTTTGATTTTCGCGTTGATGTTTCCATCCCGGTTGCTGGCACGCCATTTTCGCGTCACCTAGCCCCGATATTGCACGCGATTCGTAGGCCGTATCGCATAAACCATTGCCAAGCCGGAACTACGGTCGCAAATCGATTGATTTTGAAAATAACAGAATGTATTTCCAGCAAATCAGGTTTATGCGGATGCGACAGGTTTTTCGCGACCT
Organism: Aporhodopirellula aestuarii; assembly: GCF_023701485.1. Lineage (GTDB taxonomy): Bacteria > Planctomycetota > Planctomycetia > Pirellulales > Pirellulaceae > Rhodopirellula > Rhodopirellula aestuarii. Next base: position 122,928 of record NZ_JAMQBK010000023.1, read on the forward strand.
CGGCCCGGCCTAGGCAATATCCGGGCTAGGCCGATCGGCATCTCAGGACGCGGGCGGATCAACACGTGCCTTCAGCGATTCGAGTTCACTATCGAGTTGCCGTGTCAGTTCGTCTTGCTCGAATTTTCGATGCAGTGCGTCGTCCTCGTCTTGTTCGCCGTCGAGTCGCTGCCAAGCTTCGCTGACCGCTTCCTCGCGATCGACTCGCTCAGACAACCGTTCGAACTGGGAAAACGCCGATTGACTGTCGACTCGGTCGATCACGGAGTTGATTTTGTTCGTAGATGTTGCCCGCGCGAGTCTCGCCGTCAGCAACGTCTTCTTCTGTTTCGCTTGCCGGATCTTGTCTTCAAGATTGCGGACGGCGTCTCGCAGCTTTTGCACTTCTGCTTGCTGCGTGGCATGTTCACCGGCGTATTGTTCAGCGCGTGACCTCGACGCGATTTGACGCTGCAGGGCTGCCTTGGCGGACGAATCGTCGCCCCGCCGAACGGCATCCTCAGCACGCTGGCCCCAACGTTCGACGTCTGCCTGTTCACGTTCGACGGTTTTACGCATCAGGATCTCGTCGGCAATCGCTTCAGCCACCGAGTGTTTCACCTTTGCCAATTCTTCCTGCATGTCCAAGATGAGCTGATGTAACATCCGCTCAGGATTCTCGACTTGTTCGCAGAGCGATGTGACGTTCGATCGCATGATCAAACTGAATTGTGAAAACCATTTCATAGCAAATACCCTTTAGGAGACATTGAAAACAAGAACTACAGCGTTTAACGCCACGTGGCCAATTCATCACTCATAATCCTGATGCGACTGAGCAGTCCTTCGCGGTGGTGCTCGCAAGTAGCCGCGATCGCGATCACCGACGCCCCCAACACCAACCCTGTCGCCCATAACATGCCCGGATGATCGATCGATGACCTGACGACCATCGCCACCAAATCGACGCACAAGAAGGCGGTTCCCACATGAATGAGTGCCCGCAACCGCAATCCGATTGCGATCAAAATCACGAGAACGGACAAAATCATCAGTGACAGCAGGTGAAACCAACTGCCGCCGAGAATCTCAAAACACGGCGAAACCAAAATCGTCAACGCACCGAGATAGCGAAGTGGATCGTGGGCGTGAACAGGAATGTCTTTGCGAAGGAGCTCGACCAATCCGATCACGGTAAGCCCCAATGGGATCAGATACGCCTGAGGATCGGTCATCAACCAAGATGCAAACAACGAACTCAATCCGATGTTCAGCATCACCGCCGATCCAATCACGTAGCTTCGTTGCTCGTACAGACGGCCATAGACAAACCACAACGTCGCGGCGGCGAACACGATCAACAATTCCAACGGTCCGTGTGCAGACCCCAACACACTCCAAAGCGTGACGACCAGGGGCAGGGAAAGCCCTGCGAGCCAACTGCCCCGAACCAGGATTCCGAGGCTCGGATGGTTTGTCCATCGTCGAGCAAGCACCATCAAGACACCTGCTGCAGAGACCGTGAGCAATCGCAACCATTGATGGGGGACAGGAATTTCATGGTGCCAATGAAACCAACTGATCGTCAGCACCACGATTGCGAAAACGCCAACCACGTGAGCTTCGTTTTGTCGTCGAACGGCAACAAAGCACTCGTAAAACGCCGCCACAATCAAAGAGCTGATTACCAAAGCTCTTTCCAGCAACGAGAACCCGTCCGACACCAGACACACGCCAAAGAACACCAACGCGACGCCTCGCAGCACCAAACTCCACCGCCTGATTTTCACAGCGTCGAGCACGTTGCCACTGATCTCAAACAAAACCAGGGCCACAACCGAGGCCGCCGTCATCCACGTGCATGCCGACGCGAGCAGCGGGTCGACGGGCAGTTGAAATACGAACCCTCGAAAACCACTGAGCATCGAAACGGACACGATAAACTGCACGCTCGCCAAGATCGCAAGATGCGTTCGGCGTGTTTCCCAGTCATCGACTCCATGTCGGTACACGAACAGCAAAGTCGACATGGCGACGGCTGATGCAACCAATATCATCGGCGAAAAATACACCATTCCGAGCGTTGCAATCGCGACCGGCCAGATCGAACACACTCCTAACAAGCGTGAGCCTGTCGTCGCAAAACGACGATGAACGACCATCAGCAATCCCGCAGAAGCAACGCCATACGCGAGCGGAAGATTGTCGTATGTAAGAAACGACGGCACCAATGTTCCCGCACCAACCCCCACCACGATCGGTGCGAAGAACATCGCAATCGAAGTCGTGATGTCATGTCGGAATAGAAAAACAGCGATCCCGCTGAGCACGACGACCAAGGCCCAGCCCGGCAACAAGACAGTGAGATCCAACATCGCCGTCGACCACAAAAGCAACGGCAGGTAAACAAAGCAGACCGACATTCCGAAGAAAAACAACGTGAGATCTGCCAGCGGTAACAACATCGCGGCCAATGGAGTCGGGCACTTGGCCTCGTCGCCCCAGCGCCCATAGGCAACAAATCGCGTGGGTGAGATCGGCACGCCCACCCTTTTCAATCCAAACAAGATTGATAGCGAGAGACAGCCACAAAGGATCGTCGAACCTGCAAGCAGATCCGGGCCATGGATGCTCAGCGAATCGACCTCCATCAACACCGCGACCAGCACCAGAAGCCAAGTCCAAGCTCCGATGGCATATTGACGAGACCTCAATGTCAGCACGCTCAACGATGCCAGCACCAGCATGAGAACGCTGTAATCGATTTGCCCTAGATTGGGAATTAGATGCCGCGAGACGTTCGCGAATTGCATCACAAGCCACAAGACACTAATCAGCAACGTGATGATTTCCCCGCACGTGCGAAACCAACGTACCGGTTCGCGTTGATCAAAACATCGACTGCTGAGCATCGCATCCAACCTTGGCACAACGCTCAACAACAGTCCCAGACCGGCCAACGAAGCAAGTGACCAACGCGAGTCGATTTGGGCATAGTCCATCGCCTCGATAAACGGGACCGCGACTGCAACCGTCATGATCAGGGTCCCCAACGCGGCGAGGATCAACCTGCGATCTCCAAACACGACGGATTGAAAGACAAAACCGATAACGCTGACGACGCCGACGAGGAACGCGGCTTTCAAATTGGTTACCGACAATGCGGCCAGCAACAGTGACAATCCCGTCACAAAATGCCTCAGCGGAACGGCAAACTCACTGCGATCACGCTGCTTGAAATATCGACTGAGAATTGCGAATGCCGCGAGTAACGGCGTGTATGTCAATCCGTAGAATGCAACCGGCAGTCGCTCTTCGTTAATCGCTGAAGCGGCCCCCGATTTGATCGTTTGGATCAGTTCACCAAAGAGCGTCGGACAGGATTGGTAAGCGATCGTGACAAGTACCAAACCTGCCCAAACGAACCCTGAATGACGCGTGTCACGAGCGATCACGAACAGCAGCACCGCGGCGACCAGCGTCGTCGGAACAACCGCCCGCGTCGCCGACCCCGAAAACGAAAAACCGGCGAATGAAAACAGCACACCGGTCGCTGTCAGCAGCAACCCTACCAACAGTGGAGCGACGATCGACCAAGGCAACGGATGCAACAAATCGCCCGTCCGTTTTCGAAAGACGTCCGCGATGGTTTGGGTCGTCATCAGGACGGTCGACGCCAGCATCACGCAACCGAACCCGATCCAGTGAACCGGAATCACCGCATGGGTTTTGGCGACGACCAACACGATGAAGAGCGATCCGAGTAACGCGATCGGCAAGAATCCGAAAATGCGAGGGTAACGGTTCTCTTCGGCAAGCCAAAAGACATGACGATTCACCTTCACCACACCAAACGTCATCACCAACCAGAACCCGGATGACAACAAGACTGCCAACCAAGTCGAGCCGATCTCAGGGAGAGCTCCTGCCAAGCAAAGCAGCACAAACGAGGCGACGAAGGTGTGTTGGCGGCCATGCAACCAATGCGAGAAAATACGATCGCACGCAAACAGCATGAACCCCGTCGCGGGGATCAACAGCAGTAGCGAAACCGCCGAGTCGGTTGCCGTTACAGAATCATCGAACAACCATGAGAGAGCAAGAAATCCGATCGGAATCAGTACCACCGTCAAGAACCGGAGAACCTGAGACGTTGCATCGAGTCGCAACCGACGACCACAGTACTCCGCCACCGCATACGTCCCCGCGGTGTAGGAAAGGATCGCGAAGTACTTGAGCGAAACCGGCCAAGTGTTCCATTGACGCGTGACGAGCATCAACGATGAGGCCGAAATAATGGCCGCACCGATGACCAACATCCACTTGATACTCGACTCCTGTAGAAAAGCGTCGAGAAACCTTTCGAGGAACGACCGTTGGTGCTGACAACTCGATCGATCCGGAGGCGTGCATTCGTCAAAGTGTGCGTCGGTAGCCATTTCCGCTGCCCTTGAGGTGCCAAGAGTTCATCAATCCTTCCACGACGGAAGTTTCATTGATTTCCTATTAACACGTTCGGTGCCGAAAACGGATGCCACGCCAAACTTCGCAACCTAAACGCCTACAGCGCAACACGTTACGAAAACGCGAATTCATCCTTACTGACGTGACCGCAGCTCAACGACTGCATCCCAATTGCAGTACTACCGCTGCAGGTTGCGGGTGAAGAAAGTAGCGACTGTCGCCACAAGGGATGCTTAAGACGGCACGGGTTCCGAGACAGTTTGCTCGCGCCAATCGACGAGGTGGATCTCGACGCTCTTGTACCCGCGGAACTCATTGATGACCGGGCGGTAGGCGATCTCGATCGGGCCGGCGCATTCGTTGAGCGGCTCACACCAATCAGCAGCCCCGAACGCGACCCCGCGAATGACCTTGCTGCCTTGTTTCAATCGCACCGACAGGTGGCGTTCACTGCTGCCCATCTTCTTAGCCGGTTCGGCGAGTTCGATGCCGCGTCCCATGAGCACCGGCCTTGGGTTCCCCGCTCCAAACGGAGCCATTGTTTCGATCTGACTCATGATATGGAGATTGAGTTGACCGAGTGGTGCCTCGGCATCGATTTGAATCGCGGGCTCGATCGATTGATCGGCCCATTGCTTGGCGACGGCTTCGCAGAAATCGCCCCGGAATGCTTCAATTTCAGATTCACGAATCGTCAAACCGCCCGCTGCCGGGTGGCCACCGAAGCGGACGAGGCGATTTTCGCAATCCTTCAACGCTTCAAACAAATTGACACCGGTTCCACCGACACGGCCTGATCCGACCGCGTCGCTTTTCCCCGTTTGGTCCATCGAAATGATGATCACCGGTTTGGCGTATTTTTCAGCCAGTCGTCCGGCGACGACTCCGATGACCCCCGCATGCCAGCCGACGCCGTTGAGCACGAGGGCCGGATCGTTTTCGCCATCGAACTCTTCTTTGATCTGTTTTTGAGCGGCGAGCTGCACGCTTCGCTGCAACGTGTCACGCGTCGCGTTGAGGCCATCAATGTACTCGGCCAACATCACCGCCCGCTCACCGGCATCGATCGTCATCAACTCAATCCCGAGTTGTGCCTGTCCAAGCCGGCCGGCGGCGTTGAGTCGTGGGGCCAGCGTAAACGAAACGCTCTCGGTATTCAGTTCGGAAACCTGGTCGAGCTTCGTCCGTTTCATCAGCTCGAGTAAGCCCGGCAAAGGGTCGGCTTTGAGAGCCTTCAAACCATGGTTGACCAACACACGGTTTTCGTCGACCAAGGGCACCACGTCGGCAATCGTGCCGATCGCTGCAAGGGCGAGGGACTGCATGAGCAGCCGTTTCATCGGCGGGGTGACTTTTTTCTGGCCGCACTTCGCTTGGCACAACGACCACGCTAATTTGAACGCCACGCCGGCGCCGCAAAGTTCGCCGAACGGGTAATTCGTTCCCGGCAGCCGGGGGTGAACGATCGCTTCGGCGTCGGGAAGCTCCTCACCGATTTGATGGTGGTCGGTGATGATCAGGGTGGCGTCGAGTTCGCGACAAAGTTTGGCACAGCCAACACTCGCGATCCCGCAATCGACCGAAACGATGAGTTTCTTGCCACGGGTGACGAGAGTGCGAATCGCGTCTTCGTTCAGCCCATAGCCTTCTTCGAGGCGATTGGGGACGTAATAGCTGACATCGGCCCCAAGCAAACGCAGCGTGTTGACCATGATCGCGGCGCCGGTCATGCCGTCGGCGTCATAGTCACCGTAGATGACCGTCGGGGTTTTGTCCTCGATCGCTCGGATCAGGATTTGGGTCGCCTTGGGGATCCCGGGCAGCGATTGCGGGTCGCGAAGATTCGTCAGTTTCGTCTCAAGAAACGCCGAAGCGTCATTGCTGGAATAAACACCACGGCTCACCAGCAACTGCGCCACGACCGGCGAGAGGCCGGAGGTACGAATCAGTTGCTCGACCAAGGGAGCGTCGTGGGGAGTGATTCGCCATTGTCGCTGCATCCTTGACGCCTTGTTGCTCATTCCAATAACCCGAGATCAAAAAAAATCCCTCGCTCACACCATCACGCGCAAAACCGTTTGGAATGCGTGCATTCCGGCTGCGAGAGCGAGGTGTCCGAGGGAAATGCAGCCTAAAAGGGCTTATTTCTTCTTTTCGAGGTGCCAGGTGTGCTTACGCACGTGGGGGTTGTACTTCTTCAGCCGCAGCTTTTCGCCACCCGGTTTGCGACGGAGGGTGTAGTTGTAGTGGCCGGTTTCTTCGCAGACGAGGAACACGGTCTCGGCTTTTTTCTTGCTTTTTGCCATCGAAATGCGGGCGTGGTTGAAATAGGAGGAGTGGAATGTGTCAAAAACGGCCCCGAAGTATGGTCGGAGACGGGGGTTTCTGGCAACCCATGAAATCCTGGGACTTTTTCCGACCCGGTTGACCAAACGCGTCGGCGGGGATGGCGATAGTGAATCCAGCGGTTTTAGCAGCATTCCCCTTCCACCGAAGGGCTCATTCCATTGAAGGGTTCAGCCATGTCGACGCTTGATTCACTGCCCATCCTCCCGGATGATCTTCGAGTAGAGCCGATCGTCATTTCCCCGGCTCCGTTGCTCACCTCCGGAACACCTGTGTCGCCGCCAATCCCCTCCCACGAACCCGAACAGCCTCGCAAGCCCGATGCGTCACGCAACCGATCGGAAGGATCACGCGATGATTCGGGGGCTCTGTGGCCGGATCCGCTCGGCGACGGCGAAGATGACGGTCCGGCAATGGACACGGGTCTCGGGCCAGCGGCCCAATCCGAACTCTTCGAAACCAATCCGCCCCCCTGGGAACTCGCCGTCGAGGACGATGTGACGCTGGCGTCGATCGTGTTCTCGCGTTCACCCCACGGCCCCTACGACTACCGCATTCCCGATTCGCTGCGTGAAGAACTGAAACCGGGCATGCGGGTGGGCGTGCCGCTGGGCCATCGCAAAAAGCCGACTCCGGGCTGGTGCGTGGCGGTGAAGGAGGGCAAGGCGGTGCATCGTAAACTCCGCGACGTCGCCGAATGCCTCGATGAATCTCCCCTCTGCGACGCTTCGCTCGTGCGATTGGTGATGTGGATGAGCCACTATTACCAGGTCCCCGCCGGACAGGTGTTTGACACCCTGATTCCGTCGAGCGTTCGCACCGCGGCCGGGACAAAACAAACGACCTACTTCACGCCTGCCAAAGGTCTCAGCGACGCGGAACTCGAAAAACTACCCGCCAAGCAACAAGTGGTCATGCGATTCTTGATCTCGCAAAACCGCCCGATGAGTTCGGCAGAGCTAGCCGTCGCGGCCAAATGCACCGCAGATCCGATCAAGCGTCTGAAGAAGAAAAACCTGATCGTCCCCGAAGTGCGCCGCGAAATGCATTCGGGGATCCGTATCCTGGCGCAGACCAACGATGGCGAAACCGAACGCACACACCACCTCACCGAGCAACAAACCGCTGCACTGGGGCGGATCACTGCGGCCGTCGATAGCGGACGGGGACGGACGTTGTTATTGCACGGTGTAACGGGGAGCGGCAAAACCGAAGTCTACATCCGCGCGATCGAGCACGTCGTCGCGCAGGCCGGATCGGCCATCGTGATGGTTCCCGAAATCAGCCTCACGCCACAAACCCGTGGGCGATTCGAGAGCCGATTCGAATCGGTTGCTGTCTTGCATTCACAGATGTCCCCCTCGGAACGTCACTTCCACTGGCAACGCATCCGTCGCGGCGAAGTGCAAGTCGTGATCGGGCCCCGCAGCGCCGTGTTTGCGCCGCTGCCGAATCTCGGTCTGATCGTTCTCGATGAAGAACACGACACCTCGTTCAAACAAGACACCCAGCCTCGCTACCACGCCCGCAAAGTGGCTCACGCGCGAGCGATGTCGCTCGGCATCCCGTTGCTGCTCGGATCCGCGACTCCGTCGATGGAAGCGTGGCATGCGACACAAAGCGGACACGCCGAATTGATTTCGATGCCCGATCGGGTCGCGGGCCGACCGATGCCGGATGTGCAACTCGTCGACCTGCGGGTGCGTGATGAGCGAGGCGGTGGCGGCGCGATCAGTCGCCCGCTGAAATTGGCTGTCGATGAAACACTGCGTGAAAAGGGACAGGCAATCTTATTGCTCAACCGTCGCGGGTTCGCGACCACGATCCAGTGTCCGGCATGTGGACACGTCGTTGCCTGCCCTGATTGCGACATGCCGCTGACTCATCACCGTGACGGCGGCAAAGCGATGTGCCACTACTGCGACTACACGATCGGTACTCCGCCGTGGTGCCCCGCATGTCGATTTGATGGGATTCGTTACGGCGGGCTGGGGACTCAGAAACTCGAAGTGGAAGCCAAAGCGAAGTTCCCCCACGCCAAGATCGCGCGGATGGATGGCGATACGATGAAACGCCCGGGCAGCCACCAACGCGTGTTATCCGAATTTCGCAGCGGGGAGATCGACATTTTGCTCGGCACGCAGATGATCGCCAAAGGCCTCGACTTTCCCAACGTGCTGCTCGTCGGCGTGATCAATGCCGATTCGGCATTGCATTTCCCTGACTTCCGGGCCGCCGAACGCACCTTTCAACTCGTCACCCAGGTCGCCGGCCGGACCGGTCGAGGCGACCGGGGTGGGCGCGTCATTGTACAAACCTTTACACCGGAGCACCCCGCGATCCAAGCGGCGTCACGGCACGACTATTTCAAATTCGTCGAAGAAGAAATGGTCAACCGGCGGAAGTTCAACTACCCGCCCCTGGGTAGTGTCGCGAGAATTATCATCCGCGGCCCCGTGGAGGAAAAAACCGAAGCGGTCGCCGATTCGATTCTTGCCCGGCTCGAATCGGCGAGAGACCTGCTCAATAGCGAAGTCCGAATCCTCGGACCTGCTCCTCCGCCGATCGTGCGACTGCGAGGAAAGTACCGGTTCCACCTACTGCTCCAAGCGACCGAAGCGGCCGTGGTCGGCGAGACGATTCGGCGTGCCCTTGCCGACTTCAAGACCGATCCCAAAGAAGAAATCGAGTTTTTGGTCGATATCGATCCGGTGAACTTGTTGTGAGCATCGGCTGGCGTCGGACGGGGATTTCTCGCTATCGGGTCGTTTGAGCGGAATCGAACCGGTAAGCTAAAGACTGCGTTCACGATTGTTTCCCATCGTGGCGCGGCATCCCTTTTCCTCACAACGACGCGACTAGCCATGAGACCCACGCCCCCTCACAGAATCGGCGGCTCGCCACTCTCTCGTCGAACCTTTGCCAAACTCAGCACGACACTGGCGATTTGCCTCGCCTTGGTTTTGCCTGCATTAACAGGCGATCGGGTTCTCGCCGACGACATTGTGCTGCAACCGAACGAATCGTCGATCGTGTGGGGAGACGAAGATGTCGACATGGTCCTCAAAGCGGATCCCGAAGGGAAAGTTCGCCTCCGCGATTTTCTCCGCTTGCTACGGACAGGGAAAGCCACATCGGACCAACAACCACTCGCCGCTTTGTTGCCCGATGTCGTTGTCGACCTGAACCGATTCTCATCCCGTGCCTTGATCGCAGGGGCCAATGCGGGACTTCGGGGCAATGGCACATTGATGATCGAAAAGGACAGCGACGGATCTCCGCTGCTGCGTCTGCGTTGCGATTTGAAATTCTTAAAGACCGAACGGCCTGAATTCGAACCAACACTCGAACTCGATGAAAAGACCGAGAACGACCAATCCATCGTGGTGCTTTTCTTCCATGGCTTTCATGGAAAAAGCGAATCGTTTCAAGCGATTCGCGGTCACTTCCGAGACACGGGACTGCGAACGGGATGCGTTCACTACGACGATCACGTCTCCGTCGCGACATCGGCAAAGAAGGTGGCCGCCTTGGTGGAGCAAAACTTCGCCGGTGATGCTTCCACGCGGCTGGCACTCGTCGGTCACTCGATGGGCGGATTGGTCGCCCGCGAATGGGTCGAAAATCCAGAACTGGCGAATCCACGTATCACTCATCTGATCACGGTTGGTTCGCCGCATGGTGGTTCCGAATGGGCGGAAGTCACACCCTTGCCCGATCTGGTCGTCAACGGCCAATTCACCCCGGATACCGTGCTCGGTGTGTTGACCAACCGCTCGACCACGCCCAGCGCAGAGGATTTACGTCCCAACTCGGCGTTTTTGCAAACACTCGCGTCGCGTCCGCGGCGAGACGGCGTGCGATACACGACGATCATCGGGACCGGCAGCCCAGTAGACGAAACGACACTCCAAGCGGTCCGAGCACGCTTGTTGGCCGAACAACAAAAAGCGAGAGGAGGCGTGCTGGAGGCAAGACTCTCCAAACTGGTCACTCAGTTCGACGCCGTTTGCACGGGGGAAGGTGACGGCGTGGTGTCCATCGAACAGGCCAAGATCCCAGGGGTGGACGACATCATCTATGTTGACTGTTCCCATTGGGAGTTCTTCGATTCACCGGAACCGGGAGCCGTGAATCCGGTTTGGGAGGCGGTCGCCAAGTGCATCGCCGCGACCGATTGAAAACGGGACGACTCGATCAAGTCGTCCCGGTAGAGCAAAAAGAAAGAGCAAAGAAGAGGGGAGGCAGAGCTAGCAGCGAATGCTCTCAACCCAAGGCGGCCAAACCGTGCTACGGGGTGACTTCCGAGTTTGCGCCCACCATGGAAGCTTCCTCTGCTCGGCGCAGAGCTTTTTCGACGCGATCGAGGAGGTCTTCGGTCGGCTCACGTCCAATACGAGATTGCTCATTCGCATTCGCAGTGAACTCGGCACCGCAATGTTGACAGGCGACCGTACAACCCAGCAGCGATGCTCGGATATCAATGCGTCTACCACAGGTAGGGCAAGACTGCGTGAATTTGATCGACATAACGAGATCTCTCCTTTCAACCGCTCACCGAAGCGGTAAATCCATTGGTTCAGGAAGATTCTAGCCCTTAGAAGCTACTTAATGCAACACTAATTACCCAAATTCACATTTCGTGATCGTCTCACACGTCGAAGGTTGGCCAAGGTGGCTGGCAAGTCGCGAGGTGACGTGGGATGATCGAGAAGCTCGAAAAGGCAGGGAGTAGGACATCCAAGTTATCACGATGGTTGGCGCATTTTATGAAAAAGGCAAGTGTTTTATTTGTATGTATGGGGAACATTTGCCGTTCCCCCGCTGCAGAGGCTGTGATGAAGTCAGTTGCGAAGGCCGCCCAACTGGACATTCGAATCGAATCCGCGGGAACGGAGGGATACCATGTCGGTGATCGTCCCGATTCGCGGATGATGAACGCCGCGGCCAAACGCGGTTTTTCCCTCGAATCTCGCGGTCGCCAGGTCACCGCAACCGATTTGGCCCGGGGTAGTTATGATCTAGTGGTGGCGATGGATCACGCCAATATGCGCCGATTAAGATCGATTGCCTCGACGGGAACCGACAATGTGAGGCTATTCTCCGACTTTCTCGACGAGGCGTGGCCCGAAGAGGTTCCCGATCCGTACTACGGCGGTGACGCAGGATTCGAACAAGTACTCGATATGCTCGAGGCGGGCTGTCCCCGCTTGCTCGAGTCGTTGACGAACAATCAAAAGGAAGACGATGCCTAGGCGATCGAGATACCACACCCCAAAAATAGTGAACAAAATAATCGTATTGTATGTAGCCACTTGGTTCATGGCACTCTTTACCGTCGCTAGTACCAACGAATTGCCAGCCCAAACGACGAGTGAAGTGAGCGTCACCACGTCTGACGGCAAAACCCTGACCGGCGATTTGGTCGCAATCGACGAGAGCGACCTCCACCTAAAAGAGGGGGTCAAGGTCGCAACTCTTCCGCTCGCGGATCTCTCGAGATTGCAATTCGACCGCTCCTCCTACCCGTCGCAGCCCATGCGTCTGCAACTCTCAGGGGGATCGCTGCTGAGCGTCACAGCGGTGACTTGGACGGATCAATCGGTCACGGTCACGCCGACTCGGCAATCACCGCTCACGTTCCCTGTCGAGCAGCTGCGGTGGATTCGTTTCCGGATGGGCAATCCGGCGACCGATCCGACGTGGTTGGGATGGATCGAGGAGAGCCGCCGCGGAGACCGCTTGGTCGTCCGTCGCAACGAAAAGGCCCTCGATTCGATCGACGGCACGGTGTTGGGGATCAGCCGAAAATCGGTGCGTTTCTCGATGCGAGGCAATGAAATCGAGGCGCCGCTGGAGAAACTCGAAGGGGTGATGCTGTCCAATCAGGGCGAAAGCGTTTCGCCGGCTGCGATTCAGTTGACGGACGCCTCTGGATCGGTGTGGGCCTGCGAATCACTGAGTTTGACACGCGGCGAGTCGGACTTGCGGGTCACACTCGCCGGCTCCATCGAACATCAGATCCCGGTTAGCCAGATCCGAGAGATTCGATTCGCCGGCGGGATCTTACCGTTAGCGGAAGCTGAAATCGCAACGTCCGGTTACGGCACCGAAACAACGACTTCGAATGCGTCCGCGGTTGCGATCGAGATGAAGAAATGGTTTTCGCCCGCCACTGAAGGCGGCTCGATCCAGATGCACGTCCCCGGTGAAATCACGTTTCGAATCCCCGATGGCTATCAAAAGCTGGTCGTCGCGGCCCGGCGAGACACCGACGTCAATCAGTTCATGGCGGTTCGTCTCCAAGTGCTACTTGACGATCGCGTTCAATGGTCGGGTGTCCTGCAAGATCGCGAATCACTCGGGCTCGAACTTCCCCTGGGCGATGCTGGACGACTTTCCCTAAAAGCGGCCCCCTTGCCCAAAGGCGACGATCCTAAGACATCGACGACGGAAACTCTTCCTGATTTGAGCGGGACGTTGGGTGGAACCGTCGAATGGTTCTCGGGACGACTTCTAAAATGAAATTCGACATGCATGTAGACCCAAAATTGCTGATCGTCTGTCTGTTTGCATACCTAGCTTGCTTCGGCGACAACATCGTCACCGCCGTCGCCGCGGAAAATGACGCGAGCGTCTCGGCTGGGTCAGCGGCAGCGAACAACACCGATGTGATTTGGCAAGTGGAACAGGAACGCATCGCAGCCATCGAACGGGCAATGCGTTCAACGGTTTGCGTTTTTGTCCCCGGAGGTGCTGGCGGCGGTTCTGGTGTACTGATCACCTCGGATGGTTATGCGTTGACGAATTTTCACGTCAGCAGCCCGGCCGGGACCTATATGCGATGCGGACTCAATGATGGAAACGTTTACGACGCGGTCATCGTCGGCATCGATCCTGTTGGCGACCTCGCACTCATCCAATTGCTAGGTCGTGACGATTTCCCGACCGCGGATTTTGTTCCCAGCCGCAGTGTGCAGGTGGGCGATGCCTGTTTCGCGATCGGCAATCCGTTTTTGTTAGCCACCAATCTGCAACCGACCGTAACGGCGGGCATCATCAGCGGGACGCAGCGGTATCAGTATCCCTCGGGAACGTTGTTGGAATACGGGAACTGTTTCCAAACCGACGCTTCGATTAACCCAGGAAACTCAGGGGGTCCACTCTACGATGCTCACGGGGATTTGATCGGCATCATCGGGCGGGCCTCGTTTGAAAAACGCGGTCGCGTCAACGTGGGCGTGGGCTATGCCATCTCCGGTGACCAGGCACAGAATTTCCTTGGGTCACTGCACAGCGGTCGGATCCTTGACCACGCCACTCTCGGTGCAACCGTTGGTACCGAAGACGATGGCAGCGTCCGGGTGACCAACATTTTGCAATCCAGTGACGCGTACCGACGCGGGTTGCGATATGGAGATGAAATACTCGAAATCGACAACCGCGTCGTGCAAACCGCAAACGATGTCCAAAACGTTCTGGCGACCTTTCCTGCCCAGTGGCGAGTGCCACTGACCTATCGCCAAGACGGACGCGTTGTTCACACGATCGTTCGTTTGGCGAGTGTTCACCGCGGCGACGAACTACTCGAAAAGATGAAGTCGGCATTGCCCCCGCCTCCGCCGGCACCGCAAAAACAGGAACCAGAAGTTCCAGATGAGGACGGGGGTCCGGATGAGAACGCGGGCCCCGATCAGAACGAGGGGGAAGACGATTCGAAAAAAGAGACCCCTGATGCCCCAGACAGCGAGGCCGAAAACCGCCCCAAGGATGCGTCCGGCGAGCCGATTCCATTGATCGCCGCAGAACGAATCGAAGAACGCAAAGGGTTCGCAAACTATTTCTACAACCAGAAACGGCAAACCGAGTTCATCGACCGGTTGCGGGAACAGTACTCGGATTTGCCGCCATCGGCGGAGGGTTGGAAGTTAACCGGGCGAGCGACGATCGCAAAAGACAAGGATGCGAAACTGTTTGAGATGATTGTTCGCGAAGACATTTGTGAGCTGACGATCGGCTCTCGGCGAGAGCGATTGGCGACCCCGGATGCCTACGTGCAAGCAATCGATTCCGGCGCCGCGGGCAGCATCATGGCGAGCATGCGATCGCTACAGCGGATGCTCAAAACGGGTCCGGAACGATTCGGCGACACTTACTACTGGGGCACCGCACCTTTGATGGGTCGCCCGCCTCTCAGGAACACGACGGTTGCGATCCACGGCGGTTTGGAATCGCGTTTCTACCAACATCCCGATCTCGGCCGTCTGGAGGTGATCGAGTCCTTTGCCGATCGCGATGGTGATCCGGCTGAGCTGTGGATCGATCCTCCGGCCTGGTTGCTCGAAACCGAAGCGATCAAGTTCACAGCGGTCCCCACCGAACGCGAGGATGACAATGCCGTTGCCAACGGCCCTCCAAGTGTTTTGCACTTGCGTTTTGGCATCGAACCGCTCGTCACACTGAATATCGAATCATGGACTGCAGCGGCGGCAGAAAGGTCCCCCCAACCTCAAGTGGAAAAAGTGGATGATGCGGTCAAGCAATAACCTAATCGCCGGCCTCGCATCGAGTCGTTCGCCGATCCTATTTGCGATCGCGATTCTGGGATTCGTCGCTCAAACGGCTCACGCTCAGCCTTCACTCGCGAGATCCAGTTCGCAGGTTCAGGACCGGGTCGTGAAAATCTATGGCGCCGGTGGCGTTGGTGGATTGGACGCGTACCAAAGCGGCTTCATCGTTTCACCTGCCGGCCACGTCGCCACAGCGTGGAGCAGCGTACTCGACGTCGATCCGATCGTCGTGCTATCTGATGGGAGACGATTCGAGAGCAAGATCGTAGGATTCGAACCTGCACTCGAACTCGCCGTGCTGAAACTTGACGCGGTCGATCTGCCTTACTTCGAAGTTCCCGCGGGATCGGCGGAGGCACCGGTTGCCCGCTGGGGCGATCCGATCCTGGCGGTTAGCAATCTGTTTAACATCGCAACCGGTAATGAACCGGCCAGCGTCTTGCAGGGCCGGATCGCAGCCCGCAGCAAGCTCGATGCCCGACGCGGTACGTTTCAAACCGCCTATCGCGGTGAAGTCTGGCTGCTGGATCTCGTAGCCAACAACCCCGGTGCAGCGGGTGGTGCTTTGGTCGATTTAGAGGGGCGGCTGGTCGGAATGCTCGGCAAAGAACTTCGCGACCGAAAAACAGGTGTTTGGTTGAACTACGCGATTCCTGCCGATGTGTTGCGTGGGCCGATCGGCGACATCATCGCGGGACGAAAAACGGTTTCGCCGGTCGATGACGACCCACTGCTCGCCCGCGACAAATCTCATAATTCAGACACCTTGGGAATGCGGCTGATTCCTGACGTCCTCGAAACCACGCCCGTGTACGTCGACTTCGTCAACTCCGATGGCCCGGCATCACGTGCCGATCTAAGACCAGATGATTTGGTGTTGCTGGTAAACGGCCGACGTGTCGCGCACCAGCGTGCCTTCCGTGAACAACTTCGTCGCATCGATCGCCGTGACAATGTGACATTGACGATCCAAAGAGAAAACGAAATCCTCGAATTGGTAATCCGCCCATGAGTCCTGTAACGGCGTTCCTGTTTCGTGCGTTTTTCGTATTGGTGGCATCATCCACGGTCGTTCATCAAGTTGGCGCCGAGGAACCGACATCGGCTTCGCTACGCTATCAACAAGCACTCGCTGAGCGTGTTCGCAGCGTTGCCGATGACGTCCTGCCATCGGTGGTCGGCATCGAAGTCATCGGCGTCTTGCAGTCCGATGGTGAAGTACGCCAGGACGCCCCGACATCGGGACTTGTAATCGACCGAGACGGTCATGTGTTGGCATCCTCGTGGGTGACACGTGGCCCGTCGGCGAGCATTATTGTTACGTTGGGAACCGGCGAACGTTTCCCTGCTCGCGTGGTTGCCGAAGACGAGCATCGCGAACTCACGCTATTGAAGATCGACCCAAAAGAGGCCGATTTACAACCGATCTCGATCGACAGCCTGGAGGGGAACGATGCCTCCAATCCTGCCCCCAAGGTCGGCGCCACGCTTCTCGCGCTGGCACGTTATGGCGAGGCGAGTGTGCCGATGATCAGCACCGGCGTCTTGTCCGCAGTCGATCGCCTTGACGGGACCGCGGTGCAGAGCGACGTGCGGATTTCGCCAGTTTTCTATGGTGGCCCGCTATTGGATCTGCGCGGTAACCTCGTCGGCGTATTGATTCCGGCCGTTGGTGAAAACGGAGCCGAAGACCCGACCGAATGGTATGACTCAGGAATCGCGTTTGCGGTTCCCGCCGATGTGATCGCGAAAAAGCTTGAGCGTTTGAAAGCGGGAGAGACCATCCGTTCGGGCTTGCTCGGGTTAGTCGTTGGTGGCGCCGATCCCTACGCCCCCGGCACCGAACTCGCAGCAGTTCGCAAACGCTCGCCCGCTGACAAAGCAGGATTGCTGGCCGGTGACAAGTTACTCAAAGTGGGAGGTCGCATCGTTCGACGCCGCCAAGAAGTGAAACTCGCGTTGGGTCGTTTCGACGCCGGTGAAGAAGTCACCATCGAATACGAACGCGACGGAGAGACTCGCACCACCACCGCGACTCTCGCCGAGGCAATCGAACCGCTCAAACCGCAATACCTCGGCATCACGTCCGACGGCACCCGCATTACTTCCGTGCTGCCAAAGTCGCCAGCCGACGGCATTTTGAAAGTCGGCGATGAGTTGAAGTCACTCGACGACACGCCGATCCAGGATGAGATCACCCTGAGACAGCGGATGTGGTCGGCCGATCCCCAAACACCGATCGCGTTGGAAATCCAGCGTGAGTCCGACGCGGATATTCGCAAAGAGATTGTACCTGCTCCGTGGGCAGGACCGATTGAGCGTTTGCACCTCGATGAAATGACAAAACAGCAAGCCGCTCAGTTCGTCGTCGAAGAGGAAACATGGACTTCCACAACACTGCGACTTCCTGACATCGTTAATGAAGCGTTGCTGTGGTCTCCGCCACTGGCTGTTGAAGCGGCGGGTGATGCGGACGCCGAACAAGTCACGGTTGCTCCCACCGCGTTGGCGATTTGCCTGATGCCGCCGTCGCAACGTGATTTGGCGGAGCAGTTGAAACAATGGAAAACCGTCGCTCGAGAAAACCGCGTCGCAATCTGTTTGGTCGCCAGTGACGATGAAGAGCGTTGGCAATTGTCTGAAATTGACGCGATCAGCAAGCTAACCGCCGCCGCACTGAAACGTTCAGGAGCGTCGCCCAGCGCGGTATCGGTGATCGGCCTGGGTGTCCTCGCGGGCCGAACGACCGATGAGGGTAAAGCGTCCGGACCCGGTGACTCAATGGCGCTGGCTGTTTCGCTCTCAACGGACAACGTCTATCACGGAGTCGCGATCCCCACCAACACCCAGCCGCCCGCTGTGCGTTTGCGGCGTGATGCACCGATGCGATTGCTGAGAGTGCTGGTAACGACGTCGCCAAACACCGAATTGCCATCCTGGACCGAAATCCTCGGTCGTCTCGGTTGTCCGGTGCAGACGGCAGATGAGATAGACCATGCAGGCCTTATGCGTTGGTGCCGCTCGCTGCTCGTCTATTAGCCGGCATGCTCGGCTTGGCCATCGTTCTCGATGATCGAGAAGCGGTGCGTCGACCTGAGTTCGATTACAATTGAAGACAGTCATGATTGCTGCCCTCATTTGAATCGAAGTGGTAACCGCGCATGTTAGGCATCCGATACCTGAAATCGACACCGACGACCTATCTGATGCGATTTCGCAACGGTCAGATTCGTCGCCAGGGTGCTGGCATATCGATGTTCTATTGGACGTTTAACTCGATCATCGTCCGCGTCAATTTGGCGAGTGAAGATTTGCCGTTTGTTTTCGAACAACAGACGTCCGATTTCCAAGTCGTAACGATCCAGGGCAACATGACTTACCGCGTCGCCAACCCGGAACAACTCGCATCCAAACTCGATTTCTCGATCGATGCACGCGGACGGTACCAATCGGATGATCCCGACTCGATCCGCGACCGGCTAATCCGAATGCTTCAAGTGGAAGCCTATGATTTTTCACGGCAACGCAATATCACAGAAATGTTAACCGCGGGACCGGAACTGACTCAGCGGCTGCAAACCTACGCTTCGCAATCGTCGATCCCAAACGACCTCGGTTTGGAGATAGAGTCGGTCGTGCTGCTGCAAATCAAACCCACCCCGGAAATGGAAACGGCGTTGCAGGCGGAAACACGCGAAGCGACGCTGCAGAAAGCGGATCAAGCCGTCCACGAGCGACGCAAGTTGGCGATTGCATCCGAGCAAGAAATCCGTGAACGCGAATTGCAAAACGAACGCATCACGCAAGAAAAACAACGCGAGGTGCGTGAAGCCCAACTCGCCGCTGACGTGGCGATCGAAATGGGCCGGGAAGAACTCGTTCGCCAACAAGCCGCCAACGAAAAAACGCTCGCGTCGGCGAGAGCCGAAACACTCCGACAAACTTTCGAAGCGATGGGCACGGTCAATTGGAAAACGATTGCGGCGAGTTCCGAGTCGACCGATGCCAAACAACTCATCGCGATGGCATTTGGCGAAATCGCCGAAAACGCACAGAAAATTGGGCGTTTGGACATTTCCCCCGACCTGCTGCGCGACCTGACACGCGGCGAATCGGATGCCCCCGGGAATTCGAAGAAGAGTTCCCGGCGTCGTGATTCGGAGTAGTTGCCGTGGGCATGAAACTCACTCCCAATATCGCGTTGGTGACGACGCCGACCCGGTTGGCAGGGCTGCTCGCAAAATTTGGCACGAAAGGATCGGCCCGGTTTCGGATGCAAACGGCACGTTCGACGTACCTGAGCGAAAATGTTTCGGCCGCCGCGGTGGTGCATGCCAACGCCGACTTCGATGAATACATCGACGAAGACCAACGGTATCTCTCGGCGGTCAAAACGATTCGCAACGAACTCGAAGGCCTCGGCTATCCCGTGGTCCTGGTTCCGCGAAACTACATCGCGAGCTTCTTTTTTCAGATGACCGAGGCGGTTGTGGTGGTCGGCCCTGACGGGTTAGTAGCCAACACGGCGAAGTATGCCGGTGACATTCCCATCATCGGTATCAACCCCATGCCGGATCGTTTCGATGGGGTGTTGTTGCCTTTCCAGATCGCCGAAGCACGCCGCGTGGTACACCGAACACTGGCCAAAAAAGCGACCGTCCGCCGCGTGACGCTGGGGGAAGTATCGCTATCAGACGGGCAATCGATGCTCGCCTTCAACGATTTTTTTGTTGGCCGGTCATCTCATGTTTCGTCGCGATACATCCTCTATTCGGGCACGAAAAGTGAAACGCATTCATCGAGCGGAGTGATCGTTTCGACCGGGGCGGGCTCAACCGGTTGGCTCAGCAGTGTCTACCACATGACCTGCGGTATCAGCCGAACGTTGGGTCTGGATCCCTCCTCGCCACCCCATTTACCCTGGGACACCAACGCGTTGCAGTGGGTCGTTCGCGAACCATTCCTCAGTCGCAGCAGCCAAGTGGAGATGGTGACGGGGCAGGTTCGTTCCGAGTTACCCCTGCGTCTGGAAAGTCTGATGCCAGAAGGCGGCGTGATTTTTTCCGACGGGATCGAATCAGACTTTTTGGATTTCAACAGCGGCACGATCGCGGAATTTCGAATCGCAAAAACGCAGTCAAAACTCGTGGTTTGACGCTACAACCGTTCTATCGTCGCTGGCGTTCTCGTTCGCGCTGTTTCTCAATGTCGTTCTCCATGGCTTCCGCGTTAACGGTGTGCCCGATTGCCAGGGCCAAGCGTCCGAGCATCGCGAAGTAGATAAACGTTGCGGCAACGGCGGTAAAGATCGCGACCACCGCGGCGGCCGGGGGTGCCATCAAACTGGCGGCGGCAAAGATTAAGAACGAGACGAAGAACACCACCGCGGAGGAAAAATAAAACCCGCCCCAAGCTTCTTCGCAGCGGGTCACACTCCGCCCGACATCCGGTGAAAAGGGGACAAAGGCGCTTTGCATGTCCAGCATCGACAGCAACACGAAGGGAAAGATTAGGAACGTGCTGATCATCGCCATGCACACCGTCGTCAGACTAACGCCAAAAGTCATCCATCCCAGAAACCAGCCAGGGCCGTATGCCAAACCCGCGGCGGCAAAGCAAAAGATCATCGGCGCAAACCATTCCATCGGTTCCAAGGTCACCGGCCATTCGGTGACGCTCTCCTCTTCATTGGCAACAGATTGCATGATCGCAAAACCGCAGGCCAACACGACGATCGCGAAAAAGCCGCCGGCGGCGAACAGCCCCACGACCAACATCGGCGAATCAATGGCGAGCGCGATAAACGCAATGACCGAAGCCAGCGTGGACAGAATGAGCCAGTGTGCCATCACGCCAATTTGCGTGAAGATCCCAAACACGGAAATCGCCCAATCGCGGATCCGAGGGACATCCAAATCGGGTTTTGGTTCGTCCTCTTCGACTTTCGACGCCGCCTCGAGCAATTCGGTCGCTGATTTACGAAACGGATCCGCTGGCCGGTCTTGATTCGATTTTGTCGACTCGGCGAACTGAAACGCCGGAGCCGCTTCCATGTCGATTTTCGCCTTTCGCGGAACCCGCGGAGGATCGGGAACCAATACCATGCTGTAGCAATCGCGACAGCGAACTTTCTTTCCCGCCTGAGCCGCGGTCACATTGGTCTGAGTCCCACAATTGTGGCAACGGATGCGGTAGTGCTGTTGATACTGGATTTCGTCGCCATCGGAATTGACACCCGCCGCCCGTTCATCAAACGACGCGGCGATGTCCTCACCGCTGGTATCCTGCGTGGCGTTTTCGTCCGGCCACACGTCCTGATCCGACGGAACGGCTTCAGGGGCAACCGGCCGCGGCTTGGCAGGCTCCAACGACAGCGAATCGACGTCCCACTCGTCATTCGCTGTCACGCCGCTCGCGGGCGGTGCAGACGTGCTCGCGGGTGCGGCTGGTTTCGCAGGAGCAGGCGGATTGGCGGACTGATCCAACGGTGGAGCGAGATTCAGCCAATCGTCGTCATCATCATCGCTCGCTGGGCGCGTCCCAGCTCCTGCCCCGGACTGACCTGCCTGACCACGGGCAGCGTTGCTGCTGTTGCCGCCTAATCCCGGTACGATGAATGGCTGGCCGCAGTACGGGCATTGCACACGACTGCCGCCTGCATCATCAGGGACTCCAACGGCAGTTTTGCACTGCGGGCACTGCACCATCTGCGGCACGTTAATTAAGCCTCCAAGACTTCAGCTTCGCGAGATTTCGCCGATTCGTTTACCGTGGCTTCGAATTTCTTGGTCAGTTCTTGGACCTGCTCTTTGCAACGATCACGATCGTCCTCGGTGAGCACGTTATCCTTTTCCGACTGATCGGCCGCTTTGTTGGCGTCACGGCGGATGTTTCGGATCGAAACCTTCGCTTCCTCGCTGAGTTCTTTAATGCGGTTGACCATCTTTTTACGAACTTCGGTCGACAAAGGCGGCACGTTGAGCCGGATAACGCGGCCATCGTTTTGAGGATTCAAACCGAGGTCGCCGGCAACGAGCGCCTTTTCGATCTCTTTGATTGTCCCCGCATCGTAAGGACGAATCAAGATTTGTTGTGGCTCGGGGGTACCGATTGAGGCGAGTTGTTTCAATGGCGTGAACGATCCGTACACTTCAACCTTGATCGAATCGACCAATCCAGGGTTTGCTCGTCCGGTGCGAATGCCTGCCAAGTTGTTCGACAAAACCGAGACGGCTTTTTCCATCCGTTCTTCGGCGTCCATGAGTATCTCGTCGCTGGTCATGTCAATTGTCTCCTGCTAGGTGGGGTTCCAGGTTAGTGAGTTTGTGAGTCTTTCGGATCACCGATCCAAGTTCCGACGGTTTCGCCACGGACGGCTCGCACGATATTTCCGTCCCGTTTGAAATTGAAGACCAAAATCGGCTTGCTATGTTCGCTGCACAGCGCGATCGCCGTGGCATCCATCACACGCAATTTTTTCGTGATCACGTCTTGGTATGACAGCTGGTCATACAGCACCGCGTGAGGATTGATCTCCGGGTCGTCGCTGTAGACGCCATCGACGCGGGTGGCCTTGAGAATCACGTCGGCGTCAATTTCGAGCGCCCGTTGTGCAGCCGCGGTGTCCGTCGTCACAAACGGACATCCGATCCCACCGGAGAGAATCACGACGCGACCTTTCTCCAGATGACGAATCGCGCGTCGGCGGATGAACTTCTCGGCAACTTTGTCGACCGGCAAGGCACTCATCACCCGTGTCGGCATCCCGATTGACTCGAGCGCATCTTGCAAGGCGAGCGAATTGATCACCGTCGCGAGCATCCCCATGTAGTGAGCGGTCGCTTCTCCCACGGTCGCGTTCGCCCCAGAAAACTGGGCACCACGCAAGATGTTTCCGCCGCCGTTGACGATCGCGATCTGGCAACCGGACTCGTGAGCGAGTTTGATTTGATTGGAAATCGTGGCCATCTCGGCGCCACTGATTCCACGTTTTCCGGACTCGGCCAAACTCTCGCCACTGAGTTTCAAAATCACGCGGCGGTATCGTAAATCAGCAGTTTCAGACACGTTGAGACATCTAGAACGGGGGCGAACGGGCAACCAATTTTAGGAAACAATAACGCTTGTCGGGCGACATTAGAACATGGGGCTCCACGGCAAGGCCGCAGTCGTTCTGTTTTTACCGTGTTTTTCCTAGCTCGAACCGCCGATGAAGGTTTCGAGCTGGCGACCGTCCGCTTTTGGGCGTGCGACGAGAACGTTGTATTGAGCCCCGCTCCAATCACAACGAAATTGCTCGGCAGACGCCTCGTCGGGATGCCACACGAACACCCCCGGCCCCCAACTGCTTTGGCCAACCCCATCGAACCCGGTTTCGATCAATCGCTCGATCAATCGAGTCGTCTCCTCACCGTTGTAGGCTCCGCCCTGCACATCGGAGAACAACTCGCCGCTGGATCGGTTGTACGCCGTTGTCGCCTCACAAAAGGACCGAAAGTCGCCATTCTCTATCGCCGGGACGAGTGCATCGGTCAAGAAACGAACCAACGACTGGCGGACATCATTCGGGACCGCCGAGAGAGCCGCAAATCGTGCCTGTTCCTGTTCCCCCGAAACCGACGCATCGGACGGTAGCGGCGTCGCGGGCAACAAGATGGCAACTCGCCACGCTTCGGGCAATACGAGCCGCAGATCCAATGCATTGAGTGAATCCGCATCCCGAGATGACTCTAAACCTTCGACGATGAATCCGCCCTCAAGATATCCGTGAGTCCCCACCGCAGAGCGCCGGCCCCGGTCAGCCGCGTGGAGCCACAGATCGCGATCGACGGTCAACACGTCCCCCGCGGAGCCATTCGCCCCCGAGGCGGTCGACACGCCGCGTGACGTGCGCAAGATTGCTTCCGAAATCGCCAGTGAAAGTTGCGTGCCACTGCCCAGTCCCGAGTGCGGCGGGGCGATGCTTTTTACCGAGACATGAACCGGCGGTAATGCGCCACTCGGGTGCGTTTGTTCGCCAATCCGCTGGGCGATCGCTGTTGCCCGTTGCAGATGGTCAACCGACGTTGCGACTTGTGAAAACTCGAAACAATCCGAAGGGCGAGCCTCCACAATCGTCTCGGGTTGATCGATCATCACGCCACATCCGCCAAACGGACTGGCAATGTCCAGCAACCCAAAATGCAATCGGGCCCCCGTGATAATGCGCACCGATTCATTCATGCCGAACTCTCGGCCATCGCGAGTAATCGTTTGTGGATATACGTGACCACAAGTTCAAACGCCGCATGCTCGTCTGGCCCGGCCGTCTTTTCAACCGGAACACGCAACCGGTGAATCGCTTCACGGATCTGTGCCGCGTCGATCAATCCGATTCGCGTCGCCAGAATCGCGGCTTCGATCACCGCGTGTTTCGCACGATTAAAACCAAAGAACGGTCGCACGCTTCCTTCGCCCACGCAGCGGGCGGTCAATTCGTGCCGTGGAGCTTCGCCGGCCCGATGGGTGACTTCGATTGCGAACCAGCGATGACAATCGATCAATCGGAAATACTCTTCCGAGACGTTTTCTGCTGGACACACCAACCCGACAGGATCGACATCACCAACCGCCGCCCGGGCGAGCAACAACACGTCATCGGTGACATGAATCACCGCCTTTCCCGACGCCAGCAGATTACGACAAGTCCGTGATCCTTCGTAGGGACGCAGCAAAAAAGTCGGCAGCGTTTCGCCTTCGCGGGGTTCCTGAACGACCGGCCCCATCGGTGCGATGTTCACGCGTCCGTCGGGACTCAGGGTGGTCACGATCGACTCGAGAATCATCTCCCGCCCTCGTTAGCGGGCGGCGACTGCGGCGACGAAGCGTCCGCAACCGGAGAACGCCGCGGACTCAGTTGACGTGACGCGGCGATCGACACGGTCGGAAACGGTGCCGTGCGGTAAGCAACCACCGCAGTCTCGGCCGATACCGTCTCACCGCCTCTTTCAACGTGACCGTAGTTGTCGAGTGAAACTTCCGGGAGCATCGTATCGGACATCCACACGACGGGTCGGCCCGATCCAAACGTCGCGCCACGAATACGACGAGCCCGCTCATGGTGTCGGTCGACCAGCGCAAAGAAATTCTTGATCAGGTCGTGACCATGCTCGGTCAATAACGACTCGGGGTGGAACTGCACACCATGCACGCAGCGGGCATGATCTGAGATCCCCATCACGACCGAATCAGGAGACATTGATCCTGCCGGATGAGTCGTTGTCCATGCGGTCAGCTCGAGCGATCCGGACAAGGTCGCCGCGTCAACACATAGCGAGTGATACCGACCGACGATCATCGGATTTGGTAGCCCAGCAAACACGCCGGTAGCATCATGATGAATTTGCGATGCGATCGCGTGGGCGGGTGGCGACCGCGTCACGACTCCACCATAAGCGGCCGCTATCGCTTGGTGCCCGAGACAAATGCCAAGAATCGGAATTTCACCCGCAAGCAACTTCACCACTTCGAGGCAACACCCCGCCTGCTCGGGCCGATGGGGTCCCGGCGACAGAATGATCGCCTCGGGTTGCATTTGATAACACTGGGCCGCGGTGATCGCATCGCTGCGGATCACCCGCGTTGCTTTGCCCGCCAGACGCAGATAACGGGCGACGTTGTGAACGAAGGAGTCGTAGTTGTCCAATAACAGGATCAAGATCGAGTTACCGTCGCGGTTTGGCGAATTTGATTCTCTCGATCAATTTAACCACCTGATCGCCATCTTTGTAACCACTGACTGCCGTAATGGCGCGAATCACATACTCGTATCGCAAATTGAAATCGGTATCGATTTCGACTTCAGGCCCCTCGCCAGCTTCCTCGGGCACGGGAGCGGATGAACCGATTTGCCCGATAATGGTGCCCCGAAGTTTGTCGAATGCCTCCGGCCCGTTACCCATTTGAATGTCATTGAGCTCCATGCCCGCCAGCGTTCCGTTGTCGTCGGCTCGCAATCGCAGCTTTAATGGCAATTCCGTCGGATCAATCGTGCTGTTGGAGGATCCAGCTAACGGCATCTTGACGCTGAAATCGCCCTCCATCTCGACGATCTTAAACGTCATGACGAAGAAAATCAGCAGCAGGAACACGATGTCAATCATGCTCGTCATGTTCAGCTCACTCTTCTCGCCCGTTGGCGGGTTACGAATTTTCATGAGCGATCCTCTTTCACACGCAATGCAAAGTTAACCAACTTCGAATCCTGACAGACCCGGACCACCTCCTGAATCTCACCCGCGGCACAATCTTTGTGTCCCCGGATCACGACATTGGCGTCCCCGGGAGACTTGCCTTCACCGCGGATCACCGCCAATTCGCGGTCGAGCCCGATGCGGAGCGTCTCGGCGGTGTAGTCATCACCGCCCAGGTACACCCGTCCATCCGCCGCGACGTGCAAGACGATTGGGAAAACGAGCGGAGCTTCAGGCGGCTTGACGAGTTTACTGTTTGGCAAAACGACATGATCGTTTGCCTCGGTTTGGGCAAAATTGATCAACACCATGAAGAACGCGATCAACTGAAACGTCATGTCAATCATCGGCGTCATGTCGCCTTCGGCCATGTCCACCGCTTTTCGTTTGACTCGCATGATTAGCGGCCTCCGGCCTTGGGCGAGGAGTCTTCGAATCGGCTCATCAGGTTTTCACTTTCCACACCGACTTCGAGCAACAATCTGGCAACCCGGTTACGCAAAATATTATAAGCCGCGATCGCCGGGATCGCGATAAACAGACCCACAAGCGTCGTGAACAACGCCGTCGAAATACCGGCAGCAAGATCAGATGGCTTCGGCGTCGAACCGCCGTTGGCGATCACATCGAACGACGCGATCATCCCCTGAACCGTTCCGAACAGGCCGATCATCGGGCTCAGGTTTCCGATCAATGCCATGTAGCTCAAGCGGTGCTCGAGCTTCATGCTTTCCTCTTCACCGACTTCTTGCATTCCCTCGAGAGCCTTGGGGTAGCCGCGAGAAATTTTCGACAGTCCTGCCGCGAGTACCTGACCGAGAACCGACTCGTCACTCTTGGCCAAATCGTACGCACCCTGGTTATCGTTCTCATCGAGCCGCTGGCCAAACTCCTCGATCAGATCCAGCGGGCACAATGTGTCTCGCCGGGCGGCAAGCATGTTCATCACGAATAACGAAACGAGCGTCACCGAGAGGGCCATGAACACGATCAGGTAAGGAATACCAAGCGATTTGATGAACCAACCGAGCAACGATTGATTCGGTTTGGCACCGCCTGCATCCCCCGCGTCGTCACCGGCATCACCCCCTGGAGCTGGAGCGTCAGCAACCGGCCCTGGATCCGGATCGCCGAATTCCGCCGCCGCGTCGTCTTGAGCAAACACCACACCGCTCATCAGAGGACCGCACAACACCATGCTAACGGCCAAGACCACCAACAAAGAACTCATGCTCCAACCGGGCAAAACGTCGCTTATCCGCTCGGACATATTTTTCATCGGGGGTACCTTTGGCTGAATTCGGTGGAAATAACCCCAGCTGTGATCAACGGACCGGGGTTCTTACGTCGTGATTATGGGAAAACGAGCCCGCGTTGGCTGCTCCACATCGATAGAATAATCAACCACGCCCGCGCTGGCATCACCCCGCAGGGGACATTCCGGATCGCGAAGCTCCCATCTGACCACCCGAATTTCCCCCAAGGCAAGCCGAATGGATGAACGAGAGGAGGAGGAATGGCAAGACGCCAACGACTGGGATGACGAGGACTACGACGATTTCCTACAACGCGAGTTCCCCCAAACGTCCGGTCGCCGCAGCAGTGGATTGCCCGCCATTTGGCGTTGGACAGCGTGGGTTGTCCTGGCAATGATCGTCATTTTCTGGGCATTGGCGGCGTGATGCGGCTCTGGCCTGTCACCGAACCTTCCCAAAAACACGTTCCGACCAAACCGCGGCCTGACCGGAGACAAGCCGGACGGGCGAGATAGAAAGTTCTTCCAGTCGCCCCAACCGTTTGATCCGCATCGCTCATTTCCGAATCACAACCAACCAATCCTCTTTCGGACTTTCGGGGGCGGTCCCCAGCGAAACACGCCCGCCACCCTGCACACTCGCGACGGAGCCGGTGGCCAAGTCGCCACCACTACGTGGGTTGAACCACCGCACGCTGTACGCACCCTTGGCACCAGTAAGATCCAAATCGGTCGTTCCGCCATCGGGCAAGTAAACCAAGTAGACCTCGTTGGGCTTCGCAAAACAGAACTTGGAAACGTCCCGCTTTGGATTTCCAACCAACTCGTCGACGTTGGTCATTTCCCAAAACGGGATTTGATGATCGTGAAAGAACCCGATCGCGATCCGGCAGTAGTCCCAGCTTTGATCACGACTCCGCCAATCTTCGCATAGGATGTCATTCTCAGCGAACTGGTAACCGAAGTAATATTCGCAACCTCCGCCACCGGCCATCAACGTGCCCCACAACGTCTGCTTGCGAACCTTGTGCTGCGTGTACGCATACTTTCCTGAATTGTCATGCCCATCAAAACCCTTGTAGCCAAGGTCAGGGCATTGGGCATGGGCGGCCGAGCCGGATTCGTCAAACGCAACCACCCATGGTTTGCCAGCGTCCGCGGACGCCTTCACCCATTTCCATGTCTGCGCGTGAGTGGTTTCCAGTCCACTGTTTTGCAGCGAAGCACCGGTCAACCCCGACTGGTTTCCGAGCAACGGTTTGTAAACACGATCCTGCTGATCGGGAAATGTGTGAATCACGATCGGGTGATCGTACGCGTCGAGCGAAGCGATCCAATCGATCATCGCTTTTTGCTGAGCCGTCGACTGCGTGTTCTCTTCGCCGATGTTCCAATTCAGCGCCAGGTTATGAGCGAACCTGGCGACCAATTCGCGGCAGTACAGCTTTCGCTGCGGTCCGAGATCGCCACCATCTAAACTAGTCGGAACGAATCCGTCCCCTTTGCCTTTCTTGTTGTCGTCGTTCTCGGTCTCCTGGGTCTTGAAGTGGAGATACATGCCACGCGCGGTGCCGTGATCGAACACGATAGCCCATTGATCGAGTTTGCTGCAGTCATAGTGCATCTTGTCATCGCGATGAATGAACGGCCAAACATTGTCGCCGTCACCTCCCGCGTTGTAGGTCAAAAACGAAAACGCGTTGCAGCCTTTACCCGATAGATAGTTGATCGCCCCGATTAAGCCTTTGCCTTTCCCGTCTGACCAAGTCGGATCGCCCGATTGCCAATCCTTCACGTGTGGCGACCAGGTCTTTAGAGGAGCCTTTTTGGGGTTATTGGCCAAAGTATTGTCGAAGTCGGTAAATGCCAATAACGTCTCCGGTGCATCCGCACCCACTTTCAAGAAGTAATCCTTCGAACCTTCAAACTGCAGATAGTGTTTGCCGACGTAGTTCAAACGACCGCGGGATCGCAAATCGCGGCCGCGTTTGTCGCTCGGTGCAACCTCAAACTCGCCGGATTTCCCATCGTAGGAAGGCATCGGGCTTGCCGAACCATCAGGATCGATCGCCGCGTCTTTGCCGCTCACCATCGACACCCGGTACTGCCACTTTCCGGGACGATCGGCTGCGAACAGGGCCCGCCAAACGTGACCTGATTCGGCATGAGAATCTGCCGCGTTACCGTCGGCGGCGAAGAACCCTGGAATCTCGTACTGAGTCCCATCACGATGCGTGAACGTGACCGTCATGCAGTAGTCAGTAAACGGGTTCGGCGAGTTGTCCTTTTCGTGTGCGTACGGTCCCTGCAGATCTAAAGTGATCTTGTGCCATGTTTTTAATTCACCGCTGATGGCGACGGTCCCATCACCGTCCACCCCGCGGGGCATTTGGAGCGGTTGATCGCTTACTGGAGTCGTCGTCGATCGTGCTTTGCCATTGCCGGGGACACTATTCGATGTTGCGAGCCTTTTCCCCTTGGCCTGTTCTCTCATCACGGGCGCGGCCGATTTGCGGGTCGATTCATCGGCGGGCGTGAAAACGACAGCACTCCATCGGGCGCGACTGAACTCGGTGCCGTCGTTAGAACCGATCACCGAACTGACTTGGATGATCGCACCTTCGGTAATGCGGACGTTTTCCCAGGTGTGATGGAACGCTTCGCCTTCCTCAAACATGGAATCACTCAGCGCATTCGTGACGCGGGTGAGTTTTTCGCCATCGATCGCGATCGAGTACGTGGACTTTCCATCATTCTCGCCAACCGTTTTTAAGGTGACATGATAGAGGCCGGTGGGGTAGGGAAAGGTACGCCCGACGTTCGCTTGTTGGCGTTGATCCGGGTTGATTGCCAACCATTTCCCACGATCGAGATAGAACCCTTCGTTCTCCCCCTCGGCAAACATTTTGGCAGGCATTTCGAGCGTCACGCTCGGTTCCACGGCGGCGTTGGTTTTCTCTGAAACCGCCGTCTGAGCGTGAGCCGATTCCCATGCCGGGACCAGCAGCAGCATGAAAAGAATCAATCGCAATGGAAGGAGCAAGGCGTCAAAGGTCATTTGGTTACTCATGAAAGTGGATGTGTGGGGATCATCGTTTATCTACCGACCGTCGCATTTGCATGAGACGTTCACGCCGTCGCGGCACAACCTGTGTCACAGCTGATCGCATCGGCAACCGCCGTGGCGACATCGCTCGTCGAAGAATTGCCGCCGATATCTCGCGTTCGCACTTTGCCGTCTTCCAAAACTTTCGCGACCGCCATTTCGAGTCGGATACCAGCACCAATGGCGATCGGGTCGTTGTGTTGATCGCCAAGCCAATCGAGCATCATCGATGCTGACAGCATCGTCGCCATCGGGTTGGCAACATTTTTTCCCGCCAATTGCGGAGCCGTTCCGTGTGACGGTTGGAACAAGCCGTGGTGTTCACCGATTTCGCCGGACGGTCCGAGGCCCAGCCCGCCGACCAAACCGGCACCCAAATCCGAGAGGATGTCACCGAATTGGTTTTCCATTACGAGAACATCAAAGTCCCACGGGTTCTGTACGAGGTACAAGCTCATCGCGTCGACATACACAGCGTCACTGCCTATCTCCGGGTGCGTTTTCGCAACGTCGAAGAACACTTCACGGAAGAACGCGAGCGAGCGAAAGACATTTGCCTTGTCGACACACGTCACCATCTTTTTGCCATCACTGGGACGACCGTTTCGACGCTGCGCCAATCGGAACGCAAACTCCGACACACGCGATGTGCCGCGCCGTGTCACGACAAGCGTGTCGGTTGCGACTTCGTTCCCCACCTTCGCTCCACCACCGAACGA
Organism: Aporhodopirellula aestuarii; assembly: GCF_023701485.1. Taxonomy (GTDB): domain Bacteria; phylum Planctomycetota; class Planctomycetia; order Pirellulales; family Pirellulaceae; genus Rhodopirellula; species Rhodopirellula aestuarii. The sequence goes on from NZ_JAMQBK010000023.1 coordinate 154,598, forward strand.
CGCAAACAACCCCTCGAGGTTCTCGCGAATGATGACGAAGTCAATTCCTGGCCCCGTATTGCGGAGCACGCAAGGGGCCCCCGGATACAACTTCACTGGACGCACGGCAGAGTGCACATCGAGTGCCCGGCGTAGACCGACCATCATCGTCGGCTGTACTTCCGTACCATCCGGATAACGAACGTCTGGCAACCCGATTGCGGACAACAACACGGCATCCGAATCGATGCAGTCGGCCAACACCTCGGCGGGCAACGTTTCACCGGTATCCCGGTACAATTCCGCACCCGCGCGGTGCGAAGTCATTTTCAAGTTCAATCCGGGTGTCTCGGCAATGATGCGATCCAATACCACGCGGGTCGCTTCCATGCATTCAGGGCCGATTCCGTCACCGGGCAACAATGCGATTTGATAGTCTTTCATTAGATTCAGCAGCTAAAAGTGGTGTGATTTATTCTTGGCAATACCAAGTCTGAACAGATTTACTGACGAGCATTGGCCCCACTGCCGCGTCAAATTGCTTGAAGTGATCCGTTTGTTTGTGCGCCGCAAATGCGGCAGCGTCATCGTACTTTTCGTACAAGAAACACAACTCCGGTTTGTCGGCGTCGTAGCAAACATCAAACTGTGCGCACGCGTCCTCTTTTTCGAGCGAGTTCTTAGCCTGGGCGCGCATGGCGACGCGAAACGCATCAAGGTGATCGGCGTGCACGACAAAGTTAACAGTGACAACAAACATCATCGGCCCTCCGAATGAACCATCGGGCCATTCCAACACGGCCGCTCATTAGCAGTATTAAGAACAAACATCGGCGTCTCTGGGATCACGTGAAAACGGTAGTCCAACATCATTTTGACAACTCTCTGACTTGCTCAGGCGTAAGGAATCGTGTCGCTTCGCCCCGCAACATCAAAAATAACTTTGCCGTCTCTTCGAGTTCCTCGGTGGCGTTAACCGCACTTTCCAAACTGGCTCCCGCGACCACTGGCCCATGGTTGGAGAGTAGGACGGCGTGCGAAATCTTTGCCGCTTGCTCGACGGCTCCCGCCAATTTCTCGTCACCAGGCGGGAAATAGGGCACCAGCGGCAACGTTCCGACCCGCATCACGTAATACGCGGTGATCGGCGGCAAAACGTTCTCCGCATCGATGTTGGCTAAACAGGAAACCGCCACCGAGTGCGTCGAATGCAGATGAACGATCGCCTGCTCGTTCGGCCGCGACTGATACATGCTGTGATGCAGGAACGCCTCTTTCGACGGTTTGTCGCCGCCAACCACATTGCCGACGTTGTCAATCTTGGTGATGCGATCCGGATCGAGCCGTCCCAAACAACTGTTGGTCGGCGTGATCAGCATTCCGTCAGGTAATCGCACGCTGATATTGCCCGAACTGCCCGCCGTGAGTCCCCGGTCAAACAACGACTGACCATGCATCGCGATTCGCTCGCGCAGTTCGCGTTCACTCATCTCAACATCTCCAATGCGGATTCGAAAAAGTTCGCATCACCAAAGTTGCCTGATTTTAGAGCCAGCGCCAGGGAACGTTCGCGGTCGAGCGATTCGGTCCAGGGAACTCCCGTGCAAATTTCTGGCCCGATCCGCAGCGTATCGATCCCGAGTTCCCGCACGATAGCCCCCGACGTTTCGCCGCCCGCGAGTACCAATCGTGTGAACCCGAGATCCTTCACCAGCCGAACGGTGAGCGCCGAGAGAAAATTTTCGATCGCTAAAGCAACTTCCATCGCCCCGAAACGTTCTTGTGTTTCGGTGATCTGTTCAGGCGATGCTCCCGACGCAATCAATACCGGTTGCCCCGGATCGGATTCGCTTGCCCACTTCACGATTTTGTTCTGTTCGACATTCGGATCGTCCATCACTCCGGAAACATCGATCCGATACAGCGGGCATTTGCCGTCCATGTAGCGAATCTGCCCCGCGGTGGCTCTCGAGCAACTCCCGGCAACGATCAAACTGCGTCCATCGACCTTTGGTACTTCCGGCGCAAAAACTTGGGAATGCAATAATCCACACTCGCGATAAGCGTCGGGTAAAAATCTCGCGAGACCCGACCCACCGGTGACAAGTGGAAGCGACGCACAGGATGAAGCCAGCATTGTGAGTTGCTCGTCGCTCGTCGTATCGGTCACCACCATCGAAACGTCGTCCTCTTTGAGTTGCGACAACCTTTGTGCAACGGCGGCCGCCCCCGACTCAATCACTGCGGACGACACCAGGCCAACGCGACGGGATGTTTGCTTACCCAAAAAACGTACAAGGTTCGCATCCGTCATCGGATTGAGCGGATGATTTTGCATCCCAGATTCGTTGAGCAATTGGTCGCCCACGAATAAATGACCTTGGTAAACGGTGCGACCGGCGGCGGGAAACGCGGGGCAAAAAACCGTTTGTGTAACACCGAGCGAATCCATCAGGGCTTCGGCGACCGGCCCGATGTTCCCTTCTTCCGTCGAATCAAACGTCGAACAATATTTGAAATAGAAATGCGAGATTCGCAATGCCTGCAGCGACTTGAGTGCATCAAGCGATTGGGAGATCGCGTCTTGCTTCGGAATCGACCGCGTCTTGAGGGCCACCACAATCGCGTCGACTTCGAAAGCATTCGCCAACACTCGCGCATCAGGGACACCGAGCACCTGCACGACGCGCATGCCGCCCCGGACCAAGTTATTGGCCAAGTCGGTCGCCCCGGTCACATCGTCGGCGATGCACCCCAGCACGGCGGTTCGATTCGGTTGAGTCTCTGTCATTTGCTCTTCTTCGTTTGCCCTCATCGCTCGATCGCGATCGCACGCACCGGAGAACCGTCGCCACCGCTAATTTTCATCGGCAGGGCAATGAATTCGACCCGCGACTGGGTGAGCTGATCCAAATGGGCGAGTCCTTCGACGATCAAAACATTGCCACGAAACAGCGTTTGATGAACGTCGGTGAGTTCGCGAGCATTGTTGACGTCGGCTACCGAAGGCGGCTCGACTCCGATCATCGCCACACGACGATCTACCAACCACGTCGCTAAATCGAGCGAGATCCGTGGCAACTCATTGCGATACTCGGGCGAACCGTAACGCTTGTGCCAATCCGTTCGAAACAACAACCGATCCCCCGGCGAGATCGATTCCGCCAACTCACCAAGATCCGCAACCTCGATCAGTTGCTTGGGCGTTGCAGGAGCGAGATTGACCACAATCGCTTCGCCAACACATACCGACAAACCCTGTTGGTCTAACGTCGCACCGTCACCGAGAAAATGCCGCGGCGCATCCATGTGCGTTCCGCAGTGAGAATAAAGGTTCAGCGTCGTCGCGTTCCAACCTTCAACCTCAAGTCGTTTGGCGACAGAGATATCAACGCCCGGCATGTCGTTGTTGACCGGGAGGCTTAGATCAATGACCTTCATCGCTGCCCTCCGGCGAGTCCCCGGACAGGTAGTTTCGATTGCGACGATTCATAGATCGCATCAACGACGGCCAACGATTTCAGATATTCACGACCGCTCGTTTCCATCGGTGTATCACCTGTCAGACTATCGATGAAGTGCCGCTGCGTTGCGAAAACACAGTCGCCGGCGAATCCACGACGGTGACAGGGATATTCGATATCACGCTCCGGTTCACCCAACGGTTGCAGCGTGAGACGACCGTTCCCGTAGAGTCTCAGCGAGCCCCTGCTGCCATCAATCACGGCTTCGCCAAACGTAAACCGGGCATCGGCCGAAGTCGGTTCGTTGTAACGGTTCCCCTGCCAGAGACCACTGGCCCCTGACTCAAACTCGAACATCACCGTCCCCGCGTCCTCACCCACAATCTCGGAATTGTATCGCGCCAACGTTGCGTAGACGCCGTCGATTTCACCGCCCACGTAGCGAAACGTATCGACGAAATGGACACCGGTCTCAAAGATCAGCAACCGCGGCATCTCGCGAAAATAGGGCTGTCTGGCCAAGTACGCATCGACCTGCCAACCGTCACCCATGCGGCAAGAAAACGCTATCGAATGCAACCGGTCACCGATCGCATCGCTTTCGATTTGGCGACGAATCTCACGGTACCAAGGCTGAAACCGAAAGTTCTCGTGCACCATCAACGGCACCGACGCGTCTTCCGCAACCCGCACGATTTCCTTGGCCTCGTCGATATCGGGTGCGAGTGCCTTTTGACAAATGATCGCGATTCCACGCTTCGCCGCTTCCTTCACCAATGCGAGATGCGAATCAGGACGGGTGATGATATCGACAAAGTCAGGCGACTCACGATCGAGCATCTCGCCTACGTCAGAATAGGACTTTGCGATTTGGTACTGACTCGATGCGTTCTGTGCGGCGTCAGCGTTGACATCACATACCGCCGACAATTCCACCTCAGGAATTCGCGACCACGCATCGAAATGAAATTGGCTGAAATAGCCCGCACCGATGGCGACCCCTTTGAGTTTTTTCATGCCAACGACTCCAAGCCGCCTCGAACTCCACCCACATTCTCAGCACGCCATGGATTGCCCTCTGCCTCACGAAGCGTGACACGGGCGTGTCCGGTACGATCCCCATCGTGACGCGCCTCCCGGTTCGGTTCATAAACGAATTTGGTGTAGAGCAGGGCAGCCATCACCAACAAGAACATCGCCAAGAACAACGCCAGCCGGACCTTCAATGCCGATGACGAAATCTCTTTCAACTCACGCTGCGGGTTCATAAACACCCACGCAACGAGAGCCAACACATTCATCACGGCCGCGAACAGAAAGAACGAATTCGCCGTTCCGGTCGTTTCGGCGATTCCGGGAATCGTCACGTTCGCAACAAAAAACGGAAACGCTACCGCGCTCACCGCGGCGCCCATATTGCCAATCATGTTCATGGCCGCGGAGACCGCACCGGATCGCGAACCGCCGATGTCCATGCAAAACGCCCAACTCGGACTGAGCGTCATCTCGACCCCAAATGTCCCGAGGGTGAAGTAGAAAATGAACGCCCACACACTGGTCGATTCGGTGACTTGGGTACACAACAACAGTCCGATGGAGCCGAATGCAAAGCCGATCATTGCAGGCAAACGACGCGATAAAACGGGCCTGTCCATTTGGTGAAGTTTCGTCACCGCATAACCGGAAACCCACAACGCAACCGCACCACACAATAACGGCAACGAAGCCAAGTATGCGTACTCGGCGCCATACGTTTCCACCAGATACGGCTGAAGCCACGTGATACTGATAAAGAACGTGATGTTACTCGCCGCGTACTGAAACATCGCCAGCAACACGTTCAACGATGTCACCACTTGAACGTAGGGAACCTTCGATTCCGTCGCGGCTTCCGCAGCGATACCGCGGCGGATCAATTCCACCTCCGCCTCATTGACCTTGGAATGCTGCGCCGGATCATCACGGTACCACCACCACCAAACACCGCCCCATAACAATCCGACTGCTGCGTTGGCCACGAAGGTCAACCGCCAACCGATCGCCGCGATCAACATCGGCATCAGAACGAGAGACAACGCCGCTCCGATTCGGGCGCCTGAATGGAAGATCCCTTGCCCAAGGCCACGTTCCTTCGCGGGCAACCAACTGTACATCGCCCGCGTCGCGCCGGGATACGCTCCGGCTTCACCGACGCCAAACAAAAACCGCACGACCAACAGACTTATCGCCGTGTAAACCGCACCACTGAGTGCAGTGAACACGCTCCAAATGACCACCACGATCGTCAGCCCAAGCCGCGGACCGACACGGTCACTGAACCAACCGGCCGGAATCTGAAAGAGCGCATAGCCGATGGCAAAAATGCCAAAGACATACCCCATCATTTGGTCGTCGAGGCCGGAGATCTCATCCTGCATCGGCCCCTTCGCCGCAGAGATGCAAACACGGTCCATGTACGTGTTGACCGTGTGCAAAAACACAAGGAAAACAAGCCAGAATCGTTGGGTGGTGGGGGCAACAGGATTCATGAAGATCCAAAAGAAGGAATGGCGGCAGAGCTATCATCATGCTACTCTTTAAGGGGCTTGGAACTCCCAAAATGCATTGATGATGATCAGCTTCGGCGATGATTGTACTGGCTCGTTCGCTAGGTACAATTAAATATTCATTAACAATCATTTGGTATTCCAAAATGAATGAGAGCGTCGATCCAGCCCTCCGATCGTCCGCGATTAACATCGCGCACCTGCACACGTTTCGACACGTCATGCAGCAAGGCGGCTATGCGGCAGCGGCCCGAGTCACCGACCTATCGGTGCCTTCGATTTGGCAACACATTCATGCCCTTGAGAAACTCTACGACGTCGAACTCTTCCACCGTGTCGGCAGACAAGTTCGCCCCACCGCCGCGGCCAATCAGCTCTACGAAGAAGTCGACAGCATCCTCGTTCAACTCGAATCGACGTTCGAGCGAATGAGCAGCGAACCGAGCAAGCAAACGATCCGGCTCGTTACGGGAGTCCGAATGATGATCGAAGACCTTGCCGAACCGCTCGCGATGTTCCACGAACAGCATCTCAATCGGCTCGCGATCCGGCAGGGCAACGAACGACGCGCTCTCGAGATGTTGCTCGCTGACGAAGCCGACCTCGCCTTGACGCTCGAACCCGGCCTTCACCAAGGCTCGTCAGGAATCCATTACGAACCCGCGTACACGGTCGAGTTCCTCGCCGTCTGCAGCAAGTCACACCCGTATGCGAAATCTCGCTCCAACGGACTACGTGAACTATCAAAGCATCCGTTGGTGGTGACCGCAGCAGGGACGCACGGACGCGATGCGCTGGAACAGGCGTTTCATCGTGAAGGATTGGTAGCCAACATCCATATCGAAACCGATAACAGCGCCTTCACGATCGCGTGCGTCGCATCAGGTTTTGGCGTCGGTATCCTCGCCGGTCGGCAACAGGGAGACATGTGTCGCTCGCTCGCAACGCGCTCACTCAGCAAACAGCTCGGAAAACGAAAAATCGTTTTCATGTGGCGCAAAGGACGCTTGCTCACTGAACCGATGCTGCAATTGATCGAAGCGATCAAACAGATTGAAACATCAGGCCAGCTCGCCTGAAAACTCCTAGCTTTCACCTTGACGAGATCCATCGCTTGATTGCGATCGAATGAGTGCCTGCGACAGTTCTTTTGGCAACGTCCGCAGATGCAAATCTCGTTGTGGGAATGCGATTTCAATCCCCGCCGCGTTGAACTCTTTGTTGATCATCGTGTGCAACTCGTGAATCGTTGCGAGTCGATTATCGAGATCAGCCAAATAACATCGCAGCACCAGATTGAGTGTCGAATCGCCAAAGCCTTCGAACGTCACATTGGGCGCCGGATCAGATGAAATCCGACTATGCTCGGCACAAATTTTCTTCAGCAGGTCGCATGCCTGATCGGTATCACTTCCATACGCGACGCCGACGTTAACGACCACTCGATTCGTCGTGTCCGTCAATGTCCAGTTCACCAGACGGCCGGTGATCAGATCTTTGTTGGGAATGATCAGTTCCTGTCGATCCCAATTCGTAATCGTGGTCGCTCGCATTCGAATCCGGGCCACGACACCGGTCGTATCCCCCAGCGTCACGATATCGCCAACACGAATCGGTTGCTCGAACAAGAGGATCAAGCCGCTGACGAAGTTCGCAAAGATCTCCTGCAAACCGAACCCGAGCCCGACACCGAGAGCGGCCACCAACCACTGGATGTTATCCCAGCGCAACCCGAGCGTTTTGGCACTCATGGATAGTCCGAGGAACATCAACGCGTAGGTTCCCAACGTGGTGATCGCGTAACGAACCGGCTTTTCCAACGGCAGTCGCTCCAGCAGCACGCCTTCAATCAACCCCGGCAGGTTTCGCACCGATGCCCATGTCAGCACCACGATCGGAATCGTTTTGACCAAATCGGCGAGCGTGACGTAGACGATTTCGCCTTTCTCATCGACGCTCTGCCACAACCGGATCGCTTCGAGATACCCAACGGCTGGTAAGACCGGCGACCAAATCCATGCGACTCCGATGAGGGTCGTGATCGCCAAAAACGTGCTGACCAATCGACTCGTCTGGGCGCTGATCTCAGATGCCTCCATGCTCGCGGGTGCCTCGACTTCTACCCCCACGGTGCCAAGCCGTTCGGCCTGCTCAAGACGTTCGCGATGCACCGCCCAAGCGAGCCGCCGACGCTGAGTCAACAACCACCGCCGCGTCGTACCGCCAATGAAGAACGCGACAATGCAAAGCCAAAACGTGTAATAGAACTGCTCGATCAAAACCTCAGCCGCGCTGCCGTATCCCATGATTGAGATGATCGCAAAGATGATCGGCAACCAAACGATGGGAAGAAACCAGATGTGTCGTAAACGAGCCAACCAGCCGTCGGGATTGTCACGAATCGCAACCGAAAAAATTCCCTTCTTCGGCTCGAGTGTCCGCCACAACACAATGCTGAGCAGCACCATGCCCGAGATAAACATCAGACGACTGAGGGCCTGCGTGAGTTGATACCGCCCGAGCTCAGATGTGGTCACGTAAACGATCATCACCGGCAGACCGATATCGATCAAAATCCGCAGCCACCGGCGGAGTCCACGAATGGAATCTTCATCGGTATTGAAATGGGCGATGGCGAGACCGTGCGGACGCAGACATTGACGAAGCAGCTCGATCGGAAATGCCGCCATCGCCGCCAAGTGCAATGCGCGAACGACCGCTCGAACAAGAGGCTCTTGACCGCTCGACGCATCAAACGCATCGCCGATGATCCACAACAACACGACCAGGGGCAATGTCAACGCAAGTGACAACAGCGACGTCGCGTACGTCGGTTGAAGCGACAGAGTTTGACGACTCGCGGCGCGTTTTCCGTGCTCTATAATCCGCCGTCTCAATCGCGTGCCGAACCACATGATCGTCGCCAGGGCGACGATCAAGACGACGACCAAATCAGGACGCTTCCACAACCCTTCTCCCAACCGCAGCGCCAGCAATTTGAGGTGACGCGGGTGCATGATCCACCGGAACGATTGCCACGCCAACGGAATATCGAGCACGCGAAACACCGCTTCATTGCGAATCCAAACGATGTGTGAATCGATCTCGGAATCAAGCCTCGAGACGGTCTTTCGCAACTCTTCTAATTCCTGCCGACGATCGACCAGCTTTGTCAAATGAGTTTCGAGATCGCCGATGAACTTACCGAGCAGTTCAACTTCGGTGGTCGGCAGATTGCTGGAACTGCGACTGTTCCCCATGATCACCCGTTCGGAAAACACCTCCATCGGAAGTTCACCGGCAACGGAGTCATCCACGCCTTGCAGGGTCAGCTCAAGTTGACGTTGGAGATCGCGCCGCTTTTCGATCGTGCGATCGATCGTTGTGATTTCGTTGCTGATCCGGTTGATCGAGGGCAGCCGATTCTTCATCAACTGCAGCTCTAAACCGACACTGCTCGACAATCGCTCTCCGGTGCGATTGGATTCCGCAATCAACGCTTGGGTATCGGTAAGCCGTTTGGACCAATTGTCGGTTTCGATCTTTTCCTTGGCCAACATCCGCTCGGCTTGATCAGTCTCACCGATGATCTCAACCCAGACATCCTTGAGCTTCAGAATCTGAGACGACTCCGCATCGCCGCCGGCATCCTCGATTTCTTTTTGGTACTCAGTCAAATCTTGCTTGATCTGGCTTTGCCGACGCATCTGCAGCGTCGTCGCCCAGTCGTTGTAGACCAACTCCGCTTGCCGAACATTTCGCTTTGCGGCGGCGCTTTGCAGTGGCAAGAGGTCGGTCTGCGCCTCGAGCAGCATCTGCTCTCGCAACAAAGCCTCAAGACGCTGCTTGGCGGCCGATAATTGTGCGGCAAGCAGCGACTGGCGAACGTGCTTGAGCCTGCCTTCGGGATCATCGGAGAGTTCACCAACGGAGGCCGCTTCGATGGTTTCGATATCACGACGCTGAGCGGTTATCTCAGCGGGCAATTTTTCCAATCGCGTTTTTCGCTGAGCGATGGCTTCGTCAACCTTCTGCGCACGCTCCCGCGCGGCGGTTAATTCTGTGTTAGCGAGCACGAGACGCTGCTTGACGTCCTCGACCGACAAAAACCGATCGTGGGCGTCTTCAGAGACCTGCAGCGGAAGCTCGGCTTCCCGTTTCGCGGCCGCTTTGTCAGCCTCAATTTGAGCGAGAGATTTTTCGAAACCTGCGACCGCGTCCGAGGCGGCGCGATGCGACGCAAAAACCTTGGCGAGTTCCTGCAACGAAGCCAGGATCCGATCCCGCAACATCGGATCGATCGATTCATCGGCCGTGACGCGAGCGATCTCGCTAGCGACAACTTCCGCATTGGTCAGCGGCGTCGGCTCGAGAGACGTCACCGTCTCGCCCGGAAGCGGTTCCACACCCGTCGTCGCCGTATCGCCAGTCTGCAACGGCATCGCAAATGCGAGATGATGCAGCGGTGGTGACGTGTTCCCACGTGATCCATCAGCTAACGAAACGTCGTCCGCTGATGCCGACGAGCAGAGCATGCACAGCATGAGGCCCACGGCGAGCAGGCCGATCGGCTGACTCGGGGACGAGGCGGGGTGTTTTCGGAAAAGTTCAAGAATTCGCAACATAAGGTGTAGTCTGTAAAAACAAGGAGTCAGGCCGAAAGGGCAAAAGTCCCAAAGCGGTTTCACGGCTTCTCTTGACGGGACCACGCCCGTTTTGTTAGCGGATGCACGTATGGGCCAACCTTCCTGCGATTTCCGAACCGATGCGAATACAAACGCGCTCCATACCGTGCGAGGTTGGGGCGGCGCGCCCTGCCATCGTGAACAAAAAAACGACTTGCCGTCAAAAATCGGCCTCCTTCTGTACAGCGGATTGCTGTTAACGCTGTACCTACTCGGCAATCACGAGGCCGTTGCCCAATCGCCGCTGCCGGGTTCACCGTCGAACCAAACTCAATACGTCCTACTCAACAACGATCGAGTGCTTTCGGGAACCGTTTGGGCGCGAGGACAGTCGGTGATCGTACGACGTGGTAACGAAGCTGAACTGACCCTGCAAGCACGTCAAGTTGTTGCGGTTGCTGACGACCTACCAGCCCTCTTTGAGGCGAGAATCCGATCACTGCGGCGGAGGACACTACCGTCGGTCGATGACCTCATCGGTGATTTGCGTTGGTGCATCGACCAAGGACTGCCCAACGAGGCAACCGGCCTCTTAATGAAGATTTACGCGGTCTCGCCAAATCATCCCGTCGCGTTGCAACTCGAATCACGACTGCGTCGCATGGCGGTGGCACAATCGACGCCGAATGCATCTCCGGAAAACGAGATCAACGAAACCGTCGACGACTTCGCATCCGAAGGCGTGTCCCCGGCCAGTCATATGGTCGAACGCCAGCCGTTGGAACCCGCCCTTTCAACTCCGGCACTGCCAATCAATCCCACCACCGCCCCCGCATCGCTGCATTATTTCACTGCGAAAGTGCAGCCGATCTTGATCTCACGCTGCGCGCGGTGCCATCACGACGAAGCACCTGTTGCCACCAACTGGAACCTGGTGTTGCCACCCAGCGGAGCCCTGCGTGTCACGCAGCGAGGTTCCATTGCCAACCTCGAAGCGACGCTGGCCTACTGCGACCCTCGAAATCCGTTTTCGAGCACACTGATCGAAAAGGCGACGCTCGATCACCACCAACCCACCGGCACGGAACCGTCGCCCAACGAGAAACCACAACCGCCCATCGCTGAACATGAACTCGCATTGGTTCGAACGTTGGGCGATTGGATCAGTTCGCTGCCTCCCCAAAAGTCGCGTCTGTCCGGCCCCGCGACAACAACCACTGACATCGAGGCTGTCGAAGAAGGGCCACTCAGCCCGATCCGACCGTCCGAGGTAGCCGCATTCTTATCCAGCCCGCCAGCCCCCGAAATGAGCGATCCGTCGCTCCAACCGGAGCCCCCACTGGATGAATTCACACCTTTCCCCGAACCACAACATCGGTCGGTGACCGATCCCGGATTGTCGCGTCCGGTGCGTCTACCAATCGTCGAAAACCCCGATGATGTGCGGCATTTCAACCGAGAAACTCGGCTCCGTCGCCAGCTCGGACTCGGCAGTCGATAACAGCGGAATTCCCATGTTTTCTGCGTTTCAGAAGTTCATCCGCGAGGAGTATCGCTCGGTTTCGCCCCTGGCACGCAGGTTGCAACGTGAGTTTTGTTTAGGTTTCGTGCTTCGCACCCTCGTGCCCAGCATTTTGTTCCCCAACGAAGACTCACGATCATGGATTTCATCCGCTTGCTACTGGCTTTTGTGCTACCTCCGGCATCCGTGTACATTCAGTTCGGGCTTAACAAGTATTTTTGGATCAATTGCTTGTTGACGCTGCTCGGTTTTGTCCCCGGCGTGCTACACGCGATTTACATCATGTCGTCGCGTCGCCCCGGTCTCGCTCGCCTTTCGTAAATTGAATTCTTGGCCGCTAACCAACCAATGCACTCAGGATCCGAAACGGCCGTTCAATCATCAGAACATTTACCAACAGGTGATGACAACGGATCGTGCCCGCGTATCGACCGAGTGTTGTTGATCCCTGGGCTGATGGAACCACGAACGGCGATGTTGCCGCTGAAGTATCGGTTGCGTCGATATCGAAACGACGTCGAGATCTGGCGCGATCGCTATATGTTTCGTAACGTCGAAAAAAGCGTGTCGCGACTAGCCGACATGATCTCCGACGACTCGAGCGATCAATGTTTCGGTATCGTCACACACAGTTTCGGTGATTGGATTGCGAGACAGGCGATCGCGAGCGTGAAAGATCACCGCGTCGGCGCATTGGTGTCACTCGCGCCGGTGATGGGCTGCGGACACATTCCGAAACTCATGCACCTGCTCGGAGGCGATTTGATTCCCGAGATCGCAATCATCTCCGACCGAGAACAGGCACAGGCCGCGCTCGACTGCGACGCCAAACTGAAACGAATGGTCATTTGGGCTCAAATCGACTTTGGCGTTCACCGCGTCGACTTGTCAGGCCTACCCGATATCGATGTTCGCCTCGCCGCAGCCACACATCTCTCCGTGGTGATGCAGCCCAACGTCCACACGATCATCGAGAAGTTTCTGTTCGGAGATGAACAGCCGTCGATAAACCGATGGACAAACGCAAAACGACAAACGGCGAATTAGAAGGGCACTGAACCGGGTGGATCATCCCCGTCGTCGAGATCGTCCAGGTGATCTTCGAACGTACTGCCACGTACTTCGTGATCATCCAGAAAGCTTTCTTCGTCGTCGTCATCGTCGAGCAATTCATCGAGCTCGTCGTCCATCTCCTCGTCGCCGGGATCGAGCAAGTGCTCGGGCGGTTCGTGCGGGTCTTCGGGGAACCATCGAATCGTCGGCCGCGGCGGATCTGATAGAGATGTGCCACACTCGATCGCCGACCAACTAATGTCGCCAGGCCCGTCGGCTGTATCCCCCGTGCAAACGTCTTCGTCCCCGGCAAGCAGATACAGCGTGGCGTGGCGAAGGAAATTTTCGATGTCGCCGGGCTGGTAAATGTCCCGCCGACAAACGGCTTCCATGTCCGGCAGATCAAACTGGCCGTTGCCAACCGTGTCCATCACAACCCAGCCGTCCTCTTCGGCAAAAATCCTCACGTTTGTCCACATATCCAGCGGCGGCAGTTCATAGCACCACGCATGGTTGAGCCCCTGACGCAGCAAGGTGGCGTCCCGCAGGATTTCGCCGCCGGGGTTGAAGTAGCACAACGCATGCGGTGATTCCAGCAAAGCGGTGACGGCCCGGGTCAGCGTTTGAAGTTCGGCGATGGCGTCGTAATCCTCCGGCACCATCGGGAGATCTTCGTCATCGTCCTCATCCGAGCCGAGCACATAACTGATCAGAAGGCGGACGTGGGCTGTGTGCTGGGACACGATATCGGGCGCCCCGTCCCAACCCCACGACTGTGAAGTTGCCCGGTCCAAACCGCCGGGAAAGGCTAGAGGTCCGAATTGTCCAAGTGACCACGCGACGAACCGTTCAGGGGATTCGTCGGGATCGCCCATATCGTCGGGCCAAGGGGAACTGGTGGGCGTGACCAACAAATGCCCCCCCACCTCCGGCCGAAACGCGTAAACGAGGGTCTCGGGGGCATCCTCGTCGTCGGCCTCCTGGCGTGCGACCAATTCGAACGATTTCAGACGCTCTTGGATTTCCTCCAGCGGAAGTGGCTGCTTCAACAGCACACACATCCCCTGGGTGAACAATCCTTTAGCCATCAAGTCACTCCTGTCCGGTTGGTTTTGCCGGCGATTTTCTCCGTACTGCCGGGGGCGCCGAACCGATCGGTTTTCTGTCACGCCATTTTTTTTCTCGCTCTCGCAGACCTCAATCTAAGGCAGAGTGGGTATTAAAGCGACCGTTTGACCGTCATTTTGCAACGGTTGCAACAAAAATAACGAAGGCAAGTTGGGAAATTGGAGTGATCATTCCGCCCGGGAGGGACGAACAAAATCACAGCTGGGCTGTATAAATTAGAGTTGACTAGTTCCTACTACTTAACAGAGGGCCACCCGTGGGCCGCCCCTCGACTTATCAACAGAATTCTCATCTGGGGGGTATTCGGTAGAAAAACATTAAGACTGCTAACATTGAGCGTCATTTTCCGTAATAATCCATTACGGTTGCCACTACTGGTTGCCGCTTTTCTACCTTATAGAGGTAGGGCTATTTCCTACCTTTTGGAGGTAGGTGATTAGGAGTCCCCCCGATTTTCAGGTACCACACGTTTTTTCGTTGGAACCGAATGAGTCGAGCCACCGTCTACTTGCCGAATACCTCTTCTTCTCGCAACGTCACCCCCCTACAGTTTGGAAAGTTCCAATGTCAAAACGACTCCTTATCGTCGATGATCACGCCGTGTCACGGTTGGGTACTCGTGCCGCCCTTGCTAATACCGACATCGAAGTGATCGGCGAAGCGACCAAAGCCGCCGAAGCCCTTGAGTTCATCAGCAATGATGTCCCCGATGCGATCCTCCTCGACATCCGGATGGATGGCGGCGATGGACTTAACACACTCGGTCGTGTCAAACTCGACCATCCTGATCTCCCCGTTCTGCTGTTCTCGGGATACGACAATCCGACCTACGTCGCCCGCGCAGTTGCCTTGGGAGCGTCCGGATACGTTCTTAAGACCGCCCCCGTCGAACGACTGATCGAAGCACTCAATCTGTGCTTCGCTGGCGAGCAATCGTGGACCCGCGAAGAACTTCGTCGCGTCACCGGCGCCCTGGCGACTCCGCGGATGAACCAAGACATCGACGTGCCCTTGACTCAGCGTGAAAGCGAAGTCTTGCGTCAGATGGCTCTCGGTTTGACCAACAAAGAAATCGCCAAGATGCTCGGCATCAGCTACGAAACGGTCAAAGAGCACGTCCAGCACATTTTGCGTAAACTCGGCGTTTCCGATCGCACCCAAGCTGCTGTTTGGGCCGTCCGCAAGAACCTCGTGTAAGACACGTACTCGAAGAGGTCGGGTTGTCATCGCCTCTGCCACGACAACCCGGTAGCTTTGCCGTTGGCAAACTCATTCAAACGACGACGCGGGTGCCCCCCGCTAGTTTTCAGAACCAAGAAGCGTTTGTGCGTCTGTTCTGAAACAGAACTTATCGACGATTGCGAATACCTCTCGCCCGGACCTTTCGCGTCCGAACGGGAGGTTTTTTAATTGCATCTCGACGTTTGCAGCCCTACCTCAAATTTCTAACGTTCCAATAGCCGATCAGCATGGATCTCCTTCCCCGCACCGCGTTGACCGAGTTTACCCTGCGCCTCGAAGAAGAGGCGTACCGATACCGAACACCCATGAAGTTCGGAGGACGCGTTGTGACGGACGTAACCGTGGTGAACGTTCACTGCGACACGACCCTGGCCGATGGGCGTCGCGGATGTGGTCTCGGCAGCATGACGATGGGCGTCGCGTGGGCGTGGCCGGATCCGGAGATCCAGGACGCGACCAAGCTCAGCATCATTGTGAAGCTCGCTCGCCGGATCGCCGCCGCGTTTGAATCGTCAGGCGAAACCGGACACCCGATCGAAATCTGCGTCCGATTAGCGGCAACACGCAAGCGGATCGCAACCGAAGTCGCCGAGCAATACGGTCTCACGCAACCAATTCCTGAACTCGCCGTCTTACTCGCCGGATCGCCGATCGAAGCGGCACTATTCGACGCCCACGGCAAGGCAGCCGGGGCGAGCAGCTACGCCTTGCTCACCAGCGAACATCTTCCATCGGATCTCGGCGAACTCCTGCACGACGAAGCCTATCGAGGCCTCACTCTCGATCAGTTCATCTCGCCACGTCCAAGCGACACGCTGCCGCTGTATCACCTCGTCGGTGCTCTCGACCCGCTGACGCCGGCAGACGTCGAAGCCCCAGTCAACGACGGATTGCCTGAGACACTCGGCGATTGGATCCAGCGCAACGAGTTAACTCACTTGAAAATCAAACTCAACGGCGACGATCCGAACTGGGACCTCGAACGCATCATCAAGATCCACGACGTTGCCAACCAAACACTGCACCGGGGAAGTTCCACGGGCAAGCCCTATTGGTACTCACTGGATTTCAACGAGCGTTGCCCCAACGAAGAATACGTCCTGCAATTGCTCACCGATTTACAAACGCGATGCCCCGAAGGTTATGACCGCGTTGAGTACATCGAGCAGCCGACCGCACGCGATCTCACTCGCCCCGACGCCGTAACGATGCACCGCGTGGCCGAACGAAAGCCGGTTGTGATCGACGAGTCGTTGACCGACTTGGCGAGCCTGCGTTTGGCGGTTTCGCAGGGTTACACGGGGATTGCTTTAAAAGCGTGCAAAGGACACTCCGAAGCACTCCTGCTCGGTGCGGTCGCCCGGCACGAAGGGCTGTTTCTCTGCGTCCAAGACCTCACGTGCGTGGGCGCGTCGCTACTGCACTCGGCGTCCCTCTCCGCTCACATTCCGGGCGTGGCCGCCGTCGAGAGCAACGGACGACAATACTGCCCCGAAGGAAACTCCTCGTGGATGAATCGGTATCAACCGATGTTTGAAATCCGCGGCGGCGAAGTCCCCACCAACCTGCTCGCCGGCGACGGGCTCGGATACGAACTCCCGTAATCGGAGTCTGCGGTTAAGACGCCTTTGCCAGCGTCTGGTCGATTCGCGCCAGCGTCCGTTCTTTGCCGACCACTTCCAGCGTTTCGAACATGCCGAAACCGCCTGCGGCACCCGTGGTCGCGACACGAAGAGCGTGGATGATGTCACCCAAACCGATCGACTCTTGCTCACAAAATGTGTTCAGGGTTTGCTCAACCGACGCGGCCGAAAAGTCCTCGCATGTCGCAAGATGCTCTCGCAATTTGCTGAGCAATTCGACGGCGTTGCCCGGTTTGACGATCCGTTTCTGATACGCCTTGTCGTTGATTTCATAATCGTCGACAAAGCAATAATCGAAATCGATGATGTCGCCCGCCATCCTCAACCGGTCACCGACGGCGGCGACCACGCTCGCCAATCGCTTCTCTGAACTCGCGTCGCCCGGCTCCACCCAACCCGCGGCGACCGCGAACGGTTTGACTCGCTCGGTACGCTGCTCATCGGACAACGCGGCGAACGCGTCCGCTTGGAACGACGTCAACTTCGCGGGATCGAAGGAAGCCGGCGCTTTGTTGACCCGCGCAAGCGTAAACAGCTCGATCATCTCATCGCGGGTGAATTTCTCACGCTCACCATCGAGCGACCATCCAAGCAACATCAGGTAGTTCAGCAGGGCGTCAGGCAGAAAGCCGATCTCGCGATAAAAGTCCACCAGCACCGGATTGAAGGTGTCGTCATCGGTGGTCAACTTGCACCGCTCCGCGATTGCCTTCCCGCGAGTCATCAGGTTCGCGAAATCGCGATTTTTGAGGTACTTGTCCAGCTTTCGCTTGCTGAGCTTGGCCGTACCTCCGGGTTCGGCGACATACGGCAGGTGGGCATAGGTCGGCAACGGATACCCGAGCGACTCAGCGATGAATGCCTGACGTGGCGTGTTAGGCAAATGCTCCGCCGCACGAACGACATGGGTGATCCCAAACGCATGATCATCCACGACGCTGGCGAGGTGATACAACGGACTGCCATCGGCCCGCGCAATCACGTGGTCTTGCTCGGACGCCCATTCGACTACCACTTTGCCTCGGATCAAGTCTTCAATGACACATTGGCCCTCGCGTGGCATCTTCAATCGGACAACGCCCTCGCGGCCTTCGGCTTCGTACTTTTGAACCGTCGCCTCGTCTTCGGCCATCCATCGACGATCGTAAACAAACGCCTGACCACTTTCACGAGCGGACTCGCGGAGAGTTTGGAGCTCCTCGGGCTTCGCAAAATCCCGATATGCGTGGCCGGACGCGAGCAATTTGGCGATCGCGTCGGCGTAGAGTTCGCCTCGCTGCGATTGGAAATAGGGCTCATGGGGCCCGCCAACTTCCGGGCCTTCGTCCCAGTCCATTCCGAGCCAACGAAATCCTTCCAAAATCGGCTGCAGAGCCGCCTGGACGTTTCGTCCGGCGTCGGTGTCGTCAATCCGCAAGATGAATTGACCACCACTTTGACGAGCGAGCAACCAATTGAACAAGGCGGTGCGTACGCCACCGATGTGCAGGTATCCGGTCGGGCTGGGTGCGAATCGGGTGCGAATCATGAGAAAACGATGCTGGTGGGGGAGCGGACGTGATGCCGAAGTGAGAAAATCCGCCCGCCAGTGGGTTCACCACGAGTGTTAGTGAACTGCAAAACGCGACGGTCCGGTTTTCCGGACATTCTGCCAGCAAATCGCGATAAAGAAAGTGGGCTCCGCTCCCGTCAGCTCACTGCCCGGCATGAGGCGTCCGCCTACCAACACCTCCGCCGAAGTCCGGCATGCTCGGCTAACGCGTCAGGCATCAACGACCGCGACGATAGCGTCCCGGTGGCATGTTCATGGCGCGGCGGAACGCAACGCTCATGTATTCTTCGTTCTGGTACCCGGTTCGCTGTGCGATCTCGGCCAACGTCAGCCCCGTTTCATTGAGTAACTGGCATACGCGACTGATCCGGCGACGAGTGATCTCCTGATGCAACGTCCGACCCACTCGAGCTTGAAAACGCGACTCGAGCGAGCGTCGCGAAACCGAAACGGCCGCCACGACATCCTGAACGTTGATCCCGTCGCAGTGATGATCGCGAATGAACCGAACCGCCACGGCAATGTCTTTGTCCTCGATCGCCAACACGTCGGTTGATTGACGCATCGCAATTCCCATCGGATCCACCAAAGTGCAGGCGTTTTCGAGTTCCTCGCCACGCATCAAACGATCGAGATTCTTCGCCGCTTCGTACCCAACCCGTTTTCCGGCCAAGATCACGCTCGAGAGTGACGGCGTGCACAAATCACACAGGACCTCGTCGTTGTTCACGCCGAGCACCGCGATCTGCTCGGGTACCCGAATCTTATTCGATCGACAAACGGTGAGTACTTGCTGCGCCTTCTCGTCGTTGACGGCAAACAATCCGATCGGCATTGGCAGCGAACGTAGCCAGCGGGCGAGACGGTTGCGCTGTTCGTCAGTCGAAGAATCACCTTCGGGCGATTCCTCGTGATCGAAACGATGGCATTTGAATCCCGCTTCTTCGACGCACTGAGCAAAGGCCGCCGAACGCAGTGTCGAGCATCGACTACCGGGTTCGCCGCAAAACGCGTACGACTCAAATCCGCACTGCCGGAGATGCTCAAACGCCATTTGGGCGACGCCTGACTCATTAATTTCCACGTATGGAACACGGGGCAAGTGCTCCGCGGCGTTCACAGCCACCGCGGGGATATCCAGGTTCTGAACCGTATTGGCAACCGATTCACTATCCGTCCTGGCGATAATTCCGTCGCCCTTCCACCTTGCCAACCAGTCCGGCGAACAAGCACCGATCTCATGTTCGGACAGGTAGATTGACCAAGTCTCGTTCTCATTCATGTACGAGGCAATGCCTTGCAACAACGAGCGCGTATACGAGTTGGAGTTTTCGACTAAGAGGGTGACAGCTTTGCTTTGATTCATGCCCCGAACCTATGCACGATGGGAAAAACCCAATGTTACCCATCACATTCGACTGCGGCTAGCCAGAATCCAACCCCCCGCAAGGCAGGGGGTTCATTTTTAAGCGCACAGCAGCGTGATACCTGCCTTTAAAGCTACCGCAACGAGCAGGAAAGCCCCCGCACAGCCGGTCTTAGAATTTACGAGAAAACTTTCCGGCGAAGACGCTTTCAATTCTCGCTCCAGATCTTCCACCGCGTTCTTGGCATCGAGCAAACTAGAGTGCTCCGCTGTCCGATAGACTTTAACCGCTTCCAGCTTCCGGCCCCTGAGGAGCAAGTCACGGATTTCCTCGAGAATTTCGGGCGATGGTTCGCTCATCGTTGACTCATCCGATTCAGGGACTGTGATCAGGAGCCGCCGATCTTAACACACCCATGAATGCTGGCGAACGACCGGTGTTCCCGGACAATGCGGTGCTTGCCTGGAATGCGGTGTTTTCCGGCAATGGATCGGGTAGCCTACATTTCCCTATCTCGCGCCTCGCTGATCGTGGACAACAAAAGCGGATGTACTGAACCGTGAAATACCACCTCGGCAATCCCGCATCAAATGACCTCAAAGCACGCAGAGTCGCCATGATTTTTCCCGCCCGTGTCTGTCTCGGCTTGGCGTTTCTCCTGTTGAGCCACGCTCTGTCCGGCATTTCTTGCTGGTCGAATGACCACACCCAACGTCGTCAGGCCGCGATCACGCGTGCCACCGCCATCGTCGACTCGCAAGGCGGTTCACCTACCGCATCAGCACTGACCGAACTCGGCGACGCATTGTTGCGGGGTGGTCGCTGCGCCGAAGCGGTTTCGAACTTCGAACGCGCCCTCGAGCTTGACCCTCAATTAGAACCCTATCTTTGGCAACACGGCATCGCGTTGTTCTTTGTCGGTCGCTATGACGACGCCCGAGCGTTATTTGAAAAACATCGGTTGGTGAACCCACACGATGTTGAAAACGCCGCTTGGCATTTCCTATGTGTCGCCAAGTCCAAAGACGTCGATCAAGCCCGAAAGATCCTCTTGCCCGCCCCCGGCGATTCGCGGGTACCGATGGAACAGGTGCTTGAGCGACTTCCGGGCGGCGACTTTCAAGACATTCGCACAGCGATCGATGAAACGAAGGGCACGACAGGGCACGCATCAGCCGCTTTCTACGGTGCCTTTTACATCGGGCTGATTGCGGACGCGGAAGGGGACCGTGAGACAGCCAAAACTCATCTCGACCGAGCCGCCTCCACCGACTTCACCTATTACATGGCGGACGTCGCCCGCGTCTACGCAAAGCACTTGCAGTAGCAGGCGAACAGCACGCATTCAGGTAGCGTCATCGGGCTTGTGCTAATATGTGCCTACGCACGTTCGCAGTGCGTCCCTCCCCATCCTCCCCACCTCGAAACAGATGCGGCGATCTTGATGACACAGCAACCGAACCGTCTCTTTCACCTTGGCACATTCTTCTTAGCAATCACGCTGCCCTGGTGTGCAACTCCGTTGTCTGCGACTGCCGCAAACGACTCCAAAGAATCCACGGCAACTCGTCCCCACATCGTCATGGCTTTTGCAGACGACTGGGGATGCTACGCCAGTGCTTATGCGGAACGTTTTCCTGGAGGCCCGTGCGAAGTGATTCGCACTCCAAACTTTGACAAAATTGCAAGCGATGGTGTGCTGTTTGCCAACACGTTCGTCAGTGCCCCGTCGTGCACACCGTGCCGCAGCTCGTTGTTATCAGGGCAACCTTTCTGGCGTTGCGAACGCGCGTCGATCCTGCAAGGTGCGATCTGGGATTTCAGCCTACCCGCCTACCCGCTGCTGCTCGAAGAATCGGGGTATCGCATCGGGCACACCTACAAGGTCTGGAGCCCCGGATCACCCGCTGATGCACCTCACGGCGGTAAACGAACCGCATTCGAATCAGCCGGACGGCGTTTCAACTCGTTCTCTCAAAACGCGATGAAGGCAAAAGACCATGAAGTGGGCAAACAACAATTATTGGCCGAGGTTCGCAACAATATCCGATCGTTCCTTGACCGAGATAACGATGGCAAACTCGATGGCGAAGGCCCGATCTGTTACTGGTTTGGTCCAACCAACACGCACCGCAAGTGGATCGCCGGAAGTGGAAAAACGCTCTGGGGAATCGAGCCTGACGATCTCAAAGGCAAACTTCCTTCGTACCTGCCCGACGTCCCCACCGTGCGTGAAGACTTCGCAGACTATCTCGGCGAGGCGATGGCGTTTGACGCAGCCCTCGGCGTACTCGATGAAGAACTCCGTCGGGTCGGTATCGCAGACGACACGCTGCTCGTGATCAGTGGCGACCACGGGATCCCCGGCGTCAGCCGCGGGAAGTGCAACCTGTATGATCTCGGAACCCGCGTTCCGATGGCGATCCGCTGGCCGCGGGGCATCCCGCATCCCGGCCGCTTGGTCGAGGACTTTGTCAGCTTGCCTAGCTTGGCAACGACATTCCTGTCGGTTGCCGACGTGAACATCCCTCAACAGATGATCGCAAAACCGATCGTCGACATTTTGGTTGATTCCCGCAGCGGCCAAATTGATCCATTGCGAGATGCCGCGTTCACGGGCCGCGAACGGCACGTCGCGCGAGCACGTGAAGACAACCTGCCGTACCCGCAGCGAGCGATTCAGACCAAAGATTGGCTGTACATCATCAACTTCGAGCCCGACCGAACGCCGATGGGCGATGGTCCTATTTTGCAACCGGACCGACTGATTCCCGGCGAAAACGAATTGACCAACAACACGTTCGCCGCCTACGCCGATTTGGACGCGAGTCCCACGAAGGCGCTCATCGTTCTCAACCGCGAGAAATATCCAGAGGCATTCGACGCCGCTGTTGGGCGTCGACCTCGAATCGAGCTTTATTATCTCGCAAACGATCCGGACTGCCGGACGAACTTGGCAAGCAACCCGGACTTCGAAGCCGACCGCACGCGTCTGCACCAGCGATTGATGAACGAACTCAAAACGACGGGCGATCCACGGGTTTCCGAAAACGTCATCTTCGAGCAAGGACCATTCATCGCGCCGGCAGGATGATTGGCGGTGTGTGGGCTATCGACACGAGGGGTCAAGAGCCGAGCGATTAGAGCCAACCGTGCGTTGCCGGTGAGAAACCGGGAACGCACCGAGGAACCTAGGAAGTCAACGTCCAATCGCGGCGTTGACGACTGCTCGGGATCCCCATTTTCTTGCGGTACTTCGTAACGGTACGCCGCGCCACGGTCATGCCGGCGTTACGAAGTTCGTCCACCAGAGCCTCATCGCTGAACGGTTTGCTCTTGTCTTCTTTGTCAATCAGTTCCTGCAATTTCAAACGGATGGTGTCCCAAGCGACGTCATCACCATCTTCGGTTTGCGTTCCGCCAACGAAGAAGCGACGAAGCGGCAAGATACCCCGTGGCGTTTGAATCCATTTGTCGTCGACCGCCCGGCTGACGGTCGTCACGTGCACGCCCACCTTGTCGGCGATCTGCTGCATCTTCAACGGCTCGATCGCTTCGGGCCCTTCGTCGAGGAATCGTTTTTGATGTTCGACGATCGCTTCGGCCACCTTGGTCAACGTCGAACGCCGTTGTTCGATGGAGTCGATCAACCACTGCGCGCCGTTGATTTTCTGTTTGATGAATTCGCGTTCTTCCGCGGTGCAATCGGAGGCTTGCAAACGTCGCCGGTAATACTCACTGATGAACAGATTAGGGACGCGATCGTCGTCCAACCGAACGCGATACTCACCCGATTCGTCTTGTTCGAGAATGATGTCGGGTGTGACGTTGGGGACGTAGGTTTCGAGGAACGCGGCACCCGGTTTTGGGTTGAGCAGGTGCAGGTCTTCCCGCAACTCTTGAATCTGTTCGATCGTAAAACCGGTCTTCTTCGAGATTTGCGGCAATCGGTTTTCAGCGAGGTCGTTGAGGTGAAAACGGATCAGCGTTTGCAACTCTTCGAAGTGGGGGTGCTTGGGATCGAGTTGCAAGATAAGACATTCGGCCAAATCTCGCGCCGCGATTCCGGTCGGTTCGAGTGACTGCACGACCCGTAGAGCCTCTTCGGCCTGGGCGAGATCCTCTTTGGTGTGTCCGGGCGGCAACATGTCCGCGATCGGGCTGCGCAAGTATCCGCCGTCCGACGCGTTCAGCGTGCTGATGATCCGCTCGGCAATCTGCTCGACCGTATCATCGATATCCAACTCGGCGAGCTGATGGAGCAGGAAATCGTTCAGCGACTCGGGACGTGACTGCGCATTGGCCATCATGTCGTGGCGGCGATCGGCCTCTTCGGACATCCGGTTAGCACTGCGGCGAAACGAGTCGTCGAACGTGCTCGACGAATCATCGTCCATGTTCAACAGACGTTCGAAATCGTCCTTGTTGTCATGGTCATTGTCGACAACCAGCTCTTTCTCGTTCTCGCTACGGGAATCCTTGCCGGGTGCATCGTCATCGGATTCCTCAGGGGACAGCGGATCGCCAACCACCTGCTCAAGCAACGGATTTTCGTTCATCTCCTGCTCGATCCGCTCCTGCAAGGCCAACGTGGGCATTTGCAGAATCTCCATCGATTGGATCATCCGAGGCGCCAGCTTTTGCACCTGGCTTTGTCGGGCGTGCAGCCCCACTGACATCCGCATGAGAGTTCAATTCTTCTAAAGAACGATTGGGTTAAAAGAGGTCCCGCTCATTCTACAGCGAATTCAGTGCCAATTAAAAGAATGAATCGTAATTTTTCTTCCACACGGCCCCCAAGAGAGCGGTTTTACCTAACAATCCCCTACAATTTTTGCCTTCCGGTGAGGGCATCGGCGATGATTTCTCGGTTCGCATATTCGAGGACACTTCCAGCCGTGATCCCCCTAGCCAAACGTGTGATCTCGACCGGAAACTCGCTCAATTGGTTCGACAAATACAAAGAGGTGCCATCCCCCTCTACGGTCGGGTTCGTGGCCATGATAATCTCGGTAAACGTGCCGGTTCGAACGCGTTCGACCAGCGAATCGATCGTCAATTGATCCGGCGTGATCCCGTCGAGCGGAGCGATTCTGCCTAACAAGACGTGGTACAGCCCTTTGTAGGCTCCTGAAGCCTCGAGGCTGAGCAAATCACGCGGCTGTTCAACGACGCACAATCGTGTCGCGTCGCGATTGGGATCCGAGCAGATTTGACAGAGTTCTTTTTCAGACAGGTTGTAGCAGTTGGCACAATATCGAACATCCGTCCGAACCCTGCGGATCGCGTCGGCCAAAGCCAGGGCTTCGTCTTCGCGAACCCGCAACAAGTGAAACGCCAACCGCTCGGCACTTTTTCGCCCAATGCCAGGTAATTGGCTCAGTCGATCGACGAGTTGCGAAACCGCACCGGCATGACTGCTCATCCGTTGCCGCCTGTCAAACTCGACAGCAGCCCGTCCATCCCGGGAATGTTCAGGTCGAGATCGTTGGCGAGTTGCCCGACCGCGCTCGCGTACAACTGTTTGGCTTCGGAACCGGCGGCGTTGGTGGCATATTGGATCGATTGGCCGAGTGCCGCGGGAGACGACTGATCGTCATCAAAAACCTGAGGATTGACATCAACCGACTGCACCTCGCCGACGCCGTTCATGGTGACGGTCACGTGGCCGCATGGCGAACTCGCGGAAACGCGCTCAGATTTCATGCGTTCATTGAGAGCCTGCATCTGTTGCGGCAAGTCTTGCAGCTTGCCGACCATTGATGCGATGTTGCCGAGATTGCCGAGGCCACCGAGTCCTTTGAACATTGGGTCGTCCTATCTAAAAGATAATGGGGAAAAAAGCGATCAGTTTCGTGGAGTATCGATGCGAACGATTTCGGCACCGAGCAATTCGACACATGCCCGCACCATGGGATTCGATTCGATTTCTCGCATCCGTTGCATTCGGTTTTTGGTCTTCGGTTTCGCGACCGCTTGAGCGACAACAGGTGCCTTGGTTCCCGTGGCGAAGGCGAGCGAGACCTGCCGCCCGGTCACACGCGTGGCCGTTCGGACAATCTCATCTTTATTGGTCGGCGAGCCACACCGGCTCATTGCCAACCCGGACGTTTCAGGAAACGTCAGTTCCACCACCCCGGGACTCGGAACCGCTACCCGCTCGGCCGCTTTGACGAGCGTGGCGGTGATCGGATCCATCTCATCGAGAATTTGCGGCCACACCGACTGGAGCTCGGCATCGGTGATCGGTGGCTTGCTACCCGCGACGGGTTCGGCCACCGCGGTGGATGCCGTTTGTTGTGCTGCGGGAGCGGCGACCGGTGCCGCGGGCGGAGTAACGGCGGGCGAGGCCGACGCAGGCGATGGCGTCGCATGCGAAGCCGCGTTTCCGTTTACCTCATGACCGGCCGAGGCATCCACGGCCGAGGCAACTGGAGTAGGAGAGACGGGCGGAGCAGGGGAGGCGGGTGCGTCCGCAGCGTTCGCGGAAGGTGCCGCGGTCACTGTTGCTGGGGCAGATCCCACTGGTGCTGCCGCGACGGGGCGAGCGACAGCTCTACTTACGATGTTTTTTTTTTCGCCGGACCCCGCTCCGGCCTCTTTCGCCGCCGACGTCAGATCCACGATCGCTTGCAAGTCCGGCAAGTGGCAAATCTGAATCAGCGTCGATTCGAGCAGCACCCGAGCGTGAACGCTGTGACGGATCCGAACGAGCGTTTCGTCGACGAGCCCGACGATCGCGAGGACAGTTTGCAGCCCCCAACTCCGCCCCAGCTCAACGAGTGACTCATGCATGGAGCCCGCTGCGTAACGCATCATCGACGCGTCACACCCGACGCTGACAGCCATCAGATCGCGGAAATATCCGAGCATCTGTTCGGTTAAACGGCCCGCATCCACTCCCGCGGCAACCGCTTCGTCAACCTGGGCGATCGCGGCGGCGGCATCGCGTGCCTGCATCGCTTGGGCGAGTCGATGCAATCGCTGATCGTCAGCCGTACCGAGCATCGCATGGACTTGATCGGCCGTCAGATGCCCGTCGCTGAAACTCAGCACTTGCTCGAGCAACGATTGACTATCCCGCATCGATCCTGCTGCGCGGCGGGCGAGCAACTCGAGTGCTTCCTCGTCAGCGGTATTGCTTTCCGCCTCTACGATTTCTCGCAGCCGCCCGACGATTTTACTACTCTCGACCGGCGCGAAATCGAACCGCTGACAGCGGCTCAGCACGGTGATCGGAATCTTCTCAGGGTCGGTCGTGCAGAAGATGAACTTCACATGCTCGGGCGGTTCCTCGAGCGTTTTAAGCAACGCGTTGAACGCCGCCCCGGTCAACATGTGGACTTCATCGATGATATAAATCTTGTACCGAGATCGACTCGGCCGGACACCGACGTTGGCTCGCAACGAACGAATTTCGTCGATACCGCGGTTGCTCGCACCGTCGATCTCGATCACATCGACGTCTTCCCCGGAATCAATCGCTTGGGCGATGTCGCTCTCGCTATCGGGGTGAGCGGTGGGGCCGCCCGGGTGGTTAAGCGCTTTGGCAAAGATTCTCGCCGTACTCGTCTTGCCGACCCCGCGGGCGCCGGTAAACAGATACGCGTGCCCGACGCGTGAGGTCTCGATGGCCCCCTGCAACGCTTTGGCGACGTGGTCCTGGCCCACCAGTTGGTCGAAATCGCGAGGGCGATATCGACGAGCCACAACGACATAGGACCCGTTTTCGGAGTCCTGCTCTCTAGCTGAATTGCCCATTTTTGTGGCGATCGTTAAACCTGATTCTGGCGAGAGGGGCCCCGTGGAGAGGAAGAAGAGGAAATTTCCCGCGTGGTGGAGGCGACCCTCACACAAAGCTACACCGCTTATGGCTGCTCCAGTTAAGGCCTGACCAGGTTCACGACTTGCAATCGCAAGGGCCGCCACCATCACACGGGAATGTTTTCCGTTCGCGGCCTAGTTTAGAACAACATCCCAGTTCACGGAAGACAAGGCAATCGGCTTACTTGAGAATCGTGAAGAGTGTTAAGATAAGATACAAATCGTTACCTAATCGCGTTTTTTTCGCTCGCAGCATCATCGGAGCATTTTTTGTGGATGAGGAACAAGGGCCAACCATCAGACCGACCGACACTGCAAAAGGGAGAATCTCAATGAGCCAGCGAGGAGATGTGTCCTGGAAAACCTACTCTGATCAATGGAAAGCCAACCACGGCACACTTCTGATGAGTTTTGCTGCGGGCGTCTTCCTGGTCGGCGTGGCCATTTTGGCGTATCAGCAGAATCGATTTCAACCTCCAGCGTTCCCGTCTGCCGACGCGATTAAACAAACCGCTGGGGTCGACGAAGTCGCAACGACCACTGTCTCAGCCGAAACTCCGAGTTTTCAATTACGCATCATCGGCGGCGCGGAAACCGCCGGGCAGATCAATGTGGCGATTTACTCAGCGGAGGAGAACTTCAACGATCCTGACGTTGCCGATTGGAAGCAATCCATTGCAGTCGACGAAACAGGCGCTGGCGAAGTCAACATTCCCGTCGAGGCGGTGGGAGAAAAGTTCGCGATCGCCGTTTATCAAGACGTGAACCTCAACGGCGAACTCGATCGCAACGCGTTGGGCATCCCGACCGAGCGATATGGATTCAGCAACGCCGCTCGTGGCACCGTCGGACCGCCCTCGTTTGAGCAAGCCTTGATCGATCGCCCACAGGTCGGCGACGGTCTCGAAATCAAGATCTGGTAGCGTCCCGTGATCACCGCCGGCGTCGTTCAACGCCCGTCGGTGGCACGCCTTCGGCAGGTCGTTGCCCCGGCGGATGATTGCCCGGATCGGTGCTACGGCGGCCGGTCAAGTAATCACCCAGGCGACGACCAAACGTCGGTCCAGTCGGACCAGGAGCAACCAAGAACACGGTACCTAGTCCGAAAACAAGTCCGGCAACCATGGAGCCGAGCGTTGTCATTGAACCCGACATGCCTTCGGGTGCGTCGCTAACCTGAGGCGGTCCGAGTTCGGAGAGCAAGTTCGTCGACAATGCTGCCGAACGACTCGCCTGAGCTTTGCTGAGCGCGTCTTCGGCGCGGGCGAGATGATCGGTCAACGCGCGGATTTCTGAATCGAGTTTGGAATAGCTGGTGCGGACGCCAGCCAACCGTGTGAGTTTGTCACTGAGGTCGGAATGTTGTTCACGCAACAGGCGAACGCGTTCGGTACTGAGCTTCAACGTGGGCTCCATCGCCCGCAGTGCTCCACGTGCCTCTGCGAGCATCAGGTGCTCGATTTCGCGCTCAGTCGTGATCGCGGCGCGACGCCTCGGATGTTCGGTGGTGTAAATGCTAGCCAATCGACTGGCTTCAATTTGGGCATCGATCAGTCCATCCTTGAGTCGCTGTAACGATGGCTGACTCGACAACAGTTCGTCGCCGCTGATCAACAGCGTGCGAGCGTTCTGCGAACCGGCCAGGAGGAGTTGATAGAGCGACTCGAGCCGACGCATTTCCAGTTCTGCCGTCTGGAGTTCACGTTCAATCTCGTGCATCGAACGACGGTTTGCCCCGTCACCCGAGATCGCGTCGTTGAGGTTCCGCAGTTCGCCGAGATCTGCTCCGACTTGCAGCTCGACATCACGCATGCGGGAAAGTGCGGAATCGAGTTTCTGCCGTGCGAGGTCACGGGCATGCGTCAGTTCGACGATCACGCTGTCGGCACGGATGCGGCGGACCTCTCGCAGGTGGGAAGTAAGATTATCAAGCAGCACGCGACAAAATTCGCCGGCTCTTTCTTGGGTCTCCGCCTCAACACTCAGGTAAACAACTTCGGTGTTGCCGAACTCGCGTCCCTGTGGTGCAACCACGTTGACGTATTCCTTGGCGATTTCGTCGACCTCTTTCGCCGACGGATACGACGGATCCATCCCGCCATCGACAGGCCCCAGTTGCCGCAGCGCCGCGCCGACGACCTCGGGATTCTGAGCCAATTCGAGAATGGTTTCCTGCGCAGCCTTCAGTTCGGTTTGGCTAGAGAATCGCCCCAATCGCTCGACGGCACCGTTGGCTTCGTCACGCAGCACCAACGGCTGACGGGCTGACCACCGATCGCTCGACAAAATGGCGATCCCCAGGCCACCAATCCCAAACAAAAATGCCGAGCCGACCCACAGCGGGGCAAAAAGGACAAGGATGTTACGCAGGTGTTTCCAAGGAATGGGTGCGGAAGACATGGCAGAGATCAGCAAATGGATGGAGTCGTTTCGTCACACAGAAAGACGAATCGCCCAAAACACGGCCCCCATCAAAGCGAAACAATCGCGGGACCGGCGTTCTGGTACGTCTGCAGAACACTAGGACGCAGTCGCGCACACGTCAGACAAGAACCTCCCCCAAGCCCAACCCTCGAGTGGTTGGCTCACGGTGGTAACGGTGATTCCGATTGCAACGAATTTGCGTCCGCAGACGATGGCACTGGCTGCATGCCACCGCATCGAATCAGGCGTCGAGCCCCACACCGTTAGACCACGTCAATCCGAACTCGGTGATGATGGAAACGACGCGACGGGTGCTCAATCGGATCGAAAACACCAACGACAAAAACGCTCCGAACAAGCAACCAAGCCCGTCCGGAGCCCATCCACGAATAGAACCCCTGTTCCCAAGCCGAACGAAGCAGCTAGGCAGGAATGATTGGGCAGAATCCTGCTGGCCGTTTGGACGCTAGCGTTAGCCGCTCAGTCCTTGCAAAGACGTGGAGATGGAGGCTTGGTAAGCACTGCGTCGATTCTTAGTCGCGATAGATTCGTCATGCGACAGCCTTGGACGCCAGTCCCGGGACGACATCGCCCCCGCGCAACCCAAGCCGCGAAGCACTGGCTCCAACATGGCGCACGATGCACCAATCGACAAATCTCCCAAAAGACTCCTGTGCAGCTGCCTACATGTCGACCCAAGCATTGTCCCGCTGGGAGCTCTTCACGGCGGCGGCAATGAATGCCATGCCAATGTAGCCGTCATCGATATTAGCGTACTTGCTGCCGTCACAATCGAATGGTTTCCCTTCGTTGTACAAGCGGACATCTTGCTCGAAACAGCGATGCAATCTTGCGAACGCGTCGTGGAACGCTTCGGGGTGGCCGGGTGGAATGTTCGGCTCGGCCATCAATTCCTCCGGCAGGTTTTTAAGGAACCCGTCGTTCGCCGAAACGGAACCGCGGAAGTAAGTACGATCGGGCTGATCTGGCAAACGAATCGTGAGTTCTTCTGGGAACTCCTGACGCCAAACCAACGAACCCTTCGTCCCGTTAATCTCAATCCCGAGATCATTCTTGTGCCCGATCGCGATCTGAGAAGCACGCACCAACCCTCGACCGCCGTTAGACAGTTCCACGTAGGTGGTGAAGTGATCATCGAGGCTGCGACCGCTCACGAACGTCTCGAGATGGGCTTGGACCCGTTTGACGTTCAAACCGGTGACGTAACGCAGTTGCATCAGGGCATGCGTACCGATGTCGCCGCCACACAGGCTGGCTCCCGATTTCTTCGGATCCACTCGCCATTCTGCTTGTACGTTTCCGGAATCTTCCGTCCGTGCGGCGAGCCAACCTTGCAAGTAATAGGAGTCGACCCAGCGGACATCGCCGAGCAAACCGCTCGTGACGATGAACCTCGCGAACCGGCTGGTCCAGTGCCCGAGGTAGGTGTGAGAAACCGCAAAGGGAACATTCTTTTCCTTGACCGCATCGACGAGTTGCTTGGCCTCGTCGATGTTGAGCGTCAATGGTTTCTCGCAGAAAACGGGAATGCCAGCTTGAACGCACTTGATCGCCGGATCGAAGTGGACGTGATTGGGCGTGACGATCAATGCATAATCAATTCGCTCGCCGAGCGGTTTGGCGGATTCCTGTTTGATCAAATCGTCGTAGCTGTCATAGCCCTTGATCGGATAGTCCCAGTTCGCCGCTTCCGACTGAGCGACCTCCGGATCGGGGTGCAACGCCGCGACCGTCACCCGGCGAGTCCCATCAAAATGAATGGCCCGTTGATGCGGTTGAACGATAAACGCTCCACCGCCGCCTCCGATCAAACCAACGTTGAGGGGTCGATTCGCCATGATCTCTGCTCACATCACTCAGGTTGCGTACTTGATAGTTCGAGCCGGCCCGGCCCGAGAAAGCCGGCGAGTATAAACGCGGTCGTTCTGCCCGAACACCCGATCAAGGGGAGCGAAAGAGACGCAATTTGTCGCATCCGCTCTGCCGCTGGCCCAAAAAGGCCGTTTTTTGATTTGGCCGCATCTCCGCCACGAGGGTCCGTGAGCGTGCCTCCAAGGAGTGCCTAAGCCGCTCGCTCGCTGAAATAATCGTCCCTCAACCTGACCTCGTCGCTTTGGTCATTACGACCATCTTCGTCGGACGCGTCATTCACGGCGCCAGCGTCAGCTTGGTTGGCAACATCCGTATGATCGATGTCGCTGCTTGGTTCTTCGCCGCTTTGTTTTTCGTCGTCCTCCTGCTCACCCACACTCGATTCGGGTTCGGCGTGCGGCGTTTGGTGATCCGTTTGGCTGGGGGTGGATTCGACGTCAACGTCGGCGCTAACGTCCTCGGCCGCCGTGCCCCCAGTTTCTGGGTTGTCGCTGTCGGCAGAGGTGTCGTCGTCGGCCTCGTCAATCTCTTCCTCCCGCGCCGCAACGTCTCGTTCCAACCGAGCCTGTTCGGCGGCAAATTCGAGGCCCCACGGTTCCGCCACTTCCAATTTGCGGATTTCCGTCAGCAACAATTTGGAGGCGTGGAGGCGGCCGGTGTGCCGGTAGATCGCCGACAACAGCAGCAACGCGGGCGGATCCCGCGGTTCGATCGCGAGGTTCTCGTTGAGCAATTGCTCAGCCTGTTCGTAATCCGCCCGCAAAAACGCGATTTGGGCTTCGGGAAAACGATCGGGTTCTTCGCTGGCTTGCAAAGGCGTCAGCAGCAGCGGCAATTCGCGGATCGACCGAATCGTCAGGACCAGCCACGCGGCGGCGACGACCCAGCACGCCAACAGCACGAGCCCGCCCGAAAGCCAGTCCGAATAGATAAATTTAGCGACCAACAGCGCGTTCACGATTGCAGCAAATGCGACCGCTGCGGGTAAAGCCGAGAAACGACCTCGCCACCATAATTCAGCCATCCCCGGCCAGAGGCAGGTGAGATAGTGTTTCGGTTGGATCGAGACCTCTTCCATCCTGCGAGTGGTAGCGTTTCACAACGTCCGAAAGCAAGAGAACCTAGGCAATTTCGGAGTTCCGGGGGCACGCCCCTCAAGACCTGATCAAAACTACACCCATTCTTGGGTAGTCGGCTTGATGACAATTTCCGGCACACAGGCCCGTGCGGGCAATTGGCAGATCGTCAGTACCACACCAGCGATATCATCGGGCTGGAGGATCGATTCGCGGTGTTCGTCAGAAACCGGGACGGGGCGGCGATCGAGAATCGGCGTGTTAACTTCGCCCGGATATACGTTCGTGATTCGCACGCCCTCATGGCGAACCTCATTGGCGACAGCCGTTCCCATCGCGGTCATCGCAAATTTGCTGGCACAGTACACGATCCCGCCCAAACTGATCGCGCGTTTGCCGGCGACCGACGAGATATTGATAACCAGACCGTCGCGTCGGTCGCGCATCGCGGGCAGCACCTCACGCAAACAGCGGTACGCACCGGTGGCATTGATCCGCAGCACTTGGTCCCATTCATCCGGATCCATTTCGGCCATCGTCCTTTTGGCGATGTTGATCCCGGCACTATTGACCAGAATGTCGACCGTACCGACGTTCTCCCGGATGTCTTTAAAAAACGCCTCGATGCTGGCGTTGTCCGCCACATCGATCGTGTGGGTACGGATCGGATGTGGCGAGTCGACTGCGGAGGCGAGTTTCTCGAGCGGCTCGCTGCGACGCCCGCCGATGGTCACTTTCGCGCCCGCTACCGCCAAAACGCGAGCGATTCCGGCTCCGATTCCTGTTCCGCCACCTGTAATCGCAACGACTTTTCCGTCCAAATTCATCTCGATGATCCTCTTTCCTAATCGCAGCAAAAACGGTGGGGAAGCTCTCGCCTTGCGGCATGGCACTGGCTGACCCACTATCATACCGAGAGTTCCCTCTTAGCCCCAGTTCGTCCCCCCATGGAAACTATCTGATGACCCGAATCTTTTTGCTTTCACTCGCACTCGGATGTTTGATGACCGCTCCCGCTTCCGCTGATGACGCCTCTTCCAATGAACACACCTGTTCCCTGAACTTCACCGCCGAAACCATCGACGGCGAAACGGTGGACCTCCACGACTACGAAGGCAAAGTGGTCCTGATCGTGAACGTAGCCAGCAAATGCGGCTACACCAAACAGTACGCGGGCCTGCAAGATTTGTATGAAAAGTACAAAGACAAAGGCTTGGTGATTCTCGGCTTTCCGAGCAACGAGTTCCGTGGCCAAGAACCGGGAACGAATGCCGAGATCAAAGAGTTTTGCACCAGCAAATTTGGCGTCACGTTTCCGATGATGAGCAAGGTCGAGGTCAACACACCGGAAGCCTGCGCTCTCTACAAACACCTGACCAGCCAAGACGCCAAACCGCTGGGCAAAGGTCCGGTAGCCTGGAATTTTGAAAAGTTCCTGATTGGACGCGACGGCCAAGTCGTTAACCGGTTCGGTTCCAAAACCAAACCTTCGGACGAGGAATTGATCACCGCGATCGAAGCACAGCTTTCGAGCAAGGGCTAACCTGACGGCTAACGGGCCGACGCGATCAATTCACTCGCGCCAGCGGCGCGAAGCGTTTCGGCGACCGTTTTCCCTAACAGTTGTGCAGCGGTGACATTCGTTGCCGCCGAGGCCGGAGCGAGCGTGCACTGCGCTCGCTCTTCGAGGCGACGGGTTCCATCGGTTGACATGACGACCGCAATCAACGTCAGTTCATCGGCCCCGTCGCGATTCGATTTCGTAACGATGGCATGAGCGGCGATCGGTGCAAGGCAACCACCGTGCAATTCTGCCAGCACCGTCCGTTCGGCGATGACGGCCAACCGGGTCGCTGAATCATCGAGATAACCGAGTGTCTGCCGGGCAAACGCGTCATCGCTGCGGACTTCGATCCCCAGCGCGCCCTGGCCGGGTGCGGGCAGCATTTCCTCGAGCGAGAACTGCACCCGGGGCAGGTCGTGCATTTCCAACCGGACCACACCGGCTTCCGCCAAAACGATGGCGTCGAATTCGCCCCCTCGCAACTTCGACAAACGCGTTTGCACGTTGCCACGGATCGGCAGAATTTCCAAATCAGCACGCAGCGATTTTAATTGGGCCATCCGGCGAGTGCTTCCGGTTCCGATCTTGGCGCCAGGGGGAAGACTCGCCAGCGTGATCCCATTCTCGGAAACGAGGCTGTCGAAAACCGTCTCTCGCGGTGGAACGGCAGCGAGTTCGAACCGCTCGTCAAACTGCGTCGGCAGGTCTTTGAGCGAATGCACCGCCACGTCGGCCTCGTCATCGACGAGTGCCTGCTGAATCCGCTTTGTGAACAACCCGACTTGGCGAGTCCCATCAATCGGACGCAAATCGGTGTCCCCAACGCTCACTAACGGCACGAGCTTGGTTTCGAAGCCGTGTTCGGCCAAACGCGACGCAACGTAACGCGCCTGCCACATCGCCAACGGGCTCTCGCGGGTAGCGATTCGTAACAATCGTGACGAATCAGCGGGTACCGACATCTCGGGTGTGCGTTCAGGATGGGTAGGCGGTGTTGCGTTCAAGGGGGGGTGCCGTCGACAAAATTAGAGTAAATTACAAGCGTCACAATCGCATCAGGGCATCCAATCCGAATGGTCGGAATAACAAGAAGGAACCCAATACACGGTCTCACCACCAGAGCAACTGGGACGATTGGCGGAAGTGCGCGACCCGATGCCGGACGCGCTAGTCTATCTTAGAGGATTGTTCTCAGGGGGCAGTTTAGGGGGACGCTGCCGCCGCTGAAACCTGACACCACTGAACTCTCTTTTTTTCGGATTGCCAACGACGTGTCTTCCTCTTCCAGTGCTGACGATTCGCCGTCTCCCGAATACGACTCGGGCGAGTTCGCCTCGAGCGATTGGGCACCGCCGATTTCGCACCATTCGTCGTCCGGCGGTGCAACGGGTTCAGCGAGAGGACATCTTGGTGCCCGCGACGAAGAGGGCCTCCAGCGTTCGATTGACTACACGCAGGCACCGTGCCAAGACGAGAATTCGATCTCGATCGAACTCGATGACGACGAGCCAGATGAATCAGGTCCGCTGCCCGAGGTGATCGGCGGCTACCGCGTCGGCACCCGCCTGGGACGCGGAGGGATGGGCGAAGTCTTCCAGGCGGAGCACCGCTCGATGGGACGCACCGTGGCGTTGAAAATCCTACCGGCAAAACTGCTGGGCAGGAGCGGATCGATCGAACGCTTTCACGAAGAAATTCGCGCCGCTTCCCGATTAATGCACCCCAACATTGTGACCGCGTTCGACGCGGGGCAATCCGAAGGGATCCATTTCCTTGCGATGGAATTCGTCGATGGCAAAACGCTGTCGCAGATTGTTGCCGAAGAAGGCCCACTCTCCATCGGTGACGCAACCTCGGCGGTCCGCCAGGCCGCCTTTGCCCTGCACCATGCACACGCCGCCGGCATCATCCACCGTGACGTCAAACCCGGCAACTTGATGCGGTCCAAGGAAGGCACGATCAAACTGCTCGACCTCGGACTGGCACGGTTCGCTCGCAACTGGCACAACGCCAACGAATCCAAACTCGGCAACAGCAAGATCGGCATCATCGATCCGAAACAGCTCGCCAGCCCACCACCTCAACCGCACAACAACGGTTCACCCGGCTCACCCCAAACACACGAGTCGCTGCACCCCCTCAGCTCCCCAAGACGCTCGCTGCTGGGCACGCTCGCGTTCATCTCACCGGAACAACTGGAGGATCCCGAGTCAGCCGATGCCCGCAGTGACCAGTACTCGCTCGGAGCCACCCTGTTTTATTTGCTCGTCGGGCATCCCCCGTTTCCGGGCGAAATGATCGACCAAATCTATGGTCATCGTCATGGCGAAATCCCTGACCTGATGACCTACCGACAAGATGTCGACTTAACGCTCGCAAACATCGTCAACCGCATGCTCGCCAAGTCGCCTGCGCAGCGATACGCATCGATGGACGAAGTCGCGCGAGCCATGTCACCCTACGACAACGACCGCTCGACGCCGGCTTGGGTATTGGATTTCGCCGAACGAAAGGTTGATGAAGAACGCTCGACCGCTAACGAAGTCAGCAGGAGCACACGAGCGACGCGAAACAAAATATTGAGCGTGCTCGGCATCGACATGGGACTCACCCATGCCGCGACCGCCGTCGGGCTCCCCGACGGAAACATCCAAAACGGCTGGCCTTCACTGACGAGCGGTCGCCCCCAACCACTCTTTCGCATGGCCGTCGCCGAACGCCCAGCGACGTCGAATACGCCGGGTGGCGAAGTCCTTTTCGGGCAAGCGGCGTACGAACTGCGGAAAGACTACCCGCATCTCGTGTCGCATTGCCAAACGATGTACTTCGGTCGCCATGAAATGCTGCGACGCGTCGCCGGACGCATGTGCCCGCCGCTTGTGGCAGCGGCCCTATGCCTGCGGCGGCTCGTGGGCAACACACTCATGAACCACTGCACCGCTCAGAAAAGCACACCACCACCTGTCCCTGGCTCGCATGACTCCGGTTCATCCGATGGTTCCATAGACAGCGTTCTCGGTGCGACGTGGCAACGCCACGAGAGCTGGCCCGACGCGGTCGCGATCACCGTCCCAGGTTGTTACGACCAGCTGCACCGGAGATCCGTTTACACCGCCGCGAGAATCGCCGGATTGCCCTCGGTGCGCCTCATCGACCGGGGAGTCGCGATCGCGCAATTCGCCTTGAGAAGCGATCAAGGCGATGCTGAAAAGCAGTCCGACCAACCACCGCGAACGAGCGCCGACGAGGGTCCCGAAACGATCCTGTACGTCGGGTTGACCGGCCAAGCGCTCGACGTTTCGGTGATCCGGCGTCGCGGCCGAAAAATCGAACAGATTGCATCCGCCGGACACTGGCAACAGAACGCCACGACTTGGTCGAGCCGGTTGGTCGAGATGATCCAATCGCGTCTCGTCCATCGCCCAAGACGTCGCTCCAACCCGAACGCCAACCGCAGCTGGCTGCTGCACGCGGCGAAGGTACAGATCGCGGGCGAACGGGCGATGAATTCGCTGCTCCTGCTCCCTGAAACCAGCGTTGAAATTCAGCACGACGGTAAAACCGAAACGGTCCAACTTTCACGTGCGAAGTGGCTGGAATCCTGCGAAGTATTAATGACCTCAATCGAACAGTGCATCGCACTGGCTTGCTCCCGCGCCGAGATCTCAGCTGAGAACATCAGCCGCTGCTTCGTGCTCAGCCCGATCTTGCGACTGCCGCCGATTCGACAACGCGTGTTCGCATCCCTCGGTAAGAACACGTCGATCGAATTCTTTGACTATCCCGACGCAGCCATCGGCGCCGCCGCATGTCTAATGTCCGAACTACCAGGACATCGCAGTGGAGTCCTTCCCGCACAGTGCAGCGCCTCCCACTCCGTCGGATTCGTCGTCTCCGAAGCCACCGGCAAACGCAAGATCCTTCCGATCATTACGCGCGGCACGCCGACACCGTCTCGCACCAATCGCCAACTCGGAGGCACTGCCAAAGATGAAGCGTTAACTCTCGCCTTGGTGGAGTCTTCAGGGCTCCAAGACGAAGCTTGGCACACGCTCGGCCGACACCGCATTGCCGTCGATGCGTCTGAGCAATCACCGACCCGCAAGATCGGTTTTGAAGTCGATATCAATGGTCTGCTCTCGGTGCATTTGGAACGCCCCGATCTCGGTCGAACCGTCCGCCTCCCCTCGTTACCTGAACTCGACGTGAGCCTCGACCAGTGGGAAGACTGGCGAGAATGGGTGGAAGATCAGGCCTAGATAAAACGTACCGCTGCAGCGTTTTGTCAAAACCTAACGCTCGTAACGATCAGGCCGATATTTGTCTCCCCATTTCTAACGGTTTAAGTTGTTTTCGCTCAATTCTCGTTTGATCGCCTCAAGTCATTGGATAGCCTAGGTGGGTCAACGGAAGCACGTCATGCGACGTGAAATCCGGGTGGCAGAAAACCAAAATGGAGTGTGGGGAACGTTCCCCGAATCACATTGCCACGCATGTGACCTGTTTCAATTGGGAAGGTGAAGGTAACGATGGATATGAGTGAGACGAGTCGACCCATGATCGATGAAGTGGATCTGATGATCGACAACGCTCGGCTACGAGACGAGCTAGAGCCATATCGAGATGATTCGATTGACGATCCAACGACACGGCACATGCCATTGCCGGTGGAGAACGAATACCTCGCATCCATCTTGGCCTGGGAACGGGCTCCGGCATTGCCGATCCGAGATTGGTTCAACCCGCCGCTGCAAATCCCGGCGCCGGAATCCCTCGATGACGAATCGCTGTCGAACACTTTGGTTCGCACGATCGCACAATTGAAGTCTCAGCGCATCGTGCTGTCATGCACTGACCACCTCAGCGACCGTGAACTGTACCGAGTGATCTATCGCGACATCTTACCGTGCTGCGAGAAAAAGGTTGCCGTCGAAGGCAATGAACTCGAGTGGCGTTGCGTTGACGACAACGAAACTTGGTTGACGTACTATGCCGACGCGGTGGAACGTCGCAGGTTCCAAGAAG
Organism: Aporhodopirellula aestuarii; assembly: GCF_023701485.1. GTDB lineage: Bacteria > Planctomycetota > Planctomycetia > Pirellulales > Pirellulaceae > Rhodopirellula > Rhodopirellula aestuarii. The sequence goes on from NZ_JAMQBK010000023.1 coordinate 194,525, forward strand.
AGCACCAGATCGATCTACCAAAGGCAAGAAAGCCTCGTTACCGCCGCGACGTCCGCTAAGCCGCACGACACACAAGAACCGGCCATCGGCCCGATCACCTTCATCTACCGCGAAGATGGTGATGAAGTAAAAAAAGCGAACCAGCTCCACATCCTGCGTCGCTGAGTTCGCTTTGTTGATTCTTCAGCCAATATCCGACGCACGTCTTCCTTGAAACGCGTCAGGCCTGAAGCCTGCCGGCAAATGAATTTGCCGGACTGAGTTCTGCGACGAAACTCATCAGGTTACCAACATAAAAACAGGGGAGTGACGATCCGTGTCCCGAGATTTAAAACTCGGTGGTGGCGTCCATCTGATTACCATCTCCCGTTGACCCGTTCACAATCATTGTGACGTACCAATAGACAACGCGATCCTGCGTCGGCCGATGATTCAGATTTTAGCGAGTTGAGGCCCACAGGCACTGTCGCTGGAAAGAACTTGGTGTGATCTCACACCCGTTTTGGATCGATGCTCTTCGGTCTGAGTTAACTATGCACATAGCGTTCGTTACTCTATCAAGATGCATCGTTCACACTCCGTATGGAAAAGCCAGGCGTCAGAAAAGTTCAACCAAGTATCGCGATCAATGTAAGCAGTGATCGCCTTCGGTCTTTGCGTCGCCTGTGTTGTTGAAGCCTCGAAGAATTTGTCTTCACCGCTCTTGAATGTCAACAACAAACTAGGTCTTTGTTACACGGAAAAGTTTTTTCGATGCATTTGAGCTTGGAAAAAACGGTATCTTAGCGCGAAGTTTTTTTTGTGCAAAACTCGTCTGAAACCGATCGCTCTTGGCTTGCACGCGACACAGGATCACCATGAATGACAACCCTGATTTAGACCCAACATCGCAACCAAACCCGAGCATCATTTTGAGCAGTGGGATACGGTGGTTCGACGATGACTATGTCGCGGAGATGGAACAGTTTCTTGGACCGAATGCTTGTCGCAGGCTTGCCATCTTCGCGCTTCCAAAGGGCTTCGTGCTCAGTGTGATCGTCCCCGTCTACAACGAGTGCGATACGGTCGCAGAGGTAATCACGCGACTGCGACAAACTGGCCTACCACTGCAAATCATCTTGGTCGACGACGGCTCCCATGATGGTTCTTCCGAAGTCCTCGTTGCCTGTAGCGCCGAGGACGATGTGATGCTCATCCGGCATGAACATAACCGCGGCAAGGGGGCCGCGATTCGCAGCGGCATCGCGGCCGCAACGGGCGACGTCATCGTCATCCAAGACGCGGATAGCGAATATGATCCCGATGACCTTCGAGGTCTTCTCCAACCCATCATCGAAGGCTCAGCCGACGTCGTCTACGGCACCCGGTATGGGCACTGCGATCGACAGGTCTCGCCCTGGTGGCATCAAGCCGTCAATGGACTCATCACGACGCTCGCAAACATCGCCATCGGACCACGTCTCAGCGATGTCGAAACCTGCTACAAGATGTCGACCCGCGAAGACTTCCAACGCATTCTTCCCGCCTTGAAAGAAGATCGCTTCGGCATTGAGATCGAATTGACTGCACGGTGGGCACGTCTTGGCCTGCGATTCACCGAGCGGCCGATTCGGTACCAACATCGTTGGTACGATGAAGGCAAAAAGATCACTTGGAAGGATGGCGTTTCCGCTCTGTTCTGCATCGCCAAATACGGCCTCTTTCGCCGTTAAGCAGGTACATAGAGGTGATTCGGTATCACGACAATTCCGCTGATCGT
>NZ_JAMQBK010000024.1:0-288903 GCF_023701485.1 Aporhodopirellula aestuarii
TTACGCCCGTGCCATTCGTGACAGGAAGCTTTTATCTGTATCGGGGCTTGTTTCTCGGGCCTTCCGTGCGGGCGAAGGGGATGGTGGGGTCGTGGGTCAGCCGTCAGTTGTCGTCGCTGAAGCAATGAAGGGTGTGTTTTTCACCACGAAATAGACGAAGGACACAAAAGTGGGGTGTGGTTGTCTCTCGTGTGGTTCGTGGTCGTGAATCGCCTCTGCTTTGCTAGCGAAACGGCGCGAGCCGTCCGGTGTCACGTTTGCAAAGTGACTGTCGCCGCTGAAAGTCCTGGCACCTGTCCTTCTCAGTGGTATATCCGTCGCTGGAGTGATGGTGGGTGTGTTTTTTACCACGAAATAGACGAAGGACACGAAAGTGGGGTGTGGTTGTCTTTCGTGTGGTTCGTGGTCGTGAATCGCCTCTGCGTTGCTAGCGAAACGGCGCGAGCCGTCCGGTGTCACGTTTGCAAAGTGACTGTCGCCGCTGAAAGTCCTGGCACCTGTCCTTCTCAGTGGTATATCCGTCGCTGGAGTGATGGTGGGTGTGTTTTTTACCACGAAATCGACGAAGGACACGAAAGCGGGGTATGTGTTGTCTTTCGTGTGGTTCGTGGTCGTGATTCGCCTCTGCTTTGCTAGCGGAACGGCGCGAGCCGTCCGGTGTCACGTTCGCAAAGTGACTGTGGCGGTAGATGTTGCTGGACTGATTCTTTCTCCGTGGGATATCCGCCCAGCAGTTGGTCCGACATGAATTACCATTTCTTCATTGCGTTGATGTTCTCATGTAAACCGTCGTAATCAGACACGTTATCGAGAAGTGAAAACACGTTTTCAAGTAAATCGCATTGCGTTTCACGAATCACGGTCTTGATATCCAGAGGAGAGACGCCCGAATCGAGCATCCGTCTTACCGATTTCGCAAACAGGTTCGTTTCCAATTCTTCGGCGGAGAGTGAATGGACGTAGTCTAGCGATTCAGGGGCGTCCAGCTTGCACACAAAGCTGTTCACAATGCGCAGGAAACTTGTCGTCTCGACATGAGGGCTCCCGTCATTCACTTGTTCTGCGGCCAAGGCCTCAGCAATAGTGTCGGCAATACCGAGTCCTTTTAACGCCGTTGCGATCTCCGATTGGTCAGTAAATCTCGGCAAGGCTACTCTCCACGTGCAGCAAATCGGGGATGTTGAATTGAGCGGATAACGGCCCGCGTCACCGAGACTCGTGAACTGAGTATCCATACGAAAAATCGAACCAACGGGCCTCTGCAAGCACGCGATGGTTACGCGTCATTGTACCGCGTCGTCTTCGGTGTTGGGCGAGGAAGAATCGCCACTAGCGTGATCTACATCGAGGCGTTCGACCGGGTCTGTCAGCCACTCAAGTAGCGCTCCGCCTTCGTATGTTTCGATGCTGATTTTGTCGAATCGACGCAGTTCATCGTGAGCCCGTTCCGATTCCCCTCGGTCAATTGCGTCAATTAACGCGGAGACAAATCGCTTCATCGCACCAGAGTATCGAATCGAATCGTCGAACGCGACGTGAAGTACGGCAAACCCACCGACCGCGGTGGCGAGTAATAGAGCGGACAATGGCCCACACACGCGGCGAAGCACAGGCTTGTCCTGGACTTCACCAACGACCCAGAAAGTGAGCAGAAGCAAGAAGATCGCGAGATAGAGAAACGGAATTGCAGTCACCTTTTATGCTCGGAAAAATATTGTCGCGTAACGTCTGCAATCGCCCGGTCGCGACGGGAGATTCTTCATTGCCAAACCGCCCGACTGCCCAACTCGGGTACATTGCTTAGCTCCGGCGTCTTCTGCATTGGGTATGGGGTCTAGCGAATGCTCTCCAGGGCAGCGGCAACGTCGTCATTAACTGTACCTGAGATGCTCGGATCTTGTGAAAGCATTTGAAGAACCGGAACAGCGACGGTTGCATCGGAACCAAGTTTCGCCAGGGCACTTACCGCGTTACTCGCCAGTTGATCAGAGACCCCATGGTGGTTTCGCAGCACGCGAGTCTAGGCAGCAATCACTCGGGGATCGGAGATACTAGCAGTCCGCAATTTCATAACCTTGAGGTCAAATCGTACAGAGACACGTGAGACCTTTGCCCAGAATCGGACCGCGGAGCGTTCCGGCGACAATCGGATAGTACTTTTTCAGCGACACCCGGAGAGAACTTTGGCCGGCCAGCGTCGACGTAAGTCCTTGCCTAGACTGCGGTAAAGCACAAAAAAAGCCGGCGTCAGTCCATGGGACCAACGTCGGCTTGTTCGTTAACCCGGCGGTCGGAGTAAACCGATGGGTCCTATTGAAGTTGAGCGAACCGAACTCCTTTCAAAAGGTCTCTCCGCACAAGTTATCCACTAGCGGCATTTGAACCGCCCTCGTCATAAAATGTGGTAAACGCTTACTCAAAACAGCCCCCTGCTCCATGGGAGTCGTGGAAGCGACACTCATTACCCGGTATTTTCAAATTTTAAACTTCACCCTTAACTATTCAAACTTCCATAGCCGGTCCGCGGCCGCCCACGTAGCACTTTTCGCTGATCCGCATGACCTGGAGAATTGATCATGGCAACGCTTTCCTTGCGAATGCGAGATGACCTAAAAGCAAAGGCGCAAGAGTTGGCCAGCAAACAGGGCGTTTCGTTAAACAGCTACATCAACGCAACACTTGCAGCCACGATCGCTCAATCCGAAACGCTCGCGATGATGGGCGACCGGCTGAGCAATGTCGATCGGGAAAAGTTGCATGCACGAGTGCTGAAGTTCATGTCCAAGACCCAAACCGGAACCGAGCCGACTCCAGCCGAGATTGAGCGAGCAGTCTCGGGAGAGTAAACGGCTTGAGATAGTGGGGGCCCGCTCACCACGCGACACTCCGACTTCATAACCCGGAAATCGCAATCCACATCTTTCACCCTTCACTCTTCAAACTTCCCTCAATGACCTGGCGAGACTGGTACGACGCCCTCGATAAACCGGCTTGGACGCCCGAGCCGTCGACCATCGGTCTGATCTGGCAACTCCTCTACCCGATCATCCTGGTCACATTCGGCTATGTCTTCTACCGAGTCGCCCGCAAGCAGATCCCGTGGCCGGTCGCGATTCCCTTCGCCATCAACCTGATCGCCAACATCGCGTTCACTCCGATCCAGTTCGGCCTGCGAAACCTCCCGCTCGCCGCCCTCGACATCGCCATCGTCTGGATTACGATCCTCTGGGCCATGAAAGCCATCTGGCCCCATCATCGCTGGATCACCTTCGCCCAGATCCCGTACCTGATCTGGGTCACGATCGCGAGCGTCCTGCAGTTCTCGATCACCTGGAACAACTGGTGAAGTCACCGATTTGGCGTTAGCTCCGGTTTCTACTCGCCTCCTTGTCAGACACCTATCCTTCTATGGTGGACGGTCCGATTTCCGGATCGTCGCTGCGGGTTTTCGTTGGGTGAATGGATGATGCGTAAACGAATGGTGTATTTCTTCAGTGTCGCGGTATTGGTCGCGATCGGGGTGTTTGTGTTCAACAAGACCACTCGAGCCGGCTACGAGTCAGCCGAATACAAGGTCATCGAATCCGACGGCAACTTTGAAGTCCGCGAATACCCCGACCTGATGCTGGTTGCCACGTCCACCAAGATCGACGCCCAAGGTCGCGACGGCAGTTTCATGAAACTGTTCCGCTACATCTCGGGCGCGAACGAGTCCGAGCAGAAGATCTCCATGACGACGCCAGTGTTCATGGAAAATGACAAAGCGGATTCGGAAGTCCAAATGGGATTCGTGATGCCGAAAGAAATCGCCGTCGAAGGCGTGCCATCGCCCACCGGTGCCGATGTCGACGTTCGCAAACGGGCCGGCGGCCGATTCGCAGTCCTCCGATTCTCCGGCCGACTCAACAAGAAGCTCGCCAAAGAATCCGAGACCAAGCTCCGAACCTGGATGGAATCGAAAGGCCTCGCTGCCGACGAATCTCCTGAAGCCAGTGGTGTTGAATCCGCATCCTACGATCCGCCCTTCACACCTGGCCCACTGCGTCGAAACGAAGTTTTGATCCGGTTGAAGTAATTCATGAGCAACCACCCCTCAGCCGCCGGCCAAACCGTCGAAGTCTTCTACGATGGCGAGTGCCCACTGTGCCTGCGTGAAATCAAGCTGCTGAAATGGCTCGATCGCAAAGACCGCATCCAGTTCACCGACATCGCAGCGGACTATTTCAACGCGACAGAATACGAAAAGACGCCCGCGCAGTTCATGGATGAAATCCACGGTCGATTTCCTGACGGCCAGTGGATCATCGGTGTCGAAGTCTTCCGCCAACTCTACTCGGCCGTCGGCTTCGGCTTACTGGTCTGGCCAACCCGCCTACCCGGCATCTCGCACGCCCTCAACTTCGGCTACCAAGTCTTCGCCAAGAACCGCCTTCGCCTCACCGGCCGCTGCACGAAAGAGACTTGCGAAATCGGCTGAGGTTCTGCAAATCATTGGCGACGATGCGAACCGAGGTGAACGCAGCGTGTCTGAACTCGTTGTGAGTTCAAGCACATGTGGAGAAATTGATGAGCAGTGTAGAAGAAGATCGGTACGGGTTTATTGCTCAGTTCCGTGGATCGACCGACGACGAGCTGATTTCCGTTTTCAACTCCCAAGTTGGCATCAACGCCTGGGTGACCGCTCGAGCACACTATCTATCCGCTCTTTGTCTGGAGATGTTAAGCAGGGACTTCGATTTCAGCCTGATTGCTGACGAAGGAGGCCTCAAGCTCAAGAGGCGAGTTCAACGTATTGGAAACCATCTCGAATACGTCGATGGCTGAAGTCCGGCTGAGCTTCAGCCGTTACGCCGACTCACCATTGCCTCGATCGCACGAATTCCATTCTCCATCTTTGTTCGTGCCGACACATTCGCCGAGTGAACTTTCACCGATGGTGGAACGAAGCCGTGCAAGGCCACCTGTTCTTCGATCCAAAGGACAACGTCGTAACCCGTGCCGCGATCGTCATCGCCAAGATCGTGATCCAGGCTGATGTCGGTGACCGTGCCGGTCTTCAACAACTCGATGGCTTCATCGGGCCAATAGACGCGGTGCCAACCATCAGGCGTCGTTCGTTCATCGTCGAGATAGACTTTCATTCGGTATCGACCCAATGAAACTTGTCGGCACTCAGTTCCGACTCGCCATCCCAGCGGTAGGCAACCAACTTGCCGCCCTTCGCCACGCTGTAGTCTGTGCAAGCCACGTTGGCCGCCAGTGGCGTCGGCGTACCGGTTAGCCAATAGTGGCCCACAAACACCGGCACTGCGTCACGGGGGTAAACGTCAACGGTCGCCAGATCGCCAGGGGCAATCTGAACATCAGGCACTTCGTCGCTGCCCAGGTGATGCTGACGATAGGTGCGTCCAGTACCGTCCTCATACCATTTGATCCGAACCGAGTCTCTCCGATGTCCAGCCTTGTCAACAATTGAGTGTCCATCTGGCATCTGCAACTCTGGACCTTTCAATACATTCTCGATCGCGTCGTTCAAATCACTGCCGGCATCTTCCGACATCGCTAGAACTTTAGGCGTGAATCTGCCCGCGTCGGCCAATGCGTCGTTGATGCACTCGATATCCCGTGTCTGCCACGACGCATGAGCCACACGAATCCCACCGATCTCAATCGCAACCGGCAGCGTTCTAAACCAAGCAATCGCATCCGCCAATTCACTCGGCGACAACTGATCCAGCGTCGCCCTGTGCTGCTTCAAGTTCTTTTCCGAATGAGGCCGAAACCATTCGTCCTGCTTCCCCGGCCGCGGAGTATGAAACGCAATCGCGTTGTATTCATGATTCCCCATCACCGCCAAGGCGTCCCCCGCAGCCACCATCGCCCTAGCGATGTCGACGACTTTTCCGATTGCTGAACCGCGATCTACGAAGTCGCCAACGAAAATGACTTTCCGATCCGAATGGCGGTAGCCTTGGCCATGCCGTCGATACCCCAGGTTTTCCAGCAATGAGACAAGCTCATCCGCGTGCCCGTGGATGTCACCGATGATGTCGAATGAATCTTGCATTTCCAGTTTCAGTTCGTATTCAGGAAGTGGCGATTTCAATCAATCAAGCAAACGAATTCACCGATGATCCTCAAGTCGTTTGCCTGTTCAGGTGAAACTTGGATGGGTTTGTATTCCTCGTTGAGCGGTTGGAGCTCGATGGTTTCGTGCTGCCATCCGTCCTCCGTCACTCGCTTGTTGGAGTGATAACGTTTGACCGTGTAGCGGCCGCCGTCTTCTGGATCTGTGTGCGTATTGACTTGAACCAATATCAATTTCCCATCGCGTGAACCAGGCGTGATAGGGCGAAAAAGGCACCAAGAATCGCCCGGTATCTTCGGCTCCATGGAGTGCCCAGTGACGCGAGCGGCAAACATTCCTTCAGATAAGGTGTTGTGCAGAGCTCTCACTGCGAACCCTTAGTCTTTGCCGGCACATCCAAAATGCTTCGCAGCTCTTCCGGCACTGGTTCGCGAAGGCTCCACGTAATGGAAATCGGTTTCTCGCCCTCCCAGCTCTCGAAATCTACGGGTCCGCAGTAGACGAAGGGAGCTGCCTTCCCGTCGAGTACTTTGAGCTTGCGGATGAACAGGTGGATTTCGAAGCCTTCGGCTTTTGCGTTTTTGATGATCCGTCCGTGCTTGCTGTCTTGCTTCGTCCTGTTCTGACTCTGCCACTGAAATCGGCCCTCCGATAGAAAATGATCTTCGTACCGGTGGTCTTTGTTGAGACCGCCCTTATCGAGCGTTACCAGAAGAAACACGTGCCCGCCGGCAACGACAAAACCCTGGTTCCAGATCGCTGTGCTGAACGACAGCCCGAATAACGGCGCGATATCTTCTCGCATGTAGTGACGCCAGGTCTCCGCTGTCGACGCATGCTTGTACGATGACGATGGTTCCATGATGAGTCCATCGCCTGCAGGTTCGAATCGCACTTCGTATCGTGTTCCGGGACGCCCCGCATCCGGACCGAACCACTCTTGCACAATTTCTGTTAGTACGTTGTTGTCCGTGCTATGGTCTTCGCGAATGACGTTGATAAACTCTTTCTTAAAGTTTGCGACATAGGAGTTTCCGTTCGCCAAAATTTCGACCCAGTCAGATGGAATGCCTGACGTCTTCTTGCGATCCGGCAACTTCAATATCGCCCCACCACTTTTGTTTTGCAGGATGCGACATACAAACTGATTGGGTTCCGCCGATTCATGATCTCGATCCAGGTATTCTGCAAGCCTCCAATCCACGATTTCGCGTACCAAATCCTGGAATTGGCCTCTCGACGATTCCGTTACAGAGATTTCAGAAGAGAATTGCGAGTCCTCGTAGCGGAAATACGCATTGCCGCCGGTTCCTTTCCCGCCACACCATGCCTCAATTGGGTTCTTCTCGATGAGCGTTTTTAATCGCGATACGTCATCGAGACTGTCTCCGACGTCTGCACGAAGCGTCTGGCTGCGCCTTGCAATGCGCTGAAACTCAGCCGTCAATTCCTTGATTCCGATTTTCCCTGGCATCGCATCTTGATTGAGCATCGACAAGAGCGTCAACATTTTGAAGCTCTTGGTCATGGGCGTCGATTCGAGAGTATCAAGAAAGTTCCCGGCGGACTCCAACGCGTTGGTTTCTCCGTCATCAAGATCGCCCATGGACCGAAGAAACTTCGTCCAAGAACCGTGCGTCTTTCGCACTGACCGCGGATTGTATCCCGAGTGGTACAACTCCACGGCAGTCGGCCGCGTTCCGTGACGTTCGCGGAAATCATCGTAGAACGCCAATATCGCATCATCTGAAGGGCGAATCCGAAGTAGCGACTTGATGATATCAATCGCCTCCAGGTCATAAGTGATCTCGCAACCTTCGGGCAGATCCGCCCGCCCCTGCTGGAGTAGTCGCATCGCCGCCGAGATTTCAGAATCCGAACCTCCTGTTCCAAACACGGGCGCCAGAAGAGATCTCACCTTTAGCAAGAATGCCCGGTGGTTTCCAATGTAGTCGATGACCTGAAGATTCTTCTTTCCTTCGGCACGCCGCAGTCCACGACCAAACTGCTGCAACCAAATGATGCTCGATTCGGTCGGACGCAGCATTAGAACGGTGTCGATGTTGGGCATGTCCAATCCCTCGTTGAACATGTCCACGGCGAACAGAATGTCTAGTTCGCCTTCTGCCAGAGCTTCTAACGCCGAGGCACGAGGCGCCGATCGCGCTCCCGAATGAACTGCGACGGCGCGAACTCCGTTCTGGACGAAGAAATCGGCCATGAAATCTGCGTGGCGCTGTGAGCAACAGAACCCTAGCGTTCGTTTACCACCGCGTTCCCAGTACTGCTCCAGAGCATTCTCGGCCCGTTGGTTCGTAGCGACGGCATTCGTGAGTGCCTCTTCGTCGAACCGGCTACTGCGCCAAGGAATATTTGCATAGTCGACCTCATCCGGAACACCGAAATACCGGAAGGGGCAGAGAAGGCCAGCTTCAATCCCCGCCACAAGATCCTTGCGATAGACGAGATTTTCTTGGCAAAGAGCCAAAAGATCGCCGCCGTCCATCCGCTCTGGAGTTGCGGTCAATCCTAGTAGAAAACGAGGTGTGAAGTAGTCAATCAGTCGGCGATAGGTTCGGGCGGCGGCGTGGTGAAATTCATCGACGATGATGTAGTCAAATCTTTCGCGTTCGAACTGTTCAAGGTGCTGAATTCGCCCCAGCGTTTGGATTGACGCGAAGAGGACATCCGCTTCAGGTGCTTTCTCTTTCCCTGTGTAGAAACCAAGTCTCGCTTGGGGCCGAATCCGCCGAAACGTCTGCATCGCTTGGGTCAGAATCTCTTCCCGGTGGGCGACAAATAGAACATTCTGGAACTCATCGGACGCCGAATCAAAGGCGGCAAGCCAGGTCTTTCCAAGTCCGGTGGCGAGGACTACCAGTCCCGCTTCATTTCCAGCTCGTCGTGTCGCGCTCAGCGCTGCCAAGGCCTCTTCCTGAATTGCGTGTGGTTTAGGCGGTGGCTCGGGCGATTCCTCCACGACCTCGACAACACGTCGCGTGGTGACCTCGACTCGCCGTGATCGATATGAGTCGATCCAGTCCGGGTCGACAACTCGCGTCATCGGATGGGTGAATAGATCGCCAAACGCGTTCGCGACCTCGGCGAACCCTCGATCCGCGTCGGCGCGGAGCACTCGATAGTTCCACTCGACACCGCCACGAAGGGCCGGCATTGTCAGGTTGGAACTGCCAACAAATGCGGTGCCTTGGTCTTCACCGTCGTAGAAAATGTAGGCCTTCGGATGAAACGACGTATTTGTCGCCTCAAAAACTCTTAGCTGGAGATCGTCACCGAGGTCCAGAAGCTCAACGAGCGCATCAGGGTCGGTTGCATCCAGATAGTCACCAGTAACGATCCTTACCTGACCTCCCCGGTCCATTAGATCACGAAGATGCTCTCGAATTAGGCCGACTCCGCTCTTCAAGATAAATGCCACCGCGAAATCAACACGAATGGACTTATCGATGCACAATCGCATATGCGGAAGGAACGGATCTTCCGATCCCCGAATTAGAAGGCTTTCCTTCGACTTGCCTTGAAGCAGATCAACTCCTGCGGCAGGTGCCTTTAGGTAGTTCCCTTTACCTGGAATGACGTGACGAACACCTCCGCGCGGATCATCCATGTCGCCGACGTATCTCGGTATCACGTGGATGTGGACATGATCGACTGTTTGACCAGCAGCACTGCCGGCATTGAAGCCAACGTTGTACCCATCTGGCTGAGGACGAAGCGTTTCATCCAGCTTTTGTTTGACGACGTTCACCAGTTCCATCAAGGCAGCCTGCTCTTCGGCAGTTGCATCAAACCAAGTGGAGACAAGCCGCCGAGTAATCACGAGCGAGTGTCCCGGAGCCACCGGGAAACCGTCCGAAATAGCAAAAGCCAAATCGTTCGATGCAATCCAATCGTCTGGTGACATTTCTAGAAACGGGGATGTCATAAAACGCATCTATCAAAAAACGAATCAAATTCCTGGCAAAACCAGCGCTGAGGGGAGTCACTAGGAGTCTTGAAATTCATCTCGTGTCACAACTTGAACTTCCGAGAAAAGCTCGCTGGCGCTCACGGCTCTACCTTCGATGAGCTTAGAAAGGGCAGCAACTACGAGCGCAGCGCGGCGATTCGTGAAAGCTCGAAAGTCATCCGCTAGCTTCGCGTTCTTCTCTTCGTCGCTCAGGTTCTCGTATCCACCGTTGGCGAGTTCCGGTACCGGGATTAAATGCGATTGAAGTCGATCGCTTACCACAGCCTCTGATGCCCATTGATAGTGCCCTTTCAAGTAGTCGACCGGGTCTTTGCGACCAATGGATAGATTTGTCTTGTCACTGATCAAAGCACAATTGACCGCCAGATAGCTTTCGATTTCGGCCTCTTGCAACAAGGCGTCGGGGTAGACATGGTGGTAGTGGCGAGACTTGATGTTGTTCGCATTTAACTGCTGACCAGTTGCAAAGTCATTTGCACCCAGACGACACATAACCGCCAATACGGCGCGACCGCGAATCGTAGCTCGTTTCGGCCATTCGGCTTGTACCACTTCGTCCGCCGTCGCCAACGAATGCTCGAAAACTGGAACGTCGTCGACGGAGTAAGTCGATCCGTTTTCACGCACTTCGCCCTTGATCACGCGACGGAGCATTTGGAAATCTGAGAAAGCATGCGTTGCGGCTGCATTCTCATACCGGTCGGAAAAGAATGAGTGCCAGAGATAGCGTTTCAGAAGCAATTCGTCTCTTCCTCGCTTGTCGCCGGAATCGGGGATTGCATCGAACAGAGCGGCGATGGGCGCGAGTACGGCATTGGTCGGTAGACGAGTGGAGTCATAGATACCTTCAGCCTTCAAAAAAGCTGCCATCAAGGCAATGCAACGCGTCAAACGAGGCCAGTTGTCGACCATCTTCCGCTTGTCCATAGCCCAAGCACCCTTCTGGTTGGGTAGATGTCCCTGAAGTAACGCCGAGGTCGTCAGGATCAAATCGGAAAGGTCGGCAAAGTCCAGGATTTCGGGATGCTGTTCCCCCAACGCTTCTTCTAGATCGTGAAGGGAGCTTCCCATCACGCTCTCGACTTCCGCAACGATGATGTCGTACTGGCTTAGCGGTTTGCTGTTGGTGTTCATGTTGATGAACACGTCCAGTGCAACCGCTTTATCCGTCGTCGCAGGTAGGGCCAAGTACGGCAAGTTGTAATTCGCCACGATGGACCGAAAGTCTTTGATTCGATCACTGATCCGTTTCTGCGTATCGTAAAACGCTTTCAACTCTTCCTTGCTTGGTTCTTTTGGCTCCAGAGGCGACGTTGCGTTTTCGATCCATTGATCAATCTCAGGCTGAATGTCGCCAGGCCGAAGTAAACTCGCGGGAAATAGCCCACGCTTGAAACACCCGGCGGGCTGGTCGCACCAAAGCGGGCGTCGTTCCCCATCCTTTGTTCTCCAACGATTTCGGCAATAGATCGTCTTGTCCTCACGTTCTTCGTCACCTTCGTAGCCGTCGAATTCCTCGAGATAAACATAGAACGTCTCTCGTTCATAGTTGTTATTCAGCACTCGCCACATCGCCGTTAGACGCTGCTGGCCATCAAGCAAGTGCTCACGAACCTGAGCATTCGTTTCTGGGGCGGTCGCCAAGTATCGGGAGATGAACTGCTCCTCGTCACCGACGTTCAAGACCAGTGTGATTCCCAGGGGTAAATTGCTAATCACCGTCTGCATCAAGCTAGAAATACGGTTTCGGTCCCAAGCTTCGTGGCGTTGGAAGCGTGGTAGCTTGATCGTGCCAGCAGACACTTCGTGGTACCAATCTTCAAGTTTGCGGTCTCTGGCATTAACAGACATCGATCGTTGGTCCTACAGACGGGAAATTCATGATGGGGTAAAAGGTTCGGGCGTAGTCAATCTTGCCAACTCGGGTCGTCGCGGAAAGATGGCTGCACATCTCGGCAAAGTTGGTCCAACTGATGCGAGATCCGTTTGATCACTTGGTCGGAGTAGACGTTGCGAGAATTGACGAAGAAGCGTGTAGGCTTGACGGGATTGATGACAAAGACGCTGCCTCGGCCGATTCGTTTCGTGATGAAGTAGCCTGGTAGAGCGAGTATGCCTTCAGCACGCACCGAATCCCCTGTTGCAGAGCTAAGAAATTCCGATAGCCACGCGGTCTGGCTTTCGATCTGCCCGCTGGGGATTTCTTGCTCAAAGTTCGCGAATCTCAAGACATTCTGATCGTGATCGACAACGACTTCCGCTTTGTCGTTGCCAGCCGTGTACTTGCTTATCATTTTGGTTTCGACACAGAAAACTCCGCTGCGACTTACAACCACGTGGTCGATGTTCCCATGCTTAGCCTTGATGTCATGAAACACTTGGCAACCATCGAGCATCAACTGGTCGAGTTCCTGCCCTGTCGCAAGTTCGCCTTCCATTCCAAGCACCAGTTTTCGGCGCTGATTGAGGTTCTTGGTAATCCTTCGCCCAAAGATCACACCCGCAACTATCAGAGCGCCGACGCCCACCGTATACCGGCAAAACGATTCTGGCGTCCCTCGATAATACGAATCACAAACATGTATCGAGATCAGAGCGAACGGAGCAATCAGCAGCATTGCCAGCGAACTGTAAAGGTCTTCTTCGACCTCATCTATCTTTTGGCGCAGCGAATGTCCCGGACTTCGCAAGAGTTCCCTCGTCAAGGGACTCTTCCGAAGCGACCGTTCCTCGTTCCCACGCCAACGTTTGACAATCGCAATGGGAATGATCATCGCCACCGCCATTGCGGCGGCCGGCAACAAAACAAGCATCATCCAACTTAGAAATCGTTCCACTTTGCCCCTTCAAATTAGTCAGCTGGCTAATTGGCGGTGTCTATCGATGACTCAACGGCATCCAACGATTGCTTGTCCATTGCTGCTAGTTTCCGAAACAACGCGGGCCTTTGCTGAATGCGTTTCCGAATCGACTCAGGCACCTTGTCCGCCAACAAGAGCAACTCGTCTTCATTGGCTTTCAGCTCGCTGGCCAACTTGTGGATGAACTTCTCCGACGGGTAATCACCGGAGTGCAATCTTCCGTTCTCCACTTTGCTGATGTACGAAACGCTAACATCCATACAATCCGCAAGGTCTTGCTGAGTCATTGCTCGTTGCGCACGAAGCACTCGCACTCTTTCTCCGAACTGCATAGCACCGGCTCTCCTCTGATTGTGAAGGCCCCCGAATGAGCGTATGCTACCCGAACTTTCTGGTCAACAATACTCCATGTACGCGAAAGCCAGCGTGCTGTGTAAATCAAACGCTCTTTCGGAAGAAGCCTACAACTCACTGGGCAGCTACACGCAATGACGTTTGCCGCCGGAAAATGAAGACCGGCTCGATGATGATGAATCATTGCGTCCCCCGCGACGCTTTCAATTTGGCTGGTAACGAAACTAACAGCGACACAATCAAATGGACGTATTCGAACTGCACCGAGATGTCATCAAGGACTACTCGGCCTATACGCGCAGCTTTATTCGTATCGGCGACAAGAGAATCGACGATGCGGTTCGCTACGAAATCGACGAAGGCTTGCTTTGGCCTGAGCCACTGCTGCAGCTTAACCCTTCGTTCGAGCCCGGCGAGACCATCGAACAATTGATTCAAGAAGGTGTGCTTCACGAAACTTGCGGTCAGATCTTTCGCATCAAGAAAGACGATGGCGACTTCGGCAAGCCATTGCGGCTTCACACGCACCAATCCAAGGCGATTCGTGTCGCGGCCAATGACCAGCCCTACGTACTCACAACTGGCACCGGATCGGGCAAAAGCCTCGCCTACATCATCCCCGCCGTGAATCACGTGCTGATGCACGGTTCCGGGCGTGGTATCCAGGCCATTGTCGTCTATCCGATGAACGCGCTCGCCAACAGTCAGCGAGAAGAACTCGACAAGTTTTTAAAGCGCGGATTCGGTAGCGACGGTTCACCGGTGACCTACGCACGATACACGGGCCAAGAACGCGAAGAAGAACGGAAGCGAATCACGGACAATCCGCCCGACATTTTGCTCACCAACTACGTCATGCTCGAACTGATCCTAACGCGGATCGAAGAGCAAAAGCTGGTCGCAAAATCGAGCAGCTTACGATTCCTGGTGTTCGACGAGTTGCACACCTATCGAGGCCGGCAGGGCGCGGATGTTTCGATGCTGATCCGGCGTTGCCGCGAAGCGTTTAAGAGTGAGAACCTGCACTGCGTCGGCACTTCGGCAACGATGGAATCGTCCGGCACAAGCGAAGACCAAGCCGCGGTCGTCGCAACGGTTGCATCCAAAATTTTCGGCGAAGAAGTTGCCCCAGAAAACGTAATCGGCGAGAAGCTCCGTCGAGCGACCAACGAACTTAACTTCGATGATGAAGCGGTCTGTTCGCAGCTTACGAAACTCATCTCCGACGCCGAAGAGCCACCGCCTGAGTACGATGACTTCAAAGCCGATCCCTTGGCCTCTTGGATCGAGACCACGTTTGGTATTCGGCGGGAAGAAGGAACCGACCGGCTTGTTCGTCGCCAACCGCAAGCGTTGCGCGGCAAGGACGGGGCCACCGCCGATTTAGCGAAACTCGCCAAAACATCCATCGAACAATCCGAACAGGCCATTGAGCGATATCTGTACGGTGGCAGCCGTTGCAAACAGCCCGAAAACGGATTTCCCGTTTTTGCCTTTCGATTGCACCAATTCATCACCCGCGGTGATACCGCGTGGGCCAGCTTAGAGGCAGAAGACAAGCGAGAGATAACGCTGCGAGGTCAACGCTATGTCCCCGGCGATCGAACACGGATTCTTCTGCCGCTCGTCTTTTGCCGCTCGTGCGGCCAGCCCTACTATCGCGTCTATCGCCCGGAGCACCACCACGACGGTCACATCACGCCCAGAGAAGACTTCGGTGCGGGGGCCTCGTCAGGGCTGGAGGCCGGCTACCTCTATCTATCATCTGAAGAACCGTGGACGGGCGATGAGCAAGATGTACTCGCGCGGGTTCCGGAGGATTGGATCGAACAACGACCCAACAAACCGGACCGAATCAAGCGTGGTAAGAATATCCCTGAGGTGATGACACTGGATACCGGTGGTGGGCACGACCGCGAGGGTATCCCGGTCGCGTTCATCAAAGCCCCGTTCCAATTTTGCCTAAATCCCAAATGCGGCGTCGCCTACAACGCCCGGCAACGAAGCGACCTCGGCAAACTCGCGACGCTCGGAGTGGATGGTCGAAGCACTGCAACAACTGTCCTGGCTCTGTCCACGATTCTGAAGCTGCGATTCGATCACACCCTACAACCAGAAGCACGGAAGCTGCTTAGCTTCACGGACAACCGGCAGGATGCATCGCTTCAATCAGGTCACTTCAACGACTTTGTCGAAGTCGGTTTGATTCGCAGTGCTTTGTATCGCGCGATGAGTCGTCTCGGCGGCAGTGGTGTTCGGTACGACGAACTAGTCGACCATGTCGTGAGAGCGATGGACTTGCCGCTGCATCTCTATGCCAATGACACGGAACTGCGTGGTGCTGCACTCGAAGAGACGCGTCGGGCGTTAAAGAGCGTATTAACTTACTTTCTCTACCGCGATCTCGAGCAGGGCTGGCGGGTCACCAGCCCCAACCTCGAAAAGTGTGGTCTGCTAATCTTTGATTATCTCAGTCTTGATGAGCTTGCGTCGGATCAAGGATATTGGGCGGAGAAGAACGCGCACGGAGCACTCATTGCAGCGTCGCCCGATCAACGCAAACGCATCGTTCGAGTCTTGTTGGATTACCTGCGACGTTCGTTGGCAATCAAGCACGATTCATTGTCGCCGGAATATCAAGATCGAATCAGCGAGCAAAGCCGACAGCGATTGAGCGGACATTGGGTTGTTGAAGAGGCTCGCGAGATGGTCAAGGCTGGCATCGCTTGGCCGCGATCGCGGATGGATAGAGAGCGTGCCGAAGATATCTGCATTTCGCCACAAAGCAATTTCGGAATGTTCCTTAAGCGTCCGGGTGTGTTGCCCGACTTGGGAGCCGCTCTAAAGACGGATGACGTCGGTGACATCATCCTCGATCTGTTTCGCTGCTTGAAACCATTCGGCTTGGTGGAAGAAGTTCGGTCGCCGCGTGAAGGAAGCCTGGTTCACGGATACCAAATACCTGCGTCCGTGATGATCTGGCAATGCGGTGACGGATCGCGAGAAATGCTCGATGAACTTCGCGTCACCCGAGCCACCGAAGCGGACCGAAGCGCCAACGAGTACTTCATCGAATTCTATCGTGTCTTCGCCGAACTCGGCGCGGGACTCGAAGGACGCGAACACACGGCACAAGTACACGCCGAAGATCGCGAGCAACGTGAGCAGCGATTTCGCAGCGGTGAACTTGACGTGCTTTTCTGTTCGCCGACGATGGAACTAGGCGTCGACATCGCTCGCCTAAATGTCGTCAACATGCGCAACGTCCCGCCGACGCCGGCCAACTACGCCCAGCGGAGCGGCCGTGCCGGACGAGGCGGGCAACCCGCACTCGTCTACACGTATTGCTCCGGTTACAGCCCTCACGATCAGTACTACTTCAAGAACCCAACTCGCATGGTGTCTGGAGCAGTCACCGCGCCGCGTCTGGATCTGCTAAATCCCGATTTGCTGCGTGCTCACGTCCATGCCGTTTGGCTGGCCGAAGCCAACCTCAACCTCAAACAGACGCTTGCCGAAGTCCTTGTTGTCACCGAAGACAATCTGGCTCTTCCGCTCAATGAAAACGTTCAAGAGAAATTGAACGACCCGGCCATTCGCGGGCGAGCTTTGACCCATGCTCGACGCCTGCTCCAAAGCGTTGGCCCAGAGCTGACGCAAGCAACGTGGTATCGCGAGGACTGGCTTGACGATGTGCTTCGCCGAATCCCGCAAAGTTTCGACGAAGCGTGTAATCGCTGGCGGAGTCTTTATCGCGCCGCCGTTCAGCATCGCCGTGAGATGAACAAAGTGATCGGCGATCACACGCGACAAGAAAGCGATCGCAACCGTGCGAAGAATCTGCGGGCGCAAGCGGAATCGCAGTTGTCACTGTTGACCGACGCCAAGAACGCAGCCGAAGGGGATTTTTACAGTTACCGCTATTTCGCCAGCGAAGGATTCTTGCCTGGCTACAACTTCCCGCGGTTGCCGCTGTCCGCTTTCATCCCCGCACGTCGTGGGCGTCGCGGCCGAGACGAGTACTTGTCGCGGCCCCGGTTCCTAGCGATCTCCGAGTTCGGCCCGCGAGCCATTATCTATCACGAGGGGGTTCACTATTGCGTCAACAAAGTGAACCTTGCCTTCGACGAAGCCACCGAGGAGCTGACCCAATACACGTTGAAAGTATGCTCTGCATGCGGCTATGGGCATCTACTCCGCGATGACTTTAATCCCGATGTTTGCCAAAGCTGCAACGATCCGCTTGATCCGCAAGACGAGATCCGCGAACTAGTTCGGCTGCAGAATGTCACTGCAAAACCTCTCCGCCGAATTTCATCTGATGAAGAAGAACGGCAACGTATCGGCTACGAAATCCGCAATTCATTTCGCTTCGGCGAAGTCAATGGTGAACCGGATTGCCGAAAAGCAGAAGTGAGCGCTGGCGATCAAGAACTCGCCACCGTTGTCTATGGTGAAACCGCCACGATCTGGCGAGTGAACATGGGTTGGCGACAAAGAAAGAACGAAGCCGACCGAGGGTTCCATCTCGATGTCGAGCGAGGCTACTGGGCAACAAACAAAGCCGCAGCGGATTCAGCGGCAGCTGGCATGGACCAAGAAGATCCGATGTCGCGGCGAATCGTCAAAGTCGTGCCCTACGTTGAAGATCGGCGGAATGCACTCACCATCGAGTTCAGTACCAACCACGATGTCGGCACGATGGCGACGCTTCAGTCGGCAATCAAGCAGGGCATTCAAAAGGTTTTTCAACTGGAACCCAACGAGCTATCGGCCGAACCGTTACCAAGCCTTGATGATCGGCGACGCTTGTTCTTCTATGAAGCCGCCGAGGGTGGTGCGGGCGTGCTGCGTCAGCTT
Source organism: Aporhodopirellula aestuarii (assembly GCF_023701485.1). Taxonomy (GTDB): domain Bacteria; phylum Planctomycetota; class Planctomycetia; order Pirellulales; family Pirellulaceae; genus Rhodopirellula; species Rhodopirellula aestuarii. The sequence goes on from NZ_JAMQBK010000024.1 coordinate 18,155, forward strand.
GCCGAAAATCCCGATGCGATGGCGATGGTCGCAAAAGTGTCATTGGAGATTTGTCACTTCGACCCGGTGACCGGGGAAGAGGCGGTGAACGATCCAGATCAAAAGATTGATTGCGAGGCAGCGTGTTACGACTGCCTGCTCGAGTACGGCAATCAACCGGATCATCCACACATCGACCGCAAACTGATTCAATCGCTGTTGCTGGATCTTTCCAGATCAACAACGGCGATCTCCGGAAGCTCTCGTTCGCGAGTCGATCACCTCGACGAACTCATGCGACTGACCGAGTCCAGATTGGAACGCAAGTGGCTGAAGTACGTTCACGACTGCAAGATGAAACTGCCGTCGCACGCCCAGTACCGGGTTCCCAACCTCTACGTCGAACCCGATTTCTTCTACCAAGACGACAACACGGTCATCTTCATCGACGGTCCACCCCATGACTCACCGCAGGTGCGCGAGGAAGATGACCAGCACGACGGAAATTTGTCCGCCGCCGGTTACCTGCCCATCCGGTTCCATCACAAAGCGAACTGGAACGAGATCTTTGATCAATACAGCGACATCTTTGGTCGCCGAGTTCCCCTCGAGACACCAGCCACCTGAACACCATGTCGACTGCAACCGAACCCCAACCGCACTTCACCCCCGGCACGCTTGTGAAAGCTCGTGGCCGTGATTGGGTCGTCCTGCCCGATTCCACGGACGAGATCTTGATGGTCCGTCCGATCGGCGGACTCGACGATGAGGTCGTCGGAATTTGCCGCGCGATCGAGAATGTCACCTCCGGCGAATTTGATCCCCCCGACCCCAACCAGCCCGGCGACTTCAACTCATGCCGGCTGCTTCGCGATGCCGCCCGGATCGCCACCCGCAGCGCCGCCGGACCGTTCCGTAGCTTTGGAAAAATCGCTGTCGAACCTCGGCCCTACCAACTCGTGCCGTTGTTGATGGCCATGCGTTTGGATCCCGTCCGAATGCTGATCGCCGATGACGTTGGGATTGGCAAAACCGTCGAAGCATCGTTGATCGCCAAAGAGATGATCGAGCGCGGCGAAATCACCCGCATGGCCGTGCTGTGCCCGCCGCACTTGGCCGAGCAATGGCAAAAGGAACTCCGCGAAAAATTCCACATCGACGCCGAACTCGTACTCAGCAGCACCGTCCAGCGACTCGAACGTGGTTTGCGTGCTGGCGAATCTCTGTTCCGGCACTATCCTTTCGTGATCGTCTCGACCGACTTCGTCAAATCCACGCGTCACCGTCACGATTTCGTTCGCGAATGTCCCGAATTCGTCATTGTTGACGAAGCCCACACCTGCACCAGCAGCGGCAGGCCCGGTCAGAGTCGGCAAGCTCGCTTTGAGTTGATCAAAGCCATCGCCGACGATCCCGAGCGACACCTCGTCCTGGTCACCGCCACACCGCACTCCGGCAACGAAGACGCCTTCCGTTCGCTCCTTTCACTTGTCGACAAGAAGTTCAGCGACCTGCCGCGAGACTTGGAAGCCGAAAGTAAATCCGCCCTCCGTGTTGAGCTTTCTAAACACTTGGTTCAACGTTTGCGTGGCAACGTGATCGAGATGGATCGCGAAATGAGCACGACGACCTCGTTCCCCGATCGGGAAGACGCCGAAGACAGCTACAAGCTAACCCCCGAGTACAAAGCCCTGTTCCAACGAGTCGTTCGTTTCGCCGGCGAATTGGTCAGCGACGATTCCGGAAATCAGCGCAACCGTCGCGTTCGTTGGTGGTCCGCGTTGGCATTGTTACGAGCGATGGCGTCCAGCCCTGCCGCTGCCGCCGCCACGATGCGCAACCGAGCGATCACGGCCGACGAAAAAGACGAGAAGCAACTTGAGGAAACCGCCAGCCGCACCGTCTTGGACCAAGACGAATCCGATGACAGCTTGGCCGTTGACTTCACGCCCGGAAGCAACCCGTCCGACGATTCCGCCAGCGAAACCAGCCAGCGTCTGAATCGCCTTGCTTTAAGCGCCGAAGAGCTGTTCTACGACCATGACGCAAAGTTCACCAAACTCGTCAAACTACTCAAGAAGCTATTGAAAGAAGGCTACCAACCAATCGTCTTCTGCCGATTCATCGACACCGCCGACTACGTTGCCACCGGTCTACGGGAAAAGATCAAAAAGGTGGATAAAGTCGATGTCGAAATTGCCGCCGTCACCGGCACGCTTCCACCCAAAGAACGTGAAGACCGGATCGCTGAACTGATCGACTTCAAGAAACGAGTCCTCGTTTGCACCGATTGCCTCAGCGAAGGCATCAACTTGCAGCACGGATTCGACGCCGTCATCCACTATGACTTGTCATGGAATCCGACGCGTCACGAACAACGCGAAGGCCGCGTCGACCGGTTTGGGCAAGCCAGCGAAAAGGTTCGTGTCTTGACCTATTTCGGCGTCGACAACCAAATCGACGGCATCGTATTGGACGTGCTGCTTCGTAAACACAAAAAGATCAAAAGCGACCTGGGAATCTCCGTCGCCGTTCCCGGTGGCAGCGACGATGTTGTCAAAGCCCTCTTCGAGGGCATGGAACTCCGCGGCCAGGACACCACGCCCCAGATGTTCTTGCCCGGCATGGATCCGATCAAAGACAAACTGCACACACAGTGGGACGACGCGCGCGAACAAGAAAAGAAATCGCGAGCCCGGTTTGCTCAACTTTCCATTAAAACTGAAGAAGTCCGATCCGAGTTAGCCGCCATCCGCGAAGCCATCGGAGCCGGACCCACGGTCAACCGCTTCCTCCGCGACACGCTGCACTTGGCCGGCGTCCCTGTCGCCAACAAGCCGCTCGATTGCATCGAAGTCACGGTCGACAACGATACTTCCCGTGCCATGCGTCATGCCATCGCCCGCGACCGCTCGTTCGTCGGCCGATTCGATCTGCCCGTCGAAGACGACACGATCTACCTCAGTCGAACGCATCCGATCGTCGAAGGCTTGGCTTCGTACGTTCTCGAAACTGCCCTCGATGAAGTCCAGGCCCAAGGCGAACCACCGCTCGCACGGCGTTGTGGCGTTACCAAGACCAGCGGCGTCACTGAAAAGACATCCGTGATCATCACCCGCTTCCGATACCAGCTTTACGTCAAACGCAAAGGAGCCAGCGATGACGACCCGATGCTGGCAGAGGAAGTCCGCATCGTCGCGTTCACCGGTTCCGCCGACGATCCGCAGTGGGTACCCGACGAGGAAGCACGGGCACTGCTGGACATCTCCCCCAGCGGCAACCTTCCACCGTCTTTAGTCAAACAGCAACTCACGCACTTCATCAGCACTCTTGAAAGTCTGCGGCCGGCGATCGACCGCGTCGCCACGGAGCGTGCCGAAGCCCTCCGCGACGCCCACACACGAATTCGCAAGAGCGTCCGCATGACCGGCCAAATGCGAGTCGAGCCCATGTACCCCGTCGACCTGCTCGGCGCATTCATTCTGCTGCCGTAGCCGACGACCGCATCACGGGCAACAAACATCCAACCAAACGTATCAAAAAGCAATCCGCCACGATGGCCAAATCGAACTCAGCATTCCAAACGATCCGAACCGAGGGAGCCCTTTTCCCGCCCGACATTCTGCAGCGTATCGCTTCACTGAAAGTCAACGGCACGCGGGTGGACGATTACCACCTTCCGCCCGGTTTCAAAGTCAAGGAAGCCATCACCGCATCGTGGACAGCCCTGCGCGCCCACTGGACTAACTTCCAAGAAGCCCGTGCCAATCTCGACGGTGACGACACCGGTACCGCGATCACCAACGACCGTTGGTTACTGCCGCTGTTCAAAGAACTCGACTACGGACGGTTGACCACCGACAAAGCCCCGGTCATTGACGAAAAGACGTATCCAATCGAGCGGTTCTACAACAACACGCCGATTCATTTAATTGGATGCAACCTCGGGCTCGATCGACGGACCAAGGGCGCTCGCGGAGCCGCGACCGCCAGCCCGCACTCGATGATGCAGGAGTTCCTCAACCGCAGCGACGATCACCTGTGGGCGTTCGTCAGCAATGGAACCCATCTCCGCATCCTTCGTGACAACATCTCGCTATCGCGGCAAGCGTTCGTGGAGTTTGATCTTGAAGCGATGATGGAGGGCGAAGTCTATTCCGACTTCGCGCTGTTGTGGTTGCTGTGCCATCAATCCCGCGTCGAAGCCGACCAGCCCGAGCAATGCTGGCTGGAAAAATGGAGCCAACTCGCCCGCGAACAAGGCACGCGGATCCTGAAAGATCTACGGGGCGGCGTTGAAAAGTCCATCGAAGCCCTCGGCCAGGGATTCATCAGTCATCCCCGCAACGACCAGCTTCGCGAAAAGCTGCAGTCGGGCGAACTGACCAAAGACGATTACTACCGCCAACTGCTCCGCATAGTTTACCGGTTGCTATTCCTGTTCGTCGCCGAAGACCGCGAGCTACTGCATCCTTCCGAAGTCAAATCGTCCACCGCCGAACTCTACGACACCTATTACTCCACCCGCCGGCTACGGGAGATGTCACAACGAATCCGCGGCAGCAAGCACGCCGATCTGTGGCACTCACTTTCGCTCGTTTTCGATTCGCTCAGTAAAGACGACGGCTGCCCGCAACTCGGACTCATCGGACTCGGTTCGTTCCTCTGGCGATCCGAAAGCACGGTCGATCTGAACGGTCCAGCCGCCATCGGCCGCGGAGCGATAGCTCACGGTTCCGCCACTGAAAACACCGAGCCAACCGATCCCGTCTACATCTCCAACGACGACCTGCTGCATTCCATCCGAGCACTCGCCTACGTCGAACAAGACCGCGTGCTCCGTAGCGTCGACTACCGCAACCTCGGCAGTGAGGAGCTGGGCAGCGTTTACGAATCGCTTCTCGAGTTGCATCCCCAGATGCACGTCGAAGCCAAAACCTTCTCACTCAACACCGCGGCCGGCAACGAACGCAAAACCACCGGCAGCTACTACACGCCCGACTCCCTCGTGCAGTGCCTCCTCGACTCCGCACTTGAACCCGTCGTCGAACAACGACTCAAGGATGCCAAAACAATCAGCCGCCGGACGTTAGTCCCCGGCTCCCTCCCGGACGACCTGCCCGATTGGATCGACCGCATCCCCGCCGACCGCCGCGACGTCATCACCTCCGGCAACTACACCCAAATCGCAGAGCAAGCGATCCTGGCCCTTACCGTCTGCGATCCCGCTTGCGGCAGTGGTCACTTCCTCATCGCCGCCGCGCACCGGCTCGCCCGTCAGCTCGCCCGCGTTCGCACCGGCGAATCCGAACCCAGCCCCGAAGATCACCAGCACGCGCTGCGAGACATCATTGGCCGCTGCATCTACGGCGTCGACATCAACCCGATGGCCGTTGAGCTATGCAAAGTCAGCCTGTGGATGGAAGCAATCGAACCCGGCAAACCACTCTCGTTCCTCGACCACCACATCCAATGCGGCAACAGTTTGCTCGGTACGACTCCCGAACTGCTCGCCGCCGGCATCCCCAACGATGCGTTCAAACCGATCGAAGGCGACGACAAAGAGGTCTGCAAAGATCTGAAGAAGCGAAATGCACGCGAACGTTCCGACGCTGAACACGGCGGCATCCAACAAGAACTATGGAACCGCGACGACGGCATCAAACTTGGCAACATGGCCGAAACCTTCGCCCGATTGTCCGCTGGTGACGACGATACCGTCGAAGCCATCCGCCAGAAGGAACTCGAGTACGCCAAAGCCGTCCGAGGCGACAAATACAAATACTCGTGTCTCCTAGCCGACCTCTGGTGCGCCGCGTTCCTTTGGAAGAAGGATGAAACCGACCTTGGTCGGTTGTGTCCCACCCAATATTACCTCAAGGAAGTCGAGAAAAACCCGCACAGCATTCCGAAGTTGATGGAAACGGAGGTGCAGCGTCTTGCTCAGCAATACGCGATTTTTCATTGGTATATGGCGTTTCCGGATGTTTTCGTTCTGCCAAACGAGACGGGTAAGGCCGAGAACCACCAAACAGGGTGGAGCCGCGGATTTGATGTAGTGTTGGGCAATCCGCCGTGGGAGCGGGTAGTCTTAAAGGAGAAAGAGTTTTTCGCGGAGCGAAATCAAACAATAGCGGACGCGCGGACTGCTTCACGACGTCGAAAGCTTATAGCCGAACTGCGAGAGTCCGATCCAAAACTGTTCGAGGAGTTCTCGACAGCTACGAGGAAATCGGACGGTGAAAGCCAGTACCTAAGACTGTCTGGTCAGTTTCCATTGTGTGGAGGCGGCCGAGACATCAACTCTGCATTTGTTTTTGCCGAACTACTTTCAAACTTGGTCGCTACGCGAGGACGCAACGGTGTTATCGTCCCGTCTGCGATCGTAACCGATCATGCAGGAAAGCTCTTCTTCAAGGAAGTCGTCGAGTCAGATCGGCTCGTGCATGTTTACGACTTTGAGAACAACAAGCCACTTTTTGCTGGCGTTCACCGCAGTTACAAGTTCGCGCTCCTCTGCATTTCGGGAGCATCTGGAGAATCGGTGGCAGCTGACTTTGCCTTTTTTATGTCAGATGTGAATGAACTGGGAGATGCACTGCGACATTTCCGTTTAAGCGCGTTCGACATCGCTGCAATGAATCCAAACAGTCGCACTTGTCCAGTGTTTCGTCGTTCCACAGATGCAGAGTTGACAAGGCATGTGTATGCAAGGCTTCCGGTGATTACGAACGAAGCTTTGGGGCAAGCAAACGACTGGAAGATCAAAACCCGCCCCGGCTTGTTTCACACAGCCAATGACTCCGCTTTCTTCCACACGGCGGATGGACTTCAGAGGGATGGTTTTGACTCTATTGGTTCAAACTACGAAGATGCCAACAGAGTTATGGTGCCGTTGTACGAATCGAAGATGGTTCATCAGTTTGACCACCGATGGTTGTCGTTCTGCGAGGGCGCGCCCAGTCCAACCCGTGACGAGCCGACAGAATATCCCGTTCCACGCTACTGGGTGCCAGAGAGCGAAGTTAAACGGCGTGCAGAAGGCACACCGGCTCAACTCCTCGTTCGACGGATCACGCGATCCACTGACGAAAGGTCGCTTATCTCGGCACTCATTCCAGAAGCCGGCATATCAGACAGTGCGACACTGCTCGTCACCGATATGAATGACGCCGTACATGTCGTCGGAGTATTCAATAGCTTCGCCATGGACTACTTTGCACGGCAGAAACTTGCTGGTGTAACTCTAAGCCCGTACATACTTCGACAGTTCCCAATACCCTCCCATGATCAACTGAATTCGCTGAAGTTGTTGGCAGGTAACTTGGTCTGGCTTCCAAATCGTGTCCTCGAACTGACGTTCACGGCATGGGACTTGGAAGCGTTTGCGTTGGACTTCGGTTACAAAGGTCCGCCGTTTCGTTGGGATGAGGAGCGTCGATTTCGGCTGCGGTGCGAGTTGGATGCCGCCTACTTCCATCTATATATGGGGGAACCGGAGGAATGGGGAGCCGACAATTCCGAGCTTCGCGCGATGTTCCATACGCCGCGTGATGCGGTCGAGTACATCATGGAGACGTTTCCGATCGTCAAGCGAAAGGACATCGCTCGCACGGAAGTCAAGAACGAAGCGGGCGAAGTCGTCACGCCGGGCACCTACGTCACCAAAGACACCATCCTCGAAATTTACGACGAGATGGCCACCGCGATCGCCACTGGCGTCCCCTACCAAACCCGCCTCGACCCGCCGCCCGGTCCACCCACCGACGAAGCCGGCAACTTCATCCCCATGGCCCAGTGGGACCAAAACAACTGGCCCTCCCACATCCACCCACCGCGCGGGCAAAAGCTGATACGCGAGGACACGATCACCGACATTATGCTGCTGCTGCATCATTGGGATATCGCCGTCCATGTCAGCGCGATCGAACTCGGCGTGTTGTTCATGCGTGACGATCGCTCGCGTCAGATCATCCTTGACGAAAAACCTGTCGCAGACTTGCCGCCAGAAACTGAAAGAGACAGTGACGCGACGCATCTCATCACCCACTTCGATTTGTTGTACTACGAAATGGCCCAGGGCGGGTTGATCGAATCCGTCGGCGAGAACGCCTATCAGATCAAGGACAAGTCCGCGATTGAAGGTCTTAGCGAAGCGTACTTCGACAAGGCTCGCGAGGCAGTCGAAGCGGTGAAGAGGTTTGATAGACCGGAGGAAACCATCGAACGACTACGGAGGGGCAATGTCGCAGTCACTGTTAACGTTTGACGACGAAGACCACGAATTCGAGCCCGCGGCGACGCGGACTGCACCGTCATTCTTCATTCGACGTTTGGTCGTTTTCAATTTAAACGAAGACGAGACTGAGCGAATCCGAGACGTCGAGTTCAAGCTTGGCTTGAACATCATCAACACCGCACCACCCGATCCCGACAAGGACGGTGCGGTCGGCCACGACGTTGGCAAAACGCTACTCACTCGCCTGATCCGATACTGCTTGGGTGAAACCAATTTTGGCAAGAAGCGGACCCGCAACAAGATCGCAGTCGCCCTTCCGGAGTCGTTCGTAGCGTTGGAGTTGACCGTCGGCACCGAGGATTGGACTGTTGTCCGGCCCCTGGGGGCAACCGGCACGTATTCCTACAAAGCGGTGCGCGACAAGCCATGGCAAATGGCGGTCCATGAGCCGTCAGACATGAATCAATCGCAGTTCGCAGACTTGCTGTTCGCGGAAACACTGGGGACCAGCGAACCGAATGAAGCTTTCCAAGTAACGATGCCCAAGGCAGACCGGCCCATCCGTTGGCTCGATCTGCTGGCGTGGCTCAGTCGTGATCAAAACTGCCGTTATCGCCGTCCATTGGAATGGCGAAGCGAGTTTTCCGAATCGAATACCAAGAACCTCAAAGAGGTCGACGCCAGCGTTCTGGTCCGCTGCATGATGGGCTTGCTCGACGAAACTGAACGCAAGCTCATCGTCAAGCATCACAATTTGCTCCGAAAGCAATCCGCCAAAGAGTCCGAAATCAAGCGACTCGAATCATCCACCGATCAAGTTCGCAGTTTCCTGGAACGACGGCTAGGCCTTGATCCCGGCGCAGTCGACACGAATCTGTTCGCATCAACCGCCATAGCGGAACTCCAACGCCAACGTGAAGCCAAGGAAGTCGAAGCCCTGGCACTGGAGCTCGAGCACGAACTTGAGTCGGTTTACCAAACTTGGGATGACGCCAAATCCAAACGAATCCGCAAAGAACGTGATGTCGAGATGCTTGGCGGTGAAATCAAGACCCGCGAGGACCGACTGGTCCAGATCAAAAATCAAACGGACAAAACGATCAAAAAGTCTTTGGCGTTGCGAGCCGATGTCTGTTCCAACTCGATGGAGGATTGCCCGGTCAAGCGAGCAAAATTCCAAAACGATTTTCCTAAACACGCTCGCGATCACGCAAAGGATCAAGTCGAGGAAGAACTCGCCGAATTGAAGCCAAAGCTCGCCGACGTCGAGATCGAATTGAAGTCACTCGAATCAAAGGAGCAGTCCACCAAGGCCTCATACGACAAAGCCAAGCAGGGCCTCGCAGAGGCGGTCAAGTCGATCAACAAGGAAATCGCCAAGATCGACGCCCAAATCGAGGAAGCGGAATCCTTTACAGACGATCGGACGGCATTAGAGAAGGCCACCGACGAATTGGTGCGACTCGAAAGCAAAATTACTCGTTCGCGCGACGTACAAAAGTCTGAACAGAAAGGACTGGCCGAGCGGCACCAGCGACTCAACGCTCATCTGCGGCGAGTCTTCTTTCGACTAACTCAGCAATCCAGCGATGCCCGGTTGCAGCTCAACCTCAACGGCATTCGCATCATTGCGGGCGAGGACGAGAGCGACCCAGGCGAAGCAATGGCATCCGAGACCGCTCTCGCATTCGACTTGGCGTGTCTCTCGGCCAGCATCTGTGGTCTCGGTGTCCATCCTCGTTTCATGATCCACGACAGCCCCCGCGAAGGCGACCTCGAGCCGCACATTTACCACCGCCTGTTCCGATTCATCGCCCGCCTCGAATCCGACCACGGCACCAACCCGATCAATTTTCAATACATCATCGCCACCACAACCCCACCACCCGAAGACCTCGGAACGTCCGCCAGCACCGTGTTAACCCTCGATGCTAGAAAACTGTCCGGGTTGCTATTACTAACCTCGTTTTGATTCAGGCGTCCGCGCCAAAACCAACAGTCCTCTGACAGGGAATCCAATAGATGTGGTCGTTCAAGAAAGAAAAACCAATAGACGAAATGCAGGCCTCAATTCCACGCGAGCAATTAATACGGAATAGCAGGACCGTAATTATTGACGACGAAGAACCTGATCTGAAACAAGATCTTGAGCAAAGGGGATTTGCCGTTACTTGGAGTCCTGATATGGACCAAAACCTTCAGCGCCAGATTGAAGCCGGGCTCTATGATCTTGTGTTGCTCGATTTCGGGGGCGTGGGCAAGGAAATGGGACATGAGGAGGGGCTAGCCATCTTGAGGCACATTAAACGCGTTTGCCCAGGGGTGTCAGTCTTGTCGTATACCTCAAAATCTCTCGATGCGACTCAAGCGGACTTCTACCGCCTCACGGATGGAGTTCTATCGAAAGACACCGGCATCGCCGAGTCTCTCGAAAAGGTCGAGGACGCGCTACGTCAGGCGAATAGCGCCGGCAGCCTGTGGAAGTCATTGCTGGCTCGAATGGACATCAAACCTGGGACCGAACAGGAGGTAGAACTCCAGAAAAAACTCTGGGCATCTGCACGGAATCCCGGCAAACGTGAACGGTTTAACAAGTATCTAAACTCCGTTCTCGACGATGAAAATACACAGAAGGCTGCTGGCGTAATTGCGGGTAAACTTTTGGTCATTCTAGCGTCAGCGTGAGGGAGAAAGCGATCAATGAAGAGTCCTCCTTCCCTTCTGCCAATCGTGAGCTTGAACTCACCAGGCTTTCCAAAGCCGGGCTTGTTCGACACAGATCTTCAATTCTGCGAGCAAAAATATTCGGAATCCAAAGCTTGCGAGCAGCATTATCAAAAACTGAAGAATGTTCGCGACGGTTTGATAGTCCAATGCCCGCATGGTTTTTCATCGTGCGCATTCTCAATCGGAACCTCGCGATTTGCATTGACCTCATTTGTTCCGTTTCCGCGAATAGGAGGTAATCTCGAACGGAAGCTTGGCAAACAGTTTCCGAAAAAGAAGATCGCGAGCTCAGCGTTACCATCCGTTGTCCAGCAGTGCCGAGAGTTCACGAGGCAGGTTGATGAAATCGAAATATTTGTTGCGCGTCAGCAGTCGATGGCATTACATGAAATCCGAAAACTCAATCGCACTGTCAAGCATACGTCGGAGCGATTACATTCGTCATCGACAAGCGATCTGGTAGAAACAAAACGAAAGCTCGAGACAATCTGGAAAACGTCTGAGCTGATGTCGAATCAGTTCGATGTACTGGAACTGATAGCTAATGAGTCGCTCGCGGATCTCCCACTGAATGCTATCTCAGAGCCTTATCGAGTTTTTGACAAACTTGCACACATATACCGATTTTCGGATGACAACCTTGTTATCGAGATGGACTGCGCAAACTTCTACCATCCAAAGATACGAGCTTGCGATAAAACATTCCCAATTCTCGCGTCAGTATTGCTCAGCAATGCAGCAAAGTACTCGACCGATAACACTCCCGTTCGCGTCGAGGTCTACCCGGCTCCCGGTGCTGGGAAAAGATGCGGCATAACCATCTCGAATTTTGCTGAAGACCACGAAAGACTCGATGATCGAATTTTTCAGAAAGGCGAGAGGGTAGCAAGCGATACAGATGGATCAGGAATGGGGCTTTATCTTGCGCAATTGGTTGCGCGGCAGCATGGCGGGTCGATAGAATTCACTAAGACTTCAGTTCGAGAATCGACAGCATTGGTCAATTGCGAGTTCTCCGTCGATTTCCAAATTGTTTAGATTTTCGGAGTAAGCAATATCTGCATTTCCCAAACAGGGAGTGATCAGTCTGATACGCAATTCAGACATGTACAGCCACCGCTTGCTTTTCAGCAAATCGGTGACCAGGGAAGCCGCACACGAACAACACGTCTATACTATGCTTGCACACGACAGAGCAGCGAAGCCCAGACAAGTCCAGACATCGAGCTCAAATGGGTAACCAAGACGACAACGCCCTGAACCTAACGAAGAAACGTCCCGGACCATTCGGGCCGGCTCGTGTCCTGCTGCCCAGCGACCAACAGATGGTCATTTTGGACGGCAAGACTCCGGCACGCGAAGCGGTCGAGCGGATGATGGATGAGCGGTTCTCTCAGATACCGGTGACCGATCGCACGGGCGACATCGTTGGAGTGTTTAGCTGGAAGTCGTTTGGCGAACGGGCTCTTGATTTGCATTCGACAGCGATCAAGCCAACCGACCTGCCAATCGGCGACGCAATGGAGCAAGCTCGTTTCATCAGTCCCGACGTCTACATTGACACAGAAACCGACTGGTCCGATCTCGACTACGTTTTGGTTGGATCGCCAAACGATTTGCTCGGCATCCTTTGCGTCTCAGACGTTTTCGGTCGTCTGAATGACTTTGCGGAAGCCTTCGTTTTGATCTACGAGGTCGAACACGCCCTTCGTGACACCATCGAAGTGGTGTTCATTGGTGACGAGTTGCAATCGGTGTTGGATTCGATCACCGAGTCGGCCAACCGGCCGGCGATGGAGGCTGTCGCCAATTTGAAGGACTTCATCGACGAGAACGGTCCCAGCGCCGCGGTCGGCAAGGCGATGAAGCTACTGAAAGCACCACGAAGTCGTCCGCTCGAATCGCTGCGAGACCTGACGTTCTCCCAGTACAAAGCGATCATCTGTTCCGAAAAGAACTGGCCACGATTTGAGCCAGTATTCGACTCACTTCGCGAACTTGTGGATATCGACCTGTCAGACGTCAATGATCTGCGGAACGTCGTCTTCCACTTCCGCCGCGCCATCACGCCCCGCGACACCGACCGCCTGCGTCGCTTTCGAGAAAAGCTTCGGTACAACCTCGAGCTTTACCACCGCGAGATCGAAAACGCGAAGCAGGCAAAGATCGAGGCGGCAACCGCATGACATTCTTCAGCGAATCACTGATCGACGATCAATTCGTTCGATCGCTACGCGCCGACCTCGATCGTGCCGATGTTTGTCGATTTCTGGTTGCCTACATCTCCAGCAGCGGAGTTGACCAAATCGGCATCAATCGCCTTTGCAGTGTCTTGGAAAACGAGCTTTCCTTTGGCGTCGGTTCCATGAGCTGTGCTTGCGGCTTCAAACCGCTGGTGGATCTGCAAAGTAACCTTCCGCTCGATCCGCCCCGGCTGAAGTATTTCTTGGATCCGGCCATTCAGAAATCGGATGAACCGGACGATATCGCGTTGATGCACTCCAAGGTGATCTACCTTCGAGTCATGATTGACAACGAACCCAGATCCGTTGTTTATATCGGCTCGCACAACTGGTCGACCAGAGCTCTCGGCGGTAGCACCGGCCCGCGAAATGCGGAAGCCTCTCATCGGTTCGAGTTTCCGTTCAAGGAAGAGCACCTTGAAGGACGTGGCGACGAAATGCCTGCACAGGTCAATCGCCATTTACGATCCGCGTACGCTAGTGCATGCTGCCTTGAGGCAACGGAACCAAATCAACAAACGTTTGAGGAATGGACGCAAGCTGCCTGCAAGAATCGAACCCCGTCTTCCTTGGACGAAGTCTTGCTAATCCTGGCTGTCCGACTCCCGGTGCAAAACGGACAACCGCCACTCTCACGCCTGCGCGGCAAGGGCATCTACTTGCAGTGCCTTGAAGAGGACGAGGGATCCGCTGTTTGGAAAGCTCCGGATCAAACCTTGTTACTCGTGTGGGACAATCCGGAAGATCTGGCCGCCGGCGAGCAACCAACGATATTGGTCTGCAATAAGGGAACACGCAATCCCAGCCAAACATCCGAACTTCGCGGAACGAACCAAGCCGACGATCCCATTCGCGGATTTGACGCGGTGCTTTTTGATCAAAAGCAACTGGAGCTGGCCGAAGGCGATGATACGCCGTCTCGATCGCAGCATTCTACGCGAAAGAGCACCGACGTGCAGATTTTCGATTTTGAGTATCCGGCTGCCCATTCTGACTGCAAGGACTACGATCGGTCCGTTTCACCGAAGTATCAATACCTGTTGGATGTGACCGCAGTGGTGGATCCAGCCGATCGTTCGTCTACCGAGTCTCAGTATATTTGGGACCGATCCACCTTTGCCGTCGCCCACGACAGGAAAGAAGCTCGATATGAAAAAATAGAGGGCTATGTCGTTTCCGACGAACGGTACCAGAAAATCGTCGTTGCACTCGAACGGGATTTCGGAATCCAACTTCGCGAAGTTTCGGCGAAGGCACTTCCGAATCCGGAATCCCGAGTGAAACGAGTCAAGCTTGGAAAAAGGTTCGCGACCAGCCCGGTACACGAAACATTTATTTCGGAACAAGTCGAGAAGTTTCCGGACGAACTCTACTTCAAAGTCAGCGAAGACTTACTGGCCCCAAACCTCGATCCGCCCGACAATGATGATGTCGCAAAACAGTCATTTTTGTTCGTACGGGACGCCAAGGTGGTCGAGCGTTCTCAACGCGTTTTCACGACCAAAATCGAGAAGCTCAAAGAAGTTTGGAAGCATGCTGCTCAAATGAAACGGGGTAAAACGCAGCATCCCGACGGAAGAAAATAGTTCCGCGCAAAAGTAAACGCCCGCGGGAGATTGCTCCTCCGCGGACGTTTCGGTTTTGTTCGTCTTTCGACTTACAGTTCGACGGATTCGACTTCGCAGACGAAGCGGGATACGTCGCTTTCTAGGAACGATGAGACTACGTTGAACACGGCGCCACTGAAGCCGCCGATGTTTAGGATGTCGTCTCGCTCGGGTGCTTGGCTGGTTCCATAGGGTTGGATGTCGATGCAGACTAGCTTTGGATCGACAACGCCGAGTCCACGCTGGGTCTTCTTGAACTTCTCCCATTGGGTCATCACTCCAGTTGAGCCGTTTTGGCCGTAGCCGTAACGTCGTCCCGAGGGGATCCAGCTTTCGTTGTCGCTGACCAGCACGATACCTGCGAAGGCTTGCTTCGCGTAAACACTTTTTGAAACCGGCTGGTCGCATCAAATTCCTGCATGATGAGACCGCTCAATTCATCGACACGATTCACTTATATTGTGGGATCAATTCGCTGAGCACTCCTTGCTGCGACTCGTGCCGCTCACCGTCTGATCGATACGAAAACGAAGGTAACTTCACGATTGACAGGAATCCCGTGACAACCGAACCCAGCCAAGCAATGATCACAAGGTGGCAGGAACTGTACCACGATAGTACTAGACGAAGGCAACTGCGGCGAGGTAACAGACCGTGGAGAGGAAGCCTGCGAATGTGAACTCAGGAATTGCCGACCAGAATAGTCGTTTTCGTTTACTGACCGAACGGGCAGCTCATCCCTGCGTCCCACAATCAATAAACAACGTAGATCCTCACTCCGTCAGCGTTCCAAGAGCTAGGCCGATGTTGCGGTAGTTCATGTTCGTGCGGTACGCGAATTCGGTGGTTTCGATACTACCGGTTGTTTCCAGCGTGCGGCGGGCTTTCGTCTTCAGCGTGGGGAGGGCGTACACTTGCTCGGTGCAATCTCGAATAACATCCCACAACTCGTCTGGCTCCATCGACTTGGGCTGGTGCACCAGTTTGGTCAGGTCGTAGTGCGCCCAATCGGCAGGGAACTGGGTGTAAAGCAGACGGCCTTCTTTCTCGAGACGCTCAAACAGTCTCGTTCCAGGCAGCGGGGTCATCGTGGTCAGTTGCATCGCGTCGACATCGCTGTTGACCATGAATTCGGCGCGGCGGCGGAGTGTCTCCGGAGTATCGCTGTCCATCCCAAAGATGAAGGCGCCCAAGACGGCGATGCCCGCTGCGTGAACCCGGTCGAACATTTGCGTGTAGGAACCAGCGCCTTTTTTCAGATTCAGCCGCTTGTTGACTTCGGCCAAGGCATCATCGTCCTCCGCTTCGATGCCGATGAAAATCATCCGGCAACCCGCTCGGGCGGCCCAGTCGAGCACCTCGGGATCGTCCGCGACATTGATCGAGGCCTGGCAGAACCAGGACATTTTTAGGTCGCGTGCGACCATCCCTTTGAACAACTCCAACGCCTGCGCCCGGCAAGCGCCGCCATTACCGATGATGTTGTCGTCGACAAAGAACAAGAGTTCGTCCGGTACCGACTCCAATTCGTCGAGCACATCCTCGATGGGGCGACGACGATAACGGCGGCCGTTGTAGGCGGTGACCGAGCAGAATTCACAATCCAGCGGACACCCCCGCGATGTCTGTACCGAGGCGAACACGTAGTCGCCTTCGTAGACGTCACGACGGGGCGGGGCGAGTCGATTGGGGGCAAGCCATTCGCCGTGATACAGTCCGGTAAGTTTCCCTGATTCGGCATCCGCCAGCACTTTGGCCCACACAGACTCCGCTTCTCCAACGACCACAGCATCTGCGAACTGCAACGCCTCCGTAGGACACATTGACGCATGAATGCCTCCCATCACAACGGGGACACCCCGTTTGCGGTAGGTGCTGGCGATCTCGTAGGCACGATTGGCTGCGGAGGTGAAAGCGGTGACGCCTACCAGATCGGCGTCGTGGTATTCAAAGGGACTGAAATTCTCATCCAAAAGCTTCACGTCCCACGTGTCGGGAGTCAACGAAGCGAGGATGCCCAGACCCAGTGGTGGAAAACGGGAACTAGGATTGACCGAAAAGCCAGACCGCACGCAGTTGACCGGATTAACGAGAACCAGTTTTTTCTTGGTCATGATCGGATTGCCCTCAACGCCCGTTGCCGCAAAAGTACTGAATCGCCAATACCCGCCTCATCCCAAACTGCTGACTGGTGCATAGCGAGTTGTTTGGTGGAGTCCTCTTTTCTTAATTGGCCCAACTTACCACGCATACAGGTTGGTTCGACACACCAAGTTGCCTGCGGCAACCTGAAGCACTTCCGTGTTTTTGTGCAGTATCTTGAGGTGGCCTGGGTTTTGGGGGCCACGCGTCCTCTTATTTTAGTAGGGGACGGTTGATTCGAATCGGGTCGGCGAGAGATAGCCGAGCGATGAATGAAGACGCGATGTGTTGTAGTAGGCAATGAACTCAGTCAGTTCACTCAATGCCTCGCGATAGTTCTCATATTCGGTCATCTGCAGCTCCGTCTTGATCGTTCCAAAGCAAGATTCCATAAACGCGTTGTCGTAGCAGTCACCAGCTCGGCTCATGCTTTGACGCATCGAACTACGTTGGATGATCGCACGATATTTCTTGCTGGCGTACTGACCGCCGCGATCAGTGTGGTGGATGAGATCTTCCGAAGGCTGTCGACTTCGAATCGCCTTTTGAAGCGTCTTGATCACCAGGCTCTCGGTCATGTCCATGTCCAATGACCAGCCGATGATCCGCCGGGAAAAGCGATCCATGAGGGGCGCCATGTAAGCGAATCCGGTTCGTACGATAGGAATGTAGGTGATGTCACCTACCCATAAACGATTCACACTCGTTGGCTCAGGCTGTTTGAGCAATAGGTTCTCGTTGTAGCCCAGCGTGTGCCGACTTTCGGTCGTTCGCGGCTTGAACGATTTCGGCTGCAACGCCGATAGCCCCGCGATTCGCAGCAGTTTGGCGACCCTTTCACGTCCGATCGCAACTCCTTGTAGTTTCAGGTCTGCAGCGATCCGTCGGGCACCGTAGCGTCTGCGGTGTCGATGAAACGTGGTGATCACCATTGGCAAGACATCCATGTCGCTCTGTTCTCTTCGGCTTGAAGGTTCGCTTTGAAATCGCTGAAACGCGGAGCGTGAGAAACCGAGAATCTCACCGACTTCGCGCTGCGATGCAGTGCCATCGCGAATGATGCTGTCCGCTGCGGAGTAAAGCTGGCTCACTCGTTTCGGCCGAAAATGATCAAAGCTTTTTTTAAAACATCGCGTTCACGCTCGACTCGCCGCAGCTCTGCCTCGAGTTCGGCAACGCGGCTATCGAGCACCTCGCCGACCGGCCCGGCCGACTCGACTTGCTGCCTCTTCCATCGGTAAAGCAGGTTTGTTCCAGAGATCCCTAGACGCTCAACAATCGATGGCGCCGAGTGACCATCAAGCAGCATGGCCACCGCATCACGTTTGAATTCGTCTGTGTAGGTACGTCGTTCAGGACTAGCTGAAGGCTTGGTCTTTCGTGGCATCTGGGGTTCCTTGAGTTCCTTTCAGTTTAAGGACTCGCGTGGCCCCCAAATCCCAGGCCACCTCATCTCGCAAGAAGTACGCTCGGCGAGCGGCTGTCACGGAGCGTCCGTTCGCGTTAATCAAGCGCGGCTTCGGCGTCCGCGAGTTCGTGGTTCGCGGGTTGGATAAGGTGCGAGCGGAGTGGACCTTGCTGTGCATCGCCCACAACCTACATCGCCTGCTGAGCCTGAGTCGTCCCCAAGCCCGAGCGTCGGTACCGTAGGCTTGTCCTCCCGGCAACGTGCCAACCTCACCCGTCCGTCTTTCCTTCAACCCTTCGACGATCCTCGCAGCTACCGCTGCGCCATCGTCGAAGGCGGGGGTAAGGGGGAAACCATCAAAAGCAACGCCAATTGGCTATAGATCAACAAACCGAGTTGGACATTCGCTCGATCAAGTGTTCGCTGGGGATGGACATCTTGCGAGCGAAAACGCCACCGATGGTTCGCACGGAGCTATGGTCATGCCCATTAGCCAACAATCTAACCCGGATGAAGATGCTCCAAAGCGGCATCGAGGGATCGCGTGACGTTCGGTCGATGAGCTTCACGCGAAGCTTGGTTCTGCTTGGAACGTCGTGGCTGCTATTTGGCGCGAGGGGAGTGAATGAATCGCTGGTCGAACTTGGGCAAGCGCAGCCGCTCGACGAATTAGTTGGACATCGCGAGGGCCGCATCGAACCGCGAGCGAGCAAGCGACGACCGAAAGTCCTCAAACTATCGACCCTTCCACGCGCCGCTTATCAAGCTCAACTGGGAAGCGTCGCGTGAACGTAAGTCCTTTGATACCAACCGGCAGTGCCTTTCGTACCTGAAACCTTTGTCTTATTCGCACAGGAAAAGGTAGAATACTTTAGAACTCTTCGTCGATAACTTCGCTGTTGGCGCGTGTCCCCAGGGCTCCCCAGAGACCGAAGGGACTTCTTGAACCAGGAGTTGCTGGGAGCGTGGGGTCGGCAGCGGTTCCCGAGGGCCGAACAATGCTGTGAGTACTGCTACCGGCATCGATCGAGTCCGTCACGAAAACCACAGCTCCATCGGCCATTAAGACGTGTGCGCCTCCTTGATGGTTGCTCGAAACTGTCATGATGCCCTCGTCCCCAACGTTGCCGTTTTGATGCGTACTGCACTGACGATTTGGTGGCAAAATTGTATGGACTGCCGTATGGACCATTCGGCCAGACGCCCACTTGTAACCGCGGCGATTGTCTGCCCTTCCAGATGCCTCATTCGTTCCCTCAAGCCAATACTGGGGACGCTCTGGGTCAATGTGCACCGAAGCAACATTGGGATTCTTTCGCAGGTTGTCACCGCTCTTGGCAACGAACGTGGTAATGTGGCGATCCCCTAGATCCGTCCGGATTTCGCCCATCATGATGGAGTTGGACAGACCGTCAAGAATGTCACGAAACTTGACAAACGTCCGTGGAACAAAGACCCCTCGGCAGCACTGTCTGGTAAGAATCGATTGCTCCTCATTGACGACCCCTTTTTGGTTGGCGGGACCAACATGAGTTTGACGGAATGAATCGCCCAAGGACACGGCATAATTAGTTCTGCCAGACGCTGGCAGCCCTCTGCCCGGATCGCTTGGACAACGAAAGCCCGGTAATTCAGTCATCCACGGGTCGTACTGATTGATCGCATGACCCGACAGAACCATGTTTGTGTCTGGTCCCATTGGTGCGAAATACGTTCCTGGGTTGGAACCGACCGTGACCTGAAAAACGTTGCTGATTTGTTCCCACAGACCTTGTTGTTCGATGAATGGTGTTAGCCCCACAAACGTACTCAATTCGTTCCGATTGGTTCCCGCCGCGGCAGCAGCCGTTGCCGCCGCAGTTTCGTTGGCTGTTGTCCCGCCAGTGACTTGGTAAGTCCCGCCATTGTGCTTGGGCATTCTTTTATACGCGGAGTGATAGTTGTGAATCGCCAAACCCAACTGCTTGAAGTTGTTGCTGCAACTCATTCTTCGTGCGGCTTCGCGAGCCGCTTGGACAGCCGGAAGCAATAGTCCAACTAAAACACCGATAATGGCGATCACCACCAACAGTTCAACAAGAGTAAATGCGGTTCGTCGTCTTGAACTAATCGAATGAAACATTGGACACCGGTTTGTGTAAGAGGTGGATTTCAATAGCGAGTGAAAGAAGCACGAACTTTGACCATATCGAAAAGTTCAATATTGACCGAAGCCAACCGCTATTCTTGGTTCATGGCAGGGTCGACATCATCTTCCACTGCCTCGGCAAGTTCGGGATGTTGCTCCAAGTAGTTGGAGAGCTCATCACCACTTGTGGTGTGGGGTTCGGTGTCACTACAGCCTAGAACCAAGGCGACCGAAAAAAGAAGGACGCATTGCCAACGTATTAATCCGCTTTGTGAAAGAAGCATCGTGTGTGCTGCAAGTCATTGGGTGATCGAAGCGTGAGATACTCTGAAAGATTTGGTCATCCCGCTAACTGTACCGATTTCGAATCGTAGAAGTAGGCCTGATTGATGCAAAGGATCAATCTTCATGCATCAATAATGAACTGAACCATTATCGAGAATTATGATCCCTTACCGTTCGACAACGGTACTTTCTTACCGTGCCGTGATAGGGAGTGACAGGGCGAGCGGGCTCATTGCGGTCAGTTGACGGCCGATGAATTCGAAAGGATCGGCCAGTCGTTGCTTGCACGTTTGCATCCCGCTCATGATTCGTGCTTGAGCCAATGCACCGACTTCGGTGTGATTGCCGCCCCACACCTTTCGATTGACGACCGCGGGACGGATCGCTTGTTCACCACGCCAGTTTGTTGCGTCAGGGTTGAGATGACGCAGGAACGTGAACAGACTATCGAGATGCTTTTCCGAGAACTTGGCGAAGCGTTCATTGGCAGCGTGCGTCTTCGGGTGACGAACCAACTTCTACATCTGCATCGTCAACCGACCCGCCATCACTTTCATTCCATGAGCAGTCATCTCCCAGCGTCGAAATCGGTTGCGATACTTAAAGCCCTTCAGCAGCACGTCTTTCACTCCACGCAGACCAGCACGATGCCGGCGAAGGCTTGCTTCGCGTACACAAACGGAGAGACCGCCGAACAACTTGCTAGCCAAGCGAATGAAACAGCAAGCGTGCTCGCAGGTCTCATCCGCTCACTTCGCTCGTCGTCTTAAACCTCTCACGACTCAAGACTCATCGCTCAGGACTCATTATCCTGAATCCTTGCTTCGCACGCATTTTCCTAACGCCGCGTCGGTTTGGTCAGCATGGCATTTTTCAGGTTTTCATCGGCCGGATTATCTGACAGCCAGATGTCGAACAATGCTTTTTTGAATTCGATTCCGGCAATGACGCCTTTGAGTTTAGCGTTCCTGTGAACGGCAACGCCGTACTTTGGCAGGTAGATGAAATCGTAAGTGTCACCTTTGGTGATTGTTTCGGCGAAGCATTTGCGAAACTGATTGATTTGAGGCTGGATTGGCGTCACGTTTCCGCCGGTCGCATTTCGGAATCCTTCGGTCAGCGAATCCACCAGTTTCTCCTGGCTGACAAACCCCGAAGTGATTTTGATCCGGATCGACATCGCCTCGTCGGCACCGGCAATCGCAGCAGGACTTTGGGTTTCGTTGCTAAGGTACAGCCCGGCAACATACATCTCTAATAAGTACTTCGTACGCGATCCCGATCCGTTCAGGATCAGTCGATGTTGGCCCGCCTGAATCTGTTGCGGAAAATCCTCTGCTGTCGCGTCATTCGCCATTGCCGTAACGACAAAAAGGAGCAGAATAGCCGTGATCTTTGAAGAGAGTTTGGGCACAGGAATAACCTTTGAGATAAGCGTGACACGACCTCGTCAACTCGCGCACCTGATGGCGCAGGGCCAGGGATTTTTACCCTAGTAAAGAATCTGGATCTTTGACAAGCCGAGTTTTTACCTTCCCGAACGTTGAACGTTACATTCCTCCGTAGCCTGACTCGCCGAATCAAGTATCAACTGACGATCGCTCGGCGGCTTGAATACACAACTGGCGAGACCGCCGAACAACTTGCAATAAAAGCGGATGAAACAGCAAGGGTACTCGCTGGGCTCATCCGCTCCCTTCGCTCATCTTCCTGATTCCCTCACAACTCAAGTCTCATCCCTCAAGACTCATTCTCTAAAAGTAGTCGTCGCGATTGACGCCATCACAGACGCCCCGATCGTAGGCAACAACGTTTGAACCGCTGACCGCTGCCGCATGGGCATAGGTCGTTGCGGCCGAGCTTTTCCTCAAGTTGCTTGCCTTGTATGATTCGGACTCCGCGTTTGACTTTCGTTTCTGACGGGTAGCCTTTGCGACGTTTACTCATCGGCTCGAAAGCATTGGGCGTTGTCGTCGTCATACAGATGTTCGTATCGCATCGTTCTGCTCCGGTTTGAGTGTGAAAACGTCTAAATGTGCAAAGACCAATCGGCGAAGGGACAACTCAGATGGTTTACATTTTCAAGATGTAATCCGAGTCTGCAGTCGATTAGTCAGTGCTCTCGCCAGGAATCGAACCTGGTCTACGACCTTCGCAAAGTCGCGTGCGAATCCGGCACACTCCGAGAACATTTTGAAATGCGGCTTTAAGGTAAAGCCGAGTACCTCGCCAGGGAGTCGAACCCCGTCTAACGGTTTCGAAGACCGTCGTGCTGTCCATCACACTCGCAAGGCGAATGCAGCGACGACAAACATTGCTTGCCGGCACTGCGTAGGTGACATCGTTCGACTCGGTCTGGTTCGCGTCCTTCGCGAATCATTCTTCGTCGACGATTATTCCTCCTGACTCACTCGACCTCTTTCGAGATCGAGATACAGTCGTGCGTTGGCGTTCTTTGCCAAATCACGAAGCGTTTCAAGCTCAGCCAGTCGCAACAACGCTGGGTGTCCTTCCAACACTGATGCTGCCTTCGCACGTTGCTCGTAGGCCTGCGTTTCCGCATCCACCTTCGCTCGCTGGCGCTCGGCCTCTGCTTGCTCTCGCAATCGAAGGGCTTCCGCATCCGCTTCAGCATCTCGTCGCGTGATCTCTGCTCGTGATTCAGACTCGATTTGCTCAACTTCCGCTCGCGTTCGAGCCTCCACCAACTGTGCTTGGCTCTGTCGCTCCGCCGCCAACACTCGGTTCATGATCTCCTGCAGGTTTCCTGGGAAGATCAAGTCCTTCACGTCAGCGCGACGAATCGCAACACCGTAACCATTCGCAGACTCCGTTACGTCTGAAAGGATGTCTTCGCTCAACCGGTTTCGGTTGGTGAGAATCTCTTCCAGATTCATCGACGCAAGCGATCGACGCGCTGCCAATTGCACATCGCTGTAAAGTCGGTCCTCGAACTGGTCCACTGTGTGGATCGCAGACTTCGGATCGGTCACACGGAACTGCACCAAGATGCTGACTCGGATGGCGACCTTGTCAGCGGTCAGAATTTCCTGGCCCTTGATCGTCAACTCGCGTTCGCGGATGTCGACCAGCATGCACTCGACCGTTGGCAGTTCGTTGAACCACTGCTTGCGCGGTGGAATCTTGTAACGACCAGCTTCGAGCACCTTGGTCAGCTTGCCGTCTTCGTAGTACAAGCCGCGGTGCGTGTCCTTGATAATGAACTCTCGTCCTGCACCTGAAATCATCATGTCGCACCTCCTTTCGATGCTTGCGTTTCTGTTTTTAGTGATTGTGTAAGGAGCCTCGGAGCGGAGCCGATGTGGAGAACAAGCTTTCAGATGTGGCAATTCAGAGCGTTCATTCCGAGAGGTGATCGCAGTAACCAGGTGGCTGCTCGCTCCTGACACCGCCGAGGCAAGTAACTCGTCCAGGAATCGAACCTGGTCCGACAGTTTCGAGGACTGCCGTGCTATCCAGCACACTCACGAGTCATGTTATTGGTCATTAAGTCACAAGAGCCGACGACTGGGTTCGCACCAGCATGATCTGCTTTACAAGAGCAGCGCCTTTCTATGTCGAGCCACGTCGGCTTGGTTGTCGCATTAGTAGCTCGACCAGGAATCGAACCCGGAACTTCTGGTTAGAAGCCAGAGATGATGTCCGTTTCACCATCGAGCCAGGAATAGCTGGTTAGCGTTTAGCTTGTTAGCAGTTAGCTAATCTGTTCTTGCTAATCCTCCAATTTGCTAACCGCTAAACGGCTAGCATAAGCGGAAGGCGAGGGAGTCGAACCCTCATCACCCGAAGGTGGCACGCGTTAGCAGTGCGGCCCGGCAAACCGTATCCGGCTGCCTTCCAGGAATAGCTCGTTAGCGTTTAGCGTGTTAGCAATTAGCTAAATGCGAATTGGCTAAGGGCGAATTAGCTATTCTTCAGTGATCACGGATGGAATCGAACCATCGGTCTCCTGCTTGTCACGCAGGCGTCTTAGCCGCTGGACCACGCGATCGGGGTAGCTTGTTAGCATTTAGCTAGTTAGCCGTTAGCAAAAAATGGGGAACAAGACATGCGAGACCACACGAAACTGCGGGCCTTCACTTTGGCGGATGAAGTTGCACTGTTGATCTACAAATTCACGTCCAGTTTTCCGCGAGAGGAACAATTCGGACTGACATCGCAAATGCGACGGGCCGCGGTGTCGATCCCATCGAACATCGTTGAAGGATGCGGACGTCAAAGCGAAGCCGACTTTGTTCGTTTCCTAGACATCGCCTACGGTTCACTGCGAGAGGTTGAATACCAAACATCGCTCGCTTCCCGCCTCGGCTTTGCTGCGGAATCGCCGGAATTGAAGACTAAACTTACCGAGACATCGAAGGTCTTGGCAGCGTTGATCCGTTCCATCCGAAAAAGCTAATCGCTAACAAGCCAACTGCTAATCAGCTAGCCAAAAGTAGCGGGTTCGGGGGTCGCACCCGACGGTCCAGGCTTATGAGGCCCGGATGAGCCTGGCTCACCCGCAATGAGGTAGCTTGTTAGCTGTTAGCCGTTTAGCAATTAGCTTCACTTGTCAGGAGAAACAAATGAGAGATCACAATAAACTACGTGCTTTTGAATTGGCCGATGAAGTCGCGTTGCTGACGTACAAGTTCACTGCGAACTTTCCGCGTGAAGAGCAGTTTGGCTTGACATCGCAGATGCGGCGTGCCGCAGTGTCGGTCCCATCAAACATCGTTGAAGGATGTGGAAGGCAGACAGAAGCCGAGTTTTTGCGATTCCTCGATATCGCATACGGTTCGCTACGAGAACTCGAGTATCAAACCTCGCTTGGCGTCCGCCTTGGTTTTGGAGCTGACCACACGGATTTTCAATCCAAGTTGAACGAAACATCGAAAGTCCTAGCCGCCTTGATCCGCTCCATCCGGAAGAGCTAACGGCTAATCAGCTAAAAGCTAATCGGCTAATGCCGCGGGAGGGAGTCGAACCCTCAAACACGAACGTTTGAAATTCGCCGCTTTGCCGGTTTGCGTACCACAGCATGTTGAATCAGTACTGAGGGCGGGAGTCGAACCCGCAAGCACTTGTTCCTAAGACAAGCGGCTCGCCGTTGGCCTACCTCAGCGCGAGTGGAGCACCGGGGAATCGAACCCCGATTTTCTGCGTGCAAAACAGACGTCTTCCCGTTGGACGAGCGCCCCATGTTGTTCTTCATTGAATTTGAAAAGTGCCCAGAGCAGGAGTCGAACCTGCAATCACTCGGGTTTAAGTCGAGCCGCTCGGCCGGTTGGCGTATCTAGGCGTTGATCGCTGGTGCCGCTGGGAAGAACGCGACCGACCGCGTCCTTCCCTTGGCTGCCAACGTGTTACGCATGCAGGCGCGGCGTGCTATCGCCGGTCGACTTGCGATGGTTCTTGATCGCCTTGTGCGAATCAGGGAGTTGGTCGCCTTCGACGATCACGTCACCGACACATTCGACCACCCAGCCATCGACCCAACCGACGTTGTCGTCTTTCAACCTCAGGACGCGGCCGATCTTCGCAAACTCTTGAGGGATGTACGATGTCGTTCGCACTGATCCGCCGGCGATGTTGCGTCTCATCGCACATTGCACGTACTTCACATTTCTGGACATCGTCGTTCTCCTTGGTTAATCGCGGACCAGCGTCACCGTGACGCCGGCAGTAGTCCCGGATGGAATCGAACCATCGTTTCCTGCGTGTAAAACAGGTGTCGTCGCCGTTGGACCACAGGACCGAGAAAAGCACGTCCCCAAGGATTTGAACCCTGACTAACTGGTTTGGAATCAGCAGTGCTACCGTTACACCAGAGACGTCTGTTTCAAAAGTGGGAACGCAAGGAATCGCACCTCTCGCCGACTACCACACAATTAAAGGCAGAAGGGTTACAACCTCCCGTGTGGAAACGCTCCCATGTTGTCGAGCGGAAGCCGTGGGACTCGAACCCACAACGGTTTTTGACCGCAGCTGTTTTCAAGACAGTGTCCTCATCCGGCCGGGTGACTTCCGTATTGCGTGATCAAACGCAGTGACGTGAGCGGGAATCGAACCCGCGAACTCCTGGATGAAAACCAGACGATTCTGCCATCAGAATCTACCACGCCGTTTTGTTGCTTCGATCGAAGCGAGTACCGCATAGGAGTTTCGATCTCCTTCCTGCTGCCTGAGAAGCAGCCGACCTAGCCAGTAGTCGAATGCGGCGAATAGAAAGCGATGGCAACGGGAGTCGAACCCGCAGCAACTTGATAGACAATCAAGCTTCCTTCCCAGAGGAACTTGCCACCGAAAATGTTCGCACGAGGGTGACCAACCGGAATTGAACCGGCGACAAACTCATTCACAGTGAGTCTCTGGAAACCAACACCAGATCTGGCCACAGCACCGGAGACTGGAATCGAACCAATGAACTCCTCGTTCAGAGCGAGGTGCAGCGACCAACAACTGCTACTCCGGCGTAACAAAACTTTGTAAAGCACTCCGTCCGGGAATTGAACCCGATCAGCGAGCTTCAAAGGCTCACGTCGCGACTACGCGCCGGAGAGAGTTCTCACAATCAAAAGAGTGTCCTGCGGGAGTCGAACCCACCTAGCCGGATTGGAAGTCCGGAACCTTTGCCGCTCGGCCAAGGACACGAAATATGCGGAAGTTTGAAGGGCGAGGTGTGGAACGAAGCGAGCTATTCCACACTTCTCGCTTCACCCTTCAAACTTCGCGAAGCTCCGGCGGATGGACTCGAACCATCACTCGTCTCCTTAACAGGGAGCCGCCTTACCATTGGGCCACACCGGAATCTGCAAAGCGCCCAGTGGGAGTCGAACCCACACTTCCGCCATGGCAAGGCAGCAGGCTACCGCTACATCATGGGCGCAAAAATGCATCACTACCAAATTGTCAAAAATCAATAACGCCGAAGCGTCAAAAGAGCACCGAGCCGGAATCGAACCCGCATCACCTCGTTACGACGGAGGAGTCTTGCCGTTAGACCATCAGTGCTTCTTTCAAAATGTCTCAAGTGGGATCGGTGAGAATCGAACTCACATCGCTTGGATTAAGAGTCCGATGCACTACCTTGTCTGCCACAATCCCATGTGTTGTCGTCGTTGCTTCGTTCAGTCGGCGTGGCGGGAATTGAACCCGCGACCGTCGCCTTATAAGGACGCCGCTCTTACCCCTGAGCTACACGCCGATGCGTAGCCGATGGGGCCGAAGGGAGTTGAACCCTCACCGAACGGATTAAAAGTCCGTCATGCTGCCAGTTACACCACAACCCCAGAGTAGGCCTTAGGTATTAGGCGTTTAGACTGTAGGCATGACAGTTGGATGCTTCGCATCGTTTCTCTCCTTTCAAACTTCACTTTTCCAACTTCAAACTTCCAAAGTGGTAGCCCTGGGAATTGAACTCAGCGCAACTCGGTTATCAGCCGTGTTTGGGCAACCAGCCCTCGACTACCATGTGGTTCCTATTCAAGTCGGACACCTCGGAGTCGAACCGAGACCCTCCTGCTCCCAAAGCAGGCGTGCTTCCATCTGCACCTGTATCCGATGTGTGTTGCCGATTCCGTCGGCGCATATCTTCCTTGTCAGTGGGCCGGGAGGCGCTCGAATCCTCGTCTGCGGTTCTTCAGACCGCCGCTAGACCGTCTCAGCTACCAGCCCATGTTGGCTTGTTGGGTTCGTCCGGTATGGACACGAAAAAAGGCTCGATGTCTGCGTGACACCGAGCCTTCATAAAGAAGTCGTTCGCTTTTGAAAGCGAGTGTCACATCAGACGCGGATACGCCGGGGCATTATCTGTATTCAACGGTTGCCCGCCGAACGCATTGCCTTCGTGTATCTGTTCGAGTCGACTGGATTGGTTTTTTGATAACATCAGAAAGCTCGTTACTCGCTTGTCTATGAATGTGACTTGTGTGTTCGGAGAGATAGACTCTTTCGCAGCGATATGGTTCGCCAAAAATGTCAGCTTCTGCGAAAAACATTCTTGGCCGACAGTGCCTCACACGAACATGAAACACCGCTCAGGCTCGAAAGTACTCATTGGACGCGAAAATAAATCAGTCGCGGGGTACAAGGAAACGCAAGTGGTGAGCGGCATGTGCAGAATGAATTTGCTCAATCCGCTCACGTGGCAGTCGCCCAAACGCTGGATGCGGAGCATAGTCACCAACGTGAGCGTAGAACCGATCCACGCTCGCAGCAAAAGCCTCAACCTCACCAGCGTCATCCAGATCGGCCGGCGGAACGAACATCGACGCTGTACGAATTCCACGCGGTGAATCGACACTGAGAACTTTCGGCAAGAGGATTCGCCGCATCACAGGACGCAAGAACGCGAAGAACGACATCCACTTCGGATAGCCATCAACACTCGGATCTTGCACCAGTACCAGATGGCGGCAAATTTGCCCCAGCGACCAATTGCCATTCTGGTTGTATCCGCTCTGCAGTAGCGATCGTGCCTCTCGGGCCGCCGCGTTCAGATCGTCGAAGTGTAGTTCCCGCAGTTGTTCCATGCGGTTAGTTTAACGGGATAGGACATTGTTGAAACCGTAGTGCAAGCATTGTCGATGCAGAGCCAACCCTCGATACGTAACTCTCTATGAACTCAATCGAGAAGTTTCTCGCTGCGAAAACCTACGCAGTCGCCGGCGCATCCAATCGTCAACACAAGTACGGCAACAAGGTCTTCCGCGCCCTGCTCGCCGCCAACCGAGAGACCTACCCGCTCAATCCAGCCCAAGACGAAATCGAAGGCCACCAAGCCTACCCGTCGATCGCCGACCTACCGCTCGTCCCCGAAGCTCTCTCAATCATCACACCGCCCGAGGTCACGCGCAAAGTCGTCGCCGACGCAATCGCGGCCGGAGTGAAGCACATTTGGATGCAACCCGGAGCCGAAGACGATCAGGCCAGTGAATCCGCACGCGAATCGGGCATCACCGTCATCGACGATGGCAGTTGTATCCTCGTTCTGTTGGCACTTCAATGAAGACCCAAGAGACAGGCAGGATTCGAGTAGCCGCGGAACAGGATCGCGATGCAATTCTTGCGGTCCACATGAACGCCTTCGGCGAGGACGAAGGTCCGGTGATCGTCAAGCTGGTCGATGAGATGCTCGATGACGCTTCCGGCGATCCAATGCTATCGCTCGTTGCTGAAACTGATGCCGGATTGGTTGGCCACCTTCTTTTTACGTCTGTGAAAATTGAACCGGACCATAGCCAAGTCAGTACACGGATTCTCGCGCCGCTGGCCGTTGTTCAGAATCGGCAACGTCAGGGAATTGGTGCTCGCCTAACGCGTGAAGGTCTAAGCCAGCTGAAGGCTTCCGGCGTGAACCTCGTCTTTGTCCTCGGCTATCAGGATTACTATTCTCGTTTCGGATTCAAGCCCGCCGGTGCCCAAGGTCTTCAAGCAACCTACCCGATCCCACCTCAAAACGCAGATGCGTGGATGGTGGCGGAACTGACGCCCGGCACGATTGAGAATTGCGAGGGAACTATCCGCTGCTCTGACGCCCTCAATCATCCGAAGTACTGGATCGAGTGAAGCCGCGTCCGGCAGTTTTCACCCAAATGTTGAGGAAGTAACCGTCCACTACCCTCTTAGTTATTCAAGTTCACGAATCACTCGGCAAGGATTGCCAGCCGCAACAACTCCGGCCGGCACGTCCTTCGACACCACGCTGCCGGCACCTATGACACTGCGGTCGCCAATCGTTACGCCAGGACAAATGATCGCTCTACCGCCGATCCACACATCATTTCCGATCGTGACAGGTTTGCCGAACTCTTGGGTGCGGCGCAGTTCTGCGTCGAGTGGATGCGTGGCGGCATAGATGTGAACGCCGGGAGCGATGAACACATTGTTCCCGATCCGCACTTCGCAAACGTCCAAGATCACGCAGTCGAAGTTGAAATACACCTTCTCGCCAAGATAGATGTTGGTCCCGTAATCGCAGCGAAAAGGTGGTTCGAGCCAAACGGTATCTCCACCGCTTCCGAACAGTTCGCGGCAAACGTTTCTCAAACTATCGGCGTCGCCCGGTTCGGCGTTGTTCAACACATGGAGTAGCTTCCGCGCGTGCAGGCGATCGGCCGTCAGCTCACTGTCAGCGGGATCGTAAGGTTGACCGGCGAGCATCTTTTGCTTTTCACTCATCTCACTCAACCACGATCGAGTCAACCAATATCTCGAACGGCCCTGGCTTCTTGTCACCGAGCAAGATGCCGACGGAATGAACTTGGCTGGGCGTCAGCTTCATGTTGGGCATGGGGCGGCCGTAGGAATGAGCGACGAACTTATCGACGGGAAGTTTGACTTCGGTCCATTGATCGGCTTTCGTGTCGAACTCCAATTGGTACGAGAATGCGGTACGGCGATCGGGTGTGTAAAGATTGATTGACACGGGACAGTTCACTCGACAGCGTTTAAGGCTCGAGTCCCGTGATGCCATCCGGTAGCGGCGGCACATTGAGCACTTCCGCGGGTTCCGGCTTGCGGTTGGACGTAGTTTCTGGATAGGCGTACCAGTACGTTCCAACTTGGTAGCCCATGTCGCAATCCGTGCCTGACCACACTTCCATATCCAATTGGAGAGAGCTACCAAAGGGCATCGTATCCAAGGCACGACTACGTGTTTCCACGCTGAACCCTTGCGCATTGCGGGAGTCATCGGATTCTGGTTTGCGGTTTAACTTGTTGTATTTATTGGCAAACGGCTGAGCGTGGAAAGGGTGTTGGTAGAAGTCTGTGCTGCGACCTCCCCAGGAATACGCGTAGTAGTCTTCGGTTCCCGTTCCGAAAATAGAGGGAAAGTCCTCGCCATCGACCCAGATCTTCTCATCGCCTTCGCCCCACCACTTTTCAACCGGGTTCATGATGGTCAATGTATCGCCGACATAGACGCCTTTGCCCTTGAGGGTGACGTAGTTCCAATCCGAAAAAGGACGTGTTGGCACTGGATACTGACCGTGCCAAGCAGCATGAAAATACATGGAATCCTCGTCCCACTTCCAGTCGCCAGTTTTGACTTCCAGCTCCGCATCCACCGGTGCACCACTCAGATTGAGCAACGAAACTTTCCCACCCTTTTGATAGGGCATGACCCAGCGGCAACTCATCGTGCCGTCTTCAGACACGGTGCGATACCAACCTTCCACAGGATTCAAACCAATACCAGAGCCAAAGAAATCTCCGATCGGGCACCAGACAGTCGGCTTACCATCAAACTCCATCTTCAGCACGACCAATCGTGTGATGTTTGGGTTTGAGTAATCCCCGAGCTTAACCGATAGCTCTCGCACCGAGGCCACACCCGCTGGCAGTTGCAGCGACTGCTCTGCTTGATCATCGAGTGTGGCACTGAATTTCAGCGGATCGCCTGCACCAACGGCAGTGGGATGGAGCAGCTGTTTGCCCGTTGCCTCGGTCAGTTCTTTGGCCGCATCGAAATCAGCCATGGTGAAGGTCTTAATCGGAGTGCCTTCCGTGTATTCACGAAAGGTAAACTGAAAGAAGAACGGCTTGCTATCCGTGGTGACTTTGCAGCTCTTGGCATAAGGGATCGGGAAGAAACTCACCGCAGAGCGCAGCGACGGGTGCGCGAGAGGGTAAGGGATCAAGCCGGTGCCGTCGAACAGGCCCAACATATTCCCCTCAAACGCAGGCTCCTCGGAACCATCAAGATAGATCCGCATTGTTATATCCGTGCCAGGCTTCTTCTGATTGAGCCAAGGCATCCAAGTCCGGACAATTGCGCCAGGAGCCTGGTGGTCCATCAACACCCACTCTTTGCGGCCATTGTTCTCTTCGATACGAATGAAGTTGTGGGTATTCGCGCGCTTAGGATTATAGTCCTGGTTGGTAAACCAGCCCTTCGGCTCCTCGGGTGTCTTCGATGCTCGATTGTAGCTGCTATGTTGCTTGAGGCGAAAATCCGTTTCCGGAAAACGCGCCACCGAATCGCGATCCACCATTTCCTTTAGCAATGACACAATGCTTACCGATTCTTGCGCGTGAACCGCACAGGTAGAGAGCGCAGCAAAGGCGCTAAGTGAACAGACTACTGTCGTGATTATTCTCATGATTATTTCTTTGCTTTCTTTTTAATCGAAGTAGCCGGCTTGTAGCTTTTCAGCAAAGCCTCCATCTCCTGCACAACTTCGGGATAACTGTTATACAGATTGGTCGTCTGCGCCGGATCGTTTTTCAGATCATAAAGCTGAGCAGGCGGCGCGCCTTTTTTGATCTTCCCGTTTTCAATATCACTGTTTTCACGCCCAGTAAATGTAATCGCCGCCGGGCCACCGAAACCGTGATTTCCGACCTCTTTAGAAGTGAATCCGCCTCCGCCCTGCCCGCCAATATACATCCATTTCCCTTTACGGATGGAAAGGTGGCTTTTCTTAAAGGGTGACAACAACAGATGATCCCGCTCCACCGATCCGCCCGTCAGAGCCGGCAGGATGTTGACGCTATCCTGACCCTGGCCGTCTTGCAGCGTCTGACCGGTCAACGCGGCAAAACTGGCGATCATGTCCACGTTGCAGATCAGCTCATCGGATGTGCTTCCAGCTTCCACCTTGCCAGGCCAACGGACAATAAACGGAACGCGGTGCCCTCCTTCCCATGCATCGAACTTGAAACCGAGATATTTACCGTTTAAGGCATGCCCCATCTTCCACGTTTCCTGGCCGGTATGATTAAACATGCCGCCGTTATCGCTGGTGACAATGATCAGCGTATTGTCCGCCACCCCCTGCTGCTCCAGCGTTTTCACGACCTCGCCGACGATCCAGTCCAGCTCGTGCACGAAGTCGCCATACAATCCGCATTCACTGGTGCCCTGAAAACGGGGAGCCGGCGTAAACGGGTGGTGAATGTTCGTAGTCGACAAGCAAAGGAAGAATTTTTTTTCGCCGCATTCCTTAATCCACTGGACCGTTTTTTTGGTCAGCGTGGTACCGACTTGATAATCGTCATAGAGCGCATGCGCCGCATCGGCACCGCCGATGTTATCAAGTTTCATCTTCTCGGGAATTTCCTGGGTCTTCGCCTTCTTCCCATAGACAAACGGATCTTCGGGCACCATTCCCACCACCCGATGATTTTCCACATACACAAAAGGCGGATGACTGTTCACGACAGGCAACCCGAAATAATAATCAAAGCCCAGCTCCAGCGGGCCGGGTTTTAGTTCACCGTTCCAGTCAGGGGTCTTGTCACCAAAGCCGAGGTGCCACTTGCCGATGATTGCCGTTTCATAGCCGGCATCCTTCAATACGCTCGCAATCGTCTGCTGGTCGTGATCAATCACCAATCCGGTTTTCAAAAACACTGGCGCATACAGGCTTTTCCGGTGAGGATATTCGCCAGTCAGCAAGGCATAGCGAGAGGGCGTACAGACTGCCGATGCCGAATGGGCATCGGTAAAACGACGTCCCTCTTTTGCCAGCCTGTCGATGTTTGGAGTCTGCAGCTTGGTCGCGCCATAGCAACTGAGATCGCCATAACCAAGATCGTCGGCGAAAATCAGGACGATGTTGGGTTGCTCATCAGCAAACCCCGTTACGGCAAACGCACAGGTAGAGAGCGCGGATATGGCGCTAAGTGAACAGAGTATTTTCGTGATCATTTTCATCATTGTTGAGGATGCCCTTCTTGCGAGCTGATCACTGCATGACGCTCGCGGTCTTGAGTTTGCTGAATCACTGGAGTCAGGTCGCGGCCCTGCATGTTATCTGGAATCTTGAGCCCTGCATACGAGACGATGGTCGGCGCGACATCGACTGAAGACATCAGAGCAGGCTCACGGCGCCCCCGATCTGCTTTCGCAACGCGCCCGTCAAACACAATGAAGGGAGCTTTCACGGACTCATCATAGAGGATCGCTTTGTCATAGAGACCGTGGGAGCCATGGAAACGTCCGTTGTCGCTGAGGATCGCTTGGACCGCGACTAAGACACAGTCGTAAATCGATGCTCCAACGTGTGGGATTCGCCATGCTGCGGATGTTGCTTGTTTAGCGCTCGCAGTTCAACCGCGAGCGTTTCTACTTGGACTTCTAATAGCACCCATCCGTTTGGACGCTTGGGATTGAAGACGTATGCACAGGGCGGTTGGTTGATCAAAAGAACGCCCTCTGATGTTTTGGTCAGCTTCCAGTCATGCGTGTGACCGTAGAAATACGCTTGAACGTGCGGCTGCGAATGCAACACATCAATAAACTTCGCCGTATCCGCCAAACCACTCACTTTTGCAGTTGAACCTTTCGGTAGGAACTGTGGATCGTGGTGGCCGATCACGATCGCGGT
Source organism: Aporhodopirellula aestuarii (assembly GCF_023701485.1). Taxonomy (GTDB): domain Bacteria; phylum Planctomycetota; class Planctomycetia; order Pirellulales; family Pirellulaceae; genus Rhodopirellula; species Rhodopirellula aestuarii. The sequence continues at coordinate 53,249 of NZ_JAMQBK010000024.1, forward strand.
CTTGTCGCTGTGTTCGGCTAGCGACTTGGCAAGCCACTGCAACTGAATCTCTCCAAGTTTGCCTGAGACTTCATTGACGATGTTCAGCGAATCCACCAAAAACAAATTAGCGTGACGTCCTGGCAGAATTGCGACGTGTTTTCCGTCGACCAACACAGCATCGGGTTTCTGTTTTGTGAACGCACCATAGAACGGATCGCGATCGTCGTGGTTGCCCATCGTCATGTGTACGGGCAAACCTGCTGTAGTAATTCGATCGACAGCTTCTCGCAACGTTGCGTAGTCACCTGGCCGTCCCCTTAAGCGGGCACAGTCGCCATTGATGATCACGCCGAGCGGCTTGTTTTCTTCAGCCAGCAGTTCGTCGATGATCTTGTTGAAGTTATCGAACATGTGCGCACCACGAGAGACCGCGTTCTTGTCCGCGGCGATGTGCGTGTCGGCCAACAGTGCCCAGTGATCGGCAGATTCTTCCGTCGCCGCCATCAGGGAAGGACATCCCAATGTGACCGCCGCGGTGGCCAGAGATGCTTGAACAAATCGCCTTCGAGAAGCAGGAATCAGATGCAGCGACATGGATCGTCCTTTAAGTGCCGAATGGCGGGCTCGTATCATCATCCAGCATTGTAGCACCATTCCCCGGCTTCAAAATTCAGGCACATCGATCACAGTTGTTTGTCAATCCTTATCAAACGAACTTCACTCGGTTGCCGCCGAGATTGCTCGATTGGCTTTTCAAACTTCTCAGTTCACTATTCAAACTTTCCAAGATGCTCGGCAAGCCTTGGTTCATTGACTGGATAGTCTAAATCTATCAAGACCAGCCAAAAATGCCGCCAGGAGCCAAGCAGTTTGACCCACTGTAATGATGATGCATGAGCAACAACAAAGAAATCGGAATCCCGCGACCTAAAGGTGAACTCACCCGCGGCCAGATCGACCGCGTCATCATGATGGCGTGGGAGGATCGAACCAGCTTCGACGCGATCCGCGACCAGTTCGGTCTAACGCCCGGCGACGTCATCAAGATGATGCGATCCGAGATGACCGCGAACTCGTTCAAAATGTGGCGAAAGCGAACGCAAGGCCGCACGACCAAGCACGAAGCCAAATTCGCCGAAACCGACGCCGGTGACGAGCAACGTCGCTTCCGAGCCAAATCGCAGCGTGGCTAGTGCGATGGCGAAGATCAAACGCGTCCGCACCAAGGCGTGTACCCGCTGCGAAGAAACCCGCGACGTGCTCTACCGCGTTCGCATAGACGAAGACGGCCAGTGGATATTCGTCTGCCCCGCGTGCCTCGAAAAAGTCAAACCGGGCAACTCGCACTACCAATACGGCGGCACGTGGAAGAGCAAGAAGCGTCACTGACGCGGTGTCAGGATGCCTCTCCGCACTCAAGCAGAAACTGATTCAAAAAAGTTCGCATGAATGCCTCGCGGTCTTCCGCCATACGCCGGCCCGCGTCGGTGTTCATCAACGACTTCAGTTTGAACAGCTTTTCGTGGAAATGCCCAACGCCCGTTTTCGCGTCACCGGCGTCAGGCAAATGGAACGGCTGGTCAAACGCTGCACCGTACTCGATCGTCCGCACGATCCCGATCGCTCCGAGTGCGTCCAGCCGATCCGCGTCCTGCACAATTTGGCCTTGCAGCGATAGCGGTTTCGCGGAGTCTCCTTTGCGGAACGAGATGTTATCGACGATGTGAGCGACATGCTCGATCAAATCATCGCCCGCACCCAGGCCGCTCAGAATTTCACGAGCGAACTCGGCACTCCGCTCGACGCCGTCATGGAACTTCGCATCGCCGACGTCGTGCAGCAAAGCCGCCAATTCAACGATCTGCAATTCGCCGCCGACTTCTGATTGAATCGCACGCGCAGACACCAGCACCCGAAGCACATGATCCATGCCATGACCCGCAGCCTGCCCGTCCATGCGTTCGCGGACGATGGCTTCGACTTTCTCAACAAGCTGCTCGGTCACTGGTTCATCCATTTCGTTCGGTCTTCCCTCGACAACTTTTCAATTGAATAACGAAGCATCGTGCGCGGCATTGTCCTGGCATGTTTCTTTAAGAACCTTTCCAATCGAGACTGATCGCGTTTGCCCATCTCGCGAAGCATCCATCCGATTGCCTTGTTCATCAAGTCGTGCCCATCATCCATCAGACGCTCGGCAAGCTCGACGATTTCCTCGAACTCGTCATTCTTGATGAGCGAGAGAGTCGCCAACACCGCCACGCGTCGCTCCCACAACACCTCGCTCGCCGCCAGCCGATCGAGAACGCTTCGTTCATCGTAATTTTCAACCAACCAAGCCCCGAGAATCTTTGGGGAGGTCGTGTCAACGATGTCCCAATTGTTCACCGCATCGAGGTTCGCCAAGTAGAAGTCCACAATCTCGCGGCATTCAAAATCACGATGAGGATTCTTCGGCTTCGCCGCCTGTTCGTACTGACCAACCAGAATCAACATTCCGGTCAGCCGACACTCATGCCAGGGCGACGCAAACAGTTTTATCAATTCATCTCGCGACAAATCACGAAACTGCCGAGCCACCTTCCGCTGGTCCGGCACCACGCAGCCAAGAAACCGATCGCCCTCGCCGTACCCACCGGCCACCGCCTGAAAGAACCCAGGCAGAAACGCAGCCTTATCCTCGCGAGCCACCGCGCGAACCGCCGAAAGAACCTGCTTCGCCGTCATCTTAGCGACGCCGAGTACCCGCGCGCTTCAGACCTTTGGCGACGAAGTCGAATGCTTCGGCCGGTTTGTAGTCTTCGAGGACATCGAAAAAGCATGCCAATACTCGCTTGGTCTCGGCGACGCTGATTTTCAAACCGTCTGTATCTGCTTTTCGAGAGACTTCATTGTATAAGTCGTTGAGGGTTGGGGCTTTCTTCTTTGCAGGCGTTTTCTTGACGGCTGCTTTGGTTGCTTTCTTCTTGGCCACTTCGTGTCTCCATGTTGAAATGAAACGTTTTGTTACGAAGTGCTAGTTGTACATTCCCTTCAACAAATCGAATACCGGCGGTGCCAAACGACACAAGCCAGCGTGACGCTGGCTTGTGTGTAGAAGAGTTTGTCGTGCCCACGAATTTCAATCGTCGTACGAATCAGCGTAGCTTGACCAACCGTCGGCCCCGTCACCAGGATACACGACGGGATAAGGCGGCATGCCTGGGTAGTAGTGCCCAGGATGTCCATCGGGCAAGTTGTCGGGATACGAGTAGCCCGGTGGTACGTGATACGGATGATCCGGTGGGAGCCGCGGCCAGATGATTGTTCGTAGCGGTGGTGGCGATTCGATCACGACCGGTTCTTCGGGCTCCGGTGGCCAAGGGAAATCATCGGGCCACCAGTCAGGACGCTCGTCGCTGGATGTATCGTCATCGGTACTTGAGCCCTCCAGTGTATCAGTTGGCGTCGGGGGTGATGAGCTGCCCGGTGGATCGAATGGTGGAACAAATGGATACCATGGCGGCGGAATGTCGCCGCTGCTTGAACCAGGTGGGAAAGTCATCGAATCTCACTCCTTTGACTCGGGTCGGGATGTTTGAACGGCACACGCTTGCCCGGACAAAGTCCGCATTGCGGAATGGCTTTGGTTTCAACGAACGAGCGCAATTCATTGTCGCTAGCGGTCCGGGGGCAGGCTTTGTAATCGCGAAACAACTGCCATGCCGACAATCCTTCAAGGCGCAGTCGCTGTTCCAGCAATGCGTGGTACGCCAATGCTGGGCATTTCCATAGGCAGTCACGAAACAGTTGCGTGCAGGTTTTCTGCATACAGATCCGATAAGCTGCAGCGGGTTTGGAATCGAATGGCATCGGTTTGCCATCTTCGACTCGGTATTGTCGCATCCAACCGCGATGCGACTGGCGAATTTTGATTTGGATTCCGGGATAGTCGGAACGCCATTGCCACACCGTTTTCTTCGCTTCGTTGAATCGAGCCAGATAGGGTTCGTGCGTTCCATGTTGGCTGACTTCGAGTCGGCAGTCGGTTTCGACGAGCGTTACAGGCAGATCGGGATGGCGATCGAAGAAGAATCCGTTGGTGACGAGCATCAAGTCGGAGTCGGGCCATGATTCACGGGCCAATCGTATGTGCTCAATCAGGTGAGGGTTCAGCAGCGGCTCGCCACCGAGCAACGCGAATCGCTTCGGTCGGATTCGATGTGACCAGTGCGAGTACTCACCTCGCGCATCATCAGGCGTCGGCATTCGACCCGCCAGATGAAAGTTGCTGTAGTGGCTGCACTGTTGGCACGAAAGGTTGCACCCGTGAGCAAGGTGGAACTCAAGAGCTGGTATTTCAATCATCGCCACATCACCTTCCGCAGTCCGTGCTTCTTGAGACCAGCTTCGAGATACTCGGGCCGATTGCGAACGTAGCCGGGCGGGTCGACGTGTTTGTGTTTGAACGAATGGTTCAAGTCGACGGCGACGTTCATGCCGGCGAGTTTTCATCGCCAGAAGAAGTCCCAGTGTTCTTCGACCTTGAGTGATTCGTCCCAGCGGATCGCCTGCAGGATGTCTCGATACGCAACAAAGCAGTTGCCGACATAGTGGCACCAGCAGATGGATCCACGCTTTTTGTAATAGCCGCGAGGAATCCGCAGCGTCTTGTCGTCGACGCGAAGTAGCTTCGGCCGTTCTTGCTGGTTACTGAGCGCGGCCAACAGATCGAGATCGTGATGCTGATTCAGTTTGCGAATCAACTTGGAGAGTCGAGTTTTGGCCGTAACAAGGTGGTCGTCGTCCGCAAAAACCACGACTGGGGTGTCGCCAGCGTCGAGTAACCGGTTCCGGCCGGCCGACAAGCCGATGTCGTATTCGGTCTCTATCAGCTGATCGACCATCGCCGCTTCGTCGGGACAAATTGCCGAGAAACGCAACTCCGGTTTCCCGTCGTCGAGCACATGAATCAGCGGACGGTCTTCGCCGTAGTACTGATGGATGCTGCGGACGAGCGCGGCACAGCACTGCGGGCGATGAATCGTCTTGATGCAGAAGGTGGCTTGCGATCTCGCGTTTGATAAGTTGTTAGTCATGGCAGGAGTTTTCTCCCAATTCGCAGAATCGAAAGTTGTCAGGTGGTGTCACATGGGCAAAATGCTTGATGTGCTCGCGTTGGAACACATGCACCTCGCCAGCAGAGAGGTAAGCCGCCCATGTCGAGAAACTCGAATTGGCGGGAACCAGAATGTCGGCGTTCACCAACGCTCGGAAATGGCGACGCACGTCTTTCCGGTGACCTAGATTTAGCTCGCACCTTTTGATCGTTCTCAAATCAGCAGCATTGATGGCTTCGCTATAAATGGTGATTTCAGATTCTGGATTGAGCCCTCGAAAGTGATCGACGCATTGCTGGTAAAACTCTGCGTTCCAAACCTTGCCCGGTCCCATCGACTTGAATAATCTGCTCTGGGGATTCGCGACATCGCCTCGTCTAGCATGAATGGCAATCCGGGTCGGGCTGCCTGCGTTTCGCAGAGGCCGAGGACCACGCCATAGCATTTGACAAAGCTGATCGATCAGAGCTTGATACGTGCCCGAAGGAATGAGCCCTTCATTTTCCCAGTTGTGGACCTGGAAGAGATGGATGCGACAAAGCCCGGTCAATTGAATGACTGTTGTCGCCGAAGGCACTCGTTTTGATTCGATCCAATCAAGCAACCACGCGACGTCCTCGAATCGCATCCCACCCCAGCCAGCCCGGTTGGTGCGATACTCGATAGGGGCGATTCCCAATGGCTCGCTCGCCAATTGTTCTCGAACCCCCACGACTGGAATGATTCTCTGGCGAGTCCAATCCTGATTGAAGGTCGCCTGCCCGCCGCTCAATTGAGCAACGATCACGGACGTAAAAAGGTCCTTCAGGCAATGACCGGAACGGCCACCACTGGATTGTCGATAGCTGACAAACAAGCGTTCGGTGTTGGAATGCGTCATGGGGTCGTCACCTGCGTGGCGGACACAGAAGGCTGCCTCAAGAAGCAGTCCGGTAATTGATCAAGCTCGGTCCGGAAGTCTCCGTACATCGCCAACAGTCCGTTGCGAACATCAATCGGTAAGTCGTTAAGGCGGGACTGGCGTGGTTGGTTCGCTGGAAAGTCGTCGACAAACGATCTCGGCAAGCCCGCAAAACACGCGATTGCTTCGACGTTGTCATGCATCGTTTCATAGCGAACGAACAGCGTCGGAACGGCAAGGTAAAACGAATGCCAATTTTGGAAATGACGCTTGATCGGCAGTCGATCGACTCGGTGCCTTGCGTAGCTGTGCAGGGTTGTGCCTGATCCGATAATGGACTTGCTGGCTTGGAAACGCTGCAGCTTGCGAGATTGCTGTGATTGGTAGTTGCGTCGAAAGAGCGAGATCACTGAGTCGATTGGATCACCGAAGACGTAGACATATTTCGCCGTGCCACCAACATCTGTCGGCGGGATGGGGATGTGTTTCAAACCATCGTGATCGGATGGGTGATTCGTCTTTCGGAATTTACCAATGTGCCGGAGAAGCATCGTTGTGCCGACGCCTCCGACTGAGGCGACCAGCACCTCAATACCCGATGGAAGCACACCGCTGGGTTGATTAGACATTCACGACACCTCCACCCGGCATCCGCATCGAATGAAAGCCGTGCTTACGAAGTCCAATCGCTCGGAACTTTGAACGATGTCGCAGCACGCGGTAATCTTTCGACTCGACGTGCTCGTGCCGAATGAAACAGTCACCAGCAACCGCGACGTTCAATTCGGCAAGTTTGGCACGGTAGAAGAACTCCCAGTGTTCCAGTGTTTTCAGTTCTCCATCCCAACGAAGTTCGCGAATCGTTTCGGTTCGAGCGAGGAACGCATTGGACGACATGTCGCACCAGGCGACATAGCCGTTTCGCCGTGTCTCACCGCGATGGACCCAGATTCGTTTACCGTTCATAAGCTTGGACAGCATTGTTGGTCTTCCGCCGCTTCCTTGGCGAACTCCGAGTATGTCGATCGGGTTGGCGGCAAAGCGTTTGCAAACCCGATCAAGATTCAAGTTGGACGTGACAACGTGGTCGTCGTCGAGCATGAAGACGAAGGGGGTTTCCACAGCATCGATCGCGATGTTTCGACCGATGCTGACGCCGACATCAAAATCCGCTGGATGAATGACCTGGCATGCCACCGCAGACTCGGGGAATTTCTGTGAAAACCGCAGTTCAGGCTTACCGTCGTCGACCACAATGATTTTGGGATCGCCAATGTGCTCACGCAACGACTGGACCAGCCGATGGCAGGACCAAGGTCGGTGAATCGTCTTGATGCAGAACGTAATGTCTGCGGTTGAAATACTATTTCCCATGATGCTTACCCAAACTTCCGGAGATCAGGATTGACGTGTTCGATCGCCGACTGGATTTCACCCGGAGTCGGCGTGATTCCGAGGAACTCGATCAGATTGCCGATCACTTCCTCGGGATACGTCACCAACTCGGCGAACTCGATTCGGAACACCGGCACGTCGGGATGTTCCGCGATAAAATTGTCTCGGTGGTCGCGGAGACTGCGTTGCAAAACCTCGCACTCCTCATCGTTCGCCGCGAACCATTGGCCACGATGTTTCTCGCTACGGTTTTGCAGCGAACGAATCGACGCTTCGATGTCTCGTTCGACGGAGATGATTCGCAGTGAATCGCCAAGTCCGGCGTGAAGGTGATTCACGAATCGACACAAGTGCGGATACTTCGCTCCCGACACAGTCTTGTCGCGGTTGGCTTCAGATTTGCGACTGACAATCCACGACTTGAGCATTTGCGTCAGTTGAATATCGCTGACATTCGGGTCCGTTGCAGGGAACCGCATCACCTTTTCACAAAGCTGTGCCAGTCCGACTGCTTCGCCGCCTCCGGTCGCTTCGTAGCCACCGAGTTGGTTGCCCATGTGAACACCCAGGTGATGCATCACCATGGCGACGCATGACGTGCCGGCGCGGTGCGGGCCAAGCACGGCAAAGAACGGTGCGTCGGAGTGATCCGCATTCTTTGCATCGTTGAAGAACCGTGTTTGACTCCACTTGCGACCGCAGATATTCGATTTGGTCGGCAGTTGTCCAACGAGCCAGCGATCCGGCGTGTAGACCGCGATGGATTCCTTCTGGACATTATTTCCTTGAACTAGAGCCTGGTAGCGACGCTGGATCAGCCGACCGAGGTGATGGTCGATGTGATGCTTGGAATGCCAATCGTTCCAGGTCAAATGGCGATACAACGTCTTCATTGCGTTACGTCCTCGCACCATGAACGCGTGCGTGCGATTCACGTTGTACGGACGATAGACGTGTTCGCTGACCTTGTGCGGCGGATTCTTACCGGCATAGAGGTGTTGGCCACCGAGATACGCCATGCCCCAGTCGGCTGGCAGTTCCGCGATGAATTCCTGCAACCGCTCGCAGAAGTCGTCGCCGAATCCCGCGTCGTCTTCGAAGACCACGTAGGAATCGATTCCTTCAATGAGGCACTTTTCCAGAATCAGGCAGTGTGATCGGTAACAACCCCAAGCCCCGTTGCCAGCTTTCCACTGGGGAGGTGTTGCGCAGCGGCGGCCGTCGATCGCGGCGAAGCGTTCGGGTTGGGGGAACGGCCAGGGATCCGGGAGTTGCTGCAGCCACTCTTTGAGTCGGTCTTCTCGACGATCGAGGTTCATTAGGAAGGATCGTTCGACGATGCTGCGGTCACGCGTGATCATCGTCGTCTGGTTCGGGTGCGCCATCGGGGAACTTTTTCTGGAACCTTCGAATGGCAGTGGTGACGAGTGACTTGGCGATGGTGCGGGTGAATCTTCCATGGGGTAGGCCTCGTGCTTCGGCTTCTTCAAGTAACCAATCTGTGATCGTTTCGATGTTCTGCAAACAGCCTTCGACGCCCCAGTCGTTCATCGTGTCGGCGCGGGTGTCGCAGTTGCAGGAGTCGGTCGGCCGAGCGAACCAAGCGAGCATCTTCTTGAGTTCGTTGCCGGGACCGGGGCGGTAGTCGGCGATCTTGAGTGTTGTCGGTTCGGGCTCGCGATCGGGCAGATAACTGCGGAGCATCGCGTGCAGTTCCCGCGTGTCTTGCTTGCGGCGTTTCTTGTTGACCAGTGCCATCCCGATCGTGACGACGTTGATCGCTCGCGGGTTGGATTCGTTCTGACACGCGTTGCACGCGGCGGGTGTGACTTTGGCTGGGCAGCCCGCCATGCCCGAGGCGACTTTGCAAACGTTGTCGTTGGTCAGATGCGGACAGTGGATCATGCGGTCATCCCCGCGACTTCGCCGTCATAGGCTCCGCTGCTTGATGGCGGTTCGCCGGGATCTTCGCAATCGCTGTCGACTAGCTCCCAACCGCAAGACCAAACCCAAGTGCTGTTGCACGGCTCGCTCGATCCTTCGCTGCTGGTGTGTGACGGTTCGTCGGTTGAGTCGACTTCGGATCGACTGTCGACGGATGGATCATCGACAGAGGGATCGTGGCTTTCATCGCGGCTGCCGCTTGGCTCGTTAGAATCGCTTTCGTCGCGGGAGTCGCTGCTGGCGTCGAAGTCGAAGTCGGAGTCGTCGACCGATGGCGTGGCGCTGTCGTCGGATCGTGAATCGTGCGGCGGTCCGCTTTGACTATCGCTGGGGGCGAAGGACGAACCGTCGAACGTGCTGGGCGGGTTGGCTGAATCGGAGGCGTCGGATTGCGATGTCTTGGAGTCGGAATCATCGGATGCCGATTCGGAATTGTCGCTGGTTGATTCGGATTCGCTGGTGCTTGTGCTTTGGCTCGAGCTCGCACTTCCGCTGCCTGCGGACGACGCCGAGTGATCGCTGGCTGAGGTCGACCGGTGACGTGATCCGGAGTCGCTCTCGTCGGGTGGCGAACCGCTGTCATCGCTTTGGTCCGAGGCGGAGCCTTCGGAATCACTTTGCGACTCGCTCGAAATTGAATCCGAATCGGATTGCGAACTGTCGCTGGTTGATCGGCTGGAAGCCGAACCAGACAAGGATGACTCAGATGGTTTGGATTTGCTTTCCGAGATCGAGTCGCTCGCTGAGCTGGCCGAATCGCTGCTACTGGCGTCCGCGCTAGAACTGTCTGATGACGTGCTGCTCGCAGTCGACGATGACTTACTGGAGAGTGATGAGTCGCTTGAGGTCGACGACAGACTCGATGAACTGGGGCTGCTGGATTTGCTTGATGCGGAGCTGGATGACGACGAAAGCGAACTGCTGGAATTCGATGAGAGACTACTTGAGCTCGAACTGCTCAGCGAGCTGCTACTCGAGGATGAGCTGCTCGAGGGGCTGCTGGATGATGAAGACGATGAACTGGACGAAGACGAATCGCTCGATGATGAGCTGTCCGATGATGATGAACTAGACGAGCTGCTGCCGTCACAGCATCGGCATCCGATCGTTACATAGTCGCCTGTATCTTCGTGGAAGTGACAAATGATCTGCTGCGACGCCAGCAACGCGTAGTCGCAGACGTTGTAAACCGATACTTTGACGCCGATCGGTCGCCACTGCGAACCATCAAATCGAAGTTCGCGGGCGGTGCCCCAAGATTTCGCTTTGAGTCGCTTGGTCGGTTTGCATAAAAGCGTCTGCTTTGGCGGGTCGATGACCCAGGAGTGGCGACCGTCGAACGTGACGACGAGGTATTGGTCTTCACCGGTGCCTTCGATTGGTCCACGGATGCGCTGTGATGAATGATTACGAGCCGTGATGCGGACGGTCGCGCCGGCGGGGTCGACGACCGGTGTGATTTCGCCTTCGGTGTTGAGTTCGAACAGGTCACAATCGGCCGCGCCGGTTTGCACTCCGCGGCGGGCTGTGATGCCGCCGGTGGGAACCTTCACCATAAAGACCGGATCGGCGGGGCGGCCGACGCGGACCACCGCCCACTGCAGCCCCGTCGCGTTGAAGTCTTTCCGCCAGAGGATCTGGGCTGATCCGTCGGGCTTGGATTGCAACGTATCACCGCCCGATTCGGCTACGTCGGCAAAACGGTGCCAGGTTTGGCGGATGTCGACTTGGGCGGCGACGATGCCGTCGAAAACAACTCGGCCGACCTCGACTTCGCGGATCGGCTCGATGGCGACTCCAAAGCGGCCGGTGTGTTCGTTTTCGGTAGGTGGCGTTGTTTCAATCGTGGCGTCGCGGACGAAGCGTGCCAGTTCAACGGGGCCAGCTTCCGGATCGGTGATCGGTGATTCAAAACCGACGATGCCGCCGATCGGAACGACCCCAGCGGACTTGTTGTGAACGCGGACGGTCGCCGCGTTCTGCATATGAGTCCGCGGTCCGCCGCCACCGGGCAGTCGATTCTTGTGCAGTGCATCGGCCGCCGCCAACAGCCGGTTGTACTCGGTGGCCGAGATGTTGAACTGATCGCCGGGGCGAACTCGTCGTGTCATCAGTTGATGCCCAGCGCGTTAAAATTGCCCTCCGGATAGACTTGTTCAACGTAGGCTGCGGCCGGACGGCGGAGCACGCGATCGCCGACGACCTCTTCGTCGTGCCGGACCCAGAGGTAGTCCCAGCCCCGTTTGCTGATTCCTGAGATCGCACCGACGGACAACGCCGGTTGATTCGGGCGTGCGGCGAAGTGATAGGTAATGTCGACCCAGTTCTGATCGTCTTCGCCGCCCTCACCGCCGAGAAACAAGGCTTCGCCGGGTGCGAAGATGGACCAGTCGGTTGAGTTCGTGCGGCCAGTCATCGCTACAATGGCCAGCAAATAGTCGGTCGAAACCCATTCAAACTTCTTCCGCACCGAGAACTCGAATGCCGGCACGGTCACGTCGACGCCTTCGACGCCGGAGTCACTGACCCCGATGGCACCCTGGTAAATCGGAGCGATCTTGCCGGGCGCGGGATAGATGCCCCGAGTGCCGAGCGATTGATTGAGGTGTGTGGTTGCGCCGGTCGTGTTGAACGAGACCGGATCGAGTTTGGTCTTATTAATCGTGACGCTGACCAACGCGTGTTTGGCGTTGATGAACTCTGCGTCGATCTGCAGGTGCGGAATCAGGTCCGGGAAGTTGGATTTGTAGTAGCCATGAGCTGCGTTGGCAGCGGCCGATGGATCGACTTCGCCGCCATCGGTCGCCACATAGGCGACGAAGTCCGAGTGCGATTTGCCACGCGATGCCTTTTCGGAAAGCGCCGCTATTTCGAAGTTGTATCCACCGGCTGAAAAGCTCATCAGCTAAACACCAACCCTCCGGACTTTGATCGCTCGACCAACCGACGCGTATTCTCCGCAGTGGAGATGATCGCTCGTTTCATGTCCTCGGTGATGCCATCGCCTGAGGAAGCAGGAAGCTGCAAACGAGACGTTGCACCGCTGCGTGCTAGGTCGAATTCAGCCAACGACTGACGAACGGTGGCAAAAGCTTCGTTGATGGCTTCAACATCCAGGGTGTTTTCTTCAATCTCCGGTTCGATATCAGCGATGCCATCATCGACTGGGTTTTCTTCCCTCGGAATGATTAGCTGAGGTGCCTCAATTACCTCCTTGTCCAGCGGTTCGATTGGATTCAGTTTCAGAGGTTCCAATTTTCTCGCACTGCTGCCAAGGCCCAGGCCTCGCGAATCAAAGTTACCCGCTGATTCGACTTGGGTCGTGTTGTCGGGACCGGCCGCGAATCGATCCATTGATTTTTGGACGTCCGACTCGATTCCGAGCTTCAAGTCGTTCGGATTCGGCGGCTGCAGTTCGGGATCATCGATGCCAGGCAGATCCACCGGCGGGATGTCGACGTCACCGGGCTCCATCGGCTTTGGCAACGCGGGCGATTTCGGTGGTTCGGCGAGGCCGGCAGGGACGCCAAGTTCATCAGCGCGATCAGAGGGTGCGGTCGCGTTGTTCGCTCGCTCGACGGCTGCCTCGAACTCTGCGTGTGCAGCAGCAATCTTCTCCTCTTGCTCCCGCCCGCGATCACCGAGTTCGTTGGCTCTCGCTGCCTCACGTGCCGCCTTCGACTCGGCCCGCATCTGGTCCAGGGTGGCTTGGACGCCGGACGTGGTGTCGTCGATCATTTGCTGACGTCGGGACTGAGCGGAGTCGTTTTCCTTGAATTGCCGTTCTTTGGACTGGTTGACGACTGAGTTCTTGGCGTCGGTCTCCGCGTCGATGGCTCGCATCTCGGCGTCTAGATCACGGCCTTCACGAGCCTTGCGCCGTGCTTCCAGCTGTGACGCGATGCCTTTCTGCATCTCGATGCGGTTGGCTTCGATCTGCTGCTTGCGTTTCGACCGTCGTTGTTGCCGCTCGATAATCGCTTGATTGCGACGTTGTTGCTCAGCCGCTTCGGCCGCTCGAGTGTCTGCGTCGATCTTCGCCATCTCAACGTCGACATTGATATCGTCGTCGAACAGTGATTTGAGTTTGATCCAGGCCTTCTTGAGGAAGCCGACCGTTGAGTTCCACATCGACTTCACTTGGCCTACAAACACGGTCCAGGTGTCGGCCAGGTAGTCAACGGTTTCGACCCATGCATTCTCAACTCCGGCCAATGCGTTGATGAGCACGCCACCAATTTGCACCGATACGTCGCCGGCGATGTCGACGAGTTCGTGAAGCTTGAGGAATCCTTTCTTCAGGAAGCCGATCGTATTGTTCCAGCCTTTTTGGACGGCGGAAGTCAGAATCGTCCACCCATCGGCCATGAATCCGAGCGTGTCATTCCACACACCGGCCAGGCCGGACAATGCACCGATCAGTACGTCACCAATGGAATAGGCCGAGTCCGCCCAGACATCCGCGATGTACTGAGTGAACTCGGCCCATTTGGTTTGTAGGAAGGTGGTGCCCTTGATCCACTGGAGTTTCAGATACGACCAGAGCACGTCGGTGGCCGCGGTGATGTCGCCAGCCGCCAACGCATTGGCGATTGCACCGAAGGCGGCCAACGTTTCCGCTTTGAGGACTTCAAAGACACTGCCCAGATACTCGATCGCCTTGCCAGCGATACCGGTCGAATACAAGAAATAGCCACCGAGAGCCGCGATCGCCGCAACGACCAGCCCCAGTGGCGTGAACAACATCCCGACGGCACTGACAATCACTCCGATGGAGGCACCGATGAAGCTGAAGATGCTGGCCAAGCCTCCGACCGCGAAGGATGCGGCAGCAGCAAACGAGCCAAGCGTAAACAACGCGGCGCCGATCCCGATGATGGCGACCGCACTTGCCGCCGCAATCTTGACAATCTTTTGATTCTTGTTGATCCACTCGATCACTCCCGAGGCCGCGCGGCTAAAAGCATTGACCATGTTGGTGACGCTGCCTTCGAGCGATTCGCCGATTGCGATGGCGACTCCTTCGATCGATGATTTGAGGATCCGGAACGCGCCGCCCAGACCGCCCTCCATTTCCTCGGACGTCTTCGCGGCGATTCCGCCGGCCTTTTGCAGTTCTTGGTAAAGCTCGCGAGTGTCGGCCACGGATTTACCGATGGAACTTGCGGCCGTAATGCCCAGCAAACCGAAGACTTCGTTGAGCTTTTCCGCTTTCTCGGCCGTCCCCATGTTCGCTGTGGCCGCCGCGACTTCACCCAAAATGTCGACCAGCGAGCGGGCGTTTCCCTTGGCATCCTTGGTTGCCACACCGAAAACGGCTTGAAACTTTTCGGACTCCGCCGCGCTGATTGTCAGAAGCCGACGCATCGCGTTACCGGCCGAGGAGCCCTGGATGCCCATGTTGCCGAGCGTGCCGAGGATTGCCAACGTCTCTTCGAAGCTCATGTTGGCATCGGCGGCAACGGGACCGGCGTATGCCAGGGCTTCACCAAGTGACTCCACGGTGTTGAACGATTTGTTCGCTGCGGCGGTCAGACCATCGGCAACCCGTGTTGCTTCGCCCGCTTCCATGCTGAACTGGCGGATCGTTGCCGCCATGATGCCGGAGGCTTGCGTGGCGTCGGTGCCGGTCGCTCGAGCCATGTTCATCACCGCGGAAGTCATTCGCTCGATTTGCTCCGGTTTGAAGCCGGCGCGGCCGAGTTCCGTCATCAGCGATGCGACTTCGTTTGCGGAATAGCTGGTCGTTGCCCCGAGCTTCTTGGCGGTATTGCGTAGCGACTCCAGCTGCGTTTCCGTCGCCTGCGTGATTGCGGCGACACCGCGCATGGCGTCGTCGAAGTTGGAGAAGATGGCAACGCTGCCGCCCAAAGGAGCTGCCGCAGCCGCGCCGAGCCCCATCAGTTTGGTGCCGAGCAACCGCGTCGATGCACCGAATGATTCCAATCGCTTCTGAGCCGATCGCAGACCTTTCACGAATGCTGCATCCTTAGTCAGCAGTTCGACGTAGGCGGCTCCGGCTCGGACTTGGGACATGGGGAGTGGCTAGTTGCTAGAAGCGAGTGGCTAGAAGGCGTGAACACCGCACCGAGAAGAGTGGCAAGCTGCTCGACGGTTGCGCGTGCAGGCACGTATTTAGTTGCCGTGTAGGGGTTGAAATCATCGGGCTTGAATGGCTTGCGACGACGCCGACGATCGCGGTTGATTTCGGCGGTCAGTGCCATGACACTCGATGCGATGTTCCAATCGTGCCGTCGTCGAGCGTCGGCCATTTGCATCAGTTGGCGGAGGGTGAGTGGTCCGGGGTCGACTCCGACGACTCCCGCGAGTTCGACGACGATTCGCTCGACATCGGAACCCCGAGTTTCTGTTCGAGGTCGCTGAGAAGCGTGTCCAGCAACTTCGGGTCGTCCAACCTTCTCTCGATCGCTTCCAATCCCCGAGTCTCGATCATCCGCTGTTTGTCGGCCGCCTTCCGCAGGAGACGGCGACGCGACTCCGGGAAGTACGCCACCAACGCATCGACGACCGCTTTGCAAGCTTCATCGATTGCGTCGCCGGCCAGCCCTTCAGCAAATGCCTCGTCATCGACGTCTTGTTGATCGGCTTGCGGTTTGCAGATCGCGAACAGGACGTCGCCCAACAGTAGCGGGTCGCTGGACAACTGTGTGATCAGATCGCCATCGATGGCGTCTAACAAGCGAACGTCGGTGAGTGCTTTCACGCGGCGAAGCGTGGTGTTGTCGATATCGACGATCCACACCCGGCCGCGACGATCAATGAATTTCTGCATGGGAAACTACAAATAGTGAGCAGCGAGAAAGCGAGACGAACCAAGAACGGCGTTTAGGTTCCACTACCGACAGGGACGTTGATACCGTTACCGGTCGCGGATTGAGTGGGCTTGAGCGTCACGTCGGCCGAGACGACCTCTTCGAGGTTTTGATTGACGTTGAAGGTCATGACTTCGCAGGTCAGTGTGAGTGAACCGCCGACGTCACTGATGTCGATATCACAGGGCGTGCCACTGCTCCAGAGCGTCTGAAGCATCGAGAACGAGGTGTCGCCATTTTTATTGAGGACGGTGAACTCGATCGAGGCATCCTTGAGTGTGCCCACGGTGGCTCGCCAACCGTTGTTGTCACGAGTGCTGGCATCCGCTTCGGCTTTTTCAAGATTGACCGTCAAGTCTTTGACGTTCTTGATTTCGGCACCATCGATGGTGAGGACGGCGTCGAGACCGAGGACTACTTCTGCTGACATATCGACCTTCTCTTGATTTACTTGACGGAATCACGCCAGAACTTGGGTAGACGTGATTGGTTGGATTGCAGGGCCGGTTTCATGAATGGACGTTTGGGATAACGTCGCGGCTTGTTCGCACCACGGCGTTCGTTTTCTTCTTCGACCAATCGTGTGGCACGATTGGCTTGAGCGGCGGTCTGCAAAAGCGTGCGAACAAATTTGCCCGGAGTTGTCTTGCGGATCGGACCGTGCTGGCCGACCCGGAAACGGTGACGCTTCAGTTGGCGTCGCTTTGTGACAACACCGCCGAACTCGTGTAGGTTCCACAGGCGACCAGCGATTTCGTTGACCGGTCCTATTACTGCCTCTTCGCGGTCCCGATTCACCTCGTAGCGAATCACGCGGCGAAGCATTCCCGTCTGCGTGTGCGGTGGCGAACCGGGGCTCGACGGCTTCTTCCGTTTACGGATCGATCGCTTCGCGGTTATCCGAATGGTTGCGGCGGCATGACCAAGCGAGCGGAAGTTGGCGGCTTGAACTTTCTTCTGGACTTTCGCTTGATCGAAACGAACACGCGTCCGAATCTGGATCACTTGGCGAGCTCAAACGTCAACGTCAGTAAACTCGTAAACTGATTGAACTGCGTCCAGTGTTCGGTGGAGTACAGGACAGCGTTTTCGACCTTCACACACCGTGCGGCGACAAAAGAATTGAGTCGTTTGAGTCGGAAGTAGTCGGCGATTTCCTCGACGAAGAACACCAGCGGGTCGATTTCTTTGGCATCGCCCTTGCTAAACTTCTTCTGAATTGCAACATCGATCGTCGCGTGAAACTTGTTGCTGACTCGATCGAGCGGCAAGTATTCGACCTCACGTGGCACCACGGTAACTCGCAGCTCCTTCATGTCTTCGAGATCGAAGTTGGGAACATACAATCGTTGTGCAGCGAGGTTTTTCTTTGAGAACTCGCCGGCATTGATTTCAGCGACGACGCTGTCAGCAATTTGAATGACGGTGGCAGGTGTGGCAGTAGTGGTTGCAGTCATATGTCGGTGTCGACCATTCTTGTTTGGACGCGGAGTTTAACTCGCAGGGAGATGATCGGATTGCAGAGGATGCGACCGCTGGCTATCTCAGCTTCCTTACGGTCCTATTAGGGAGATCCAGTTCATTTTGTTTCGGGTTGCGTAGATTTGAAGATTCACATGTCCACTCGGGCCACCGATCCGTTTCCTTGACACTGAAGTCTGCCAATGAACATACTCTCGGGACTTAACAAGGTCGCCCTATCCGATCGGTATTGCGGATACTATCGTTGACGGCCAATCTGCCGCTTACATTCTGCATTGACCTGTTACCGGAAACATGGAAAGAGAACTCTGAATGCCTCAAAGACGAATGGATCTGTGCTTCCCCAATTTGAACGCCGCTTGTGAGGACGTTCGTCACTTGCGTCAAGTTGGCAATGAGTTGAGCGGGCAATGGAGTCTTGCCCAGATTCTCGATCACCTGAATCTTTCGTTGCAGATGACGCTCACCGGTGCTGAGTTCACGTTCCCTGTTCTTTTGCGGCCACTGTTTCGAGTAATGTTCAGCCGCACGTTGCGTGTTGGGAAGCCGTCGAAATTGCGTGGAAAGGCTCCAAAGGAGATTCAGCCCTCCGCAAATCTTGATGAAGATTCCTGTGCAAATCGCTTTTATGAACTTTGCGATACCCTAATGCAGCCCGACACCAAATTCGTTGAGACCTATCCGATGCTCGGGCGGTTAAACCGGGAGCAGTGGCTTCAATTGCAACAGTGGCATTGCGCTCATCATTTGAGTTTTGCGGTGCCCCACGTATCTCGTTCAAACATCGCCTAATCACCATCAACAATCGTGTCGACCAGTTTGGTGTGAATGCGAAGTTTGACGCGGAAAGGGTCGCTGTATCGCCACGGTGGTTCATTGCCGATCGACATCAGTTCGTAAACGAACGTCGTGTCTCCGTCGGTTTCGAGGATGCGATCGCCGCGTCGTGGCCAGGTACCGATGAAGCTGCCAAGCAGGTCTTTGGAGTTGATCAGAAAGTCACGGACTTGGGCTCGCGTGATGATTCCCTCGCCATCGTCCTGTTCGTATTCCGACTTTCCGATCGTGGCTGGCAATTCGACGGATAACTCATCGCGTTGATAAGTCACTAATCGAGATGCGTGCTTGGTCAGCTTGTCAGACAGCCAGGCCTGACCGCGTTGCAGCAGGTCGCTCACGATTTGGCGGACCTTGATGTGGTTGCTGGCTTCGACTTAAGCAGTGTTGCTGCCTTTTCGCCCAGCTCTTCACGCCACGCCTCGTCGGCCCGACGTTGATATTCGTCGGCGATCGCCTCGGCCTCTTCGTTAAGCTGCTGCTGTCGGAAGCTGGTCGGCCGCACAAGCGGCTGGGTGAAGTTGAGGTTGCCGCCGTCTCGGTCGCGTTTCTTAGCAGGCAATAAGGCCACAGCAACGAGAACCAGGACGACAACGGTTGCAATTCCAAGAATCATGAGCCTTACATGCCTCGCTTGATGAGAATGAATCCGAGTAGAATGATCGCAACGACAATCAATGCGAGCGTCGCCAATTCGCCGGCGCCGGCCCAAATCAGTGCGTTGCGCCCGTCAGAATCGCGGTCGAAGAGTGGCTCGCGATCACGGTCCCGATCGAAGGGCCGCCACGTGGGCTCGGTCGGTTCGATCGGACAATAGCCGTCCGGACAGTCTTCAGGAGAGAGTTGAAGCGTTGGCGAGATCGCCGAATCCCAAGAATAGCCTCGCGATTTGAGAGCTCCAGTTTTCTGGGCTTGGCGAGTCTGCTGATAGAGTTCGTATCCGTGTCGCAAATCGTCGTACAGTTCCGCCGGAGTCGATGGCAACATCGTGTAGCCGGCTGCATGAACGTGACCTCCGCTTGAATCCTGGAAAAGAACGACGGGGAACTGGCTTGCCGGCACGATGTCCGCAAAGCGAGTTTTGTAGAGGGCGTTGCTCTCGGTGTAGACCTGGAATTCACAGCTCTTTCGGAGTTTCGAGAGCTTTGCGTCCTTGTTAAACCATTCCAACAACTGTTGGCTCTTCGCGTCGTTGCCGATAAACAAGGCGATCTGGTATCGCTTCGGGGATGGCTGTGGGACCGCGTTGTCGTTGGCATTTGTCGGCGTGACAAAAATCGGCGCAGGAACGGTCGGTGCGGGCACGGTCGTTGGCGACGGAGTTGCGGGCTGGACGACCGGTCTGGCGGGAACGACGTGATAGGGCCGAATGGTGGGCCGCACAACGGGCGGACATGACGGCGGGCAATAGCCGGATTGCTGCTTGAGCTCGCCTTGTGCTTCCAGATTCACGTGGGCCGGTTCAGGCAGCTTCTCAATTTGCCGCCCAACCTGCGGAGCGGGTCGCGCTGTCGGAAGCCGCCACTCGTCGCTCACTTGTGGCTTTGGCGTTCGATGCAGCGCGGTAAACACGGCTGCAAGCATAACCGCATGCAGCACCGCGACAACGATCAGACCGGCGCTCAGTCGGATCCGAATTTCATCCTTCATCAATGACCTCATAGCTTCGATAGGGCAGGGAACTGGCGGGGTCTTCCATAACGGTTAGGGCAAAGCCCCCGTAGCCCGCCCAGAGGCGTACGAATTGTTCACGTGGCGTGAGTTCAAACCGGCCCGGATAGTTGTTGTCGAGAATCGCGGCGTATTGCTGGCCGTTGCGTTCAACCCAGCCAACGAAGGTGCAGCAGTGGGCGGGCTTCCACCACAGAATCGCGCCGCGACGAGTGGCGTTGGCCCAGTCCAGAAATCGCGGATCGGCTTTAACGGTGTAGCTGTAGTCAATGTCCGCTGCATCGAGTCGGTTTCGCAGCCGCGTGTCCCACTCGCCATCGCTGTAGGTCGCCCGCCATCGCTCGCCGAGTTCGTACTCGTTGAGCCAACGCAGATGATTGACCAGTGAAGCGTGGACGCAGCTGCCTTGATTGAGCCTGCCAGTCCAGTTGCGTTGATGAAGCTGGGGCGGGAGATTGGCCACTGGTCGTTCTACTGGTGGTGCCGGAAGTGGACGCACTTGTTCCGACTGTTCCGGCAAACACCCTGTCACCAGCAGGAGCAAGAATGCGGTAGCAATCGAACGTGGGAGCCCTTTCACTCGGATTTCCTCTTCAAGAGAATGGGAACTACTGCGTCAGTAGGACGCGAACGTAGGAGGTGCCGGGAGAAGCCGGCAAAACTGACTTGCCAAGCAGCGGATGTCCGCTGGCCGTTTTGACCACATGCCAACTGACCGTGGACCAATAAAGTCGAGTGCCAACGTCGATGTTGGTCGACGGATCTTTCAGGACATCGAAGACGCCGCGAACCGCGATCCCGCCCGTGCGACCGGCGGCAACGAAGAATTTGCTGACTCCTACCAGGTCCCCCAGAACAATGATCGAACCGGCGGCCACGTCCGCAGCAGGAAGGAAATCTACGGTCGCTCCGTCGTGCAGGAAGACTGCGGACATCGCGAGTCAGTGCCCTTTTACTATTGGCTCAGGCGGACACGCACGATTTCATCGTCGGTTGCTGCGGGCAGTACCGCTTTTCCAAGCAGCTTGTTACCGGTCGCCGTCGTCTGCGGCTCGTTACTTCCGTCGACGTAAACTTTCTGGCCGACCGTGAAAGCAACCGCGCCGGCAGGATCTTTGGGCACGTCGAAAACGCCCTCAACGGCAATCGCTCCCAGCGTGTCGGCTTTGATCGCTCGCCTGGTAATACCGACAAGATCGCCTTGAACCACGATCTCTCCAGATGCAAGATCGGCGACGGGTGTGTGATCGATGGCCGAACCATCGTGAACGAACTCTGCTGCAGACATAAAAACCTCAGGTGGACTCGAATGTGTTGGTTGCTGTGACGGGGAAGACACGGTTCCCAGGATTTACGCTTCGCCCGTGACCTTCACGGCTGCGCGGTGGTCTTGAGAATTCACGCCAAAGTCGATGTACGATCGGAAACCCATACCCAGCGTGTTCGGCGGCATTTCGACTCGCTCGATGACCGGCGTGCGACGGCCATTGAGGAACACGATCTCAAACGCCGGCAGCACATTGGGGTTGGCGAACAGATACCACGCCGTGCCGCTTGCGCCGGTGTAGTACGAATCCGACAAGTGAGGCGTACTGATGATCCGGTACTTATTGCGGTGCGGGTTATCGACTGGGATTTTGGTCGGTGAGCCTTGAGCATCGATCATCAACTGGGACGAGCCCATCAGCAATTCCGCCTCGGTTTCAAGCTCCACTGGAACCACCAAGTACTCGGGGCGAATATTGATCGGTTTCTGATCTTTGGGTTTGCCGCCTGGACCGGCTTTCTGTTTGCGGAAGGTGGTCTTGGCGACGGTCAACGCATCGGGACCGAACTTAGTGTCGGCACCGGAGAGCAGGTTCGCGTTACCTGAGGAGAAGAAGCCCGTGTTCTTCAGCAGCAGCGTGAAGAACAGATCGTCGATCGACTCGGCTCCGGAGCGTCCCATCTGGCGTGGGATATCCATGAACGCCGACAAGTCGTCGTTAATGATGTCATGTCGCGTCAGCGTCAGGATCTGGCCATACGTGTCGGCCTTGTTACTGAATTTTTGGTCCGATAACTTACCGTGCTTGAGTTCCCCATCAGGGGCGACTTGCTCAAAACCACCGGTCCCGAGCAAACGATAACGGGCGACTTCCTTAAAGTCGGTGACCGTTCCCACGCTGCAAAGATCGAAGGCGGCGATCGGGGTGTTTTGATAGGCCGCCAGCAGCGTCTTGTTCATGACGTTTTCCATGATGCTGGGCAGACTCATGGAACTGAAACCCGCTCGAATGGTTGCCGTACCATCGCCAAAGACGCGAGGCACGTCGATGCCTTCCATGCGAGCGCACTCGGCGACGAGTTCACGCAAGCCGATGTGACGTAGCGGGTTGGCGGCGTTGAGCGTCTTTTCGCCATAGCTGGCTAGCAGCGTTTTTTCTTCGATGCCGACCGACAGGCAGGCAGCAGCTTCGAGGACCTCGCGACTGTATCGCGGTGAGTTTTGCGTCTGCTCGGGAGCCTTGGGGCGTTCGCTTCTCAGCACGGCGAGTTCCGTTTTGGTTGTGGACCAGCCTTGCTCAATCGCATCGGCTTCGATATCGGCATGATTGCCCGCACACACCTTGCGAATGCCGGCGATGCGACGAGATTCCGCAGCGGCTTCGGCACGCATGTCGTTGACCGGTGAAGTGGTCGCTGTTTTGTTTTCGGTCTTTGGTTTGGTGCTCATGTTCAAACTTGCGTTGACGGGTTCGAGGTCGTCGGTTTCTTCATCCGTATCGCCGGGATCATCGCCCTCGGCGTAGTTGCCGGCAGCGACGCGAGCCTCGGTATCGTCGTCAGCACCCAAAGCGACGAACGAAACCTCGCCCAGCGTTGACTTGCGAGCGACATAGACTGGCCCCTTGAACTCGCGACCATTGGCGTTGGCCGTTTTGCCTTCAGGAATGAACACAACCTTGTCGGCACTCGCACCCAGCGAGGCTTGCCACGGGAAACCGTTTTCACTGGTCGCGATCACTTCCTGAGCCGTCGCACCAACTCCTGAGATCACGCCGGCGACTTCGAGCGATTTGTCGGTGATCGCGATGTCGTCTGTGTGCCCAACGATGCTGCCCCGATCGTGGTCTTTCAAAATCGGACGAGACTTGCGGGTCACTCGCATGCCAGCTAAATCGACCACCACCGGATAAGGCCAACCGCCCAACCGCATCGCACCGCCGGTGTACGCGGTCATCGAGAACTTACGCAGTGACGGCTTGCCTTCTTCTGGCGTTTCGGCTGCGGCGAGCGTGATCGTCGCAGCGTCGTCACAAACGATTCGCAGCGAACTGGGAACGGATTCGGCGTCGGCTTCAAGCGGCGCGTGCTGTGTCTTCGGCATTGTCTTCCGTGACCTTGGTTGAGGGTTGGGTTTCAGTTTCATCGCTGGCCGACAGACCAAGCTCACGCATCAGCGACACTTCTTTGGCACGCTGTTTGAGTTCCGTCTCCCAATCACGCCCCTGCCGCGCAAATTCGATGGCCAGAGTCGTCGTATGATTCGAGAGACGGATCTTTTGGGCATTGGCTTCTTTGGCGGGATCGACATGTTCGTGCCCGTCCCAGAACCATTGGTGCTCGAACGTGCTGTCGAGCGTGCGAAGCGAATTGGGCAGATAGCCCTCGATGAGAATGGCTTCGCGAAGCCAAGCAATCAAAACGCGATCCAGCACGACGCGAGCGAGTTGGGTTTGCTCAACACGGATCGACTTGAAGTAGGTTTGGTGATCGAGTCGCCCACTCGCGTAGTTGTAACCGCTAGAATTTCCAGCAGCGACATTGAAAGGCATGTTCAAGCAGCGAGCGATCTCGTTGAGGATCTCTTTCTTGAATTCGGCATACGTGGTCGATGGTTGCTCCGACCTCATTTGAGCCATCTTCCAGCCGCCCGGCATCGTGAGCAGCATTCGCTTCTCAAGTTCGATCGGCTCGAATGGTTCCGCAGCGTCTGCCTCACCATTGGCCGGCGCGTCGGTGTAGAGGATGCCAGCAAAGTCAGCCGCGGTTTCGGCAGCCGCAAGTACGGCGAGTGTGAACCGACGAAGTTGTGCGAATAGAGGCAACGCCGGCGTGATGTCGGGAATGCCACGAATCTGACCCGGACGATCGCAGCGGAAGTAGTGCAGCACTGCGGCGGCCGGCACCGTGTCAAACTCCTCGTTAATCGCAAACGTCACATCGCCAGGATGTTCGCGAAGCACGTCGTAGCTGAGCGGGTTTCCGTCGGTATCAAACTGGATTCCGTCGATGTATCGTGTTCGGTCCGCAACCAACGTCGGCGAGGCCACTTGGTCGGCTTCGATCAATCGCAAGTCGAGCTTCACGGTCGAGTCAACTCGTTCGTTGCTGGTCAGCAAACCAAACGATTCACCGTCCGAAACGCGGGCGAGTCGCATGGTTCGTAGCTTTTCCGCCAGACCTACCGCCTCGGCCCAAGCGGAGAACTCTTGTTCGACAAAACGATTCGCTTCAGCATCGGGCGTCAGCATTTGCAAACGTGGCCCAGTGCCCACGACATCATTCGCCAGCGTTAACGTGATCCCGCGAGCGTAGCTGTTGTTGGCGACCTCGTATCGCGACCGATTGCGAAGTGTTCGCCTCACATCGGGACTATTCGCTGCAGCAGACGACAGACCATCGGCCCGCGACCAATGTTTCATGTTGTCGAGCGTCGTGTTCGCCGCGTCGTACTTCGCACGAAGCCGCGAGAAGAAGGGCTGCCGGGGCGAGCGTCCCGGCGTGGATGAAGAGCGGGAAGCTCCGCCACGCCATGCTTGCTCGATAATCCCTGACAAACGTTTCAACATCCGTGATGTAATCCTATTGCCGTCCCCGGCAGCCCTGTGCTCATCGCAAAGCAAAAAGAATGATCAGCCAGCCGACGGCGGCACGATCTTGTTAAATCGCAAGCCGCGATTCGGCTTCCGAACCGCGTCCTTGCCAGCGAGATGCTTGTCCGCAGCGATCTGCTCCGTCAGCTTGTGCTGCTCAACCGAACCCGCATCACCCGAAGCCTTCGCAGGCCCCGCAGCGTTCTCACGAATTTCATCATTGAGATCATCAGCCATCGCCGGCACTCACTTGCTCGAAAACAAACGTCCCTCTCAGGGTTACTTAGGCGAAGTGAGCCGTGGGTAAACCAGAAAATTGGCCGCGAAACGCAAATCGTCCTCTGGTATCTCTCGTGAGGATCCAGAATTGTGTTCCCCGAT
Organism: Aporhodopirellula aestuarii; assembly: GCF_023701485.1. Classification (GTDB taxonomy): domain Bacteria; phylum Planctomycetota; class Planctomycetia; order Pirellulales; family Pirellulaceae; genus Rhodopirellula; species Rhodopirellula aestuarii. Next base: position 78,633 of record NZ_JAMQBK010000024.1, read on the forward strand.
GCGTCGGTTGATGAAACGAACAGGCCAAGAGTAGAGATAAGGCTCCGGTGTCGGCCACCGGAGCACCGAAAAGAATCGGCAGAAAAACACGAAGAAGTCTGGCAGGGTGATTTGTCGAAGGTGAATCACCAATTTGCTAGCAGCGAATAGCTGTATGCCCACAAATCTGCCAGCTTACTCAGTTGAAATCAGAACTGTTCGAGCCTTCGCGTACCAGCCGGTCGATCATGCCGATCATCACTTTGCTGTCGACCGGTTTGGTGGTGTAGTCAGTGCAACCGGCAGCAAGACACTCGTCTCGGTCTTCTTTCATCGCGTTGGCGGTCAAGGCAATGATGGGAAGCTTGCAACCAAACTGCCGTAGTTCAGCGACTGCCTCGTAGCCGTCCATCACTGGCATCTGCATGTCCATTACGATGATGTCTACTTCCGGTGCATCCTCGGCGGTAACGAAGTCGACCGCTTCTCGCCCATTGGTTGCCGTGTGTACGGTTCCGCCAGCTTTTTCAACGAAGTGTTGAGCGAGATAGCGAATGTCACGTCGGTCATCGACGATGAGCACGCTGCAGGAAATTTGCGGATCGTCGCTCGCCGCGTCCAACGGCGTTTCGCGGTTCAGATTGGGTTCAATGAGTTGCGTTTCGTTTTGCACGTTCAGCACTAAACTGAAACGGCTGCCCTCACCGGGTTGGCTGTCGGCTGTAATTTCGCCGCCAAGCGAGTAAGCGAGACGACGACAGATGGTCAAGCCAAGACCTGTCCCGCCAGCGGAGCGGGTTGTGGTGGCATCGGCCTGCGTGAACGGTTCAAACAGCGAATCCAGCTTATCCTCGGCAATGCCCAGCCCCGTGTCGATCACATCAAAGTGCATCGTTTGGTCGGACTGGTCGTAGCGAATCACAAATCGAACTTCACCGTCATCGGTGAACTTAATTGCATTGCCAACCAAGTTTAAAAGCACCTGCCTCAGTCGGACCGGATCGGTGTCGATCATCTCGGGAACAGGTCCGTCAAATTCGATCTTCAACGGCAATCGTTTTTCGGCCGCTCGCACGTCCATCAATGATCGAACTTCACCCACGATCGCATCGGGCCGCACCGGTCGCGATGCGACTTCCATCTTGCCGGCGTCAATCTTCGACAAGTCCAAAATGTCATTGATGATATACAACAAGTGCCGACCGTTACGGCGGATCGTATCGACGACCGACAAGTTGTCAGGATCTTTCAGGTGATCGTTGAGGATATCAGCGTGACCCAAGATGGCCGCCATGGGCGTTCGGATTTCGTGCGACATGTTGGCCAGAAATTCACCACGTGATCGGTTCGCGGCTTCGGCCTCGTCGCGTGCTTGAGCGAGTCGTTCGCGCTGTTTGTGCTGATCGGTGAAATCAAGTACGGCCACGACCGTGTTGCGAGCGACTTGCTTCCCTTTCACAGTTCTGTAGTAGACGCGTTTGGAGGCGCGGACCCAGCGGACTTCGCCATCGGGGAGTAGCACTCGATGCTCAAATGAACTGACGCGTTCATCGGGATCTTGGATAAAACGGTCAATTTCTGCGACCAGTCCCTCACGCTCTTCCGGGTGAAACCGATCGTGAATCTCGTTGCGTGATACCGCTTCACCGGACGGCAGACCAAACGTTTTGGCCGCGATGTCATCGAGGACCGCTTGGTTGGTTTTGTAGTCGACTTCGATAACCCCAATCTTTGCCAAGTTAATGGCCAGTCTCGCGCGACCTTCGCTAATCTCCAACCGCTGAAACGCAGTCGTCGTGTCAGTGATATCACGGGCAACCCCGGCCACACGATTGATTGATCCGTCGGACTCGCGGATTGCGTTGGCTTTGTCGGCAATCCAGCGGGTTTCGCCTTCGCGAACGATGCGATACTCAACTTCAAAAGGTCCTACGTCGGGCTCGCTAATGAATCGTTCGAACGCCCTGCTAACCCGCTCCCGGTCGTCGACGTGAATCGCTTCGGACCAATGCCGGGCGTCTTCCAATAGATCTTTGGCTTTGCGTCCCCACAACTTCTCGTACGCGGGACTGACGTAAAGCACACGCTCGGGATCAATCTGCGTGATCCAGAACACGTAGTCCGATACCTCCGCAATCTGCCGCAAACGTTCCTCGCTGGTCGACAACTCCAACTGCATCCGTCGCAGATCCGTCACGTCTTCGACGACCGAGTTGACACCGATCACTTCAGCATCGTCGGCATGTTTGTCGAACACCGGATGGTAGCTGACGCGATATTTGTGCAGTTTTTCATCAGCATGGGTCTGTCCGATGACCTCCAAATCGTCGATCGGCTTGCCCGTTGCAAAGACCTGCTCGTAGCACTGCTCAACTCCCTCCACCAATGGCTCGGGTAAAACATCCCGCAGCGTTTTACCGATCGTGTCTTCGACCGACACGCCGTTCACCTCCGCCAGCCGACGATTGATGCTCCGGTAGGTGCGATCCTTGGCGATGAAGGACAAACCGATTGGCGTGGCTTCGTAGATGGTTTCCAGTTCGGCCAAACGAGTTTGTGCGATCTGTTTGCTACGCTTGAGATCGGTGACGTCGGAGAACGTCATCACGACCCCGCGAATATGATTGTCTTCGGTGCGATAGGGCTGCAGCCGGCCGAGAAAACTCTTTGCATCGGTCGTTGCAACGTCACACTGACGCGGCTGGAGTGATTCGAGAACCTCACGAGCCAACTGGAACAATTCATCGGTGTTGAAGTCGGCACGAACGTCCAGCAGAGGACGCCCGTTGTCCGATGGAATCAAGTGGAACAGATCGGTCGCTGATGGAGTGAAGCGGCGGATGCGGAAATGGGTGTCGATGAACACCGTCGGCAAATGCGTACTCAGCAGCAAGTTGTTGAGGTCATCGGTAGTGTCCTGCAACTGATGCAGCTTGATTTCCAACTGGTTGTTCAGCGTGACCAATTCTTCGTTGAGTGATTGCAGTTCTTCTTTTGACGTTTCTAGCTCTTCGTTGCCGGCCTGCAGTTCCTCGTTGACCGCCATGGACTCTTCGTTAGCCGCCTGCAACTCCTCGTTGGCCGTTTCGAGATCTTCGATCGTCGTGGATAACTGTTGGCGAGTTGTATCGAGCTCGTGAGACAGCTCGCTGTTTTCGAATCTCAAGGACTCAATCAAAGCGTCCTTGTCGTCTGCTTCGACATCAAACTTGGCCGCTAGCTGCGCGGAATTTGGTTTGGATTGGGGTGGCGCGGGAACATCGGTTGGTGTTGAGCTGCCTGAGATATCCGCTGGCATGAACGAGAGCAACACCGCACCGTCTTGTCCTCGCAGCGGTCGCGCCACCAACCGGACGGGATAGTATTTTCCGTCTCGGCGTACGCGTCCATCGACGGTGTGCGTATCAAACGAATCGCGAACCCTGCGTAGCAGCGGCCGAACTTTGCTCCGCAGACCTTCGCGGACCATGTCCAGAATGAGCGGTGGTGGACCACCAAGTTCACCAACTCCGGTTTGCAAGTACTGGTCGATCTGTCCTTGCAGGTACGTCGCCCGGTCGTCGACGTTGACCACGGCGACGCCCATCTTCGCTTCACGAATCATCTGCCGCTGGACAAGCGTCGCCAGATTGCCACGTCGCTGATCCGTCTCCCTCCTTGTCGGCCGGGTCTCGGTCATCGAAGGCGGCGGATCGTTGTCCCGCTCGATCGGCGGCATCGCCGCCGTTGCGGTCCGTTTGAATAATCGCCATCGTTTGTCAATCGCCGTGAAGTGACGCGATGCATCACCCGTCGATTCGCTGCTGCCCAAGAAGAGTCCGCCGCCTTCTTTGAGTGCAAACTGAAAAACATCGAGCACACGCCGCTGGGCCGGCCGGTCGAGGTAGATAAGCAGGTTTCGGCAGACGATCAGATCAAGCTGCGAGAATGGCGGATGTGACAGCACGTTCTGCTCAGCGAAAACGATGGTTTCCCGCAGTCGTCGTGAGACTTGGTAGTGATTGCCTTCTTTGTGAAAGAAGTGCTGCAGTCGCGTCGAGGTCAAATCGGCCACGACCGATTCGGGATACAGTCCTTCGCGGGCCGTCGAAAGTGCCTCGGTCGAGATGTCGGTCGCAAAGATTTGAAACGAGGGTCGTTTTGGCGCGGTGTCCGCATTTTCATGACACAACATTGCCAGCGAATAAACCTCTTCGCCGCTCGCGCACCCGGCACACCAAATCCGAATCGGCCGCGAATCCTCACTGGCCTTGATCATCGGTCCCAGTAGAGTTTTTTGCAGCGAATCCCATGCATCCGGGTTACGAAAGAATTTTGTCACGCCGATCAGCAGATCCGACTTCAGGCTGGCGGCTTCTTTCTTGTCGTCCTTCAGCAGATGCAGGTAATCCTCCATCGATGTGAGCTGCTTTAGCCCCATGCGACGCCGAACACGGCGGGTCATCGTGTTGCGGCGATAGCGGCGAAAGTCGGTGCCGGAATTTTCCTTCAGGTGTGTGATAATCGCTTCGAGTTGATCACGGTGTTGAATGGATTCTTGCGCCGACAGCAAACTGTGCTCGCGAGCATGCTGGACGTAACTCACCAATCGATGACCGATCTGTTCCGCCGTCAGCGTGAAGTCGACCTGCAAGGCGTTGATCGCGCTTTGCGGCATACCGATGTGTTCGGCGTCGTGCGGATCTTGGGCGACGGTCAAACCGCCACACATTTTGATCTCTTTCAAACCTGCGGTGCCGTCGGTACCCGTGCCTGAAAGCACGACGCCGACAGCGTATTCGCATAGATCTTCGGCCAACGACCGAAAGAAGTAGTCAATCGACATTCGTGCCCCGCGTTCTTCCGTCGGCTGCGTCAGCTTTAGAACGCATTTGTCGATCAACAGATACTTGCCAGGCGGAATGACGTAGACGTACCCGTCTTCGATCTCGGTATCCTCAGTGACTTCCTGAACATGCAAGGAAGTCTTCCGCTGCAGAATCTCCGTCAGTGCACTGTCATGCGTTGGATCCAGGTGTTGAATGATCACAAACGCCATCGGAGGATCGTTCGGCAGACTGGACAACATCCGCATCAACGCATCAAGACCTCCGGCGGAGGCGCCCACACCAACAACCACCGGGCGTTCGTGGGAAGATTCGTCTTGTTTGTCGTTCACGAATTTTCCTCGCGTTCTTTGAGACGCCGCTTGATGAATGCTTCAATGTCTTTGGAGCGGTAGTAGCGGTAGCCAGTTAGCGGATGCCGCTGAGCAACCAAGGTGCCCGATCGATCCCAATTGCGCAGCGTCTCGGTCGTCACGCCACACATTGTTGCCGCTTCGGCGATCTTCAGCAGACCCTTCAGTTGCTCTACTCTTTCCTGCACGTTCGTTGACACGGCCAACACTCCAAAACCTTACAAAAACCAAATTGCAAACAAAGGATAATCGATTTGGCGAAGGGCTAACAGACGTTTTGGGCTGCGTCGGCACTCCGATTCTCTTTTGAAACGCTAATCCGGCCATTCAACGAGGACTACAAACTTACTTTTTGAACACTCGCGATCGCTAACAAGTGCGCGTCGGACCTAGACGAAAAAAGCCAGCATTGAGCTGAATCGGGTGGATCTTTGTCGTTGAGATGGACCAGGAAAAAAATGAGGCCGCGGCATGTTGGAAAAGCACACGTATCGCTAGCAATGACGTCAGCTCGCTACCCGGGGGTTCAATTACCGGGCATTTCGAAGTCGAAGGAGTCTTATCGTGTCAGACCTAACCACTCCGTTGCAGCGGGTTTCTGCCGATTCTCTTCGGTGCCCCGGTGGCCGACACCGGGCGCTCCGGTTTTCTTGACTGCAGCGCTCTACCGAACGGTGGAGCTAGCTTCGTTTTCTGCGTTGAAGCTCTTTGAAACTAACCCGTCCTCTTTTTGGTGCGAATGGTCGATCGGTTCCAAATAACAACGCTCCCTGCATCGACGCGGCGACAGCGGTTCCGACTAGGCAGTCGAGCCAGTGGTTGTCGGGTTGCTCGGGGCGGGCTTTCCATTCGTCGACGGTTCGGCCGCGGCCTTCGGTTTTGATGAAGTACTCGGCGGTGATTTGCTCGGCGAACATGCGGTGTTGCTCGGCGCGGTCGCCGAAGACGGAGAGGCAGCCTCGGTCGCCCATGGCGACGGCGAGTCGGGCGTGGGTGAAGGACTTCCACCAGTTTGTGTCGTAGATGACGTGCCGGATGGCTCGTTTGCCGTGGACCGAGGGGACTCGCCAGTTGAGGCCGACGCGATCACCGGGCCGGCGTTTGTATTCGCTAAAGGGGCTGGACGATGCTCCAACGAAGCGTCCGTGGGAGGGAAGCAGGATCGAGGCGTGAGGGCTTTGTCGGCAGAATTGGTAGACGACGTTGGTGGAGTGGCCCCAGTTGGCGTCGATGAGGCAACGTTCGATTTTCATTGCCGCGCCGTCGTCGCGTTGCCATTCTCGGCCAAGTAAGTCGGTGGTCAGCTTTTCCATGCCGGCGTAGAGCGAGCCTTCGAGCCCGGTGCCTTCGGTGGCGAGCGTGTACCTCGCGTCGCGGAGTGTGAAGTAGGAACGTTTCTGGTCGGGGAAGGATCCATAGTCGACGACGTAGCCGGTGAAATCGTCTTCCCAGGCGGCGACGACGTAGAAGAGCAGTTTGCCTTGGACGTCGATGAACGCGGTGAGGTGGTTGGCGGCGATGGGAATGCAGCACCGGTTCATTCCGTTGAACTTTTGCGCGACTTGCTCGGCGGTGAGTTGGTCGGCATCGACGGTTTCGGCCGGCAACGGTTCGTTTTGATATTCGGCGAAGAACGCGGCTTCGTCTTGAAGCTTCAAGTTCATCGCGTGCTGGATCGCGGACAACTCGTCGTGGTTGAAACGCTCTTTCCATGCGACGTCGGCACCTTCGTCCATCGCAGCCTTGTTCTTGCGATAGAACTCGGTGCCGGCCGCTCCGCCATCGCCGGCTCGCAAACCTTCGCTGCGGATCTCGGCGTAGCGTTCCCACAGGGTTTCGTTGGTTGGGAACGAGTTGACCATTCGCGTTCGCGAGCCGTTCCACTCGGGATGCTTGTCGCGGTCGAGGATGTTGTCGGCCATGTCGCCGGGGCGAATGACCGTGCACGGCATGATGCCGGAGATCTTTTTGCCAGGGCCAGCGAGCCCGAGCACCGCGCCGGCGAGTATCGCTTCGCGGTTGGCACATTGCGATAGCGAACGAGCAGACTCGTCGGTTTGCGGATCGTCGAGGACGACCAACGATGGCCGGACCGTTTTGCCGTCGGGCCGTTTGAACTTCATCCCGCGGATTCGGCCGGTGAGGCCAGCGACTTTGATGATTGCACCGCTCGCTTTGCTGCCTTCGATGCTGGGGAGGACGACTTCTTTCGCGGTCCAGCCGATTTGCGTGCGTTTTCCTTGGTGGAGTTGTCCGTTGGCTCGGTTGGCTATGCCGTCGAGTGCTTGAATCGGAAAGCAAACCTCGGGGTAGTCGGCCAGTAGTAGGTCGTTGCCGTCTAGTTCGGTCTTGATGGATTCGAGCATGTCGCAGGCGTGGCCTTCGTCGCTGCCGATCAAGCAAACGAAATCGCGATAGCCGTTAAGCACCGCCCAGATACAGGCGACTTCGGCGAGCGAACTCTTGCCGCTACCGCGAGCCATCGCCAGCGAAAACAAACCGCCTCGAACGACGGCTTCTTCGATTTTGTTGATGACGGCGATGTGGTCCGGCGACCAGGAGAGATGAAACGTCAGCGAAAAGTAGGCTTCGCAAAAGTATCGGAAACTGTCGGCGGCTTTTGATTTACGTTCACCGTCGGCGACCGGTGGCAGTTCTCCGATGTCCCGGCCGGCCAGTGACTTCGCTGCGTTTCGTTCCCGCGAGTAGTCCTTGTGCTTTTCGTAGGCATCGGTGTCGTCAGCTTTGGGTCGGTGTCGGTCTTCGATTAGCAGGCCGGCGAACTTCAGCAAGTGAACGCTCTTGCCGTCACCGATGCGAAGACCTGCTCGCGTTCGATAACGGTGGAGTTGTCGTTCGTTGATGACTTCGCCGAGCGACGTGCTGTTGAGTAGCCGGCAACACTCGCTCGGTCGAAGTTTCGCTGGGTCAAGTTGCACGTCGTGTCTCCTGGAGTAGCCACGCGACGTAGGCGACCACGTTGAGCGTTCCGTCAGAGTTGGTTGGTGCGCCGGCGGCAACGTCGGCCTCGATTTGCTCCGGCGTGAATCGCGTTTGGCAGGCGTTACTGATCGCGGTCGCGGCGTCTTTGATCGGCAGCGAGTTAATCGTCACTGCTTTGCGTTTGTCTTCCATGACTGCTCTTGATTGGAGGGCTTCGCGACACGCCGCACACGTCGACGACTGTCGCGAATGTTTGCATGTTTGGCGTGGTTAGCCGCATGTTTTTGGACGCCACGTTGGGCCAAAACTGGCGGCGTGTTGGCGTCCAAAAAAACATGCGAAATCATTCAAAACGTTAGGCAGACTTCGCTTGATGTGTTCCGAAACCCATGGCTCATGTGTCACACGCGGCCGGCAAAACGCCACGCGAAACCCAACCACCTAGCCACCTTTCGGAGACACAACCATGCACGCCAACGACATCGCCTTCGGTATCGAAATCGAAACTCACCTGCCCGGAAACGACACCACGCCGATCGGTGGATACCACAACGGCTTGCCGGTCGCTTGGCTGCCCGAAGGCTGGAAAGCAGAACGCGATAGCAGCATCCGCACGCCGGTCGGACGCAAGAACGCCGAGTTCGTATCGCCTATCCTTCGCGGGTACGAAGGACTTCAAAACGTAGAACGAGCGGTCGACGCGATCAAAGCACGCGGGGCTCGGGTCAACGAAAGCTGCGGCCTTCACATCACCATCACCTGGAACGGTGACGCGGCCGCCTTGGCTCGGCTGATAAGCCTGATCGGAAACCACGAACGAGCCATCTACGCTTCGACGGGAACCAAACGACGCGAGCGAAATACCTGGGCGAAGCAGATCAAGAGCTACGGCAACAAGGACGCAGCAAAACGAAACTGCGAAGCAGACCGCTACCACCTTTTGAACTTGACGCACCTCGCTCGCGGCCGAAACCGAATCGAGATTCGAGCCTTCGCCGGCACGCTCAACAAAACCAAACTGCTTGGCTACATCCAAATGGTATTGGGCTTGGCCGAACTGGCTTTGACCACGCGACGCTGCAGCGGATGGGACTACACCAAGCGACCTGGCACCAAGAGCTGCTGGGACCGCAACGGCGCGGGCGAAGGCGAAACGGAACTGAACCGCTTGTACTACCGCCTTGGCTGGACCATCGGCTGGCGTAAAGGAGCTCTTCGCACGAAACGATACGGCGAGCTTTCGGCCGGCGAACAAACCTGCGACTGGAAACCGGTCAAGAAGAAGCTTTTGCAAATGGCTCGCAAGTACGACCAAGCGGTCTAAACGGCCGGCCAACTTCTTTCCTTCAACGCCGCGGCCTTCACCGCGGCTTTTCTTTTGCGCGTTGGTTTCCTTCCGAACCGTTTCCTTCCAAACGTTGGCGTTTTCTGGCGCACGTGTCGCGTCGTTCGCATAAGTAACCCTAAGGGGCCGAGTGTTTCGAGGACGCCGACACGCGGCCTTTGCGGGGCACGTCGGCGAGATCGAGAAACATGCAAAAAGACTGCAAATTGCAGTGCGAATGCGCTTGCTGTGTCTCAAAAACCATGGCTCATGTGTGTCATCGCAAAACGAATTTTCCTTCCTACCTACGGAGACCAAACGATGACGATTGACGCCCTGATCGAACTGCTGAGCGAGTACCGCGAACAACACGGGCCGGACGCTGAAGTGCGTTTGATGACGCAAGAGAACTGGCCCTTTGAAAACCGAATCGCCGGCGTCACCAGCGGCTCGGAGATGAACGAGGCCAGCGAGGAAGACCCCAGCGAATACTTCGACGACCAAGACGTAGCGGAAGACGCGATCGTCTACATCGTCGAAGGCGGGCAGATCTGCTACGGCAGCAAGCGAGCCTGGGAAACCTGCCGCGACTGCTAGCCGCCGTCGTTTCCAACGCGGGCTTCGCTCGAAGCCCGCTTTCTTTCCTTTTTCAAACCGAGAGATACAACCATGGCCAACGCCAAACTCGAACACGCCTACACCGCCGCACACATTCAAGCCCTCACGTTGCTGGAAGACCTGCACGAATCCGTCGAAGACTTGCCGGCACCAGGTAGCGAAGCCGCGCCGCTGAATTGGGAGCACGTCGGTTCCTTGCAGCATCTTTGCGAACAGCTCCGCGAATTGAAGGAACATTTCGGGAAAAACTTTCGAGCCTGAATTCGCCACACGTTCGGGAGTTATGCGAGTTCTGGAAAAACGATTGAAAACATTTCTAGAACTCGCCGAGATTCGCTTGATGTGTTTTGAAAACCATGGCTCATGTGTCTTAACGCCCGACGGCAAAACGTAACCAACCTTTCCACCGGAGAACAAACCATGCCCATGAACGAAACCCAAAAGGCCCGCGCCGAAGCCCTTGCCCCGCTCTTCCGAAACATGGACGCGCACACGGCCCAAGAGATTCGCGAAAGCTATTACCGCATCGCCGAAAACCTTCGGCCCTTGGTAAACGCCCTTGAAATTGCCGACCTCGACCACGGCGGACCGGCCGGCCCGCTCCTCGAAGAGCACTACATCTTTTGCGAGCTGCTTGAAAAGCTCGACGAGAGCGTTTTGGGGGCGGTCTTGTAAACCAAAGCCGAAACGCCAGCACGGAGGCTTGGCGTAGCGGCGGGTGGCACCCGTCGCCTGACGATGGCAGCCAACCACGAACCTTTCCCTTTCGGAGAACGAACGATGAAGAAGGCAGACGTAAAAGTAGGCGGCGAGTACTATGCCAACGTGACCAATAAGAAGGTCGTCGTACGAATCGACTCGACGAATTCGGCCGGCGGCTGGGACGCCACGAACCTTACGACCAACAAGAAGGTGCGGATCAAAACCGCCCAGCGGTTGCAAGGAAAAGCACGAGCGACGACGTCGGCCAGTTCGGCCGGCGAAACGCGAGCCCGCAAACGAGTCGCGAAGCAGACGAACGGCGGCGACGCGGCGAGTGTGGCGGCGACGGCCGGCGACAAGAAGCTCTCGTGTATCGAGGCGGCTTTGAAAGTCTTGGGCGAGACCGAGGAAACGATGAACGCTCAGGAAATGATCGCCGCGATGACGGACGCCGGATATTGGACGAGCCCCGGAGGAAAGACGCCACACGCGACTTTGTACTCGGCGATCCTTCGTGAGCTTGCCAAGGGCGACGATAGCCGTTTCATCAAAGTTGAACGCGGTCGCTTCACCGCGCGAGCGTAGGGGGATTGAACCATGAAGCATTTCTACGACCTGCGGACCGTCGAGGACTTGGAAGACGGTGAAACCGCGACGCCGGAAGCTGGCGTGAGATACGAACTGCGGTCGATCCGCAACGAGATGATTGACGCCGGGCCGGTGCGAGACGTCATATGACGCGGTGACGCCTTGTACGCCAGAACCGACGCCGGCGAATCGTTCCCAGTGACGGGTCCCAATTCGCACGTTCTTGTACCGATCGGCTGGTAGCCGGCCGGATGATCCCGCTTGGCGAGGCTTCGCCGACAACGCCCGACGTCTGCAACGTGCGGGCGTTTCGTCGTGACGGGAAACACAACGCCGACCTTCTAAACGACGCGACACGAGGCCACGTCGCGGCTCGTTGGGCGTCGGGGAAAAGAATGCGAATTCTGAGGCGTGTTTCGCAGACTTCGCTTGATGTGTTCGGAAAGTCATGGCTCATGTGTGGTTGTACGAACGGTTTTCAAACACGAACGGAAGAACGAAATGGCAAAGATTGAAACGCTCGCCGCGCGGCCGGTCGAACCGGCAGCGGCTTACGACAACGCTCACCAAATTTCACGCGACCTGCTGCAACATATTGAGTTGCAACTCGACCGAATGATTCGGCCCGATAACAAGGCATTGCGATGGACGCACGTGCGAGCGTTGAACTTGGTCAACGCTCAACTTTCGGAAGTCGCCGCGCTGGTCGACGAAACCAACAACGCTCGCAACTAGGAAACAAAACGATGAAAACGAACCTCAAGGCGGGCGATCGCGTGCGGCTGCTTTCGATGACCGACGACCCCGATCCGATTCCTGCTGGCACCACCGGAACGGTGGCCGGCGTCTATCCGCTAAGCGGTTGGACGCAAGTCGATGTCGACTGGGACAACGGTCGGTCGCTGATGCTTTCCATTCCACCGGACGTCGTCGAGCGACTGCCGGCCGACACCACGAACTAAGGAGCAACCACCATGTCCACACGAGCGACGATCGCCGTCCGCCGCGCCGACCGAACTTATGCAGCGGTCTACCTTCACTACGATGGCTACCCCGAACACACCGGAGCACATTTGATGGCCAACTACCAAACGACCAAAGAAGCGGAAACCTTGATCGACGGCGGTGATATCCGCTGCTTGGACGCCGAGATGGGCGAGGCCGAGCGTTTTGCCGACGGTGACCCGCCAGCGATTCTGCCAACGCACGATTCGCTGCTGGACTTCGCAAGGAACTGCGGTGCTCGGTTCGTCTATGTCTTTGACGACGGAGCTTGGTCCTACAAGGAACTCTAGCCATTACCGCATCTTCTCCTCTCGCGGTTTCATCGCGATCGGTGATTCGCCGGTTCGTTCCAACACTGCTGGCTTCCCGGTGAAGCGTTGGTAGCGGTCGACGATCACGTCGCAGTACGGCGGATCGAGTTCCATCAAGAACGCCTTGCGTCCGGTCTGCTCCGCCGCGATCAAGGTCGAACCACTGCCGCCGAACAAGTCCAGCACGTTTTCGCCTTTGCGGCTTGAGTACTGCATCGCCGTCACCGCAAGTTCCGCCGGCTTGCCGGTGAGGTGTTCCAACTGCTGCGGCGGAATCTTCTTGACGTGCCAAAGGTCGGTAGCGTTGTTCGGCCCAAAGAACTTGTGGCCGGCTCCCTCACGCCAACCGTAGAACGCCCATTCGTGGCCGGACATGAAATCTTTTCGATTGATGACCGGGTGCATCTTGTCCCAAATGATGGTCTGCGAAAGATACAGCCCGCTGGCGGCCAGTGCCGGCGGATAGCAGCCGATGTTGGAGAACCCGCCCCAGATGTAAAAGCAGCGACCCGGTTGCAATACGCGACCGATGTTCCCGAACCAAGCGGCAAGTAGTGACGCGAACTCATCGTCGCTGACTTTATCGTTCGCAAGCACGCGATCCTTGGCCCGCATCTTCTTCTCACCGGCTTTCGTTTTGCCTTCGCCAGCCGGGAACGAACTATTACCGGCAGCGATCGCGTTCTTGCTTCGCGGTTCCACATTGACGTTGTACGGCGGGTCGGTATTCACCATTTGAATCTTCGCGCCGGCGAGCAGCCGATCGACGTCTTCGGCTTTCGACGAATCACCGCACATCAATCGGTGGTCGCCGAGAATCCAAACGTCGCCGGGCTGAGTCACCGCTTCGTCCGGCGGCTCCGGTACTTCCTCGGGATCGGTCAGACCTTGTGTGACGCCGGGATCAAGCAGCTTGGCGAGTTCGTCGTCGTTGAACCCGAGCAGCTCGCAATCGAAACCCGAGTTCTGCAGATCGCCGATTTCGATGGGCAGCAAGTCCCAATCCCACTCGGAGTTTTCGCCCGTTCGATTGTCGGCGATCCGATACGCCTTCACGGCTTCGGGCTCAAGGTCTGTTGCGACGTGCACGGGTACTTCGGTCAGCCCGAGCTTCGTCGCGGCCTTGAATCGAGTGTGTCCAACGATGATGACACCGTCGGTGTCGACGACGATCGGCTGGCGAAATCCGAACTCGTTGATCGAGAGGATGACGGCATCAACGGCGTCGTCATTGATGCGGGGGTTGTTTTCGTAAGGCTTGATCCGATCAAGCGACCACATTTCGACCTGCATGGCAGCGTCCTTTCCAAGGAAGTGAGAAATGGAAAGGGGTCGGTCGTTGGATGGTTGGTTAGCTGTTTGGTTGGTTGGGTGGCTGCAATGAATCCGATTCATCAACCGTTCGTTAGAATGTTGGCCGTACTTAAACGCTTCTCCATTGATTGAGACTGGACTTGGACGATGCTCGACGACCGAACTGACCTTGATGGATTACGAAGCGGCATTGAAAAGATCACCGAACAATGGTTTGGGCATCGTGGTCCATGGATGGGCATCTCTGCTGAAAAATTGTCCGGAACGAGGATGCCAGATCCGCTGAAGTGGATCTACCATTTCGCCGGAGAGTGGCCGAGTAGCAGTTGGTGGGAGTCTGTTTTTGCTTACCAAGACAGGCTTCTTCCATTCGAGTCCCTTGAAGTGTGTGAGGGCAAGTTGGTTTTTGTCATTGAGAACCAGGGCTGTTGGATGATCGGCACGCTAACGGAGGGCAGCGATCCACCGGTTTGGGTTCGCGAGAATGAAGACGGTGCACCCTGGAGAAAGCTCGGTGATTCGCTTACCGAATTCTTGGTCACATTCTGTTTGCATGAAATCGTGTTTGGTGCTCGCTACCGAACCCATGTCGACAACATCCTCGATCGGTTTCGCGAGTTGGGGTGCCACGTAAGTCCGCTGTGGATAAACTCACCTTATGTGTACCTGTTCGATGATCAAGCTACTCGACCGATATCGTTTCACATGGTCGACGGAAAGTTTCTTGTGATGGATGATGGTTGGTGCGGCACCTCGGTCGAAACGCCCTGGGAGCGATTCCCTGATCTCTTCCAGAAACCAGACGAGTCGCCTCGCCGAATTCAAGGACACGAACCGTTTCCGGACGATATGGACATTCCAGATTTTGTCCGCAAGTCGCACATCGAAACGCTAATTCGCCGACACCAGATGCAGGCGGATTATCATCAAGATATGATTTTGAAATACAGTTTGATGATCGAGCAGTTGAGATGAAGAATGCTCGCTCGCGTCTTTGGGGACCGTCGCCGCTTTATTGAATCTAAATTCAATCCATCCAGTCGTCGCCGACGTGGTCGGGAATGCGTCGCTCCGTGATGGAATTGATCCGAACGGTCTCTCCATCACCCCAAACAAGAATCGGCGTTGGCACGCGGACGGCCGAGGCGACGATGGTTTGGGTGGTTTCACTTGCGGCTGATTCAAGTCGATCGAAAAACGAGGTTGGTTCGGTTGAAGTCGCTGGCGGTTTGTCTAGCAGGTTCGGCGTTCGTGTTTGGATTGCCTTGATGGCGTTATTGTCGAACGAGACTGTTTGGTTGTTTTCGTGCAAGACGACGGGGCTGGGTGGATACCAAGTACCATTGAGGATTGCCCAGCGATTGGCGACGGGGGCGTAGTGCTTTGCGAAGTTTGAAATCCCCTGGTCGAACCGCCGGCGGATGACTGGTTCGGGGATGTTGTGCCCTCCTTGGCGAACGCGGTTGGCGACGCGGTCGACGGCGAAGTCAGCAGTCGGTAGCCACACGAATATGAGTTCGATTTGAAAGCCGCACTCGCTTTTGAGCCGCGCCAACCGTTGGGCATGGCCACGACCGGCGAGCGTCGTTTCAATGGCGAAGGTTGCGCGTTGGCGATTGAGTTCCTCGATTCGCCCGAGCATCAAACGACCGGCGGGGATCGCTTGTGAGTCTGGATTGAACGGCGACAGGCCGGCGGCAATCAAGTCTGCGTTGAGGAATTCACGGCAACCGGCGAACGCATTCAGGTAGCTCATCGCAAAGGTTGTCTTGCCGGCACCGTTTGGGCCGGCGATCACGTGGACGGTGGGCTTCGTCATTGAGATTCGTCTCGATCGAATGTCGGCGTATCACACTCCTCTCGCAAACGATCGCGGAGTTCAACCAGCAACCGACCGAGCATGTTCTTGCCGCGACCGTCACCCCCGTCACCCCAATAGTCGTCATTAGTGGTGTGCTCGATGATCTTGGCGTCGCCGGTTCCGAGCAGCAGTTTCCGGAGATCTTCATGTTGAGTGAACTTGGCGGTCAATGCTTCCCGCATCACATTGACCTTTGCCGATTCCCAATCTTTTCGGAGCGTTCGTTTTCGGTCGCGTCCCATTTTTGCCGCGAGCATAGGTGAGTTGGCTTTGCGGATTTCGTCCTGGTCAGCTTTTGACTTGAACTTCATCGCCTGAAAGTAATGTTCGGTGGTTGGCCAAGTCGCCTTGCCAATGCGAATTGGGTAGCCCGCGAAATTCGAAAACTCGCCGTATTCGTCGCCGGTGCTGTAGAACTTGATTGGGTCTGACATTTATTCTGCTCTGATGAAGATTTGTGCCTCGCCGAAAGACACTGGCCGATGGTAACAGGTTCGCCCGCTCGTTCGGACAAGCGAAACAAACTGTGCCTAATACCGCCGCTGTTCCCGTGGCCCTGACCAGAGATACGATCCGCCGGGAGTACCTAATCGTTTTGCGGTCGGTCCGTTGGGGCAATCCTTCCCTCGAATCCTTCCCCAGCCCCGTGCGAGGGCTGGCGGTCTGAGTTTTGGTCATCGCGGGCATGAGCGGGGGAACAGGGGAAGTATTCACAGAAAGAGAGAGATTGTTCCTATATTTGTGAGTCAAAAGTCCTTGGGAATCCTTCTCGAATCCTTCCCCGACACAGGGGAAGGTTTGGGAACGATTCGTTGCTATTAAGTCGAATCCTTCACTTACTGGGGAAGGATTGGGAAGCGTTCGCGAAGGTTTCATTCGGCAGCGACTCGCTGGAAGCCGCTCGCAGTTTTGGTTGCGGTCGGCATCGTGACCGGCACGATCTCGCCTTGTTGAACGAGCGTGAGAATGATCTGGTCAAGGTCGGCGGCTTTGCACTTCATATATTTGAGGATGTGCTGTCGTTGCATTCGCTGTTCGGGTTGCTCGCCGATTCGTTTGAGCAGCTTCAAGCACTCGGCATGAAACGGGTTCTCCGCGACGTGGACGGACGCGAGATACAGTTGCCGACGCGTTTGATGCATCGCGAACTCGGTGGCCCACTCAACAGCCGGCACTCCGATGAGCGGTTCGATGTGGTTTTCGCTACACGCATAGATTAACGCCAGCTTCTTGGCGTGTTCACACGTTCGACTCCACGCAGTACGAGCGACCTCATCAACAGCCTCTTCGGCAGCGTCGTATTCGCGTTCGGTCATCAATCGAACGTGGTCGATCGCTTCGGCGGCATCCGGTGTGGTTTCCACCACGAGCGGCTTGGGGTGAAAGTTCAGGAAGTTGCCAGAGCCAGGCTCGAAGTCCGCCCACCACTTCGCGGTTTCCAGAATGTCCTCGGGCAGGTCACGGGCCGAGCCTGGTGTTTGCCCAGTGCCTCGTTTGCCGACGTCGATGATGTTGAGGCGTGCAAAGAATCCGTTGGTCAACATTCGCTTGGACAACGATTCGTAGAAGTACTGCGGTGTCGCAGTGCCGAATAGCGTCAAATGCGGTTGGTCGATATGGATGGCGTCTTTCTGGTTCGCCTTCACGCGGATGGGATAGACGTCGCCGGCAGAGGTGTAGAGCGTCAGCAGAATGTTCGGAATCGACTCGCGGCTGTTTTCGCGGTCGAGGTTGATCTGACGCAGCACTCCGTCCATCTCGTCATTTTGAAAAAGCATGCGGCCGGTTCGCACCAATGCGTCCTGAATTCCTTCACCCGAGGCGAATTTGTCGCCGAGCGATCCGGACATGCCTATTTGAAACAGAATCTGCGAGTTGACTTTGCGTGGAAACTCCTTGCCGGTCCCGCTGCTAGCGAGCGCGAGCAAATACAGATTTGTGCGCAAGTCACCCGACGTGCAGACTTTTCGGCCGGCAAGAAACGATTGCAGCGCCATCGCACCGCAAAACGCGAGTCCGATATTCGGGTATGGAGCATTCGCGAGCGTGAAATCCATGACACGACGAACGAAACCCGGCACGTCAAATAGTCGCTCGGGTAGTTGCCCTGGATCGGGCGTCGATTCGGGTGGCGGAGGTTGGGCTGCAATCGCAGGCTGCGAACTGCCGATCATGAACTTGCTCAAGTCCACATCGTTGTCGATCGTTTCGATTGGCCCACCATCACGGAGCCAGCTGTATGGGCGATCGTGCGGTTTCGTTGCCGCTTGGTTGACTTTGTGTTGCAATTCCTTTTCGGACCAGGGTGGATTGCAACGCGGGTTGTAGTGGTGGGTCAGAATCGACAGCGACTCTGCCGGATCGAGGCCGAACCCGTGAACGAGCGCGGTCGCAGCGGAATAAGTTTGCGAGTGACCGCCACTGCCGGCGATCGCGGGCGGCATCGCGTTCAAGTAGGCGATTGCACGCGATTCCACGTCGTTGCTCACACGCGGCGACTGTGGCGGCAATGTGGCGATTTGTTGTGGTCTCTTGGCGGCTCCACGCCGATGGTTGACAGCCTCGGCAAGTGCTTTGACACACGCGGACAACATAGGCGAGTGAACAGGGGCTGGCTCGCCATTGAGTGTTTCGTAGGTTTCGCCGTCGGGATGCACGCTCGGCCCGACGACGGTTTGCGTTCCGGTTGAACGCAATTCGACGATCATCGAACCGTCATTCGGATCGGTGTGCTTTTCAGTCTTAGCGCCAACCGCGATGTACCAACGATGGGATCGCGGGGCAGACGGCCGGCCCGTGATCGCTGGTGTTGGGGGCAGGTATTGATCGGCCAGCTCAATCGCTTCGTCGCAATCGAGGTCAATATCGACGAGCCATCCCGAAGGCTCGCCAAGGATGATTCCGATATTGCCTTGATCGGGAAAAACCTCCGGGTTCAATCTCAGATTGGTCCAGTCACGTCGTGCCGGCGACTTCGATCGCGGGCGCAGCGGCACGCAGTACCAGCCACGCTGGCGATAGTTTGTGACTTGCTCCCGCACATCGGCCATCAAAAGGGTGCCTCTTCCAATGCTGCGTTTGGAATCTCGCCGATCGACTGTTTGATGATGCGATCGTATTTCTGGCCTGCGATCGAGCGAACCGTTAGCGTTTCGGCTGCGGCGAGAAGACCCGAGTCGGCTATGTCAATCGCCTCTTCCGCGTTCGTTGGACAAGGATCGAGGCAACGATCACGCCACCACGCTTCCGCTTTGCGACGTGCGTATCCAGAGTGTTCGATACAGATGAATTCGCTCTGCCAACGTTCGAGGCCGATCATGTAGTCGACGCGCAGGCATCGTGGTGCGTCTTCGTCGGCGTCGCGCTTACGATGCACGCGATAGATGATGTCTTGAACGTCGTACTCGGTGTCGGTGACCTCGCCAGACAATACTCCGGCCTCGCTTGCCTCGGCATCATGAGCTTCTCGCTCGGGTGGCTGGAACGGATGACCGCACTCGGGACAGTTGGCATAGCCACATGCAACGAGGGCGTGACACTTTTCACACTCTTTCGCCGGTGGACCTTGGTCCGGACGTTTGGCTTTGTCCTTCGGCTTGATCTGGTCGATCGGTCCATGGCGTTCGATGTTGCCACCAAAGTCGAGGACGAGGCAATTCTGTTTGTCGGGGTGTAAGCGAAAACCGCGGCCGACGCATTGGTAGAGCAGTCCGGGTGACATCGTTGGACGCAACATCACGACACAATCGACACGGGGTGCATCGAACCCGGTGGTGAGCACGTTCACATTGCAGAGAAAGCGTAGCGGTTCGCTTTCGATTAACGATGTCGGAGCATCGCCACGCAAGCGGGCCAACAATTCGTCTCGTTCGCCCGCCGGTGTTTCGCCGGTTACGAAACCACACTCGATACCGTGGTTTTCGTACAGCACTTCGACCACACGCCGCCCGTGTGCGACGGACGACGCGAAGATTAGTACTGCTTGGCGGTCGGCCGTGAGTTCCACGATTTCGGCACACGCGGCCGACACGAGGGCGTCGTCGTTGACCAGCGATTCGACCTCTTCGCTGACGAACTCGCCGGCGCGGATATGCAGACCGCCGAAATCGGCTCGATGCACGCCGGCTTTGGAAATGAGCGGACTCAAGTATCCGTCACGGATTAGTTCCTTGATTCCGATTTCGTAGCAGACTTCATTCAGAAAGTGGTCCGCCGAGCAGATCATGCCGGAGTCGAGGCGGAACGGAGTGGCTGTCAATCCGATCACGCGAACGTGCGGATTGATAACCTTGCAGTCAGCCAGGAACTGCCGATACATGCCGTCGCCCTTCTTTGAAATCAGATGGGCTTCGTCCACGACGATCAGGTCAAACGGATCGAGGTCACACGCTCGCTTGTAGATGCTTTGAATGCCAGCGACCAGAACTGGCGTGTTAGTGTCTCGCTTCTTGAGGCCGGCCGAATACAGACCGACCTTGATTTCGGGACACAGACGGCGAACTTTGTCAGCATTCTGTTCGAGAAGCTCTTTGACGTGAGCCAAGATCAGAACACGACCGTTCCACTGCGTCACAGCATCGGACGCGATCTTCGCGAGGACGAGACTTTTGCCGGCACCTGTTGGCAAGACCACAACGGGATTGTCGTCGCGGTTTCGCAGGTGATCGTAGACCGCATCAACGGCGGCTTGCTGGTAGGAACGCAACTTC
Organism: Aporhodopirellula aestuarii; assembly: GCF_023701485.1. Taxonomy (GTDB): domain Bacteria; phylum Planctomycetota; class Planctomycetia; order Pirellulales; family Pirellulaceae; genus Rhodopirellula; species Rhodopirellula aestuarii. The sequence continues at coordinate 99,166 of NZ_JAMQBK010000024.1, forward strand.
ATGCGATTCGTGCTCCGTTGCGATATTTGCGACCGCGTGCGATCGGAACGAAACCGGTGAGGCGGCTACGCCAACGCGTGCATTCCTCGCAAAGTCGATTCCCTGGGCCGAGCGAATAGAATTCGTCATCGCATCGAAGGCAGAATCGGTATCCAGGCTCGCCCAGTTTTGCTGGCACGCGACGAACGGTGACCTCCGTTCGCGGGCAGTCAGCTTCCGGCTCGAACTTTTCGACCGTTAAACGAACGATCTGGCTGTCGTCGTCATACGCTCCGCCAGCTTGCATAGCATCGAGCAACGCCTTGAGCGAGTTGTCCACGTCACGGCGGCGGCGATCCACAGGTATCAAGCGAATGTCAACGATCAGGTCGCCATCGTGCTTCTTCACCTTTTGAAGCTTCATCAGACCGCGAACCGTCTTTCGGTACTCGCGACCTTCTTTACTGACGAGCACACGGGTGCCAACATGTCGCCAGTAGCGATTGACTGAGGGAGGAAATGGAAGTTGCAGTCGCAGCATGATGTATCACTTGAATCGGTGTCGGCAGACAAAAAAACAGCCGACCGGAATTAGAAGGCCGGCCGGCTGTCGGGCTTGGAAACGGTGACCGAGATCAACGTTTCCAAGGGGCGTCCGTGCCGCTGACTTGAGACGCGGCGATCGGCTGAGCGACGGCGTCCTTCTTCGAGTAGCCCTTCACTTCGTTTTGCAACTCGCCGGTGTCGTTGCGACGTTTGACTCGCACGTGAATCACGCAAGGCAAGTTGTGTAAGTCCGCCGAGTCGGTTGGCACCAAGACGCCAACCGACCGGCAGATCGCAGACAACTCCCGCCGGGCAATTTCCACCGCGGTCGCGTTGGGGTTGTCGAGGTTGAGACGCACCCAGAGAAGACGGTTTGCGTACTCGCCCTCCACGATCTGAAACGTCAACTGCAGGTAGTTGCCCGTGCCAGACTTCGTGGGTTTCATTTCGCTGTCAGTGATGACGGCGACGTACTTGCCTGATGGGATCGGTTCGAGGTCGTCGGCTGGTTCGACAGTGTTGGCATCAAAGCCGTTGAGGTTGGCCATGGTTAGTTACCTTGGGTTTGAGGAGTGGGTGAGTTGTTGGTCAGTGCATTCACGAACGCCGACCACGAGAGCGGCAATTCTTCAGCGATGCCGTAGCGATTCTTGGCAACGCAACTGGGCGACCCGTAAGCACGCACGACGCGTTCACCGCCGTCTTTGCCGATCGCATGAGCGATGGTGCGTTTGCGATTGAACCCGCCGTCTTCACTTTGCGTTCGCATCTTGCGAGTGGCGAACAAAACGGCGTCGCACCATTCCTTCACGAGGGCTGCAGCATGCTTGTGCAATCGCGGCGAATAGCGGTCGTAGGGTGAGGACTCGGGATCCTCGAACCGTTCGACCTTGGAATGCGCGATCAAGACCGTCACCATGCCGCGCGAACGCAGCACATTGAGCAGGTCGAGTACTTCACGCCACAGAGAGAGGGCGTGCATGTAACCGCGGGCATACCCGCCGTCGACCTTCTCGATCGACTCGACGGCGTACTGCTGACAGAGCTTGTCCCAGACAAGACGCTCTAGCCAATCGAGCGAGTCGATCACGACGGATTCGTAATCGTGCTTCTCATTGACGAGCGTTTTCAGGGCTGCAATGACGTCATCGAATTTGGTCGCCAGTGGGAAGCGATCGCATTCGATTTCGTCGAGACCGTCTTCGGTTTGAATGAAGATCGGCTTGGGTGCTTCGCTGCCGAAGGTTGACTTGCCGATGCCTTCGACACCGTAGAGCAAGACGCGAGGCGGTTTCGATTGCCGGCCGGATTGGATGGTTTCGAGTAGGTTGGTCACTGGATTGGTAACTCCTTGATGGATGGGTGAAACGGTTGGTTGTTAAAGACTCTGGAGTTGCTCGACATCGAAGTTTCCGTGGCGATCGCTGGTCACCAGGAAGTGCTTGAAGTCGCTTTGCACGACGAATCGCTGTTCGGTGCCGAGTTGATTGCGGAGCGATTTGCAGGCTCCGGTGAATTCCCGCGAGGCTTCGTTGAAGCGTTCGGCGGATCGCAAGTAACGACCGACGGCGAGCGAGAGTGCGACGCGGCGTTCGATATCGAGTTGTTTCATGAGTTCTCGTTTGGTGGTGTAGATTGGTGATCGAAAGACATGTCCCCTCCTGGGTTACTTAGGCGAACGAGGCGGGGGTATGACCAGAAAATGCAGAGCGACTCTCAGAACGACGCTATTTCCATCGTTTGTCGCGAGGCGGTGTGATTCCGGCGTCGATGAACCGCTGCTGGATGTCCTGCAACATCGAGTGGAAGGCGCGACGCGTCATTCCGGACTGCTTCTGCGTCGCAATGCGTCCGTGTTCCATGACTTGCTTGCAGAGTTCTTGCTGATGTTCGGGCAACTCAGCGAAGACGACGCGGAACGCTTCGACTTCCTCGAATACCGCTTCTTCGCTGCGAGTCTCTCTGCCGATGGCACGGTCGCGATCTTCGAGCGAAAGTTCCGATGCCAATTCCATCGGAGGACCACCATCGGGATCGTCGACCATCGTTGTGAGTGAAACGACAGGGCCGCCGGGCGGAGTGCGAAACGCGGTATTGCGAGAATCAAGGATCCTGGCCAGTGCCCGCGAGACGATCATGTCGATGTACGTTTTGAACGTCGCACGCTCGGGTGTAAAATCTTCGAGATACCGCTCGACCATCGTCCACAACGATTGTTCGATGTCGCGGAGTTCTTGCCGGGCGTAGGCACCAGCCTTGTAGCCACGCCACGCTTGACAGCGGATATTGGCCTGGATGTACTTCCAGTCGATGTCGCTGACTTTTGAGACTTCCTGAGTTTTCAAACGAATATCCTCCGGCTGGAGGTTCGTTCGAGGACTCCGGCCGGCGAAAACCGTGCTGCGAACGGACGATCGTTCACAGAGAAACACGGACCAGCGGGATCAGCACGAATGCGAATCTCTCAGCTGGAGTCACGGCGACTCATGGCGTGAGTCTTTGACACATCACGTGAGTCGTTCGTAATTTTGCTGTTTTTTGAAACGGCGCAGTGGGCGAGTCAGAACGGGCTCTCGAAGAAGTATGGAAGTTTCCAAACTGGCATCACGAGTTCCGATCTTCCCGCTGTTCATAGCGGTGAGCTTGCTCGTTGGCTGGTTTATCCCTGGGTTTTACGCATGGACCGACTCCGATCAGAGCCGTCCATCGCCGCTGCTGTGGAAGGTGCCGCTGTGGTCGGCGATTGCTTCCGCCGCGTTCTGTTTCGCTCTGCCGTGGTTGCCCATCGGGACGAAACCGCCAAGCGACGCACCACGCAAGCCGATGCGATTCTCGGTTCGCACATTGCTAATGATCACTGCTGGCGTAGCAGTGACGATTCCGCTGTTTGCCAAGGTGCCACTTGTGTTGAGTGGGATCGCTTGCGTTGGCTCGTATGCATTCCTAATTTGGTTCTGCGTAAGAAACCCACAGCACCGCATGGCCGCATCGGCACTGATGGCGTGTTTGATCCTGCCGTACGCCTGGGTCGTCGGATACGACGAACTCGACCGGATACTGCCAACGTTGGCCGTTATGATTGCCGGAATGCCAGCCTTTCTTCCGGCGGCATTCCTAAGTCAAATGTTCGGACAACATTTCCAAGAATCACAATGGTTGACGTTCTTGCTGACCGCAGTCGAGCTTTTGCTTGGCATTTGGATGATTCGCCTTGGTCCGAAACGAACGATCGCCTACTTACTGCTTGTCATGCTCATTTCGGGAGTGGGCTCGCTTGGCTTTTACATGATGTGTATCGCATAATGCCGCACCATCAGAACGCCCATGCCGGATCGTCACTGGGGCTGTAACACATCGCGTTACCTTTGAATGCGAGCTTTAAGTGCTCAGCGAGCTCCGCATGATGCTCGGCGATGCGTTTGATGTCACGGTTGATGGCTTGCCGCACATTCTTGCGTGACTTGGATTCGTCAGTGAGGACGCGGGCTTTGCCGCTCCTACCGGTGTCCTTTTGAAGTTGCGAGAGAATCTCGTATTGCTCGGCTTGCAGCGTTTCGAGCGTACCTGCATCGTTGTTGCGTTCTGCTTCCGCGATGCGGGCACTGATGTCGGCCAAGGTCCGCTTGTACTCACGGCGAGCGTCTTCGTCGAAAGCCTCGCCCGTGCCGCTGGTGGAAGACCGGGCCGCGATCCCAGTGCGAGCGTTTTCGAGTTCGACGGGATTCAGTGTTCTGCCAGGACGTGACAAGAGCTCTGCGAGATACCACATGCCAATCGCGTCGGCGAGTACGAACCGATTCTTCTCGAAGCAAATCTCCCAATGGTCGCCGGTCATGCGGAAAGAGTTTGGTGGAGAATCTTCGCCCAGCCCGAGTCGGTAGCGAAGCTCGTCCAACGCCGCGGTGCTCACTACGACCGAGCCGTCTTTGCTGAAGAATACTTCATCGGCAGCGACGATCGTGATCTCGAATGTTCGCTCGATCGAGCCAAGGTCGGTGCGAGTCCCAGCGAGTGACGGGACCAAGAGCACAGTCTTTGCACCGACACTCATTGCCGTTTCGATAAGCGACGTCTGATCTGTACGAGCGCAGAAGTGAACCATCGTTGATGCAAAGCGAGGTGGTAGCCGACCAAGTTTCTGGACCGAACCATTCGGAACAGCGGGCAGACTCTCGGCACGCCCACCAAGCAACGACATCAACGTTTTGGCAAGTTTTGCAACGCTGAACGTACAAATCGACAACTCATTTCGTTCGACATCGAACACTTCGCCTTGCAGACGATTGATGCCGACGAATGTTCCGTCATCGTGCTCGACGACGTCACACGCGGTAACACCGTCGCTGGCCAGCGTCCATGCAGCCAGGTCTGGCGTCGCGGAAAGGAACTGGTGGCACAGTTCCCAATGTTCACCCAGCTCGACCTGCCACGCTCGCCGTGGTGCTCGCAGGCTTGGGATCCGAGAGAGCGTTCGCCAAAGTCGTAGGTGTCGCAGGGTCACGAGGCACTCCGGTGGTCTTGATTCCGTGGTGAGTCATCCAGGCTTCGATCAGTTCGACGCCAACTTGTCGCGAATACGAGATGATGTTGCCCGAGTGAATCGTCGCCGTGACCTCGGGGTAGTCTCGTAACGTGAATCGAAATTTTGCTTTCGTGATGCGGGTACCGAGAGTGAGTTGCTGCTGGTGTTCACGCAGCTGGACGAAGATGCGTCGCCCACGGAATGTCTTCGTCAGGTTCTGACTCCCCATGAACATCTCGGTGACTTCATCGAGCTGAACGGATTCGATTCCATCAATGAAAGCGGGCGATTCAATGTCTTCACCGAGTTCATGAATCGGAGACAGGTCAAATAACTCCGATGTCGGAAAGAAGTCCTCGTCACCGAAAAGGTACTCTCCGATCAAACGGCAATACTCACGGTGCTCGCTGATCAACGAAGCGTGAACGTGCAACTCGCCAAGCTGCTTCTGAACGAGGATGGTGTCGTAGCCGGCCGGTCGTTGGACTTGATAGCGACTCTTCTCGCCTTCGATGAATTCGCCGCGTTTCAGGTTTTCGCCACGGCGGACAACGAATGCCAGAACGTCGCCTACGTCGTGCATCCACAACGCTGTCCCACCACCACGGTGCCGATCGCGGTTAAATGTCGACAAGCGTTTCTCCATCGCATTGATAACGACCGTGGTCGGCAACTGAAACGGCATCGGTTTCTCGTGCCGATTCATGTAGTGGCGAAACGAACGCTGGCTGGTCGCGATACGCTGGTAGTTCGATCGTCGCAGCAATTCGGGATGACTCATCCACGTTCGCATCGCCAGGTCCGCCGGCGTTAATTCGTCGTCGGTTGGCAGCGGAATACCGGCTTTGGAATAGGCAAGGATCAAGGACTCCATTCCTCGATCATTGGCGACTTCGTCGATATGAAATTGAGCTTCGATTAGTTCGCTGGGAGCGGACCTCGTCGGCGTCCTCAGCAAACGTGCGAGTTTTTTGAATTGGTCTTCATCGAAACTGATGTCGGCCGAGATCGTGAATTTCCGCGCGGCGAAGTAGTCGGAGAACGGCAGCAGAAAGTCGCGAAGTAGATCGAGGTCGACAGATCCGAAGTCATTGTTGAGGAAACTCGGTGATCGGAAAGCAGGCATTTGGGACTCATGAAAAATCAGCTTTGGCGATGAACATCCTTGGGGAATGGCGAGGCGGCTAGCGTTTGCTAGCAAACTCCGTGCTCCTGTTTATCAGACACATGTCCCGTGACACGTTTGGTCCATCGTCACCAGAAAATTCTTCGCAGCCCTTACGACCGGTCCTGTTTTGACCGTGGGCCAGACCGCAATTCAGCCCACAAGACACGTTGCTTTTCCCAGTCCATTTCCATCGTCAGCGGGCGCAGAAGTTTTTCCGAGATTTGCGGCTTGCCCTTTTTCATCCGAGGCAGGAATAGCAGCTCTTCCTGAATATCGGGAGCCAGCAACGTCAGACTGAGGATCTGCGAAACGCGAGGCTGCGACACATGCCCGATCTCCGCAATGTGCTGCAGTCCCGTCGCCCGCCCGGACCGGAGTAGCTCATCAAACCGAATCGCCAATGCCATCAGCCGCGTGATTCGCGGCAGCGTGCCCGGAACGACTTCTTTCTCGTCGACTACTTTGTGGCGGCGCGATGTCGTCACCGCGATCGTCTTGCGAACCGTGATCATGCGACCGACTCCTCGCACTCTTCGACGAGCGCGGTGATCGCCGTCGGGTGGTACGAGATCGCCATTGAACCGGCGTCAGGTTCGTAGACAACTCTCGCGACGAGCAGCTCGACAAGGTGAACCCGTTCTTTCGCCGTCAGCGACGCCCAAACCACTTTGAAATCCGACATCGCAATGTCGATGTCGAGCCGAGAGAGTTGGCGGGCGGCGACTTCCTTCAATTTGTCCGTCGCGACAACGACGTCGGCTTCCGCCTTGGTGATCCGGGCTTTCAGGTCTTCGACTCGGATATCGTTGAGGTTCTCGAACACCTCGTGCTTCAAAATTCGTTGAACCTCCTCTGTGTCTCGGTTGATTTGAGCTTTCAACTGAGCCAAGAGCGTTTCAACTTCGGCTTGCTCTTTATCAAGCAATACCTTTGACCCTTGGTACACGGCGTCACGCAGGCCTTGGTCATCAATAACCACTCGGAGTTCATCGACGACCGCGGCCTCGATCATCGCCGCTGACACCGAACCCATCTCGCAAGCATCGGCTCCACTCTTTACCGTCGTTTGGCAAGCGTAATACCGATACACGCTCGACTTTTTCTTGGTCGTTCGGTGAACCATTCGGCTTTCGCAGTATGGACAAACAAGGATGCCCTTCAACAGTGCCGAGTACTTGTTGACCAGCCGCTGTGCCCTCCCTTTCTGGTGGGCTTTCAGCATCTTGCCAACCGCGTCGAACGTTTCTTGGTCGATGATTGCGTCGTGCTCACCCTCGTAGATATGTTCCTTGTAGGCGATCTTGCCCACATAGAGCGGACTGGTGAGCAGTGAGTGAACCGCGGGCTTGTCGAACACTCTGCCGCCGCGCGTCCGCCCGGTACGAGTACGCCAGATCTTGTTCGGCCAGCCGAATTCTTGGAGGCGTTTCACCACCGGCAATAGCGAACGATACTCCAAGTACATCTCGAAGATCTTGCGAACCTGTTTCGCTTCGGTTGCATTCACGACCAGCTTCGGGCTCGTCCCACTGCGGTCAACATCGAATCCGAGCACCGGCATACCGCCCGACCATTTGCCCTTGGCTCGCATCGCGGCGATCTTGTCGCGAATCCGCTCGCCAATGATTTCACGCTCGAACTGAGCGAACGACAGCAGAATATTCAGTGTCAGCCGCCCCATCGAATGCGTAGTATTGAACTGCTGAGTCACCGAAACAAATGAGACGCCGAATTTATCGAACGTCTCCATCACTCGGGAAAAGTCCATCAGCGACCGACTCAGCCGGTCAACCTTGTAAACCACGACACAGTCGACTTTGCCGGCTTCGATGTCCTCCATCAGCCGCTTCATCGCCGGCCGCTCAAGGTTGCCGCCGGAAAATCCTCCGTCGTCATACATCTCCGGCAAGCAACGCCAGCCCTCAGCTTTCTGACTAGCGATGAACGCTTCGGCGGCTTCCCGCTGAGCGTCGAGCGAATTGAACTCTTGCTGCAAACCCTCTTCAGTCGACTTGCGAGTGTAAATCGCACATCGGATCGTTTTCACTTGCTGCGTTTCTTGTTTCTTGCTCATGCGTGTTCTCCCAACTTGAAAAATCGGAAGCCGCTCAAGTGGTTTCCTGTGATTGATTTGGCGACCGCCGACAAAGAGTCGAAACGCTCGTCCTCGTATTCAAAGCCGTCGGTCAGAATCAGCACACGCCGAATCTTGCCCTTGTATCGCCGCTCGACAAAACTGCCTGGCGGCGGAATCCGAGGATCCCAGTTCGGCGGCATCTTGGTTCGTACCACGTCGCCACCAACTTTTGGTTTCGGAGGAGTCACTCGGATCACCGATTCGTCGGCGATCGGTCCGGCTCGAAGCAATGCTCGTTCGCTCAGCCCGCCTTCTTCGTTCGCTTGAATCCGCCAAGCGATGCGGCGGACGATGAAGTTGCGATTGCGGGAGCGACACTTCTCTTGATGAACGACCTCGAACTTCGCCACCAGTTGGTCAATCGTCAGGTCGGCCAACTCGGCGATTTCAAATGCTGCACTGTTTTTACTTTTAGGATTGGGACTCATCAGCTACCTCCGGTTGGCTCGGACGTTGAGATGTGTCTTGCGTGCCTTTTGCTGCCGCCTTGTCCAGGGTTCGTCGAATCGCCCGCGCCAAAATGGTCGCGATCTCTTCGCGTTGCTGTTCGCTCAATTGGATCACCATTACTGTTTGAGAGTTCATCGCGGACCGTCTTGCCCGTTGCAAAACAGTCACCGCGAGACACAGTGATCACTGACGGCGGAGAGATCTCAAGTCCCGTTTCTTCAATCTCGCGAGAACTTTCCAAAGTCTCTGGAATCTCGCCACGTTTGACCCGAATCGTCACCAACTCAAGCAATTTCGCAACTTTCCGCACCTGCACCACAGGCTGGATATAGTCCAACGCCATATAACCCTTCCTCCTAAAACCAATCCCTAGCGAACCGAACGAAACGGCGATCGCCCTCAGGGTTATGTAGGAGAGAACTCGGTAGGGTTAACCAGATTTGTGTCGACAGCAATCCGTTCGCATCAATGGAATCAAGTATGAATTGCGAGATAAAACGGTCCGCAGAGGTTTCGGCAAATGAAACATTCACGAGATGCCCCACGTCTGGCTGGAGCATGTGGTAATTCGTAATACCGTGTCACCAAAGGAACCAGCCAACGACACCCAACAACCAGCTTGAACGCCTGCGTCGCCTTGGATTCACTAGATTGTTGACCACCCTGGCCTGCGATTTGCTGGAGGATCGCAGGGTACGAAAGAAAATGTCGGATGGTGCAAGTGTTGTCCCACCATCCATCGCAATGGATTGGCGGGAGTCGCGTTTTTGTTCACCCTAACAGACACCCTCACCTTTTTGGAAGCTTACGATCTATCCCTCGTGGTCGTGGGCTTGGGGGTGCTTGGCCTGGCGACACTATTGCACCGGTTTCAAGGTTATCCGTTTTCGTTTCCAATTCTCGCACTTTCAGCAGGCTACGCCGCCTTCGCTTTGCCACTGGGCCTCCCTTCGCTCGATCCCAGGGAACACGGCGCGATTGCCTTGCATCTGACCGAACTTGGCGTGATTGTCTCGTTGATGGGCGTGGGGCTGAAAATTGATCGGCTCCCGCAGTGGCGCACTTGGAGTGCGACGTGGCGACTGCTAGGCGTCTGCATGCCTCTGACGATCGCCGGGGTCGCGACTCTTGCCTGGTACTTGATCGGCCTAGAAGCGTCGGCTGCGGTGTTACTGGGGGCCGCACTGGCTCCCACCGATCCAGTCCTGGCGTCGGACGTGCAGGTTGGGAAGCCGGACGAGGAGATTCCCGAGGGCAGCAAACAGGCCGAGAGCGAGGAGGCCTCCAACGAGACGGATCCCACCGAGAAAGAGGACGAGCTGCGGTTCACACTCACGGCCGAAGCTGGACTCAACGACTCGTTGGCCTTTCCCTTCACGTACCTTGCGATTCTGATGCTCAACGAGGGCCTGTCGTTAACGAACTGGATTGGCCAGTGGGTACTTATCGATCTCGCCTATCGGCTTGGCGTGGCACTCATTGTCGGTACAGCGATCGGCTGGGGGGTGCCTCGCTTACTATTGCGGCTGCCGGCGGAATCCGAACAGGAGAGAATGAGGGCCGGAGTCGGCTCACTGGCGGCGACACTGCTGTTGTACGGATCGACGGAGATCTTGGGGGGATATGGATTCCTGGCCGTGTTCATCGGGGGACTCACGATTCGACACAGTGAACAAGCGATGCAATCGCATCGATCGATGCATGCGTTTGCCGAACAAACGGAGCAGCTTTTTATGACAGTCACCCTACTCGCCCTCGGCGGTGCGATTGCTGGTGGTTTGCTGGCTCCGCTAACCTGGTCAGGGGCCGCGTTAGGGTTACTATTGGTGTTCGTTCTACGCCCAGCTGCCGGAATGATTAGCCTGCTGGGAGAACAGCGGCTTTCCCTCCTGGACCGCGGCATCGTCAGTTTCTTTGGAGTGCGAGGCATCGGTTGCCTGTTTTATCTTGCCTATGGAGCGGAAACGGAGAGTTTTTCCAATGAAGACACGTTATGGGCCGTTTGTTCCTTTGCCGTCGTGTTGTCCGTGATTGTACATGGCATCGCAGCAGCACCCGTGATGCGATTACGCGACCAACGTCTGCGCCGTAACAAGCAACAAGATGGTTAACGTGTACGAGCCTGAAAGCGAACCCAAGAATTACCAATCGACCTTTTGCTACTGCGCCACCACATGCTGGTGCCTGTCACGTGAATGATGCCTTTGAACGGCAGCGTGACGGTCGCGCCGCTTGATCGCTCCCGAAATCCCATGCGGGAGCTCAGTCCCCATGTGATGATATCCCGGTTCTAAGGAACAACAACAACAACAACAACAACAACAACAACAACAACAACAACAAGAGGAACGGGCGGCAGACCGCGATTGACCCCGCCTCTGACGCCTCTGGTACATTGACGGTCAGTCCTGGGGACGTCTCAGAGGGGATAGCGATTCGGAAGATTTGACGGTTCCAATGCGGATTTCCTTTCGCTCGTTTGCTGAAACTTCGACACTCTTGTTAACGCCAAGTCGCGAGACATCCCACGACTGTCCCGAAAGGCGGACTAACCATTGCGTCGATACGCTTGATGTAACGCCATGAAGCCAAATCTGGCCATTGTGATTGTCCATTTGTTTATCAATGGCTTGCAACACGTCATCGGTTGGATCGCCATAAATGGTCTCGATCGACAACTTAATCTGCCCTGCTGGAACTGCAATGGCAGCTTGGTCTTGATACTCAGTACCTAGTTCCAAGAGGTGATAACCGAGCCGTTCGCGACGGGTTGAACGCTCGTACTCAGCTTCGTCAGTTTCGCGATCGGGTGCCAGGTTTTGGAATCTCTCCGACTCTGGGCTGATTTGCGTGCTTCGCTCCGTTACCTTCAAAAGCGGGCGAATGATTCCATTGGACTGAACCAGCCATTTCACGTGGGGTTCTCCACTGCCACTTGAGGTTCCCCGCCAGCTCCATGTGACGGGACGGTTATTGGGTTGATCGATTCCTCGTTTGATCTCAAATTCCACAACGACTGCAACGGCTTCGATACCGTCGGACACCGTGGGAAACGTTTTCCAATCATTCGAGCTTTCTTGAACTTCTTCAGGTTCCGGTACAATCCTGGTGCCCCAGCCGCCGTTTTGTCCTTTGACCTCCCATTCACCAAACGGCAGACCGGTCACCTTGTCGGGTGCAACCAAGGCTTGCAGAACCAACTCGCCGACCTGATCGGCCGCAGGTGCAACGACGGTTAGATCCATCGCCTTTCCGACTTCCAAGGTCATCATAGAACGAGAGTGCCAGCCGTTCCCACTCAAGGTCATCCAGTAGCGTCCGTAGGGTAACGCTCGGGAAAGACCAATCCCGTCATCGCTACTGATCCCCGTGGCTTCAGCAGCCTGTACATCACCGATTGAGGACAACTGCACTTCGAAACCGTTCAGTGGTTCTCCAAGTTCATCAACGATCCGCACTTTGATAGGAGTAAACTCGGATGGTTGCTCAAGAAGCCTATCAATCTTTGTTTCCAAGCGGGCGATCGAGCGTTTGAGCTCAACCAATTCAGGCGAAACGGGTGCTTCAGATTCACCATCGTTGTTTCGGCCTGATGGATCACCACTTGAACGACCGGCGGGTTCTTGTGCGTTGATGGCGGGTAACATGGTTAACGCACAAACACCACTAAAAAGAACTGAACACACAAATTTGCGTAGCATAGCCCTATCCAATCAATCGCGTTGACACCGAGTTTGCCACCAATAGTGAGCAACCCACATGCCGGATAGACCGTAAGGACTTCAAACGCTCGCGTGCGGCCCGTTGAGGAATCCTGTTCCGATAGTTCAGCAAAACAACAAACTTGCAGGCTAGTTATGAGCGATGACGCTCAAACCGATAACGCACCAAATCGTGAGCCCACTATCCTTCACCGTTCCGATTGGGCGTCGCACGATGAACTGTGGATGGGCGCTGTCCAGGGCAAGGATCTTGGGAACGGGAGTGACGGTGCTGTTCTATTGCTCCGACGAAGTCGGAGTAGGCCCACTGTGGCACGTACATTCGGACGACGAAGTTTTCATCGTTCGTCGCGGTCAGCTTTTCACGATTGGCGACAAGAAGATTGAGGCCAAAGCTAGCGACATTCTGCCGGCCCTGCAAATGTCCCCCACAAATACCACAACCTCGGCCCCGGCTCGCGAGAGACAACGGACATTCACCTCTCCGACCACTGGGTTCAAACGGATCTCGACGATCCGGAACTTTCAGGCGAATGACACCTCGAAAACGTTGACCACTTTTTTCCGATAGCACTCTGAGACTTCATAACCTTGAGGTCAAATAGTACAGAGACAAGAGAGACCTTTGGCCGAGATCGGCCCAGAGACCGTTTCGCCGGCGGCCGGATAGTACTTTTCCAGAGACACTCTGAGAGATCTCTGCCGTTCGACTGTTGACGTAAGTCCTTGCCAGGACTGCGGTAAAACACGAAAAAAGCCGGCGTCGGTCCATGGGACCAACGTCGGCTTGTTCGATAACCCGACGGTCGGAGTAAACCGAAGGGTCCAATTGAAGTTGTGGGCGACCAGCGGTTTTCAAACTCTTGCGGGATTCTAACCGTTGGTCAGAACACTTGGCAGATTATGTGGTGATTTTCTTTTAGGAATTGCCCGATCACGGAGATCGGTTTGTACGTTGCCGTTCCTTGGTGGGGTGAATGTTTTTTGATTGGCTTGAATTCTACTTTGGCGCGCAGGTGAGCGGAAGGACGGCATAGGTAACCGGGGAGGGAGCGTTTGGTTGCTCCCGGTTGCTTGTTGTTCTTTCAAAGGGATGCGTGTGGGTAAGTCGGATTTGGGTGAGTTGTTGCCAGATGAGCGACGACGGGCGGTGGCTGAGTTGCTCGGTCGCGGCGTGGGACGGTGGAAACGGTTTTGTTTGGAAACTGTTTCGGGAACTCTTGAAGACTCTTTGGGAAAGCCGCTTGAGCCGGGTCGGTTTCCAGGGCTCTCTGTGACGGACGCGGTTTCTGAGCGGCAGATGACCGCGGCCGAATCCATTCCTTCTTTCACAGAGGTACCCATTCATGAGTGATGCAAGACGCAGCAATATCGCTGCCATTCTTTCGCGTGCATTGACTCGATGCCGGACCAAGGCAGAACAGTCTGCGACGCAATGTGCGATCTACACTCGCCAGTCGAATGAAGTCAATGTCGAACAAGATTCCGAATCGCTCGACATCAACGAATTGTCGATCGTCTCCGAATCGGAGCAAGCTAACACTGAGGTGAGCCGATGAAGGATGAAACTCGATTGGCGGTTGCTGCGCTGGAGGACAAGACAGTCAATGAACTGCGATCGCTCTACGAAGAAGTGTTTGATGAAGTTTGTCGCAGTCGTCACAAGAAGTATTTGGTGCGACGAATCGCTTGGCGGTTGCAAGCGTTGGACGAAGGCGGGCTGAGCAACGAAGCGAAACAGAAGGCTCGAGAGTTGGCGGCGACTTCGGATCTTCGCATGACTGCTCCACGCGAAGAGGTTTTGGATAACGTTCGCCGGGTCACGCCTGAAGAGGACGGGTATGTCGACTGGGATCCTCGCTTGCCACCGCCGGGCAGCTTTCTGGAGCGGCGATACAAGGGCCAGATGGTTCGGGTGCTCGTATTGACGGACGGATTTGAGTACGAGGGCAAACGGTTTCGTTCGTTGTCGAAAGTCGCTGGCGAGATCACCGGGGTCAGCTACAACGGATTCCTCTTCTTTCGGCTCGGAAGGAGACAGAAATGAAAAAGCAAACGGAATCTGAACGGCGGATTATTCGGTGCGCGATTTACACTCGTAAGTCGACTGAGGAAGGTCTCGATCAAGAATTCAATTCGTTGGACGCCCAGCGTGAAGCCGGCGAGAACTTCATCGCCAGTCAATCGCAAGAGGGCTGGAAGGTCATTTCGACGAGGTACGACGATGGCGGCTACTCGGGCGGCAACGTTGACCGGCCCGCGATGAAACGATTGTTGGAAGATATCGCGGCGGGAAAGATTGATTGCGTGGTCGTGTATAAGGTCGACCGATTGAGTCGTAGCTTGCTGGACTTCTCGAAGATCATGGAAACGTTCGACAACCATGGCGTGTCGTTCGTGTCGGTGACGCAGCAGTTCAACACGACGCACTCGATGGGTCGGTTGACGTTGAATATTCTGCTTTCATTCGCACAATTCGAGCGAGAGATCATTGGAGAGCGGATTCGCGACAAGATTGCGGCTCAACGACGGCGTGGGAAATGGGCGGGCGGTATCCCGGTGCTGGGCTACGACGTTGACCGGTCCGGGCCAAGCCCGAAGTTGGTGGTCAACGCGGACGAGGCGGCGAAGGTGCGGCGTATCTTTGGGTTGTATCTCGAAATGGAGTCGATGACGCCGGTGGTCGAAGAACTTGACCGCCGCGGCTGGCGTTTGAAATCCTGGAAGACGAAATCGGGAAAGACGAGAGGCGGAAAGCCGTTTGATAAGTCGTCGCTGCATACGATGCTGACCAACCAAACCTACATTGGTCGGATCAAGCATAAGACGCAGACGTTCAAGGGTGAGCACACGCCGATCATTGACCAGAAGTTGTTCGACGATGTCGCGGCGATGATGCGTAGTCACGCTCGCGGCGGGGGCAACCATTTGGTCAACAAGTATCAGGCGTTGTTGAAAGGTTTGATCTATTGCCCGGCGTGCAACTACTCGATGGTCCACAACGTAGCTCGCCGCCGGTCGAAGGTGTACCGCTACTACACGTGTGTGACGGCGATCAAACGCGGGCGGAAGTATTGTCCGTCACCCTCGCTGCCAGCGGCGGATATTGAGGCGGCCGTGGTCGACCAGATTCGCTGCATCGCAGATGATCCTGGCTTGCGTCGCGATGTGTTGGAGCAGTCGAGCAAACGTTGTGAAGCGGAGTTGGCGGAGTTGAATACTCAAAGAACGCAGCTCACCCAACGGTTGAATCACCAGCACGAGCAGATGAAACATGTGAGCAATTCGACGGATGCCGGGTCTGGCGATTCAGAGCGATTGGCCGCGTTGCACCAAGAGGTCGCCAGCATTATCGAGTCGCTTGAAATCGTAGACGGCGAGATCAAACGCTTGACTGCGGAACAGATCGACGAGCGTGATGTGAACGCCGCCTTTGCAGATTTTGGCAACGTCTGGAATGAGCTGAACACTCGCGAGAAGTCGGCGGTGCTGACGTTGCTGATCAGTCGGATTGAATTCGACGCAGACGAAAGCTCGCTTTCGATTTCGATGCACCCGGCGGGCATCAAAACCTTTTCCGCCGAAGCGACCGAACAACAACAGGAGACGAATTCATGATTACGGTCAAATGTAAGGTCAACGTGAATCTGAAGAAACCCGCCAAGAAGAAGGCGGAATCGGCCGACGAACCGCCGGTGAAAAGGCGCGGAAAGGTTCCCAGGATTTCTCGCTTGATGGCGCTCGCGATTCGTATGGACGAGATGCTGCGGCGTGGCGAGGCACAGGACACGATCGAACTTGCCGAGTTGGGCAAAGTCTCGCAGCCCCGTCTCACTCAAATCCTGAGCCTATCGCTGCTCGCACCCGAGATTCAAGAAGCGTTGCTCTACCTGCCCCGCGAAATGACGGGGCGTTCCAAAATTCACGAAAGGAACTTGCGTCCGATCACGAAGCAACTGTGTTGGGTCAAGCAGCGTGAAATGTGGAGCGATCTGATTCGCTCAGTCGGTCCGGCGGCGAAAGATGTTTGACGCCATATTTAGAACGCTGGTGGAGTGATTCCCTTGGCTTTGAGGGCCGCGAGGTACTTGTCTGGTTCAGCGACTAGCTTTTTGGCACAGCCGGGGCAGCAGATGTAGACGGCTTTTCCGTTGACGTTGACCTTGCCTGGGACGCCCATGCCGCCCAGCGGTTCGTCCATGACGGGACAGGTTTTCTGTGCGGCGATGGCGGCAGCATCGGCAAGCGTGGATTTGAAGACGCCCTCGCGCACTTGTTCGCCTTTGGCGGTGTAGTACTTGGTGAGGTACTGGTCGGGTGAGGCTTCGACTTTCTTCGTGCAGCCGGCACAGCAGACGAAGAGTGACTTGTCACCGATCGTGATCTTGGGCGGCTTGCCCATCGAGCCGAGCGGTTGACCGCTGACGGGACAGGTGGCTTGCAGACTGATAAGTAGTTCGTCAGAGAGCTTACCGCTGGCGAGTTTGCCCATCGCGTGGAATACCAGTGGCTGGCTTCCGATGTTGGTGATCTCGACGTTCATGTGCAACGGTTGGTCGACGACTTTGGAAAGGTCGACGCCGACTCCAATCGCGAGATTCTTGAGCGTTTTGAGTTGGTAGGTGTATTCCTTCTCGCTGTCGCCGACTCGAAGTTTCAGTGTACCGGTCGCCTCGGGCGGGGCGATGGGTTGATCGTTCTCGCCAAGAATCATGAACATGATGCCTTTGTCGGCGATCACGGTTTCGACTCGGCGGTCGCCAACGGTTTGCACAGTGCCACCGTGAGGGCCAGTTGCCTTAGTGGTGTGGCTGTGGCCAGCGTGGTCGTGTGCCGCGTGGTCGTGTGCCGCGTGGTCGTGTGGTGCGGCGGCGTCTTGGGCGGTTGCGAAAGACGAAGTCGCCAGTAGCGTGGCGACTGCTATCGCGGCAGTAAATAGATGTCTCATGGGGATGCTCCGTTAGAAATTAGCTGAGGTGGTGATAGACGTGGAAGATGGCTGATCCGTATTCGTAAACAAGCGATTGCTTTAAGAGTTCGTCGTCCTCCAGCAACTCGGGGAATCGAAACTCGTCGATGATCAGCCATAAATCCCGTGGATGATCGTTGATTGACTGCCGGATCATTTCCAGAAAAGTCTTGGTGACCGGTTGGTCGAAAGGCGAATACAAAAAGAAGACGGTTTCGCTGCCGTCCATCTGATAGTCGAGGATGTTGGTGCAGACGACTTCGATCGAGCTTGCGGTGGGCGTGTTTTCTCGGAAGCTCGCGACGTTACGCTCGGCGATCTCGCACAATGAGGGCGAGATTTCCAAGCCGACGACTTGGTCGAAGCCGTGTTCAGCGGCGAGAAGTAAAATCCGACCCTTGCCGCAGCCGACGTCGACAAAGACGCCTTCGCGAGGCAGATCGAGCTTGGCCATGATCTTGCGAAAGTATCGAGCACGCGTCGGCTTGTACTTGTCGGCGTGCTGTTTATCTTCGTCGCTGATGTCTAAGTCGTTGATCGCGACTTCGGATCGTGTGTCGAGTTGGTGTCGACGATCGAAAACGTAGTCGTCGACCACGCTCAAGACACTTTGCAGCGAATTAGATGGGCCTTTAGTGAAGGCACGTTTCACAAACTCAGTTGCCGCCATCAACATGCTCACTTCAACTTGGCGAGGTACTTCTCGGGATCGGCGAGCAGTTTGTCTTTGCAGCCGTCGCAGCAAATCCACACTGACTTGCCGTTCACATCGACCTTTTCAGGGGCTCCCATCGTTCCAAGCATCTCGCCGCTGACGGGGCACATGTGCTGAGCCATGGCGGACTTGTGATCTTCCGGCGATAGCTCTTTTAGGCCCGCCATCATCTTGGCCATTGGCGAATCGGAATCGGCGGTGGCGTGGTCGCCGTGATCGTGATCGGCGTGGTCCTCGGCCGTGTCGCTGGCGGGAGTCGCGGGTGGCGTCACGGGATCGGATTCGGGCGAGCTGCAGCCGTAAATGCCGAGAATGAGCAGCCCGCCGAGTAGAAACGGGATGAATTTCGTGAGTCGCATGGGGTCTTGCCTTCGCGGATGAGGAGGGCGAATTTTTCGATTGACGTGAATTTGGATACTTGGGCGGTCGCTTTCTTCACGCGATGCGGAAAGAATTCTGCAAATTCACTGAAATGCGTGAATAAACACTTACTTCGGGCATCAAAAACACATCAGCAGAAGCGTCTCCCAGAGAATGAGTGGGTTATGTCAACCAACGATTGCAAAACGGTGCAGCCATATCTGTCGGCTTATCACGACGGCGAGCTTGCGGCTGGACAAGCGGCAACTGTCGCGAAGCACGTTGAGTCATGCGAAGCGTGTGCGGCCGAGTTAAGTGCATTCGAGTCACTTGGGTCGGCTTTCGCTCAGGCTCCTATCCCTGCGAAAGCGTCTGATCTTTGGCAGCGGATTGAGCGTGAACTTCCGGCGGCGGCTGAACCAGTGACTCTGTCGCGACGGTTCAGCGTTTGGATTCGCGAGTCGCCGTATGGAGTCGGTGTTGTGTCGATGGCAGCTTCGATCTTGTTGTTGCTTGGCGTTGGGCTTTGGTACGGCGGAGGTCAGGATGGCATGAAAAATACTGCCGGCGGAATGGCGATGCATTCACACGAAGGCGAAGAAGGCATGTCAGCTGACCACATGGCCGAATTCGCTGGCGTGATGGACGACTATTTGCAGAAACTGCCCAGCGATCCAGACGGAGCGGAACAGATGCTGCTTACCAAGTACGACGGTGAGAAGGTCGACGCGGAGGGAGCCGTGAGGTTGGTCGGCTATCGCCCGATCGTTTCGAGTGGATTGCCCGACGGCTATTCGTTGGCATCGACCAGCGTGTTGAAGATGCCTTGCTGCACCTGCGTCAAAGCGGTGTGCAAGCGATCCGATGGTTCGACGTTGGTTCTGTTTGAACACGACGACGAAGAAGCTGCTTGGTTTGGCGATCGCCGCCAGAGCATGGCAACGTGCGGCGACAAAGATTGCTGTCTCGTCGATCTCGATTCCAGCATCGCGGCAACTTGGAAGCAAGGCACTCGAAGCGTCACCGCCGTCGGCGTTCGCGACCAAGAGGAAGTGGCGAAGCTGGTGACGTGGTTAGACAAATCCTAAAGCGAACTCATGAACGAATTCTTCAAACAACACCGCGGAAAACTCTGGATTGCACAAGCGGTGGCGTTTGTGCTGCTCGGTGTCTTCGTCGCTTCATGGTTTGGCGGCGGCTCGGATGAGCCGAAAGTGTCCTCGAGTTCCGGTACGTCGAATTCGGAGGCAATGCAAAGTAAACCGTCGATTTGGACTTGTTCGATGCATCCGCAAATCCGTCGCGATGGTCCGGGCAGTTGTCCGATCTGCGGGATGGACTTAGTTCCGGTGAGAGAATCGGCCGACGGTGTTCGCACCGTTTCGATCAGCTCTGAGATCAAGAGCCTAATGAACGTTCAGGTCAGCCCCGTCCGTCGGCAATACGTGACGGCCGATGTTCGGATGGTGGGCAAGATCGAGTACGACGAAACACGACTTGCCCACATCACGGCTTGGGTTCCCGGCAGGCTCGAACGCATGTTCGTTGACTATACGGGCGTCGAAGTCAACAAGGGCGACCACATGGTGCAAATTTACAGCGAAGCACTCTACACCGCACAGGAAGAGTTGCTTGCCGCCACTCGGCGGGACCGGCCACAAAGCTCATCGCGTTTCATCGAACCACTCGATCTTGCCGAATCCGCTCGCGAGAAGTTGCGGTTGCTGGGACTGACGCCAGAACAAATTCAAACGATCGAGCAACGTGGTAAGTCATCCGAAACCGTAACGATCTATTCGCCGGTTGGCGGCGCGGTCGTCGGCAAGTTGAAACAAGAAGGTGATCGCGTACAGACCGGCGACCGCATCTACACCGTCGCCGACTTGAACCACTTGTGGGTTCAGATGGATGCTTACGAATCGGACCTAGCTTGGTTGCGGTACGGGCAAGACGTCGAGTTCACGACGGAAGCTTATCCGGGCGAGGTTTTTCACGGTCGCATCGCGTTCATTGACCCGGTGTTGAACGAAGCTACGCGAACGGTGAAGGTTCGCGTGAACGTCAGCAACGATGACGGCCGACTGAAGCCGGAGATGTTCGTACGGGCGATCGTGAAGAGCAACGTCGCGGCGGGCGGCCGAGTGCTTGATGCGTCGTTGGCCGGAAAGTGGATCAGCCCGATGCATCCGGAGATCGTGAAAGATCAACCGGGCGACTGCGACATTTGCGGGATGCCATTGGTGCGGGCCGAATCACTGGGCTATGTCACCGCAGAACCGACCGATGCTGCGAAGCCGTTGATCGTACCGACGTCAGCCGTGTTGCTAACCGGTACACGAGCGATCGTCTACGTTCAGATTCCCGACGCAGACAAGCCGACTTATGAAGGTCGCGAGATTGTTATCGGTCCGCGAGCAGGTGAATTCTATCTGGTGAAGTCCGGTCTCAACGAAGGCGACCTCGTTGTGACCAACGGAAACTTCAAGCTCGACAGTGCGCTGCAGATTTCGGCGAAGCCCTCGATGATGACACCTCAAGGTGGTGGCGGCGGTGGACACAACCACGGCGGCATGGAAATGCCAAAGGCGGACGAAGGTGTCACGATGAACGCAAGTCCGATGGAGTTGGTGCCAGCGGTACGTGATGCGATGCAAGGCATTGTTGAGCAATACAAAACGATTCAAGAAAAGGTCGAAGCAGCGAACCTCGCAGAGATTCGTGCCGGCTACGACGAACTGGGTAACGCGGTCGAGGCGGTGCCAGCAGACTTGATCGGCCCCGACATGCGACCGCAATGGTTCGAGATTGCGATGTTATTGCGGAACGACGTCACCGAAGGCCGTGAGACCAATTCCATGCGTGAAGCCGATCGGGTGTTCGCGTTGACTCGCCAGCGCGTCGAGCAAATGAAGACGCAATTCCCTTTGCCGATGTCTCACGACGAGATGCAGATGCCAGCCATGACAAACATGGACGCTTCGCCAGAAGTGATCCAGCAATTGAACGGCTTTGTCGGTCCCTATTTGGGACTTGGTAAGGCGCTCGCGGCCGACGATCTGGAGGGTGCGAAGCAAGCCGTCGAGCCGTTGCATCAGCAATTGGCTTCATTGCTGCCGATTGCCTCTGAGTCCAAAGCGGGCGAAATGTGGAACAAAGAGAAACGCGACTTGTCCGAGATCGTCGCAAGATTGCAGAAAGCAAACGACCTCGCCGCCTTGCGGAGCGGATTCGCGTTGCTGTCTGAGCAGATGCTGAGCCTCGAGCGGATGTTCGGTCTTCCCACCGACGCGGCTCTTTACGAACTGCATTGCCCGATGGCGTTTGAGGGACGTGGTGCATCGTGGATTCAGTCCGACGATGCAGTTCGCAATCCGTACTACGGCCCGTCGATGCTGAAGTGTGCCGACAAAGTCGAAAAGTTGTAGGCCAAGTAATTCAACATGACTGACAACGATGAAACCATTGAATACGCAAAACGCTCGATCCTCGGCCGGCTGATCTGGTTCTGCTTGACCAACAAGCTCGTTGTCCTGTTGCTGGTCATTGCCACGCTAGGCTGGGGCGTCATGGTCGCGCCGTTTGACTGGGACACCGGCGTGTTGCCTCGCGATCCCGTGCCGGTCGACGCGATTCCCGACATTGGCGAGAACCAACAAATTGTGTTCACGCAGTGGATGGGTCGCAGCCCACAGGACGTCGAGGACCAGATCGGTTATCCGTTGACGGTTGCGCTGTTGGGCATTCCCGAAGTCAAGACGATCCGCAGCTATTCGATGTTCGGCTTCTCGTCGATTTACATCATCTTCGGCGAAGACGCAGACTTCTATTGGTCGCGAACGCGAGTGCTGGAAAAGCTGAACAGCTTGCCCGCCGGTACCTTGCCCGATGGCGTGCAACCGACTCTCGGACCCGACGCAACAGCATTGGGGCAAATTTATCTTTACACACTCGAAGGCCGTGATCCTGATGGCAAGCCGACGGGTGGTTGGGACTTGCGAGAGCTGCGAACGATTCAGGACTACTACGTTCGCTACTCTTTGACTTCAGCGGAAGGGATCAGTGAAGTCGCGTCGATCGGCGGATTCGTTCAGGAATACCAAATCGACGTTGATCCCGATGCGATGCGGGCCGCTGGAGTGACGCTTGCGATGGTGTTCGAGTCGATCCGCATGACGAACGTTGATGTCGGTGCTCGGACGATCGAACTGAACAAGGCGGAATACGTCATCCGCGGTCTCGGCTTCATCGAGGATATCGAAGACATCGAGAAGACGGTCGTAAAAGTGACGGACAACGTGCCGATCACGGTGGCCGACGTAGCCAACGTTTCGCTTGGACCGGCATTACGGCGTGGTGCGCTCGACAAGGCCGGTGCGGAAGCCGTCGGCGGAGTCGCGGTGGTACGCTACGGATACAACCCGCTGGCAGCGATCAAGAACATCAAACAGCGTATCAAGGAAGTTTCGCCGGGTCTGCCGACGAAGGTGCTTGTCGATTACACAAAGACGTCGGCCGATGAAGTTGATCTCTACGCCGACCGGCATGACCTGGAACCGATCACGGGAGCGACGGCCAGTAGTGATGCTTGGGTGAAGCATCTTCGTGGCATGCCTCAAGAACAGTGGCCGACGTGGATCACGACCAGTCAAGTCGCGGTCGTGCCATTCTACGATCGCACGGGCTTGATTTATGAGACGCTGGGCACGTTGAACACCGCGCTGTTTGAAGAAATCCTCGTGACGATCATCGTGATCTTGGTGATGGTCATCCACCTACGCAGTTCGTTCCTGATCAGCGCTTTATTGCCGCTGGCGGTGTTGATGTGCTTCATCGCCATGAAGACGTTTGGCGTGGACGCAAACATCGTGGCGTTGTCCGGCATCGCGATTGCGATCGGGACGATGGTCGATATGGGGATTATTCTCACCGAGAACATTCTCAAATACCTGGATGAAGCTGCGCCCGAAGACGACAAAATGACGGTGATCTTCAAGGCGGCTCACGAAGTCGCCGGTGCGGTGCTGACCGCCGTGACAACGACCGTGGTCAGTTTTCTGCCAGTATTCACGATGATCGGTGCGGAAGGAAAGCTGTTTCGTCCGCTCGCATTCACCAAGACGTTTGCACTCGCGGCATCCGTCATTGTGGCGCTGACAATCATTCCGCCAGCCGCCCACGTGTTGATGGGCGGGCGCATTGAGTCAAAGAGTTTGCGTCGCGGGGCTTGGTTCGTGTTACTGATTCTCGGTATTGCGGCGTCGATGATGTTGACGTGGTGGGTCGGTGCAATCTTGATCGTGCTGTCCGCATACAAACTGTACGAAGAACGGATTCCTGAGCGTTACCACCGTTTCGGACCGTACGCGGCCAGTGCTGTCGCCGCTCTTGTCGTCGGCGTGTTACTGACGCAGGAGTGGTTGCCGCTGGGACCGCAGAAAGGTTTGCTGCTGAATCTCCTGTTCGTTGGCGGATTGATTGGTGGCATCCTCGGATTCTTTACCGTCTTTCAACGATTCCTGTACGAACCGATCCTGCGTTGGTGCCTGAATCACAAGCTCGCGTTTCTCTGCTTGCCAACTGCGATTCTGTTGTTCGGTGGATCGGCTTGGTTGGGTTTCGACAAGGTCTTCGGTTTCGTCCCCAAGACGCTCACGATGGTTGGCGTTTCTGATTCGACCGTTCGGGAGTCCGGTCCTTGGAGAACAGCAACCAACGTGCTACCGGGACTCGGCAAAGAATTCATGCCGCCGCTCGACGAAGGCTCGTTCCTCTACATGCCCACCACGATGCCGCACGCTTCGATCGGTGAAGCGATGGACGTGTTGCAGTTGCAGAACCAATTGCTCGTGTCGATCCCCGAAGTCGAATCGGTCGTCGGCAAGATTGGTCGCGCCGACACTCCGCTTGATCCGGCACCCGTGTCGATGATCGAAACCTACATCACCTACAAGTCGGAATACAAAACCGACGAAGACGGTCACCGGCTGAACTTCCGCTATGACACGGAAGCAAACGAGTATGTCCGCGACGACGACGGTGAGCTGATCCTTGATCCCACCGGTCGTCCGTTCCGGCAATGGCGAGACGAAATACGCACGCCTGACGACATTTGGCAAGCCATCACGACGGCGGCCCAGATTCCAGGCACGACGTCCGCTCCTAAGTTGCAACCGATCGCGGCTCGGATCGTGATGCTGCAGAGCGGCATGCGTGCTCCGATGGGAATGAAGGTCAAAGGCCCAGACCTGGAGACGATCGAGCGGGTTGCCTTGGAATTGGAATCGCTACTGAAGCAAATTCCAACGGTCCAATCTTCAGCCGTCATCGCTGATCGCATCGTCGGCAAGCCGTACTTGGAGATCGACATCGACCGCGATGCGATCAAACGATACGGACTGCACATTCGCAGCGTGCAGGACGTGATCGAAGTCGCGATTGGCGGCCGGCAGATCACAACGACGGTTGAAGGTCGTGAGCGCTTCCCAGTGCGAGTTCGTTACGCCCGCGAACTGCGGGACGATCTCGAATCGCTCGAACGGATTCTAGTCCCAACGCCAACCGGGTCGCAAATCCCGCTCGGACAACTCGCCGACATTCGCTACACCCGAGGTCCGCAGGTCATCAAGAGCGAAGACACGTTCTTGCTGGGTTACGTGCTGTTCGACAAGAAGGCCGGCGAAGCGGAAGTCGACGTCGTCGAAGAGGCTCAGGCATTTTTGCAATCGAAAATCGACTCGGGCGAGTTCACGTTACCGGCCGGAGTGACGTACACGTTCGCGGGCAACTATGAGAATCAAATCCGATCGCAAAAAACGCTGGCAATCGTGTTGCCACTCGCACTCGGGATCATCTTCTTGATTCTGTACCTGCAATTCCAATCAGCCATCACAACATCGCTAGTCTTCAGTGGCATCCTGATCGCGTGGGCGGGCGGTTTCATCATGCTGTGGTTGTACGGGACCGAATGGTTCCTCGATTTCAGCTTACTCGGCACCAACATGCGTGAGCTGTTCCAAGTCAAAACGATCAACCTCAGTGTCGCCGTCTGGGTCGGCTTCTTGGCCCTGTTCGGCATCGCCAGCGACGATGGCGTCGTGATCGCGTCGTACCTTGACGAAAGCTTCCGCAAGGATCGCATCGAGAACGCCCAGCACGCTCGCGAAGCCACCGTGACCGCCGGCATGAGACGCGTTCGCCCGTGCTTGATGACCACGGCGACGACAATCCTGGCATTGATTCCAATCCTGACATCGACCGGCCGTGGCAGCGACATCATGGTGCCGATGGCGATCCCCAGCTTCGGAGGCATGGTCATCGCAATCATCACGATGTTCATCGTGCCGGTTTTGTATTGCAGTGCGATGGAGTGGAAGTTGCGGCTGGGTATCCGAGACGAACGCTTTGCGAAGGACGCTTGAGGGAAGATGGGGAGTGAAGCTGGGTTAATCAGACTCCCAAGTGGGCGTGTTGGTATGCTAATCGCCTGTTTTGCGGCTGGCTATGCGAGAATGACAGGACAAAGCGGGCAGCATTTGCCGATAAACTGGACTGGACGCAAGCCTAGCTTTGGCCTACAATTTGGCTAATTAACTCTAAATTAAGAAACACCAACTGACACGATGTTTCGGCTGCTTTTCCTATCGTTTATCGCACTGCGAGTTGTCGCGTGCCCGGTCTGTTGCCAGGGTGCGTTTGACAATCGTTTTGTAAGCGATGTGGCAGTTGTGCATCATTCTTGCGGTTGTTCTGGTGAACAGAACGCGACTTGCGATGACGATGGCGTTCCACCAGCGAAATCACCCTGTCCTTGCGAGACGGGATGCGACTGTCAAGTCACGCCTGAGCTGAGCCATCGGACGATTGTCGAATTTCAGCTCGCCGTGGATCTCGCTCCGCTGAGTTTGGAGACGCTTGATCTCTCCGAGGTCTTGGTTTCTCGATTCGAGCATCAACCTCGTCCATTGGATCTTTTGACGGGTCGCTCGGTGCGCGTTGCGCACTCTTCTTGGCTGCTCTAAGCCGCGAGTAGGTCTCTTCGTCTGCTGACCGGCGAACTCGGTTTGTAATTCCGGCTACGGATTTGCTTGCTCGGATTCTAGCTTTTGGTTGGCGGCGATTCTGGTCGTTGTATGCGCTCGCGGTTGTTGCGTGCGCTGTTTAAACCGTCTTTAGCCAGCAAGGTTTTCCAATGAGTCATCCGCTTGCCGATGCGCCGAGAAAAAGTCCTCTGCAAGAACCCGTGGAGCCGTCCGTCAATGGACACAAGGTTCCCGCCGCCGAAACTGAAATCAATCAGGACGCCGAATCGAAACCTCGCGGTCCCACTCGCCGCGGCATCTCGTTGGTGCTAGGCAGTATCGGACCGACCTTGGTTTTGGCCGGGTTCGCAGCAGTGTTTTATTACGGGCATCACAACGATTGGCGGATACCCAAATTCGCCGCACTGACCGGCGATGTCGAACCGGTTGTCGATGATTGGTGTGAAGAACATGCGGTGCCGGAGTCCATTTGTGTCGAGTGTGATCCGACGTTGATGGCCAAGGGGCCTGACTACGGCTGGTG
This sequence comes from Aporhodopirellula aestuarii, assembly GCF_023701485.1. Classification (GTDB taxonomy): domain Bacteria; phylum Planctomycetota; class Planctomycetia; order Pirellulales; family Pirellulaceae; genus Rhodopirellula; species Rhodopirellula aestuarii. The sequence goes on from NZ_JAMQBK010000024.1 coordinate 126,296, forward strand.
CAGCGTCCACGGCGTCCACAACTGCACGCTCGACCATCCCGATGTTGCCCAACTCAAAGAATCACCCACTGTTCCGGTCGAAGATTTAGAACGTGCGGCTCGTGCGTTGGCGATTGCGCCTCGCAAAGAAAACAACAGTGCTTGCGAGGTCTACCAGTCACGAATTCAGTTTGCTTCGATCGAGTCGGTTCAACAGGCTGGCGTCGATGTTGAACTGGTCGAGCGTGCCCCGATCACCGAGTCGATCGTTGGTAACGGAGAAATTATCTACGATCCAACGCGACAGGCGAGCATGGCGTCGCGGGTGCCGGGGAGCGTTTGGAAGGTCACAAAGAACGTGGGCGATCCGGTGGAGGTTGGTGAAGTTCTGGCGGTGATTGACGCGGCGGGAGTTGGTGACATCAAAACGGACTTACTGCGGGCGTTGGCGGAACAAAAACTTCAACAGCAAAACGTTTCGCGATTGAGCAGCGCTCGCGCCGCGATTGCCGGTTCCCGAATTTTGGATGCGAACGCGGCGTTGGCGAAAGCTCAGGCGGACGTCTTGGCGGCGGAGCAATCGCTGCGGAATTTGGGACTGCCCGCCGAAGTCGGTGAGTTGCAGGGCTTATCAGAACAACAGGTGCTCGATCGCTTGCGATTGCTAGGAATTCCGGACGAGCTTCGTGCGCAGTTGAACAGTCGAACCGTCACGTCAAACCTGCTGCCGATTCGATCGCCAATCCAAGGTGTCGTGGTTCAGCGGAGTGTTTCCGCGGGCGAAGTCGTTGATCCGACGCGGATTCTCTTTCAGGTCGCCGACGTTCGACAAATGTGGCTGACGTTGAACATTCCGCTGGAAAGTTCAGAGCAGTTGGCAATCGGTCAGCCCGTTGAGTTTCGCGCCGACGGTAGCCGCGAAGTCGTCACCGGAACATTGGACTGGATTAGCACTTCGGCAGACAACACGACGCGGATGTTGCAGGTTCGAGCCGTGTTGGACAACTCGGACGGACGCCTCCGCAACGAGACCTTTGGAATGGGCGAAGTGATCCTGCGGAAAGAGTCCGACGCGATCGTGATCCCAACCGGCTCCTCTCATTGGGAAGGTTGTTGCCAAGTCGTCTTTGTTCGCGACAAGGACTACTTCGCCAGCCCCGAAAGCTACAAGGTTTTCCATGTCCGCTCGGTTCGATTGGGAGCGGTCAATGGCGATGTGACAGAGATCATTTCGGGTGTGTTACCGGGCGAAGTGATCGCGACCGACGGCAGCGACGTGCTGCGGGCACAACTTCTCAAGAACAACCTTGGTGCAGGCTGCGACTGCGTCGCCGAATAAAGGATTGCACGGATGCTTAACTACCTCATTGATTTCTCGCTCAAGCACCGCGCCTTGGTCATCTTGACCGCGTTGTTGTTCGCTGGCGTTGGTGTGTTCTCGCTCCAGCAACTGGACATTGACGCGTTCCCGGACACGACTCCGGTTCAAATTCAAATCAACACGGTCGCCCCTTCGCTCGCGTCCGAAGAGATCGAGCGTCAGATTACGTTTCCGGTCGAGCAGGCGATCAGCGGGTTGCCGGGCCTGCATGAGTTGCGTTCGATTTCAAAGTTCGGCCTGTCTCAAGTCGTTGTGATCTTTGACGATGGCATCGACATCTACTTCGCCCGACAACTGATCAACGAACGGCTTTCCACCGTCGAGTTGCCCGACGGGATTCAGCGACCGCAAATGGGGCCGGTTTCGACAGGGTTGGGCGAGGTCTTTCACTATGTGCTGGTTTACGAAGGTGTTGATTTCTCCAAGGTCGCACAACAAGAACGCATCAAGCGGATGACGGAATTGCGTACGATCCACGACTGGGTGGTGAAGCCCCAGTTGCGTTCGGTTCGCGGCGTTGCGGAGGTCAATAGTTGGGGTGGTTACGAGAAACAGTATCAGGTTCGACTGCAACCGGATTTGTTGGTGAAGTATGGATTGACGTTCGAGCAAGTTAGCGAAGCCATCGAAGCGAACAACGAGAATGTAGGTGGTGGGACGGTTACCGACGGCAGCGAAATGTTGTTGGTCCACGGCGTCGGTCGAACGGTCAATCTGGAGGAGATCAAGGATGTTGTTATCACCGCCAAAGATGGCGTGCCAGTTCGCATTCGTGACGTGGCGGAGGTGGAAATCGGACACGAAATCCGACGCGGGGCGGTCACGGCGAATGGACGCGGCGAGGCGGTTTTGGGACTCGGGTTCATGCTGATGGGCGAGAACAGTCACGACGTGACGTGGTCCATCAAAAAAAAGATCGCCAGCATTCAAGAGACACTGCCAGCGGGCGTCAGAATTCAAACCGTCTATGACCGCACCGAATTGATCGACCACGTGATTCACACCGTTCAAAAAAATCTCTTTGAAGGTGGTCTGTTGGTGATCGCGGTGTTGTTCATCTTTCTGGGGAATCTGCGAGCAGGTTTGATCGTCGCGGCAGCGATCCCATTGTCGATGCTGTTTGCATTTTCAGGAATGTTGAAGTTTGGCATCGCCGCCAGTCTGCTGAGCCTGGGTGCGATCGACTTTGGGTTGGTCGTCGATAGCAGCGTCGTGATGATCGAGAACTGCGTGCGGCATTTGGCACACAACCGGGACGGCAAAAGTCGACTGGAGATCATTCGCGAGGCGGCCATCGAGGTTCGCAAGCCGACGATGTTTGGCGAGCTAATCATCATGATTGTCTATCTGCCGATCCTGACGCTCGAAGGGATCGAAGGCAAACTGTTTCGACCTATGGCGATCACCGTAATCATGGCCTTGGCCGGTTCGATGGTCCTATCGCTCACCCTGATGCCGGTTTTGGCCAGTCTGTTCTTGCCGAAGAACGTCCAAGAGAAAGAGCCGTTGTTGATCCGCGTGCTCAAGCGACTTTATGCACCGGTTCTTCGGTTCACGATGCACCACAAGACCTTTGTGATCGGTGCGGCACTATTGTTGTTGGTCAGCGTGTTTGGTTTGGTTGCACCGAACCTTGGCAGCGAGTTCGTACCGCGACTTTCCGAAGGTGCGATCACGATCAACGTCGTGCGGCTGGCGGGCACAACGCTAGAAGAATCCATGCGATACAACACGCAAATGGAGCAGGTTCTGCTGGATAAGTTTCCTGATGAGGTATCGCAGGTCTGGAGCCGCATCGGTACGGCGGAAGTTGCGACCGATCCGATGGGAACTGAATTGACCGATTTGTTTTTGACCCTGCATCCACGCGAACAATGGACGAGGGCGGAGACGCAGGAAGAATTGGTCATCAAGGTTCAGGAAGAACTTCGAGACTTGCCCGGCCCTCGATTGGCGATGTCACAACCGATTGAGATGCGAATGAATGAAATGATTTCGGGCGTTCGGTCGGATGTCGCGGCAATCCTCTATGGCGATGACCTCGATCTGATGGTCGAGAAGGCGAGCGAGATCGAACGGGCGCTCAATGCCATTCCCGGCAGCGAAGACGTCAAGGTCGAACAGGTGTCTGGTCAACCCGTTTTACAGATTCGTGTCAAACAAGACGAGATCGCACGCTACGGGGTGTCGGCCAGCACGATCATGAATCTTGTGCGTTCGTTAGGCAGCCATCATGTCGGCGAAGTGTACGAAGGGCAATTGCGTTTCCCGCTGATCATTCGCTTGCCGGAAAAGGCGCGAGCTAACCCAGACGCGATCCGTCAAATTTTAGTAGCGACGCCTTCGGGTGAACGCATCCCTTTGTCTCGGTTAGCCACGATCGAGAAGGTCGAGGGGCCGAACACAATCAAGCGAGATTGGTACCAACGGCGAATCACGATCGAAGCGAATGTCCGTGGACGCGACTTGGGTAGTTTTGTCGCCGAAGCCCGACGCACGATTGACGAGAAGGTTCAACTGCCACCGGGACGCTACCGTGTCGAGTGGGGTGGCCAGTTTGAGAATTTGCAACGTGCCCAACTGCGGTTGATGATCGTTGTTCCCATCGCCCTGTTAATGATCCTGTCATTGCTCTACGCGACCTATCGCAACTGGGTGGACTCGTTACGAGTGTTCACCGGCGTTCCCTTCGCTTGGATCGGCGGAGTGTTGGCACTATGGGTTCGCGACATGCCGTTTTCCATTTCGGCTGCCGTTGGATTCATCGCATTGTCCGGCGTTGCAGTGCTGGACGACATGTTGCTGGTTTCAACGATCCGACAACTCCGGCGGCGTGGTCGGTCACTCGATGAAGCGGTCGAAGAAGCCGCGATGACGCGATTGCGTCCGATCCTAATGACGACGCTTGTCGCCAGCCTTGGTTTCGTGCCGATGGCGTTCAGTACCGGCATGGGCGCCGAGGTGCAGCGACCGTTGGCAACGGTTGTGATCGGCGGCGTGTGTAGCGCAATGATCATGAGCTTGCTCGTTTTGCGAGTGCTCTATGTGGTCTTCAACCTGCCGGTTGAAAAATTTGACGGAGATGGTGGAGATGATGATGGTCATCAACTCAAACCCAACGACCGGACCGACCCAGAGTCGGAGCAGCCTTCGGATTCCGACGAAACGTTTGAATCCCAGAAGCTGTCCGAGCGGCTGACGGTCTAACCCTTGATTCGGCCAAGCCGAAGGAGATTGATTGTGAAGATGAATTGGATCAAAGATTTTCGTGGACTGTCGCTGGCCGGATTGGCCGCTGCCGCCGTGGTGTTGGCCGGTTGCAGCAAGAGCGATGTCGTCACTGAACCCGGTAGTTCCGAACCGGTGGCGGCAACGAATGTGGATCACAGCCACGGCGGTTGGTGGTGCGTCGAACACGGTGTTCCCGAAGGCGATTGCGCCCTGTGTGACAAAACGTTGGTGTCGAAGTTCAAAGAGGATGGCGATTGGTGTGATGAACACGACCGCCCCGAATCGCAGTGTTTCATTTGCAGCCCCAAGCGTTTCGATAAGTTCGCAGCGACTTACGAAGCCAAGACGGGTCACAAACCACCGCAACCAACAGAGTAGGCATGTCAAGGCAATCGCCAAAAAGAAACGCCTGGAGTCGGGGATTGCGACGCGTCACGACCATGTCGTTCGCTACGTTTCTGCTCGTTCAGCCCGGCTGCATGTGTGGATGTTCTGTGCCCCACCGGACGGCTTGCATTTCGCAAGCCTGCTGCGATGGCGATTGTTTGAACGTTTCGCCGACAGAGAACAGTGAGGATTCAACCGTGCCCTTGGCGAAAGTTGAAACCTCGACCCATCCACGGCGATAGCCATTTGATCGTAGTGGCTGGGGAGAAAACAGTAGCGCATTTGACCAGCCCGTTGAGTCGCTCGCCCTCAGCCACGTTTTTCAGTCTGACCTTATCCCCGTTTACCCACTTCGTCCTACAAACCAAAGGAGATAGCGATGTGACACCTAGACCCCATCCGAAAGGACCGACCAGATGAAAGTTTATGTTTGTTACCTGAAAGGAATCTGAAAATGTACCGTACCTCCCTTTGCCTTGCCCTGACGTTCGCCGCTACCCTTTGCATGACGGCTCAAAGCCGCATTGCCACTGCCGCCGATTTGGTTGGGGCTTCGACGAACAAAACCACCATCACCTTGAAGGTTCTCACCTGTGAGAGCTGTGCAAAGAAGGTGGCCGCGAAGTTGTCCGAAGTGTCCGGCGTCGGAGGCGTCAAGACCGACGTCAAGTCCAAGACCGCGATCGTCGTCCCCAAGAGCAGCGCGACGCTGTCGCCGCTCCAGTTGTGGGAAGCAATCGAAAAAGCTGGTAAGGAACCCGTGAAGCTCGAAGGCCCGAGCGGAACATACACGTCCAAACCGAAGAAGTAGCCTTCGATTTGGATTGAAACTGTGTGGCCGCTGATGTTGTGGATACCGCAGCATCAGCGGCCTTTCATTGAAGAACCGGGGGAACCAAATATCGACATGCGTTTAATCGTTCTAATTCTTATTGCCTTTTGCGTGCATGGATCAACAGCCATGGCGATCGGCGGTTGCGCATGCCCCGAATGCTGTCATCCGTCCAGCTTCGACTCTCCTGCTGGTTGCGTTTCTTGCGAACAGTGCCCAGAGAAGTGTCCATGTCCATGCCGTTGCGATGTATTTGAGTCAGTTGTCTATTTCTGGAGTCATTCGGACAAAGTACGACTCGATCTTGAAATGGGATCGTTCGCGTCAAAGCCGCTCTCATGGCAACCGATGGGATGTAGCAAACTTCGCAATCCCATGACGAGCATTTCGGAAGATAACGTACGTTATGAGTCGGCAAAGGACGTCTGCTCTCGATTGTCGCGGTATCTGACTTGATGGCTTTCCTGAATCAGAAAGGGCATCTGTCATCATTTACCAAACAAGAAAGCAGTTCAATGAAAACATTACCTCAACGAAGTTATCAATCACCCTCTTTAGTTTGCCCGGACAACGATAACCAAGTAGACGACCGAAAGTCCTTGCTACTCTGTGTCCAAGACGAAACACGCCGTGCCCAGTATGCATGTCAACTCATCGCGGCTGGCTATTTGGTCACCGAATCCGGCGACGGTGTGACGTGCCTTGAGTATTTGCGAACCAACAAGTTCGCGGTCCTTGTGATCGAGATCCATTTGCCATGGGGACAGGGTGACGGCGTGATAGACGTCATGTTCAAGGACGATGTCATCGAGACCATTCCGACCGTTCTGCTGGATTTTCTGCAAGTTTCCTTTTCTGACGATGGTCAAGTCGGGCTTTCCAATCCGCTCAGTGGCGAGGAACTCGTTAGGGTCGTTCATCAACGATTGGCGGGGGTTCAAGGATGAAGACAACATCAAACCGTCCGAGGTGGTCCTGCTCAACCGGGACACTATTGCTTGCCGCCGTCAACGTTCCGCTGGTACTGTTCGTGGCGGTACTTGCTGTACTGGACCATCGAATGGAGATGAAACGCGCTACCAGCGAACGGAGTGAGGCGCTCGACGAGCAAGCATCGCTGATCGGTAGCGCGCTGCTGGCGATGGATCAGCCGCCGAACTCGCAAACGATTCAGCGGTTGCTTGTCGGCAGCCGTTTAGATTCGTCACAACAGAATGGTTCGCCGCGATGGATCAACATTGGCTGGAACGAGCAAGACCTGCAGTACTATGCCGATACCAACGTGAATCTGTTGGCGGATTCGGAATCGGAACACGCGCGGAAATCTTGGGAGAATTCATATGAATTTGCGGTCGTCGGTCATTTCGCGGCTGGGCCGGTTCGCGTCGAGATTTCTGAAACAGCGGCCGATGTCCGCCGCGCGATTCGCAGGGAGATCATCATTCACGTGCTGAGTCAGCTTGGCCTTGCCACAATCGCAACCGTCCTGGTGAACCTCGCCCTGGTTCGACTGATTGTTAAGCCAACACGTTTGCTGGTCAACGCCGTGCAGCGGGTCAGCGAAGATCGTTTGGCCGTTCCGAGAATTAAATGCCTCAGCCACGAGTTAAATACTCTTGGCCAATCCATTGCCGAAATGAGCGAATCGCTTGCGAACACGGAGCAAAGGCGGGCCTTGGACATGAGCCGGGCCGAGAGGATACAGAGACATCTTTTGCCGCAGTCGCCGACCGTTCCCGGACTGACAATTTCGACACACTATCAGCCCGCGGAGGACGTTGCTGGAGATATTTACGGAGTCGTCGCAATGCCGGAGGATACCTGGCTGATTTACATCACCGATCTTGTTGGCCACGGCATTCCGGCAGCGATGAATGCCTCTATTTTGAAAATGCTATTCGACACGGCGTCGATGCGTGGTGGAAGTCCGGGCGAAGTGCTGCAGCGTGTCAATGTGATGTTGCCCGGCTACCTGATGGACAGTGAATTCGCCACCGCCGCTGTACTGCGTTGGGACCCTGCGACTGGGCGTCTGCAACTCGCCAGCGCGGGACACGAACCCGTCACGTTGCTTTCAAAGGACGGCACCTCGTCACTTGAGTCGACCGGTCTACCCTTGGGAATTGACACTGACTCACGATGGAAGACCACGGAACATTGGCTACAAAAAGGCGACCGGCTGTTGATGGCCACCGATGGTGTGGCCGAGTCGCACAACGTGAATGAGCAACAGTTCGGACGAGGCAGGATCGCGGAGATATTCGCAGGGAGTGTGAATGAACCGCTCGACGATTCCCTAAACCGGCTGGTCGGCGAACTTGGGCAGCATGCAGGTAACCTACCGCCGGATGACGATGTAACGATCCTGGCTTTGGAGTGTAATTCGGTCGGTGGACAGCGATTAGAGGTTTCTCATCCGAATCACCTACGGATTGTGCGTGAGGCGGTCGCGTGAGGTGCCAATTGGCGGAGAGAGTCGAGAAAGCGTTGGTCAAGTTTGGTTTTTCGGAGGTCAAGGCGTCATGTGATTGCACTGGCGACGTTGAAATAACCGGAACCGTGGCAAATCCGAACGACCGCGCGCTTGCATGTGCGGTCGTTCGTACAACACCCGGTGTCCGCACTTTCTCGGCCAAGATCACAGTGTCGGAAAGTGAGTTCGTTCGAGCTAAGGAAGGCAATCATCGAGTTTCGTGAACCAAATACGAATTAGAAACATGCGAAAAATCTGCCTATTAACGTTTGGCGTCTTGTCGGTTGCGATGTTCGGTTGCGACCGTAGCGAGTCGCCGTCGGCGAACGAGAAAGTTCGACGGAACGGAGTTACCCCCGCCCAGTTGACCGACGCCAACTTTCAACGCGAAGTCATCGAGTCCGAGCTTCCCGTCTTGGTCGACATGTGGGCACCGTGGTGCCAGCCCTGCATCGCCATGAAACCGACGATTCGTGAACTCGCGGCGGAATTATCCGGTGAAGCCAAAGTCGCGGAAGTGAATATCGAGGAAAACCCCTTCATCAAGGAAAAGTACAACATCGACAAATACCCGATGCTGCTGATTTTTGTGGATGGAAAAGAAGCAGAACGTCTGGTCGGGTTGAAATCGAAAAAATATTTGAACGATGCGCTCCAGGTCTACATCCGCGATCAAACGAGAGCCGAGCGATGAGCAACGTCGAGAAGCGTCAAGACGATCACGAAGACGGAGATGAGCGTCGAACGCTCATTTGGGTGCTGCTCATTAATTTCTCTCAGGCATTACTGGCGGGGGTCGTCGGCTTCATCGCTCAGTCAACAGGATTGTTAGGCGCGGGGCTGGATAACCTCGGCGACTCGTTTGTCTATTTCGCTAGTCTGTACGCGGTAGGCCGTTCAGCGACTGCAAAATCACGAGTCGCCAAACTATCGGGCGTTCTACTGGTTGCCATGGCCATCGGCTTAGTGGTCGACGTGATACGCCGCTTCGTTTCCGGCTCTGAACCTGTCGGCTGGGCAATGATCGTCGTAGCAATCATCAACGCTGCGACCAACCTAGTGTGCCTACGACTGCTTCGCTCATATCGAGATGAGGGGGTTCATCTCAATGCCTCATGGATTTTCACAACTAATGACATGATCGCCAACCTTGGCATCGTGCTATCCGGTATTGCCGTCATTTTCTTTCAGTCACAAGTTCCCGATTTGGTGATCGGAGGGATTGTCGCCGGAATTGTAGTCAAGGGTGGTTTTGAGATTTTGTCCAACGCAAAAGAGGCCAAGCAAAGCGATTCGGCGGAATCGGCAGCGACGGAAAAGTGATTTCAACTGCAAGCAAGTGAACGAACGAACACAAGTGAAGCCTATTGACACATCGAGGACGAAACATGACCCAAATCCCCAACAATACTTTTTTCGACGACACGTTTGCTCTTGCCCGCGATCCCTATCGTTTTATCTCCAAGCATTGTGAACGACACGGCTCGGATGCGTTCGAGACTCGTTTGCTTTTGCAAAAGGTAATCTGCTTGCGAGGCGAGGAAGCCGCTAAGGCGTTTTACGACACCTCGCGTTTCTCCCGCGTCAGTGTCGCTCCGTCGCGAATCGCCAAGACTTTGTTCGGACGCGGCGGGGTACAGGGCATGGACGGCAAGGCCCATCGTCATCGCAAGATGATGTTCATGTCGTTGCTGACCGAAGACAAAATTGGCGGACTGACGAGGCTTGCTCGTGACATTTGGAACCGTCGAATTCTGCAATGGTCACGCATGGATCAGGTCGTGCTTTACCGACAGGCTCAAGAGGTTCTAACCGAAGCGGTTTGTCAGTGGGCGGGCGTGCCGCTTGATCCGGCCGATGTGGATCGAAGGACCAGTGAGCTGGCAGCCCTTTTCGACTATGCGGGCAGCATCGGTCCAAAGCATTGGTGGGCAAGGATCGCACGCAAACGCAACGAAGCTTGGTTGCGAGGAATTGTCAAACAAATTCGTGCTGGAAACTATCAACCTCCCGAAGACACCGCCGCGTTCATCGTCGCTAATCATCGTGATCTCGATGGATATTTGTTGGACGTTCAAGTCGCGGCGGTCGAGCTAAACAATATCCTGCGTCCAACGGTCGCCGTGTCGGCTTACATCGTTCAGTGTGCTCACGCCCTGCACGAACATCCCGTGATTCGCGAACAACTTCGCGATGACTCCCAGGATGATTTGCATTGCTTTGTGCAGGAGGTCCGGCGTTACTATCCATTCTTTCCGTTTGCCGGAGCAAAGGTGAAAGAATCATTCGAGTGGCAGGGTTACCACTTTCCGAGCGGCCGCAAGGTGCTGCTGGATTTATACGGTACCAACCACGATCCACGTCTTTGGGACCAGCCGGAAACGTTCAGGCCATCTCGTTTTCACGATTGGGACGGGAATCCATTCACCTTGATTCCTCAAGGCGGCGGCGATCACTACCATAACCACCGCTGCCCCGGCGAATGGATCGCGATCGAGCAGATGAAGGCGGCCACCGACGTGCTCGTCAACGGATGCAGCTACGAGATCCCGGAACAGGATTTGCAAATTGCAATGGATCGACTTCCCGCCATTCCCGCTGACCACTTTGCCATGACGAACATTCAACTACTAAGAGAAGTGCGATGAGCGAGGAACGAGCAAAATTGATACGCCGGGGTCGCAATGTCGAAATTGCCAGCCTGATCTACAACATCACCGAAGTGACCATTTCGCTAACGGCCGGATTCATGACGGGCAGTTCGGCGCTGATCAGTTGGGGCGTCGATAGCATCGTCGAAGCGAACTCCGCCGCGTTCATGATCTGGCAGTTGAACGGCGAAGCCAAAGGTATCAACGAGCGAGACAAGCGGAAGAGAAAGAAGATCGCGTTAGGGGTTCTCTCGGGTGCCTTCACGATTGCTGTCTTATTCATCTGTTACGAGGCGATCAGCAAGTTCATCAGCCAAGAAACCGCGTCGATGTCGTGGTGGGGCATTGGCATCTTGCTGGTGTCGCTGGTCGTCAACCCGATGCTGGCATGGGGCAAGTATCGCTATGGCAAGAAGACCGATTCGGCGACTCTGAAATACGATGCCATTGACACGATGATCTGCGAGTACCAAACCGTTGTCGTGCTGATCGGCATCGGTCTGGTGCAGTGGCAAGGTTGGTGGTGGGCCGATCCGGTGGCTGCACTGTTGATCGTTCCCTATGTGGCTTGGGAAGCCTACGAGTCTGGACGCGACGCATGGCAAGTTCAAATCGACGAGGATGACAACGATGAGCGATGAAAACAAGATGGAACTGAAAATCCTCGGCATGGATTGTGCCGAGGAAGTTGCGCTGATCAAACGTGAATTAGTGCCGCTGCTCGGTGGTGATGAGCGTTTGGGTTTCGACTTGCTTAATGGGCGACTGACCGTTGATCTTGATGGCGTCGATGTTACCGCCGCGGATGTGCTGGCCGCGATCGAGCGGACGGGGTTGAAGGCCGAGACATGGGAGAACTCTCAACAGTCATCTGACAGACGATCGTTCTGGGCAAGCCATCAACGCGCGATCATGACCGCGATCAGCGGTGCTTTCGGCGGGATCGGGCTGGTGATTCATTTGCTCTCGGGCGGCTTCGATGAGGCCGTCGCAACGCCCGCGATCGTTTGCTACCTGATCGGAATTCTGGCCGGGATGTATTTGGTGCTACCGAAAGCTTGGCGAGCACTGGTCACCTTGCGGCCTGACATGAATTTGCTGATGTCGGTCGCGGTGATCGGAGCGATCACGATCGGCGAGTGGTTTGAGGGAGCGGCGGTCGCATTCTTATTCTCGCTGTCGTTGCTGTTGGAATCATGGAGTATCGGCCGGGCGAGACGGGCAATCGCTTCATTGATGGACCTGACGCCTCCGGTCGCTCACTTACGAGACGACTCCGGCGAAGTCCGCGACGTGGTGCCAGCCGAAGTGCCGGTTGGATCGAAGCTCGTGATTCGGCCGGGCGAAAAGATACCGCTCGATGGCGAAGTCATCGTCGGCAACAGCGATGTTAACCAGGCCCCGATCACCGGCGAGAGCGTGCCGGTCGAAAAGCTGGTCGGTAGTGAAGTGTTCGCTGGAACGATCAACGGCGATGGCTTGCTGGAAATGCGAAGCACCAAGGCGGCGGAGGACACGACGCTGGCCCGCATCATTCAAATGGTTGGCGATGCCGGATCGAAGCGGGCACCGTCAGAAAAGTGGGTCGAGAAGTTTGCTGCGGCGTACACACCGGTGGTGATGGCGGTCGCGTTGTTGATGCTGTTGATTCCGACTTTGCTGCTCGGACAACCATGGTCGGTTTGGATCTATCGGTCGCTGGTGTTGCTGGTCATCGCCTGCCCATGTGCATTGGTGATCTCAACACCGGTGTCGGTCGTCGCATCGCTGGCCGCCGCTGCACGCAATGGCGTGTTGGTTAAAGGGGGCGTGTTCATCGAGCTACCTGGTAAGCTGGTCGCGATCGCGATGGATAAGACCGGGACGCTAACAAAGGGTGCTCCCGAAGTCATCGACGTCGTTCCGATGAACGGCCACGACGAAGAAGAATTGCTGACGCGTGCCGGAGCATTGGAACTCAATAGCAACCATCCGCTCGCACGAGCCATTGTTGATGAGACCAAGAAACGTGGCATGACCATGCCGCCAGCCGAATCGTTCGAGACGATTCAAGGTAAAGGGGCAACCGGAGTCATTGACGGAAAAACCTATTGGCTCGGTTCGCATCGTTATCTTGAACAACGCGGACAGGAAACCCTGGAAGTTCGTCAGCAGCTCGAAGCGATGCAGGAGGCCGGACGAACCGTGGTTGTGATCGGCAATGACGAGCACGTCTGTGGTTTCATCACGCTAGCCGACGCCATCCGAGACGAGACCCGCGAGGCAATCAAGACGTTGCACCAAGTCGGCATCAAGCGGATCGTCATGCTGACCGGCGACAACGAGGGCACCGCCAAAGCGATCGGCAAAGAGTCCGGTATCGACGAAGTCCATGCGGAGTTGTTACCTGAAGACAAAGTCGCGGAGGTCGAAGAACTCGTTTCGCGATACAAGCATGTTGCGATGATCGGCGATGGCGTGAATGACGCACCCGCACTAGCCCGGGCTTCATTAGGACTCGCGATGGGAGCGGCGGGAAGCGACGCCGCGATTGAAACAGCCGACATTGCCCTCATGTCCGACGACCTGTCGAAGCTGCCTTGGCTGATCGAACACTCGCGACGAACGCTGTCCGTCATTCGCCAGAATATCTGGTTCTCTTTGGCAATCAAAGCTTTGTTCGTCGTGCTGACCTTGGCGGGAGTGGCATCGCTGTGGGCCGCAATCGCCGCTGACATGGGAGCCTCCCTGCTGGTGATCGCCAATGGATTGCGGCTTCTGCGCAGTTGAATCGGAATGATCACTGCAGCGGTTGTCCTCAGAGACGGGGGGAAGATTCTTGGCGAGGCTGTATCAAGGACAATACGAAAACTATTGGACCGTCGGTGGCGGAGGAGAATTGCCTAACGGTGCTGCCGTTGCTGCTGGGCTTCCTTGAGGCGAGTAGTTTTGAGCAGGCGCTCTTTGTGGCGCGTAACCCTGACGCGCTCCCTGTTGCGGTGCGTAGCCTTGTTGTGCAGCAGGCGGCGGGGGCGCTTGCTCCACAAGCGGTGCTGGCGCAGCCCCTGGTTGTGGAGCCTGAGCTGACTCTGACACGCCAACATCGTTCATCAAGTGATGCAACGTTGCTTCGGCCAAGTCCATCTTTGACACGATTCCGAGCGAACCAATTTGGCGGTGATGAATTCGTGTCCAACCTCGCACATCGTCCTGGATGTGATGAAACAGCTGGTCCGTTCCCAGAAGTTTGGAACGCATGGCTTCGCGATCGTTGTTGTGCTCTGCGGCGTGAATGAACTTTGCCACGCCTAGTAGTTGATAGGCTTCACGGTAGGTTTCCGCGAAACCACGATTGTGCGAGTAGTTGCAATGCAGGTCGAGCAGAATCTCATTGACGAGCGTTTCCAATCGACCGGAAAGATCGCTGTACTGGGTGAATCCGCCGAACGGCAACATCACTGGTCTCGCGGTAACGTGCTGGCTTGAAACCTGCGGCGAGTAGTAATACTGACCTCCGCGCACGTAGTACTGTCCGGTTGCATAACCATGAATGGTGTTGGGGACAATGTGCGACCAGTCGTTGTGTACCACGTCGTGGTGCTGCGTCCCGATCACATGTCCGTGGCGGTCGCGGACGATGTGGTCGTGGTGATCAATATGTGTACCACCGATGGAAGGGACAACGCCATGGGTACCTCCGTGAATCACATCGTGGTGTTGAATCCCTCGAACGTGACCATGAGAATCCCGGATCACGTGGTCGTGATGATCAATGTGTGGCTGAACGATTCCACCGTGGCCATGTGAGTTGTGACCGTTTCCAATTTGGATTCTAAACTGTGCCGAAGCCGTGCTTGCTACTACACAAAGGCATACGGCGGGGAAAACAGCGGTTAGTAGGCGATGACGCATCGGGAACCTCCGAGGATATTGGGTGCTTCCGATGTCATCGAAACGTCAGTAGCAACAGGATTGGACTATTGTTGAGTGTAAGCTGTCAGGACCAACGCGAGTGCTCGATCACGCACTGAAAGGTCGACTTTAGTCATCGTTTTTTGCATTGAAGTGGCAGTGCGGTTCGCAACGATTGCAAGACCAACCCGA
This sequence comes from Aporhodopirellula aestuarii, assembly GCF_023701485.1. Taxonomy (GTDB): domain Bacteria; phylum Planctomycetota; class Planctomycetia; order Pirellulales; family Pirellulaceae; genus Rhodopirellula; species Rhodopirellula aestuarii. The sequence goes on from NZ_JAMQBK010000024.1 coordinate 141,313, forward strand.
CCGACAAATGTCGGCCGGGTCAAATGTTCACCTCAGGCTTAGTGGTGCCAGTGGCCGCTGCGATGCACGTCGTAGTGCCCTGGTTGCACGTGGAGGTGATTCCCGTGCCGACGGATTTGGGGGGCGTGGTAGTCGAGATGCGTCGTGTTGTGATACGTCGGTTGACGCCAGCCGAAGCTCGGATAGTGCGACTGATGGTGTCCATGGCCCCAATGCGATTGAGTCACAGGTTGATAGACGTGACCTTGGTGACCATGTCCCCATCCATGACCGTGCTGGGCTTTTGCTTCGCCGCCGAGGGCGAAGGTGAACACGGCAGCAAGAGCGACAACGGGAAGGAGTTTTTTGACGATTGACATGACGAAACCTTTGTTGAGTGAGATGTTTTTTTGCTCGAAGTGAGCTGGGTACAGAAGGACTTGCGTGAACTCAGGCCAAATCCCTTAACCAATTCCAAAAAGTTTTCTGGAACGAACTTGGGGCATGTTGACCACAAAATTCATGTTCCTTAGCGGTGCCAGTGGCCTGTGTTGTGGACGTCGTAATGACCGGGCTGTACGTGGAAGTGATTCCCGTGCCGACGGATTTGCGGTGCGTGGTAGTCGAGGTGCGTCGTGTTGTGGAATGTTGGTTGACGCCAGCCGAAGCTCGGATAGTGCGACTGATGGTGTCCATGGCCCCAATGCGATTGAGTCACAGGTTGATAGACGTGACCGTGGTGACCGCGTCCCCAGCCATGACCATGCTGAGCTTTTGCTTCACCCCCAAGGGCGAAGGTGACTGCGGCAGCAAGTGCGATAACGGGAAGGAGCTTTTTCGTGGTCAACATGACTGAGGCCTTTCTTGTTGGGGTTGTTTCAGAGAAACGGAAGGTGGGAAACTTCCTGTGAAACAACGCAGCGTTTGTGCCAAACATGCAAAATTGCGTTTTCCCCCGTCTTTCACGCTGATTCGTGACGCAAGCCGTTCGACAGGCGAATCATATTGACGACAAAACGAGTCCAATTGAATACGCTGATTACGTTCGATGACCCCAGCAACAGCCCATTCGATCCAGCTCAATGACGTCGAGTTGCGAGCACGCGATGGCTGGGCACGCCTGACCTAACGATCAGAAATCAGACCAGCTTGCAAATCTGCACCAAGGAGATTGGCCGCGCCAGCCCGGTGCGATCCCGAACACAGACGAATATCCCAAGGTCGAATTCTTGACGCCGATCTCAAATCGAAGCCGCAAGATGATAACTGAGGCTCGACTAATGGATTATTACAACGATGTGCTCGCTCGACTGGATGTCGATGCGGTTGACTTCGACCTCGAGGAAGCAACGCCAGCGGCAAAGCGTAACCGACGCCAATTTCAACGATTCTTAATGTTTGGAAAGTAAAAAGGACCTGCGAGCCAAAAGCTCGCAGGTCCTTGTCGTTTCCAAGGCAGTCGCAATTCACAGATTGCCGTGTCGTCGGTAGTCGATATGCGTTTTCGTGTTAAAGAGCTGGTGGAGGGCCGTCCATTTTTATGGAGGAGTCTGAGTCTTGGATGGGGGCCGACTGCTGAGATGGTTGACCTTGACGCGAGCGCGAATCGAAACTCGGCGGTGGCGATGGTTGGCGACGATCGCTGGGGGAAAGCGATGGTGGAGCGATGTATCCAGCATCGGGCGAACGTAACGGTGCCGCGTGCGAATGTCCGTCGTGATCGTGAACATGGCCCGAATGATCGTGACCCGCGTGATTGTGAGGCTGAATAGGATTCCGTTCGTCGTATGCCGGTGCGTTGTTGAAAGGAATGTTCTGATAAGTTCTGTCTTCTAGATAGGGCGTTCCAATTGCGGCTTGCGGTTGATACTGCAATGGACAGACGCTAGTCGCTGGGCAGTACGCATCAAGCCCGCCATGTCCCAAGTAGTAGTTGTCTTGGTAGTGAGCATGATCGCCGTAATCCTGATAGTGACCTGAGTGGTAATCAAAGCCGTGATGGTAGTCGTGAGCGCGCCCGTAAACGCCGCGATGGTGGAACCCGTGATCGTGGTGATATTGAGCAGCGACAGGCTCGGCGAAATTGACTATGAAAAGAAACGCAGCGGCAGCTGTGGCAATGAATTGCGTCGGCATGTTTTTCAAACTCTTTGTAAATGTTTCATCGAAATCGTTCAGCCGCTTACCCTGCGGGCCGCGTCTATGAGTGCTTCTTCACACGAACCGCGTGAGACGAATCTCACGCGGTCATACAAAATTCGTTGGTTACTCGGTGGTAGCCGCTTAGTGGTGGTGTCCGCCGACACCTAGAACATGGAAGCGTCCAATGTCGATGTGCAACCCGCCGTGCTGTCGGCTCGACGGAGCACGATACGCCGGTGCATACTGTTGCTGGTATCGTGGTTGATAGGTTTGGCCGTATCCATAACCGCCGTAGTTCGATTGGTATCCGTAACTGGGGTACGTTTGAATGGGCGGGTGACTGAAACCGCCGTGGTGATAGCTAGCATGATGCCCGCCGCCGAATCCATGGTGTCCGCCGTGAAAGTAATCTGCCGCCGTGGTGTCGGTGGTTCCGGCGAAGGCAAACAGTCCTGCCGTGAGAGCGGCGATGGCGAGAAAGCGTTTCATACTGATTCATCCTGACATTTCGGGGGGAGGTTTACGGCAAGTGCCGTTGAACTCCAACCAACGCAGTTAGTGTGCCAAACCAGAAAACCAACGATTTACGAAGGTTCCGCGAACGCCTGTGTCGTCCCCATGATGACTGAGTGCTTCGTTTAGATGACAAAAAGAGAATCAGTCGGAAGATGCGGTTAGTTGTCACCCCTCGCGTGGCTGGGTAAGATTAACTTTGTGGGTGATTTGAATGATCCGACGGATTGTGATTGCCCCGCAAAAATCCCCCCCGTAAGGAGTTTGGTTCGATGAAGATTCTTCTCTCAACAGCCGTTGCCGTCATGGCGTTGGCGACTACCGCTCAAGCCCAGTGGAGCGTGCCACACACCACCACGCACTTCGACAATGTGCCGCACACGACGACACACACTGATTACGTCCAGCATGGCAATCATGTCGATGCCGTGCCTCACACAACAACTCACGTTGATAGCGTTCCACACACGACGACGCATTTCGATCAAGTCTCGCCTTACGGCAATCAGCAGGTGTACACACAGCAATATCAGCAACCCTATCGCTCGGCTCGTCCTGTGATTCAGGGGCAGGTGGTGCAGGGACAGTACATTCAGGGTCAGACCTATCCGCAACAGACCTACCCGCAACAGGGGCGAGTGATCTATCAAAACGGCGTTCAACAAAGCGGATACGTTCAGCCGTACCAGTCGTACCGTCCGTCCTACCAGCACGGTGGTTTGCCATCGACTCACCAACCGCATTTGCACACGCAAACGCACACCGATTACGTTCCCCACACGACCACGCATATCGACTACCAACGGCATGGCAATCATTTGCATGCCGTTCCCCACACCACGACTCACGTCGACGCGGTTCCTCATACGACAACCCACGTTCACGGTGGTCACCACTAAGACTGGCCGAGAAGCGTCAGCAACCAATTGCCTCCGTCGGAATGGAATCCGACGCCTGATGGCTGAGTTTCAGCATCTTCCGCGGGCTTCTTCCGCACAACCGTTACCACCGGACTTGGATTAGGCGGGATGAGAGCGAATATTTCGATTCGATTCGATGTTTCGCTTGTACGAAACCGATGGAAAACACCGGCTGGTCTATTTTTTCACGGAGGAAAATGCGGTGATCGCATCCCAACCGACCAGCAATCGTTCTCGTCAATCGCGACGCCGGCGATTGCGTGCGGTCTTGAACATGATCCTTATCACAAGCTCGGCGGCGAGTTTCACGACAGGCTGTCAAAGTGTTGGCAGTCACGTTGCGAAAGTGACTCCAACGTCTGCGCAAATTAACTCGACCCCAGCGGACGAAATGCCCAGTTTATTCCAAGGCGTCGTGGATGCCCCGGTAATGACCGTCGCGTTTGACGACGAAGTGGATGTTGGCGCGGATGAGAAGAAGTCCAGCGAAAAGTCCGCCGCGAAAGCCAGGCGAGAGGACGATGATGCGAGTTCGTTGGCGGACATCATGGCGTTGGATTCGCCAGACCAGGCAGTTGCCGACTTTGTGCAACCATTCTCCACGAGCAACGATTACTACCTTAGCGAACAACCGGCCGGACTCACTCTCGAAGCGATTGAGTCGATCGCGCTTGCCAATAATCCAACGATCGCTGAGCTTGTCGCAACAACTCAGAAGGCGGCTGGTTTCAAAACCCAGGTTGGCCTGCGAGCAAACCCGACCGTCGGTTATCAGGCGACACAATTGGCCGACCGAGGTACCGACCAGCACACCGTTTTCATTTCGCAGACGATTATCACCGCCGACAAACTGGCTCTCAATCGCAGCGTGCTGAACGAGGCTCTTCGTGCCCAGTTGATGCAACTCGAAGCTCAAAAGTATCGTATCGCGACTGATATTCGTGTGGCGTTTTACGACGCGTTGGCGGCTCAACAACGCGTAAACTTGATCCAAGAATTCCAGTCGGTTGCCGACACGGGAGTCGAACTTGCCGAGCAACTCAAGGAGGCTCAGGAAGGATCGCAACTGGAGGTCGTTCAAGCGAAAGTGCAACAGAACGAGATTCGTTTGGCACTGCGTCAAGCTCAAGTACAATTTGACGCGACATGGCGAGAACTTTCGGCATTGGCGGGCAATCCCGACATGACACCGGTGCCGCTACAGGGCACATTGCCCAGTGCGGAAATCAATCTTGATTGGCCCAGCGTCGCGTCTACGATGATCGCGTCGAGTCCTGAAGTGCGCGCGGCTCATGCTCGCATCAATCAAGCTCGTGCAAACATCAGTCGCCAAGAAGTGCAGCCGATTCCAAACCTTGACGTACAATTCGCCGCCGGTGTGGACAACAGCACCGAAAACGGTTTGATCAACCTGCAGATTGGCGCACCGATTCCCGTCTTCAATAAAAACCAGGGAAACATCTGCGCCGCCCGCGCCGAGTACGCTCGGGCATCACGAGAACTCGATCGGATTCAAAACTCGATCAAGGCCCGTTTGGCTGCCGCATCACGAGCCTACGATTCGTCGCTAGTCGCTGTCGAGCAATACACGAGCGACATTCTGCCAAACGCCGAGGAAGGTCTCAAGCTAGCGGAACTCGCCTACAAAGCGGGAGAGACCAGCTTCGTGCAAGTCCTCATCGCACGACGCACGTACTTTGACACGAACTTGCAGTTCATTGTTTCTCAACAGCAACTCGCCCAGGCTCGCGCCCGAGTCGATGGTTTTGTGCTGACCGGAGCGTTGGATGCGGTCGTAGATAACAGCGGCGACGATAGCCTTCGCGGCCTGACGCTGAGCCAGCAGTAGCTACCGCCAGCAGCCGAAAACTGTCGCAAGACGCGACACTGTCGCGGTCAGGTTGACGACAAGTTGAAGATTTGTTGAGAACTGATTTTGCGGCTTTTCCCAATGATTTGCCGTTAGATCACGATTGGTACGGCTTGTGCGTTGCCCTTTCTTCGTAGTTTCACTGTAGACCCATCACTCAAAATTCGATAGTAATACTGCGACGATTCGTCCTATTGTGCCGTTCGTCCGGGCATTTTTCAAAGCGACCATGTTTCACAAGTTCCTCACCTATTCGACGATGACCGCCGTAGTGCTTCACGCACTGCTGGGTTGTTGCGTGCATCACGCTCACGCGGGTCACACGCACAGTCACGATGTTGACCAGGTGATGGTGGACGTTCCCCACGTGGTTGGACTTAACGAAGCTGGCCACGATCACGACGGGCATTCCCACGATGGCCATCAGGCTCCGTGCTCTGATGGTGACGCGAATGAAGTTGATTCCGAACAGCCTTGTTCGCAATCGCCTTGTTCGGGTTCACATGGACCGCACGAATCCTGCGACGAAGCTGATTGCAATATCGTTGCCGATCAACGAGACACCGACCTTTCGCAGATGTTGACCGTCGATTGGTCTCCCTTGCTGACGTATTGCTTGTCGTTGTCGTCGCAAGAATTGCTCGCACTACGGACGGAGTACGGTTCGCCCCCCGATCCGCACTGCGTGCAGTCGCCCCTCCGCCTCCAGACTCAAGTCTGGCGTCTGTAATGGTCCGCTCTCGTCCGTGATTGGATGAGAGTGTTCGTGCCTCCATGCCGATGCGGAAGTCGTCAAGACTTTCGATCCTCGTGCATCAGCTCCGACACCCTTGGCGAAATCCGCTAGCGCTGATCTGTACGTCTAGCATTCGCCGATCATCTGCCACGGACGCTTCTTCGCGTTGACCTTTCTCTGATCCACACGAATCCGAATCGTGGATCGGTTTCTCCGGCAGTTGTTCCGTTGGTTTCGTTACCATGAAAATCCATATGCCCAAAGTCCCCATGAAGTGGGTTTGGTTAGTCGCCACACTGATCGTTTTGATCGTCGGTGGTATTTCCTGGCAGCATTGGTTCCCGGCCACCAAGGCGTGGGTTGATCGAACCGCGGTTTCGTTCCGAGGTGGCGGCGGCGAATCGCACGAGGGTGAGGCGACTGGCGAGGCTGATCCTCATGCCGGTCACGATCATGCGGCGCATGCGGGCCACGACGACGCGACGTCGCTCGAATTGTCAAAGCAGGCGATCCGTAACATTGGCTTGTCCGACGAAACGATCCGCCCGATCAAGCTGGAGACCTTCCGCCGATCCATCACTGTTCCCGCCGTCGTCGTCGAGCGCCCTGGTCGTTCGCGAGTTCAAGTTGCCACGCCAATGACCGGCGTCGTCACACATGTTCACGCGGTACAAGGCGAAGCGGTCGAGCCGGGAAGCCTGCTGTTTCAAATTCGTTTGACGCACGAAGACCTCGTCAACGCACAAACTGATTTCGTTCGCACGCTCGGTGAACTGGACGTCGAGAATCGCGAGATCGCTCGTTTAGAGCAAGTCACCAGAAGTGGTGCGGTCGCGGGCAAGGTTCTGTTGGAGCGGCAATACTCCCGCGACAAGCTGAACGCGAATCTCGGCGCTCAGCGGGAAGCATTGCGCCTGCATGGACTGTCGGACGATCAAGTGAATCAGATCGAACGCGAGCGACGGCTGCTGCGTGAGTTGCAAATCTTCACACCAAGCGTGGACAGTCACGGTGAAGCCGAGTTGCGATTGACCCAGCATGTCGTCCAGGCGAGCTTCGTTCAAGAAAACAAGCCTCAGCACACTGACTCTCAGCACACTGGCCCGCTGATCCTGCAAGAATTGGCCGTACACAAAGGGCAATCCGTCAACGCGGGCGAAACGCTCTGCATCCTGACCGACTATGACGAGTTGTTCATCGAAGGTCTCGCATTCGAGCAAGATATTCGGCAGCTTCGAGGTGCCTCCCAAAACGGATGGACGGTCGATGCGATCATAGAACAACCAGGTTCCGAATCCCGCGTGATCGAAGGCTTGGAAATCGCGTATCTGGCCAACCAAGTCGATGCAACGTCGCGCACATTGAACTTCTACGTTCGGCTTCCAAACGAAGTTGCGAAGGATCGTCGTAGCGACGGCAACCGCTATGTCGAATGGCGATACATCCCTGGTCAGCGGATGCAGTTGCGAGTGCCGGTCGAAGAAATGCCGGAGCAAATCGTGGTTCCCGTCGAGGCGGTGGCGAGCGAAGGAGCGGAGACATTCGTGTTCCAGCAGAACGGCAGTCACTTCGATCGCGTGCCGGTTCATGTGAAGTACCGCGATCAGTATTCCGCTGTGATCGACAACGACGGTTCGTTGTTCCCCGGTGACGTCATCGCCATGCGTGGTGCTCATCAAATGCAAATGGCTCTCAAAAACAAGTCTGGCGGTGGAGTTGATCCACACGCAGGCCACAACCACTAAGGAGCCAAGCCATGCTTAATTCAATCATCCGATTCGCGTTAAAACAACGCTTGCTCGTCATCGCCGTTGCCTTGTTCCTGGTGGGATTCGGGACTTGGCAAGCGATGCAGGCTCCCATCGACGTCTTCCCCGACCTCAACCGGCCTCGCGTGGTCATCATGACTGAGGCACCGGGGTTGGCGCCAGAGGAAGTCGAAACGCTCGTGACTTTCCCCATCGAAACAGCGGTCAACGGAGCCAACGGCGTGCAGGCGGTTCGCAGTGCGTCGGGCGTCGGCATCTCGGTCATCTACGTTGAGTTCGATTGGAACACGGACATCTACAACGACCGCCAAATTGTCGCCGAGCGGTTGCAACTCGTCCAAGAACGGATGCCCAAAGGAGTCAAGCCGACACTAGCACCAGTCTCGTCCATCATGGGCCAGATTTTGATGCTGGGGATGTGGAGCAACGATGGTGCAACGGAACCGCTGGAATTAAGGACGCTCGGCGACTGGGTCGTACGCCAACGATTGCTGACGATCCCTGGTGTGTCGCAAGTATTCACAATGGGTGGCGGTCGCAAGCAGTTTCAAGTGTTGGTCGATCCTGACGCGATGTTGCGATTCGGAATTGCGTTGCATGAAGTCAAGAAAGCCGTTCAAGACAGCAACCAGAACGCGACTGGCGGATACTTGGACGAACAGGGGCCAAACGAGTTACTCGTTCGTGGTCTGGGTCGTGTCCAGAGCATCGAAGACCTGCAAAAGGTCGTCGTCACGATGAAGGAAGGCCGACCGATCTCGCTGGGCCAGATCGCTCGCGTCATCGAAGGCCCTCAGGTCAAACGAGGCGATAGTTCGGCCTGGGTACGAAACGAAGAAGGTGAGTTTTCAGGTGGCCCTGCCGTCATTCTCACGATCAACAAGCAACCTGGCGCTGACACGCGGCGCGTCACCGAGGACGTGATGGCTGCGATTGATGAGTTGCGGCCTTCCTTGCCTGGTGATCTCCGCATCGAACCGCTTTACACGCAAAAGTCGTTCATTGACCGAGCGATTGAGAACGTCGTTGAGGCGTTGCGTGACGGCGGCATCCTGGTCGTCATCATTCTGTTCTTGTTCTTGATGAACGTTCGCACGACGTTCATCACGCTGACGGCGATTCCGTTGTCGTTGGTAATGACAGCGATCGTGTTCTCGATCTTCGGACTCTCGATCAACACGATGACGCTGGGCGGTTTGGCTGTTGCGATCGGCGAATTGGTCGATGATGCGATCGTGGATGTCGAGAACATCTATCGACGACTCAAAGAGAACCGGGGGAGCGATAACCCGAAGCATCCTCTGTTGGTGGTATTCCGTGCGAGTATTGAGATTCGCAACTCAATTGTGTTCGGAACGATGATCGTCATCCTTGTCTTTCTACCGCTGTTCGCACTCTCTGGCATGGAAGGACGCCTGTTCGCTCCACTCGGTGTCGCGTACATCGTTTCGATTCTGTCGTCGCTGTTGGTTTCCCTAACCGTAACTCCCGTGCTGTCGTACTGGTTGCTTGGTAAACAGAAGCTCAAGGGGCATGAAAAAGACGGTTTCGTCCTGCGAGGTATTAAGTGGATCGGCGACAAAGTCATCCGCTTCAGTCTGACTGTGCCGCGATTTAACTTAGCGGTTACAGCGATTCTGGTCGCTCTATCAGGGATGTTTCTGATGAGTCTGGAACGCGATTTTCTGCCTCCGTTCAATGAAGGTGCCGTACAACTCAACGTCGTCTTGCCACCGGGAACTTCACTGGCGACTTCCAACGACATTTCCAGCCGCGTCGAAACGCGATTGCGAGAGATTGAAGACATCGAAGGATTCATTCGACGTACTGGTCGTGCCGAACTGGATGAACACGCCGAGGGCGTGAACATGAGCGAGTTTATTTTGGAACTCGATCCCGAGTCACCGCGATCCCGCGAAGAACAGCTCGAAGAGATTCGCGAAGCGATGGCGGATATTCCTGGCATCGTCACGGCGGTCGAGCAACCCATCGCTCACTTGATCTCGCACATGATTTCAGGAGTGAAGGCGCAAATCGGCATCAAAATTTACGGTGACGATCTCGACCTACTTAGACGTAAGGCGGGCGAGATGGAAGCGGCGATGAAGGCGGTGCCGGGAACGAAAGATGTGCTGGTCGAACCGCAGGTCATCATCCCACAACTTCGGATTGAACTCGACCGCGACAAGCTGTTGCTTTACGGACTCAGTGCCGTCGAAGTCAATGAGTTCATCGAAACGGCGCTTAACGGACAAGTCGTTTCCGAAATCCTGATCGGCCAACGCACGTTCGATTTGATGCTGCGTCTGGATGAGGATTACCGCGAGAACCTGCAAACACTGCGTCGTTTGACGATTGATCTTGCCGACGGCGGCAAGCTGCCACTGGAATCGGTCGCCAATATCTACGAATCAGGCGGCCCGAACACAATCAATCGCGAAGACGTTCGACGGCGGATCGTGTTGCAATGCAATGTGTCCGATCGCGGTGTGGTCGATGTGGTGCAAGACGTTCAAAAGAAGGTCCAACCCATCGTCGAGTCGCTGCCGCCGGGCTACTTCGTTCAATACAGCGGTCAGTTTGAAAGCCAACAGTCGGCCTCGCGAGTGATCGGCGTTCTATTTGCCGTCTCGCTCGTCGGCGTGTTCTTGGTGCTCTACACGATGTTCCGCAGCGTCAATCTTTCGCTGCAAGTGATGATGGCCTTGCCGATGGCGTTCATCGGTTCGGTGGCCGCGTTGGTCATCACCGGCCAAACGCTGACGGTCGCCGCCATGGTTGGATTCATTTCGCTAGCCGGGATCGCGTCGCGCAACGGCATCCTGTTGCTGAACCACTACCTGCATCTCGTGCAGCACGAAGGCGAAGACTGGACGAAAGAAATGATCGTTCGCGCGGGACTCGAACGTCTCGCTCCCGTGTTGATGACTGCACTGACTTCCGGCATCGGCTTGGTCCCGTTGGTCATGGCGGCGGGCGAACCCGGCAAGGAAATCCTGTATCCAGTCGCGACAGTGATCCTCGGCGGCCTAATCAGCTCGACGCTGCTCGACTTCTTCGTTCACCCGGCATTGTTCTGGTTGATCGGCCTGAAATCGGCTGAGCGAGTTGTCAACGAATCCAGAACCGACATTCCTCTGTTTGAAGAATCCGAAGACGAGGAATCTCACCAACGAAACAACCCTTCTCCGTCACGGACGACCGAGACCTCCCAGCCCCTTTCCGAACCCGCGACCTAAGACAGGAAGCGAACGGATCATTTCCCATAAAGGAAAGTTCGATGTTGAAACGAATTTCAAAACTGCTGTGCTTCGTCGCACTCGCATCGGTTGGCAGTCTTGCCAGTGCCGAAGAGTCGATCGCATTCTGCTTGCCCCAGTGGAAAGAGATGCACTTCGACGATTCCGCCAAGGCGCAGCAGCACCTTGCTGCTGTACAAAAACTAGGCTGTGAAGCCAAGATCGACAGCCACGGTGGACACACCGATGTGGTATATCGCTCGCCAAAATGGAAGAGCATGGAAGTCGCCAACGACCAACTGGCTCACCAGTGGGAATCGTGGCTAAAGAAGGCGGGATTCGAGACCCTGCACGGTCACGCGGCGGATCACGGTGGCAATGATCATGCCGGGCATGAAGGTCACGACCATGCGGCACACGATCACGCCGGACACAGTCACGCGGCAGGCCAAGTCGAAGAGGTCAACTACCGCATCACCGACTGGAAAACGATACACATTGAAAATCAAGAACAGCTCGCGGAGCTGACCGCAATGTTGAAGGGACTTGGATGCGAGCTGAAAAGCTCACAGCATTCCGGCCACGCCGACTTGAGTTTCCGCTGTCCGCAATGGAAACACATCGAAGTGGGTTCCCATGAAGTCGCGACGACCTGGGAGCAGTGGCTCGCGAAAACCGGCTTCGAGGTCAAACACAGTCACTAAACAGAGTCCAAATTTCAATCTCCAATCTTCCATCAACAATCTCCAACGGAAAAACCAATGAAACTTTCAAGCAAACTCTTCACGCTCGTTCTAGCATCGGCAACCTTCGGCTTCGTCGGCTGCAAAGAATCCGGCACCACCGTTGAAACGAATGCCCCGCCCGCCACCGTTGATACACATGACGATCACGCTGGTCACGCTCATCCCACAGAAGGACCGCACCACGGCGGATTGATCGAACTGGGTAACGAGGAATACCACGCCGAACTCGTTCACGACGAAGACACCGGCTCGGTGACCATCTACGTGCTCAACGCCGCCGCGACGGAACAAGTTCCGATCGAATCGACCGAAGTGACGATCAACGTCAAACATGACGGCAAGCCAGAACAATTCAAGCTGGCCGCTTCGCCTGATGCAAACGATCCCCAAGGCAAATCGTCACGCTTTGTTTCAACCGACGCCGAACTCGGCGAACACCTGGATGAAGAAGGAGCCGATCCCAAACTCGTCCTGACGATCAACGGAAAATCGTTCCGAGGAACGATCGCGCACGACCATGACCACGAAGGTCACGACCACGAGTGATTGAAGATGGATGATTGCAGATTGGAGATTGAAAAGCATCACTCTCCAATCTGCTTTGGTCTTTTTTCAATCCGCTCTCTCGAATCTCAAATCTCCAATTACTAAAGGAATGACTACGATGAAACGGACTTTCAATCAAACGGCAATCGCACTGACGATGACGCTGGTAACTGCTTGCTTCGCGATGACTCAAACCGCTCGCGCGGCGAGCCCTGCCGAGCAAGCGATACAAGCTGCGTCGGCCAATAACCAGTTTGCGTTCGTGATGTTCTATCGCGGCAACGACGCGGCGACACAAAAGATGCACGGCACGTTGCGATCGTCTTTGTCCAGTCGGCAAGACGCAGTGATTGTGCCGGTGCAAATCGGTGACGTTTCCGAGCAAGCATTGGTCAAGCAATTTGATGCTACTCGGATGCCGATGCCCGCGACCGCTACGGTTGCTCCCAACGGTGCGGTGTGCAGCGTTTTCCCACGCCGGGTAACCGAGCAGCAACTTGCCGCCGCGATCGTTTCGCCTGGACAGACACAAATCCTCAAGGCTTTGCAAGACCGCAAGCTCGTGTTGCTGTGTGCTCAGCCTACCGCCGGTGCCCCGGTTCCCGTCGGAGTTCAACAGTTTCAGGCTGACAAACTTTATAGCAACCGAACCGAAGTCGTCACCGTGTTGGCAAACGATCCGGCCGAAGCTGAATTCTTGACCAAGATCGGAGTGAAGCCCGGCCAACCGACACCCGTTGTCGCGTTCATGGCACCTCCGGGCGTCATGGTCGGCACGTTCAACGCTAACGTCAGTTTCGATGTCTTGGCGGAGAAGTTGGCTGCCGCTGGAAAATGCTGTGACGACGAAAACTGCAAACATCACCAGTCGGCTAGCTCAAAACAGCCATCGAGACGATAGCGGTCGAGTCCGGCTGTACCAATCTTCAATCCCAATTCAACAATCATCAATCGACGGAACGGATTCTATGAAACTTCGACACATGATATGGAAAGAACTCTGGCAGCGGCCCACTCCGATGCTGACTAGTTTGCTGGCCGTCACGCTTGGCGTCACAGCACTCGTTGCGATTCAAAACATCACGGTGTTTACGGAACGCAAGATCGCTGGTGACATGGAGTCGCTCGGTGCGAACGTCTTGGTTTTGCCGCCCAGCGTCACGCTGCAAGACTACTACGGCGCCGATATGCACGGGCAGACGATGCCCGAAGAATACGTCACTCGGCTTGCATTCGCTCGGTTGCCCGGCGTCGAAAACTTGGCTCCAAAATTGTGCGTTGAGGCGGACGTCGACACGATTCCCGTCACGCTGACTGGTATCCTGCCCCGCAGCGAGTTTCAAGCCAAAGCAGCTTGGCAGGGCCTCGGGATGTTGGGCAATGCGGTCGGTAGCGATGCCGGTTGCTGTGCCACTGCGGCTGATACCGGTGCGGGGGATGACGATCCGAACTCACTGGCGACAACTCGCACGATCGCAGAGTTGGGCGACCGCGATGTGATCCTTGGACGTGATCTCGCCAGCCAACTGGGAGCGAAAACCGGCGATTCGTTGTCGCTACTCGGTGATGACTTTACGGTCCTCACGGTGCTGCCCGCGACTGGGACGATTGACGACGGACGCATGTTCGCTCACTTGCACAGCGTCCAAGACCTATCGGGTGCCGGACCAGTGGTGAATGTTATCGAGATCATGGCGTGCTGCGAAGATTCAGCGGGCGACTTAATCACGAACCTGTCCGCCGAACTTCCCGAGACGCGAATCGTCACGATCGCCCAAGTGGTGCAAACGCAAATCGCCGTCAACGGACTGATGTCACGTTTGTCGTGGGTGTTCCTGTCGATCCTGCTGCTGGTCGGTGCCACGAGCATCGCCAGCGTGATGTACGCCAACGTGACCGAACGACGCAAGGAAATCGGCACGCTGATGGCGATCGGAGCCAGTCGCAACTTTGTCACACAAATGTTCCTTGGCAAAGCTGCGGTCTTGGGACTCGTCGGTGGAGCAGCGGGCTTTGTTGTTGGCACCATCGTCGCCGCAGTGCTTGGACCGCAGTTGTTGGGCATTCACGTACAACCGATGCCGATGCTACTGGGCGTGGGGATGGGTACGGCAACGATCGTCGCGGTCGCCGCTAGCCTACTACCCGCCCGCCGCGCCGCTGGTCTCGACCCATGCCTCGTGTTTAACGATTGAAGATTGATGATTGCAGGTTGGAGATTGAAAAGAAATCATGCTCCATTTCTGCCGTCATCTTCAATTCATCCACTAAATCTAAAATCTTCAATCTCAAATCTACAATTTCCCCATGTATCAACTCAAAGCTGTCACCCAGACCTACGAACGTCGAGGCCAAATCGTCACGGCACTCGACAACTCCGACCTCACGATTCCCGACAACGATTTCATTGCGATCGTTGGGCCGAGCGGAAGCGGCAAGACAACACTGCTATCTGTTCTCGGCGGCATGCTCGCGCCGTCCACTGGCGACGTGATGCTCGATGGCGAATCCTTGTACGACCTGTCGGTGGAAGAACGCACCGCATTACGAGGCCGCAAGATCGGCTTCGTGTTTCAATCGTTCAACTTGATCTCGTGGCTGACTGCCCGCGAAAACGTGCAAATCCCACTCATGTTGTCTGGCAAAACCGCCAAACAACAAGAAGAGCGTGCGATGGAGATGCTCGACCGCGTTGGGTTGTCTGATCGAACCGATCACCGTCCGTCCGAAATGAGCCAAGGCCAGCAACAACGAGTCGCTTTGGCACGGACGCTCGCCAACGACCCACAAATCATCTTGGCCGATGAACCGACCGGAAACCTCGATTCAGAAACTCGCCAACAGGTAATGAGCTATCTGAATGAATTTCACCAAGACGGACGTACGATCGTCATGGTCACCCACGACGCCGACACCGCCGCGTTCGCGCACCGCACCATTCGCTTAGTCGCCGGAGTCACCCACGAGGTCGCCGTTGCAAAAGCCGCATGAGAAAAAGATGGGGAGTTGGGAGAGGGGGAGCCAGGGAGAAATCGTACTCCTTGTCTCCGTGTCTCCCAGACTCCCAACTAGAAAACTGATGGCTGCCCTTCAGCCGTTAGCTAGGTTCCCGGACCGCGTCACTCACCAGCCGACGCGCCGGGAGCCGTTTTTCACCTCCCAACCCGAAAACAGAAATCCCTATGGCCCTCATTGAAGAATTTGAACGCACTGGATCGTGGCTGTTCCGCTGGCGCAGCTATCTGCCGTTCGTGATCTTACCGTTGATCGTGACCGCCGTGCTGCGATATCCCGTGATTGAATTGCATCCCAATTTGCATTTCATTTGGAGCATCATCAGTCTCGGCGTTTCGCTAGTGGGATTGGCGGTTCGCTTTCACACAGTTGGCCACGCCGCTGACGGAACATCGGGTCGCAACACGAAAACGCAAGTTGCCGAAACACTCAACACAACCGGCTTCTATTCCATCGTCCGGCATCCACTGTACCTCGGCAATTTCCTGATTGCCCTCGGCATTGTGTTGCACTCCGCGGCTCCCTGGTTGGTTGTGGTCTACCTGATGGCATTCGCGTTGTATTACGAACGCATCATGTTCACCGAGGAAGCGTTCTTGCGAAAAACGTTTGGCAGTGTGTTCACCGATTGGTCCAATCGCACGCCCGCGTTCGCACCAAGACTTCGGCAATGGAAGTCAGCGGAACTCCCGTTAGACATCCCGAAAGTCATTCGAGCCGAGTCTGCTGCCGTCGCGGTCATCGCATTGACCTTCCCGGCATTGGAATTGGCGATGCACGAAGCTCAGCAAGGCAATGTCGCCATCGAAACATCGTGGTACATCCTGCTCGGCAGCGGCATTCTTCTCTACATCATCGCTCGGGTTATGAAACGGCAACTCCGACGCTGGCTCAAGTACGAGCGAATCTTGTACGAGGCTGCAAAGTGAGATCGCAAAGCTCCAAGCACCCTCCTGCGAATCCTGAGACACTCAGCGTTAGAGTCGAACGCATCATCAAGCGATATGGTTTTGACGAAGTGCAAGTCTCCAGCGATAAGTCCTGGCACGTCACTCTCACCGGCACCGTTGATGATGTCAACGACCGTGCGTTGGTCGTCGCGATCGCCCGAACCACTCCGGGTGTCAACTTGGTCGGCAGTGAAATCACCCTAACCAAGCAGAACTAAACGGATTCACCTCTCGAACGGAAACATCTCCCATGAAGTTTGATTGCAGAACCATTGCTTGCACTTTGTTTGCGTCGATGATCGCGACGATCGCCATTTCGGCGGAACCAGTTTCAACTGAATCTCATGCGGACGTTGCATCGGCGAACGATCTGTCGAACCTTGTCCGCAAAGTTGCGGATCAGGTTTCGCCCGGAATCGTCACTGTCTACGCTTTGCGTGGGCCAAGAATGACACTTCCTATGCGGTTGCGTGAAAGAGCGATTCACGGTCATCAATCTGGGCCATCGACATATCGGCCAACCACAACGTCGCCACCTGACTCTCCCGACGACCAGGGCTCGGGGGTCGTCATCGACCGTGACGGCTGGGTGCTCACTTGCAGCCACGTCGTTGAAAATGCCAACGCGGTGTTTGTGCGAACGGCGGACGGGCAAAAGTTCCATGCCAGCGAAGTCGTTTGCGATCCTATCTCCGACTTGGCGATCATCAAACTCAAAGACGCTGCCGACCTGCAAGAGGTTAAATTGGCGGACTCCGACAGCCTGGGTGTTGGCGATTGGGTCATATCGCTCGCTTCTCCCTATGATCTTCAACGTTCTGTCAGTGCAGGGATCATCAGTTCGACGCAGCGATGGGTTCCGAGTTCACCCTATCCGCTAATTCAGAATGACGCCTGCACCAATCCCGGCAGTTCCGGCGGAGCGTTGCTGAACCTGCATGGCGAAGTCGTTGGAATCATCGAAGGAGCCGTCACGACGACTGGCGAGTTTCAAGGCATCGGATTAGCAACGCCCATCAATGTTGTTAAAGATGTCACTGAGCAACTTCGCATGAACGGCTACGTCGAGCGATGCCGTTTTGGTTTTGAAACCCAACCGCTGACTCCCGACATGGCCAGGCTGTTGGAGCCATCGCTTCCGGCTGGTCTGTATGTGAAGGCCGTCATGCCACGTTCGCCAGCCAGCCTCGCGGGTTTGCGGGAGGGTGATGTGATTACCGAATTTGACGGTAAACTTGTGACGCAATCTTTTGACCCGGACTCAATCAACGCGAACGCGGCAACTGTCAAATCACAGGCGATGAAAGTGCTTCGCGACCACGAGGTCGTTGATTTACAGATTTTGCTGAAGCACGCATCGCACTCTAACGCAACACCGACAATTCCCCAGACGCCGCCAACGGATTCATTCGAGCACTACGATTCGCTCAACGGCCTGGGACTCGCGACGCTGACTCCGTCGCTGGTTCGTGAGCTTGACCTTCCACTGGATGCACACGGCCCGTTGATTACGCATGTTTCTTACGATAGTGAAGCGTATCGCGAGGGCATAGCGGCTGGCATGGTAATTGCTCGCATCAACGATCGGCGAATTGAAAACCTAGCCCAGTACGCAGAGATCATTAAAGAGCTGGAGCCTGGTAAGCCAGTGCTCTTTCTGTTGCAGTCCGATCAAGGCTCGCATTTGGTGATGTTGGAAACACATAGGCGAAAAGGTGACGACTAACCCAAATGAGATCGACATACGCATGAGAAAAGAAAAGATTGAACTCAACCTGCTTCTACCCACGGTCAAAGATGCGGACGATTCGTGCGTCAGGCGGCTGGCGGAATTGCTGCAAAGCAAAGCAGGAATCGACGCCGCACATTCGCTTAAGCTAAGCGATGAAAGCCCTGGCCAAATCTGCGTGCACTATGACCCGAATGTGGTATCGACGGGAGAGGTTCGCGAAATGGCACGGCGTGCCGGCACGCAGCTTGACCAGCGATACGGGCATTGGCATAAGCGAGTTGAGCCGATGCACGCACGCCGAGCGTCCGCCATCGAGTCGCGTCTGGCTCGCATCGACGGAGTTATCGAATCGGTTGTTTCCCCGGACGGAGCCGTTCGAGTCGAATTCGATCGTCAAACAACCGACGCTTCGACGATCGCAAGGGCACTGGATGATTGGTCATCGTCTGACCTGAAAGATCGCGACGAGCATGAGGGCCATCGGCAAGACGATGAAGGTCACGAAGACGATCACGATCATGCTGGTCATGACCATGCTCACGGTGGCATCTTCGGACCGAAGTCGGAGTTGATCTTTGCGATTCTCTGCGGCCTGTTTCTGTTAGTCGGTTGGCTGCTCGAAACATTCGCCGACCTGAACCATTGGATTCCGCTGGGGTGCTACATCGCCGCTTACCTTTTCGGCGGCTACTACACCGTTACCGAAGCGATCGAGAAAATCCGAGCCGGCAAGTTTGAGATCGACTTCCTGATGATTGTGGCTGCCGCAGGTGCCGCGTCGTTGGGAGCGTGGGCCGAAGGCGCGTTGCTGTTGTTCCTGTTCAGCATCGGTCACGCTTTGGAAGGCTACGCGATGGGGCGAGCCAAACGTGCCATCGAAGCGTTGTCCGATCTGGCACCGAAAACTGCACGGGTTCGACGCGATGGCAACGAATCAGAAATTCCCGTCGAAGACCTGATCGTCGGCGAAAGCGTCATCATCAAACCCGACGAACGAGTCCCGGCGGACGGTTTCGTGACCGCCGGCGAGTCCAGTATCAACCAAGCACCGATCACAGGCGAAAGCGTGCCTGTCGACAAACGCCCCGTTGATGACGCTACCGCTGCCGCATCCGATCCCGAGTCGCTTCCGCCAGAGCATCGTGCATTCGCGGGAACGATCAATCAATCGGGGTCGCTCGAAATCCAAGTCACCAAGCTCGCATCTGAAAACACACTGGCCCGTGTCGTCACGATGGTCAGCGAAGCAGAAACACGGGTGTCGCCAACGCAAAAGTTTACCAAGAAGTTCGAGCGATACTTTGTCCCGTCGGTCATTGCCGGTGTCGTACTGTTGATGTTCGCACCGTTCGTCATCGACGAAACCTTCAGCGAATCGTTCTATCGAGCGATGGCGGTTCTGGTCGCCGCAAGCCCGTGCGCGTTGGCGATCGCAACGCCCAGTGCGGTGCTCAGCGGCGTCGCCCGAGCCGCCCGCGGCGGAATTCTAGTCAAAGGCGGCGGACCGTTGGAAAGCCTCGGCAGTCTCGACGCGATTGCGTTTGACAAAACCGGAACGCTCACTGAGGGCGAACCCAAAGTCACCGACGTTCGCACCGCTGACGGTGTCGATGAGACCGAACTGTTACGAACCGCTATCGCAGTCGAGGACCTCAGCAAACATCCGCTTGCCAAAGCCGTTGTTCGCGACGGAAAGAAACGATTGGGAGACGGGGAGTCTGGGAGTGGCGGAGAGATTCCTGATGCGACTGATTTGCAGAGTATCACCGGTCGCGGCATTCAAGCGACGGTCGATGGAGACATTGTTCACATTGGCAAAGACGATCTGTTCGCCGAAGTCGACGGGCCACCGCTGTCAGACAGCGTACGCGAGATTGTCGAATCGCTCGAAGAGAACGGACGCACAACGATGATCGTCCGGCGCGGTGATCGTTACCTCGGCGTGATCGGTTTGATGGACACACCCCGTGAAGCCTCCAAGCGAACGATCTCGCGGCTTCGCGAGCTCGGCATCGTGCGGATGATTATGATTTCGGGCGACAACCAGAAAGTCGCCAACGCGGTCGCGAAGGAAGTGGGTCTCGACGAAGCCCGCGGCGACTTGATGCCTGAAGACAAGGTCAACGAAATCAAGAAGCTACAAAGTGAAGGCGGCGTCGCCATGGTTGGCGACGGAGTCAACGACGCGCCGGCCATGGCATCCGCCTCCGTCGGTATTGCAATGGGAGCCGCCGGTAGCGACGTCGCCCTCGAAACCGCTGATGTCGCCTTAATGGCAGACAACCTCGACCACTTGCCGCTCGCCATCGGACTCAGCCGCGCAACCCGCCGCATCATCCGTCAAAACCTCTGGATGAGTCTCGGCATGGTAGCGTTTCTCGTCCCCGCCACGATCCTCGGCCTCAACATCGGCCCCGCAGTTGCATTGCACGAAGGCAGCACGCTGGTCGTCGTTTTCAACGCATTGCGACTATTGGCATACAAACAATAGAGGTCATTCGCGAGTCAATGTTTCAATGCCAATGCATTCGTTTCTTCGTTTTCCAAGTCCGCAATCAGTCGTTGCATCTCCGCGATCTCCTTCTTTTGGGTTTGGATGATTTGGTCGGCCAGTTCGCGGACTCGAGGGTCGGTGATTTCGGCTCGTTCGCTGGTCAGGATCGCGATCGAGTGGTGTGGGATCATGGCTTTCATCCACGAAACATCTTCAACGGTCTCCTGGCTGCGTACGAGGTACAGCGACCCAGCGAAGACGGCGATGCTGGTAGCGAAAATGGCCACGTTGGTCTTCGTACTCTTATACATGCCGAGCATGAACGACAACATAATCATTGCCATCGTCGCTCCCATGACGAGTGCCATGTAGAAGCGAGTCTCACTCCAGTAGACGTGGTCGATCGCGTAGGTGTTCAGATACATCACCAACAGCATGACTGCGGTCGAAGTGGCGATCATCGCTCCAAAAAGTCGGTAGTTGGTCATGTCGTTTTCCTTGGTTTGTTTGTGATTCGAGTTCCCAAACGAATTCGCAAATACGGTGCCGAGGTATCCGAATGCCAGGAGAAATCTCAAATTCCAACGCGAAGTCGCGATGGCCTGTGTGATGCGCGACCGCATTGGTCGGTAATCGCCACGGCACGCCGAACCCAAAGGCCGCTAGTACCCCCCTTGGGTATCGGTACAATCTGACAAATGGAGCATCGCAGTGAGAGCAATGTCAAAGAGCCAATCGACGACGCAACGGTTAAGGCCGGTGCCGGCGGCGATCGCGCTGCGCTCCGCCAGATTTACGAGGCCACCGCGGATCGCGTCTTCCGCTTAATGGTGCGGATGGTCGGTCAGCAGGACGCCGACGACTTAACGCAGCAAACTTTCGTTCGGGCGTTTACGAAGCTCGAGCAGTTCAGCGGCGAGTCGAAGTTTGAAACGTGGCTGTATCGACTGGCCACCAACGAAGCTCTGCAGCATCTACGCCGCGAGAAACATCGGCGGACCAAAGAACTGGTGGTCGAGCCGACCGGTGGCCAAACCGACCACGTCGAGCAAGACGAACGAGTCGCGATGGTACGCCAGGCACTCGATCAACTCGATCCGGAATTGCGGGCGATCTTCACGCTCAAAGAAGAGAGCGGTTTGTCGTACCAAGAGATCGCCCAGACGCTAGACATCCCCGAAGGTACGGTTGGATCGAGGTTGAACCGGGCACGGCGTGAATTGCGGAGGTTGATAGATGGGAGTCCGGAGTGAAGGAGGAGGGAGCTGTGTTCTCCCGTCTCCTTCACCCCCCAACACCCCCTACTTCTTATTGAGGGCAACCTACCGTGCGATCCAACTGGGCGATCGTGCCGGCCAGTGTGGCGTCGATGCGGGCGAGTTGGGTCTCAAACATTAGTAGCTCGCGGTAGGTTTCGATCAAGGTGAAGAAGTCCGTCCGTTTGCCACGGTAGTCGGCGATCGAAAGTTTGAGTGTGTCTTCTGTTCGCGGGATGATACGATCTTCGTAGATGTCGCGTTGCTCGACCAGGGCGTCGGCTTGAACAATCAGGCGGCGAATCTTGCCGTACAGTTCGTCGCGTTCGGCTTCCAGTCGGCGAGTGGTGCTGCTGCGACGGTGAGCTGCTTCGCGGACTCCGGCGTTGATCTTCTCTCGCCAAATTGGCAATGTTGTACCGAAGCTGACGCTGAGTTGATCGTTTCCGTTGGCCACTGGGCTAAGAACGTCATGGTTATCGCTGACCAATCCCCAATTCAATCCGACGCTGAAGTCTGGATACTGCTGCAAGCAGGCCAAGCGTTCTTTGTCGCGGTCGCGTTGAATTTCCCATGCGAGGCCGCGTAGCTTCGGATTACACTGTTCGGCCAACGCGATCAATTCTTCGATTTGCTGGGGCGTGTCAGTGATGCTCAGTTCATCCGTCGCTTCGGGAAGAATCCCGACGGGTTGCTGTAGCAGCGTAGCGAGGTCGGCTTGGGCAACCAGCTTTTGTCTTGCAAGCGTGATGAGTTGTTCGTCAAGTCGGTCGGTTTCGAGTTGGGCACGCAACACGTCTTGTTGTGAACCGCCACTGCGATAACGCGCCTCGGCAACGTCAGTCAGGTCGGCAACGAGGTCCTTGGTTTCTTCGATGATGTCGATCGCGCGGGTTGCGAACCAAACTTCGTAGTAGGCGAGACGAACGGACTCGGTGATCTCGCGAGCAATCGCGTCAACTTCCGTTTGAGCAATTTGCACTTCGCGGCTGGCGATGACCGCTTTGGTTTTCAGCTTGTCGGGAAACGGGACCATTTGGTTGACCGACATCTGATTGGCGACTCGGCCGGCCGCGGTTTGGATGGCGTTGTCGTGCAAAGGCCAGAAGGTGTTGTTGAATGTCGGGTCGGGCAAGGCTTTGGCTTGCGGGATGACATTGGATGCCGCAGCGACACGTTGCCTAGCAGCGAGGATTTTAGGGTGACGTGCGAGTGCAGTGCCTACGAAATACTCGACGGGCTGGCCATTGGGCGCAGGCGTCGCGATCGGCTCGGCAGTGCGATCGGCCTCAGCATCTTTGGAGTCTTCCTTTTCGTCGGACTCCCGATCCTTGGAGTCTTTACCTTCGGTGTTCTTGTCGTCACCCTTTTCCTTCATGTCCGGTTCATCACCATCCTTCTCCTCACCTTCCTTGCTCTCGTTGTCCCCATCTTCCTTGGGCGGATCGAGTTGCAGGAAGTCTCCGAAACTTCGTTTTCCGTCGTCCTGGGGCGGTTGAGCGAAGACGGCGGGCGATGCGATCACCACTCCGTCGTTGTAGCCGACGGGCTGTACGGAAGCAGTTTCCGGCTCGCTAAGGACTTGCTGCCAGTCGACGTCGCTATTCGTGACCGATGTCGGGCTCGACACGGGGGCCGAAGTGGTAGATTTTGCGACCTGAACACCACGCTGGGAGGCACAACCAGACGTCGACGCGGCAACCAATGCTGCTAGCAGCAATCGTTTGGCGTGGGTCGTTCTGAGTCTCAAAGAATGCCGATCCATGGCGTTCAGGTCCTAATGAGCTATAATTGAGCAGTCAAAGTTTGCCTAACCGGGTAATTCCTATTGAACTCTTCGGCAAAATTTCCGATACAGTTCATATACCGGGCATGGGTATCCTTTTCGGAAGGTCACAGTGAGCAACTCCCCCCTAATTCGCACCGCCGTTAATCTTTGTCTGATCGCTGCAATGGTGATTCAGCCGATGACGCTGGTGGCTGCGCAGGGAACATGTGCTCAAGGTCAGTGCTGCGGGGCCGAAACGGTCTGCCACGCTTGCAAATGCTGTGAAGTGAAAACGGACGGCGAACTGTGCGGTTGCTGTAACGGCAACGACGAAGACGCCGGAACTTGCTGTGCGAAGAAACGCAAACAACCAAAGCATGACGACCTGTTCGGTGAAATCTCCGATGTCGTGCCCGAGCCACCGAAATCCGACGACGAGAAATTGGTTCAAGACCAAGTTGCGTTGTCATCGTGCATGTGTGGCATTCGATCAGAACCGCTAGCACCGGCACCACATCGCGTACCTGTTCCTCAGGTTCGTGAATTGGTCGTGATTACGTACTTGGATCACGTTGCATCCGAGGCTGGACTTTCAATTCGTCCAGATCAACTGATGTCACGATTGCCGATCGGCGATCACTCACCGCATTTCTCTCAGCGGTTCCTTTGCATCTGGCGCATCTAGCGTCGTCTCGATAGGAGAGCTGCGCGCTCGTAGCTTCTCGTTTTCAAGTTGGCTTTCATGCGAATGATGCTGCGCGCTCGTTCCGTGTGAAGTCTATCCAGATGCAATCCCCACGCGATCCAATTCGCGTCACCAAAACAATGAGCCGGTCATAGCCTGGAGGCAATGACCGGTCGGCGATGTTGATTCACGAAGTGCCCCTCGTGACCAACCGCGTCGGCCGGTCGCCTCAGGGGCAATCGCCCGTGGATGGAAACATACTTTGTGCCGGAAAACGCCGCGAGAACTGTCATGAATCAGGACGAACCAATCGAACCTAACGAAGCCGAAGTTGACGACCAAGTCAGCGGCGCGGATGCGGATGCGCCGACTGATAGCGAGCCAGTGGAAACGGTTGCCGAAGAAACGCCCTCGCCAATTGAAGCCAAACCGACCGCACCGAAAAGTGGTGGCGGGATGAAGTGGCTGGTGCGCACGGGTGTGCAAGCCGCAACGGTAGTCGTCGTTGCTGGTCTTGTGTTTTTCTTACTCGGGGTCGCCCAGCGGACTGCGTGGTTGACTGCCGATGGTTTCTCGGGCGGCCAAGGCGATTCCCTCGCGGAAGCCGGCGGTGGCGAAGACAAACGATACATCTGCCCGATGATGTGTACGCCACCGTCGACCGAACCCGGACGATGCCCGGTGTGTGCGATGGAATTGGTCGAAGCGACCGGCGGCGGAGGCGGCGATGGTATCTCGGTCACCATCGAACCATCCGCCCGGCGATTGGTCGGTATTCAAACCGCGATGTCGAAGATGGGCGAAGTCAATCGAACGATCCGCACCATCGGCTCGATCGACTTCGACGAAAGCCAACTTTCGACCATCAGCGCATACATCGACGGCCGCTTGGAAAAGATGTACGCGAACTACGCTGGCGTGAAAGTCAATGATGGCGACGACCTGGCGTTGATCTACAGCCCACAGCTCTACACCGCACAAACCGAGTTCATCACCAGCATGAACAGCGATGGCAAGATCGGTCGCTTTCAAATCTCTGGCGGCGATCTGAACAAGATGGCGCGGGAGAATTTGACGGAACTGGGCATGACGGAAAGTCAGATCGAGCAGTTGGGGAAGTCGGGTAAACCAATGTCGCGCATTCGCATCAAGTCACCGCAGAGAGGAACCGTTATCGAAAAGTCAGCGGTTGAGGGCGACTATGTGAAAACGGGAGACAAGCTTTACCGTGTAGCCGACCTAAGCAGTGTTTGGTTGATGCTTGACCTGTTCCCCGACGACGCATCGGCTGTTCGTTTCGGCCAACAAGTCGAAGCGGAAATACAGTCGATGCCGGGCGAAGTATTCACGGGCCGCGTCGCTTTCATTGACCCAACCGTGAACCCCAAGACTCGAACGGTACGCGTGCGAGTCGAGATCATGAACTTTGACGGCAAACTGCGACCGGGCGACTACGCGACCGCTCGGGTGACCGTGCCGGCGATCCCAATGGACCAAGTTTACGATCCGGCACTGGCGAACAAATACATCAGCCCGATGCACCCGCAAGTTATCCGCGACGAACCCGGTAAGTGTCCGCTTTGTGACATGGATTTGGTGCCGACGTCGCAGCTTGGGTTCGCATCAGAACCCTTGCCGATGCAGCAAGTCGTAACTGTGCCGCGCGACGCCGTGCTTCTTGCTGGTGAAAACAGTGTGATCTACGTCGAAACCGAACCCGGACGTTTTGAGATTCGCCGAGTGACGATCGGTCCCATGAATCGCAAAGAAGCGGTGATTGTGGAAGGACTGTCGGCTGGTGAGACGGTTGCGACAGCCGGCAATTTCCTGATCGACTCACAAATGCAGCTCGCCGGCAATCCTTCGTTGATGGACCCGACGAAAGCACCGAGCTATTCGCCGGGACCGCTTGAGCTCCCTAATACAACTCCTGTCATGCTGGCCAGCGACGCTGGCAATACGCTTGATCGAACCTACGACGCGTACTTTGAAATCCAGTGTGCGATGGCGGCCGACCAAACGCCTCCGCCCGTTGCGTTGAACACACTGATCGAAGGTCTCCGCGAACTGGAAATGTTGGCCAATGTTCCCGATGAAGCTCAACGGCGGTTCGCAACCGCTCGCCGCGCGGCGTCACGCTTGGACGGTTCGTTAGAAACGGCTCGCGAGGCCTATCGCGGTGTCAGTCACGCAATGTTGCGAGCGGCCACGGTGGCTCGCGGGCCGAAGACGGCTGTGAAGTTGACGCACTATTACTGCCCGATGGTTCCCGGCGGCGGTGGCGACTGGATGCAGCCCGGCGGCGACTTGCAGAACCCATATTGGGGCAGCGAGATGCTGACATGCGGCGAAGTAGTTCGTGATATGGCAATGCCCGCGGGCATGGTTCCCTCAATCGCGCGCACGGTGCAATAAGGAGACGAACCATGCTTAATCTAATCATTCGCTTCTGCGTTAAAGAACCTTGGCTGGTGGTATTGCTGACCATTGGTCTAAGCGTCGCTGGCTGGATCAGTTTTAAGTCGATTCCGATCGACGCGATTCCCAACATTGGCGAGAACCAAGTCATCGTGTTGACGCCTTGGCCGGGTCGCTCGCCAAAGGACATCGAAGACCAGGTCACCTATCCGCTGAGCGTTTCGTTGCTCGCTGTTCCCGGTGCGGAATCGGTGCGTGGCAAGAGCATGTTCGGCTACAGCTTCGTGCAGGTCACGTTCAAGGACGAAATTGACTTTTATTGGGCACGCAGTCGAGTTTCTGAGCAACTCGGCAGTGCCGCGTCACAGTTGCCCGATGGCGTCGTGCCACAACTTGGCCCGGACGCGACCGGATTGGGGCAGGTCTACTACTACACGTTACAACCACCCGACGAAGGCATGGGGCTCGCAGAACTTCGCAGCATGCAAGACTTCGTTGTGAAGTACGAGTTGCAGGCGGTCGAAGGGGTCAGCGAGGTCGCGTCGATCGGCGGTTACGTTCGCCAGTATCAAATCGAAGTCGATCCTGACAAGCTTCGCTTTCACAACGTATCGCTCGACAAGTTGGCGATGGCGATCAAGGGATCGAACTTGGACGTCGGTGCTAAGACAGTCGAAACGACCGGCATGGAGTTCATCGTCCGCAGCAAGGGGTTCCTCGGCTCTGGCGGTGACAAAGACAAAGCGGTCGAGGACATCGAGGACACCGTCATCATGCAGCGTGACGGAGTTCCCGTTCGCGTCCGCGACATTGCCAATGTGCAGATTGGCCCTGATTTTCGTCGCGGTGCATTGGATTACAACGGAGCCGAAGCGGTTGGCGGCGTGGTCGTGATGCGATACGGCGAGAATCCTCGAGTCGTCATCGACCGCATGAAAGCCAAGATTGCCGCGATAACGCCATCGCTGCAAGGAGTGACCATCAACGGCGTCTACGATCGCAGCGGACTGATCGACGAAACGATGGCGACGCTGACGCATGCGTTACGCGACGAGATCATCATCACGGCGATCATCATCCTCTTGTTTCTATTGCACATCCGCAGCAGTTTCGTCGTGGCGATCTGTTTGCCGGCAGCAGTGCTGATGTCGTTCATTGCGATGCGTGTGGTCGGCGTCGGAGCGAACATCATGTCGCTAGCCGGAATCGCGATCGCGATCGGCACGATGGTCGACATGGCGATCATCGTTTCAGAGAATATTTACCAGCATCTTTCGGATTGGGAGGCTGGCAGTGAAGAGGAGAGAATCAAGCAACCTCGCACGGAAGTCGTCTACGAAGCCACGGTCGAAGTCGCACCGGCCGTCGTGACCGCCGTGGCGACAACCATTGTCAGTTTCTTGCCGGTCTTCTTTTTGACCGGTCGCGATTACAAGCTGTTTTCTCCGCTGGCTTACACCAAGACATTCGCGATTGCTGCAGCGATGATCGCGGCCGTCACGATTGTGCCCGCTTTGTGCCGATTGATGTTGCGGAGCAGCGTGCGTCGAAAATCGACCGCGATGGTTGCCGCGTTGTCTCTCTCGGGATTGATCGGTGCCGCGTCCCATTTCTTGTGGGGGTCACGACTCGCAGAGCGATTCGGCTTGGAAACCTGGATCGTGACCACCGTCGCCGCAGTGATCGGATTCATTGCCGGTTGGCAATTGCTGCGAGAGCGGATTCGGCCAATCGAAGAAATCCCGTCTAGTCGCTTCGTTCGCTGGATTTACGCAGCCCGATTGCGACACGCCCTGAACCACAAAGCATTCGCGCTTTCGTTTCCGTTGATGCTGTTGATCATCGGCGTGGGTGCCTACGTCGGAATGCCAACCGTGCTTCGTCCGGTCGAAAAGTTCGCGAACCTGTTCGGTGCCGATCTGAATGACTTTCCCGGCTACGTCGATGCCAAGCATGTGTTTACGGGGTTGCAGAGCGACGACTGGATCGCGCTCGACGAAGGAAGCTGGTTCTACATGCCGACGCTGTACCCGGCAGCCAGTTTTTCGCAAGCGATGCAAGTGTTGCAGACGCAAGATGTTTTGATCGGCCAAATTCCCGAAGTCAAAGATGTTCTCGGCAAAATCGGTCGCGTCGAATCGGCACTCGACCCCGCGCCGGCCGCGATGGTCGAAACCTATGTGATGCTCAAACCCGAAAGCGAGTGGCGAGAAGGCGTCACGGCTCGCGACGTGTGGGACGAAATCAACCGCGTCGCCACGTTGCCCGGTGTCACGCCCGCGTCGGCGTTACAACCGATCGAGGGCCGAGTCGTGATGTTGCAGTCTGGCATCAAGGCACCGATGGCAATTCGAGTTTACGGCAACGAACTCGACGAGTTGGCTGACGCGGCCATGAATGTCTCCGCTGAGCTGAAGAAGTCGCCGCTGATCAACGCCGGCACCGTCAACCCCGATATCGTGCTTGGCAAACCCTACGTCGAGTTCACCGTCGATCGTGAGGCGGCATCGCGGTACGGGATGAGTTCGTCGATGGTGAACCAAGTCATCGAGACCGCACTCGGCGGGATGAACTTAATCAAGACCGTTGAAGGACGTGAGCGTTATCCAGTGCGGCTCCGTTACAACCGTGACTTGCGCGAACAGATCGACGGGCTGAAACGCTTGCCGGTCGTCACACATTCGGGGGCGGTCGTACCGCTCGAAGAACTCGCGACGCTGGAAACGACTTGGGGGCCGGGTGCAATCAACAGCGAAAACGGTCGACTCGTCGCTCACGTTTCTCTCATGACCAATGGCAGCAAGGGCGATTTGGAATCGGTCTCCGCGATCGAAGAACAGCTCCGCGCGGCACAGTCGCTGCTTCCGTCCGACCCGAATCGGTTGTCATTGCCAGCCGGCTATTCCCTCGAAGCCGTCGGTAGCTTCCGAAATCAGATCGAAGCCAACCGGCGTCTGATGTGGATCATTCCGATGGTGATCTGCATCAATCTGATGTTGCTTTACATGGAGTTCCGAAACCTCTCGATTTCGCTTGCCGTGTTCTCCGGTATCCCAGTCGCCTTCGCTGGCGGCATGATTGCAGTGGCAACGATGGGCGTCGAACTCAATACGGCAGTCTGGGTTGGCTTCATCGCTTTGTTCGGTCTCGCGGTCGACGATGGCGTGGTAATGGCGACCTACATCCATCAACTGCTCAAGAAACGCAAAATCGAATCGGTCGAAGACATTCGCAACGTGGTTTACGAAGCCGGGCTCAAACGCATTCGGCCTTGCATGATGACCACGGTGACGACGCTTGCCGCGTTGATTCCGGTGTTGATCGCGACAGGCCGTGGTGCTGACGTTGCCCGAGCGATGGCGATTCCCGTGTTCGGTGGCATGTTAGCTGAACCGTTCACGTCGTTTATTGTGCCGACGCTCTATTGCGGCTACCAGGAATTGAAAATGCGTTTCGGATTTCAAGACGAGCTTTGGGAAGGCACCGAAGCGATGCCGGAGGAGGAACTCATGAAAGCGGCATAAAACTTTTCGTTTGACCGTGAAGGAATTCACGACTCAGGCATCCAATCAACCAACCTCACCAAGATCGACGGACCCAACGGATGGAGTCCTGAAACTTTTACAACGGAGTTCTCCCATGAAACGAACACTCATCATCACCGCTTTCTCACTCGCGATGTCCGCATCGAGCGTGTTTGGGCAGACGATTCAATCGCAGCACAATCACGCTGGACACAACCACGTGATGCCCGGCATGACGCAGGCTCGCGAAGCGACGCAAGCAGGGCCGCATGGCGGCAGTTTGAAACAATCCGGCAACCTGCAAATCGAAACGATTGTTTCACAAGGCGGGCTGAAAATGTTCGTCTACGACCGCGCTGGTCAGCCGGTTTCGGTTGACCGGGGACGCGGTGCCGTTTCGGTACGAGTCGAAGGCAATGCGAAACGCTATCGCTACGACTTGTTGCCCGATGGCAAAGGAGCGTTGACGGCTCCTGTGAACTTGTCGCAAATCGCTGGTCGACAGATTGACGTCGATGTGCAATTGGTCGGTATTGCGGCCAGCACAATCTCTTTCAATGAAGTCGCCACCGTTCCGGCCAGCGAGCAACAACTGGCAGCCGCGGCGATCGCACGACAAAAAATCTGCCCCGTCAGCGGAAAGCCGCTCGGCAGCATGGGTGATCCTGTCTCCGTCGATGTCAACGGACAGAAGCTTTACGTTTGCTGTGCAGGCTGTGTGAACGCGGTCAAGTCGGACCCGGCTAAGTATGCCGCCGGTCGCCCGCAGATCACGGTCACCACCGCGACCCAATCCGATGCAGCAGCCATTGCCACCCAGAAGGTTTGTCCCGTGATGGATGAACCGCTCGGTGGTATGGGGACACCGATCAAGGTGATGGTTGGTGACAAGCCGATCTATCTGTGCTGCAAGGGATGCATCAAAAAGATTCAAGCCGAGCCAGCGAAGTATTTGGCGATGGTTTATGGCAACGGCACGCAAGCCAGTGCCCAGCCTGCTGCCACGACGACGGCAAAGATCACTGTCTCGACCTCAACCCAAGCCGACGCAGCGGCCATCGCGGCCCAGAAGACCTGTCCCGTCATGGATGAACCTCTCGGTGGCATGGGTACGCCGATCAAGGTGATGGTTGGCGACAAACCGATCTACCTGTGCTGCAAAGGCTGCATCAAGAAGATTCAGGCAGAGCCAGCGAAGTATTTGGCAATAGTTCACGGCAGCGGTAATCAAGCGTCAGTTCCCGCAGGTACCGAACAGGTTCGTGAAGGCATTTTCAAGGTGGTTTCTGCCGATGCACCTTTCATTGCGGCCCAAAAGAAGTGTCCTGTGATGGACGAGCCGCTTGATGCGATGGGTGGACCGTACAAAGTCAATGCGGATGGCAAAGCAATCTACATCTGTTGCCCTGGATGCGCGAAGAAGATTGCGGCCGAGCCGCAAAAGTGGTTGGCTGTTCTGAAGTCTCAAGGAGTCGATGCTCCATTGATTCGTTAACTAAGTCGGGAGCGAGAACTGCTCGCTTCCGATCTGACTCACGCGGGGGCGGTGTCGCGGCTGAATCACGCAAGTGATGACGTCACCACGCCGTCCCTGCCTTTTTGTTTTCAACTTACGACAAGGACGTCGTCATGAAATCGCTATGGAAATATTGCGCAACCGCAGCGCTCGTTTTGCCCCTCTCGCTATCCGCCGGATGCCATTCGCTGCCCTGGGTGGGCAATCGAAAAGACGAACCGGCAGTGACCGCTCAGCAGTACGCCGAGCAAGCTGCCGCCAACATTCAATACGACACGGCGATTGATTTCGACACTGACTACCAACCGCCCGCAGCAAATGCGTTCACAACCGGTCCCACTTCAGTTTCGCAGCGTCCCTCATCAGGCGGCGAAAGCTGTTGCCACTAACGCGGGAGCGCGCTCTACCATGAAGTCTAACTCCACACGCTCGATACGTTGGTTGGCGTATCGAGTAGTACGGCGTTTTGCGATCGCGAACGTCAGTCACTTCTATCAGTCGCCGATCGACACGATGCCGCGAACGCCAACGCCGAGCGAATACGAAATCTGTTCGTGTTCATCCAAGCGTCTACGCGAACACACATCCGAACTGGACTACGTGATCCCAGAGAGGGACTTGGAAATGCTGGACGCCGGCGCAGCCAAATGCTTTGCAGCCTTTCAAGCCGAGTCACTCGCCGGGTTCGCTTGGGTCGCCTTTGGAAACATACCCGGTGAAATGAACCACGACGGCAAACCCGAAACTGGTCTGCCAATCCAACTTTCCGACGATGCCGCTTTCGTATTCCAAGTCTTGGTGCTTCCTGCCTACCGAGGGCGACGACTGTACGCGGCGATCTTGAGCAGGATGGCCGACGAATTGCAACGCGCCGGCATCCGACACCTGGTGCTGACTACCGAAGGATCGAACCACAACGCCCTGCGAGCGGTCGAACGAATGCAATTCCAAAAAGTTGGTCAAGCATCTTTCTTTCGCATCGGACCACTCAGTCGAGCAACCTACCCGACGCTTTCAAAAGATGTTGGATTCACAATCGGACGATATCTCGGCGACGATACCGCAGCCCATTCAAGTTAACTGAGCCACCAACAGCGTGGTGTCATCGAACGCCTTGCGCCCCTTGCGGAAAGTTTCGATGGACGACTCAAACGCTTCAACCAGTTCCCGAGCGTTGCAGCGTTTGACCGTGTTCATCAACTGCTCAATTCGCTCGGTTCCGTACTGTTCTTCACTCGGGTCAAACGCTTCAGTCACTCCGTCGCTAACAAGGACTAAGCGGGCCGTATCGCCGAGCTGGATTGTTTCTTCGCTGTAGCGGGTATCCTCCTCGACGCCCAAGATCAGGTCGCCCACATTCAATCGCACCGGTGCTTCGCGTCCAATCTGCAAGAACGGAAATTCATGGCCTGCATTGGCGTAGGTCAGTCGTCTCCTATTCGGGTCAACGACCAGTAGCGTCATCGTCGCAAAGTGTCCCATCATCACGTATTCGCAGTATCGTTCGTTGACATCTGTCAGAATCTGGGCAGGGCTGGACGATTTCTTTGCCGCTTCCGACACAAACGCCTTCAACAACGTCGCCGCCATCGCGGCCGGCACGCCGTGTCCCGATACGTCCGCGACGCACAGTAGATATTGCCCATCGGACAATGGAATCACGTCGTAGTAGTCACCGCCAACATCGTCGGCCGGCTCGAACAACTCGGCGACGTCGATTCCAACCAATCCATTCACCGTCGGTCGTAAGTTCTGTTGAATTTGACGTGCCTTTTCCATGTGAACGCGATGGTCGCGCTGAGCGTGATCCAAAGCCTCGGTCATCGAATTGATTTGATCGGCGAGATAACTCAGTTCTCGACAGCTTCGCGTGCGTGCAATCACGCTCAGGTCGCCGGCGGCAACACTCCGCAGCGCCGAAACGAAACCTTGGATTGGTTTGGCGATCAATTGCCGTAATACCGCGCTGACCACGAAGGCAGTAATCCCTCCCAGCAATAGGACTCCGAACATTTGGATCAACAACGAGCGGCGTGTTGCACCCACAACGGCTGAACGTTTCTCTGAAATGTAGACCGTGCCCGCTGATCCAGTGAAAGACCCGACAACGAGCGCGCCGGTAGCGTTTGATCTGGCGAGGGTTGAATCAGCAGCCGACCGCATTGCCAGGAGCATTTCGTCGGAAGCATGCCCATGCGAGACAGCTTGGTACGGAAGCCCTCGCCAATCCGCAGCAATATGGTGACCGGGCGAATCGTCGGTATTCATTCGAGCGCAGACGTTGTCGACCAGATTTTGAATCGCCTCGCCGCCGTGAGGTTCAGCGACCAACAGCGATTCGTACATCGTTTTGGCTTCTTCGGTCAACGCGATCTGCTTCTCGTTCAAATGCCGATCCATCCGCACTCGGTAGTCAACGACAAGAAACAGAACGACGAACCCAAAGAGAATTGCATTGACGAGGACAAGCAGTTGCCGGCTGATCGGCAACTGATGCCATCGGTATTTGAACGCTTCCATCACGGCAACCTAACAGAGAAAAGCCGGGCGAGTTTTTTAGGCTCGTCCGGCCGATATGGGATCGAACGGAATCAGACGCGATTAGCTGAGTTCAGCCGATTTTGCTTCCGTTGCACTTGCCGATCCTTTTCCGCAGCAGTCCGCACCGACGCTACAGCAGTACGC
Organism: Aporhodopirellula aestuarii; assembly: GCF_023701485.1. Taxonomy (GTDB): domain Bacteria; phylum Planctomycetota; class Planctomycetia; order Pirellulales; family Pirellulaceae; genus Rhodopirellula; species Rhodopirellula aestuarii. Next base: position 175,816 of record NZ_JAMQBK010000024.1, read on the forward strand.
TCGCTTTGCACAACAGGTTGGTTTCCCTGTTGAACTGGCGATGTCGCTGGTTGCAGCTTTCGATTCAGCGTGCTTCCCACAGCATCGTGCGTTTACCGAGCAGCAATAGGCACGCTTGGCACAACAGGTCGGTTGAGAAGTTGGGCCGGCCACTTCGACAGTGGTTGCTGTCGTTTCCGCTTGCTTGCCACAGCACGCCGCTTGGACGGTGCAGCAGTATGCATGCTTGGCACAACACGTCGGCCGAGCCGATGCGACGGTGTCAACATTGCCAGCGGGGACGAAGGAAACGGCGAACAGAACAGCAGAGAATACAGTCGCTAACATTTTGGAAACTCCAGGATTGATGGCGCGGCCGACATCGACATGCACCGATTGGGAAACAGAAACATCTTCGTTTTTTGAATTGGGTCTGGCTTCGCAGGTCGAAGCAGAGCCAACCGCTAAATCTGAAGACGAACGTGCCAATCAATCAGAGAGTTGGGACGGACAAAAGAATCCGGCCGACCAAAGGCGACCGATTCGGTCTTCCAACTGATCCGCGAGAAGTCGCTGCGATCCAAGCCGCGAGGCGACGGATCGTCGCCAGAAGTTCGCGGCGGCAACCAGACTGTCGTCTCACACGAAGCCATTGCAGGGCATTCGTGCAAAGGATCACTGTCACAGCAGCCGTGCCCGACCGGCTGCGGCTGGCAGCACGCATGAGGGCAAGGCTTCGCGTCGTGTGATCCTGCCCGAGCGGCCGGCGAGGACGCCAACAGCACCGCGATTACTGCAAAAGCAGCAAACAATCGAGCGGCAGCGTTGGTGTGACGACGGTTCATGGCGGACAGTTCCAAAAGCTTTCAAACGACTCCCACTGAGGGAATCTCTTCTTTGATGCTCTTTGGATGCACGGCCCCGACGTTTCTTCACGACTTTCTGAAAAAAGATGGGGAGTCTGGAAGGTGGGAGCCTAAACAAGGATGCGTCGCTTCTTCACTGACACCTCCGCCACGCCCAGCTTTCCCTCACTCGCCGTACTTCCGAAAGACTGTCATCAGCTCTTCGATCTTCTCGTCGCGGTCCTTGGCACTGCCACTCTTGATCGCCTCGCTGACGCAGGATCGGATGTGCTGCTCCAAGACGATTTGGCCGACTTTGTTAAGTGCTCCCGTCGCGGCGGACAACTGCATCAGGATATCCACGCAGTATTCCTCATCCTCGATCATACGACCAACCGCTTCGACTTGTCCGATGACACGTCGAAGTCGGTTGTTGAGCTTCTTTTTCTCGTCGTCGGACAGCATTCGTGGAGACTTTTGGATAGGCTGGCTTTTCAAGAAGCCAGATTTTAGCGTGATAGGTCGATCGTCGTTAGATGGGTATTGATCGGCTCCTATCGAGCGAAAGCCCGCTTTGTCACAGGCTAGGTGAGTTTAGCGGCACGCAATCTCAACGCATTCGCGATCACCGACACACTGCTGAAACTCATCGCTGCTGCTGCAATCATGGGACTGAGCAACACGCCGAAGATCGGATACAGCAACCCAGCTGCGACCGGAATTCCCAGGGTGTTGTAGATGAAAGCGAAAAACAAGTTCTGACGAATGTTGCTCATCGTTTTGCGACTCAAGTTTGCCGCCGCAGCCACACCGCGAAGATCGCCACGGACGAGCGTGACACCAGCAGACTCAATCGCAACGCCCGTCCCCGTGCCCATGGCGATGCCAACGTTCGCTTCGGCAAGTGCAGGAGCGTCGTTGATTCCATCGCCACACATCGCAATTGTCTTGCCTTCCTTCTTCAGCTTGCGAACGAAATCATGCTTTTCCTCGGGCGAAACCCCAGCATGAAATTCGTCGATGCCCAGTTTCGCCGCGACGGCTTTCGCGGTCGGTTCGGCATCGCCGGTCAACATCACCACTCTCAACCCCAGTTCATGCAACGTCTTTAGCGCCGCCGGAGTGCTTTGCTTGATCGGGTCAGTGATGGCGAGAATTGCTGCCAGCTTGTTGTCGATCGCCACGAACACAACCGTCGCACCTTCGGCCTGATGCGATCCCGCTTTGTCTCGCCCCGCATCGACGCCCTCGATGCCTTGTTCGTCCAACAAGTCAGCCTTGCCAATCAACACATCATGATCATCGACGCGAGCGTGAACGCCACCACCGGTGATACTGTTGAACTCACTCGCCTCCACTAGCTGCAACTCATCCGCCTTCGCTCGGCGAACGACCGCCTGAGCCAACGGATGCTCGCTCTGTGCTTCGACCGCCGCAGCCAACGTCAACACATCGTTCTCATTCCAGTCAGCAAACGTCTCGACACCCGTCACTTCCGGTCGTCCCTGCGTCAGCGTGCCTGTCTTGTCGACGACAATCGTGTCAACCTTCTCCATGACTTCGAGGACTTCAGCATTCTTGATCAGCACGCCTTCCTTCGCTCCTCGGCCAACACCCACCATCACGGACATCGGCGTCGCCAGCCCCAACGCACACGGGCAAGCAATGATCAACACCGCAACGGCCGCTACGAACGCATGTGCAAGCTGCGGCTCCGGACCAAACACAGCCCAGCCGATGAACGCGAGAATCGAACAAACGATCACCGCTGGCACAAAGTAACGCGCGACCACATCGACCAGTTTTTGAATCGGCGCGCGACTTCGCTGAGCCTCGGCAACCATTTGCACGATGCGGTTCAGAACCGTGTCACCGCCAACACCGACGGCTTCCATCACGAGCGCACCGGTCTGGTTCAACGTTCCGCCCGTGATTTCGTCACCTTCCACCTTCTTCACCGGCATCGGCTCGCCCGTCAACATCGACTCGTCGACGCTGCTCGACCCGCTGAGAACTTTCCCATCGACCGGAACTTTCTCGCCAGGACGTACTCGCAGCCGATCACCCTTGTGGACTGAATCGAGCGAAACATCTTCCTCGCCATCGTCCGTGATTCGGTGTGCCGTATCGGGAGCAAGCTTCATGAGTTCACGAATCGCTCCGCCCGTCTGCTGTCGTGCTCGCAATTCCAATACCTGCCCGAGCAACACCAAGGTGATGATCACCGCCGCGGCTTCAAAATAGAGAGGTGGAACACCGTTCTCGAAGAAGGCTTCTGGGATCACACCGGGAAGCAACACGACGACCAAGCTAAAGAGATACGCCGCCAATGTTCCCACGGCGATCAACGAGAACATGTTCAAGTTCATCGTGCGAAACGACTTGGCTCCGCGAACCAGCAAGGGCCATCCGCACCAGAACACTACTGGCGTCGCCAGAGCCAACTGCAACCAACCAAACACCGTCTGGCTCATCCAATCCGCGACCCGCAATCCGACCATCGGCCCCATCGCGATAACGAGCAATGGCACCGACAACGCAACGCCAACCCAAAAGCGACGTTTCATGTTGGCGTACTGCTTATCTTCACCCTCGTCATCCAACGAGACGACCTTCGGCTCCAAGTCCATCCCACAAATCGGGCAGTCGCCGGGGCCGACCTGCTCGATTTCAGGGTGCATAGGGCAGGTGTAGATCGCCGTCGGGTCTGCGGGCGCATCGCTCGCCTTGGTCGATGAGTGACCACTGCAGCACGAAGACGTGTCCGAGGTTTCCTCGATCTGTACCGCTGCGCCGCCACCGCAACAAGACGAACCGCTTGATGCCTCTTTCTGTGATCGCTTCGCCAGCACCCCCGCAGGATCATCTTGGAACTTTTTCAAGCATCCGTCGCTGCAAAAAACGTAGTTCTTGCCACCGAACTCAGCCGATCGTGGACTATCCGCCGAAACGGTCATTCCACAAACCGGGTCGATCTGCGTTGACGGATCGGCGACCGGCAAGGACGTCTCGTGTTTCTTATCGTGGTCCATGATTTCTCCTGGCTGTCAAAAAGTCATTCTCCAATATACCCCGTAGTGGTATGCAAGTTGCATACCGCTAATGCAGCGGCAACGGGGCCGCAACAACAATTTCTAAAGGAGAAACGAATGAGTACCGCAACCGCATCCATGAAAGAGTGCATCGAAAACTGCCAAGAGTGCCAAACGACCTGTGCTGACATGCTGACCAGTCATTGCCTGTCCGAAGGCGGCAACCACGTCGAGCAAACGCACGTCAAGCTGATGCTCGACTGCATCGCGGCCTGTGCTGCCTGCGTCGACTTCATGAGCCGCAATAGCGATCACCATGCGCACTACTGCAAAGCTTGCGCAGCGATTTGCAAGGCCTGCGCCGACAGCTGTGAGAAGGTCGGTAACATGGACAATTGCGTCGAATGCTGCCGCAAGTGCCACGAAAGCTGTTCGTCGATGGCATCGTAGCACCAGCCGAAATCCCAAAACGCAAAAACGCCGACGCCCCGATGTGGGACGCCGGCGTTTTGTTTATTGCCTTGGTAGAGTAACGCTATTCGTTTTCGTCAACGGTCGGCGGTCACTCGTCGAGGATGCCTGGATAGCTCGGCCAATCGTCGCCCCAGTCTCCGGGATGAACGACGGGATAATCGGGCATTCCGGGATAGGCTTCGCCAGGGTGGCCCGGCGGAAGATTGTCGGGCGCAGAGTAGCCGGGCGGAACGTGATAGGGATGATCCGGCGGCAGTCGCGGCCAGACGTGAATCGGCGGCGGTGACTCGATCACGACGGGTTCTTCAGGTGGCGGCGGCCAAGGGTAATCATCAGGCCACCAAGGCGGACGCGGGCCGGGATCGGGAGTGCCTGGCGGATAGTCGTCGGGCCACACTGGCGGAGGCGGCAACGGCGGCGGAGTGAGAATGATTGGACCGTCGTCGTCTTCTTCGGGATCGTAGGGCGGTTCGCTGCCGGGCGGATCAAACGGCGGGACAAAGGGATACGGCGGCATCTCGGGATAGCCGGAAGGATACGTCATTGCAGGGCACTCCGTTGCAGAGGATTGGGATGGGAGAACGCGGTGCGTTTGCTGGGGCACAAGCCGCACTGCGGAATGGATTTGGTTTCGATGAAGGCTTGCAGTTCTTCATCCGTGGCGTCTTGTGAACACGCTTGGTAGTCGCGGAAGATTTGCCACTGTGGCAAATCTTGCAGTCGCAGTTTGAATTCGAGCTTGGCGAAATAGGCCAATGCGGGGCATTTCCAAAGTTTGCCTTCGTAAAGCTGCGTGCAGGTTTTCTGCATACAGACTTTGAATGCGGCGTCGGGCTGGGAGTTGAACGGCATTGGTTTGCCATTCGCCACCTTGTATTGACGCATCCAACCGCGGTGCGATTGTCGAATCTTGATGCGAATGCCGGGAAACTGTTCTCGCCAGCGCCAAACGAGGTGTTTCACTTCGCGTAATCGTTTGACGTATTCGTTGTGCGTTCCGTGCTGGCTGACTTCGAGTCGACAATTCGTATCGACGAGTACTTTTGGAAGTTCGGGATACCGATGTAGGAAGAATCCGTTGGTGACGAGCATCAAGTCGCTGTCCCAATGCTGCCTAGCAAGTTTAATGTGTCCCAGAATCGCTGGGTTCAGCAGTGGCTCGCCACCAAGCAACGCGAACCGAGCCGGCTTCAGACGATGCGACCATTTCTGGTAGTCGAAATCGGCTTGTTCGATCGTGGGCATCGCGCCGGGCAAATGATGGTCGCTGTAGTGGCTGCATTGCTGGCAAGACAGATTGCAACCGTGGGCCACGTGATACTCAAGTGCCGGCAAGTTGTGGCGTTGCATTGGCGTCCTCCTTAACGCGAATTCGGAATCGTCGAGCGTTGACGCCAAGCTGCAACAGAAAGCGGGTTAGCACCAAATGTGACGAACCGGTCTCGGTGTGACTGAGCATTCGTCGATCCAATTGGTGTGGTTCGTCTGACCATTGGCCTGTGACAATCAAATCTGGATAGATGGCCAGCAGGTTCGCGGCGAGTTGTGGAGTGAAGATCGGCCCGATGTCATATTCAGCCGGTGGATCATTTCCCCATCGTTGAATCAGCTCTTGCGTTTCAGCATTGCCAGGAAATGGCATCTCCGGTGGATCCCGCCGTTGCCACCGACAGTCATCAATGTGAGCCTTTGATCGCCCAACAAAATGGTAGACGTAAGATTGCATGACCGGATTGATGGCCCAGGCGGGCGAATAGACCATGCTGACGTTGAAATCGGGCGGCAAGAATTTGATGTAGCCCGGATGGTCATTAAACAGCTGATTGACGATCAACGACTCGTCGGTGGCCTGATCGCTGGCACCCCACGTCGGAATCAAATGCCGAATGATGCGAGCAAACATTGGCCCATACATTTCTGAGCCATACAGATAGAGTCCGCCATTGGGATGCAGCCAAGTCGGTGCCGGCCGCACACTGCATCGCTTCGCCCAAATCTCTTGTGCCCGCTGCTGCCAACCTCCATTGTCGATGCGATTACTGGCTGACTGACGCTCGGCAACCATTCCGAACTGCAGTGGCGTCAGCAAATCAAACGGCGAAGGGCAGTCCGATCGAATCAGCATGTCGTTGTCGAGTTGCAGCACGTGCGCCGGCCCGACCTTTGAATGCACGTGATCGCAGACAAACATCTTCTGCCAGAATGGATGCACCGGTTGAAGGTGCTCGTCAATCCAAAGCAACTCCGCATCCCATCGTTTCGCGGCAGCCTCAAAGCTTTCACGCACGTTCTGCGATGCACGCCGTGGTGGCAAGTCGAGGACCGCGATCACTCGTTTCATTTCCATATAACTTTCTCCAGTCCGTGTTTGTCCAAGCCAGCTTTTAGGAATTCCGGCCGCCGACGCTGATAGCCGGGTGGGTCAACGTGCTCATGTTTGAATGAGTGATTCAGATCGACCGCGACGTTCATTCCGGCGATTCTTGCTCGCCAGAAGAAGTCCCAGTGCTCTTCGACTTTGAGCGTTTCGTCCCAGCGGATCGCTTGCAGGATGTCGCGATAGGCAACAAAGCAGTTGCCGACGTAATGGCACCAGCGAATCGAACGCCGCTGCCGGTAGCTTCCGAAGGCGATCCGCAGCGTTCTGCCATCGACACGCAACATGCGAGGACGTTCCTCGTTGTTGCTAAGCGCCGCAAGCAAATCGAGGTCGTGATGTTTGTTGAGCGTCCCGATCAACTCAGGAAGACGCGTTTGATTCGTCACGAGATGATCGTCATCGGCGAAGATGACGATCGGTGTGTCGCCAGAATCAAGCAGTCTGTTGCGACCAGCGGAGAGACCAATGTCGTACTCGGTCTCAATCAGTCGATCGACCATCGCGGCTTCGTCTGGACAAACGGCCGAGAATCGCAGTTCCGGTTTGCCGTCATCGAGGACGTGGATTAGCGGACGCTTGTCGCCATAGTGGTCGTGGATGCTGCGAACGAGTGCGGCACAGCAATTCGGGCGATGGATCGTCTTAATGCAGAAAGTGGCTTGATTACGCACGGACGATTTGACCTCCTGGATAACGCATCGAATGGAAACCGTGTTTACGAAGTCCCATCGCACGGAACTTCGATCGCCCACGCAGATCGCGGTATCCAGTGCCGGCAACATGGGCGTGGACGACGGAACAATCGGTCGCGACCGCGATTTGCAGATTGGCGAGGTGACTTGCGCGGTAGAAGAACTCCCAATGCTCGTAGGTTTTCAGGGCTTCGTCCCAGCGGAGTTTTGCGATCGTTTCCTTGCGAGCGAGGAATGCGTTGCTGACCATGTCGCACCAGGCAACAGTGCCAACACGTTTCTTTTCACCGCGATGCATCCAGATGCGTTTGCCGTTCATCAGCGGCGAAAGCATCGTCGGTCGACCGCCTCCTCCTTGCCGGACGGCGAGAATGTCGAGTTCGTGCGCCGTGAAGTACTCGCAAACGCGGTCGATGTGCAAATCCGCGGTGATAACGTGATCGTCGTCGAGCAGAAAGATGTGCTCGGTCTGCGCCGCGTCGATCGCTGCGTTGCGTCCAACGCCAACGCCCACATCGTGCCGGTCTAGATTGATGACGGTGCAGTGCTTGGCGGACTCGGGATACTTCGCACTGAAGCGAAGTTCCGGCCGACCGTCGTCGACAACAACAATGGCTGGGTCGGCGATGTGTTCGCGCAGCGACTGGACCAACCGATGGCAGGACCACGGGCGGTGGATCGTCTTGATGCAGAACGTGATGTCTGCGGTTGAAATTCTTTTCGCCATGTCGCTCACCCAAACTTCCGGAGATCAGGATTGACGTGCTCAATCGCCGACTGGATTTCATCCTGCGTCGGCGCGATGCCGAGAAACTCGACCAGATTTCCGATCACTTCCTCGGGATACGTCACCAACTCGGAGAACTCGATCCGGAACACCGGCACATCGGGATGCTCGGCGATGAAGTTATCTCGGTGGTCGCGGAGACTGCGCTGCAGAACTTCGCACTCCTCGTCGTTTGCCGCGAACCATTGGCCACGATGTTTCTCGCTACGGTTCTGCAGCGAGCGAATCGAGGCCTCGATGTCTCTTTCGACGGAGACGATTCGCAGTGAATCGCCCAACCCGGCGTGAAGGTGATTCACGAAGCGACACAGGTGCGGATACTTCGCTCCAGCGACCGTCTTGTCGCGGTTCGCTTCCGATTTGCGACTGATGATCCAGGACTTGAGCATCTGAGTCAGTTGGTCGTCGCTGACATTCGGGTCCGTCGCCGGGAAACGCATCACCTTTTCGCAAAGCTGTGCCAGACCGACTGCCTCGCCACCTCCGGTCGCTTCGTAGCCACCGAGTTGGTTACCCATGTGAACGCCCAGGTGATGCATCACCATTGCGACACACGACGTGCCGGCGCGGTGCGGGCCAAGCACTGCAAAGAACGGTGCGTCCGAATGGTCAGCGTTCTTGGCGTCATTGAAGAACCGAGTTTGACTCCACTTCCGTCCGCAGATGTTTGATTTGGTCGGTAGTTGTCCAACGAGCCAGCGATCGGGCGTGTAAACCGCGATGGATTCTTTTTGAATATTCTTGCCTTGCACGAGTGCTTGGTAGCGTCGCTGGATCAAACGACCGAGGTGGTGGTCGATGTGATGTTTGGTGTGCCAGTCGTTCCAAGTCAAATGGCGATAGAGTGTTTTCATCGCCTCGCGCCCTCGCACCATGAACGCGTGCGTGCGATTCACGTTGTAAGGTCGGTAGACGTGTTCGCTGACCTTGTGCGGCGGGTTCTTGCCGGCGTAAAGGTGTTGGCCGCCGAGATACGCCATTCCCCAATCGGCCGGCAACTCGGCGATGAATTCCTGCAGCCGTTCGCAGAAGTCGTCGCCGAAACCGGCGTCGTCTTCAAAGACGACATACGAGTCGATGTGTTCGAGCAGGCACTTTTCGAGAATTAGCAAGTGTGATCGGTAGCACCCCCACGCTCCGTTCCCAGCCCGCCACTGCGGAGGCGTGGCCACGCGCCGGCCGTCGATCGCGGCAAATCGTTCGGGTTCGGGGAAAGGCCACGGATCGGGAAGCTGCCGCATCCAGTCACGCAGCCGATCATCGCGTCGATCGAGGTTCATCAAGAAGCAACGTTCAACGATCGAATTCGTCCTCCGGATCGTCTTGGTCTGGTTCGGGTGCCCCTTCGGGGAACTTTCGCTCGTACTTGCGGATGGCAGTGCTGACGAGACTGCGGGCGACTGTTGCGGTAAACCTTCCATGCGGGAGTCCTCTTGCTTGGGCTTCTTCGAGTAACCAATCGACGATCGTGTCAATGTTTCGGCGGCAACCTTCGGCACCCCAGTCGTTCATCGTGTCGACACGGGTTTCGCAGTTGCACGTTTCGCTCGGCTTTGCAAACCAAGCGATCATCTTTTTGAGTTCGTTGCCGGGGCCGGGCCGGTAGCTGCTGATCTTCAGCGTCGCCGGCATCGGGTCTTCGTCCGGCATGTAGTTGCGAAGCAGTGCTTCCAACTCGGTGATGTCCTGTTTGCGTCGCTTCTTGTTGACCAATGCCATGCCGATCGTGACGATGTTGATCGCGCACGGGTTGTCGTTGGTCTGGCACGCGTTGCACGCGGTTGGCGTGGTTTGAACGCGACAGCCGGCGAGTTGGCATGCCACTTCGCATTGGTTGTCGGGCGTTAGGTGTGGGCAATGCATCATGCTGTCATCCCCACGACTGCTCCATCGAATGAACCAGACGAACTGGGAGGATCGCCAGGGTCTTCACAATCACTGCTCACTAACTCCCAGCCGCACGACCAAATCCATGTGCTGTTGCAAGGTTCACTCGATCCGCTGCTGTCTTCGGAAGGTTCCTCGGTTGAATCGCTTTCGCTCGGCCGATCGGAGCCGTCGCTGCTATCGGATGCACTTTCGCTGGGGCGGTCGGAACCGTCGCTTGGTGGTTCTGAGTTGGATGTCGAGTCGTTGCTTTCGGATGGTTGATCGCTGTCGCTACCCGATGAATCGCCGACGCTCGGATCGTCGCTTTCGCTGGGCCGATCACTGTCAGAACCTTCCGATCCCGAGTCGCTAGTCGACCGCGAGGTCGAATTGGAACCCGAACCACTTGATGAAACGGGTACGCTGGTAGAGTCATCACTTCGCGAATCACTGCCAGAATCCGATGTGCTCGTTGATCGTGAATCGGATCCCGATCCGCTGCCGCTATCTGATTCGGATGCACTTGTGCTGCCTGAATCTGATCCGCTTCCTGATGCAGAGCCACTTTGGCTCCCGCTGCCGGAGGCACTGTCCGAGTACGATTCCGAAGCACTCGCTGAGTAGCTTTGTGAGTCCGAACTGCGGTCGATGCTTGATTCGCTTTGGGAATCGCTGCCCGACTCGCTAGTTGATTGGGACGCCGATTCAGATTGCGACTGGGATTCTGATTCGGACTCACTCGATATGGAATTGCTTTCGCTGCTTGCTGATGAATTCCAACTGTACGAAGGCACGCTCTCCGAGTCTGACTCGCTTCGTGATTCACTTTCGGATGTGCTCGATTCAGACTGGCTGGATTCAGATGTCGATGATTCGCTGGTTGATGATTCACTCTCGGACGCCGATGACTGCGAACTGCTGACGGACGGACTGCTGGTTGATTCGCTTGATTGCGAGGTGGACGAATCGCTCGACGAACCGGAATCGCTTGATTGCGAGTTGCTCGACGACGAATTGCTCGCCGATGAACTGGATCCAGACACGCTTGGCAGACTGATCGACGTACTGGAATCACTCGATTCGCTTGTCGATGAGTCGCCGGACTGGGAATCGGACGAACTATCTGACGATTCACTCGATGCGGACGACGACCCGTCGGAGCTTGATGAAACACTGATGCTGGGCAGACTGGTCGAGTCACTCGAGTCACTTGACTCGCTGTTGGATGAATCGCTTGATTGAGAATTCGACGAACTGTTGGACGAACCGCTCGATGCCGACGAGGAACCGTCCGAGCTGGATGAACTGCTCAGGCTCGGCAAACTAGTCGATGTGCTCGAATCGCTGCTGTCCGACGAATCACTTGATTGACTACTGCTGTCGCTGCTTGATGAAGACGCTGAACTGTCGCTTGAATCGCTGCTGCTGGATGCGGACGAACTAAGGGAGGAATCGCTGCTGTCGGATGACGACGAGTCTGAGGATGATTGACTACTCGACGATGACTTTGATGACGACGACGAACTGCCGGAACTGCTGCTCGATGAGGGGCTGCTCGATGACGAACCACTGCTTGATGACGACGAAGACGACGGGCTGCCGGACGACGAGGAGGATGATCCGCTGCTCGACGAACTCGAACCTGATGAACTGCTGGAAGCCGACAGAGAACTGCTAGAGCTCGACGACATGCTCGATGAGCTTGAGCTGCTCATGCTCGAACTACTCGACGAGCCACTGCTGCTTGACGAGCTCCCCGATGACGAGGATGAAGATGACGAAGGCGACGACGATGAACTGTTGGATGAGGAATCGCTGCTAGAACTGCTGCTGGAGCCTGAACTCGAGGAACTGCTGGAGCTTGATGAACTGCTCGAACTACTGCTGCCATCACAGCAACGGCAACCGATGGTTAAATATGCCGATGTGTCTTCGTGGAAGTGGCAGACGATCTGTTGGCTGGCCAGCAATGCATAGTCGCAAACGTTGTAAACTGAGACAGCAGGGCCAATCGGTTTCCATCCGCCATCAAAACGTAGCTCGCGAGCCGTTCCCCACGACTTTGCTTTGATGCGTTTCGCCGGCTTGCATAGCAGCGTTTGTTTCGGCGGGTCGATCACCCAAGATCGCTGACCGTCGAACTGAACTTCCAAGTATTGTTTCGGTGAATCCGCGATCGGTCCGCGAATACGCTGTGCCGAGTGATTTCGAGCGGTGATTCGTACTGTGTCGCCAGCCGGATCCGTGACCGCTTCGATCTCGCCCGCTTTATCGAGTTGATAGAGGTCACAGTCCGCACTGCCCGTCCGCATCCCTCGACGGCCAGCGATACCACCGGTCGGAACCTCGACAAGGTAAACCGGATCAGCGGGCCGACCGACCCGAACCACTGCCCATTGGTCACCGAGTTGGTTGAGGTCTCGACGCCACAGAATCTGTGCCGATCCGTCCGGCTTCGACTGCAGCGTGTCACCAGCCGATTCGCCAACGTCCGCGAACTTATGCCAAGTTTTTACGACGTTGACTCGCGCGGCCACGACGCCATCGAACACCACGCGGCCGACCTTGTCTTCCGCGATCGGTTCGATGGCGACCCCAACGCGACCTGTATGTTCGCTTTCGGTCGGGCGCACGCACTCGATTGTTGCATCGCGAACGAATCGGGCCAGTTCCATCGGGCCGAGTGTCGGATCGGTCAGCGGCGACTCGAAGCCGACGATTCCGCCAATCGGAACCGTGGTTGCCGACAGGTTGTGAACGCGAACGGTTGCGGCGTTTCGCAGATGCGTGCGAGGACCACCTCCGCCCGGCAGTCGATTTCGATGCGAGGCTTCGGCAGCGACAAGCAATCGGTTGTATTCAGCAGCGGTGATCGCAAACTGATCGCCTGGTTTAACGCGTCGGGTCATTAGCTGATCCCCAACACGTTGAAGTTTCCTCCGTGATAGACTTGTTCAACGTAAGCTGCCTCAGGAACTTGCAGCACACGATCGCCAACCACTTTCTCGCCATGTTTGACCCACAGGTAATCCCATCCCTGCTTGCTGATCCCGGTGATGTTGCCAACCGTCATCCCGAACTCGTTCGGTCGAGCGGCGAAATGGTAAGTCACATCGACCCAGTTCTGCTCATCCTCACCCCCTTCGCCACCGAGAAACAACGCTTCGCCGGGAGAGAAGATCGACCACGCTGTTGAATTCACTCGGCCGGTCATTGAGACCATGGCAAGCAGATAAGCTGTCGAAACGAACTCAAACTTTTTGCGAACGGAGAATTCAAACGCGGGGACTGTGATGTCAACGCCTGCGACGCCAGAATCGCTGACGCCGATCGCTCCGTGATAGACGGGAGCCGCGATCCCCGGCGCGGAGTAGATACCACGAGTCTGCAGCGATTGATTCAGATGCGTTGTAGCTCCGGTCGTACTGAACGAAACCGGATCGAGTTTGGTCTTGTTGATCGTGACGCTGACCAAAGCGTGCTTCTGGTTGATGAACTCCGAGTCAATTTGCAGGTACGGGATCAGCTCCTTGTGAATCGCTTTGTAGTACTGGTACAACGCACTTGAAGCGGCTGCCGGATCAACTGCCCCGCCGTTCGTCGCGACGTATGAAGTGAAATCGGAGTGTGATTTTCCTCGCGACGCCTTTTCGGACAGAGCCGCGACCTCGAAGTCGTATCCACCGGTAGAGATTGACATCAGCTAAATACCAACCCTCCCGACTGCGAACGCTCAACAAGGCGTCGAGTGTTCTCAGCGGTTTGAATGATTGCACGTTTCATGTCCTCGCTGAATTCCCCGCCCGACATCGCAGGCAACTGCAATTGCGACGTGCTGTTGGAGATTGCGGAGTCAAACGCAGCGAGGGAACGACCAACGGATGCGAATGCTTCGGTGATCGCGGCAACGTCGAGCGTCAGCGGAGAGTCCATCTCTTTCGGTTCGGGCTCATCCGAGAACTCTGGCAGATCCAACGGGACATCGACTGGGTTCTCGGCGACGACCTCGTTGTTTTGCTCGCCGTTTACGTTCGCATCGTCGACTTGTTCAGGTTCCAACCTCAACTGCGGCGCGAAGATGACCTCGACGGGATCGTCCTCAGCGGCAATGGGCTCCAATTTCTTCAGTGGCTCGCGAGCCTGTTGTGGAATCGTCGAAGCTCCACTGCCGAGACCCAAACCTCTCGCATCAAAATTGCCGGCAACTTCGGTTCGATCGGTGTCGGGACCGTTTGCGAACTGGTCTATTGCCGCCTGAGCGTCTGGGTTCAGGTCGAGTCGGAGGTCTTTCGCATTGGGCGGTTGCAACTCGGGATCGTCGATGCCGGGGAGATCGACCTTGGGAATATCGACTGCGCCTGGCTCGGGCATCTTGGGCGGAGCGACTGGTGGTTTCGGCGGAGCGGCCTCGTCGGGTTTCGGCTCAGCATCGGAAGGGGCCGTCGCGTTGTTGGCTCGTTCCACCGCAGCATCGAACTCGGCCTGTGCGGTGGCGATTTGCTCGTCACGTTCCTTCTCGCGATCTTCAGCGTTCGGCCGAACTGCCTCGCGTGCCGCTTTCGCTTCCGCTCGCATCTGATCGAGGGTGCGTTGCACTCCGACAGTCGTGTCGTCGATGATTTGTTGGCGATTCGACTGCGCCGCATCGTTTTCGCGGAACTGTTGTTCCTTGGATTGGTCGACAACCGCGTTCTTCGCATCGGTCTCATCGTCGATCGCTCGCATGTCGGCGTCGATGTCTTGTCCTTCGCGAGCCTTGCGGCGTGCTTCGAGTTGTGTGGCGATGCCTTTCTGCATCTCAACCCGGTTGGCTTCGATCTGCTCCTTGCGTTTCGATCGGCGACGCTGACGCTCGATGATCGCTTGCTGGCGTTGCTGTTCCTCGGCAGCATCGGCCGCTCGAGTGTCAGCGTCAATCTTCGCCATTTCGACATCGACGTTGATGTCATCGTCGAACAGACCTTTGAGTTTGATCCACGCTTTTTTGAGGAACCCCACGGTCGAGTTCCACATCGACTTCACTTGACCAACGAACACGGTCCAAGTGTCGGCAAGGTAATCGACGGTTTCGACCCAAGCATTCTCGACGCCGGCCAATGCGTTGATGAGCACTCCGCCGATCTGCACCGATACGTCGCCTGCAATGCCAACGAGTTCGTGAAGTTTGAGGAATCCCTTTTTGAGGAATCCAATCGTGTTGTTCCAGCCTTTTTGCACAGCAGACGTGAGGATCGTCCAACCATCGGCCATGAATCCGAGCGTGCTGTTCCAGACGCCGGCAAGCCCGGTCAAGGCACCAATCAGAACATCCCCGATCGCGTAGGCGGAGTCGGCCCACACGTCAGAGACATATTGAGTGAAGTCCGCCCAGACGCCTTTGATGTAGGTCGTGCCTTTGACCCACTGCAGTTTCAAGTAAGTCCACAACACATCGGTGGCCGCAGTGATGTCACCAGCAGCCAGAGCGTTGGCAATCGCACCGAATGCGGCGAGCGTGTCGGCTTTGAGTGTTTCAAATAGACCTTTGAGATACTCGACTGCCTGGCCAGCTATGCCGGTGGAGTAGAGGAAGTAGCCACCAAGCGCGGCGACTGCTGCGACAACAAGGCCAAGCGGGGTAAACAGCAGTCCGACCGCCGAGACGATGACGCCGATTGCACCACCGATGAATGAGAAAATGGTCGCGAGTCCGCCCACCGCGAACGACGCAACGGCAGCGAATGAACCAAGAGCGAACAATGCCGCGCCGATCGTGAAGATCGCGATGGCACTCGCAGCGGCAATCTTGACGATCTTCTGATTCTTGTTGATCCACTCGATCACCCCTGACGCCGCGCGGCTAAAGGCTTGAACCATCGTCGTGACGCTGCCTTCCAGCGATTCACCGATGGCGATCGCGACTCCCTCGATGGAAGACTTCAGGATTCGGAACGCTCCGCCGAGTCCGCCTTCCATTTCCTCAGCAGTCTTGCCGGCGATTCCGCCTGCCTTTTGCAGCTCGGAATACAAATCGCGGGTATCGGCGACACTCTTGCCAATGGAACTGGCCGCGGTGATTCCCAGCAGCCCGAACACCTCGTTCAGTTTCTCAGCCTTTTCGGCCGTTCCCATCTTCTCGGTTGCAGCAGCGACTTCGCCGAGAATGTCGACGAGTGATCGGGCGTTGCCTTTCGCGTCCTTGGTCGTGACGCCAAAGGTGGTTTTGAATTTCTCCGATTCGGCGGCACTGATCGTCAGCAAGCGACGCATTGCGTTACCGGCCGACGATCCCTGGATACCCATATTGCCGAGCGTACCGAGAATCGCGAGCGTCTCTTCGAGGCTCATGTTCGCGTCGGCAGCGACGGGGCCGGCGTAGGACAAGGCTTCGCCGAGAGACTCCACCGTGTTGAACGACTTGTTCGCTGCAGCGGTAAGGCCATCGGCCACTCGTGTCGCTTCGCCAGCTTCCATTCCGAACTGACGAATCGTTGCTGCCATGATGCCGGAGGCCTGAGTCGCGTCGGTGCCAGTCGCGCGGGCCATATTCATCACGGCGGCGGTCATCTTCTCGATCTGTTCCGGTTTGAAACCGGCGCGACCGAGTTCGGTCATCAACGAGGCGACTTCGCTGGCAGAGTAACTGGTGGTTGCTCCGAGCTTCTTTGCCGTATTGCGAAGCGACTCAAGCTGCGATCCAGTCGCTTGCGTGATCGCAGCAACGCCACGCATGGCATCGTCGAAGTTGGAGAAGATGGCGACGCTGCCGGCCAGTGGTGTGGCGGCAGCCGCGCCGAGACCCATCAGCTTTGTGCCAAGCAACCGTGTCGATGCACCGAATGACTCCAGCCGCTTCTGAGCCGATCGCAGACCTTTGACGAACGCTGCATCCTTGGTCAGCAATTCGACATAGGCGGATCCGGCTCGGACTTGGGACATGGAGACTCGTTCTCACGGGGTTGGAATCTTGCGCCGAGAAGATGTGCGACTTGTTCAACAGTGGCTTTCACCGGAATGGACCGCGTGACCGTGTAGGGATTGAAGTCATCGGGCCTGAACGGTTTTCGTCGACGCTTGCGATCGCGATTGATCTCGGCCGTCAGTGCCATGACACTGGATGCGATGTGCCAATCGTGCTGGCGTTTCGCCTCGGCCATTTGGACGAGTTGCCGAAGTGTCAGTGGTCCGGGGTCGACTCCGATGATGCCGGCAAGCCGAATGATGAGTCGCTCGATGTCGGCACCGCGAGCTTGCGTTCCAGGTCCTCCACAATCCGGTCCACCAGATTGGGATCGTCCAGCCGCTTCTCGATCGCTTCCAATCCCCGCATCTCGATCATCTTCTGCTTGTCGGCCGCCTTCCTCAGAAGACGGCGGCGGGACTCCGGGAAGTACGCGACCAACGCATCCACCAATGCCTTGCAGGCTTCGTCGATCGAGTCGCCCGCCAGTCCCTCGGCGAACGCTTCGTCGTCAACGTCTTGTTGATCGGCTTGCGGCTTACAGATCGCAAACAACACATCGCCGAGTAGTAGTGGGTCGCTCGACAACCGAGTGACGAGGTCGCCGTCGATCGCGTCCAGCAATCGCACGTCAGTGAGTGCTTTGACGCGGCGAAGCGTGGTGTTGTCGATGTCGACGATCCAAACCCGACCGCGACGATCAATGAATTTCTGCATGGAGTTCTGTTCCGAGGATTACTTAGGGCGTTCCGCCACCAACGTTCATGCCGCTGCCAGACGAAGATTGGGTTGGCTTCAAGGTGACGTCGGCCGACACCACTTCTTCGAGGTTTTGATTGACATTGAAGTTCATGACTTCACAGGTCAGTGTCAGCGAACCACCAGCATCCGAAATGCCAACGTCAGTCGGCGTTCCGCTACTCCACAGTCCTTGCAGCATCCCGAACGCGGTGTCGCCGTTCTTGTTGAGCACCGTGAATTCGATCGACGCGTCTTTTAGAGTGCCGACTGTGGCTCGCCAGCCGTTGTTGTCACGAGTCGATGCGTCTGCTTCGGCCTTTTCGAGATTGACCGTCAAGTCTTTGACGTTCTTGATCTCGGCACCGTCGATCGTCAGGACGGCATCGAGACCGAGTTTTACTTCTGCTGACATGTTTCGATTCCATCCGTGGTCGAGAGACTATTTCACCGAGTCACGCCAGAACTTCGGCAGGCGTGCTTGATTGGCAATGAGGGCAGGTTTCATGAACGGGCGTGCGGGATAGCGGCGTGGTTTGCTGTCTCCGCGGCGTTCGTTCTCTTCTTCGATCAGTCGTGTGGCTCGGCTGGCTTGGGCGATCGTGAGCAGTTTGATGCGGGCAAACTTGCCGGGCTGCTTCGCACGGATCGGCCCAAACTCGCCGACGCGGAACCGATGTCGTTTCAGCTTGCGTCGTTTGGTAACAACGCCACCGAATTCATGCAGATTCCATAGCCGGCCAGTGATCTCATTGACGGGGCCAATGACTGCTTCGCCGCGATCGCGGTTGACTTCGTAGCGAAGCACACGACGCAGCATTCCGGTCGGTGAATTTGGCGGCGATCCTGGGTTGGATGTTTTTTTGCGTTTGCGAATGGATCGTTTCGCGGTCATCCGGATGGTGCCGGCCGCATGATTCATGCTTTTGAAAGTCGCTTGGTTGACCTTCTTTTTCAGTTGGCCCGGTGTGAATCGCACGCGAGCCCGAATGTGCATCATTGCGCTAGCTCAAACGTCAACGTCAGTAGGCTCGTGAATTGATTGAACTGAGTCCAATGCTCGGATGAATAGAGGACTGAGTTCTCGACCTTGACGCAGCGGGCTGCCACGAACGAATTGAGACGTTTGAGCCGGAAGTAGTCGGCCAGTTCTTCGACGAAAAACACCAGTGGGTCAATCTCTTTGGCATCGCCCTTGCTGAACTTCTTTTGGACGGCCACGTCGATTGTTGCGTGGTACTTGTTCGATGCTCTATCGAGCGGGAGATACTCCACCTCGCGAGGCACCACGGTGACTCGCAGTTCCTTCATGTCTTCCAGATCGAAGTTGGGAACGTAGAGTCGCTGAGCGGAGAGGTTCGACTTGCTAAAGTCGCCAGCGTTGATTTCCGCGACGACGCTTTCGGCAATCTGAATGACGGTTGCGGGCGTTGCTGTCATGTGATCGTGTCAACCAGTTTGGTGTGGATGCGGAGTTTGACGCGGAAGGGATCGCTGTATCGCCACGGCGGTTCGTTGCCGATTGACATCAGTTCGTAAACGAAGGTCGTGTCACCGTCGGTTTCGAGAATGCGATCGCCGCGTCGTGGCCAAGTGCCGATAGCGGATTGCAACAAGTCTTTCGTGTTAATCAGAAAGTCGCGGACTTGAGCACGAGTGATGACGCCATCGCCATCGTCCTGTTCGTACTCCGATTTGCCAATTGTGGCAGGCAGATCGACGGAGACATCGTCACGCTGATACACCACATCTCGCGAGGCATGCTTGGTCAGCTTCTCCGCCAACCAGGACTGCCCGCGATGCAGCATGTCGGTCACGATTTGCGAGCCGCGGGTTTCGCTGGGGCTTTCAACAGCGTTGATGCCTTGTCGCTCAACTCATCCAGCCACGCCTCATTCGATCGGCGTTGATACTCGCTGGCGATCGCATCGGATTCCTCCTGCAATTGCTGCTCACGCAGATTGACTGGAGTTGCTGGCGATTGAAACGGATTGAGAACGCTAGCTGCCTGATTGCTGTCCTTGTCACGCTTTTTCGATGGCAACAAGGCGACGGCAATCAACAGCAACACCACGACGGTTGCGATTCCGGTTAGTAACGTCATTTGCTCACATACCTCGCTTGATGAGAATGAATCCGAGTAGAAAGACGGCAAGCACGATTATCGCGATCGTTGCCAGTTCACCTGCCGATGCCCACAGAAAGGCACTTCGCGTTTCGTTCGCCCTGTCGAACAACAGATCGCGAGGTCGGTCACGATCTCGGTCGAACGGACGCCAGTTGTCTGATGGCTCTACGGGACAGTAACCGTCCGGACAATCTTCAGTATTGAGTTGCAACTTGGGCGAGATCGCGTCGTCCCACGAATAGCCTCGTGTTTTCAAGGCACCAGTCTTCTGGGCCTGCCGAGTCTGTTGATACAGTTGGTAACCCTGGTGGAGATCGGCGTATAACTCAGCCGCAGTTGCCGGCAGCATTGCGCGGCCAGCCGCGTGAACGTGTCCGCCAGTGTTGTCCTGAAACAGAACCACAGGAAACTGCTCGACGGGGACGATGTTGGCAAAGCGAGTTTGATAGAGTGCGTTGCCTGACGTGTAGACTTGGAAGTCACAGTCGGTTCGCAACTTGTAAAGCTTCGAATCGTGGTTGAACCAATCGAGCAACTGCTTGCTCTTCGCATCACTGCCAATGAACAACGCGATTTGATACTTCTTCTTCGATGGCTGGGGTTGCGGAGCAGCCACCGGCAGAACAGGCTGCGGTGCGATCGTTGGCGTGTAGATCGTCGTCGGTTCGCAAGTTGGACAGATCGAAACCGACTGCTGTTTGATCTCGCCTTGAGCATTCAGGTTTACTGACTGAGGCTCGTCAAGCTTTTCGATCCTGCCGACGCGCGGAGCAGGCGGCACGGCATTGGGGACACTCCAAACATCGTCGTCGGGCTGGACGGTTGGACACGGACGAAGTGCCGTGAACACGGTCCCAAGGAGTACGGCGTGAATGATCGCCACCGCGACGAGCCCCAGGCTCAATCGAATCCGAATTCCATCGTTCATTGAATTACCTCATAACTTCGATAGGGCAAGGAGCTGGCCGGGTCGTCGAGGACCGTGAGTGCGAATCCGCCATAGCCAGCCCAAAGGCGAACGAACTGCTCACGCGGTGTGAGTTCAAAGCGGCCGGGATAGTTGTTGTCGAGAATCGCGGCGTATTGCCGACCGTCGCGATTGACCCAGCCAACGAAGGTGCAACAGTGAGCCGGCTTCCACCACAGGATTGCACCGCGCCGAGTCGCAGTCGCCCAATCGAGGAATCGCGGATCGGCTTTGACGGTGTAGCTGTAGTTGATGTCGGCAGCGTCGAGTCGGCTTCGCAATCGCGAGTCCCATTCGCCGTCGCTGTAAGTGGCACGCCAGCGTTCCCCGAGTTCATACTCGTTCAGCCACCGCAAGTGATTGACGAGCGAAGCGTGAACGCAACTGCCTTGGTTGAGCCTGCCAGTCCAATTCCGTTGGTGCAATTTGTTGGGCAAGTTCGCGGCGGGTTGCTCCGGCGCGGGGGCCGGGAGCGGTCGCACCTGAACAGGTTGTTCGGGCAAACAGCCAATTGCCAGACACAGGACGCACGCGGCGATGATGGCTCGCAATGTTGCGTTCATGCAGTGAGTGCTCCTTAACTCTTGAAAATGACCCAGAGGATCGGATTGATTTGTTCGACCGTCGACAGGAAGCGGATGGGCAGTCCGCACATCACTTCCGACTTCAGGTAAAGCGGCTTCGACGGATTGAAAAGTTTGCTGCCCGTCGTAGACGAGCGAACGTAGTAACCGAGTTGGACGACTTCCTCGTCGGGAAGCAGTGCTTGCACACGCCATGTCGCTTCGGTCGAGGCAACAGCGATGCAAAGGCAGGTTGCAAACGGCGATGCCCGAAGCCACTGGCTGGTCTTGCGATCTTCGTCAAACACCAGACGTTCGATCGCCTTGGCCCGGTCGGCCGTTACTTGGCTGATCGACGCCATGACCATCCTTATTGACTCAGTCGAACACGGACGGTGGGTGTGTTGGTGCCGGCGGAAAGCACGGCTTTGCCGAGCAACTTGTTGCCGGTCGCAGTCGTGACCGATTGGCCAGCGGTCGCGTCCCAGTAAACCTTGGCACCAGGAGAAACCGAAATCGCGGGGTCCTTCGCGACGTCAAAGACGCCTTCGACACTGATCGCACCGAGCACGTTGGCTTTGATGTCGTGTTTGGTGATGCCGACCAGTTCGCCTTGCACGACGACACTACCGGCCGGAAGATCAGCGTCCGGCGTGTAGTCGACGGCCGCTCCCTCTTGAACAAAATCTGCTGCGGACATGGATTGTTAGACCTGAGGTTTGGGACGTGAGTTTTAGGTGAGAAAGTTAAGCTCGGATCACGCTTCGCCGGTGACCTTCACGGCGGCGCGTGGGTCCTGGCTATTCACGCCGAAGTCGATGTAACTTCGGAAACCCATCCCAAGCATGTTGGGTGGCATTTCAACGCGTTCGATCACCGGCGTGCGGCGGCCATTGAGGAATACAATCTCAAAGGCTGGCAAAACCTTGGGGTTGGCGAAGAGGTACCACGCCTTGCCGCTCGCGCCTCCGTAGTAGGAGTCGGATAGATGCGGAGTCGAAACGACCCGATACTTATTGCGATGCGGATTGTCGACGGGGATTTTTGTGGGAGTCCCCGAGGCGTCGATCATCAACTGCGATGAGCCCATCAGCAGTTCGGCTTCGGTTTCAAGCTCGACCGGAACGACCAGGAATTCCGGACGAAGGTTGATCGGCTTCTGGTCTTTCGGCTTAGTTCCCGGCCCTGCTTTCTGCTTACGGAACGTCGTCTTAGCCGCAGTCAGACTATCGGGGCCGAACTTGGTGTCGACACCGGTGAGCAAGTTGGAGTTGCCAGCACTGAAGAACGCGGGGGAATTTCCGAGCAACAAAGTGAAGAACATTTCGTCGATCGACTCGGCCCCACTTCGCCCCATTTGACGCGGAATATCCATGAAGGCCGAGAGGTCATCGTTGATGATGTCCTTACGCGTCAGCGTAAGCAGCTGGCCATAGGTATCCGCCTGATTTGTGTACTTCTGCTCCGAAAGCTTGCCGTGCTTTAATTCGCCATCGGGAGCGACAGGCTCGAAACCGCCCGTGCCCAGCAACCGAAACCGCGAAACTTCTTTGAAGTCGCTCACGCTGCCCACGCTGCACAGATCGTATGCGGCGATCTGGGTCGTTTCATAAGCGGCCAGCAATGTTTTGTTCATCACATTTTCAAGTATTCCAGGCAGGCTCATTGTCGAGAAGCCAGCCTGAATCGTGACGCGGCCGTCGCCAAACACGCGTGGGACGTCGTGTCCTTCGAGTCGCGCACATTCCGCAACCAATTCACGCAGACCAATTTGCCCCATCGGCTGCGCCAGGTCGAGCGTGCGTTCTCCGTAGCTGGCCAGCAGGGTTTTCTCCTCGATACCCACTGACATGCAGGCAGCTGCCTCGAGGACTTCGCGAGTGCAACTTGGGCGGACCGAAGATTGCTCTGGCGCGGAGGGACGTTCATTGCGTAGCACAACAAGCTCCGTCTTAGTCACGCTCCAACCCTGTTCGATCGCATCGGCTTCGATGTCCGTATGTTTGCCTTCGCATACTTTGCGAATGCCAGCGATACGTCGCGACTCGGAAGCAGCTTCGGCACGCATGTCTTCTACAGGTGTGCGAGGCTGAGGGGGTCGAGGCTTCGGGTCGAGTTTCAAGCTTGCATTTACCGGTTCGAGTTCATCCTTGTCGTCCGTTGTCTCATCCTGCTCCTCGCTTTCTGCGGCTAGGCCGGCTGCGACTCGGGCCTCGGTCTCATCGTCAGCGCCCAGGGCCACGAACGACACTTCGCCAAGGGTGCTTTTGCGAGCGACATAGACGGGACCTGAAAACTCACGACCGTTCGCCTTGGTCGTCTTTCCCTCGGGAATGAATACGACCTTGTCGGCACTTGCACCGAGCGATGCCTGCCACGGAAATCCGTTTTCGCTGGTCGCAATCACTTCCTGAGCCGTTGATCCAACGCCCGAGATCACGCCAGAGACTTCCAGCGTTGCTTCGCTAACACGGATGTCATCGGTGTGGCCGACAATGCTGCCGCGATCATGGTCTTTCAGAATTGGTCGACTCTTGCGAGCCACACGCATGCCGGTCAGATCAACAACGACTGGATGGGGCCAGCCGCCGAGTCGCATCGCGCCACCGGTGTAAGCGGTCATGGAGAACTTGCGAAGCGCAGGTTTCCCCTCGCTGGCCGACTCGGCCGCTTGCAGGGTGATTGTTGCGGCATCGTCACAAACAATACGGAGACTGCTAGGAGTCCCGTCCTCGCTTGCTTCAAGTCGCTTGTTGGACGGTTTGTTCTTGGTCGTCGTGGTCATCCTTGTCCTCATGAACATCGGTGTCAACAGAGTTTGAATCGAGCGAAAGTCCAAGCTGGTGCATCAGCTCCAGTTCCTTGGCACGTTGTTTAAGTTCCGTCTCCCAATCACGACCCTGCCGCGCAAATTCGATGGCCAGAGTAGTCGTATGATTTGAGAGACGGATCTTTTGGGCGTTGGCTTCCTTGGCAGGATCGACATGGTCGAATCCATCCCACATCCACGCTCTTTGGAACGTCGAATCGAGTGTGCGAAGCGAGTTGGGCAGATAGCCCTCGATAAGAATGGCTTCGCGAAGCCAAGCGTTCAGGATGCGATCCAACACAGTGCGAGCAAGCTGTGCCTGCTCAACGCGGATCGACTTAAAGTAGGTTTGGTGGTCAAGTCGCCCACTGGCGTAGTTGTAGCCCGACGAATTCCCCGCGGCGACGTTGAAAGGCATGTTCAGACAACGAGCGATCTCGTTGAGAATCTCTTTCTTGAACTCCGCATACGTCGTACTTGGCTGCTCGCTCCTCATTTGAGCCATCTTCCAACCGCCAGGCATTGTGAGCAGCATTCGCTTCTCAAGTTCAATCGGCTCGAATGGTTCCGCAGCGTCGGCTTCGCCATTGGCCGGTGCGTCGGTGTAGAGGATGCCCGCGAAATCGGCGGCCGTTTCTGCAGCCGCAAGTACCGCCAGCGTGAACCGACGAAGTTGTGCGAATAGAGGCAATGCGGGCGTAATGTCCGGGATTCCTCGAATCTGCCCCGGACGATCGCAACGAAAGTAGTGAAGCACCGCGGCAGCCGGCACCGTGTCAAACTCTTCGTCGATCGTGAACGTCACATCGCCAGGATGTTCACGCAGCACGTCGTAGCTGAGCGGGTTTCCGTCGGCATCGAACTGGATTCCGTCGATATAGCGAGAGCGGTCTGCGACCAACGTCGGCGAGGCCACTTGGTCGGCTTCGATCAATCGCACGTCGAGCTTCACAGTCGAGTCAACTCGCTCGTTGCTGGTCAGCAAACCAAACGATTCGCCGTCCGAAACGCGGGCGAGTCGCATCGTCCGCAGCTTTTCCGCCAGACCAACTGCCTCAGCCCAAGCAAAGAATTCCGCTTCAACGAAACGATTCGCAGCATCATCCGGCGTCAGCATTTGAAGTCGTGGTCCAGTGCCAACCACGTCGTTCGCGAGTGTCAGTGTGATGCCGCGAGCGTAACTGTTGTTGGCGACCTCGTATCGCGAGCGATTGCGAAGCGTACGCCGCACATCGGGGCTATTCGCCGCAGCGGACGACAAACCATCGGCTCGCGACCAATGTTTCATGTTGTCGAGCGTCGTATTCGCAGCGTCGTACTTCGCACGAAGCCGCGAAAAGAAGGGCTGCCGGGGTGAGCGTCCCGACGTGGATGAAGAGCGGGAAGCTCCGCCACGCCATGCTTGCTCGATAATCCCTGACAACATCTTCAACATCCGTGTTGGTTTCCTATTGCCGTCCCCGGCAGCCCTGTGTTCATCGCGAAACAAAAAGAAGGATCAGCCAGCCGAAGGTGGCACGATCTTGTTAAAACGCAAGCCACGATTCGGCTTGCGAACCGCGTCCTTGCCAGCGAGATGCTTGTCCGCAGCAATCTGCTCGGTCAGCTTGTGCTGCTCAACGGAACCCGCATCACCCGAAGCCTTAGCTGGCCCCTCAGCATTTTCACGGATTACATCTTTCAACTCTTCAGGCATGGCTTGCGTTTGATTAGAAACATTGCTTCATCCCTGGTTACCTATGCCGTAGGAGGCGAGACTTGTACGCGAATATTCAGAAAGGCTTGATTTAGTTCCGTTTTCGCTTTTGCAGTTCTTTGAAACTGACTCGCTCGCGTCGGCGAGTTGGTTCTACATCGGTGCCAAACAACAATGCGCCTTGCATCGAAGCGGCGACGGAACAGCCGACTAGGCAGTCGAGCCAGTGGTTATCGGGCTGTTCGGGGCGGGCTTTCCATTCGTCGACAGTCCGACCGCGGCCTTCTGTTTTGATAAAGTATTCGGCGGTGATTTGTTCGGCGAACATTCGATGCGTTTCGGCTTGGTTGCCGTAAACGGACAGGCAACCACGATCGCCCATCGCGACAGCGAGCCTCGCGTGCGTGAACGACTTCCACCAATTCGTGTCGTAGATGATGTGCCGGATCGCGCGTTTCCCGTGGACGCTGGGAATTCGCCAGTTCAAACCCACGCGGTCGCCGGGGCGGCGTTTGTATTCGCTGAATGGATTCGAGGACGCACCGACGAAACGTCCGTGCGAAGGCAATAGGATCGAAGCATGTGGGCTTTGCCGACAGAATTGATAGACCACGTTCGTGGAGTGTCCCCAGTTGGCGTCGATCAAGCACCGCCCAATCTTCATTGCCGCACCATCGTCACGTTGCCATTCACGACCAAGCAAATCTTCGGTGAGCGATTCGAGCCCGGCATAGATACTGCCTTCGAGTCCTGTGCCGTCCGCAGCGGTTGCCAGCGTGTGGCGTGCATCGCGAAGCGTGTAGTACGCTCGGCTCTGGTCGGGATACGCCCCGTAGTCGAGAACGTAGCCCGTGAAATCGTCTTCCCATGCGGCGACCACAAAGAACAAGAGTTTTTGCTGCACGTCGATAAACGCAGTGAGATGGTTCGCCGAAATCGGAACGCAGCGTCGTTCGAGTCCGTTGATTTTGCCAGCGACCTGCTCGGCCGTAAGTTGGTCGGCATCGACGCGTTCTTCCGGCAGTGGTTCATTCTGATACTCCGCGAAGAATGCCGCTTCGTCTTGTAGCTTCAAATTCATTGCGTGCTGGATCGCGGACAGCTCGTCGTGATTGAAACGTTCTTTCCACGCGACATCGGCACCCTCGTCCATCGCCCGCCGGTTCTCGCGATAGAACTCGGTTCCGGCCGCGCCGCCGTCGCCGGCTCGCAAACCTTCGGCACGGATTTCCGCGTAGCGTTCCCATAGCGTTTCATTTGTTGGAAATGAGTTCACCATTCGCGTTCGCGCACCGTTCCATTCCGGATGTTTGTCGCGATCGAGAATGTTGTCGGCCATGTCGCCGGGACGAATGACCGTGCAGGGCATGATGCCCGAGATCTTTTTACCTGGGCCGGCGAGTCCGAGCACCGCGCCGGCGAGGATCGCTTCGCGGTTGGCACATTGCGAAAGCGAACGAGCCGACTCGTCCGTTTGCGGGTCATCGAGCACGACCAACGAAGGTCGAACCGTTCGTCCATCGGGCCGCTTGAACTTCATTCCACGAATGCGTCCGGTCAGGCCGGCAACTTTGATGATCGCACCGCTCGCTTTGCTGTTAGCGATGGTTGGCAGGACAACTTCTTTCGCCGTCCATCCAATTTGCGTGCGTTTGCCTTGATAGAGCTGCCCGTTGGCTCGGTTTGAGATTCCGTCCAACGCCTGAATTGGAAAGCAGACTTCCGGGTAGTCGGCCAACAAAATTTCATTGGCATCGAGTTCCGTTTTGATCGAGTCGAGCATGTCGCATGCGTGGCCTTCGTCGCTGCCGATCAAACATACGAAATCTCGGTAACCGTTTAGCACTGCCCAGATGCACGCAACCTCGGCCAGCGAACTTTTTCCACTACCGCGAGCCATCGCGAGTGAGAACAGACCACCACGAACGACCGCTTCTTCGATGCGCTCAATCACCTTCAAGTGATCCGGCGACCATTGCAGATGAAACGTCAGCGAGAAATAGGCTTCGCAAAAGTATCGAAAACTACTGGCGGCCTTCGCTTTTCGCCGCGGATCCTCGATCACTGGCAAGTCACCGATGTCGCGACCGGCCAATGCGATCGCTGCATTGCGGGCGCGGGCTTTGTCTTTGACCTTGCCGTACGGATCCTCGTCGGCCGGCGGCTTCGGACGATGGCGTTCTTCGACTAGCCAAGCGGTGAAGCGGAGGAGGTCAACGTGCGTTCCGTCTCCGATGCGATTTCCAGCTCGCGTTCGATAGCGATAGAGCTGGCGTTCGTTGATCACCTCACCGAACGGCGTGCTATTGAGCGTCCTGCAGCACTCGCTCGGTTTCATTCGTCGCGGGTCAGTCGCCACGGTGCATCTCCTGTAAGAGCCAAGCGGTGTAGACGACCAGGTTGATCGTGCCATCAACGTTTGTCGGTGCGCCGGCTTCTAGATCGGCGGCGATTTGTTCCTCTGGAACGCGCTGGCGGTACGCGTTGCTCAACAACTTCGAAAGTTGCTCGACCGAAAGTTTGGTCGGGTCAACATTCTCTCGTTTGCCTTCCATGTCGGGATCCGTGGGTTGGTTCGCAACTCGCCGCACACGTTGGCGGCTGTCGCGTTTGTTTGCATGTTTGGCATCGTCGGCCGCATGTTTGGGCCGGCGACGTTGGGCCAAAACTGGCGGCGTGCGCGGGTGAAAAGAAACCTGGGAATTACTGAAACATTACTTCCGGACTTCGCTTGAGGTGTCTCGAAACGCATGGCTCATGTGTGTCAACGAAACGAATTACACGCCTTTTGGAGACACACGAATGAACGCCAACGACATCGCCTTCGGTATCGAAATCGAAACCCACATGCCTGGCACCGACCGCACGCCGATCGGTGGATACCACAACGGATTGCCGGTCGCTTGGCTGCCCGCGGGTTGGAAAGCAGAGCGCGACGGCAGCATCCGCACGCCGGCCGGACGCAAACCATGCGAGTTTGTATCTCCGGTTCTTCGCGGCTACGAAGGACTCGCCAACGTAGAGACCGCGGTGGACGCGATCAAAGAACGCGGCGCACGGGTTAACGAATCTTGCGGCCTGCACGTAACGGTTTCCTGGAACGGCGACGCCGCGGCCTTGGCCCGACTGATTTCGCTGATCGCGAACCACGAACGAGCCATCTACGCTTCGACCGGCACCAAACGCCGCGAACGAACCCACTGGGCAAAGCAAATCAAAAGATACGGCAATAAAGACGCCGCGAAGACCCGCTGCGAACGAGACCGCTACCACCTTCTCAACCTCACGCACCTGGCCGCCGGCCGAAACCGAATCGAGATTCGGGCCTTCGCCGGAACGCTCAACAAGACGAAACTGATCGGATACATCCAAATGATTTTGGGCTTGGTAGAACTCGCCCTCACTACGAAACGCTGCAGCGGATGGGATTACGCCAAGAAGCCTGGCACGAAGAGTTGCTGGGACCGACCGGATGCCGGCCACGGCGAAACGGAACTCAACCGGCTCTTCTACCGCCTCGGATGGACCAAGGGTTGGTACAAGGGCGAACTTCGCAACAAACGCTTCGGCGAACTTTCCTCCGCCGAACAAACCTGCGACTGGAAGCCAGTCAAAAAGAAGCTTCTTGAATTGGCCCGCAAATACGACCAGGCGGTCTAACCGCGGACGGCCTTCCGCCCCTCCAACGCCGCGATGTATCTCGCGGCGTTTCTTTGGTTTTGCGGGGGCACGTGTACATCGTGTCGCGTCAACGGCGTATGTGACTAATAGCGGGCCACTGTTTTGCAACGCGACAGACGCCGCAGTTTCGGGCCACGTCGGCGAGATCGAGAAACATTCAAAAAGACTGCGAATTGCTGGCTGGCTTCGCTTGATGTGTTTTGAAACGCATGGCTCATGTGTGGTCATACGAAACGGTTTTTCATTCACCCAAACGGAGACACAAACATGACCATCGACCAACTGATCGGATTGCTCGAAGAGTACCGCGACGTACATGGGCCGGACGCCGAAGTGCGTTTGATGACGCAAGAGAACTGGCCTTTTGAAAACCGCATTGCCGGAATCACCAGCGGCGCGGAGATGAACGAAGCGAGCGAAGACGACCCCAGCGAATACTTCGATGACCAAGACGTCGCCGAAGACGCGATCGTCTACATCGTCGAAGGAGGCCAGATCTGCTACGGCAGCAAACGGGCCTGGGAAGCGTGCCGCGATTGCTAAACGCGGCAAGCGAAAGCGAGTTCGGGAAACATTCAAAGACTTTCCCGAACTCTGCTTGCTGTGTCTGAAACCGCATGGCTCATGTGTGTCAACGCAGACGCATTTCCCCTTTCCAACAACGGAGACCCAACCATGGCAAAGAACACCGCTCGCGTCGAAGACGCTTACACCACCGCGCATGTCCGGGCTTTGACCTTGCTCGAAGACCTTCACCAAATCGTCGAAGACATGCCGGCCCCCGATGCCGACCATCCCATCAATTGGGAACACGTCGGTTCGCTTCAACACCTTTCCGAACGGCTCAAGGAATTGAAAGACTTCGTTGCTCCGGCCGGCGAATAGATTCTCGCCCGCAACCTTTCGGCCGCGCTCGACAGCGCGGCCGTTTTTCGTTGAATCGCCGCCGACGTTGGCCCGTGTCGCGAGCTGTTGCCAACAAGCAGCAAACCATGCCGACATCTCTTTCCGGGCCACAAACGCAAACGTCCGCGGAACTTGAAAACATCGCAAAAGACTGAGAATTACTGCCGAGAATCGCTTGAGCTGTTTCCAGATGCATGGCTCATGTGTGTTAACGCCAAACGGCAAAACGTTTTCAAAACCCTTTTCACGAGAGACAAAACCATGGCCATGAACGAAACGAAAAAAGCGAAGGTCGCCGCTCTTCGCACCGAGATGCGAAAGCTCGACCCCGAAACGTATCAGGAGATTCGTCAGTCGTATTACAAGATCGCCGAGGAGCTTCGTCCCTTGGTCGACGCCCTTGAAAAGGCTGACGCGGACCTGGGACCGGACGGCACGCTTTTGGAAGAGCACTACATCTTTTGCGAGATGCTCGAACGGCTCAACAAGAGCCTTCTTGGCGGGGTTGTTTAACCCGCCGGCCGCACAACAACCGCCGCGGACGGAACCGCGGCGCGACTCGCAAGGACGGAAGCCGAAACGCAAACGGGCGTTGTCGCGGCTGGTTCCCGCGGCCTGACGATGGCAGCCAACCACGAACGAAGTCCAAACGGAGAACGAACGATGAAGAAGGCAGACGTAAAGATCGGTGGAGAATACTTCGCAACGGTCACCAACAAGAAAGTGACGGTGCGTATTGACGCAGAGAACCGAAGTGGAGGATGGGACGCAACAAACCTCTCGACGGGAAAGAAAGTGCGAATCAAGACGGCCGGCCGGTTGAAGGGTTCGGCGCGGGCTACTGAGACGCCGGCAACGAAAACGCGGGTCAGGAAACGAGTCGCGAAAAAGACGGAGGAAACCACGGGCGTTGAAAAGAAGCTCTCGTGCGTGAAAGCGGCGTTGAAGGTCCTGGCTGATAGCGGCGAACCGATGAACGCGCAAGAGATGATCGCCGCGATGACCGAAGCTGGGTTGTGGGAAAGCCCTGGCGGTAAGACGCCGCACGCGACGCTTTACTCGGCGATCCTGCGAGACATGAAACGCGGCGATGAAAGTCGCTTCGTCAAAACGGAACGTGGTCGGTTCACGGCGAGAGCATAGGGCGAAGCGATGAAGTTCATTTGCGACGTCCGCCAGGTAAATGACTTGGCCGAAGGCGAAACCGCACCTCCGGAACCCGACATGGGATACGAACTGCGGTCGATCGCCGGCGAAAACTTTGAAGCTGGTGTTGTGGAATATGTGGTCCGCCGCGGAGACGCGATCTTTGCGAGGACAACGGCCTGCGAAGAGTTTGCGGTCACGGGCAAGAACGCCCACGTTTTGGTGCCGCTCGGCTTCTAGTCCGAACGCCGCCGACAACGCCCGACGTTCGTAGCGTACGGGCGTTTCGTCGTGACGGCCGTAACCACGCGGCGCACCCGAGTCACGCGACACGCGGCAACGTCGTGGCCCAACGCACTCCGGCGAAAAACATGTTGAAGTTTTGGAATGTTTCGTGGACTTCGCTTGATGTGTTGGCAAACCAATGGCTCATGTGTGGTTGTACGAACGGTTTTTCAAACAACACGAACGGAGAAACGAAATGAAGATGCAACCGCAGCGAATGCGATCGGCTGTTGTATTCGCCGACGGCCGGCGAATCGAAGTCGAAGAACCCTTGTCAGTTCAAATGATCGTCGCCGATGCGAAACGCGCTGGCGCGGCCAAGGTTGAACTCGAAAACGGCACCGAAATCTATCTCAACGAGAAAGGAGACCAGAAATGAACAAGGTTCAAACGCTTAACGCTCAGCCAATCCAACCCGCACCGGCTTACGAAAACGCTCACCAGATTGCCCGCGATCTCTTGCAACACATCGAGTTGCAACTCGACCGAATGATTCGGCCGGACAACAAGGCTTTGCGATGGACGCACGTACGAGCGTTGAACTTGGTCAACGCTCAGCTTTCGGAAGTTGCCGCGCTGGTCGACGAAACCAACAACGCTCGCAACTAGGAAACAAAACGATGAAAACGAATCTCAAGGCGGGCGATCGCGTGCGGCTGATTTCGATGACCGACGACCCCGATCCGATTCCCGCCGGCACCACCGGAACGGTGGCCGGCGCTTATCCACAAAGCGATTGGACGCAGGTCGATGTCGACTGGGACAACGGCCGGTCGCTGATGCTTTCCATTCCACCGGACGTCGTCGAGCGACTGCCGGCCGGCCAAACGAACTAAGGAGCAACCACCATGTCCACACGAGCGACGATCGCAGTCCGCCGCGCCGACCGAACATACGCAGCGGTCTACCTTCATTACGACGGTTACCCCGAACACACAGGAGAAATTCTGATGCAAAGCTACCAAACTCAAACCGCCGCCGAGGAACTCGTCTCCCACGGCGACCTTCGATGCCTGAACCGCGAGACCGGCGAGGCCGAACGATTCTCAGACGGTGATCCGCCGGCCAAGTTGCCGACCAACGACTCGCTGATTGATTTCGCGAGAAATTGCGGCGCTCGATTCGTCTATGTCTTTGACGACGGAGCTTGGTCGTGCAAGGAACTCTAGTCACCGCATGTTCTCCTCGCGTCTGCCCACTGGGATCGGCGATTCGCCGGTCCGTTCGAGGATTGCTTTCTTGCCGGTGAAGCGTTGGTAGCGATCAACGATCACGTCGCAGTACGGCGGATCGAGTTCCATCAAGAATGCCTTGCGCCCCGTCTGCTCCGCGCCGATCAGCGTCGAGCCACTGCCGCCAAACAAGTCGAGCACGTTCTCGCCTTTCCGCGACGAGTATTGCATCGCCAAAACCGCGAGTTCGGCGGGCTTGCCAGTGAGGTGTTCGAGCTTCTGCGGAGCGATTTTCTTGACGTGCCACAGGTCCGTCGCGTTGTTTGGCCCAAAGAATTTGTGACCAGCACCTTCTTTCCATCCATAGAACGCCCATTCATGTGCCCCCATGAAGTCTTTGCGGGTCATCACGGGGTGTTGCTTGTCCCAGATGATGGCCTGGGAAAAATACAAACCGGCTGCGGCCAGGACCGGCGGGTAGTTGGCGATGTTGGAGAAGCCACCCCAGATGTAAAAGCAACGGCCGGGTTCGAGCACGCGAGTGATGTTGCCAAACCACGCTTTCAACAATCGGTCGAACTCTTCGTCGGACACAAAGTCATTCGCAAGCGGCCGATCCTTGGCCCGCATCTTCTTCGGGCCTTCCTTCGTCTTGCCCTTGCCAGCCTCGAACGACGAATTGCCGGCCGCGATCGCATTCTTGCTGCGAGGTTCCACCTTCACGTTGTACGGTGGATCGGTATTGCAAAGGTGAATCTTCGCGCCGGAGAGCAGACGATCGAGGTCTTCGACGCTGGTCGAGTCACCACACATCAGTCGATGGTCGCCGAGGATCCAAATGTCGCCGCGCTGCGTGATCGCTTCGTCTGGCGGTTCGGGGATGTCGTCTGGATCCGTCAAACCCTGCGTTACACCGGGATCGAGCAGCTTGGCGAGTTCATCATCGTCGAAACCGAGCAACTCAACATCAAAACCTGATTCTTGTAATCCGCCGATTTCCAAGGGCAACAGGTCGTAGTCCCACTGCGCGTTCTCGCCAGTCCGGTTGTCGGCGATCCGGTACGCTTTTACCGCTTCAGGTTCGAGGTCCGTCGCGATGTGAACGGGGACTTCGGCGAGTCCGAGTTTTTTCGCCGCCTTGAACCGTGTATGGCCGACGATAATGACACCGTCGGTATCGACCACGATCGGCTGGCGAAACCCGAACTCGTTGATCGAGAGGATGACGGCATCAACGGCGTCGTCATTGATGCGAGGATTGTTCTCGTAAGGCTTGATTCGATCAAGCGACCACATTTCGACCTGCATGTTTGCCCTTCCAAGGCGAGAGAATGAAACGGGAAGGGTTGGGTCGGTCGTTGGTTTGATGGGTGGTTGGTTGGGGATCCGATGCGTTCGGACGGACGTGAATTTTCGTTCGGACAGCCGAAACTAACTGTGCCTAATAAGGCTGCTGTTCCCGCGGCCCTGACCAGAGAACGGATCGGCCGGGAGTACCTACGCGTTGAGAAGCGTCATGAATGAATCCGTCAGACAGCCCCCTCATGCGTGCAAACGTGTATCGCGGGCGAGTGGGACTGACACGCTGACGCATTAGGAGAGAGAGTGTTTTTATTCGTATATCGTTGGGTTTCCGCGTACCAAAACCGTCAGCTAATCCGTCAGTTTGACTCTCTGACGTTTGCTGACAGATTCGATCATTCCAGGCCTAAATCGTTCGCATTGGTCGCCAACACGTCAGAATCGTCCGCATCATCGCTGACGGATTGGCTGACGGATTGTTTGGGCAGATCGGGCACCGTGGTGAGGCGATAGCCCGACGCCGGTTTGGTTCGCGTTTCGATCGTGACCGGTTCGATGTCTTCTTGCTGCATCAGCGTTTGTACGATTTGATCGAAGTCGCTTGCCTTCAACGTCATCGAACGCATCATTTCACGGCGAGCCATGGTGTAGTTGGGTCGGTCGGCGAGACGTTTTTTGAATTTCAAGCACTCGGCGTGAAACGGGTTCTCGGCGACGTGAACGGATGCGAGGTAGAGTTGCCGGCGGGTTTGGTGCAGTGAAAACTCGCTGGCCCAACGCACGGCATCAATCGAAATCATCGGCTGCAGATGGTTTTCGCTGACCGCGTAGATCAACGCCAGCTTTTTGGCATGCTCGCACGTCCGACTCCATGCGGCACGAGCCACCTCGTCCCCAGCGTCGTCGGCCTTGTCGTATTCCACCTCGGTTTGTTCACGCAACTGCGTAATCGCGTCCTCCGCTTCCGGCGTGAACGCTACACGCAGCGGTTTGGGATGGAACTTCATGAAATTGCCAGTGCCCGGCTCGAAATCCGCCCACCACTTCGCGATCTCCAGAACCTCCTCAGGAACGTCTCTTGCCGATCCGGGCGTTTGCCCTTTGCCACGCTTGCCGACGTCGATGATATTCAGCCGGGCAAAGAAGCCGTTGGTCAACATTCGCTTCGATAACGACTCGTAGAAGTATTGAGGCGTCGCAGTGCCGAACAACGTCAGGTGGGGCTGATCGACATGGATTGCCTCTTTCTGGTTTGCTTTCACGCGGATCGGATAGACATCGCCAGCGGATGTGTAGAGCGTCAACAAAATGTTCGGAATCGACTCGCGGCTGTTTTCTCGGTCGAGATTGATCTGCCGCAAAACACCGTCCATTTCATCGTTCTGAAACAACATGCGTCCGCTGCGAACCAGGGCGTCCTGGATTCCTTCGCCCGACGCGAACTTGTCACCGATCGAAGTCGCCTCGCCAATCTGGAAAAGGACTTGCGAGTTGACCTTTCGAGGGAATTCTTTACCGGTTCCGCTACCGGCGAGCGCGAGCAGGTAGAGATTCGTACGAAGATCACCGGCGGTCGCGACTTTGCGACCGGCCAAGAACGACTGCAACGCCATCGCGCCGCAAAAGGCAAGGCCGATGTTCGGGTAGGGTGCGTTGGCGAGCGAGAAGTCCATGACGCGGCGAACGAACCCGGGAACTTCAAACAACCGCTCGGGCAACATCCCTGGATCCGCGATTCCCGTGAACTTGGACAATGGCTTTGCGTCTTTGGAAACCGTCTTCTTCGGTTTCGTCATGAAACCGGACAGATCGACTTCGCTTGCCGTTTCGATCGGACCGTCATCGCGGAGCCAACCAAACGGCCGGTCGTGGGACTTAGTCGCGGCTTGATTGATTTTGTGTTGCAGTTCGCGATCGGACCAGGGCGGGACGCATCGAGGGTTGTAGTCCGCCGCGAGAATCGCCAGGGCACGATCCGGTTCGATGCCAAAACCGTGAACCAGCGCTGTCGCGGCGGCGAAGGTTTGCGAGTGACCGCTGCTGCCCGCAATCGCTGGCGGCATGGCGTTCAAATAGGCAATGGCTCGGGCCTCGACATCTCCATCCGACGCAGACCGCGTCGATGAGGTCGGCTGCTTGATTGATACCTGCACACCACGTTTGACGATCACGGCGTCAGCCAGAGCTTTCACGCACGCAGCCAACATGGGTGCAGGAACGGTTGCGGGTTCATTGTCGAGGACATCGTACGGTTCGCCTTCGGGATGGATGCTGGGGCCGACGACGGTTTGAGTCCCGGTGGATCGAAGCTCAACAATCATCGAGCCGTCGTTTGGATCGGCGTGTTTCTCGGTTGTCGCGCCAGCGGCGATGTACCAACGATGCGAACGGGGTGCCGACGGCCGGCCAGTTACTGCCACAGTCGGTGGCAGATATTGATCGGCCAGTTCAATCGCTTCGGCGCAATCGAGATCGACGTCGACGATCCAACCGGACGGCTCGCCGAGAATGATGCCGATATTGCTGTTCTCGGGAAACGCTTCGGGCTTCAATCGCAACTTTGTCCAGTCGCGGCGCGACGGCGACTTTGACCGAGGGCGCAGCGGCACGCAGTACCAGCCACGTTGGCGATAAATCGCAACTTGTTCCCGCACATCGGCTATCAAAATGGGGCCTCTTCCAATGCCGCATTTGGAATCTCGCCGAGTGTCTGCTTGATGATGCGATCGTATTTCTGGCCTGCGATTGAGCGAACAATCAGCTTTTCGGTCGCCGCGAGAAGCCCCGAGCCGGCAACATCAACCGCTTCTTCCGCGTTCGATGGGCACGGATCGAGACAGCGTTCACTCCACCAAGCCTCGGCTTTGCGACGTGCGTAGCCAGAGTGCTCGATGCAGATGTACTCGCTTTGCCAACGTTCGAGGCCGATCATGTAGTCAACGCGCAGGCATCGTGGTGCGTCTTCGTCCGCGTCGCGTTTGCGATGGACGCGATAGATGATGTCTTGGACGTCGTACTCGGTGTCAGTGACTTCGCCAGACAATACTCCGGCCTCCGACGCCTGTGCATCATGAGCTTCTCGCTCGGGTGGCGGGAAGGGATGACCGCACTCGGGACAGTTGGCATAGCCGCATGCAACCAAAGCGTGACACTTCTCACACTCCTTGGCTGGCGGTTCTTGTCCGGGGCGAGCGGCTTTGTCCTTCGGTTTGATCTGGTCGATCGGTCCGTGGCGTTCAATGTTGCCGCCAAAGTCGAGGACCAGGCAGTTTTCCTTGCCGGGATGCAAACGAAAACCTCGACCGACGCATTGATAAAGCAAGCCAGGCGACATCGTGGGACGCAGCATCACCACGCAATCGACTCGCGGTGCGTCGAAACCGGTGGTGAGCACGTTTACGTTGCAGAGAAAGCGTAGCGGTTCGGTTTCGATCAACGATGTTGGGGCATCGCCACGGAAGCGGGCCAACAGTTCGTCTCGTTCGCCCGCTGGTGTTTCGCCGGTCACGAAACCGCACTCGATGCCGTGATTTTCCCGCAACACTTCAACGACACGCCGCCCGTGTGCGACGGACGACGCAAAGATCAACACTGCCCGGCGATCGACCGTCAGTTCAACGATTTCGCCACACGCGGCGGACACGAGGGCGTCGTCGTTGACCAACGATTCGACTTCTTCACTGACGAACTCGCCGGCGCGGAGATGAAGGCCACCAAAATCGGCTCGATTCACGCCGGCCTTGGAAATGAGCGGACTCAGGTATCCGTCACGAATCAATTTCTTGATGCCGATTTCGTAGCAGACTTGATTCAAGAAATGGTCCGCCGAGCAGATCATGCCGGAATCGAGGCGGAACGGAGTCGCTGTCAGGCCGATCACGCGAACGTGCGGATTGATAACCTTGCAGTCGGCCAGGAACTGCCGATACATGCCGTCGCCCTTCTTTGAGATCAAATGGGCTTCATCGACGACGATCAGATCAAATGGATCGAGGTCACACGCTCGCTTGTAGATGCTCTGAATGCCAGCGACGAGAACGGGGGTGTTCGTGTCGCGTTTCTTGAGGCCAGCTGAATACAGGCCGACCTTGATGTCGGGACACAGACGGCGAACCTTGTCGGCGTTCTGTTCGAGTAATTCTTTGACGTGCGCCAAGATCAATACGCGACCATTCCATTGCGTCACAGCGTCGGACGCGATCTTAGCCAGCACGAGACTCTTGCCCGCCCCCGTCGGCAAGACCGCAACAGGGTTATCGTCGCGGTTTCGCAGGTGATCGTAGACCGCATCGACGGCGGCTTGCTGGTAGGAACGCAGTTTCATCACATCAACTCCCCGTTGTGCCGTTTGCTACCTCGTTCGATTGGCAGCGCTGGTGGCAGCAGGTCGTTGATGAAAGTGCAACTCTCGCAGATGCGATTGCCTGGACCTGTGGAAACAAAGGCCTCGTCGCAACGCAAGCACGAACGAAAGCCAGCTTTCCCGATCGGTGCAGGGATGCGTTGAATCACAACTTCGGCGTTGCCCGCTTTCGGTGCCGGCTCCCGTTTCTCGATCGTTAATCGCACGATCTGGCTATCGTCCTCGTACGCACCGCCCCACTGCATCGAGTCCAGCATCGCCTTCAAGCAATTGTCGACATCACGCCGGCGTCGATCGGGCGGATGGACGACGATGTCGACGATCAAATCGCCTGTGAGCGTTTCGATGTTCTTACGATTCAGCAGCGAACTGACGGCCGCTCGATACTTCCTGCCTTCCTTGCTGATCAACACGCGATTGCCAACGTGTCGCCAGTAATGATTGACCGAAGGCGGATAGGGCAACGTGAGTCGGATCATGGTGGCTTACTTCGATGTTCAACGAGCGAATAAAAACACCCAGCCAACAATCCATTGCTGACTGGGTGCCGTTCCTTGGAAGCTGTCGGGCGGTTAACGCTTCCAAGGCGGGGACGCGGACTGGTCGTCCGAACCGCTGACTTGCGAGGCGGCGATCGGTTGAGCCACAGCGTCCTTCTTCGAGTAGCCCTTCACTTCGTTTTGCAACTCGCCGGTGTCGTTGCGGCGTTTCACTCGCACATGAATCACGCATGGCAAGTTATGTAAGTCCGCCGAGTCGGTTGGCACCAAGACGCCAACCGACCGGCAGATCGCAGACAACTCCCGCCGGGCGATTTCCACCGCGGTCGCGTTGGGGTTGTCGAGGTTGAGTCGCACCCAGAGAAGACGGTTTGCGTACTCGCCCTCCACGATCTGAAACGTCAACTGCAGATAGTTTCCAGAGCCGGATTTGGTGGGCTTCATTTCGCTATCGGTGATGACAGCGACATACTTGCCAGCGGGGATCGGTTCGAGATCGTCGGCTGGTTCGACGGTGTTGGCATCAAAGCCGTTGAGATTTGCCATGGTAAGTCTGTGGTCCTTCGTTTGGAGTCTGTAGAAAGAGAATTGGTTGAGTCGTTTAGTTGGCCGACATCGCTGCCACGAACGCCGCCCACGAGAGCGGCAATTCTTCAGCGATGCCGTAACGATTCTTGGCAACGCAACTGGGCGATCCGTAAGCACGCACGACGCGTTCGCCACCGTCTTTGCCGATCGCGTGAGCGATGGTGCGTTTGCGGTTGAAACCTCCGTCTTCGCTCTGCGTGCGCATCTTTCGCGTCGCGAACAGCACGGCGTCGCACCACTCTTTCACCAGGGCAGCGGCGTGCTTGTGCAGTCGCGGCGAATAGCGGTCGTAGGGTGAGGACTCGGGATCCTCGAACCGTTCGACCTTGGAATGGGCGATCAAGACCGTCACCATGCCGCGCGAACGCAGCACATTGAGCAGGTCGAGTACTTCACGCCACAGAGAGAGGGCGTGCATGTAACCGCGGGCATACCCGCCGTCGACCTTCTCAATCGACTCGACGGCATACTGCTGACAGAGTTTGTCCCAGACGAGACGCTCCAGCCAATCGAGCGAGTCGATCACGACGGATTCGTAATCGTGCTTCTCATTGACGAGCGTTTTCAGGGCGGCAATGACGTCATCGAACTTCGTCGCCAGCGGAAAGCGATCGCATTCGATTTCGTCGAGACCGTCTTCCGTTTGAATGAAGATCGGTTTTGGGGCTTCGCTGCCAAACGTTGACTTGCCGATGCCTTCGACACCGTAAAGCAAGACACGAGGCGGCTTCGATTGCCGGCCAGATTGAATGGTTGTGAGTAAGTTGGTCATGGGTTGGATAGTTCCTTCGTTGAATGGTTGGGATGGCTGGAATTACAGAGTCGGGATCGCTTCGATGTCGAAATTGCCATCGCGATCGCTGGTCACGAGGTAGTGCTTGAAATCAATTTGGGCGACGAACCGTTGGTTGGTTCCCAGTTGCTTGCGGAGCGACTTGCACGCTCCGGTGAAATCTCGTGACGCTTCGTTGAAGCGGTCGGCCGATCGCAAGTAACGGCCGACCGCCAATGAAAGTGCTACGCGGCGTTCAATGTCCAAATCACTCATTCGCTAACCTGGTGGATGGGAGGTTTGATGTTCCGACGACCCGTTGGCCGCCCCTGGTTACCTATGCCGTGAATTGGTCGCCCTGTACGCCAATCTCAGAAATTGGCCACGCCATACTTCTTCAAGTGCTTGGCGATCTCGGCACGCACCGCGTTGAACCGCCGACGCGGCAGGCCATACTTTTTCATCGTGCTGCTCATCGAATGACAACGCAGGTACTCGCACACCCGCCGCAATTCCGCGGGCATCGTCTGCATCGCGACCTCCAAAGCGTCCGCTTCGTCGATCGCCTCGAATGGATCGCTGTAAGACGACTGGCTTCGTCGGACCTGGTCCTCGTCACAGATTTCGCCACCCAGAGTCGCGAACGTTTCATCCACCGTGTCGACGGGCGTCTCAAACGATTGCATTTGCACGCCATCTTCGATCGGATGCCGTTTGTGGCGTTTCCTCGATCGCAACAGTTCTCGCACGCCCGAGTTGATGACTCGGTTGATGAACGTGTTCACCTTCGATCGCGACGGGTCGAAACAGTCAGCTTTTTGGATCAAGTACATCAGCAACTCTTGAGCGATGTCTTCGGCGTCACAGTCGCTGAATTCCGGTCGCCGATGGAGTTGCTCGGCTTTGATCCGCGCCGTCTTCATGGCGAAATCGTTAAGAATCTCTTCGCCGAGCCGTTTGCCTTCCGCTTGAGTATTCGCACTCATGGTTGTCTCCGGCTGGAGGCATCCCGTGATGCGAGCGATTCGCACAGACCGCAAAGAAGCTGCGTCGCGACAAGCCATGTCACGAAAAGAACGCAGGCGGCCGGCGAGGTTCGTTCGTCACGTCCTCACAGCGAAGACGTGCCGCGACTTCTCAAGTCGCCGAGCGACATTTGGAGTCGCTAAGAAAAGTTTTTAGACTCCGATACGGTTGTCGCCCTCTTGATCACGGTCCTTGTGCGGTGACTGTCGTGATACGGATCGCTGACGCTTATTAAGGTCGCGAAACGGACTGGGGTCGTCGTTCCACCAATGTTCCATGACAACTCTTCCGCCAGATGATTCAACCGCAGAAAACCCGACCGCTTGAAAAAACAGCAAGAGGCGAAGATTGGATTCCTCGACCGTGACTTTGATTCGCGTCCGACGCTCTCGGGTCAATCTCGATCGCAGCTCGGAAATCAATTGCTGCCCAAATGAATGCAATTGAACCTCTGGTTCGATAAAGATCCGTTCCAACTCGACATGCTGCTTGTGGAGTTGATAGACCATGGAACCGACAATCACGGGCTTGCGGCGGCCGACACGAGGCAACTCAATCACCATGGCGACTGTATTTCGTTGGCTCAGGCGACTTTTGTAGTCGTCTTTGCTCCACGGAGCACAGGTTGCCGCAACATCAATCGCCACAACATCTTTCAAATCTCGATGGATCATCCAACGCACGTGCCCGTCGATCGGCGTTTTTGATGGTGACGGCTTGGACCGCCGTGCGTTCATCGGTCGCGTCACCGGGAAATCAATGTGCAAGGCCGAAGCGATTCCTTGTACTTCCGCGGCCGATAGCCGGATTCCGCGTTCTTGCTTTAACGCTTGTTGGATTCGGTTTCTAAGAGTCATCGTTGTCCTAAGGCTTAAAGTGTTATTCGTTAGCTGTTGTGGTTTCTTTCGCAGCGAATTTGTTTCCAGATAGTTCAAACCAACCAGTCGATGTCGGCGGGCGGTGAATAGACTGGACAGACACCACGACTGAGGTGCGCTCGCAGATGATCGGCCAGCGGTTTTAATTCCGTGTCGAGTACATCAAGCGTTCGCTTGATGCCAACCGAAACCGATTGGCTCACTTTCTTGATGTCGCCAACTTCGCGAGGTTTGCCACCCTTGCCCAATACCGATGCAAAGTGCAGGGCCAACTGGTCCTGTTCGGATTGCAGCTTTTCCAGCCATCCCAAGTCATGGTTCGCTTTCGCTTCATCGATCTCGCCCATCAGCTCGTGGTACCGACCACGACACTCTTCCACCGCCGCTTCGTCCGTCAATTCGCCGGACGATCCAATCAGCTGTCGCTCGTCGATCCCGATGCGACTGGCCAACAACGTGACCGCCGGTACCGCTCGATGCGGCGTCGCCAACAGCCGAGCGATGTAGAGTGGTCCGACATTGTTCTCGAGGTAGGTCTCCTGCCCCTCGAACCGCACCACCCACATCTGGCCTTTGCGATAGAACGCATTTCCCAGCGGCACACTCGACAATGGCAAGACCTGTGCAAAACGCTCCGGTCGCGACTGGACCCGTTTCGAGCGAATAGCGAAAGCTTCAGTGATGCTCAGTCTTCCCGCGAAACCCTCGCCGGGAAGCTCATCGCCAATCAAAATCATTCGTGACGCACCACTCCGGTCTGCCAGACGCGATGCTGATCGGGTCGTCGTCAAAACAATCGGAAACGATTCACCACCAACTTGCACCTCGCCAATTCTCCACGCCACACCCGGTAACAGTGTTTCCGCCGGGCCGCCGTCCGGCATCGCCGAGGCAAACAATTCCGCGATCGCCCGACCGTCAATCGACCATTGCCGCAATCGCTCTTTCTCAACCAAGTCTGCGCCGTCGAAAGGGCACGCTTCGTAAAACTCAACCCCAGTTGGTCGCGGAACACGAACCACATCGTGGACATTGCATTGTCCGCAACTTGCATGCAGCGACATCGACGGCTCGGCCGGCACCAACACGCCGGATCGAACTAGGTCGTCGGGATCGCAACCGCCCAGTAATCGAAGCGTGTCGCAATCCACCAACGGTTCATCGCCTCGGTCAAGCAACCGAAACAGCGTCACAATCGCTCGCAAGGTCGATCCCCCACTGACGAAGGTACTTTTCAGCCAACAAGCGATCTCGCGTCGCCAACGATTTGATGGTGCTACGGTTGG
The DNA here is from genome assembly GCF_023701485.1 of Aporhodopirellula aestuarii. Taxonomy (GTDB): domain Bacteria; phylum Planctomycetota; class Planctomycetia; order Pirellulales; family Pirellulaceae; genus Rhodopirellula; species Rhodopirellula aestuarii. Next base: position 219,620 of record NZ_JAMQBK010000024.1, read on the forward strand.
GCCGCGTGATTGAGAGGTTGAACTCGTGACCGTTTTCCATCAGGAATCGCAGGTCGACGCGCTCGAGATGCATGATCGACCGCGGCAAGTTGTCTTGCCGGATGTATCGTTCGATCATGCGTTGAAAACTCGATGGTCCGAAGTCGACGTTCGGATTGAAGTGCAACTTTTCTTTTGAGCCGAGAATCAACACACGAGCCGCCGCGATCACGACCGAGCGAACAGCGTCCTCGGGATCAGTCGGAAACCGAAACTTCGGATCCAACAGGATCCCCAGCGAGAATGGCTCGGCGTTGGGATCTTCCGGCGGCAATTCGATCCCCAGGAACTCGCGAGCAAAGATCTTTTGCAGCGGACCGATTGTCGGTTTTCCACCGAGCGCGTACACGTCGAGAACGTGATTCGCTTCGTCGTAGGCAAATACGTTTTCAAACACATGCGTTTCACAAACCCGCTTGAACGCGTTGCCGCCGTCGATCAGCTTCATGAACGTTTTGCGATAGTCGTCCAGGCTCGCGAAGACATAGTGCAGGTTCTCGCAGCGCAGCAAGTACTCGGCCACGCATTGCCGGCCGCGACCCTGATGAGCCGAATAGAACGCTGACAAGGCACCAGAGAACGACTTCATGTGCTGGGGCGAGGTTCGAGGTTTCGCCGACGGAAGGTTGATTCGCCGCTGGGACGATCGCCCGCCAATCACGCGGTCGGCTGCCGCGAAGCGCGCGGCCACTTGCCAGACCTCCGGCTTCGACAGATAGGTCAGCATCGCGACGTCGTACCGGCTATCGAACCGTTCTAGTTCCGCAAGGAAATCGTCTTCGCCAATTTGGATGGCTTGTTGAAAGATCGAACGTTGTCCCGACTCCGTGGCCATCGAATGCAAGTCACGCAGTAGCAATTCGATCTTCTGTCTCGTCGGCTCCTCCAGCGACTGATACGCCTGAAAGATCGGTTCCACGTCCGTTTCGATCGCCTCGGACCAATTCACGTCGATCGGAATCTTCAGCCCGCCAAACATTTCCTCCAGCAAACCGTTGGAAGTCTGCCGCAGGACGTTCCGCGGATTAAATCCAGCTAATGACATCGTCTTTCCCCCTCTCGGAAACATACCGTACACTACACACTAAACAATGAATCAAAAACGAATGCCTCCGATTAGGAGGCATGAACAAACCCTCAAAGCTGCCTACTCAGCGAACAAACCCAGATACTCCAATTGAATCCGCATCGCCTCGTCCGACACCGCGAATTGATCCGCCAGCGATTCACAGAACACCTCACGCATCAAACGGATCGGATCCGGCTGGACCTCGATCCCATCGGCGTCGATCAAGAAACGAATCGGCTCGATCGTCGGCACGAGTTCTCGAAGCCGACAGTCGCAAATCGGATCATCGCTGCCGGTTAGCATTCGCCACGCCGGCCTGAGCAACCATTCGGGCATCAGTAAACAACCAGCGAACTCATCGGCTTGTCGTTCGATCAAGGGACGAGCGTGATCCTTGCGACAAATCACGTCCGGCATTTCCTCGTCACCGTACAAGACCGCATGTCCGGCTTCGTCCAGGAACAAAAACCGGTGTAACTGCCAGTGTGCGATTTCATGGCCGAGCGTGAAGTGATAGCGACCGAGAAGATCGGGAAAGCGATCTGGATTCAGCGCGTCGTCGATCAGGATGTGCTGTCGCGAGAACCAGATCGCACCATGAACGCGACCACCAAGTTGGCTCTGGAGATCCGAGAAGCCAAAAGTCAGCGGCAACACCGAGGTCGCGACATCCTCAATTTCGATGGGAGGTTTCACGATCGGCCCGAATCGCTTCGCGTACTCCTCCAGCACAGTGTCGGCCTCGGCAGCGATTTGGCGGGACGACAGCGGCGGCACTTCGATTCCCTGTGCGAACAAATCAACGACCATCGTCACTTCCCCCGCTTTTTCATTTTACGAATCTGTTCTTTGATGATTTCAAATTGTTTCGGTGAAAGCCCAGTCGCCAACCGCATCAGCTCGGGCATGTCTTTTGGGTGTTGGCGGACCATGACATCCACGTCATCCGGCACGCGATCGGCCAGCCGAATCCATTCGTCGGAATCTTCGCCCAACAACTCAGCGATCTTCGTGACACGATCTGCCGTTGGCGGTGCAAAGTGATCCTGCTCGACCTGTGACAAATACGTTGCCGACACGCCGATCATCTCTGCGAATTTGCGCAGCGTGATCTTCTTCGCCGTTCGTTTCTGGCGCAGCACCGCGCCAAACGACTTCGCACCACGAGCCTTTTTCATCGCGCAGGCCTCCCCGCCGAATCGTCGCCCGAATTCCACTGCATCCAAAGCATGGCAATCTCCATCAACCACTTACTCCTCCGGAAACCCGCGAAAACACGAGCCCCCGACCCTCGGTGTATAGTGTGCACTAAACAATGCAATCATAATATGCCGTGTCCCAAAACCCAGACAATCCCCCAATTCAGAATTTTGCTAGCAAACCCGCCAGCCCGGATCATTGAACTCATCGCTCGTGACACGTTTGGTCACGTGGGGAGCAAGAAAGCGAGAATTCTAGATCGGATTCACAGCAACCGACTGAATCCGTTTAGGGATTCCTCAACTGATCCACAATCAACATTTGTCCCCAAATGCTGTCTCACAGCCAAGCGAAGTCGTACGGCTGTTCGTGTTTCCGATTTAGAAATCAGAGATTCGGAAGCCACAGCGAGACCGCTTGGTACGGGAAGAATGTTATCGAGACAACGTCATTAGAGCAGCCCAGTCCAATAAGTTACTCAACACTTGCAGGCTGCTGTTCGTCTTTTGTGCTGCTGGCCTTGGTGTCTCTAACACCGTATACCGCCATCTTCCAAAGATCGGATCCGTACTTCTCACTTACGACCGTCATTCGCATAACGTCCGTAGTGCCGTCAGCGATTCGCAATCCCATCAGATCTCGAACTCGATCACCGAGATCAGTTTCTCGACTGTATCCCATCGCTCCGTGGGCACGCATAGCTGCATCACACGCTGACAATGCGATTTCGACGCCTTCAGCTTTCAGGCCGTTTACCAACGGCGTTGCACCGTCGTAGTCGCCATTGTCGATCATTTGGGCCGCCTCCCGTGCTAGCGACATCGCCATTCGCAACTTTGTTAGGTACTCACCGAGTGGTTGCTGCAGGTGCGTGAAGCGGCCTATCGGTGCGCCAAATGCATCTCGTGTTTCGATTCGCTCGGCCATCTGATCCAGAGCTGCTTCGCCGCATCCGATCGCCGCGGCGGCCTGCATCAGTCGCCAGTATTGAAAATGTTCGTTGAAAATTTCACCTCCATCACCATCTTCGCCCAGCAGGTGGTCTCGGCTGACGAACATGTCGTTGAATTCAAGACCACCAAACGAATTGCCGGTCAGCCCATGGGCGTAGCGGTCAACCACTTTTAAACCGGGATGATCGATGGGGATGAGAAACGCCGAACGTTCTCCGTCATTGCGGTCGGCCGCCAGTGTGTAGAGCACAACGTGAGTCGCTTGACGCAACCGTGCGTTCCAAAGCTTGCGTCCGGTCAATTTGAAGCCAGCCTCGTAACGAACAGCGTTACTTTTCATGGCCTTCATATCTGTTCCCGCGGTTGGCTCCGTAATCGCCACCGCCACGTAGGCCTCCCCAGCCGCAAGCTTCCGCAACACATCCTGAGATAGTGCTGTGCTTGATTTTGTCAGAGGCCGGCCATGTGCGCCTCCGATGACATCACGCAAGTTCAGATTGATTCTCCCAGCATGGCGAAACAATTCGATTGCTTCGGAAGCCGAGTAACCACCGCCTCCAACTTCCACCGGTAGGTCAACACCTGGCAATCCGAACTCGGCTCCCCCACGTCGCCAAGCTATCGGCGAGGTCAATTCGCCTGACGATCGCAACTGATCAGCCAGCAAGTCAATCTTGGCTTTGATGGCCTCGACCCTCGAAGCGTCGTCAGGCGATTCATCGGCGTCGTCCGCCAAGAATCGAACGGTGAATATCGTATTTAGTTCGTAGGTTTGGTTGGACTTATCCAGCCCGTCGGGGACGACAAAGAACACTCGCTGTTTCGTCGCGGTCGGGACGCCACCATACTCGACCAAGAAGAATCGCTGTTTCAACGGGCTCGCAGGATTGAGAAATGACAACTTGCCTTCATTGTTCTCTTTTAGCAACACAAAATGCCTGCCTCGTACGGTTCCGTCCGCTGTCGTCACCGTGTAAGCCAAAACCTTCATCTCCCCATGCTTTACCGAAAGGTCCGGCCCTTCAGTTTCCGACCACTTCGGCTCCAGTGCGGAATGCGGACTGTTGGGCGCAGATAAGACCGAGATTGCAGTCGGCATCTCTTGAAAGTCATCGCAAAGATAAGCCATCAGGTTGACGAACCGATCGTTGCTGATTCGACCTAGCAACAACTCTGGTTTGTCTCGAAACACCCGCAACGCCGTCCGATGCGGGTGCGGATCGACCGCCAGCCCCGCCATCACCCGAAGTCCCTGTGACGCAATCAACGCGGCCGAAATTGGACATGCCCCACCACCCTTGCAGTCGATTAACTGGTCCAAGTCGCCCTGCGCAACAAGGATCGGCGATTCGTCCGAATGATCTTGTTGAACACGATTCAGGGCATCGTTTGGAGTCGTCCTGACATCGTCAGGCGTGGCGACTCCAGGCCGGCTTACAAAAACTATGCAAAACAAAAAAACGTGCAAACGTCGCATGGAAATCCTGGTGGAGTTGAAGTTGACAACCTTGTAAACGGCTGTGGCGATCATTTCTGTTTCAAGTTCTTGTAGACCTTAGCCAGGAGGTGTTCCAAAGCAATCTTTCGGAATTCGTCATCGCTCATCAAGCGATCGAAGATCTCTTCGTTGCCTTCCATTCGGTCGATGACCAATCCCTCAAACGACTTTTCAAAGACACCTCGAAAGTCGTCTTTTGAATTGGCCGCCGCAGCCTTTTGAAGATCTTCGTTTTCGTTTGCTTCCTCTTCGATCTGATCAAAAAACAATTGGTCGGCCTGTGTGAAGTCCGTCCCGAACCGTTCGTTGAGCAGCGTGATCAGTTCCGAGAGACGGATTTGCTCGTCATCTCGCCCCGTTCCCACATCCGACGGTCCCTTCAACGGGCTGGCGTCGCCAGTCTCCAGGTCGATGCTGCCTTCGCTGATCTTTTGCAGGCGGTAGTACTGCAAGTCGATCTCGTTGCCCAAGTGGTAGGCAGGCCCGGTTTCACGCTTGGGAAGCTTCGTCAGCAAAAACCGAAGGTATGTCGCCAACTGCTCCAAATCGGAATCTTGGTACGGTAAAACCTGGGAAAGAAAGCCGTACATATTGCGGAAGTTAACTAAAAGGGCTTTCGTTTCTTCTTGTTCCTCTTCCGTTTTCGCGGTGAAGCGATCTTTGGCGATGTCGAGAATGCCACTCATTTGAGCTTGATCGTTCGGTGTTTCTTTTCGTTTTGGCTGGAAATAGATTTTGCAGAAAGCAATTACTTCGGACTCATCGAACAGAGCCGTTTCCTCAATCTGATGTTGCAGCCGGTAAAGATGCTGCGCGTCGGTGATCGGTTCAGTTGGCGTGTCCTCGTAGTACGGCTTGAACGCCGCATAGATCTCCTCGGGTTTATTGCGAAAATCTAAAACGAACGTGTCCTCTTTTCCGCTGCACGTTCGGTTTAGCCTCGACAGGGTTTGCACGGCACGTAATCCGCTCAGTTTGCGATCGACGTACATCGTATGCAGAAGGGGTTGATCGAAACCTGTTTGATACTTCTCAGCAACTAACAGAACTTGGTACTGTTCCGTATCAAACTTGCTTGGCAATTCTGATTCTTTGATTCCTTCATTCATGCCCACTTCTGTGTATGACTTGCCAGGCGCGTCTGGATCTTCCACCGTTCCCGAGAACGCAACTAACGTCCGGATGTCATCGTATCCCTTCGCCTTGATGTACCGGTCGAACGATTGCTTGTAGCGAACCGCATGCAACCGCGACTCAGTCACCACCATCGCTTTAGCCCGGCCGCCAATCTTATGCTTGACATGCGTGCGGAAGTGCTCCACCATCACTTCGGTCTTCATCGCCAGGTTGTAATCGTGCAGACTCAACGCCCGCGCCAAGGCCCGAGCGGCCTTCTTGCGTAGCACATTGGGGTCTTCTTCGGATGCCTGCACAATCCGAAAGTAAGTCTCGAACGTGGTATAGTTCTGAAGCACGTCCAAAATGAAGCGTTCTTCGATTGCTTGTCGCATCGTGTAGAGATGAAACGGCGATTGGCCCGTCTCGCCCGGCTCATCAAAAACGATTTTGGTCTTGTACTTCGGCGTCGCCGTAAACGCGAAGAAGCTCAAATTCGGCTGCTTACCTCGCTTCATCATCTCCCGAACCACGCCGGCAAGATGATCGGCATCGTCATCATCTTCGTCATCCAATCCGTGCTCGGCCGCATACTTCGCGGCATCCTCGGCAATTTGCTCCGCATTCAGAATGCCTTTCAATTCCATTGCAGATTCGCCGGATTGCGAACTGTGAGCTTCGTCGACGATGACAGCGAAACGGCGATCCTTCGTCGAAATATTTAATCCAGGCAGGCTTTCTTCGCGAAGTTTTTCCAGCGTCTCGCTCACGAAAGGAAACTTTTGCAGCGTCGTGATCACGATCGGCGTTCCACCAGCCAGCGCTTTCACGAGTTGCTTGGTATCTTCGTCGATCTTCTCGACCACCCCCTGTTTGTGATCGAATTGGTAGATCGTGTTCTGCAACTGTTGATCCAGCACTCGTCGATCCGTCACGACGATCACGCTATCGAAAACGCGACGGTCATTGGCATCGTGCAATGAAGACAGGCGATGGGCTAGCCAGGCGATCGAGTTGGACTTGCCGGACCCTGCGGAGTGTTGAACCAAATAGTTTTTACCTGGCCCGTTTTTTCGGGCACTATCGACCATTTTGCGGACGCAATCGAGCTGGTGATAACGAGGAAAGATCATCGTTTCTAAAGTGATGGTTTTGATGCCCGACGACGTCAGGATGCGCTTCTCGCTGACCTGCAAGTGCATGAAACGCCCGACGATGTCCAGCAAACTATCCCGCTGCCAAACCTCTCGCCAAAGATACGACGTGCGGTAGCCTCCGTCCTTAGCCTGCGGATTGCCCGCGTGGCTCTTGTTACCGAGGTTAAACGGCAGGAAGTATGTCTTCTTTCCGCTTAACCGCGTTGTCATAAAAACCGCGTCCTGATCAACCGCGAAGTGTACGAGTGAACGCTTCTTGAACGTGAAGATCAAATCGTTGGCGTCGCGATCTTCCTTGTACTGCTTCATCGCGTTCTGGACCGTTTGTCCGGAAAGCGGATTCTTCAGTTCCGCTGTCACTAACGGCAAACCATTGAGCAAAAGAACCAGATCGAGTGAGTTGCTGTTCGACGTGCTGTAGAAAAGTTGCCGAGTAACGCTCCAAGTATTCTCAGCATACGCCGCCAGAGTATCTGGATTCATGGCGTTACTCGGTGCAAAGATCGCGACGCGAAACTTCTTCCCGTAGCACTTGAAACCCTGCCGCAGAACCTTCAAGACACCCTTCGTGTCCAGTTCTTTGCATAGATGCTCGATCAGCAACCGCTCAGCGTCGTCCCCGTGAATCGTCTTCAGTCCGGCCCAAGGTTTCGGCTGCGTTGCAGTGATGAAACGGATCACCCGTGAGGGATCAATCGCCCTCGACCGATCGAACCGTTCTTTATCCGGTCCGGAGTTGTAATTGACGAACTCGAATCCGCCGCCACCCTGCTGCGTCGACTGGCAAAGCTCCGCGACGATCGCATCCTCGAATCGAGCCTCCGTGTGTTTCTTCATAGGAATTGAGTCTCAGTTGTGAAAGCGGAAAGCTGTGGCGATCGTGGCGAAATGCGGGGGTTGCAACGGCTGCGAAACCGAAAACTGGTCGTCTCCAGGGGAAAATTCCGAACCCTGGCCTGTTCGGTAGTGTAAAGTTTATTGTAAAGTCTTAAAACAATCCACGCAGCATAGGGAGAAAAAGCACAGTGAATCGCCACGATCCGATTGACGAACTAGCTCGCCCGCCGCTGGCGTTGGTAATCGGGCAAGTGCGTTTTTCGCCGGTCCGCAAGATGCCGGAGATGGTCGACGACCTTCAAGAAACGATGCGGCATGTCGGATTGGAGAGGTTTGACGAAGAGAAAGTCCAACAGGTCCATTTCGGCCCGAAGATCACAACTAGTGACGTAACTCGCTGGGTCTTTCGTAATCGAAACCGGACCGAGTCGGTTTTCTTGACCCAAGACTTCATCGTCTTGGCAACAAGCGAATACGCTCGATTTGAAGCATTTCAGGACCGGTTGGTCAGCCTTGTCGGCAAGCTCCAAGAAATTGCAAACCCTTCTTTTGCCGAACAGGTTGGAATTCGATATCTAAACCTGCTGCGTGAAATTGATGGAGTCACTCCCAACCAACTGGTTGCTGACGGCCTCCGCGGATTGTCGGGCGACGAACTGGAATGCAAAACAAGTCAAACGCAGACCATGACTCGCAGTCAAACCGACATCGGTGTTCTCACCATTCGATGTCTCGACATGGTTGGATCAGATTTCCTTCCACCCGATTTGCAAATTCAAGGCATGAAGTTTTCCAATACGCCAAACGAACAAGAGTCATATCGCTTGCTGGACATCGACAATACGACAAGCAGCGGCGATGGGATCGAATTCGACGACTTGAAAGAACTCCTGTGGAATCTCCATCGGTTCACGTCACGAGCTTTTAAGCAGTCCGTGACAGATTTTGCCCGTGAGTGTTGGAGAAAGCAACAATGAACACGGCTCTAAAACGTCGCAACTCCAAGGTCGTTTTTTCATTGATTGTTCCAGTTGTTTCCGCGACTGGCTCTGGAATCGTAGTGTGTGACGCTGAGCAGCAAGTTGAAGACCTCGATCTTGATTCCATGAGTTGGGACAGATTGGATTCAAGCGACTGGAGCGCTTTAGATCGACTACGACAAATTCACCATACGAATCAATTGTCGCGACGATTCAGCTACAACGACATCTATTTCACCGCTGGAACCGGGTCTAGCGAATCTGCTGATTTTGTTGTCGCTGAAGCCGAATCAACTCGTTGGCGAAGAGCCGTTGATCAGACGAAGGCGAGAATCGTCGAGAACTTGGATCGAGTTCGCGAACAATTGCGTCCACTTGAGGAATCGCACACCACATCGGTCACCGATGTCGCAGCGGCCGTCGCCGACATCCGGGCTTTGCTTTCGCTTAGCATCACAGAGCTTTCCGCAATCTTGGACGTCAAGCGCCCAACCATCTACTCTTGGCTTCGCGGCGATTCGCAACCTCATCCTCGGAACTTGGAACGCATTGCATTCCTTCACCAGATTTCCCAGCGATGGGATGAACTCAGCGGGAGACCACTCCGCCGTCATCTACGACATGCCTTTGACGAAAACGGAACGACCCTTTTCAGCTTGCTGAAAAGTGACGAGCTCGATTTCGATGAAATCGACAAGCACCTGCTAGCGCTCTCGAAACTGCCGTCGTCGCAAAAGCTGCCGTCGACGAAAGAGCTTTCGGCTAAGCATGGACTTTCGTCGGAAGCTCATCCGGATGCGGAACTCATCCGAGATATCGAGTCCGGTCGCCGGCTAACCAATGATTGACTCCACAGGACGGAGCGAGAGTGAAACTACTGGCGAGGTTCGGGCGATGGCTGCAACAAACATTTGATGACGGCTGCGCGGAACCGAGCGATCCGCCAACTTTCGATTCTCAAAAGATCGAGAACGCTGGCTGGCGACAGGGCTCAATTCTCTCTAAATCCATGGTCGATCACTTGGTTGCCAAGCGGTTGCTTCCTGATCAACCAAGTGAAGGCATTTGGTGCGTCTTAACGCAAGACTGCGACCTCGTGCATCACGATCTTTCGGGTGAACCGAAAGTCGAAGTCGTCCTCGCGCGACACGTCGACAAACCCAACAAGGGATACACGTGGAGTAAGAACGCCAGGGAACTGCATCTCCGAGATGAATCGCTTGGCCAATCGCTTGCATTTCATGCCCGTGATCGCGAAACAATCCCACGCTGGCAGCTTTGCAGTTTCCAGCCGAATGAAGTGCCTCTCAGTCGCGACAGCATCAAGCTGCTCGCACGCTGGGTCTCCCGGAAATACTATCGAGCCGCTTTTCCCGGCGCGTTCAACGACCGCATCGGAAGGAAGACTGACGACAAAATCAAAAAGCTCTTGCAAAAGAGCCCCGGCCATTTCCACGAAATCCACATCCAGATCACCGGAGACGAACTTCCCGCCGGCCAGGACTACAACGCGATCATCCTATGCATCGCAGCGGACGAAGCCTTGGAAAGCGATAAAGCTTACGAAGCAACGATCGAACTGGGGAAAAAATTCAGGGCGTTGCTGCAGGGATGTGATGGAATCAATGTCGTCGAATGCCAAGTGAAATCCAGAGACGAAGTCACGCTGGAAGACTTGGACTCGATGCAGCGATGGGATTTTGACAGTATCACAATTCGACAAACCGATACGATCGACGACACCCCCGCTGACCATTGACGGGATGCGTTGACCAAAATCACATTTCGACAACTCCGTTACCGATCGTGATCCTTTCGATGGTCGCTTCGGGGTCTTCAGGCAGGTTCAGAATGAGTCCGCCGCGTTCTTCCCAGGGTTCGACGGCAACGTTTACCTCGTCCAACATCAGTTCACCTCCGCTGTGAATCAGGATGGGTTGCACGTTCATTACGCCTTGCCACTGTGTCCCGCGTGGCGGGTGAATCGTCCACCGACTCCAGTCGTCATCGCCCGCTTTCATCACGTGCCTAAATTCTTGGCGAACTTCGGACGATTCGCCCGGCGGAACATTGGGAAGGATCACATTCAGTTCCTCCGAGACGGTCATCGTTGCGGTCTGTGCAGCGTCGTGAACGATCTCTCCTTCAGATCGCAAACGGAACCGCACTTCGGTTGTTGTAATCGTCTCGTCGGTGTTATTCGTCAGTTGGAGATTCATCAATACCTTCATACGATTCGGGCCGACCGCCTCCGTGCGATAGTCAACGTGGCTCTGCAACTTGCCAGCATCAAATGTGCTTTGGTACATCCAGACAATGAACCCAAGAATCGCCGCAGCGAGCACGGGGATCAACGCGACTAGATATGGATTGTGTTTTGATTCGTTTGACAATGAACAACCTCCTGAGTCGTTAAGAGGTCAGGCTTGAAGGAGAGTCCAATTGGGCGCGCTCCGCAGGATTTATTGCTGTTTATCTGGATTGGCCGGGGATCTCGACATCACGCACGTCGATCTTGCCGGTCGTCGCTGCCGTGATCAGGGCGGTGCGGTACTCGGTGAGGCGGTCGATGGCTGCCTCGGTCTTTTCGGTGAGTTGATCAATGTGATCCGTTTCTTCAATTAGAAAATCCCGAATATCCGTTTGTTCGTCGATGGGCGGAACTAGAAGGGGTGCGGCAGATAAAGTCTCGCGATTCAGCTTTGGCATTGCGACACGCATCGAGTTTAACTCGGCATAGTCAAGAAACGGCGTTGCCAAAATCCAGTACAACAAGAAGTGCGAGTCCATCTCGTCGGATGGATGAATTGGATACATATCAGCACTACACAATCCATCAAACGTCGCCAAACAACACTTGTTGAGATGCGGACGGATTTTGCTGTAGACGATGTCGCCTTTGGAAACCTGATACTTACCACTAATCGCTGCTTGATCGCGGGCACTCTCGAGACAGATTATTCTTCCAGTATTAGATTCGATGTGGTTTGGTGCGATGAGCGGTTGATCGACGTAGGGTTCGATTTCAGGATCCACCTGACCTTCCTTGACTCGCGTTTGATATCCGAATCGCATGATTCGCCAGTGCTTAGGCATTTTCCCCAGCCACGGGCTGCCGGAGTCCTTCATAGGGACAGTTGAATCAAGCCCTCGGGTGACGGCCTGGGTGATGATGGCCATTCGCTTCTCCGAAAGCGACTGCACCAACGCCCGCTTCTTCGCAATCAAACGGTCAATCTGACCCGTTTTCCAATCCAAAAAGTCAGCAATCTGTTGCTGCTCGTTCGGTGGAACAATTGGAATGCTAAAATTTTTCAAAGACGAAAAATTTAGCCCTTCGCGACCGCTGCCGCTTTGTTCAAGGTCTATCTGGTTTTGGCCGACGTTTGAGCACAGGACGTAGAACAGAAAGCGAGTGGATAAACTTCTATCAGGGCGAACAATGCATACATGCTGGTTCACATTGGCATCTCCAAGAGCATCATCGGCGTAATAACAACGGCCGATGGAGGCACCAGTGATGTTGAGAAGAACATCACCAGCCTCAACTTGGCTGTTGCTCATTTCCGCATGCACCTGTTCAGAAATAAATACAACGTCATCCAACCTAAGTCCATCGAAATAGACGTTCTGACTTCGTAGCAATGGGATGCCTTCCTGTTCATATGATTCGGCACCGCCTTTGGGGGTTACACCACTGCCAACTTTTGACACTTGAAATTTCAGTTTTTGTGCATCCCAATGACTGGGTAGTCGCGTGACGACCTTTCCAGGAATTTTTTTCACGCTTTCGTAGCTGGGTGGCTTCATCAAACCACCTCGCTCAACATGTCCATGATCTCCTTCTCTAGCCCCTTGATCTCCTTTTCGATGGCCTTCAGCGGACGAGGCTCCTCGTACTCGTAGAAGTGTCGATTGAAAGGGATCTCGTAGCCGAGTTTGATCTTGGAATGGTCGATCCAGGCGTCGTCGCGGTAAGGCAACACCTCTTTCTTGAGATGGGCTTCGCAGTGATCGCGGACCAGTTCCAGCAACTTGCTGACGTCGGGCTTGGCCGACTTGCTTTTCCCCTTCCCCTTGTAGTCAAGTGGCAGCGGCAACGTGATGTTCGGCGGCAACGGCACATTTTCAGTGTCTCGTAAATCAGCGTCGGGTTCGGGACGATCTTTGCTGTCGTAGCAAATCTCCGCCTTCGGATCTTTCTCGCCCAAGCTACCCGGTGAGGTCAGCGCTGACTTGATCGACGCATCGAGCGACAACTCGGCCTTCTCAAATGCGGCTTCAAGAATCTCGATGAACTCGGCCCGATCTTTCACCAATCGCCCACCGTCAAAATCGCGTCGAAGTTCGTCTAAAACCGCCAAGATCGCAGCTTGAGCCTCGCGGCCAACCATCTCTTCTTGTTGCTTTTTCTTTTTGTCTTTCCGCTTCCGCGATACCGCCAGCGACTCGAAGGCACTCGTTTGCTTGAATCGCTCGATCCGATCGTCGTTGATCGTAAAATTCAATCTCAACGGTCGTTCGACAACGATCTTCAAGTAGCCGAAGTCGCGATTGTCAAACACCTTGCTGACAAACTGACTCTTGCTCTGATCCCGCGACGGATCGACGTTCGAGTTGATTTCGCCGAGCGTCATGCGAACATCGTGACCGAACTCGGCATACAACCGCGTTAGCATCGCGATGTGGTCGCTCGAACCTCGCTCGCCGTCGCCGATCCGTTTACGTTTGTCCCCAAGGCTCTTGTCCATCTTCCACGCGAAGTCGGTACCGTTGATCAATTGCACCTTGCCGCGACGTCCCTCGCGTTTACGGTTAGTGACGATCCAGACATACGTGTAGATGCCGGTGTTGTAGAACAGTTGATCTGGCATCCCGATAATCGCTTCGAGCATGTCATTCTCGATGATCCATCGTCGGATATTGCTCTCGCCCCCGCCGGCGTCTCCGGTGAACAGTGGCGAGCCGTTGAACACGATCGCGATCCGCGACCCTTCGCCTTCACTGCCATCGTCCATTTTGCCGACCGGCCGCATCTTAGAAATCATGTGCAACAGGAATAGCAACGCTCCGTCGTTGATCCGCGGCAGACCGGGACCAAACCGACCGTTGAACCCAAACTCGTCGTGCTCTTTGGTAACGTGCTTTTTCTCCGGCTTCCATTCCACACCAAACGGCGGATTGGCCAGCATGTAGTGGAACCGCTCGTCGGGATGTCCATCGCCATCGACTGTGCCTTCCTTGGGACGCCCGGTGCCCAGCGTATCACCGAACACAATGTTCGTGACATCTTCGCCCTTGATCATCAAATCGCTGCCGCAGATAGCGTACGATTCCGGGTTGTATTCCTGGCCGAACAGTTCCAGGTTGGCACTTGGGTTCAGCCCCGTTTCCGGATCAACGATCAACTTTTCTGATTCCGATAACATCCCACCGGTGCCGCAGGTGGGATCATAAATCTGAATGACTTTACCTTCGGTGTAGACCAAGTCGTCGTGCGTGAACAGCACATTGATCATCATCTTGATGACTTCCCGAGGCGTGAAGTGATCCCCCGCCTCCTCGTTGGCTTGCTCATTGAACCGCCGTACCAAGTCCTCGAACACGTATCCCATGGCGATGTTGGGAATCTTGTCCGGATGCAGGTCGACCTTGCTAACTTCTTTAACGATCTCGAACAGCCGATTGGCGTCATCGAGCTTCTCGATTTCTTCCTCGAATTTGAACTTCTCTAGGATCGTTCGCGCCCGCGAGGAGAATCCTGCGATGAACTTGGTCAGGTTTGCAGCTAGTTTGTCGGGATCACCCAGCAGGTTTTCAAACGTGAACTCGGTGGTGTTATGGAACGTCAGCTTGAACTTCTGGTTGATGATCTTTTCGATCGTCTCGCTGTCATACTTGGGAACTTTCTTGCCATCCTTCGTCTTGGTCTGCTTTTTCAGCCGGTCATATTCCGTGAGTACATCCTCGCGACTGTCTTCAAGAACACAATCGAGCCGGCGCAAAACTGTCAGCGGAATCATCACGCGACGATATTGCGGAGGTCGGTACGGACCACGCAGCAGGTTTGCGAGGTTCCAAATGACATCGCCCTGTTCCCGGAAAGCATCCAATTGATTCATGCGGTCGCGTCTTGCTTAGGTGGGGATTGGCTTGATAGTGCCGTAGCCGATATGAAGGTGAGCCCGCCACCGATCTCCATTAGCTGGCGAGCGATTGATAGCGGGCGTCTCGCGAGAGTGTTGCCTAGTGAGTGCTACAATCGTAAGATTTTGGTGGGGAATGAACAAGCTGGCCAACCTCTTTATGCATGCAGGCCGAACCATGAGCTCACGAGTCAATGTATCGGGCAATGAACTGGGTGATCGGATTCGCAAGTTGCGCACTGCCAAGGGGTACTCGCTAAGAAAGTTGGCCCCTTTGGTTGGCGTCGGCTTCTCGTACCTCAGCAAAGTGGAAAACGGGCGTCTCGATTTTGGCGGGGCGCCTTCGGAATCCCTGATTCATCGCTTAGCCGATGTACTGGACGCCGACGAGGAAGAATTGCTGTTGCTTGCACATCACGTTCCTCAAACCATCGCCCAGCAAATCTTCGATCATCCAAATTTGTTCCGCGTCCTCGCTCGGTGCAACGATCAGCAATTGAAAATGATTGAACGCCAAGCCCACGATTGCGCGAAGTGAGGAGCCTCAACGTCGCACTTCTTGCGCTCCTCTTCATCGCAGCCGGCATCAATCACTTCGTCGCGCCGGGCGTTTACCTGAAGATCATGCCGGACTATCTGCCTTGGCCGTTGGCTTTGGTTTACGTCTCGGGGTTCTTTGAGGTGCTTGGTGGTGCGGGCTTGGCGGTGCCACGGCTTCGACTAGCGGCTGGGTGGGGATTGATCGCACTGCTTGTTGCCGTCTTCCCAGCTAACGTGGACATGCTGATGAACGCGGACCAGTTTCCGGCGATCCCGGTTTGGGCATTGGTTGCACGACTGCCTCTGCAAGGTGTACTGATCGCTTGGGTCTGGTGGGCGGCGTTGAAATCGCGATGAGATTCGCGTCTCCCAGCTTTCTCAGTGTCTCCAAATCAAATGACCCGGCAAACGGTGTTTGGGCTCCGTTTCGGTGGGTCGCTACGAAGTGGGTGATTGGAAACATCGCGATTTGCTGGGTCAAACGTAGTTCTCAACTGGACCGAAAGGGAGGTCGCTACGGCTCCTAACCCAAACCGGCTAAGACACAGAGAACGTAAGAATTCTGGCCGAGAAACCGAAATCCGCCCGCGAGTGCCGGCCAGAGTGTTCTCAGGATTCTGAGACGACAGAGAAACCGCCGCCGTGAACATCGACGCAAGTGGTTGCGGGATAACGGGATAAAACGAAAAAAGCCGACGTGGAGCACACGTCGGCTTTTCGTTTACTGGTGGGTCGGAAAGTGTTCCAACCAAACAGAGAAGTTGCGGGAGCCGGATTCGAACCGACGACCTCGAGGTTATGAGCCTCGCGAGCTACCGGGCTGCTCCATCCCGCGGTATTTTTAGACGTTCCTGATGCTTCCGAGGTTCACTTTCCATGCACCTTGGAACAAGGTTTTTGGGAACAACATTCGCTGGCTCGTCTTTGGATAAGCATTCCTTAAACGCCCTGATCTGTCAACCGAGGATGCGAGGGGGCGGCGAAGATTTTTTGAATGTGGCTTCGTTCTATCCGTTATGCTGGCCTAAACTTGACGAGGTGGCGGTCTGTTCGTTCTGTTGTACTGTGATTTGTCGGCTCCGCAGTGAATCTGTTGTTCCCGCCCGTTTCTCATCATTGAACTCGATTCGTGCCGCCCCCCTCGATCTGGCGGGCCCCCAGGCGTCTTTTCATGAACCATTCGGAACCCGCATCGGCAGATAGCTCCGGCGATTTTTCGCCTGTGGTGCCCGAGCCGAACGCAGGTCCAGTGCCGAATCCGCGGTCTGTGCCGAATGTTCCGCCAGCGGCCCCACCTCCGCCGCCTGTGCCTCCACCCCCGCCGCCACGGGCGAGCCTGCCGCCGTTGTCGACATCGCCCCAGCTGGCACCTCCCCAGCCACCCTCGCAGCCATCGGCTTCGCCTCAGCCGGCGAGCCCCCAGCCGGTTGATCCTCAGCCGGTTGATCCTCAGCCGATCAACCCGCAGCAGCCGGTAAGCCCGCAGCCACGCCAGCCACAGGCGCCGGCTCAGCCGCGGCAACCCGTGCAGCCGCAGCCACGCTCGCGGCCTCAACCAGGGGCACAACCACAACAGCAATCACCACAGCCAGCGACACGGGCACAACAGCCTACGCGGGCAGGGCTTGCGGAACCCCAAACTAGCTCCAACTCGGCCAAGCCGCTGGCCAGCGGTCAATCGGGCGGCGAAGGGGGCAAGATTCCTCGGTGGCGCGGGCTGGTGACGCCGGCGTCGCAAAAGTCCACTCATGAGGATGAACCGCTCGAACCGGTTCGCCGTTCGATTCCGGCGTGGTTGGTCAGCATGATCTTCCACATGACGTTGCTGTTGGCACTCGCGCTTTGGACGCTGCCGGTCGGCGACGGGATTTCTCGCGTCGTGCTGGAGTTTGGAGAGGCAAAAGAATCGGAGTCGGTCGAGCTGCAGGAGTACGCGCTCGAAAGCGCAGATTCGGTCTTCCAAGAAGACAGCGCGGACTCGGAGGTCGAAGCGCCGGTGGATTTGGAAGTGGAAGCGATGATCGAGTCGATCGATATTGCGGAACCGACTGATATTGCGCCGCTCGAAATTGGCGCTACGTCCTCGGACTTGGTCGTCAAGCCGATGTTTGGTGGTCGTACGGGAGCAATGAAATCAGCTCTGTTAGCCATGTACGGCGGCAACTCCGATACCGTCGAAGCGGTCGATCTGGGGCTGAAGTGGTT
Organism: Aporhodopirellula aestuarii; assembly: GCF_023701485.1. GTDB lineage: Bacteria > Planctomycetota > Planctomycetia > Pirellulales > Pirellulaceae > Rhodopirellula > Rhodopirellula aestuarii. The sequence goes on from NZ_JAMQBK010000024.1 coordinate 237,360, forward strand.
GGCCCGCCAACAGCAAAACAACGGTTCGTGGAGCATGCGTGGTCCGTACGACGATGGATCGTTCCAAGAGAACCGCACGGCAGCGACGGCGATGGCGTTGCTGGCGTTCCAAGGTGACGGCAACACCCATTTCGACGGCCCGTATGCGAAGGTCGTCGAAAAGGGACTTAAATATCTTTTAAACAAACAGAGTCGCCGCGACGGCTTCTTTGCGGGGGGTGAACCGGATCACCAACGCGCCTACGCACATGCTCAGGCGACGATCGCGCTGTGCGAACTTTATGGCATGACGAAGGACTCGAAATTGCGAGTTCCATCCGAAGCGGCGATCGACTATTCGGTCCGTGCTCAAGGGCGCGAGGGCGGTTGGCGATACGATCCACGTGGGGATTCCGACCTGTCGGTGACGGGTTGGTATGTGATGGCATTGTCGAGTGCCCAAGCGGCGGGGATCGCGGTGGAGCCTTCGACGCTTGCGTTCATCAACGGGTACTTAGATACGGTCGCGGTCGAAAATGGGGCCGGCTATTGTTATCAGAGAGGACGGCCACCGAGCCCATCGATGACAGCGGAGGGACTGCTCTGTCGTCAGTACCTTGGTTGGAATCGCGACCGTCAAGCGATGTCGCTTGGCTTGAGCACGTTGGTGCAGGATTGGCCGATCAATCGTGAATCGATGAACGTCTATTACTGGTACTACGCCACCCAAGCACTGCATCACTACGGCGGTTCGGCATGGGAGATCTGGAACAGCAACATGAAAGTGGTGTTGCCCCGGATGCAAGTGAAACGTGGATCGGAAGCCGGGAGCTGGTCACCTCAAGCGGATGAACACGGCAACGCGTCGGGTCGACTGTACACGACATGCTTCTCGATCTATTGCCTCGAGGTTTATTACCGTCACCTGCCGCTGTACAAGTTGGGCGACAAGTAAGGCCTAGTGGGTCTTGCCAGAACGTTGCCCACCGTCTGGCGACGGTGGCTACGGCGAAAATAGAACTGCTGTGGCTGGATAACGCCACTTTCTGGCAGACGTATTGGAGTTATTGCATCTCTGAAACGCTTCAATTCCCGGTCTTTGGGGACACCAATTTAATTACTGCGGGATTTCAGAAGTAGCAGAACGGCGCAAACCGTCCGGTAACGTGGGACCGGACGGCTTGCGCCGTTCCGCTAAGAAAAGCACTAGAACAATCGATGCCCGGAGAGACCGAGCTACGTGAAAAGTCTTGATGTCCAGTTCGCGGATGCTAGCATCGAACGAGACGATTAACTTCTGCTCGATCGAAACGCGGACGAGCTTCATGTGACCGTGCGTTTCGCAACATTTGTGATCAGACGTGTAGGGAGGCGAGCCATTTCGCGGCCCGTTCGACTTCCTCTCGGTGCTGCTCGTCGATCAAGCCGCCGTGATCGAGATCCGCCAGCGTGACGATGCGATGCTCTCCCGCATAAGCGGCGTGAATCTTTTGCTGGATCGTCGGGAGCACGAGTTCATCGCGTTCGGACATCAAAAACACTGCCGGGATCTGGGATCGCGAGGCGGATTCGATGGCGTGAAGCGAATCGGGGATCCGTGAGATAACGGGCTTCATCAATCGTCTGGCGGCGTACCGATCGGCAACACCCAAGACGACGTCAGAAAGATGCGGTGGGTTGCGGAGCCAGAGCGAGAAGCGATCCTTGGCGACATCATTGGGACGCCACTGGTCGAGTCGAGCGGCGAGCGAGAGGGCGGGCAAGCACCCGAGGCTGTTGCCGCAAATCCAAACTTGCGTGTTCGGTGCAAACCGTGCCTCAAGGACTTGGGATGCAAACGTTTCGGCTGCGGGGGCGAACGATTTCAGCGTCGCCCGACCACTACTGCGGCCGTACCCTGGCGGGTTCCACGTCCAAGCTTCGTAGTGGTTGCCGAGATCGTGATAACGGTTGTCGTCGTGAGGCGGTACCAAGTTGGCGGGAAAGGCGGACGAGCGTTCGGCGCGTCCGGCGGTCCCGGGGAATTTGAGAAGCAGGGTTTGCGGTGGTGGGATGGTGCGCCAGTCGCGCGTCAGGTCGGTGGGCTCGGGCGAAGTCGGTAGCGCACCGGGCGTCAGGTTCGTTGCGACAAAGGTGTCAAGTATCGACTTCTCACCGCGTTGAGATTTCCCAACGTTTGGAACTGGAATCTCACACCGAATCAATCCTTCCGGTTGGATCGGATGACGCGATGGGCGAAGAACGAAACGGTTGAGGAGATAGTGAAAAATGGCAATCGGTCGATGAAGGGTGAATTTTTACTTGAGTTTGAGGGTACCCACGATGTCGCTGATTTGGGTGGCGCCGAGTTCGCTGAGGGCGGCGGGGAGTTCGTCGATGAGCCGCATCGAAAGCGTGGGATCGTAGTAGTTTGCGGTTCCGATTTGGACCGCCGACGCTCCAGTAACGAGGAACTGCATCACGTCGTCGAGTGAGGCGATGCCTCCGATGCCGATGATCGGGATGTCGACGGCTTGGCGGACTTGGTGGACGCACCGCAGTGCGATCGGTTTGATCGCTGGGCCGCTCAAGCCGCCCATGCCGTTGCCGAGGATGGGGCGTTGTTTGCGCCAGTCGACTGCCATGCCGAGAACCGTGTTGGTGAGGCAGACCGCATCGGCTCCACCCTCGGCGGCGCCGCGTGCGATATCCGCGATGCTGGTTACGTTGGGTGTCAGTTTGGCCAGGATCGGAACCTCGGTGGCTTCGCGTGCGGATGCGACGACCCGTTGGCAGGATTCGGCGTTAGTGCCGAAGTCGATGCCGCCGCTGACATTGGGGCAGGAAAGGTTCAGTTCGATCGCCGCGACGCCTTGGCATTGCCCGACGCGGCTAGCGAGGTTGGTGAAGTCTTCGACGGTTCGGCCGGCGACGCTGACAACGATCGGCGCCGAGAGTGAAGTCAGGTAGGGCAGGTGATATTCGATGAACGCGTCGACGCCATCGTTATCGAGACCGATCGCGTTAAGCAGTCCCGCGGACGTTTCAACCGTTCGCCAGGGTGCGTTGCCAATGCGTGGTTCGGCGGTGATGGTCTTGGGCAGGATCCCGCCGAGCCGATTGAGGTCGACGATTTCTTGCATTTCGCGCGCGTACCCAAACGTGCCAGAAGCGACCATGATCGGGTTGGGCAGGACGAGTCGACCCAGGCTTGTCTGCAGCGTGGGGGCGTTCACATCGGTCAGCGAAGTCATTGGAGAATCAATCGGTTATGAATTTGTTGGATGAGGCGATTGGCAACGTGTTGCTTGTTGCCTGAAATGGTTTCGATCACGCTACCGTCGCGGTCGAGCAACTCGACATGGTTGTCGGAGGCGTCAATGGCTTCGGGCCCGTTGCTGACCATCAGGTCGCAGTGTTTTTTTTCGAGTTTGACGGTGGCTCGGAAGCGGCGGTCATCGGTCTCGAGTGCGAAGCCGACGACCCATTGGTCGTTGCGTTTGGACTCGCCGAGAACCGCGATCACATCGGGAGTTTCGACGAGGTCGAGTTGCAATGGCCGTCCGGTCTTGGAGAGTTTTTGGTCGGAAACGTGCAACGGTTTGTAGTCGCACGGGGCGGCGGCACCGATCGCGCCGTCGCAATGCGGGAAAATTTCGTTGGCAACGCGGAGCATGTCATCGGTGGTGATGACTTCGACAACCTCGGCGGCGGCTGGATATTTGACGGCGACGGGGCCTGACACGACCACAACGTCATGGCCGAGTTTGAGCACCGCTTCGGCGAGTGCGGCGCCCATCCGGCCGCTCGACGCGTTGGTCAGGTAACGGACAGGATCGAGGTATTGTCTGGTCGGGCCGGAGGTGATCAGGACTTTCACGGATGCCGGTTTGGAGTCGTTCACGACGAGGCGTCTTTCGGTCCAGAGCTGGCTTTGTCTGCGATGACCGACGAGATGATTTGTTGCAGCCGGTCGCCGACGATATTCATGTGAGCGGCAGCGAGTGCGAAGAGTCGTTTTTCGGTTTCGGCGAGAACACCGTCAGCGGCCATCATGACGATCAAGTCGGCGAGCAATTCTTCACGGGTCGCTTCATCGGCCGGCAGTTCGAGGGCGGCATCGTCCCCGAGGCCGAACTCCAACGCCGACTGCAATTCGGCTTGGCCGAGCCCTAATTCAACACAGCGGTCGGCCAAAAACGCAACTTCGCGTCCGCCGATTGAGCCGTCGGCGAGCGCCATGACCACGAGGTTTCGCAGCTGCCGTTGACGTTGGGTGTAGTTCGGTTCGCTCATAAGAAGAGGGCTGCAAAAGAGGACGGACGTCGAAGTGGGGAAAATGCTCGAGCGAGCTCGCCGGTGAGGAGTTGGGAACGCCCGCGAGCGGGGAATTGCCAGGCGGCATTTTGGCGATGCCCTATCGTATCAAAATGGAGTCGTGGGTGAATCGGGCTGGATGGCGAAGTCACGCATTGTCGCATGGATGGCGAAATCGGATCGGCGGCGGGATTCGTCTTAACGACAGCGGATCAATTCGGCATCGGTGATCCCATTTGCCTTCATCACGGGGCGGATCATGTCGATGAAACGGTCCGCGTCGACGGGATAGCCCGCAGTGGGGCGGAACTCGGTTGCTTCGGTTTTCTTTGTTGATGGAGACGCTGACGCGACCTGCATCGCCTCGCGGAAGTAGGCGTTGAAGGATGCCATCGCGAGTTCTCGCAGATACTTTGCGTGCAGCGAACTCAGTGCGACCGGGACAAACCGGTCGCCTTTGACGGTGAAATGCAACCGCACGTTTCGATTGTCTCGAACGGTTTCGTAAACGCTCTGCGTTTTGCTCTCGCTGAGAATGCGAACCGGACCACCGCCGAAGATTTCTTGGATCATGCCGGCATAGTACCGGCGGCCGCCGTGGCGATCGAAGAAAATCTGGACGGGTTCCGGCGGCGTGGTTTTGCGTTGGGACGGCTTAGCTCCGGTGCGACGTTTGGTTGCTTTCGCGGGCGTTACTGTCGAAGCGGTTGCCCGATCGAGTAGGTCGACGGCTAAACGGAGGCTGGTTTCGCCGAGCAGGTCGCTCTTGTTCCCACGTGGGAGGATGTTTGACCCGTTACCGCTGCAGAATTGATTGAACGCACCGGCATCAATCATGCGAGCGGCGACGTCACGCAGTTTCCACTCGCACCGATTCCATTGATCGACTGCGGCTCGAGCCTGCGCGATGGGGACGAGTTCGATCGGCTTGGAGGCGGGGCCACTGGTCGTTTTCAACCATGCGATGTCGAGGATCGATTCGTGGTCTAGAGGCAGCAGCGTAGGCAGACAGTCGGCCAGCGTCGCATCGCTGCGGCCGCGTGCGTGGTTGGCGACCGAAAAGATCGCGTGCAGCGTTGAGAGCGAACCGCCTCGGAAGATATTTTTAGAGTCGTCGACACGAATGGTTGCGTTACCGACGCGGATCGGCGACGCAACATTCAGAAAAGGGTCAGGTGTAATTTGATCGCTCGAGACATCGTGATTGATTTGCGATTTCGCACCTGGACTCGCGTCATCAAGGTGCCAGGCCGTTGCGGCGACCACGAGCGGTCCGAGCTTGGGTCCGTAGCCGGCTTCATCGATGGCGATTAACCACATCGTCGGGGAATCCTGTTCAATAGCGAGTCGCATTCACCGCGAATCTTAATGGTTCGGCTGGTTTGACTGCTTCGGCTGGTTCGCGTGATGCGTCGAGGGTCGTTTTCGGAAGCGATCTTGCAGAACGACGAAGCTCGGTACGAGAACGGTGCGGACATAGAGGGTGTCAATCATGACGCCTAGGGCCAGCGCGAAGCCGAGTTCGGTGATGCCGCGGAGGGTGGTCTGCTGGGTGGCCTCGGCGACGTTCGATGGCCAAACCAGTTGGCTCAGTGGCGGCCACCACGCCGACGCTGTCATGCTAAAAAATGTTGCCGCCATGACGAACCCGCAGGCCGTGACGATTCCGCCTGTTCTGGCAACGGCGCGGCGGACGGCGGCGAGCGAACCGAGGCGTTTGCGTTCCTCCATGATGCGGGTCACGAGGTAAACGTTGTAGTCTTGGCCGATGGCGACCAGGATTACGAATAGGAACAGTGGCAGTTTCCAGTCCAAGCCCAAAAAGTCTGGGCCGTCGATTGCACGGAAAAACCAATACGTCAATCCGAGCGTCGCGTAATAGCTCAGCAAGACTGTGGCGATCAGGTACAGCGAGAGAGCGAGTCGCCGGATGACGACGATCAAAACGGCGAGGACGGCGAGGATGACCGCGACCTTGATTCGGCGTGTGTCCCGCAGCGTGACTTCGCGGAGGTCGACGATGGAGGCGGTCGTGCCGGTCGTATACAGTTTCCAGCGGGTTCCTGTTTCAGCTTCGATTTGTGCGAGGACGGTGCCGATTTCGTCAGAAATGTATTTCAGCTTGGCCGCTGCGGTTTGCGAAAACGGATCTTCTTGGACGATTGCATCGAGCCGGATCAAGCGATGGGTGTAGGTGGGTTCGTTGGCGACGAAGTGCAGTCGTGCGAGGCGGTGATTCTGCAATGTGCGTCGTCGCCAGGCTTCCTTGCTGAGTAATCCCATTTCGCGTTCGGGCGGGAAGTCACCGAGCGGGTCGCTCAGTGATCTCACCCGTCGAACGCCGTCGAGTGAGTACAGCCGTTTGATGAGTCGGTCGCTGGTCGTGACTAAGGAATCTTCGGATTGATCAGTTTCCGCGAGGGCCAAGATCGAAATCGGGGCTAACTCCCCGACGCCAAAGTTTCGATCGAGCAGTTGCATCCCCTGCCGACTGCCCGCGGTTTGGTGCAATTGCCCGCTGAGGTCGTAGGTCACGTCTTGTTCGTGGTACAGACCTCCGGCGGCGGGCAAGATCAACAGCAGCCATCCCGCGGCGAGGGTCCATGCCGGATAGCGTGTCAGCGCGATCGCGGTCGCATTCCACATCCGGCTGCCTGACATCAAGCCGCTTTTTGTCGAGTGGCCGCTGGTGGTGGAATCGCCGCTGTTGATGTCACGGTTAGACAGCAGGGCAACGACGGGACGGTCAGCTTGTTCTTCGAGCGAAGCTGGCCAGAAGACTTTTGGTCCGAGCAGTCGGAGACACGCCGGGGTCATCGTCATGCAGACCAGTAATCCGACACACAGACAGATCGCGATGATCGGACCGGTGTGGTGGAATTTTCCGAAGTCGGCAAACCACAACATGCCCAAACCGACGATCGTGGTGAGTGCGCTGCCCAGCAACGCGCCGCTGACATTGCCGAGTGCCCGCTCACACGCGACCGGCCACGGATGCACGGCGGCTTCTTCACGCAAACGGGCGATCAAGAACAAACAGTAATCGGTGCCGGCACCAAACAGGATCACGACGACGAAGATGCGGCTCGTCGTGTATACCTTGAGGTCCAGCCAAAACCAATCCGCAGAGTCGGAGAGCGAAGTCAACATGGTGACCACGGCAGTGGCCACCATCACGGCCACCGCGATCGAAACGAGCGGAACGGCGACTAACAAAGGCGCTCGGTAGACGACCGCGAGGATGATCAAAATCATGCCCACGGTGAACCATTCGGTGTAGGTGATGGCGGACCGGGCCGCCAACAGAGTTTCGCCACCGATCGCGGCCGAACCGGTGATTTTCACTTTCAAATCGCGAGCTTGGCCGCGTTCTTCGGGCGGCAAGTATTCCGATTGATATTCGACGCAGCGGTCGACGATTTCCTGCAGTTGTTCGAGCAACGCGATGTTTCCCGTCGCCGCCAGTTCGCTGGCCAAGGTCAGCACGGCGATGCGAGAGCGAGTCTTTCGTAGCTGGCCACCGATGACGGATTCCTTCCAGCTATAAACGTCCAACAGCACCGTCCAAGCTTCGAGATCCCGCTCCATGATTGGCAGTGCGGTCGAGGCGATGTTGGGGTCGAGGACGCGGGCGGACTCGAGGTCTTGCTCGATTAGCTTGGGGTCGGCGCAGCGTGCCATGGCAAGTTGGCCACGATCCCAGTATGCAATCGCCATGCGAGGTTCGTAGGCGGTGGGGGCATTCGGCGGGACACGATCGCCGAGCAGTTTGTAGAACTCCGCATCAATTTCGATCGCTTGGTCGAACGCTTCCACCGCAACACCGAGCCAACGCTGGGCAGGACTTTGTTCTAAAGATGCGGCGTTACCGACCGGCCCGGCTGACTCGACCGTGTTGGTGGAAATCGTATATTCAGAACCGCGTTCGTCCGCGTTCGGTTTATCGGTCGCATCGGCTTGAGCGTCGGGATGCGGTATGAGAATTTTGGATTGGTCGACTTCTCCGCAAACGATTTCTTCGGATCGCAGCCAACAGACTTCGCCAAGTCGATGGTACAGACGCCGCAGGATGTCGAGCCCGAGCAAACGATCTTGGACGGTCCATTGCTCGCTGTCGCGTGCCAACGCCACCACCATCTGGCTACGCGAGCGGGTTCCTTTGAACGCCTGATCGAGTAACCGCCCTCCCGCGACGCTGATTCTGGTGCTGGGGAGATAGTCAAAGTCGCCATCGAGTGCGACCGACTTCCACGAGGGGGCCATCGTCTTGGCGAACACGGCGAGCAGCACCCACACGATCACGATGAGTTTTGCGTGGGAGATGACGACGTGTGCGAAACGCGATGATGGCTTAGTCACGCGACGACCGATCTCGTGAACGCCCGCGGTCGTTATCACGTGACCGCGAGCTCGATCGGTCGTTTCGAGCAGGTGTCTCGGCGGTGACGCCAAATGCCGACATGGCTTGCCGAAGCGTTTCCGGCGAAACATCTCCCGAGAATCGCACGATCTCAATGTCGCCGCCGGGTTGGGCGGCCATGTCTAGTTTTTCAATCATTGAAACGATGAGGTCTAATAAGGGTTCGCCTTCGGCACTCACCAACAAAGTGTTGCCGATCTCGTCGACGCCTAGAGAGAGTTTTCCGCTAAAGGAGAAGTCATTGCCACCCCCATCTTGGCCACTCCCGGAGTCCTCTAGGCTGGTACCTTCACTGCGGTTAGACGATCGTCTTCCGCCGTTTTGTCCGCCACCGCCTCTCGCGAACGCTTTGTCGTTGCTGCTGAGCAGATCACGGTAGGCATCTTTTACCGTTTCCGCGATCTTCTCAGAGCGACCATAACGGATTGTAACGAGTTTTGTGAACCGGCTACGTTTTGGGTTGAGCGGTTCGGCAACATCCCATAAAGAAATCAATTCTTTGATTGTTTGCAATTGGCTGCTCGTCGCGCCAGACACAATGATCGTGCCGGTATCCGAATTGGGCAAAAACTTAAGTTTGCCCCCTTTCGCGAGCCCGGTCGGCCCTTTGTCGTCATCGTCGTTACCGAAGCCGAAGTACCAACGAGAGAAACTGTCGTTGCTGTCGTCCTGTTCGTCGTCCTCTTTGAAATAGTCTTCGAGGTCGAGCGTAAGGAGCGTGACTGAAGCATTTTTGACATGGAAGACGTGATACGGACGCGATGGCGGTTTCATGTCGAGCATCAAGTTCTCGAGAGCATCGAGTGCTTTGGTGTCGTTGCTCGAAAGGATCAAATTGCCATTCGCGTCGAGTCGAATTTCGACCGGTGGCCGTTGGCTGGAACCGTTGGCGTTTGTAGCTCCTTGTTGCATGGTCAACGTGAAGGAGTCGTCTTGCGTTGCGTTTGCGTCCGTTGCCCACGGGGACGTTGCAGACTCGAGTGCAACGATTGGATCCGAAACATTGCCGCCGTTAAGTTCTTCTTCGGATTCATTCGCATCGTCGCTCGGCCCGTTCGAATTGTTCGGGTTCGCCTCGCCATCACCCGACGCGTCGGTATTCTTATCGTCCCCGGCGTCTTCCTCGATTTCGGCGTCGGTATCAAGACTCGGGTCAGTGAACTCGCTCTCGTCGGGTAACAGCAGCTCGTTGGGCGAGATGGATTTCCATCGTTCTTTGAGCATTTTAAGATACTCGAGCGTTTCGGGCGTTGCAGATGCTTCGATGAGTCGCATCGTTTGTCCGCTGCCTCCCGGCGGAGGCATTTCGCCGAGTTTGATCAGGAGTGATCGGACCTCTTCCATTTCCGATTCGTTTGCCCACAGCAAGACTTGGCGGTAACGCGTGTTGGCGGCGACTCGGAATTTGTCTTCGTCTTTCTTGTCGTCGTTATTGCTGCCGCCCCATCCGTAATACGAATACCGACTACGGTTGCTGTTCTTGTCTTCGTCTTTTTCTTCGCCCATCAGGAACGAAATCGATTCAGCCACGGCAGCGGCTTCAAGCCGGCGGAGCTGAAGGACTTCAAAACGTCGTTTACCGCCATCGAGTCGCTCGATCAACGATTTGACAATGAAGCGATCGGCGGCGGATCCCGAAACGATCACCGCGTCGTTGTCTTTGTCGACACGGATCCGCGTGGTCGGTTCGAGCACGTTCATTTCCATCGCGATCTCGATTAGTTTTTCCGGGTCCAACGAGACGAGCCGGAACACATCGACACGGGCGGTCGCATCGGTAAGAGAACGCAGTGAGCCGCCGGGAACGTCAATCCGTTTGATGAACTCGGCAGCGATCGCGACTCGATCGATCGGTGCCCGCACGAGGACTGAGTTTTGACGAACGTTGGCGACGATGGAGATCTCGACTTCTGGTTTGGGCTGCGGCGGCTTGCCTCCGTTCTGTTGTTGCATCCGCTGCATCATCTGCATCTGCTCAGGCGTCATCGGCGTCTTCTCTTTCTTTTCGACACCGAGGAATTCTTCGAGCAAACGCTTGGCTTCTTCGGCCGGGATGTGCCGGAGACGAAATTCGGGGGCAAGCGCATCACGACTGGCGACGTCACGTTCTTCCGAAAGCAGGCGAGCGATCTGGCGCAGGTTCACGGCGGCGTCCATCGCTTCGATGCGGTTCGTTGTTGCCAGTGCGGTGAGTTTCCCCGATTTACTGAGCATCGGTTTTAACTCTTCGGAGAGTTTCTCAGCCGACAACCATCCGGCATCCAACATGGTTCGAACGTAAGTGTGATCGGGCAGCTTTTCGAGCTCTTGCGTGCTGACACGCCCAACCATTCCCGGATTGATCTCAGCGGTTTGGGTGATCGTGATTCCGCCATCGAGTTGCAGCATCGTGTAACCGCGCGAGAGCAAGTGGCGATTGATCAGATCGGCGGTCTCGGAGACGGACAAACGTGTGGGGCTGACCAGGTTGACGGCGTCACCGGGGAGTTCTTGCCAATCGATCGGTTGGGCGGAGATGTCGGATAGCCAGCCGATCAGGTCGATCCAGCCTTGGTTGCGAAAGCGAAAGGAGACTTTGCCATCTTCGCCCACGGTCGCCTTGAGTTCGGCGGGGTCGCCTTCGGGAAGATCGAGACCGTCGCGGCGAACGACTTTCGGGGTCGCCGACTCAGCGCCGGGCTTTCCCTCTTCACCGTCTTTTTTACCGCCCGGCTTTTCACCCTCTTTGCCCGACTCACCCGATCCCGGTGGAGTCGGTCGTTGGGGGGCCATCGCGATTCTTGTTGCCGGCGCGGACTCGCCGACAACGGTCGCGTTCCTCATTGCGAGCGGTCCGTCAGCGTAGACCTGGTCAGCGTTCCAGGACGCCGACAAAGCGAATGCAACGCCGAGAACGATGGCGGCGATTATGTGTCGAGAGAGGCACACGGTTGCAAGGGCCTGGGGCGATAACGTTGCTACCCAGCGAGGGCATGAGTTTGTGGGGACTAGTAGTATGACTTCTAATCCACCGCAAAACAAACCATTATCCGCCCTTAATGCCCTCTGAGGGACGAGGGGGTGCAATTATGGCCACTTGGCATCACGGGCAATTGGCTGTTCCGGCCGACGCGTGAGCGACAAATCCCAGGTGACCGGTCGCTCGGATACGCTGAAACTGCGTGTTCAGACAAACCGCTGCGTGAGTGAGGGAAAATGGATCGTGATGCGATCCTCGCTGATGTTGCCTCCACTTGACTGTTGGGATTGCAGGGTTGGAGAAGGCCCTCCCCGGCCGCTAGCGCGTCCGACCCTCCCGCACGGGACGTCGATTGTATAACTGAAGGATTTCAAACGTAGCGGAACGGCGCGAGCCGTCCGGTGACTCGGGACCGGACGGCTTGCGCCGTTCCGCTAAAAAAGGCACTCAAACAATCAACGTCCCACGCGGGAGGGTGAAGTTAAGACTGGCAACTTGAAAACTGGCGCAACCGGGTTCGGAATGACTCGTTGGATCTCGAATCTCGGTTTAGCCTCAGCCCGGTTAGCGGCGGGGAAGCCATCCGGCGACGGAGGGCTGCTTTTTGAGACCGATTTCGGACTCGCACCGCAGGTCACGTTGGTCCGTTTCCAAGCGGGCAAAAAAGATAACCGTTTCGCCCATCGGGACGCGATCGCGCCACCGGATCGGGACCGTGGTTGCGTATCCGTTGCTTGCCGTCGCGAGACTGGCGGTTTCGAGTTGCCGCAATTGCTCGGTATCAAAATCCCACCGGCCCAATTGGGCGTCTTCACCCGTTTTGGTCGGATCGAGCGCGATCACGCTCAAACGCGTCACGTTTTTCGGGAGTGGACGTGTTGCGACTGTGTTGGACGGACGGAGTTGGTCGGTCGGATCGTGGCTACGGCCGAGCAAGGCGATCGGATGGCCGTACTGATCGTCGGCTCGGATCACGAGGTCGACACCTTCGGTCAAGACAGCTGGTGTCGAATCAGACGACTTGGCGTCTTTTTCCGCATCGGGATTCATTCCGTTTTCATGGACGACACGGACGTAAGTAGCGGTCGCGTCGATGTGAACCTTGGACGGTTGCAGCACGATTTTGGGCGTCGAGCCGGCGACTTGGCCGAGTCCGCCGAGCATGCTGACGCCGGGCAAGTTGATCTTACCGGGCGGGCCATCAGGCCGGCCGTTGGGCGAGTTCGGCGGCAACGGATCACCGGGTTCGATCGGATCGATTTGTAGATCTGGTGTTCCAGGAGGCATCGGGCCACCGGGAGGTGGCAGAAGTTCAGGATCGGGCAATTGGAAGCCGCCACCTGAGCCGTTGGAACTGTTGGGATCCGGGGTCGGAATTGGACGTTGCAGCGTGCCCTGATTGGAGCCTCCAGAACGGCTTGAAGAACCGGAGTTTTGCAGCGTTTGGGGGTCGATGAGTTTCCCTGGATCGACGAGTGTTCCCGGATCGACCAATTCGCCCGGATCAACCAGTTCGCCTGGATCGACAAGCGAATCCATGTCGGGAAGACCATCGTCGTCGTCCGCACCGCTGCTGTTTGGATCGGGAACCGGGGCAGGTCGCTCGCCCGAACCGGAGGAGTCGCTCGGTCGGGTGCCATCGCCTTTCGGATCCCGAAGCGGACGAGGTTTGGGGAGCGGTTGTGATTGGTTTGTTGATCCGCCGTTTGAGTCAAACGCGTCGTCAGCTTCGAGGTCGTCGAGTCCATCGCCAAGATCAAAACGGTCTGAATCGGCGGGCACGTAACCCGGATCATGACTCATGGATGAGTCACGCATCGACGGATCGCGGTACGACTGGACTGCGGCCTTTGCCGACCGTTCGCGCCGCAATTTCTCAATCAGGATGCGGTTTTCGTAGTCGGCTTCGTAGAGCTGGTCTTCGAGCGTGCGGACTTCTCGTTGCAGTGTTTGTCGGTAGAGGTCTTCCTGGGCACGTCCCCGGCAACCGGCGAGCGAGACGAGACCGCAAACCGCCATCACCAGAATCGATGCCGCGAATGGTCGCGCAGGTCCGCACTGACGCGACTTTTGGAGCAAGCCGTCCGCGTGTGCGAAGTCGATGGAGGGAGATTGGGCGGTTTTCAAAGATTTGTTCGCGGAGGAGTCTGGATAGATTCCACTTTGTCTCCCTGCGAACTATCAAATCCGAACGAACCCTGTCAACGTGTTTCACCGAGTAAGCGGGGGGCCGCAGGGGCGTTTCCTGGATTCCGTGGCTGCGGCCACAAACCGGCATGAAACACTACGAACGCGGTACTTCGATACCACGCATCATCGCGCGCAGTTCTTCGTCGACCTGTTTGCCTTCGATTTCGGCTTCCGCGGTCAGTGAAACCCGGTGTCGGAGCACGGGCAGTGCGATTTGCGTGACGTCGTCAGGAACCGCAAAATCCCGTGAGGAGAACGCCGCCAACGTTCTCGCCGCTTGCATCAGCGAGATTCCTGCCCGCGGCGAGGCACCGATGTGGAACGCCGGCCAATCGCGGGTCGCCCGCACCAGCGAGCTGATGTAGCCGACGAGGCTGTCTTCGACCCGTACTTTGGCACACGTCGAGATTACCCGTGAAACGACATCGGGGGTGGTGATTGCTTGAATCTCCGCCTCGAGACGTTTGCCGAAATCCAGTTGTTGGGAATGCAGCTTCAGAATCTCGGTTTCTTCAATCGCCGATGGGTAATCGACTTGGAGTTTGAACATGAACCGGTCTAGCTGCGCCTCAGGCAGGTTGTAGGTGCCTTCGCTTTCGAGCGGGTTCTGCGTGGCGAGGACGAGAAACGGGCGGGGGACCGGGTGAGTCGTGCCGTCGATCGTGACGCTGTACTCCTGCATGATCTCGAGCAGCGCCGCGTGCGTCTTCGCGGGTGAGCGGTTGATCTCATCGGCGAGCAACAATTGCGTGAAGACGGGGCCCGGGCGAAAACGGAACTCGCTCTTTTGCATGTCGAACACGGGGGCGCCGGTGATGTCCGATGGCATCAGGTCGGCGGTGAACTGAATCCGCCCGAACTCGCACCCGAGAATCCGCCCGAGCGTGCGTACGAACAGTGTCTTGCCCAATCCCGGGACGCTTTCGATCAACACGTGTCCACCCGAGAACAACGCGGTGAGTGTTCCGAGTACGAGTTCGTCTTGTCCAACGTACAACTTGGCGACTTCGGCTTGGATTCGCTCGAAGAGTTGCCCGACCGCGTGGAACTCGGGGTTTACCGGAGGTGCCGCGACGGCTTCGGTTGGTAGGACGGGTGGCAGGGACGATTCACTCAAAGTTGGCGGCTCGGGCTGGAGTAAAAAGCAATTTGCGTTGAGGTGCGTCGTGGGTAACAGAGAATAACCGATTACCCGGTGTTTCGTCCCACCTGCAGACCATCGGGGGCAAAAATTCCACGCCCGCCATCGACCGGCAGACAGACGCCGGTCACAAACGTGTTTTCGCATAAGAACGCCACCGCCCCGGCAACGTCTTCGCCGCTTCCGATGCGACCGACCAGTGTGCTCTCAGCGAGTGATTGAACTGTCGTCGCGTCGACATCGGGAGCGAGCATGACCGGGCCGGGCTGCACACAGTTGACACGCACTCGCGGATGACGGCTGCCGAGCTCGACGGCGAGCGAGCGCGTGATGGTTTCCACGGCGCCTTTGCTCGGGAAATACGCAGCGTGGTCGGCGTAGGGGCGTCCGGTCGCCCAATCCCCGATATTGATGATGGAACCGCCTTGAGGTTGGTCGAGCATCCAACGTCCAGCGGCCCGGCCGCAAAGCAGTGACGCGACCGAGTTGATTTGAAAGTATCGCCGGATCTCGTCGCCGGTGATCTGTTCAAGACTCGTCGGCGTCCAGATCGCGGCGCTGTTGATCAGGATGTCGAGCCGACCGAAGTGCTGATGCGTTTGATCAACGATTCGGTCGCATGTGGCGTCGTCTTCGAGTGAACCGGTCACCACGAACGCTTCTCGACCAAAACGCTCTCGCCAACGTTCAGCCGCGTCGGTTGCCTCGTCGGCGCTCGTGTTGGCATGCAAGGCGACATGACAACCGCGCCTCGACAACTCTTCCGCGATGCAACGCCCCACTCGTGCCGCACCGCTGCCGGTGACGAGTGCCACGGGGGCGTCGCAATCGAATGTGGCCTGCAGACTCGTGCGTGCGACCGCCAAACTTTTCGGAGTGCTTAAATTCGGCGGAGACAAGCTCAACGATCCAAGCTCACTTCTTCGCACGATCCGGTGATCTCAAAACCGAGATCGGTGATCATGTCGTAGTCGGCTTGCGGTGCTTGACCTTTAGTCGTCAGGTAATCGCCAACGAACAGGCTGTTGGCAACGTAGAGGCCCATCGGTTGCAACGTACGCAAGTGCAGTTCGCGACCGCCTGCGATTCGCAGTTCACGATTCGGTGCCACGAAGCGGAACATCGCGAGCGCCTTCAACGCATCCTGTGCCGACATCGCGTCGGTGCCTTCGAGCGGCGTGCCATCGATGGCGTTGAGAATATTCACGGGAATCGACTGCACGCCGAGATCGGCCAAGTCGAATGCCATCGCAACGATGTCCTCTTTGGATTCGCCCATTCCGATGATCCCACCGCTGCACATTTCCATACCAGCGTCGCGGACGTTGCGGAGCGTCTGAACTCGGTCGGCGTAGGTGTGAGTCGTGCAGATCTTCTCGTAATGCGATTCGCTCGAGTTCAGATTGTGGTTAACCCGATCGACACCACATGCCTTGAGCCGTTCGGCTTGCTCGACACTAAGCAGCCCCAAGCAGGCACAGATGTCCAAGCCGTACTTTTGTTTGATTTCGGGAACGATCGCTTCGACGGCGCTCATCTCACGCTCGTTAGGTCCGCGGGCGCTAATGACGAGGCAGTAGGTTTTCGCGCCCCGTTCGGCGGCCACGCGTGCGGCATCGAGCAGCTCGTCTCGTTTGAGAATGTTGTATTTCGGGACCGGAGCGTCAGACACCTTCGATTGGCTGCAGTAGTGGCAATCTTCGGGGCACAGGCCGCTCTTCGCGTTCATCAGAAAATACAGCTGAACCGAGTTGCCGAAATAGTGATGACGGATGCGATATCCCGCAGACAAAATCGCAGGGACGTCCAAATTGGGTGCTTCGAGGATCGACAGAGCTTCCTCACGCGTGATCGAACCGCCCGCGAGCACTCGTTCGGCGAGCGCGTCGTAGGTTCCAGGGGCGGAAAACGTAGGTGTAGAAACGGTCGAAGTGGCGACACTCATGAGAGGGGTCTATCAGGCGAGCGAAACGAAACAAACGTGCTGACCGATTTTCTTGAGAAATTCGCCGGCACCACGGTCATTTATCGTTGTCTTTCGTCCGCTCGTCGGCAAGAGGGGCCGGGGATTCCGCCATGCGCCAAGTCGACGCAGCCGGCTCGGCCGGGAACACGACGCCGGCGAGCAACAAGCCGGCAACGATCGACACGGTGACCAACATCATGTTGACAATCAGCCGAAAACCGCCCGGAAAGTCGTCGCTGATCAACATCGCCGACATCCCGAAGAATCCAAGACTACCAGGCACGAGCAACAGCAATCCCGGCATCAACATGATCGCTGAGGGCAGCCCCTTCCATCGCGCAAACAGGTTACTCGACACGCCGACGATCAATGCCGCCACCGCCACCGCTCCAAGTGGCCCCATGAACGCTCGCGCGAAACTCAATGACCCGAACGCGATCACGGTCGACAGCAACATCCAAAAACCGTCTCGGACGCGGGCGCGAAAGAGTATCCCGAATGCCAGCGTGATCGGGATGAGCGTGAGCAGTGATTGGTACAGATCTGGCGTCAGTGGCGGCGCTGAGATCGGAACTTTGACTAGCGAACTGATAAAACCATGTCCCATGACCACGCCAAAGATCATTGTCAGTAACGTCGTCATTGCTCCAGCAATTCTCGCCGATCCCGACGCCAAGTTCTGTGTGGCGAGTTCATTGACGCTCACCGTTAACTGCAACCCGGGCAGCAGAACCACGAGCGCCGAAAGCACGGTTAACGTGACGTTACCGCCAGGAAAGAACGAGTGAAACGCGCCGGTCAACATCATCGCGACGAAACCTGCGATCACGTTGACGAGGTGCGTCGGGAATTTCCAATGCATCAATATCGACACGACAATACCGATGATCAGACCAATGAAACCCGCGGTGGCCTGGGCAATCACGTTGCCACCGACCAACACCGCGATCGTGGATCCCGCGAGACCGAACGCAATGATATTTAGCCAAGTCGGATAGTCGTCGTTCTTATGTTCGATCTCTTTGAGACGTCGCCATGCTTCGGCGATTGGCAGCGACTGTTCGTCGATCTCCCGTTGCAGTTCATACAGATTGGCGTATTTCGCCAAGTTCACATCGACGGGATAGACACGAATCAGTCGCGTCGATGCCGGAACGGATTCGAAGGAGACGAAGATCGCGGTCGGTGTCGAGAAAAACGTCGCCGGATTGCCTAGCGATTGGGCGACGGTCTCCATCCGTTGGTCGAGTTCATACGCGGGCGAACCGCTCGCATGAAGGTTGCGAGCAAGCTCAATGATGAACGCGCTGGTGGATTGATCGTCGATGAGTCGATGCCCTAGTTGCGAAAGTCGCGGTGACACTGGGAACAGGATGTTTCCAGTCTTCCGATCAGGACATCGGCGTCACCCGTGCGGTTCGCTTGGAGTGCCGCTTGCAACTGCGCCGCGATGTCGTTTGACGATTGCATCGACTCGCGAAAACGCGCATCGACGTCATCGGGAGCGTGGCGTTGCGATTCGTGCAGCCCTTCGCGGACCAACAACGCGACTTGAGTCGGAACCAAGTCGGGGTGCTGCTCCGGCGATGACCAATCAGCCTTCTGGCAGAGACGAAGATGCTCCATGGCCACGCCGGTATTCGCCATCGCGGTAACAAAACTGTCGACCGGAGCAACTGATACGAGTTCGGGGAATTCGGCGTCTTCGGGCGGCGGGACATACGCGGCTACGTCTCGCCACAATCCGGCATAGTTGTCGCTGGTCCCGGCACGACGCAGGATTTCCGTGGCACTGTCGTTGTCGGCAAATCCGCCCGCAATGCACGCGATCGCTGCGGCGGCAGGACCGCGGTGTTGGCCGTGATGACAGTGGACGTAGATGGGGCCTTTGATTTCTCGCACCAAACGTGCGATCGACAACCCGGCTTGCTCGTCCACGCCGTCGTATCCGATCGGAATATGGATGTACCGGAGTCCGTGTGCTTCAGCGGACGCCAGATCCGGGATCGCTCCGTCGACACTGACAACGGTGCGCACGCCAAGTTCGGCGAGTGACTTGAACTGATCGTCGCCCTCGGGCTGGGCTCCGCAGTAGATACCGCCCGGCAACGCCAGAAGATTGTGCGGAACGTTCGAGTCCGTTGCAGTGGAATCGGTCGGCGTTTCGCCGAACGCGGGCGACGATAGAAATACGATCGCAATGAAGGTGCGGAACCAGGAGATGTTCATTGCCGTGCAGTCACCTTCCAAACTGTGCCGTCACGATAAACGCCGGCAGAGAGCCGACTTGCGTAGAGAATTCTTGAGACGAGTTCCCGTTGCAGCTTACCGAGAGGCCGGCCATCGCATTCGAAACGTCCGACGCATCCTAACGCATGCATCGAACGGGAAATTACATGCCGGCGGTTGCGGCCGGTTCGTCAATCTTGGGCTCAAACGCGGGCGAGGTCATCTTGCTATCGCTCAGCGTGAAGATCACGAACAGGCCGACAAAGACGAACGACGACAAAAACACGATGATGTTGAACGGTTTGTCCGCGATCAGGTGCATGAAGAATGCTCCCACCAGGATCGCTTTGATCGTTGCGATTCCCATCACGACAGCCACATCAAAGCTGCCCAAGTCGAGACTTGCCTGGGCGACGGTAATGATCGTCAAAATGACCAGGGCGAAAAACACGGCCAACAATACCGGCAGGGGCATTGGGTGTGCGAAATCGGTTCCGTCGTCAGAGTGTCCGTGAGCAGCCATAAGAGCGTTTAGGATGGAAAGTGGGTGAGTGGAAGATTGAGTCGCGAGCGTGTGGATGTCGCCTACTAGCGGATCAGATACAGGAGCGGGAATAGGTAGATCCAAATCAAGTCGACCAAGTGCCAATACAGACCGACGTAATCGACAGGTCCAAAGTACTGACGGTTAAAGTCTTGGCGAATCGAGCGGATCAGCAACCAAACCAGGACGCCGATACCGCCAAGAATGTGAATCGCGTGAACGCCGGTCATGCAGTAATAGATTCCAAAGAACACACCCGCCTGACGCTTGGTTTGCACGTCTTGCTCGATCCTGTGGATACCCAAGTCGGCTTCCACGCCGGCAGCAACAATTTGCCCCGTCGCCATTTCGGCTTGAGCCTGCTTGGCTTCGAGCATCGCGCGGGCACCGGTGTTGAGCTCGCTTTCGGCGAGCAATTCGATCGCTGCGTCATCGCTCTCGATATCGAATGCCGGAACGGCGTGGGTCGCTGCGACCTCGGCAGGTGCATCGTGACTGTGATCGGCATGAGCGTGGTCGGCATCACCATGGTCACCGGCATGTTCACCATCGACGTGTGCGACCGCGTGTTCGCCACCACCACTTTCAAGGATCATGCCGAGGCCGACGCCACCGAAGAAGCTCAAGCAAACGACGAGCAACGGTTTGGCACATGCATACTGGAACTGCTTGTCAGTCACTTTCGAGTACACCGCCCAAATGGCCACTCCGATCAGCAAGATCAGAAAGGGTGCACAGAGGAAGTAAAGACTGTGGGTCAAGAAGTAAGCGGCGCTTTCGGAGAACCCGTGCTGGTCAACAATTTGTTGAGCCGTCGGGTGCGGGTTGGCTTCGTCATAGAAATAGCTTCCCGGAGGCAGGAGCCCCATGCCCCACTTGTGCGAATACTCGATCGACTTCACGCCGAGGAAGACCATCGCACAGGACAGCGTGCTGGCGATCATGACGACAAGTTTTTTGTACTCTTCGGTTTGGGCACAACGAACGGCCCACGCCATCGTCAATGAACTGAACAGCAGCACCCCGGTGTTAATCGCACCGAGTTTGGTGTTGAGGAACTGGCTACAACCTTCGAAGACTTCTGGCCGCAACATACGAAACATCGCGTAGGCACAGAACATCCCGCTGAAGAACAGCACTTCCGTTACCAAGAACAACCAAATTCCCAGCTTGCCGCTGTCGAATTGTTGCTCGGGCGTGTCGAAGTGGTGAGCCAGCCACGCGGGATGGTCATGGTCGTGACCATGTTCGTCGTGCGTTTCCGATTCGGAGGAGAGGGAGTCGATCGTTGCCATGTGCCGAAAACCGTTCGCTGATGAAATGCCCTCAATGAGGGCAACCACGCATGAATGTGTCGAAGTGAAATGAAAACTATTGGGCGGGGCGGCTGATGCCACCCGCGGCTGGAAAGCGGAAGGGGATTAGCCTGCCGCTACTTTTTTTCTTTGAAACTCGTAAACGCCTGGTTTCCTAGTGGTGAGCCGGAACTTGGCCCGGAGTCTCTTCGGGAACCAGTTTGCGTTCTGGCTCAGTCGAGATGTACTTCTCTTCCTTAGCGTCCCACTCGATGTTGTGGAAGTCATAAGGATCGCCCACAACCGGCGGACGTTCAAAGTTGTAGTATGGCGGCGGGCTGGTGCATGCCCACTCGAGCGTCGCTCCACCCCAAGGGTTGGCCGGGGCACGTCGTCCCTTGGCCAGCGACAGCATCAGGACGATGAACGCGTAAAGCAATCCGCAGCCGAGCAGCAAGGCACCGTAGGTACTCATTTGATGCAGGAATGCGAACTCAGGATCGTAGGTCGCATAGCGACGAGGCATCCCGCGGCTGCCGAGGACAAATTGTGGTAGGAACGTGCCGTTGAATCCCAGGAAGACCAACAGCGAAGCAATCCGGCCATGGGACTCGTTGTACATTTTGCCGACCATTTTCGGCCACCAGTGGAATACGCCGCCCAAGAACGCGATCAACGTTCCACCTACCATCACGTAGTGAAAGTGAGCGACGACAAAGTACGTGTCGTGGAGGTGCAAGTCGGTTGCGAGCGTTCCGAGGAACAAGCCGGTCAAACCACCGATCGTGAACAGGAAGATAAACGAGATCGCGTAGCACATCGGGGTCGTCAAACTGATCGAACCCTTGTACATCGTCGCGAGCCAGTTAAACACCTTGATCGCCGACGGCACCGAAACGGTGAACGTCAATGCGGAGAAAATGATCGTCGTCAACGAGCTCATGCCCGAGGTGAACATGTGGTGTCCCCAGACGAGAAAGCCCAGGAGGGCGATCGCGATCGAGGAGTAAGCGATGAATCGATATCCGAAGATATGCTTGTGACTGTGAACGCTGATCAATTCACTGATGATGCCGAAAGCCGGCAAAATCATGATGTAAACCGCAGGGTGGCTGTAGAACCAGAAGAAGTGCTGATAGGTGACCGGGTCGCCGTTGAATTCAGGATCAAAAATCCCGACGTGCATCGTACGTTCGGCGATGAGGAGCAACAGCGTAATACCGAGAACAGGCGTTGCCAAAACTTGGATGATGCTCGTCGCGTAGGTTGCCCACAGGAACAAAGGCATCTTGAACCAAGTCATCCCTGGTGGACGCATCGTGTTAATCGTGACGATGAAGTTCAAACCGGTGAAGATCGAACTGAATCCGAGGATGAATGCACCGAGGGTCGCCAAGATCACCGAGGTGTCGGTCGTCGTGCTGTACGGTGTGTAGAACGTCCAACCGGTATCAAGCCCACTGCTAAAGAGAGCCGAGACGAAGAAGATCGCCCCGAAACACCACAGGTAAAAACTGCTCAGGTTCAATCGCGGGAAGGCAACGTCTTTCGCCCCCAGCATCACCGGAACGAGGAAGTTACCCAGTGCCGCGGGCACACTCGGGATGATGAACAGGAACACCATGATCGCACCGTGGAGGGTGAAGACCTGGTTGTAGATGTTGTTCGCTTCCGCACCCGTGAACATCCAGCCTTCCGGATCGAGAAGATGCAAGCGGATGCCCAAGGCGAGCAAACCACCCACCGCGAAAGCGGTCATCACACCGATCAAATACATCAAACCGATGCGTTTGTGATCGAGAGTGAACATCCAGCTCAGGATGCCCGACGAGTTGGTCAGGTAGTTTTCGCGATCGGTCGGGTAGCCGGGGTCGCGGCTGATGGTGGAGGTGGACATATCAGGAGTGTCCTCTTGGAAGACGATCGAAAGTGATTTTGGATGGGGATTGCTGGGGTGCCGACAGCGTCAGGTCACTGACCCTGTCGGGCTTTCCGGTATTGTTATTCTGCTGCGGCGGCCGCTGGTTCAGCGACGTTGGAACTGAGCGATTGCAGGTACGCGATGATCGAAGCGATATCGTCGTCGCTGAGTTGCCCCTTGTAGCTAGGCATGACCGGTTGATAACCGGCGACCACCTTTGCTTTGGGATCAATGATCGATTCGCGGATGTAGTTGTCGGTGACCGTGATGTCGCTACCGGCCGCGAGTGCGTGGGTGGAACCGTACAATTCTTTAAACGAGGGACCGACCAGTTTGCTGCCGTCGTTGGAGTGACATCCTGAGCAACCGCGACGGTTGTAGAGGAGTTGGCCCCACTCGGCAGGCGTCTGGTCTTCGGGACGCGAACTGTTAGCTTTGATCCACGCTTGAAGTTCTTCTTGCGTTTCGTGAACCACGACGACCGTCTGCATTTGCGAGTGGTTGGTTCCGCAGTACTCGGCGCAGTAGAGGTCGAAGAACGTGTATCCGTCGGGGGTGAATTGGTACTTGTCATAGTCCCAACCATCGCTGCCTTCGCTTTGTTTCTTGGCTTTGGCGAGTTCCTCGTCGGAAACCTTTTCGCTGGCGACGGTCGGTTTGAACCACATGTAGTTGTAACGGCCCGGCACGATGTCTTTTTTGGCCCGGAACGCAGGGATGTAGAGACTGTGGATGACGTCGGTGCTCCGCATCGACAACTTGGTTGGCTCGTCTTTGACGATGTGCAGTTCAGGATGGAACGTGCCCGCTCCGTAATCCATCGTCCAGCCCCATTTGAACGCGGTCACACCGACGTCGTAGGAGCCTTCCGGCGGGGTCCGCATGTCGAGGTAAGAGATCGAGCCTTGCACGAACATCCAAACCAGCAAGACCGACGGTCCGATCGACCATGCCAATTCGAGAGGCGTGTTGTGCGTGACTTGGCTTTCCGCCTTCTCACCTTTTTTCTTGGTGTACTTGATCATCGTCCACAGCATGAAGGCCATCATGGGAACGAAGAACGCCACGCAGATGTAAAGGATGAAGTCGTACACCCAGTCGACTTCGCTCGCGAACGAGGACGCCTGTTTGGGGAACCAAAAACTATCTTCGACGTCTGCGAGGAACGGCATCGGTCGCATCAAGTTAGTAAGTACCGGGGTCATAGTCGTACAGGCCGAAGTGGCGTTAAAAAAGGAATACGTTGAGGATGGGAGTGTTTGGCGATCAGGTGAACCGTCGGGCGTGTGAACGTCTCGCGGTCAGACTGACGGAAGGTCTTATCCGCCGAACCACTGCGTGGGTTTGAGCGGCACGGTGCCGTCTGCGGACGGTGCAGCGGCTTCGGGGGAGTTGTTCGGTTTCTCTCGACGAAGCGGGTTACCCTTCCGGCCGAGCCAATAGGGAAGCAATGCGATGCCGAGTAATCCGATCGTAATCGCGCCGCCCAACCGCATGATCTTCCACGCCTCCGGGACATAACTGCCCGCGGCGGGATCAAACGTGTAACACAGCATCACGAACTGATCGATGTAACTGCCGACTTCGCCTTGACCGGCCTCGACCAGGGCAAGCTTCATCTGATCGGGAGGAAACGCGACACCAAGTGAGTACCGCGTGATCACACCTTCCGGAGTCAAAAATGCGAGCATGGCCGGGTGAGCGTATTCGCCGGTGGCTTCGTTGTAATTGTACGAAAATCCGACTTCCTTGGCTAACTGATCGATGACGTTTTGCGTTGTGCGACAAAATGCCCACCCCGTTTGAGCATTAGGGTGCGAAGGCACTTGTTCGACGTAGCGAGCCTGTGTTTCCCGCAATCGCTCGTTGGTCTCGGTCGGGTCGATGCTGATGCTGATGCAGCGAAAGTCTTCGCCGATCTTCAAGTCACCCTTCTCAAGCGATTGGGCGAGTTGATTCAGCTGCACGTTGCAGAGCATCGGACAGTTGCTGTAGTTGAGAGTCAAAATCAGGGGATGCTCACCGTCTAAGTAATCACCAAGGGTGACTTCCTCGCCCTGAGAGTTGATCAGCGGCAGTTCACGCGTGACTTGATCGCCAAGGTTCTGCTTAACCGTCACGTCGCGGACTTCGCGGGGCATGCGGTCGTTGAGGAGCACGTCGGCCGAACCGTCCTGCGCGGCACCCGAAATGGGCTGGGCGGATACACTCATGCCGCCGCACATCGACGCAACCAGCACACAACCCACGATCAGGAGATGACCTGCGTGAATCGGTGCTCGATAGGGCGTCAAGGCTGACATGATGGGTTCGTCCGGGGATTCGATTAGGAGATCGGTTGGGGTTGGGTGGGCACGCTCACCTGTTCTTCATTCTTGCGATTTTTGCTTTCGGCCGCCATCTTTTTCATCACTTCACTGACGGGGATCGTGATATTTCCGGTGTCCGGGTCAACGCCATAGCCGCTGATTTCGTCTGCCTGTTGCGACAGCACTTGGTTCGAGCGGGTGTATCGGGAATCTTTGATCTTTTGCGAATCGACCAAATCGGCCAGTGCAAAATAGATCACCTGGACCGCTAGCACGGTAACCGCAGTCACCGCGATCGAGATCACACTGATCGTCGCAATTCGTTTGCCATTGAGATCGTCGTAGGCAGCCATGGGAGATTCTGAGATGGAGGTAATGTGAATACGGGAATGGGAATCAGCGAGATAATAAGCGTGTCTGGCCTAGATATTTTCAAAGGCCAGCGATTCGCCCAGTCGCGGATCGCGAACCGGGATCAAACGGGTACCCGAGCCAACGGTAATGATCAGCCCCAGCATCAATGCGACCATTCCGATCACGCATAACAGCGACGACAACACACCCACGGCACCACCGGCGCCAAGGCTGGCTTCGGGCATGATCGCCCAATACAGGTCGACGAAGTGCATGATCAGTATGTAGGCCGACCAAATGGCAACCGCCCACGGGCGGCGGCGAACGTGCCGGCTCATGATTCCGAGGAACGGAAGTCCCCAGTGCAGGACCATCAGGGCGATCGAAATCGGGCCAAATGTAGACGAGAAACCGGGATAGCGAGCGGCAAACCAGTGCGTTTCTTCCGGAATGTTCGCGTACCAGATCAGCATGTACTGGCTGAACGCGATGTATCCCCAAAAGCAAATGAAGCCGAAGATCAGTTTGCCGAGGTCGTGGTAATGTTCCACCGTGACTTCGTCGCGAATCGCACCCTGTCGCTGCAAGACATAGCACAAAAGTGCGATCGCACAGTGAGCTGACAAGACGCTGCCGGTGAAAATATAAACGCCGAACATGGTCGAGAACCACATCGGTGCCAAACTCATCACCCAGTCAAACGCTGCGAATGCGGTGCAGAACGAGAACAAAATGACCGCCGGTCCGCTGCGAGCTTGCATCGATTCGGTCAGTGTGATTTCACCAGTTTCGTCTTGGCGTTGGCTCTTGGAGTAGTACCACCATGCGGTGCTGCCCCAAATGACCAAATACAAGCACGCGCGGAACGTGAACCATTGCGGATTGAGCCAGCGAAGCTTTTCGCTCCAGACCGCGATCGGCACACCATGTTCAGCTTGGTAACCCGCATCTGTCCAAGAGTACAGCGATCCGAACCAAACCGAATACGCGATCGGGAGAAACAGAATCGCCAAAGGCAAAACCATGACCATCATCAGCTCGGCGACGCGGCGAACCACCACGCTCCAACCGGCCCGCGACAGGTGCTGGATCAGGACGAAGAACAGCGACCCGAGCGCGATCGTGAACGCGTACATGAAGGCGGTCAGGTAAACCGACATGCCGAAACGGCCGCCCAGCGAAGTGGTCCCCAAAAACGCACCGCCGACCAATGCGATCAGGCCGCCGATGCACAATGGGAGAGACAAACCGGACAGCAACGCTGGCATCGTGAACGCCGGATCGTCAGCGGGCTTGGGAGCGACTGCTTGATGGTGAGACATGAGAGGAGTGAGGGCTGAGTACTGAGGGCTGAGTGAATAATTCGAGTGGCGGAATCAGGTTGCGGACTGTTGAGCGTCCGCTGCTGCTTTCGCCGCGGCCTTTTCGAGTTCGGCTTGAACCTCGGCTTGTTTGGCTTGGAGTGCTTTGCGTTGCGATGCCGGGACGTCGTCTAACGTCGCGTTCTGGCTCGCTTGTAACGCTCGGACGTAGGAGACAATTGCCCAGCGATCTTTGGCGCGAATCTGAGCGGCGTAGCCCGGCATCTTGCGAACTCCGTTGCTGATCGTGCTGAACAACTTGCCGTCAGGATATGCGTCCTGGTAAAGCGTTTGGTCGTGCAAGCTCGAAGGCGGCGTCCAGGTCGTTGCCAAAATTTGTTGGGCACGTTGGTTGACCAACCCGTTTCCGCGTCCGTTCATGCCGTGGCAAACCGAGCAGTAAATATTGAACTGCTGTTGGCCGCGGGCGAGCACCTCCGCATCGACCGTGAGCGGGTTTTCGGTGAGCCAAGGCGTCGTGTCCACGGTCGGACCCGATGCCGGTGCGAGTGAGGCAGGAGCGGCCGGTTTTTCAGTGGGTGGTTCGGCTTCCGCGGGTGTGGCGGCTTCTTCGGGAGCCGTCTCAGCGGGTGTTTCTTCAGCGGGAGCTTCTTCGGCAGCCATCTCTTCGGCGGGTGCTTCAGCAGCTGGCTCTTCCGAGGCAGGCTCTTCGGTCGCCGTTTCTTCAGCAGTAGGCTCTTCCGAGGCGGACTCTTCTTTTACCGACTCGGGCTCTTCCTGCATTTCCGCTTCGGGCTCATCGGCGGCAGGTTCTTCCGCGGCTGGCTCGTCCGCAGCGGGCTCTTCCGTTGCGGGCTCGTCTGCCATCGGTTCTTCCGCAGCCGGTTCTTCGGTTTGCGGCTCTTCGGTGACTTCTTCGACGGCCTCTTCCGCTGGCGATTCTTCGCCGGCGACTTCGCCATCGCCCTCACCGATTTCGGTGTCCGACTGCATCATCGCGACGAGCTGACGAGCGCGAGGAGCATCGATTTGGGCAAGTTTCTCCATGTCGATGCCGGTCTGGAAATCAACATCCCAGTCCAATTCACCACGATTGACCGTGCCGGGAACATCGGGACGCATCGCACGTCCGTCGGCAAACAGCGTCGAGATTTGCTGAGCGTCTTTGGCAGGCGAAAAGTCCATGTCGGGGAAGACATGGAATCGCGGCGAGGAGCTCTTGGTGACCCGCATGCGGGCGACCAACAACGCCGGGATCATCGAGAACGCGATCACCAACGCCAGCCCGATCAACAAAAAGCTCGGGATCTTTTTCGGCGAGTCGTCTTCCACGACGGGCTCCACGAATTCGCCACCGAGATCGCCGAGCAGCACCTTCGCACCCGCTTCGTCGAACCGTTTATCTTTGGCGTCGAGGAACAGGAAGAAGGTGTCGTCGGTGGCCCGGTCAAAACGCGGGCTCGTGAACATCGGATTGCTAAAGCGAGGCAGTCCATTGAGTGCCCACATTCCGAAGAACGTTCCGAAAGACGCAAACAGAATCGTCAATTCGAACGAAACCGGAATGAATGCCGGCAACGAAATGTACGGTTTGCCCGAGATGATGTATTGGTAATCGATCCCGTTCATCCAGATTTGCATCGTCAACGCGGTGCACGTTCCAATGGCACCGGCGGTCAACGCGATCCATGGCAAAACGGTCGGTTTGATGCCGAGGGCTTTGTCGATGCCGTGCACGGGGAACGGTGTGAACGCGTCCGCCTTCGTGTATCCGGCGTCGCGAACTCGTTCGCATGCGGCGAGCAAGGAATCGACGTCGGAAAACTCCGCAACCACGCCATGAACGGTGTTCCCGTCGGCGACTGTCTTTGGAGCAGGTTTGGTTTCACTCATGAGAGAGACCGTTATGAAAAATTACGAATGTCAGAAATCAAATGTGAATCGAGAAGCAGGTGCGAATCGCTCGAGCTCTAATGGGCGTCTTTGTGGGCCATATGAAGCTCTTTCGCGAGGGTCGCTTTTGTTTCAGCCATGTTGATGATCGGCATCAAGCGGCAGAACAACAGGAACAATGTGAAGAACAAACCGAACGATCCGATCAACATCGCCCAGTCAACCCAGGTCGGTTCGAAGTACGCCCAGGCACTGGGCAGGTAATCCCGCGACAAGCTCGTCACGGTGATCACGAATCGTTCGAACCACATTCCGATGTTCACGAAGATCGAGACGACGAACATGATCCATGGTGTTGTCCGAGCTTTCTTCCACCAGAAGATGTTCGGCGAAATCACGTTGCACGTAATCATCGTCCAGTACGCCCACCAATAAGGCCCCATTGCCCGGTTGATGAACGCGAATTTCTCTTCGGTCACCTGACCGTACCAAGCGATGAAGAACTCGGTGCCGTACGCCAGACCGACGATCATGCCGGTTGTCAGAATGATCTTGCACATGTTTTCGAGGTGCCGGATCGTGATCAGCTTTTCAATATTGAAGATTGATCGGGCCGGAACCATCAGGGTGATCACCATCGCGAAGCCAGAGAAAATAGCCCCGGCGACGAAGTACGGTGGGAAGATCGTGGTGTGCCATCCAGGAACCTGCGAAACCGCGAAGTCAAACGACACGATCGTGTGCACCGAAAGAACCAGCGGAGCGGCGAAAGCGGCCAGCAACGCATAGGCTTTTTCATAACGCATCCAGTGACGTGACGAACCGCTCCAACCGAGCGACAACACACCGTAAACGGCGCGGCGGACGGGATGCTTGCTGCGATCGCGGAACGTTGCCAAATCGGGCACCATCCCCATGTACCAGAACAACAACGATACCGTCGCATAGGTACTCACGGCAAAAACGTCCCACAACAGCGGGCTGCGGAATTGTGGCCACATCCACAAGTTCAAACTTGGATACGGAGCCAACCAGAACGCCAACCAAGCACGACCGACGTGAATGCCGGGGAACGTTCCCGCACAAACAACCGCGAAAATTGTCATCGCCTCAGCGGTTCGGTTGATACTCGTCCGCCACTCTTGGCGGAACAAATACAAAATCGCACTAATCAACGTACCGGCGTGACCGATACCGACCCAGAACACGAAGTTCACAATCGGCCAGCCCCAGAACACCGGGTTCCGGTTACCCCAAACACCGACACCGGTGTAGAAGAGGTAGGCGATGCAAAGACCCAACATCGTGGCCAAGTGTACGGCGACCAAGAAACTGATCACCCACAATTTGGACGGCGGGTTCTCGGCAATCTTGCAAACCGCTTCGGTAATCGAATGGTAACTCGATTCGCCGAGCACGAGCGGGGCACGTGTGCCGGGGCGTTCGACCGAATTGTCCAGACCGTTGGGAACTGCGAGCGACATGGAACGAATTGGGAAATTAGAAGTGAGAAGTATGAAAAAACTTTAGGGCGAAAATCGCGGATCAAACGATGGGCAACTGGAACTTGCCGCGGATGCGACGCGAGTGCTTCTCGTCGTTGTCATGAGCATGGTCGTCGTGGCCATGGTCGTCGTGACCATTCTCTTCATGACCGTGGTCATCGTGGCCATGCCCTTCTTCGCCGTGGCCGCCATGACCGTGGTGAGGCGCCTCGAGTGTGGTCAGGTCAACCAGTTGAACCCGAGTCATCAGCGAAACGGGAGTGTTGCGGATGCGGGACAGGTAGGTCGTCCGCGGCTTGACATTGAGCTGGCCGAGCATGCCATAAGACCGAACGTCGGCTTTCGCTTTCGATACTCGCGAGTTCGGATCGGCAACGTTACCAAATTCGATTGCGCTGGTCGGGCAAGCGGCCTGGCATGCGGTGATGATTTCGCCATCGGCCACCGGTCGCCCGCCATCTTTGCGTGCCTCGATCTTGGCCTTCTCAACCCGCTGCACGCAGTAGGTGCATTTTTCCATCACACCACGACCGCGAACCGTGACTTCGGGGTTCAGCACGAGCGCCTGCAACTTGCGGCTAGCCGACTCGATCGTTCCCGGATAAGCGTCAATACCGTAACCGACACCAACGTCTTGGTTGTAGTTGAAGTAGTTAAACCGGCGCACTTTGTAAGGACAGTTGTTCGCACAGTACCGCGTTCCGATGCAGCGGTTGTAAGCCATCGCGTTGATGCCTTCATCGGTGTGAACCGTTGCGGCAACCGGGCAAACTTGCTCGCAAGGGGCGGTTTCGCAGTGCATGCAAGCGACCGGCTCTTGGACGATGTCCGCGATGTCTTCGTCACCTTGGAAATAACGGTCGATCCGCAGCCAGTGCATTTCGCGGCTATTACCGACCTGTTCCTTACCAACGATCGGCACGTTGTTCTCGCTTTGACACGCGATCACACATCCGTTGCAACCGATGCATTTGGTCAAGTCGATCGACATGCCCCACTGCGGTACTTTCTCGCGAGTTTCTTCGATGGCCGCAATCGGCTCTTGCCAAAGTGAACCGTCGTTACCGACGGCAGGGACGTGCGGGCCTTTCGACTCGGTGAACTCAGGCAGTTTTTCGAGCAACGCCGTCGTGCCTTCACGGATCAGCATGTAGCTGCGTGCCTGGGCTTCGTCACGGCCGAGCTCATCAATTGCCCAGTGATCTTGGGTCGTGCACAGCTCGTATTCGTTGAGTCGCGGTCGTGCTTCGACAGGTGCGACCATCATCATCGAGTCCGAGGTACGGATCGGCGAGACGTCGACACCGACGGTGGGCACGTCTTCCTCGGGCAACCCGCCGACCATGCCGACTCGTTTGCGACCGTATCCGATCGCGACGCTGACCACGCCTGGGGCACAGCCGGGAATCTCAAAAACGGGCAGCTCGACGGTCGTTTCGCCGCGACGCAGCGCGACCATCAGGCCATGCTTGGTCCCCAATGCCCTGGCCGAACGCGGGCTCATGATGGCCGCGTTGTCCCAGGTCAGCTTGGTGACCGACTGAGGCAATTCTTGCAACCAACCGATGTTGGCAAACCGCCCGTCGTAGAGCGATTCGGCTGGCGTGAAAATGACCTCGAAAGTATCGCGGAACGACTCATCTTCGTAATCCAACGAAACCTGCGGGCCTTCCGCGGGCAGCTCGACCGAAACGGACTTAGGCTGGAGAGCCTGTGCTTCGACGACGAGGTCTTCGGCAAAACCGTCATGCAACAACTTACGCCACTGACGATCGCTGATCGCAGAGTCGGTAACGCTGTTAGCGGTTTGACGGACGAGTTGCTCGCCATCGGTGACCTTTTCGCCCAGCATCACGGCGAGCAGTTCGGCAGGCGTTTTGCCACCGAGAAGCGGCAGGATTTGCGGCTGGCAAACACCGTAGTGGCCGTTGCGTCCGACGCAGTCGCCCCAACTTTCGAATTGGTGACACATCGGCAATGACCACTCGCACTGGACGGCGGTTTCGTCGTCGTACATGCCGAGGTAGATCGAGTGTTCGACGTGAGCAAGTGCCTCAGCAAAGTCGATGTCACCGGGCGCCGTGAAAACCACGTTGGTGTCGAAGATCAAAAGCTCGTCGACTTGGCCACGCTTCATCTTGCCAACCAACTCGCCCAGGCTGACGCGATTTTTCAGAGCGGTCTCTGGGGCCGGCGTGAACTTCTGAATCGAACCGAGCGAGCCGAGCTTCGAGTTCATGTCGATACCGGCGGCGATCATGTCCGCGCCGAGCGTTTCACCAACGACCACGACACCCTTATCGCCAGCAGCAGCCAAGTCGGCAGCGGCGGAATCAAGGAATCGCTCGAGCCGTTCTTGCGGCCCGACTTCGTTATACGCTTGCTTCTCTTCGATGACGGCTTCGACCGCCAAATTGGCTTTGTCTAGCGATCCAGACTTCGCCTTTTCGACGCGGCGGCCGAGCTCAGCGAGCAGTGCGGGCATCTGGCTCGGACGAATCGCCAAACGGGCATCGGCCGAGACTCCCGTGGTCGTGTAGCCGCCTTCGGCGACGTACAACCGGCTCATGTCACCAGCGAGCGGGTCGCGCGCCTTTGCGAATGACTTCGCATTGGTCAGCGATCCGTTTTGGTTGCCGATGAAGTCCGACTGCAACGACACGATCACTTTCGCGTCAGTGAAATCGAAATCCTGACGTGCGGGCTTGCCAAAAACCTTCGTGGTCGCTTCGTTGACCACGTCACCGTGGATCGGGTCGTAAACGCAGATCGTCGCGGCAGGCAACTTGGACTTCAACTTCGACAACATTCGCAACGTCGTCGGCGAGGTGGTGGGGCCCATCAGGACAGCCAAACGTTCGCCTTTGCCCGCCGAGCGGACCAACGCGGCGCCATAGTTGTTAAACGATTGCCAATCCGATTCGACGCGTTTCTTGCCGTCGCGACGAAGGGGAACGCCCGTTTCGCCACGAAGCCGATCGGGGTCATACAGACCGAGAACCGAGGCCTGGGCGTAGGTTCCAGCAACCGCACCGGCAGGGTGCTCTGCATTCGGCTCGACCTTAGTAGGGCGACCGTCGACGCAACTCATCAAGAGGTGGTAAACGTCGCCGGCGATTTCAACATTGGTGGCGGAGGAATAGGACTCGCCGGGAATACGCCCGGCCGGACGTACGACGAACGGCGAGATCAGCTCTTCGGGATAGCGACAACCGGCAA
This sequence comes from Aporhodopirellula aestuarii, assembly GCF_023701485.1. Lineage (GTDB taxonomy): Bacteria > Planctomycetota > Planctomycetia > Pirellulales > Pirellulaceae > Rhodopirellula > Rhodopirellula aestuarii. The sequence continues at coordinate 270,902 of NZ_JAMQBK010000024.1, forward strand.
CACCCGCCATCGCCAGCGAAGCGCCCATCAGTTGCATCCAGCGTCGACGCGAAACCCCCTCAGGGAACTCCGATGCCGCGACTGGAAACTCACGATGCAGATAATCGTTCACAAACGATTCGTCGCCTTGGAGCTCGGACAGGCTGCGCCAGTATCGCGGGCTAGCCGACTCTGTGGTGGCATCAGAACCGTTGACGCCGGACGAATCGTTGGAGTGCGAAGTGGTGGTCATATTCTGCAGGGATGGCTATGCGGTTAGCTGGAAACGATTAAGTCGTCAAACAGACAGGCTAAAAAAGGAAACGTTTTCTCAACGGTGACAAACAGCACAATGAGTTTGTGGATTGATATTGTGTTTCTCCCGGTGTGCTTTCGCAAACTCGTCCTGGTCCCAATCCTCGGGCGGCGTCCAGTCGAGCTTGGTCACGAACTCCTGCGGGCGGAGGTGCTCATCGGGGTTGCGGTGACAGGTGATGCACCACGCCATCGACAACTCCTCGGCTTGGTAAACGACCTCCATTTGGTCGATCCGTCCGTGGCACGACTTGCAGCTCACGCCTGAGTTCACGTGCGCGGCGTGGTTGAAGTAAACGAACTCGGGCAGGTTGTGGATTCGTTTCCACGCGATACTGCGGCCGGACTTCCAACTCTGGTGGATCGGCTGCAATTTGGCGCTTTCGGTGCGGACGGCACCGAGTGCTGGCGGCTGGCCGTCTTCGCCCGCCGGCGAGTGGCAGTTGACGCAGGTCGCCGTCGGGGGAACCGCGGCGTGGGCGGCGTCAAAGACGGTGTTGTGGCAGTACCGACAATCCATTTTCAGCTGACCGGCGTGCAACGCGTGGCTGAACGGCACCGGCTGGGTCGGCATGTAACCGACGTTGAGCGTTTTCGGATCAGTGATCAGGCCACCCATCGCGGCAGCGTACACGCCACCGCCAACGGCTGCTAAACCGAGCACACCCAGGAATGGATTAATCCAACGAGGGAACAGAAATCGCTTCATGATCGACCTAATGAACTCTGCGGCAATAAAACTCACGTCCCTGCTTCTGAAACTCGGAACCGGGTTCCAGGGAAATCGCCCCTGAAAACACCCATTCAACTGCGGAGCAGCAACGTTGCCTGCGAGCGAGAGGATTGAGAGTTGTCATCTAACGAAGATTGAGGGCAGGGATTATCAGCCGCAGACCGCTCCGGCGACAAGGCCAGCGCTCGATCCGCGACATTGTGTCGCACAGGAGAGTCCATATTGTCGCGGCTGAAAAGGGCGCTTGCAGAATCGTTTTTTTCGGACGATCTGACACCACCCTCCTAGGTCGCGTCAGCTTCCCAAAATGCCCTCCGAAGGGCCTTCCGCGGACACAACCGCCCTTATCAGCCACGGAGCTGATCGTTCATGCCCACCGTCGCGGCGCGGACCGCGTCCTGCCACCGGGCGTCCCCGTAGGTATCTGCGAACTCGGCACGCGCGTGAGCGAAGATAATTCCGCGAGAATTGTTGATCACGGCACCTCGTCCCGATGAGTCTAACGCCGCCCGCACGTCGTCAGCCGATCCGCCCTGGGCACCAAATCCCGGCACCAACAGGATGCTGTGCGGCATCGCGGCGCGGAGTTCGACGAGTTGTTCCGGGTATGTCGCGCCAACGACGGCACCGATGGGGCCATAGCCGTCCGCGTCGACTCGCCCCGTGTTGAGTTCCGTGACGAGGCTCGCGACGCTTTGGTAGACCGTTTGTCCGTCACACTTGAGGTCTTGCAGATAGCCGCCGCCTGGGTTGGAGGTTTTGACCAGGACAAAAATGCCTGCCGCCCGGCGATCGCAGACTTCGACAAACGGTTCGAGGCTGTCGCGGCCCAAATACGGGCTCACCGTCAATGCGTCGCCCCCCCACGGGCTCGCCGTGGCGGGATCGCCGCCCGCCGCCGAGATCCCAGCGGCGCTGCCCAAATAGGCGTCGGCGTAGGCGGTCGCGGTGCTGCCGATGTCGTTGCGTTTGCCGTCAGTGATCACAATCAATCCCGCATCAGCGGCGTACTTGATGACCTGGCCGAGCGACACCATCCCGGCCGGGCCGAGTTGCTCGAAGAACGCCGCTTGAGGCTTCACACACGGCACAATGCCTTTCACCACATCGACGATCTCGCAGCAAAACTGCGTGTAGGCGGCCGCCCAAGCGTCTGCGGACTCGTTTGGCACCGCGTCACGAATCGGGGCGGGCAATTGAGACTTGCGTGGATCGAGCCCGACGCAGGCTACCGATCCGGTCCGTGTGATGGCTTCGTTGATACGCGTGGAGAAGGTCATGAGAATCGAGGTCTGAGGAATACGGGCGGTGAAGAGAGGTTGGTAGATGTGTCGCGGAAATTGCTGAGCCAACACACTCGGTCGTTGGCCAATCCGACTGTGGATGAACTCACGTCGTCGCCCCAACATAGAAAAAGGGGGTCCCGTCAGCGAGCCTACCACCTTGGCGGGTATGCTAGAAGAAAAGCCCTCGCTCTTGTGCTTGTCACGACATCGCCCCCAACTACGTCATGCCACAAACCGCTCAAGACCTGTTTCGCCAAATCGATGACGAGATTGCATCGGCGGGCGGGCTGATCGAGTCGATTCGTCAGTCCAACCGTGCGTCCGCTCATCGAATCACGGCATTAATCGAAAAACGCACCGACGCTTTCGTGCGGCTTGCCGAGCACTACCTGCCGGCCCTCACTCAGCAAACGCTCGCTCAGGCATGGCACGAAGTCCACGGCCGCATCCGCGAAGTCTTGCTGGCCCAGTCCGATGCGTGCCGACAAATGCAGGTCCATCTCTCCAAACTCAACGACCGGTGCGACCATCTCGAACACCAGCTCGCCGAAACGACCGAGCGATTCGAGAAGGCACGCAGGGACCTGCTCTCCAAAACCGGCAACTTTCAAAAAGCGTTGCGTGAAGATCCCGAGATCTCTCGTTTGTCCGCTGAGATCACCGAGGTCGATCAAGAGATCCAACGAGGAATCGCAGCACTCGAATACGTCGCCGCGGATGCGCAGAAGAAATTGCCCGATTTTGAAGAGTGCGAACTGTTTCGCTATCTGCGGGAGCAGAACTATGGCACGCCGCTGTACACCAAGACCGGACTCGAACGGCGGTGGGATCGCTGGATCGCAAGGCTGATCGATTTTGACAAGGCCAACGCGAGCTACGAGTATCTCACCGAAGCACCGGATTCGATCAACAACCTGATTCGCGAAAAACAAGAACGTTACAAACAATTGCTCGTCGCTCTCGAAGCCGCTCGTGGACGGGCGGCAGAGATTCACGGCGTCGAGGAACAAACCCTGTTACGCGACAAACTCGCCGAACAAGTCGAATCGCTTGAGCGAGAATGCACCGAAGCCAAATGGGATCGCGCGATTTTAGAATCGGACCTGCAAGTCGCCGAAGACATCAATGGGGAATATTACCAAAAGGCGTTAGCGATCTATTCCGAATTCTTGAAGTCGTCGCAGCCCGATACGCTGGCCGTCTATGCCGCCTGCACCGAGTCGCCGGTCGACGACCAAATCTGCGCACGCATTCGCAGCCTGCAAGCGGAAATCGAAAGCGAGCAAGCCGAGTCGACGGCTCATGTCGATCGCATCATTGAATTGGGCAAGTATCGCGCCGGGCTTAGCGAGTTATCGAAAAAGCTGCGTAATCACATCCGACACTCATCCGGCGAGATCAAACTGCGTGAGGACTTTCGCTTCGACATCGTGCTCAGCGACATGCGCGACCTGCATCTCTCACCGATGAAAACGTGGCGACGATTGCTGACCGCGATCAGCGTTCCGATCCGCACGGTACCCGTTGCCGGACACTCCTCAGCCAACGAAAACGTGCGTCCCATCGACGCGTTGTTCCTCGCCGCTTCGCAAAACTCACCCAACGTTCTCGGTAGCGGACCGTACGACCCGACCGGGATTTTGGTCCGCCCCGATCGTGCTGTTGCGACACGTGCCGGGCACGCGATGTTTGACACGCTGGCGATTTGCCGCACCGATGCGGAATCAAACTACATCCTGTCACTGCTGCAATCGCACGAGATTCGATGCTTCACGCACAACCATCTCGTTGATCTCACGTCTGCAGATAACGTCGGCGCAAACGAAACCTGGGAGGCCAGCGCCGGACGACAATTGGCGAATGTCGCGACCGAACACGTCGCAGGATGTCACGTGACGACACCACACCTCGACGCGCTCGACTTTTCAAGCGTCGTGGTGGAGGCGGAGCGATTCAACGAAGCCCGCCAGATCTTGCTCAACGAACTCCGGCTCTACGACACCGGATGGGATTGCCCCACATGCGGATCGGCCGTGGAGCGTGGATATCACCAATGCTGGCGATGCGGCCGCACAAAGCCAGTCCGCTGATCGAGCCTGAGCCGATAAATAAGTATCGATACGTGGAATCAACAGCGGAGTGCGTGTGCATGATGAACGGCAGTGTGACGACCAGCAGCGATTGGAACGGGCTCATTGATGATGCGATCCGGACGGGTGATCCGTGGGTATCGAATTTCAAAATCACCCGCGTGCACTGGTTGCTGTCCAACGCGTTGGCGGAGGAACTCGGTGACAACGTCGGTGCCAACTTTCATTCGTGGGCGATCTGGGGCTCGCGCAAAGCGGGCGTCACGATCCGGCAGGCCGACCGGGATCAAGCTTCACGCGACGCAACGATCGTGGCCGGGATCGTCGGCGGGCTGGTCGGCGTGGCGACCGGGTGGGGAATGAGCCGAGCCACCAGCATCGGATTGCCGACGTCGCTTGCAATCTGGGTCCTCACGGGAATCGTTTGCGGCGGCATCAGTGGATGGTTTCTGGCGAGATACACTCGGGTCCGCGCAGCGAAGTTGATTTTGCAGGGCAACCGCATCGTGCTCGACGACATCGGGCGAGTGACCGCGAGTTATCTCGATTTTCTAAGGCGTGGCCGCGAGGACACCGGGGATAACAACGGCGATAATGCGAGTGCTGCGGAGTTTGCAAAATGGCGAGCGTCACTGCGGCCGGGCAAGAGTGAGGACGACGGGCAAGATTTGCTCGGCCGGGCGTTTGCGTGCTACGAAGCAGCGCGGACGAGCAATGATTTGAAAACCAAACATGAGCAAGCCTATTTCGGCAACTGCCTCGCCGTGCTGCATGAACACTATCGGCTGCAACCGATCATCGCCCGGTCACTTCCGTTCTTGATCAGCCGTTGCGTGACGCAGCGTCTGATGACGTACAGCGTCGGGGAGACTCAGCTCGCGGTGCATGATGATGTTCCGCCGCTCAGCGAGACGCCTTTTCCGCCCACACTCATCGATATCGATTCGACCGAACTCCGCGTGTTCCTGCACGGCGATTCCGGTTGGGACGTAGGCCGTGACCAATTGATCAACACCAAAGCGAACGATTGGCGGGACTTGCATCAACGGATGGGATACATCGTGAACCTGTTTCGCACCCGGCATCTGTCACCCGATGTCGTTGCCTCGCCGTACGACGACGAGCAACTCAGCGATATCGCCAACGGGAAACTTCCGCAGCAGCCGTGGTGAACTTGGTTATAACGAACGCGAGGTCCGTTTAACAAGCTGCCGTGAAGCCGCATCTTGCTGGTAGTTTGGTCATTCAAAATTACTTGGTCAGCAGGCTCGGCAGCCACAAACTGAACGCGGGAATGAATGTGATCAGCAACAGCGTGATCAGCAGCGGTATCAGAAACGGAACGGTCCCACGAATGACCTGCTGAACCGAAGTGCCCGTTACCGAGCTCAGCACGTACAGCACCAAACCCACCGGTGGAGTCAGCAATCCCAAAACAAGATTGAGGATCATGACGATCCCCAGTTGCAAAGGATCGATGCCGAATTCCATTGCGGCTGGCAACAATACCGGAACGGTGATTAACAATCCGGCCACCGGCTCGAGCAGCATTCCAGTCAAGAGCAGCGCGACATTGATCAGCAACAGGAAGACATAAGGATTGTCGGTCAGCCGCAGCATGGCTTCCGTGACCGCTTGCGGCCCCTGCTCGCGCGCGATCACCCAGCCGAACAGTCCGGCTGCTGCCACAACCAGCAAAATGGTTCCGCTTGTTGACGCTGTCTTGATCAGCACACCGTGAAAGTCGCGGAGCGAAAGCGACCGATAGCACACACTCAAGAACAGCACCCACATGACAGCCGCTGCGGCGGCTTCGGTCGGTGTAAACACACCCCCAAGAATGCCGCCCAATATGATCACGGGCGTTAGCAAAACTGGGAGTGCGGCACCAACCGCTTTCTTCAGCGGGATTCGTGGCCCGGCGTCTTCGCTTCGTTGTGGGTTACGGCGGGCATCCACAAATACAAACACGCACAAAATCGCGGTCAGCACTAACGCCGGCAAGATGCCCGCAAAGAACAACGCCCCCACTGAGACTCCCGCCGAAACTGCGTACACGATCGCCGGAATGCTGGGCGGCATGATCGGACCGATCAATGAGGATGCTCCAGTCAGCCCCAGAGCGAATCCATTGGCGTATCCTCGTTTCTTCATCGCCGGAACCAACACGGCCCCCAACCCTGCCGCGTCGGCGATCGCAGCTCCGCTCATCCATGAAAACAACAAACTGCTAATCACGTTGACATAACCCAGGCTGCCGGGAATTTTCCCGAACAGGCAGAGCAGCAAACGAAACAATCGGTCGGCAAGTCCACCGGCGTTGCTCAGGTATCCGGTCATGATAAACAGCGGCACCGCTAGCAGCGGAAACGAATTGATGGCCGCCATGCAGCGCTGCAAGGCAACGCCCAGTGAAATATCGGGAGACCATGCCACATAAACGAGGCATGGCAGCAACATACTGATGGCGACCGGGATTCGAATAAACAACAGCACCAGCATGGCGCAGACTAACGCAGCAAGAATCATTCGCCCTGCTCCAATTCGAGATGAAGCGATTCTTCTTCGACCATACTTTCGCTCGCCCTCTCAATGACGATCGGCCTCCCCGTCGCCAACGCCTGGATCAGGCTCACGATTGAATGAATGGCCATCAGCAGCAAGCCGACGCCGACCCCGCCATACCACCAACTCATGGGAAGCCCTAACGAGGGCGACCCGACTTTGCCCACATACCAAACGAATCGACTTCCACCGATGAGCAACATCAAGCACGCCCCCGCAACGATGCCGTGACTGAGGCACTCGAGCCAGAGTTTTCCGCGCACGCTAAGCCTTGGCGAAAGCACGTCGACTGTAATGTGCCGGCCTTCCGCCATCGTGAATGCCGCCGCCATGAACGTTAGCCAGATCAATGCGAATCGAGCAACCTCTTCACTCCATGAAAACGGAGCTCCAAAGAAATAACGGGCAAACACTTGCGAACCCATCGAGGCCAAAATCAGCAATAGAAACAAAGCCGCGAGGACCTGTTCTGCAGCAATCATCCAACGCACGCAGCAAGAAAAGGGCAACGAGTTCTCCGATGCATGGTTCGCGGAATGCTCCTCGCTTAACACTTCGTCGAGATTCGCAGAGTTCATTGCGGTTAACTTTCTCATCATGAATATCATTGAGCTGCATCGCCCTGGCCATCCACTCGGACGTGTTGCGATGTGATCTGGTTGTACAGTTCGCTAAACGGGTACCCGCTCGAAAAATGTTTCTTGGCCCGCTTTTGAAAAGCGTCGACATCCACATCGTCGACGACTTGCATCGTGCCGTTTTCTCGCCACTCGGCAATGAGTTTTTGTTCATCCTCGACCACCCCGCGGTAAACTTCTTCGCCTAAGTCTCGCACCACCTTCTGCAAGGCGGCCCGCTGACGGGCGTCCAATCGCTGCCACGCGCGTTCGTTCATCAGGATCTGCACCGAAGATTGAATGTGACCGGTCAGATTGAGGCATTTCTGCACCTCATGAAACCCCTTCGCCTTGATCACCGGAACAGGATTTTCTTGTCCATCAGCGATTCCCTGTTGCAGGGCGAGATACACTTCGGCGAATGAAATCGGCATCGGGCTCGCTCCCAACGCGGCACCGGAAGCCTGCCAGACCTGCGCGGCCGGCATCCGCAAACGAAAACCGCTCAAATCGTCCGGACGGCGGATCGGGAAGTTGGACGTGATGTGCCGAGACCCATATGCCCAAGTGTCCAACACCCGCACGTCGAAACGTTTGCGGAGTTCGTCCCAGTGCGGTGCCAGTTCATCACCTCGCGCCGTCTCCAACATGTGATCCAAATCGCGAGAGGCATACGCGGCGTCCAAGACTCCCAACGGCGGATGCCACATGGCCAGAAACGAAGGGCCGGAAATCGCCAAGTCCAATTCGCCGGCAACCAGTTGTTCGAGCAGTTCTTGTTCACTGCCGAGCTGGGCGGCGGGATAGACGGTGACAGTCAGGTCGCTGCCAGCTTGCTGCAGTCGCTCGTTGAAATGAGCCGTCCCGTAGGAATGCGTCGGCGCATTAAATTCGTACACATGCGCCATCTTCAGCCGCCGTGTTTTGTCGCCAGGATCGCCCGATGGGCAGCCGCCTAGCGATACAAGCAACAACGCCACCGATAACCTGCCGAGTCGACGCCAAGTCAATGGGTGTGTTCGGTACATCGACATGCATCCGGCTGCGTTTCGAAGGAAATTGAACACGAATAAATCAAAGGGACTTGTGGTATTGGCTCGAAACGGTTGGCCGTGGAATCGCCTTCACTTTGCCCATCACCCCCAAAGCGATGCAACGGGAAGTTCAGTTGCGGAGCAGATCGGAACTCGGGCTGCCGCAAGACCGGTTGCAATCACGTTGGCCTGAAACATGACCATTCGCAGACATCCCAAAATCGCAACGACGTAACCGCTGGCGCGATTTGCCTTGCCCCTGCGTGTTCGTCGGTCAGGCGTGACGCTTCGTCATGAGGTCATTCAACGGATATCCGCAACATCGTATCGCGGCCAGAACGCTCATGTTGCTGCGACAGAATCACCGGCAGCAATTTTAAGGGAAATTCTGAAGGCGCTCGCGCCATTGGCTTAATCTCGGAAAGGTGTAGCGTGCTATGTTTTTCGCTTGCGATTTAATTTCCGCTCGGTTTTCGAGAGCACACGTAGTAGACATGCGTAACGTTGTCGTCGCTGAAGCCAAGCCTGGGATTCGGCAGAGTGATCGCGGCAACTAGCAGATGTCATACGCCGTGATCGTTAAATCAAACGACCGTGCCGCACATGCAACGACCAAGGAAATCCAACCGCCCAGTGATGCTTGAAACGCGTTCCGATTTTCAGCCGCTCTACCAAATGGGCAGTCGGATGATTTCGCCGATCTGCGCTCGTTTCTGTGTATCAAACAGCCTTCTTTCATCACGGCTATGGCCTACCTTATCGATCCCTACCGCATCGAAGGCGGTGACACCGTGTTGGGGTAGGTTGGAGTTTTTGCAACGCTCCACTAAAGTCTTCCGGCTCGATGTCTTTGTTTCCGTATTTGTTCACTGCTGACGACCGATTTCATGAAACTGACACGCATCCGAAACCAATCGGGATCCATTACTCCCGGTGTATTCGTATCAGAAACCGAGATCCTCGATTGTTCCGAATTCGGACAGGACTGGAACGAGGCTTTTTTTGAAAACGATGGGATCAATCAGCTTTCAAATTGGCTCTCTGCCAATCAAGAGCGAGCTCCCAAGTTCAATCGATCGGACGTCCAGTTGGCTCCAGCGGTCGCACGTCCGTCAAAGATCGTTTGCGTCGGCCTCAACTACGCGGCGCACGCTTCCGAATCCGGGATGGATGCTCCTTCGGAACCGGTTCTCTTCTTCAAAGCATCGAGTGCCTGGTCGGGACCAAACGACAACGTCGTGATTCCGCGGAACTCAACGAAGACAGATTGGGAAGTCGAACTTGCGATCGTCATCGGCAAGAAAGCGAAATACGTTCCCGAGGAATCTGCCTTGGAGTACGTTGCCGGCTACGGAGTACACAATGACTATTCCGAGCGTGAGTGGCAGTTGGAAAGATTGGGGCAGTGGGTGAAAGGGAAATCGGCTGACACCTTTGCACCGTTCGGCCCGTTCATGGCGACCAAAGATGAAATCTCTGATCCCAATAATCTTGATTTGTGGCTTAATTTGAACGGCGACAAAGTACAGTCCAGCAACACATCCGATTTCATCTTCAACGTCCAGCAAGTTGTCAGCTACATCAGTCAATTCATGACATTGCTGCCCGGCGATGTGGTGTCGACGGGAACCCCGTCTGGGGTCGGACTTGGGCATCAACCGCCCAAGTATCTGCAAGCCGGTGACGTCGTTGAGTTGGGGATTGCCGGACTGGGAGCCCAAAAACAGATTGCCGTTCAGGAGGACTGAACTGGGGCACGACCGCATGCGAACTACCCAAACTTTCTCGATCTTCAACCACAAGTCTCTCTCCATTCCAACGCACCAAGTATGAAAATAACGTCCGCCAGGGTGATTGATCTGCGTGTTCCGACTTCAGACAAAATGCTCGGGTCGGATCCATTTCATATCAAACCCGACTACTCGTCAGCGTTGCTTCATTTGGAAACGGATGAGGGGCTTCGAGGCGTTTCAGTGGTGTTCACCGTAGGAGCGGGAACCGACTGGGTGTGCCACGGTGTCAAAGATCTCGCGCAGCTCGTCATCGGAAGTGACTTGGCGGACTTCATCCAGTCGCCTTTGACGCTTTACCGTCGTTTGATCGATCACCATCAACTTCGCTGGTTGCACGATGGTGTGTTCCGAATGGCGTGCGGCGCGATCCTCAACGCGATGTGGGATCTGTGGGCAAAATCAGAGAACAAACCGCTCTGGAAGCTATTGGTTGACCTCGAACCTGAGTTTGTCATCGGGTGCATCGATTGGCGAAATCTCAAGGACGCGCTGACCCCGGACGAGGCATTGGCGATCCTCAACAAAGCCAAGGCCAATCAAGACCGGCGTGAAGCCGAGATGTCGGAACTCGGCCCACCGGCGTACTGTACCGCCGGCTGGTTGGGACTGTCGAACGAACAGATTTTGGAAACGATCCAGAAGCTACGTCAGAATGGCTTCAATGCTTTCAAACTGAAAGTGGGCCAGAATCCCAAAAGTGATGTTGATCGGATCGCGTTCATGCGGGACGCGATCGGCCCCGATTGCGACTTGATGGTCGACGCGAATCAATTTTGGGGAGTTGGTGAGGCGAAAGAGCAGATCGAACGATACCGTCCGTACGGACTGAAGTGGGTGGAGGAACCGATCGCTCGCGATGACGTTCTGGGTTACATCGAGCTTTCTCAAACATTCAAAGACGCTTCTTTTCAGTTCGCGTGTGGAGAACATGCGGCTTCACCGGTAATCTTCAAGCAATTACTCAAGGCCCACGCGATCGGATATTGCCAGATCGACGCGGTTCGGGTTGCTGGTGTCAACGATGTCATGGCAATCATTCTGATGGCCGCCAAATTTGACGTACCTGTCTGCCCGCATGGAGGTGGGATTGCGCTTTGCAACATGATCCAGCACTTTTCAATGTGGGATCAGATCGCGGTCAGCGGTCATTCGAACACGCAATTGGTCGAGTACATTGATTTCCTTCAGGAGTCCGTCGAACACCCTGTCGCCGTGCGTGAAGGCCGATACGTCACGCCGACCGCTCCCGGCTGGGGGCTGGAGTTTCATGAAGAGTTCATTGATGACCACACGTTTCCTTCCGGGAATGTATGGAAGGGCCAGGCAAAAGATCGATGTGGCGTTCGGTTCGAGTGTTAAACGGTCAATGCTTGTCATCTGATTGCGTATGAATTGACTAGAAATCTTAACCAAGCCGATTTCAGGTGAAATCCACCAAGTAACCTCACTTTCTTTGAGGGGTGCTCGAACCGGAGGGCTCGCGGGCTGCCGCTAAAAAGCCTAGCGGAACGCCACGTACCGTCCGGTCTCAGACACGATGTCGCAATCGGTCACAACAGGATTTCCATGTGATGTTCACTTGCCGACGCCATCATCGCATCGAGATGCTCTTGCGTCGGTGCCGGCGGCAGGTCTTCGTCCTCAGGCCAATCCTGCATGAAAGCGGCGAAGAATGATTCGAGGGTTGCCGGGCGTACCCAACAGAGAAATTCGGCAAACCCGTCGGACTCGTTGCGGAACGTGTGCGGGACGCCACGAGGCATGTGAATCGAATCGCCAGGCGAAACGGAGATTTGTTTCGTGCCGCGCTGGACGACAAGCTGGCCGTTGACAAGATAAAAACACTCGTCCTCGTAGTGATGCACGTGCGGGGGCGGGCTCATTCCGGGAGGCACGAGGAACCGCATCAATTCGTAGCCGTCATCGGTTTCCGCCCCCGCCAGCATGAGCTCGTAACCGATCCCTAATACGCAATGGCGGGGGCGTCGATCTAGTTTTGCAAGCGACATGGATACACCTCAGAAAATCACGGTCGAGACGTTGATCAATCTAAGTCAATCCGGACGTCGAAACAAACTTTTTACGACTTTAGGTGCCGTCCATTCGCTTTTCTGGTACTCACTTCTGGGACGACCATCGCATGGGCGATCCAATACGCGATCTCAAAACATGCGAGCGCGCTGGTGATTTCCTAATCGCTGAACGCTCCTGTTGCCCTCTTTTCGATGCGTCACTGATTAGCGATCGGATATCGAAACAGAGTCCACAACTACTTGATCAGTCCGAGGAACCTGAGGATCCGATTGGGACTCGCCGGTGACGGTGGTAACGGCTTGATATATTCGCATCCGGGATGTGCCGACACGTAGGCCTCAGTCGCTCGCTGAACGATGTTCAGCGGTTTGTAGTAGGCCTGGCTCAGCCGTTTCCGCATCCGGTCGCAACGCTGCGAAAACTGCGAGTCGCCGTAAAGCGTTTTTCGGCTGACAAACTCTGTCGGCTCGAACGTCGCAAATACCATTTCGACATCCGTGGCAGTATCGACTAGCTCCACTTCGACAATATCGAGAATGCCGCTGCTGGATGATCGGAACTCGATCACAACGGCGAACCCGCCGCCGCGCAGCGCATAAGATTTTAAGACAAACGTTCGTTCATCGCACGCCGTTAATCCAATTGACGAGGTGGCTTCACAGATCAGTTCGCCGTCGATCGAAACATCTTCGTTGAGACGGGTTGAGCGGATGACGTCGTGCATGGGATCGGCCTTCCAAAAAATTCAGAGGAGTCTCGGGTCGCGAAGTTGCGCAGCGAGAGAAGGTTGCGGTGCTAGCCGCAATGACGTTGAACAGGGGTTGGATCGGTAGCCCGAGTCGTCTTGGCAGCCTCGAGTTTTCCAACCAGCTCACCTCGGCGAATGGACACTTCCAGCGGTGCGTCAATTGCCACGCGGACCCGGTTGCCCTGAATACGCGAGATTTGAATCACGATGTCGTTGCCGATGTGAATGGACTGGCCTTCCTTGCGTGAGAGAACAAGCATTTCAAAATCCTTTTGCAAACTGTGGGAGGTGCCAAAAGCGGAGTCGCCTTGGTTAGGACGTAATTAATGCACAAGCTGTGCCAATTAAACCGCACTGCCGCGCAAGTCGCCTGCTAGCAAGCAGTTACGAAACAGCGATCACTTTGAGCTCTCTGCGTCAACAACAAATCAGCATATAAGGTACGGTTTAGCGCGCAATAGATTGCTGAATCCGCGTTTCGTGAACCAAAGTGCCGAAAGCCATGCTTCCTCGCATCCAGCTCGTCATCGACCGTGAATCCACTTGCGAGCGAGTGCAGCGTTGTCTCCTCGACGTTGCCTGCGTTTTGATAGTTGCGGATCAGTCGGCTGTGTTTTGGGACGCGGTCGGCGAGCCGGCCGATTTGTTGTTAATCAGCCGTAACCGGATTCCTGAACCCGCAGCCGAAACCATTGAGTCAATTGCCGAGCTTCCCAGCTTTCCCGAAACCGTTGTGCTGATTGATACCGAGGATGCCAATGACCGCGCCGAACTGTTGGCCGCTGGTGCATACGCGCTCCTCTCGACCACGATTTCCGATGACATCTTCCGCGAAACGATTTTGGCGTTGGTCGAACGTCGCCAAGCGGAACTCGATAGCCAAGTCCAAAGTGACATGCGGGACGCGACGGAAACGCGGTTGTCAGACTTCGCTTCGGAAAGCCCAGCGATGCAGCGGTTCATGCGAACAGTCCGCCGCGTTGTGCAAGCCGACAGTTCCCTGTTGATTTTGGGTGAGACGGGGGTGGGTAAAGAGCGGTTGGCCCGCGCGATTCACGAAGCGAGTCCACGCGGCGAGCGTCCCTTCGTGCCGGTGAACTGCGCCGCGTTTCCAGAATCGCTGCTCGAAAGCGAGTTGTTCGGCCATGAGGAAGGTGCGTTCACGGGGGCGTCATCGGACCGCCGAGGCTGTTTTGAAATGGCGCATGGCGGAACGATCTTTTTGGACGAGATCGGCGAAGTGCCGAAGTATGTGCAGGTGAAATTGCTGCGGGTTTTGCAAGAGCGACAGATTCAGCGACTCGGCAGCGAAGAGTCAATTCCGATCGACGTGCGGATCATGGCGGCAACCAATCGCGATCTGACCGAAGAAATGGAGGCCCGCCGGTTTCGCCGTGACTTGTACTATCGGCTGAGCGTGGTGACGCTCGCGATCCCCTCACTGCGTGAGCACCCCGAAGACATCCCCTCGCTACTGGATCGCTATCTCAACGAGTTTCGCACAACGGTTCGCAAGCCCGACTTGAGTTATTCACCGCTCGCGATCACTGCCCTTTGTCAGTACGCGTGGCCTGGAAATGTGCGTGAACTCATCAATGTCGTCGAGCGTGCGGCGCTGCTGTGCGAAGGGGACGAGATCACGCTTGCTGATCTGCCACCAGAAATCGGCGGGGCCTCGCGTGACCAACCGTATGCGCCCCCGGCGATCGAATCAGGCGATGCCATTCCGCTTCCGAGCGAGTGGCAATCGCTGCACTGGTCCACGTTGCGACCGCTGGTGGCGAGGCAACTCGAATATGCGTACTTGGATCATCACTTGAAAGCAGCCGGTGGGCGGATCAGCCAAACCGCAAAAACGTCCGGGCTGAGTACCCGATCACTGTATTTGATGATGAAGCGTCACGGGCTTCGCAAGGAAACGTTTCGACGCAAACCCTGAACGCGACAAACGTCGACGTTGCCGATCCTTGGAAGGCTAATGCGGTTCGACCTTCACACGAACCGAGCGTGGCTCGATGGCTGTCACGCGTAGGTTGTTTGGATGGCGTACCGTGTCAGGAGTCACATTGAATTGTCGTTTGCCCGCCGCGACATCTTCCAAATCGAGAGAGACGACGATTGAGCTGGGAGCCAAAAAACGAAACGCGGTTTCCGATCCCGCCAGGGTAACTTTGACCTCCTGAGTCAGCGTTTGCGATAGCTTCACGTGCTCGGCGACATTTCGATACTCCACTGGCACAACAAACGTCCGATACACCTCGTTCGCACCCGACGAAATCATCCACCAACATCCCGTTGCAATCAATAACGCCGCCAATTTGATCACCACTCGTTTGCGGAATAATTCGCTCAGTGTCACCTTCCGTTCGTTCAGCCGGCGATACGCGTTAAAGGACTGTAATCGGGTAGCCAGGGCCCCCGGGCCCTCCATCTTGTCTAGCCGACCACCATGCGCGACCGAGACGCAACCTCGTTCTTCCGAAACAACAATCACAAACGCATCGCAGCAGTCCGCAAGACCAAGGGCGGCGTGGTGGCGGGTGCCGAAGTCATCGGCTCGACCGCATTTTGCCAACGGGAGGTGAGTCGCGAACTTGGCAACACGTCCATTGCGCATCACAACTGCTCCATCGTGCCCTGCCGAATTGGGGTCAAACAGACTGTAGAACAACGGCGCACTGGCTACCGCATCCAAGTCAATGCCACCGTCGAGCAACCGGTCCAGCGCATCGCGACCTTGAATCACAATCAGCGCCCCAGTTCGTTTCTCAGCCATATGAAAGGCGGCGTGGACGAGCGTGTCAGCGATTTTAGACGCATTGGAAACCACCAAACTGCGACCTCCCAACATCCAGCGACCGATTCGTTCCGCGGCCGCACGAACGTCGTCTTGGTAGACGATCGCGATCGAAACGATCATCGCCGAAAACCCCACACGGAACACCGTCAGCGATAGCGGCATCTGCCATCGCATTGCCAAGACATAGATCGCAACGAAAATTCCGATGACAGCGAGCCCACGACGCGAACCACGTTGGATTCCGATGGCCAGCAAGACGTAGACCGCCATGGCAAAGATGCCGATGTCCAGTAGGTCGACAAAGGAAACGGACGGGATTTGCAGATCAAACGGCATGGTGGATCACTTGCCAAAACGATCGCCCGTAAAAATACCGAGCACATATCCCGCAACCGCTGTCCCAAACAACAGCACGGCTCGAGGAACGGTGATGGTCACAAACAGAATTTTAGTCTCGACTGCTTCTGTGTTCTGAAGCACCACGATCAAGATCAGTATCAGGCCAACGCCAATTAACGCCAGCTTTCCCTTTTGAATAAGCGACCGTCGACCACCTTCCGATTTCGTACCGGTTACAGACTCTGACATACTCGTCCTCCCGGCGCAGTCATCGCGCTCTCGAAAAAAGTGTTGCGTTCCGGTTCTAGCATAGCTTGAACCGATATCGCTTGTTTTCGGCTTAATACCGCTGCGATGATTCCCCGCACCCTCAAGCGAACTTGACTGAACGAGATCCCTTCAATCTATCGTTCGCACGGCAACGTCGTCCTGGTAATTTATCGCTGCTCAATTTGATACCAGCAAAACTCGTCGCCGACATGTTGGTTTTGTCTTGCCGAAGGATCTGGTCTATCCGCATCGGGATGATAAATCGAAATTGCTTTGATCGTTCGAGCTGATTTTCGTTGCCTCGCTTATGGCCTCTCGATTGATCAAACCACGATCACTAGGTTCCAAAGCACGCACCGCTAACATGTGCTTGATTTGTTCATCCAGGCCGTCTTGATCGAACACAGAATGGGCTTGGTCAAGTTCAACCGCATTGGCTTTGACGCCATGCCAAACGCAGGGAACAATTTGTCGCAGGGGTTCGAAGCACTCATTCTCCGCATGGAAGTCCTTTTCCTGTGTGTCGCCTGAAAACTTGCTCGTTCTTCCTAGCAGGGACATCGATTCTATAACTGAAGCATTTCAAAAGTAGCGGAACGGCGCGAGCCGTCCGGTCCCGAGTTACCGGACGGCTCTCGCCGTTCCGCTAAAAACGTCACTAAAACAATCGATGTCCCAAACTCTCGCACAAGAAAACGCGACGAGGTACTCGCACGCCAATTTTCCTCTGGTTTCGTAACGATCTGAATCATTGAACGATCCCAATCGGATAGAATGGAGGTAGATGCGATTCACCCCGGTTGGTCGATCTGGCCGGGGATCTCCCCTATTTGATGGAGACTTAAGATGGCCACTCAAACACTCGGTGAACAGGTATTGGAGTTCGAATACGCCAATCCGAAACAGCACACGGCGTTCTTGACCGGACAGATTCGATGTGACGATGGCGGTGCGGGAGAAATCCTGGCGGTGCTCGTCGATTCGAACGGAAAGCAGCGCCGGATCATGGCGGCGGGTGCCCATCAACATGGCGATTCTCGCGTTGCGTGTAACACCCTAACGTTGCCCGTTCCGCCACGTTGGTCCGCCAAGGGCTATCGTTTAGAAACTCAGCCAGGCATCCAGACCGACTGGGCTGAAATCGACTAGCCGACCAGCCACCAGGAACATCAATCACGGAGCTTGCCCAAAGACCCGTCTCACTCCGGTCTCGGGCAAGCAGGGGATACTACGCGCATTGCGTCCACACAATTCATGCACCAACCGCATGCACGACGGTGCTCACAGCACGGCCGAGCCGTTAGTTCTTGCCGACAAGCGGTCAACGCACATGTCTCTTCACCCGCCTGCCAACTTGGTCAACAATCACGATTCCTAAACAGGTATGCAGGAATCATCT
>NZ_JAMQBK010000024.1:288961-306326 GCF_023701485.1 Aporhodopirellula aestuarii
GCTCCTTGGTCCGGCCTACGCCGAACCAATCACGACCAGCGGAATTGTCGTTATACCGAATCACTTCTATGTACCTGCTTAGCCTTGGCAACGAGCAGTCTGCGACCGCATGGCGTTAGCATGTCCACGACGCCCCTTGGATGATGGCCATGCCTGATCGCGGTCAAACAAAAAAATGGTTAGCCATGAGTGTTTTGTCTCACCTCAAGTTGAGGGCTGTTTAAACCGGAGGTCTCGCGTCCTGCCGCTAAGATCCTTAGCGGAACGGCTTGAGACGTCCGGTATTACCCCAGTGATTAGGCTGCACTTTGGGGGCGCCCAATCATCTCCGCGGATCATTCGCTTCGCACCTCGCCGCGAGGACCAAAGCAAACGGACATTCTGTCGATTCTTCAACGACATGCGTTGCGATGGCTTAGTATGGTAGGGAAGGAAGGGAGCTGCGCCGGTCGCATCTGCAATTGCGTGGTGCTGCGTTCTTCTGCGATCTGGTTGGCCCCGTCCGTTCGCGGACTGTCGAGCACGAAACGGCACCATGAATCAAACTACCGACGAGCATCAACGCTTGTACCAAAATGGCTCGCAGCCCCATAACTGGAAACGCTGGGGGCCGTACGTCGCCGAACGTTCCTGGGGTACGGTCCGCGAAGACTACAGCGCCGACGGAGACGCCTGGAATTATGTAACGCATGACGATGCCCGTTCCAAAGCCTATCGGTGGGGCGAAGATGGCTTGGCCGGAGTCTGTGATCGGTATCAACTGCTGTGCTTCGCACTCGCGTTATGGAATGGCCGCGATCCGATCCTCAAGGAGCGTCTGTTCGGAACCATCCCCGCCGAGGGTAACCATGGCGAAGACGTCAAAGAGTACTATTACTATCTCGATTCAACACCGACGCACTCCTACATGCGATACCTCTATAAGTATCCGCACCGGGAGTTCCCCTACGCGAAGTTAGTCGAAGAGGGACGCAAACGCGGCAAAGATCAGCCCGAGTACGAATTGCTCGATACGGGAGTCTTCGACGACAACGCCTATTTCGATGTCTTCGTAGAGTATGCCAAGAATTCTCCGGAAGACTTGTGCATCAAGATTGAAGTCCATAACCGTGGCAGCGTTGCAGAATCGCTTCACGTCCTGCCGCATCTCTGGTTTCGCAACACTTGGGGATGGGGTGCCGAGCGGGGCAAGCGGCCAACAATCAAACTCAACCAGCAGAACGATAAGTTCTCATGCCTCGTCGCCGACGATACCAACGCCGCTTCGCTACAGAACCTGATGGTACCCTATGAACTCGGAGTTCGCTTTCTCTATGCCGAAGCGGGCGGCAAGCCGCTGTTCACGGACAACGAAAACAACGCCGAAAAACTCTACGGGGCCACTGCGCAGAACGCCAGTCCTTACGTGAAGGATGCGTTTCACCGGCACGTCATCGACCAAGAGGAATGCATCAATCACCAACAGTTTGGAACGAAAGCGGCGATCCATTACGGACCGGTTTCCATTCCCGCGGGCGGTAGCGTCGTAATCCGCTGCCGGTTGACCGATACACGTCAACACGATCCGTTTGGCGACTTCGATGCGATTGTCCAACGGCGTAAAGAGGATGCGGACAAGTTCTACGAGTCCATTCATCCACCCAAGGCCACCGCCGATGAGAAATTGATCCAGCGGCAAGCCCTCGCCGGCATGCTCTGGACGAAGCAAATCTATTTGTTCGATGTTGACCTCTGGCTCCGCGGAGACAACCCGAACGTTCCGCCACCGCCGGGCCGAAGGAAAATCCGTAATGGGCAATGGAAGCATCTCAATTCCATGCGGATTCTCTCGATGCCTGACAAATGGGAGTACCCTTGGTTTGCCGCTTGGGATCTCGCCTTTCACTGCATCCCCTTGGCGCTCGTCGATGCCGAGTTTGCCAAGGAACAACTGTGGCTGATGTTGTTCGAGCAATTCCAGCATTCCAGCGGACAAATCCCTGCATACGAGTGGGAATTCTCCGACCTCAACCCGCCGGTACATGCTTGGGCCGTGTGGCGAGTTTACAACATGGACCGGGTCCGCAACGGTCAAGCGGATCGCGAGTTCCTCGAGAGGTGTTTTCACAAGCTGTTGCTCAACTTCACGTGGTGGGTGAACAAGGTGGACACGGAAGGCAACAATGTCTTCGAAGGCGGCTTCCTCGGTCTCGACAACATCACGGTCTTTGATCGCAGCCGGCCGTGCGCCGACGGCCAACTCAAGCAGGCCGACGGCACCGGTTGGATGGGCATGTTCTGCTTGAACATGATGCGCATCGCCTTGGAACTGGCAAAGGAAAACCAAACCTACGTCGGACTCGCGACGAAATTCTTTGAGCACTACACGTACATCGGATCGGCCATCAAACACATGGGCGGTATGGATTGTAAACTTTGGTGCGACGAGGACGGTTTGTTCTATGACGTCTTCATTCACCCCGATGGTTCCCATGAACCATTTAAAGTGCGTTCACTTGTCAGCCTCATTCCGCTGTTTGCCGTTGAGCGTTTGGAAGAAAAATGGTTGCAAAGCTTCGACGGCTTTCGCGAGAACTTTGAGTGGTTCATGAGGAACCGTAACAACGTCACACAGCACTGCGTCTCGACCTTCGCGGGCAACCAGGGGACCGTCCACCTGCTGTCGGTCGTCAATGACGATCAGCTCAAGAAAATCCTTCAGCGGCTATGGAACCCAGAGGACTTCCGCAGCGTGTATGGATTGCGAAGTCTCTCGAAACACCATCAACAACATCCCTTCTCATTTTCCGGACAAACCGTCAGCTATGAACCAGGCGAAACGCTGAGCTGGCTCAAAGGGGGCAACTCGAACTGGCGTGGACCGGTCTGGTTTCCGACAACGTTCTTGATGATCGAATCACTCCGCAAGCTTGCCACCGCCTACGGTGATTCCCTCCAAATCCGAACTCCCGAGGCCCCCGATGAGGAAGTCCGACTGATGGATCTGGCGGGAGGTTTTGCCAACGGAATGATCAATCTTTTCGTCCGCAATGCGGAGGGACGACGTCCGATTTTCGGCAACCGGGAAAAGATGCAAAACGACCCTCATTGGCGCGACTACCTGCTCTTCCATGAGTACTTCAACGCCGAAACGGGTGAAGGCCTGGGCGCGACTCATCAAACAGGCTGGACCGGACTGGTCGCGTCGCTGATCGACGAGTGGCGGCACTGAGCGGGCGTTCTTCAAACGGTGACGACGAGACGCTGGCACTCCGGTGATGTACCGGTCGGCTTGGTGGCTTCGGTTCTCAGCAGGTGAGCGGAGAGAATTGGCAGGTCTTTTTGAGCTAGCTGGGAGCTGGGAGCTGGGAGCTGGGAGTTGGGAGTTGGGAGTTGGGAGTTGGGATGGTTAGTTCTACGACGTTGCGTGTTCGTGAGCGGCTTACTGGACCAGGCCTTCGGTGACTTGGAGGAACACGTCTTCGAGACTTTTGCGGTGCGAAGTGACTTCGGCGACCGCGTAGCCTTGGCAGACAAGCCAAGCGACCAACTCGGCTTGATCTCGTAGCTCGCCTTCGAATGCAAATCGCAGTAGCTCGCCGTCGATGATGATCTCGCCGAGGACATGGGTCGCTGCGTCGGGATCTTGCTGGATCGCGGAGAGTTGTTCGGCGGCTTCCTCGGCACGTTCGAGAATGCGGAGGGTGATTTCGCGGGTTTGATTGCGTTGTTTTTGAATCTCGTCGACGCTGCCGGTGGCGAGCAATTGTCCTTGCTCGATGATCCCAACGGCGTCACACATTTCGGCGAGTTCGGTGAGGATGTGACTGCTGATAAGGATCGTTTTGCCGCGATCAGCGAGTTCGCGAATCATCTTGCGGAGTTGAATCCGCGCCCTGGGGTCGAGGCCCGCGGCGGGTTCGTCGAGGATCATCACGGCAGGGCCGTGAATCAGGGCCCGGCCGAGACACAGTCGTTGTTTCATCCCTTTGGAAAGCCCCCGGATCGGCTTGTCTTTCATGCCGACGGTGCCGGTGAATTCGAGCACCCAGCGGAGTCGTTGGGTTCGCTCGCGGCCGACGAGACCGTACGCCCGCGCAAAGAAGTCGAGGTACTCTTCGCAATTGACGTCACGGTACGTCCCAAACGAATCGGGCATGAATCCTAAGCGACGACGAACGAGTTCGGGATCGTTGACAACCGAAAAACCGTCGACGAACGCGTCGCCGTAACTGGGCAGGTCGAGTGTGGCCAGGATCCGCATCGACGTCGTCTTCCCAGCACCGTTGGGGCCGATGTAACCGAACACGTGCCCGCGGGCGACCGAAAATGAGATGTCGTGAACCGCTTTGGTTTTGCCAAAGTAGCGATACAAGCGACGCAGTTCGATGCACTCACTGCCGTTGGTGTGCACGTTCACCGGTGTTCGTTGGGGGAAGATGGGTTCGACGAGCGAGACCGATTCGTTGGGCTGACGAGCGTGACCGTCACCGTTTGGACTGGGAGCGTCGTGATTGCGATCCGCGGAATTGTCGTCCGCGTGATCGGGATCGGGGGCCGTGAAGTCGTTAGGCTCGCTCATGGCAGGGTGCCCATCACGTAATGGATGCTGTCGTAGACATTGGTACCAGGAATCGCGATCGCATCCGCCGAGATATCAGTGAGGCCGAGGAAACTGTTGGCAGGCAAGTCGGACTGAAGTTGCATGCGTTGTTGGAGTTCATACTCGAACACGCCATCGGTCGGTTTGACCACAGTAGCAAATGCGTTGAGTTGTTCCGAGACGATATCGGATGTGCCGTTGTCGTAACTACGGTTATTCGCGGAGTTATTTCGTCGGCGCTCAACCACGTCGCTGATCAGCCACTGGCGTTTGTACATTTCACCCATGCGTTCGGACGCGTTCTTTTTGCTGATTTGCACAGCAATTGCGGATGATCGTGCCGGGAGTTCTTCGGTGTAGTAGTACCGTAATTTCGCATCGCAGACGATCAGTTCATGCAGCGGCACATCGGATTCGCTGTAGACGATCATCGACTCCGGTCCTTCGAGTGGTTTCTCCTGCGACGTGTCTTTTCCAGAGGGCAACGGCTGCTCGGCTGAGATGGGCTTGATAACGGGCAGCGGGTCAGACGAGGTATTCTCCCCGATGCGAATGCGCCCCCACGAGGACCGCGGTTGAACAGTAACAAATTGGCGTTGCTGACGACTGGGCAGAAAGTCGCGATCGAAGTTCAGTGCATTGGCACTTGCCGTCACAAGGCCGCGAGAGTCGAAGCGTTCACCGATTCTCGACTCCCAGTCGCGTGATTGATTGTCCGGATACAGTGTCACCTCGGAATCGGGCGGGAAGCTCAATCCGTTGGACGGGCGGATGCCGGCGAAATAGGTGCTGCGACTGCGGGTACTGGCATCACCGGTTGTGCCGTCCACCCACGTGATTTGTCGAACACGCAATCGTGTTTCGAATCCGTCGGCGATAACGCCATATCCGAGCATCGCGGCGGTGGTACCGATGGCGAGAATCGGCGCGATCGCGAACATCAGATAGCTGCGCCCGGCTTTTGCCGTTTTTCGATAGGCGACCGGGCCGACGAGAATGACAAACAATCCGAGCAGCCCCATGAACGTGTAAACGGGAGGCTGCGAGACACCAGGGATCACCCACTGAAAGAAACGCTGGCTGCCGAGGATCGGATCGACACCGCTGCGAATCAATCGCGATCGCTGCCAACTCATCAGGTTCAGTGCCGCCCACCACTGCAATGCTTGGATCGGTGCAACGGCGGTCCGATCATCGCCTGACGATTGTTCGCTGTCCGCCTTTGCACCAGTCGTCCCATCGTCACGGCTTTGTTTGCCCAGGTAAACGATCATCCCGGCCAGTTCATTGCGGGCGCGGACTCCGTCCGGTCGCATCGCGTGGGCGGGCGGATACTGTTTCAGCGAGGTGCGGATTTGTTCGGCGGCAGACGGCAACCAGTCTCGCCAGAGCTGCACGTTTTCATCCGCATTGACGCTGTAGCTGAGTTCTCGCGACAGCTCGTCACTGTTGGCGTTTGCCAACGAATCGTATCGCGCCGCGATCGAGGAGCAGCCCTGCTCACCCTCGCGTAGCGTTTCACGTGATGGCGTCCGATACGCATTCGACGATCCCAGTGCCTGGTCGGGCGCGGCCGCGTCGCGTACGACCAGAATCCCGCCGGATTGAATCCATTCTCGCAGCGCGATCGCCTGAGGCGAGCCTGCTTCGGAAATTGACTGCCAATCTTCACCGTGCATCATGACGGCATCAAAGGGGCGATAGGCACGCCAATCTGCCGGCAGACTTCCAGGCTTCACCGAGCGGAAATGCCCCTGTTCGTCCGCCACCTCCGGTTCGCTCATGCGGCGTTCCCATTCCTGCGGGTCAGTGGCGATTCGATACGGACTTGGGGTGTTAATCAAAGTCCACATCTGCATCGAGCCATTGCGCGATGGCGCGTCGATTTCCGATTCCACCCAAAGCACTTCCCAAAGGCTTTGCTGGAGCGCGTTGACGTACATCTCGGAGTCACGGTAGCTGATTGGGGAACCCACGTCGGATTGGCAATTGCGGATCGCGCGACCGTCTTCCAAAAGCTGGACGAGGTAGTAATTGCCGAACGACGACTTAGGCAGATGACGGGCGAGACGAACTCGCTCAGTGCCTTCCGGGATTTGAATCGGAAGCGACGCGCGTAAACTCGATTGGGGCGGAGAGTGTCCGTCTGGTTTTGGTGTTAATCTCAGGTCGAGATTTAGGTCAGCCGTGGTGGGACCGCCGGTGGTGGCGAATTCCAACTCGACGCGCATCGTGTCGGCCGTCAGATGCGACGAGATCCAGACCCGCATGGTCCACCCGAGGCGGTTGGTTGTGCCGGTCGGGAAACGGGCTACCAGTGAATCGCCGTCACGGAGGAAACGGGCGGCGGGTTGCGGATCGATCGCATCGAGTGACGCCGAGTTCGATTGCGCAAGCAACCGAACGGGCGACATGACGATGATCGCTGACACGGTGACGACACCCAGCAAAATTCTCGCTGCGTATCCGAGCCCCCGGCGTGGGGCGGGCATGATGGAAACGGGCATCACTGTTCCGGTTCGCGAGGTTTGAGCAGTTGCGGGGGCAATTGATCCTTGGCGAACGGACTGCCTTCGCGAGCGTTATCGAACCTTCCGATCACGAGCTTGGCCGTCGCCCACGACATCAAGAACGCCAACGCCGCGAATACAAAAAACAGTGCGAAGAAACAACCCGCAGCGATGGAAGCTTTGGCGAAGGTGGCTCCGTCGCCGGCGGCACGTGCGACGGCGGCGATGACGGCTGCAATCACCGTCGCGATCATCATCGATCGAAACGAAACCCGGGGCAGCACGCGGCTGCGCACGATCGGTTGCATCGATGACGGATGAATCGACGGTGACGGGGAAGATTCAGTAGGGTTTGGCATACCGACGAGTGTAACGAATCTGCTTGACGAAAGTACAACGAAGCGGCAAAGAGGCGTCGCTCACGCTAGGTCGTGCAGGGATTGTCTGAGTCGGTCGAGTGCCAAAACACAGATCGGTCGGGTGGGTAGCATTGCCGTCGCAAATCGGTCTCCGGAATGCGTCGGCGTCTGAAAAGCCTCAATCGCCGGGGCGATGAGCTTCAAAAACCAACCTCGAGCTTTGTTTGATCTGGCGAATGTTCTCGACGGTCTTTCGATACAGGGCTTCCTGGACCCGAAACGGTTTTTGTTTCTTGCTCGCGACAATGCGTTTATACGACCCATCGGGCTGCATCGACCACGCGTTTTGGTTGTCGCGGAAATACATTTGCAGCGATTCACGCAGCCGTTTACTGATCGCCGAATCGAGCACGGGTACGAGCAACTCGACGCGACGGTCGAGGTTGCGTGGCATCCAGTCCGCACTGCTGATGAAGAGCATCGAGTCTCCACCGTGACGGAAATAGAACACACGGGCGTGTTCCAAAAATCGGTCGACAATCGAAACGACTTCGATCGATTCACTGAGTCCCGGGATGCCGGGACGGAGGCAGCAGACCCCACGAACGTTCAACCGGATCTTGACTCCCGCTTGGCTGGCTTCATACAGCGATTCGATCACCTCGGTATCGACGAGGGCGTTGAGTTTGGCAACGATCTCGGCTTTCTGCCCCTGTTTGGATCGTTCGGTTTCGCCGCGGATCATTTCCAGAATGGTACGGCGAAGTGTCAACGGCGCGATCGCGAGTTGTTGCAGCGGTTGCGGTTGACTGGCGCCGGTGACGGCATTGAAGAACATCGTCGCGTCGGTGCCGAGCGTTTCATCTTTCGTCAAAATCGAAACGTCGCCATACAGGTTCGCGGTGACTTCGTTGTAGTTGCCCGTGCCGAAGTGCACGTAGCGGACGAGCCCTTGCGGTTCACGGCGAACGATGATGCAGACTTTCGCGTGCGTCTTCAATCCACGAATTCCGTAGATCACTTGCACGCCGGATTGTTCCATTTCGCGTGCCCACTCAATATTACGGGCTTCGTCAAACCGAGCTTTGAGTTCCACGATTGCGGTAACGTATTTCCCGCGTTCGGCGGCGCGTTTGAGCGCGGCCACGATCGGGCTGTCACGACTCGTTCGGTACAAGATCTGTTTGACCGCCAAAACGTCAGGATCCGTCGCGGCTTCTTCGATCAGACGCACGACCGGATCGAACGTTTCGTAAGGGTGCAACAACATGATGTCACCGGCGGCGATCGAAGAGAACATCGGTTCGGCCGGATCGATCGCTGGGCTGCGTTGGGGCGGCCAAGGTTCATCACGCAGCGAATCGAAACCTTTGATGGCATGCAGCCCAAAGAGATATGTCAGGTCGAGCGGCCCCTCAATTTGGAAGACGTAGTCCGGATCGACGTAGAAACTCTCCATCAAATAGTTGCGAATCGCGTCGCTCGCCGAGGCGTCCATTTCCAACCGGACGACGTCCGACAAACGACGACTCTCGAGCACCTCCTCCATCCCACCGAGCAAATCACCAGCGCCGTCTTCACGCAACTCGACGTCGGCGTTGCGGGTGATCCGAAATGGTTTGCACTGCACGACTTCGCGGCCGGGGAAAAACTCCGATACGAAATGCGACACGAGGTCCTCGAGCAGGACGTAATGGAAGCTGTTTTCGTGAGCACCGCTGGGATGCTTGTCCCCGTGGTGTTTGTCGATGGGTAGCGGGACGATTCGCGGGAGGGTGCGGCCGAGCGGGATGACGGCGAATTGAGGTTCGAATTCCTTTTCAGATCCGTCGTCGTCGGCTTCGTCGGACCGTTTGATTTTGGGGGTATTCTGTGGTGCCAGTTCTGCAACGCCGCGGAGTTCGACGCACAAGTGGAGGCCGAGCCCGGGCAGCATCGGAAACCGCCGGTCATGGAGTGCTTGAGGCGATAGAACGGCCACGACGTCGTCTCGAAAATGCCGCGCCGCGGCCGCTTCGACGCGATCACTGCACTGCTCCAAATCGACTCGCGTGACGTGGCGTTCTCCGAGTCGCGGCTGGATGTCTTCCAGCAAGATCTTGTACTGCCGTTTGACGTGGCGATGACATCGCAACGCGACGGCACGAAGTTGTTCCGTCGCGGTGAGTCCGGCGGGATCGCGACGGCCGGTTCCGCTGCTGCCCTGCAATTTGAGGCTGCCCACGCGGACCATCACGAATTCATCCAAGTTTGATCCGGTGATCGCCAGGAATTTGGCCCTTTCGAGCAACTTCATGTCCGGATCGTCCGCTTGATCGAGCACTCTCGAATTGAACTCCAACCACGCGAGTTCTCGGTTGAGGTAACGCGGTTCAACAATTTCAGGCGTAGACGAAGTCAACGAAACGATCTCGTAAATGAGAGGGAAGGGACCGAAAGAGCACGACGCCCGAAAATAGATCGAGCCGGCCGATGTGGAACGAGCGATACGATACGCGGTCGCCGGGTTGAGTCGCTAGTCTCAGTCGCCAGCGGCCAGCGGTTGGGAATCGATCGTTTCGATCTCTTGGAGTTCAATGTCGATCGCTTCGGAATCGTCTGGGTGGAGCGGCTTTCCGAGCAGAATGCTGAACGCTTTGGGATAAAAGTCTTTCCCGTACGTCAGCTCACCACCTTGGTGCCCGACGGCGCCCACCAGTCCTGCCACCACCAGCAAACCGATCTTCCATGTCGTGGTCAAGCGTGGGGAATGAGTGCGGAGCGACATCAGGGCAATGATCGCAAATAACGTTGCCGAAACGGTCACGATGACGGCGGTCCAGCGATGCCAGAAGATGTCGGCGTCGAAATCCATCCGGGCCCATGAGCCATAGCCTTTCTCGACGCTGAATGACCAACCCATCATCGTCGCGACGATCGACGAACCGGCACCGATCAACAAACACGCCAGCGGAATTTGGGTTCCCAGCGTGGGCCATTTCCAACCGAGTACGACGAATAGGGCGCCGACGACCAACATCGCGATCGGGAAGTGAACCGTCGCAGGGTGCAGGAACCCTTGGAACGACCAAACCCGTGCGACAACTCCCATGTCTTCGACCGAGAGCTCTTGCTCGGTTGGAAGCGGGGCACCGGAGCCATCGAGCATCGCGTCTTCGGGCCAGTGAGCGCCTTCGTCGATCCAGAGGCGAACCAAGGCGAGTTCGCTGGCGCTGAGCGGCCCGCCGTGGCCACGTGGCGGCATCAACATGTCGTCGTCGTCAGTCGTCATGTAATCCGTAAACAGGCTGCTCGACATCGCGTCTTCCGCTTCGACGTAGTCAAACACGAGATCCGGATCGTCAATCCGGAAATCGTTTTTGGCTTCATCGGGGCCGTGACATTCCAAACAATGGGTTCGGAAGATGGGGGCGATGTCGCGAACGAAGTTAACGACGCGGCCTTCTGCATCGACCGCCATCCGTTTGATCGCGACGACTTCGACCGTCTCGCCGGCAGCTTGTTCAATCTCAGCTTCATCCACGTCGGTTTGGGCGTGAACAGAAACTGGTGCAAACGCGACCAATGTCGTGATCGCGAAGGCGGCGAACATGCCGAAAATTCGTGACGCGGTGGCTCGTGAGCCGCTTAGAAAAGTTTGACGAGGAGTGGTTGGCGAGCAGATGAGGAGGGGGGGAGTGGTGGGGTGGGAGGGGGTGAGCATGGTTAATCCGTGCCGCCGGGGAGGCATCCTAGGTGGGAAGGCGAGTTTCATTCACTGAAAATCGCATTGTAGTGGGATTATCGCCCCACCACCAACCACGGGCGTTCGCCTTTCTGGATCCCTCCGCAGCCTCGCTCGATCGGCTCGGGAGAGCGTTCCGCGGGACTTGGCAATCCACCAAAATCGCCGCTTACCCCCTGCCAATCGACAACAACGCTGGCGTTGCTGCCGAGCGTTTAATTTCCTGTCGTGTCCTCGTCCGCGGAGGATTCGTCCGCTTGGTCGCTACTGCCCGTTCCCGCGTTGGAATGGAAGGTCGGTTTGACCGGCGGATGCTCGTTTTCGGCATCGGACTTCGCTTTTTCACCTTCGCCCGGTGAGGCCCACGTTTCGTCAGCCGGTCCGTTCTCAGACACGGGATCGTCCAGTGGCGAGGTTTCGTTAAGCGGTGTGCCGTGGTCGAACATCGAGTCGGAATATTCGGTATCGACCTCTTCTTGTCGGATCGGATCGATTTCGCTGTCACCGACCGGTGCATCGCAACCGGCGGTCAGGACGGCTGCGCAGCCAATAGCGAGAAAGAGATAGAGTAACTGTATGCGTATTTGGCGTTGTGACATGAGTCGTTGCCTCAGTCGATTGAGTCATGGGAATCCACCCGAGATCAAGAAGTCTGCGTGGCGTCCTGCTCCGCGTCGCCCGGCCGATCCGGTAAATGGGTGAGGACCGGGTCGCGTGTCAGCAGACGTCACGTCGCCTGACCTCGGAGGCGACTGGTGACGCAAACGGCATGCCGGTCGCCTGCGACACCGATTGCGGGAGGGCGATAGTGACGTGAATCTCCCCGCCAGAGAAAGAATTCCTATCAGCCATCGCGTTCCGAGCCCCTGACGTGTACCCTGGTTCGCTCGAATTTCCTAAAACTGCATCTTTGGCGGGCCGCCGGGGCAGGACCTTTAGGGATTGCTTGTTTTTCCACCAACGGGATAGATGACGGCATGGATTGGATCGCCGAGGACCAGATCGGATCGCTCGGGCTGCTGTTGGGCGAAGCGATCGAACGACTAGTCGATTCTCACGATCAGGAATTCGACAAACGGGCGGCGATGATGAGCGTGAAAACGCCTACGTTGACCCAGGGTGACGACGGCATTCGCTTTGATTTTCAAGTTCAAGGCAACCGTGAACGTTTGCAAAGCGTCGCGATCAACGTTTCTCCCCAATTCGATGAGGATGATCCGGGCGCCGAGGCCATGCAATTGCGTGCCGAGTGCGCATGCGGGTGTGTTTCGCATCAAAGCAATTTGCGTTGCCCCCACACGCTGGCATCGGGTTGGTGGTTGCAAGAACAAATGGCTCGCCGTCGCGGCAACGGCCAATTGCTCGAATTCCTTGGCGGGCTCAAAGCCGACGCGGTCGCGGCGGGGAAACAGTTCGTTGACGAGCTGCTCCGTCGTGCCAAGAACGCTCGCCCCGCCCAAACCGAACAGGAGCCCTCGCGGTTGCAGTGGCGGTTGCGCGTGAACATCGCGTCACAGGCCACACCGCTGACGATCACCCCTTTTGAACAACGCCAACGCAAAGGCGGCAAGGGTTGGACGAAAGGCCGCGAGGTCCGCAGTTTTGATTTGCTCGAGCAAAACCTGCTTACCAATCCGCTCGACAGCCAAGTGGCGTCGTTGACATCGATCCCGACACACGGGTTCCGCGAAGATCAGTTCGGCATGTTCCAAGCCTTGCGGTTGCTCGCCGGTCACGAGAACGTGATGTGGGACGACCAAAATGCGTCCCCCGTCGACGTCTTCAGCAGCCAACTCACGCTGACGCTCCAGCCCGTCGAAGTCGATCAATCAGCAACCAAACCGAAACCGGCCATCACCGACGCGCTCGGCAAGAAGTCGACAAAGAAGGCCACCAAGAAAAAGACGGCGCGATCGAAGTCGCTCAATGAACTCGTCGGTTCCGAAAGCGGAGAGGAGTCTGGGAATCAAACCGGCACGGCCACGCTCACCGCGGTCGACGATGGCAATGACGGCCCTGGCGATTGGCCGGCCGCCGGGATGGCACCACCGCCCGGTGAAACGATCGCGGTTCAATTTCGTCCGCGGCTCACCGTCGAAGGCATCGATATCGATGTGCATGATTGTGAAATCATTTTTGGCCAGACCAGTCCGGTCGAGCCCGTTGTTGTTCTGGCCGATCGCAAAAACGACCGCGTTGTGGTTTGCACGTTGATCGATTCGGCGGCCAGCGGGCTGGTGCAGTTTCTGCTGCGTGACGATTACCGAGACACGATGCTCGACGAGCAATCGGCAGCCAAATTGGCCCTATCGGCGAACTCGATCGATTCGTTCATTCATGTTGCGTTGCCACCGCAATTGGCGGGGCCGATCCAATCAACGGATTGCGAGCTGATTTTGCAAATGCGTCCGCGCCCCGGTGCGGGACTTAAGGTCGCGCTGCGGGTTCACGACATGCGATTCCGAAATGATCCGGTTCCCGGCCAACCGCCCGAACTCGTGCCCTGCCTGAGCGATCAAGGACCGGTCCGCATTCAACGAAATCTGACTAACGAATTAAGCGACGCACAAAAGGTGATTGAGCGGTTCGGTTTAAACAAATTGTCGAGCGATGGCGATCACGAATGGGTCGCGATCAGCGATCACGCGGCGTTGGACCTGCTCGGCCGATTGCATGATGCGGGTGAGGAAGCACCGCGGATTGTATGGCCGGAAGGGGAAACGTTCCGAGTTCGTGGCGAAATCACACCGAAATCGCTGCGGGTGCAAATCGACGATTCGCCAGATTGGTTCGGAGTGACGGGATCGGTCACGATCGATGGTATCGAAGTGCCGCTGCAGGATCTCTTACTCGCCGTTCGCGAAGACCGGCAACTCGTCCGCGTCGGTGACCGCAAGTTCGCAAAGATCAGCGAAGCGTTCCGTCGCCGACTGACGCAGTTGGCCGACACTCTGGTCGCAGAGAAGGGGTTGCTCAAACTACCTGCCGCCGCAGTTCCGTTGGCGCAGGAGATGTTGAGCGATGACGTGGTTCTCGAAGCCACCGCGGCGTGGCATCAAGCGATCGAACGGCTTGAATCGTTGGCGGACTGGAATCCGGATCGCCCCGAAGGCCTCGACGCGACGCTGCGTGATTATCAGCTCGACGGATACCGATGGTTGTCTCGTTTGAGTCGATGGGGCGTTGGCGGCGTGCTGGCCGACGACATGGGCCTCGGTAAAACGGTGCAGACGCTGGGCATCCTGATCGATCGCGCCGCCGACGGCCCCGCGTTGGTGATCGCGCCGACGAGTGTCGGTGAAAACTGGGTGCGTGAAGCGGCCAAGTTCGCACCGTCGCTGTCGCCGGTTTTGTATCGCGACTGTGATCGCGATGAGATCATCAAAACCTCCGGCCCCGGCGATGTGTTGATCGTCAGCTATCAACTCATGCAACGCGACGCAAAACGATTCGCGACTCGGTCTTGGAGCACGTTGGTGCTCGATGAAGCCCAATTCATCAAGAATTCGCAAACGAAGACTTCGCAAGCGATCCGGATGCTCGAAGCCGATTGGCGACTCGGGTTATCGGGGACGCCTTTGGAGAACCACCTGGGCGAACTGTGGAGTCTGTTCCGCACGCTCAGTCCCGGGCTGCTCGGATCGTGGCAACGGTTCCGCAGTCGGTTTGCAGAGCCGATCGAGCGGCACAACGATGCCGAGCGACGCGAAGCTCTCGCGCGTTTGGTTCGTCCGTTTATCTTGCGGCGTACCAAAGACAAAGTGCTCAAAGAGTTGCCTCCGCGTACCGAGATCACGCTACGGGCGGAACTCAGCGATGCCGAACGCAAACTGTATGAAGACGCTCGTTTGGCCGCGTTGGCGGAGCTGACCCACGCGACCTCCGAGGGTGCCAAAACACACGAAGGCCGACGCCGGATTCAAACGCTGTCATGGCTGACGCGTCTGCGCCAACTCGCCTGTCACCCGGCCCTTGTTGAACCGACTTGGAAAGGAACCTCGGCCAAACTCGAGTTGCTCTTGTCGCTCGTCGATGAATTGCGAGACGGCGAACACCGCGCCCTCGTGTTTAGTCAATTCGTCAAACACCTCAGCGTCGTCCGTGAAGTCCTCGACAAACGGGGAATTTCGTACCAGTATCTCGATGGCGCGACGCCTTCACATGAACGGCAACGGCGAGTCGATGCGTTCCAAAACGGCGAAGGGGACTTGTTCCTGATCTCGCTCAAGGCTGGGGGCACGGGGCTCAACCTCACCGCCGCCGATTACGTCTTGCACCTCGACCCGTGGTGGAATCCGGCCGTGGAAGATCAGGCGACCGACCGGGCTCACCGGATCGGACAGGAGCGACCGGTGACGGTCTACCGACTGGTTGCCGAACGCACGATCGAGGAGCAAATCCTGCAATTGCACGCGGACAAACGCGAGCTCGTCGCGGGCGTTCTCGACGGCACCGACGCGGCGGCCCGTTTGCAGACGCAAGATTTGATCAATTTGATCAAATTCGAAGGTCATTAAGCCGCGAAAACATGGGGTCCCCGCAAGCTCGCGGAGACTTCATCAGATCTTCATCGTTTGGCCATATCAAATTTTTGGAAACTCCAGACAATTCGATTTTGACGTGGTCAGAGATGCAGTATGGGAAGGGTTCCATTGCTCTGTGCCCGGCCTTGGTTCGCGCTGGCGGAATTTGAATGAATCGTCGCTTCCTGACGTTGGGATGTCTGGTCGGTAGCTTTTTCCTGTGTTCGCATGTCGGCGCCGCCGAAGCGATCACCGCCTCTCAGCCCACGGGCCCTGCGGGTGTCTCGGTCGAATTGGTGGCAACGGTGTTGCTGGACGGTTCGGCGCACGACCTCAGCGGCGACCGCGGCCGGCTCGAAGATGGATCTGCGGCGGATCAATTCGGCGGTCTGTCGGCGATGGAATACACCGGCGAAGGAAACCGATTCCTGTTGTTGGCCGACCGTGGGGCTGGCGATGGTGAAGTCACCTATCGATGCCGCTTCCACGAAGCCGAACTCATCGTGGACGCCGAAAAGCACACGATCCGGTGTGAGTTGATCTCCACCCGGATGATCTCCACGCCCGATGGACAACCCGTCGTCGGATCGATCGCTGCCGACGAAGCACACCTCGTCTCGACCGATCCGAATCACCAATGGACGGCGCTGGATCTAGAAGGCTTGCGGCGACTGCCCGATGGTTCGTTGTTGCTCAGTGACGAGTACGGCCCGCACGTTCTCATTGCCGATCCATCGGGCCGGGTGAAGGAAGAGTATCCGGTGCCGGAGAAATTCTTGCGTCGCCCTCGCTCCGAAGGCGGTTTTGTGACTCGCGGTGTCGCCTACAATCGAGGTCTAGAAGGAATCGCGATCACGCCCAGTGGAACATGCATGCTGGCGATGCCGCAGAGCCCATTGGTTCAAGATTCCGTGCAATACAACGGGATGAGCTTAGGGGTGAACTGCCGCTGCATCGTTTACGGCGCGAATCGCCATTGCGAACGCGAAGTCGTCTACACGATGGACAACGACCGCAACGGTTTGAGCGAAGTGTTGGCGATCGACGAAGACCGCTTCCTCGTGATCGAACGCGATGGCAAGGCCGGTCGGGAAGCAAAGGAAAAGAAAATCTACTTGGCCGATCTGCGTGGTGCGACGGACGTGTGCGATATCGATTCGTTGCCCGAATCAGGTTTACCCGACGGCGTCGTGCCGATGAAGAAGACGTTGCTGATCGATCTGCTCGATCCGCGTTTTGGGCTCGGCGGTGATCACGCGAAGGAAAAAGCCGAAGGCTTGTGTTGGGGGCCACGATTGCCCGATGGGCGACAAACGCTCTGGGTGTGTTACGACAACGATTTCGAATCTTCGATCCAAACCGAGTTCGATTGCTTTGCGGTTACCGGGTTGGGCGATTGACCGGATCGGCTGCCCGATCGGCCTAAGCAGGTATGCAGGAATCATCTGGCGAAACTGCCGCGAACTGTAGGCCGGACCGAGGCTTTGCGAGTTCCGGCATTCACTTGCTCAGTCGTGCCGGAACTGCGTCGCTTAGGCTCCTTGGTCCGGCCTACGCCGAACCGATCACGATCAGCGGAATTGTCGTTATACCGAATCACTTCTATGTGCCTGCTTACCGATTCACTCCGATTCCGCGTCGGCTTTGGCATTCCTTTTAGCCTCTTG
>NZ_JAMQBK010000025.1 GCF_023701485.1 Aporhodopirellula aestuarii
ACGGCGCGAGCCGTCCGGTATCGCGGGACCGGACGGCTCGCGCCGTTCCGCTATAAACATTCTTGCAGTAGCCACCGTCGCCAGACGGTGGACCAAGTTCTGGCGAACCTAGCGACCTCTCAGGAGCGTGTCGTTTCCGATAATGCTCTGAGAGGTTGTTACTCCAGGTGCACTTCTTCGACCTGAGGAAGGTCCTCGAGCGATTCCAGGCCGAGCAAGACGAGCAATCTTTCGGCGGGGTAGAACTTCGACACCAATTTGGGTTTTGGAGGCTTTTTGCCAGCTTTGGGGGCTGCCTCAGGGGTTTCGGCTTCATCACTTGCCGTCGCGGTTTTGGA
The DNA here is from genome assembly GCF_023701485.1 of Aporhodopirellula aestuarii. Lineage (GTDB taxonomy): Bacteria > Planctomycetota > Planctomycetia > Pirellulales > Pirellulaceae > Rhodopirellula > Rhodopirellula aestuarii. Next base: position 339 of record NZ_JAMQBK010000025.1, read on the forward strand.
CGTCTCCGGTGCCACTTCGGGCTCACGCCGCATTTCGATCAGGCGGCGACGGACCATTTGGTTGAGTAGCGGACCGCTGTCGCGTCCACGTTTGTCGGTGCACTGCGGCGCGGTGATCCCGGGTTGATACGCGACCAGTGAGAGGACTTCGATCGCACCCTGGCTGAGCCGCGTTTCGCGGACTTTGCCTGTGAAAACATGCCGCATCGATTCCACTTCCGGGGCGACCACGATTCGGTATCCCGATTCGTCTTGCGCGATGCGGATGCCCTGGCGATGAGCTTTGTAGGACGCGTTGAGCGAGTCGATGATCTCGACCACTTCTTCGGGTGTCATGCCTCTCATGATCGAGGCCAATCGGGCCGCGGTGATGCCGTTGCTGTTGGGGTTTCCGACAAACAACGCGGCTTCAATGATCGCTTCGGGGGTGGCGGTGCTCTCGGGCTCCTCGTCGCCTTCGGACGGGACCGGGGCCGATTGCTGGTCGACGTTTTCGGCTTCGTCTGATTCCGTCTCGTTGGGCTCGTTAGCTTGCGCCGCGATCAAGTGCTCCCGCTGCAAGACCTCGCCGATTTCGATCGCGTCGCCGCCGTCCTCGGAGTCGGATCTGGCGACAATGTGCTTGTAGGCTGCCCCGAGTTCTTCAAGTGAGAATGCGTCCTCGTCGTCATCGAACTCGTTCTCGGGTTCGTCGTCGAAGTCGTCCCCCTGATGGTTTTCCTCCGCCAGTTCGGAGGTTTCGGGTTCGGTTTCCTCGAGCCGGGCAGAGTCGTCTGTTCGTGCGGAGCCCTCCTCGGTTCGCTCGGATTCGTCGAGATGTCCGGAATCCGGATCCGAGTTTTCGTTGGGAACGTCTTGGTTGTCCGGTTGGGTCACGATGCACCGCCTCCCATCGGTTTGTGCTGCGACGCTTCCCAGTCGGCGCGAAGTTGTTTCATGCCGCGGTGCAGCAGACCGGCGACTGCACCGGTGGTTTTTCCTAATGCTTCGGCGACTTCGACTAATTTTAATCCTTCGAGGTAGTGCAATTCGATTGCTTGACGCTGTCCGTCGGGGAGGCGTTCGACGGCGGCGGCTAGGGCCGTCACGTTTTCCCCGACGATCGCGACTTGGCTCGGCGTGGCCTGGTCCGCGACGAGCAGTCCTTCGAGCCGCATCGACGATTGAGCGAGTTTCTGTTCGATGGACCGCTCGCGTCGTACGTCGCGTTTATCGCGGTGCAGGTCGCGGTCGAGGTGGCAGATTTGACGAACGAGGATCTGCCTGAGCCACGCCCGCAGCTCGGCTTCTGTGCCGCCGCGAAATTGCCCGATTGCGCCGACGGCGTGCAGCATGGCTTGCTGGACGATGTCAGAGGTGCCGATTTTGGCCCGGTAGGCGGCCCGCATGTGGGTCCGGGCGAGCATCTTCAAGTAGGGCTCGTAGCGGGCGATCCACTGCGGATCGGACATGTCCGCACATGCCCGCTCAGACTGCGTTTCGTCAGCACTGTCCACGGGGAGCGGCTGATCCGATGGGGATTCCGACATGTTCCTATCACTCACAATAATGGCAATTTACCTCGCATTCTCGCGCGAGAATACAGCCGTGCCAGGGAAGTGAACTACCAACGATGGCGGCTCGACCGCTACAGTAACCGAAGCAGAACGCACTGATTTGAGAGATCGCTCGACGGAATCCACGATGGCACGTGAAGCAATTTACCAACAATCCGACCCAGAACGGCGCGGCAATGCGCTCGATAACCACGGTCCGTCACCCATCGGGTCCCAATCAAAAGGGCCGCCGGGGAAACCGCCAAAGGGCGCTCCCGCAGCGAGTAGTGACCAGCCCGCACCGCGCGGCGAGACCGACGTCAAATTGCGGCCTCATCGGATGGATGAGATGGTCGGGCAACGCGACGTGATCGAACGTTTGAAGATCGCGATCGACGCGGCCCAGTCACGGGGCGAGCCGCTCGGGCACATCCTGTTTGATGGTCCTCCCGGGCTGGGCAAGACAACGTTCGCGACCGTCATTCCCGCCGAAATGAACACGACGGTCCAAATGGCCAACGGTGCCGGACTTCGCGCTCCCAAAGATCTGCTGCCCTACCTGACGAATGTTTCCGAAGGGTCGGTGCTGTTTATCGACGAAATTCACCGCGTTCCCAAGGCGGTCGAGGAGTATCTCTACACCGCCATGGAAGACTACCGCATCGACGTGGTCTTGGGTGACGGCGTCAACGCCCGAACCTTGAACCTCCAGCTCAAACCGTTCACGCTCATCGGGGCGACCACCCGCGCCGGAATGCTGAGTGCTCCGCTGCGTGATCGTTTTCAAATTCGCGAGCACCTCGGCTGGTACACGCGTGAAGAGCTTTCGGAGATCGTTCACCGCAACTCGAAGAAACTGTCGATCAAAGTCGACGATCTGTCCGCCGGAGTCATCGCGGACCGCTCTCGTAGCACGCCACGACTGGCCAACAATCGTCTGCTGTGGGTGCGTGATTACGCGCAGAGCAAAGCGAACGGAAAAGTTAACCAGGAGATCACTCGGGCCGCGCTCGACATGATCGGGATCGACGCCCTCGGGCTCGACAAGCAGGACCGCAACTATCTCGACACGTTAATGCGAGTGTTCTTGGGTGGCCCCGCGGGGCTCGATGCGATCGCTCACACGATGAACGTCAGTGGCGACACGCTCGAGGACGAAGTCGAGCCGTTCCTGCTACGCAGCGAACTGTTGGTGCGGACTCGCCGGGGACGGTTAGCGACGCCCGGTGCCTACGAGCATATGCGGCGACCGATGCCGGACTGAGTGAGTGTGCAATAACATCCTCTGCTCCTTATGGGAAATCGCGGATGATTGCCGCGATGGATGTTGCGTCATGAGCCGCTTAACGGACCGCTTCTTTTTGTAATTCGGTCAGTTCGCGGATGCCTTTCTTGGCGAGGCTGAGCATGCGAGCGAGCTGTTCGTCGTCGAACGTTGCCTCTTCGCCAGTGCCTTGAATTTCGATGAAGCGACCGTCTCCAGTCATCACGACATTCATGTCGACGTCAGCGGCGGAGTCGAGCACGTAGTCGAGATCCAAGACGACGTCGCCGTTGACCACGCCGACACTGACCGCCGCGACACTGCGTGGCAAGACGTCGGCGACGACCACCGGTTTGGCTTCGGGATCAGGGTCTGGGTTGGCGGCGAGGTCGGCCACGGCGAGCGAAAGTGCAATGAATCCGCCCGTGATGGATGCGGTGCGTGTTCCGCCGTCGGCCTGCAAGACGTCGCAATCGACCGTGATCGATCGTTCGCCGAGTGCTTCCAAGTTGGTAACCGCTCGCAAACTGCGCCCAATCAATCGCTGGATTTCGGTCGTGCGGCCGTCGACTTTCCCGCCCCGGTCACGGCGTTTCCGAGGGCTCGTGCTGCCGGGTAGCATGTTGTACTCGGCGGTGACCCAGCCTTTGCCGCGGCCAGCCATCCACGGTGGGACGCTGTGTTCGACCGATGCCGTGCACAACACAATCGTCTTGCCGCTGCGATACAGCACGCTCGCCGGATTGGATTCCAGATAGCCGCGTTGGATTTGCACTTCCCGCAGCGTGTCGTGAGGACGGGAAGATGCGTCGGCGGAGATGGGGATACTCATTCAGACGGTCGTTCTATTGAAAAGGGACAATGATTATCGAATTGCTGGTTGTCGCAACGATGGTCGCGACAACCAATCACTCAGTTTGGATTGTTCGGGCGATGGAACTACGCGAGTGCGTTGCGGGCCCGGTGCAAGCGTTCGGTGATCTCATCAAGTGACGAGCCGACCGCTGTCATGTGCCCCATCTTTCGTCCCGGCCGCGCGGCGTGTTTGCCGTACAGGTGCAGCGAAACACCATCAACGGACAACGCGGCGGGCCAGTTCGGTTGTTCTCCGTTAGCACCCCACCAATCGCCGAGCAGATTGATCATCGCGGCGGCGGGTGTGATCATTGCCGTGTCCCCGAGAGGCAGGCCGCAGATCGCGCGGACGTGCTGTTCGAATTGGCTCGTGCGGCACGCTTCGATCGTAACGTGACCCGAGTTGTGAGGCCGTGGCGCGACTTCGTTGATGTAGATTTGCTGCTCACCATCGACGTTTTGGATAAACATCTCGACGCACAGCAGACCGACGACATCCAAACAACGGGTCGCTTCCATCGCGATCTCGCGAGCCCTGGCCTGCGTTTGCGATGTGATCGCCGCTGGCAGCGTCGTCAGGTCGAGAATGTGATTGCGATGGCCATTTTCAAAGACCGGGAACGTCGTCGAGACGCCATCGGCGCGGCGCGACACCACGACGGAAACCTCACGTTCAAAATCAATCATCGCTTCGGCGATCCATTCCCCGCCGGCCTGCCAATCGACCGCCTCGGCGTCAGCGGCGTTGTTCAAGCGGTGTTGGCCTTTGCCGTCGTAGCCGCTTCGCTGGGTTTTGACGATCACAGGCCAACCAAACTGTTCCGCTGCCTGACAGGCCTGTTCCGCATTGGTGACCGGTGCGAACGGCGTGACGGGCAATCCGGCGTCGCGGAGCGTTGATTTTTCCCGCAGTCGATCTTGAGCCGTCGCGAGCACGGAGGCATCGGGAAAAGTGGGGGCGTGACGACCGCAGGCGGCAATGGTTTCGGCCGGGATGTTTTCAAACTCGAGCGTGATCACGTCGCAGCGGCGGGCGAAAATTTCGATCGCCGAATGATCTTCGAGGGGGCCGCAAACTGTGAAGGATGCGACGTCGGCGGCCGGTTCGTCGCTGCTGCCGCAAAACACCCCGACCCGATATCCGAGTTTGGCGGCGGCGATGGCGAACATTCGGCCGAGTTGGCCGCCGCCGACCATTCCGATTGTGGAACCCGGCATGATGGGGCTGATAGTCGAATTCATAAAACGCGGGCCTTCCGTCGAGAACGCTAAACAGAAACGTCAGAGTGAAACGTTGATCAACGAGTTGATGTGAACGCAAAAAGTCAGATATCGCTCAGGTCAGCACTGGCGATCACGTCGTCGTGCTGTTGCCGGACGAACGCTTCGACGCGTTTCGCCAACGCATCGTCGGTCATGGCGAGCATGCGGGCGGCGAGAATCCCGGCGTTTTTGGCGCCCGCTTTTCCGATCGCCATCGTTGCAACTGGGATGCCACCGGGCATCTGAACAATCGACAGGAGCGAATCGAGTCCCTGCAGAGCACGGCTTTGGATCGGCACCCCAATCACCGGAAGGATCGTTTCGGAGGCCACCATGCCCGGCAAATGGGCGGCGCCGCCGGCTCCCGCGATGATGATCCGCAACCCGCGATCACGCGCCGTTTGAGCGTACTGAAACATCCGCTCCGGCGTCCGGTGGGCGGAAACCACCGATTTTTCAAACGGGATTTCAAACTGAGCGAGGATCTCGCACGCCGCCGACATCGTTTCCCAATCGTTACGGCTGCCCATGATCACACCGACCAAGGCGTCACTTTGGGGGAAGGCTGAGGACGTGGTGGTTTCGGTCGAAGTCACTGGCGATGGTGTTGGTTGAAAGGAGGGGAAATGACAGGCGTCGGCGACTCGGTCGCGTTCACCGGTGCCCTGGGGTTATAACCGAGACGGGCGATCATCGAAATCAGCCCCTAGAGTTCAATTTTCAATCGGTTCGCGGAGGTCGGCACGCTTTGACACAACCTCATTGGCGGGGCACGGATTTCAACGACGACGGCGAGCCCGGCCGCGTTCGCCTGATGCACCACGATGCGAGATGGCGGCAAGAGTTCGAGCAGACTCGCAGTAGTATCCTGCAATGCTGTGAGGGCCGTGTCGTTGCCGTCGAACATATCGGCTCCACCGCGATCAGCGGGATCATCGCCAGGCCGATCGTCGATGCCATCGCGGTCGTCGCCGATCCGGTCGATTTATCGGAATCGGCCGAGTTGATCGAAGGGTTGAACTTCCTTCGCGTCGAAATGCCCGAATGGGCAAAACTCGGTGGCGGCGGTCAGGTTGCCTTGCAAAAACCTCGCCACGGCGAGATCACGCATCGGATTTATGCCGTCACTCAGGGGTCACCATTATTGCGACAGACCACCCGGCTGCGTGATTATCTGCGATCGAATCCCGACGTGGCGATCAGTTTTGAGGAAGCCAAAGTCGAGGCTTGGCGGGATTGCGAAGGAGATCCCGACGCGTATGCCGACGCGATGGCGGTCGTGTTTGCGGATCTGTATCCGCCCGCCTGAACGCGGGCGATCTAAGCAGGTCTGCAGGAGTCATCTGGCGAAACTGCCGCGAANNATTGTCGTTATACCGAATCACTTCTATGTGCCTGCTTACCGATTCACTCCGATTCCGCGTCGGCTTTGGCATTCCTTTTAGCCTCTTGCTCGAGCTTCTCGACTGCGTCGCGGATGGCGGCCTCGTTCTTCTTTTCTGCCTCAGCGGCAGCGGCTGCCTCGGCGGCTTCTTCTTCAACTTGTTCCGCGGCGACGGGGTCGGCGATGTACGGTTTCTCGTTTCGGTATCGAGTCAGCATTTTTTCGGCAAACTCTTTGACATCCGCCGGTGCGATCTCAACCACCTTTTCTTGCCAACCGACGGCGTCTTTGAAATTGCCCGCAGCAGCGTGGGCGGCCGCCAGGGCTGAGAGATCCCCGATGTTCCCGTATGCGTTGATCTCGCACGCTTTCTCAGCCGATTCGATGGCCGCCTTCGGGTCACGCAACGATTTGTCGTCCGTCGTGGCGAGCAGCCAAGCCCGGTTCTGGTGAGCGAGCGCGTAGTTGGGAGCCAATTCGATCGCGCGGTCATAGTCTTCCAACGCGGCCGCGGTTTTGCCGAGTTGGTAACGGTTGTAGCCTCGGTTGTTCCAAGCGACCGGATCCTCGTCGTTCATTTCCAAAGCGGCTGAAAAGTCGGCAGCGGCGGCGGCGAATTCGCGTTGTTGGAATCGGATGTAACCGCGTCCCATGATCGCGGCGACGTCTTCGGCATTGGCGTCGACGATTTTGTCGAAGTCGGCGATCGCTTTTTCCAGCTGGCCGGCCGCCTTGTAGGCGATCGCACGTTGCCGCAATAACGCGGCGTTGTTTTTGCGAACGTCGAGCGCGGCGGTGTAGTCGCGAATCGCTTTTTCGTACTCGCCCTGCCCCATGTGAACGGCCGCGCGGTTGATCAGCGGTGTGACGTCGTCGGGATCGATTTCGAGTGCTTTGTCGTAGTCGGAGATCGCGGCTTGGTGTTCGCCTCGCGCGGCCAGAAACAGTCCGCGGCTGCTGTAGGCGTGTGCCGCTGTGTAACCTTTTTCGATCGCGGTATTGAAATCGGCAAGCGCCTCGTCCTGTTTGCCGAGTGCCCACCAAGCGGAGGCACGGAGGGTGTAGTAGCGTCCTTCGTCAGGGAATTCCTCGATCAGTTCGGTATAAATTGATGTCGATTCCGCCAGCTCCACCGCGTTGACTTTGTCGACGGCTCCGCGCGTCCCATCGTGCGTGACGATGACGTAGTCGTCACCACGGTCCTCCACCACGGTCAGTAAATCTCCTTTCGCGATCACGTCCACCACTTCGTCGCCGGTGGCGAATTTCATCTCAACCCGGGCGACGACGGGCTGCCCCGGGCTGGCTGCCAGAGCCAAACCCGAGCTGAAAAACGTGATCGCCAGCGCGGCGAGTCGGCACCCGAAAGCGACAGGTGGACAAATGTGTTTGTCCCCGAGGGGCGGGTTTGAGTTCGATAGGAAGAGGCTGCTTAACATCCGGTGACTTTCGGGCGAGATCGACAAAGGTTCTTCAAATGAGACTCCGGACGAATTGGAACCGTTTACAGAGGGCTTTTGAAGTCCGTTGGAGCGGGAATCGAAACGTTTTTTAACCTTCGGCGCATCCCAGGCAGCTGACCAACACCCGAGGGCGATCTGCGGGTTCTAGGTCATTTTTCCGCATCCTGCAGATTGTTCGGGCTCTGACGATTGCGTTAGTATGGGCAAACCGCGACACTTTTGACGGTTGGTTGTTTTGCGCAAAAAGTGACGATTGAAGATTGAACGGGCGGTGGTTCCGTTTAGTCTTGTTTCCTGGTGGTTGGGGGGGATGCCATCGCCCGGAATATCGGTCCTTTTTCCCGCGGTTGCCATTTCGGCTGTTACTAAATTTTCTTTGAGGAACACTCCAGTGAAATCCATGTCCTATTTCCTGGGTATCGCGACCGCGATGCTCGCTTCTTACGCGACAACCGCGGCGGCCCGTTGTCAACCATGTGGTGGTTGTTCCGACCCATGTGGCAGTTCGCCAACCGTTGTCAGCACAGGATGCGGCGGAGCGGTTGGTTGCGGTCAAGGCTACGTCGTGCCGTCGGGCTACAGCTACGGTTCGAGCGTCAGTTACGGATCGTCCGTTTCGGTCAGTAGCGTGCCCACGACGCAAACGTTGTGCGAGCCGACGACCGCGTATCGCGTGGTGATGAAGCCGACCTACGTCACCGAAACACGCCCCGTGGCGGTGCAGGAAATGCGTCCCGAAACGCAATACCGCACCAAGACCGTTTACACCACGGTCCCGGTTACCGAGGAAAACTATCGCACCAAAGTGACCAACGTATCGAAGACCGATACCAAAACGATCACCTACACCGTGCTTGTTCCGACAAAGAGCGAGAAGACCGTCAACGTGACCGAAACGGTTCCTCAATGGTCGGAAGTTCCTGAAGAGTACACGGTTCGCGTACCCACCCTCGTCGATGTCCCCGAAGAGTACACCGTCAAGGTGCCACGCCTTCGCGACGAAACCTTCACCTACACCGTGAACGTTCCTTATCCCGTAACGACCCAAAAGACCCGGACGGTTGTCAACGCCGTTCCTGTCACCAAAACCCGGACGATCCAAGTCGACGTTCCGAAAACCGAAATGAAAACGGTCACGAAGGATTACGGCCACTGGGAAGAGCAAATCGTTGAAGTGCCCGCCGCTCCTGTGGCGACCAATGTCGTTTACGCCAGCGGTTGTGGCACCAGTCATAGCAGCGGATGTCGTTGCGGTGGTTGCCGATCGGCCTGCGGCGGTTGTGTCACCGTTTCGGCATGTGGCGGTTGCGGCGGCGGTAGCTACGGCGGATGCGGCGGCAGCGTCAGCTACTCGGCTCCTGCAGCAACCAACTGTGCCCCCACCACGACGACCAAACGCGTCTGGGTTCCCAACGTGACGACCGAAACGGTTGCCGTGACGACCAACACCAAAGAATCGCAAGTCGTGAGCTATACCGTGTACGAACAAGAATCGACTCAGATTCCGTATGAGTGCACCACGATCGCTTACCGTCCGGAAACCCGTACGGGCAGCAAACAGGTCGTCGAATATGTCGACGAGCCACGCACCCGCACTCGCAAAGTCGTTCAGTACAACGAAGAAACTCGCACCCGCATGCGTAAGACTTTGACGTACAACACGATCACCAAGACCGAAACGATTCCTTACGTCACCTACTCCACCGAAGAACGCACGAAGGAAATCAGCTACACGTACAACGTGCCTGAGTACACCGTCGAGCCTTACCAAACGACCCGCTACGAGCGAGTCGCGGAAGAGCAAATCGAAGAGTACGTGGTCAACGTCCCTCACACGGTGATCAAAGAGCAAACCGTCCAAGTTTGCAAAATGGTTCCGACGTTGGTGGAAGAGACCATCAATCCTTGCTGCAGCGGTTCGTCGACCGGCATCATCAGCGGTGGTGTCATCAGCACCGGCCCTTCGGTCATGCAAGGCGGCTGCGGTTCACCCGTGTACTCGGCTCCAGTGATGTCGACGCCCGTGCTCAACAGTGGTTGTGGCGGATGTGGTGCTCCCGTGAGTGCCTCGCCCTGCCATGGTTGCTAGCACGCGGTCACGGTGCTTCAAGTCGTCCTCGTTTTGAGATGATGACAACTGAGACGATTGAAACTTGACCGATTGAATCTTCTCCTGGCGGCAGACTCCGCTCTGTCGCTCGCTCGGACTTCTCGGCCAAGCCGTCAAGTTTAGCTCTACATCTATCTTTGCTATCGCCAGATGCTGAACTGCTAACAAACGATACCGCCGTTGCCTTCGGGTCGCGGCGGTTTTTTATTGGCGTGATTTTCGTTGGCGTTGTCTCTTTCTTGTAGCCACCGTCGCCAGACGGTGGAACAAGTTCTATCGAGCCCCGCTGTGCCCCCCGGCTTTTCCAAATGCACTAGACTGGGCGATACGGGGGGATCAAACCCTCCGGCTACTCCCACGACCAGTCCTCCGGAGGAAATGATGACCCGACCTCGAACTGTGATTTCGGTAGGTGCACTGACGCTCGCGCTGACGACTCTGATCGCGTTTCCGTTATCGCACCGTGCTGCCGCTCAAGAGCCTGCCACGGTAACGACCCCCATCACCCGATACGTTCCCGACGACGCATTGGCGACGATGATTTTGTCGCCGTCATCCTGGTTTGAGAACCCGATGATTGAGATGTTCCCCATCGAAATCCTGCGGGTGCAAATGAGTGAACAGTTCGGCATCGATCCGTTTGACATCGATGAAGTGAAGATGGTGGTTGCGCTCGATCCCCAAACCATGCAGCCGCTCGTGGGCGTCGTCATCTCGCTCTCTGCGGCGCCTGACTATGCACTTCTGCGTGAGGCGATTGATGCCGCCGCGGATCCGGTGCAGATCGATGGGCATGAGGCTTATGTCATCGATGGGCCGCCAGGAAGCGTGATATCGCAGATCGACGAGCAGACGCTCTTCGTCGGTACCGCGAATTACATGCGACCGATGTTGAATGCCGAAAACGGCACCGGTGAATTGCCATCTTTGTTGCAGACGATGACGCACCAGTCAGGGCTCACCATCGCGATGGTGACCGAGCAGGTCCGCCCGATTCTGAGCGGCGTTGCGATGCAGGGTGCCGGGAATCTCGCGCCCGATCTTCAACCGCTCGCGCAAATCCCCGGTCTCACCGATGCGATCAAGGTCCATGTCGATTTTGGTGAGGGGTCAGGCGCCTTGCGGCTCGCGTTGGTGGGCACCGACGAGGTCGCCGCCCAGCGAATCGAGTCGATCCTAATTGATTCGATCGTCGCAGCCCGCGTGTTGGCAATTGCAGAAATCAACCGCAGTCTGGCGAACTCGGATCAATCCCAGGCGATGCGCGAAGCCACGGATCGCTACGCCAACCGCATGGCCGACATGATCACCAAGAATCTGAAGCCGACGTTGCGCGGCGATGAGGTGGCGATTGAGGTCGAATCGAGCGTGAGCGTGGCGACGACCGGTGTCTTGGTCGGATTGTTGTTGCCGGCTGTTCAAGCAGCACGTCAAGCGGCTCGACGCATGAGTAGTTCCAACAACATCAAACAGATCATGCTGGCGATGCATAATTACCACTCGGCCTACAGACAATTGCCCAAATCAGCGATCACGGATGACGATGGCAAACCTCTGCTGAGTTGGCGGGTTGCGATTTTGCCATTTATCGAAGAGCAAGCGCTTTATCAGAAGTTTCATCTCGACGAACCTTGGGATAGCGAGCACAACCTTCCGCTGGCCAAAGAGCTGCCCGCGGTTTACCAGTCACCGGGCGTTACGCTCGGACCTGGGATGACCGTCATGCAGGCGGTGGTCGGCGAAGACATGGGCATGCGGCCCCTTGAGAAAACGGCGTTCCGCGATTTCCTCGATGGTTTGAGTAATTCGGCCTTAATCCTCGAAGTGAATGCCGAAGCCGCGGTGATCTGGTCGAAGCCTGAGGACATTGAGATCGACAAAGCGAATCCCCTGCAACATCTGGGCAAATTGAGGGAAGGCGGATTCCATATCGGTATGGCGGACGGCGCGGTAAGGTTTTTCACAAACAGTACCGGCCCTGAATTCTTCCTGCGTCTCCTGACCCGTGCTGGAAAAGAAACGATCGACCACGACCAGTGGTGATTCCCGAAAGAATGTTCCCGAGAGTTCTCGCCGTGTCGCCTTTTTGTCAGTTTTCTACAACGGCTGGTAAAGAGTCGGCACGGCATATGCATCTTTAACTTCGTTATCGACAGGTGAGATCAGTTTGATCTTGGCAGATGAACCTCGCAATTTGTGAGGTTTTTTGTGTCACAAATCACGCCCGTTTTCCGCTATTCACATATAGACGGAACCATCCACCTTCAGCCCACAACGAGTTTTACGATGGATACTTCGAACGAAAATAGCAGCCGCGCAGGCCGTACTTTAAAACGAATTCAATCGATGCTCCGCGTTCACGAGCGACTCGGGGCTTATGCAGCACGTCTGCAAATCAAGGTTGAAAACACGGCGGTCATTCTTAGCGGTACGTTGCCCAATCAAGAACTGCGAAGCGAACTGGTGCCGACGATCCGTCGTGCCGGGGTGCTTTGGCAAGTGAAAAACCGAGTCGACGTCGCCGCGTCGTAAGTCGACACTTTGAATCGCAACGCAGAACAATTGTTTGTTCCCCTGGGGTGCTTTGCCAGCGGAGAAGTCGAAACAATTGTTCTGCCCTCTCGGTTGATGTGAATCGACTCCAACGAGCCACCCCCATCAATCGTGGACTTAGAAGTTCTGACCGATCATTATGCGAACCGGCTGAATCGGCACCAGCGAGCGACAATAGGTCGCTCGAAGAACTTCGATCTTGAAGCAATCCGTACGAACGAAGTGCGGTTGCTTATTGAATCGCGGCAACGAGTTGCTGCTTCTTACGCTCTTGTTCGCTCATCTGAGCGGCGACCGCGTCGTGGGCCTGCTTGGCTTGCTCCCACGCTTTCTGTGCGGCATCGACGCCAGCTTTCTTTTGAACGACGATTGCCTCGGCTGGTTTGATCTTAGCCGCTAGTTCCGCCGTCCGGTTTTTCTCTTTGTCGGCCTCTGCTAATCGGCTGACTGAGTCGCGTCGGGTTTGTGCGATTTGTGACAACAGATTGGCTAGGTTCGATTCCACCGCGGCGACGATCTCGATCTTGGCCGCGTCAGGGGCATCACCCAGCGACAACCTCGCGGCGATCACTCTGTCGTGCTGATCTCGCGAGCTGGTGATCAAGGCTGGTAGTTTTTCAGACAACTGTTTTGATTGCTCACGCAGCGAAACCTCGGTCGCTTTGCTTTGCTCAACCGCCGCGATGCTGGCTTTGTGCGCCGCCTCCGCGTCGTTGAGTGCTTTCACCGCCGCGTCGAGTTTTGTTTTCATCTCCTGTTGGGATTTGGACAACGGTTCGAGCTGCGTGCGGATGGACGCGAGTGTTTGTTCGACGGCTTTCAATCGTTCGGCCGCGGGTGGAGGATTGGCGGCCAGTGGTGTTGTCACCGGTGGGTCGGCGATGGTCGTGATCTGAACCGTTCCGGTCCAATCGCCATACGCGACGCGGGTTGAATCGTGCGTGATCGCAGCTTCGAGTGCCGCTTCGGGCGTCGGTGGGAACTCTTTGATCTTGTTACCCGACGCGTCCCAAAGTCGAACCTTCCGATCCTTCGAGGCGGTGACGAGTTGGCCTTTGTGATCGAAGCGGACTGCCATCACGGCGCCGCCTCCGACGTTGATCGACTTGATTGCTTTGCCGGCGATCATGTCCCACAATTTTACAGTTCCGTCATCACTTGCGCTGGCGAGCACGTTGGAGTCGTCACGCCACGAGATTGAGTTGATGGCACCTTTGTGATCCGTCAGATCGAGGAATTGTCGTCCCGTAGCGGCCTCCCAGACGACTAACCCGCCGCTGCGATCTCCCGATGCCACCAAGACGCCATCGGGGCTGAACGCGACCGCGTAAATCCAGTCGGTGTGCTTCTTCAGGTCGAACAACAGAGCGCCATCGGTGGCGTCAAAGATTCGCAGCATCTTTTGCGGGCCACCGAGCGCGATTCGCGACATCGTATCGTTACAGTCGGCATCAAAGACGACGTCGTATTCATCGCCGACCGTCGCGACCCGCGATCCGGTTTCAATCTCATACACCGCCGCGATTCCACGCACACTGTGTTCACCGCCGCCCGCGATCAGGTAGCGGCCATCACGGCTGAATCGCAGCGATTGGGGGATTCCTTCTTCAAACGGAAGAATGCCTAGCAGTTCGGCGGTATCGGCGTGGTACAGCACGATCTGTTTTTGACCGGCTACGGCAATCAGCGGAGCCCAGGGGCTGGCACCGATCGCAGTGACTGCGGAGGCTCGCTCGGTGACGACCGGAACTTTTTGAGGAAGGGTTTTAGGCATCGGCGGTGGCCCTTCCGGCTTGCCCGTCGAAGGGGCCGCAAACGCCAAGGCGTTTTTCTTCTTTGCTTTGGCTTGGCTGCCTGAATTTTCGAGGATGCCACCTTCGATCCATGCTTTCAAGATCGCCAACTGTTCGGCAGGGATCTTGGGCTGTTCAGGCGGCATGACCGGCGTGTCATCGTGGTTGACGAGTTGCCACAACCGACTGGCGTCCACATCGCCATCGTCATAAACGACTTCACCACTACCGCCGCCTTCCATCAGCGCGCCGTAGGAATCAATCGCCAATCCACCACGTTTGTCACTTTGGTTGTGACAGGTCATGCAGTGTTGTCTAAAAATCGGCTTGACGTCGTCTTCATAGGTCACCTTCGCGGGGCTGCCTTCGGCGGCGGTCGCGAGCGTTGTCGATGCGCCGAGGAAGGACAGGCCGAGTGAAGCGGCCGCAATCAATCGAATGGAATTCATGGAGTATGGCTCAGTGATTGAATACAAATTCGCGACCGTTGAGCACGGCCCAAAACACGTCCTCGAAAATCTGTTGGGCGTCGGCGTTTTCTTCCGCCAACATCGCCAAGACTTCGTCTCGTTCGGCTTGGTCAGGCATTCGGCTCAGCGAACGGAGATAGATCCGATCGAGAATCTGGTCATGAGTCAATTTTTCCTGAGTGAGCCATTTCTTGATCACGTTTCCAGAACTGATCTTATTCGAAACGGTATCCCCGTTGAGCAAATGCAATGCTTGGGACAGCGAGGGATCCGTTGTCGCTTCACAATCACAAACGGTTGTCCGTGGTGATCGTCCGAACGTGTTCAGGAAGTAATTCGAAACCGCACCGTCGGCGATCTGCACGGCGCGACTTCCTAGAGGCAATCCGCTGAACTTTTCGTTCGACTCGGTTACCTGGCAGATGCAATCGAGAAGGCTTTCAGCAGGGATTCGTCGAATCACCGCGTGGGCGTAATTGCGTGTGTCGTGCGCGTTCGTTTCGTTGGTCTGACAACTACGCTCGTAGGCACGGCTGACGCAGATGTCTCGCACTAATTTGCGGAAGTCGTAGTTGTATTCGATCAGCTTTTCGCCGAGTTTATCGAGCAGTTCCGGGTTGGTGGCCGGATTGCTGACGCGGAAATCATCGACTTGATCGACGATGCCCACACCCATGTAGTGTGCCCAAACTCGGTTTGCGATACTGGTTGCGAAGAACGGATTCTCCGGCGAGACCAACCAATCCGCCAACAGGACGCGTCGGTCCTTGCCACGTGTTTCGGGTGCGGGACCACCGAGCAGCTTCGGAGCCACGTTTTGACCGGTCACCGGGTGCTTGGTCTCACCGCTGAACCGGTTGTACACGATCTGTTCACGATAGTCTTCGGCTTGTTTTCGTCCGACTTGGGCAAAGAATGCGGCGAAGCCATAGTAGTCGTCCATGGTCCAGCGATCGAAGGGATGGTTGTGGCATTGAGCACACTGCGTACGGATCCCCATGAAAACTTGAGCGACGTTTTCGGAGGTCTTTAGCGTGTCCCGCTCGATTTGATAGAAATTGGTGGCGGGTTCCCCAAACGTTCCACCGGTGCTCGTCAGGAGATCGTGCACCATCTCGTTGATCGGGACGTTTCGTGCGAATTGGTCGATCAACCAGTTTGCGTACAGAAGTGCCGATTTCTTGCTGACCGTGTTGCTGCTTTTGATCATCAGCAATTGCGCGAATTTCATCGCCCAAATCTCGCTGAATTCTTTTTTAGCGAGTAACTGATCCACCAACGCTTCCCGTTTGTCCGCCGCGGGGTCCGCGATAAATCGGAGGACTTCCTCTTCGGTCGGCAGCAGGCCTGTCACGTCGATGGTCAGACGACGAATGAACTCTTCATCGGTGCACGGAGGGCTCGGCAAAATCCGCAATTGTTGCAGTTTCTTATCAACGAGTTCATCGACGTAGTTGCTCGGCTGCGACTTGGGCGGCGTGTATTTCAAACCCGCGGGAAGCGTGAGGATTTGGCTGCCGACGGTGTGCGTGTCAAAGCGAGCCATCACGAATGCTTCGCCACGTGAGTCCGCCGTCACGACACCGTCCTGTTCGATCGCAGCGACGGAGGAGTTATTGGTTGAGAACGCCGCGAGGCGACTGAGGTCTCGCGTGGTACCGTCAGCGTACGTTGCGACCGTAACCATTCGCTGTAGCGCCCCCTCACCTTCGAGAACTGCTTGCTCAGGATAGATCGCTACCGACTCAACCGCGGGCGGCATGGCATCGGCAGGATCGTTTTTTGCGCCCGCCTGCAACCAACGATGCAGCGTCGCGTAGTAGTCGCTGTCGACGTCAAACAGTTTTCCGCCGGTGTGAGGGACCGCGCCAATCGCCTTCTTCAAAAACAGGCTTTCGGCGGGTAACGCGAGGTTGATGCGACGAACTCCGATCTCACGAGTGATGCGCTGGTAATCACCTTGAGGGTCAAAGCCGAACAGGCTTAGGCGGAAACCGTCTTTGCCTCGTGCGGCGCCGTGACACGAACCCGTGTTGCAGCCTGATCGCGTGAGTACCGGCATCACGTCTTTGATGAAACTGATTGGCGGGATCGTGGCCGCCTTTTCGACTTTGACGGGAACCCGCACCAGGCCGCCGTCGTATCGGGCCGCCAGCACGGTTTCGCCGTCGGCAAGCGGGCGTAGGATGTGACCGTCAATTTTCGCGAGCGATTCGTTCTCGACCGTCCAGCGGACGCGATCAGTGACGTCCAACGTGACGCCGTCGTCTCGTCGCAGCACCGCAACGAAGGATTGGAAATCGGACCCGGAATTGAGCGAAATGGTTTCGGGGTAGACGTCCAATTGGATCTTCTTGCGAGGATCCGGTTGAGAAACGCTGGCATCGGGCGACGCCGCTATTGCGGATCGCGAGAGGACCATACACGCCACCAATGCGGATACGTAGATCAGCACCCAAAACACAGTTTGGCGGGTTGTGTGGCTAGCCAATCTGGGATGGGCGATCGGACTCGGGACAGGTCGATGTCCGGCAACGACACGGCTAGATCGGATCATGAGGATTCCTTTTCTTGGCGAAGCTGTTCGAGTCGGCTGAGCGGTTTGGGCGGAGCGTCGGTTTTGGGTTTGGGTTTCGGTTTCTTCTCGGGTGCCGCTGCGGGGTCTTTCTTGACGACCGGCTTGTCCACTCGGATCTCTCCGGTGCCATC
Source organism: Aporhodopirellula aestuarii (assembly GCF_023701485.1). Lineage (GTDB taxonomy): Bacteria > Planctomycetota > Planctomycetia > Pirellulales > Pirellulaceae > Rhodopirellula > Rhodopirellula aestuarii. The sequence continues at coordinate 17,738 of NZ_JAMQBK010000025.1, forward strand.
GGTTTGAACCATCGTTTCTCCGTCGCGGCTAATCCGAGTTTGGACATTGAGCGTCTTGTGGACACCCGTCTTGGCATCGGCAGCGATCTTGAGGGGAAACGTTACCGAGGTGCTTTCGAGCGTTACCTTCTGCACGGGAGCCTCACAGGTCACGCCGTTGGGGAGGCCGACCAGTTGAACTTCCATTTCGCCTTCGATGTCACGAATCTTTTCCATCGTGACCATCAATTGTGTTTCACCTCCCGTTTCGGCTGCGGCGCGGGGGAACTTGTAGTTAAAGACGGCGTTTTCGACGTCGAGCATGATCGGTGCTGATGCAACGGTTTGCGTGCCGAGTTTGGTGCCGTAGCTGACCTGCATCACCAACGGCCACGTTCCCATCGCCGCGTTCGCGTTGGCGGTGATCGGAATGGTCACTTCGTTTTGACCTTTGTCGATCTTGCGACTGTTGTTGACCCCGACACCCGGAGGGTTGTAGAGCGTCTTGAGATACACCGCGTTCTCAAATCCCTCGTTGCGTTTAATTCGTACCAACAGTTCTTTGCTGCCACGGCGGAGCACCGGAGTTTTGGGTTGAACCAACTCGATTGAAAACGGCATCGCCTCGCAAACGGCCATCACCGCTTTGGGGGTCGAGTGTTCAAGCATGGCACGGCGGTTTTGGCCGAGGACAATCTTGTGGTGTTGTTGCAAATCGGCGGTGAGCACTTGATCGCCTTGTTGGCCTCGGCCGATGACGTCAAAGAATGTTCCCGCCAGCGATGCGTCGGCGGAAGCGGTGAGCACGACCGGGATTTCGATTCGTCCAGGAGGAATCGGGAACGTTTGAACCGTGACGCCTTCAGGCACGCCGTCTAGTTCCAAGGCGATCTCGCCGTTGTATTGATCCCGTTTGGCTTGCACCATCATCGCGCCATGACCTCCGATCGGGACGGGAACCACCATCGCTTCGTCGCGACGAAGTTCCTTCAAATCGAGGCTAAAGCTCGGCTCGAGACGGCTGACTTCGATCAAGTAGTTGTGCAGCGGGCTACCGCCACGCAAGTGATCGTAGATGCGGATCGTATGTTTCGAGTCGCTCGCGGCGGTGAAGTCGAAAGATCCGTCAAGTTTGCCGCCGATGTCGTCGCTGCTTTTGAGCGTCTTGCCGCTGGCATCGAAAACGTTCATCACACCATCAAGGGGCGAGCGAAGTGTTTCGCGTGCATACAGTTGGACCCGGAATTTCTCGTTCTTTTTGCATTCGAACGTGAAACAATCGAAATCACCTGGTTCCCCGATCACCCCGGACAATAAAGCGGGCACCGAACATTCGGGCGCTTTGCGGTGATCGTTGTTGGGTTCCACTTCGTTCACGATCGGCAGGTTGCCAACGCGAATCCAATTTGGCGATGGTGAGATCCCAGATTTGTCTTCCGTGATCACCGGGTAAGGTTGCGTCGGTGTTCCGCGGCTGTTTTCAGGGTTGATGAAATCTGTTGGTAGTTGGACCGATGCGTCGGTGATCGTGCCGTCGATATCGATGAGTTTTGCTTTCAGCAATTCACCCTGAACACCGCCGGAGGGAATGATGGTCGTGGGTCGCGGAAACGAACCGACGTGCAGCCGATATCGGCAGATGTTTCTTTGGCCGAGGAAGGAACTGTCTCGAACCAAAACCGTGTACTGGCCATCCTCTTCGGGAGTAAACGAACAGATGCCGTCTTGTTGAAACAGGAGCGAGTCGTCGCTCACCGCGACCTCAAAACGTTTGTCATCAAGGATGGCGATGTATGGATCGAGGATGTCACGATTGGAGAGGCTCCATCGGTGACGCATCCCTTCGATTTCAACCGTCAGTTTCTGTCCCGCTTTAAGTGAGACGCGAAAGTGATCGACATCCTCACGGTCGACATTCCCTTCGACGGTACAGTCCATCGGGATTTCTTGTGGTGTAGCAAAGTCGTTGTTCGGTTCGACTTCTTCGACAATCGGCATCGTTCCCACGCTTAGAAAACGCAGGTTCGTGATTCCGCTCGCGGTCACCACACGAAACGAATACATCCCCGGTTGCAAAGTCGCTTCGGTTTTGACTTTGAGTTCGATCGATTTGTTGTCGATCGGTTTGCACTCGATGACCTCGACACCGGGCTGATCAAAGAGAACTTCCCGAGCGTCAGAGAGTTGGTTTCCATGTAAGACGACAGTGGCTTCACCGCCACGTGTCACGCCGAGAGGTTGGTGATGGGTGACGACCGGGAACGCCGCCATCGCCGCCTGTCCAAAACAGATCGACAGGACGGCGGTCGCAATGTATCGCCGAAACATCAGGCTGTGGGAGATCGATCGCATCTGAGAAACTCCTGCTTAGCTGATGATGTTCTGAATAACCTTGCCGCCGTCGACAATTTCAATGGGTCGGGCACCGGGTGCCATCAGTTCTTTGTCCGCGACGATCCCCAGCAGGTGATACATCGTGGTCGCCAAATCTGCTGGCGAAACCGGATCGGAATCCGGTTCGGTCGCGGTCGAATCGGACGCACCATGGATCACGCCGCCCTTGATACCGCCCCCGGCCAACATCACGCTGAAAACCTTCGGCCAGTGATCGCGACCGGCGTCGTTGTTGACTTTGGGGGTGCGGCCGAATTCGCTACTGACCATCACCAACGTTTCATCGAGCATCCCGCGTTCGCTCAAGTCTTGCAGCAATACCGAGAGCCCTTGGTCCAATGCGGGCATCTGGCCGTTGATTCCGTTGGTGATGTTGGTGTGCATGTCCCAACTGCCGTAAGTCAGCGTCACCAATCGAGCACCGGCTTCGACCAACCTGCGGGCCATCAGCATTCTCGCCCCGGCCTGGTTGCGGCCGTAGCGGTCTCGCATCTTGGCGTCTTCCTTGGACAGGTCGAACGCCTCTTTTGCCGCGGGAGTGTCCAGCAAATCGTAGGCACGCTCGTAGAACGTGTTCATCGCGGAAACGTTGTCCGCCGCGGTCGCCGAAACGAACCGTTGGTTGATCTTATCCAGTACGGTTTTGCGCCGAACGAATCGGTCGGGGCCGACGCCGCCTGCGAGGTTCAAGTCGCGGACTTTAAAATCGTCGCGTGCCGGATCCGCTCCCAATGCGAATCCGCCGTAGCTGCTCGGCAGGTATCCGGTGCCGGCATACTCATTGGGCACGTTGGGAATGCAGATGTATGCAGGCAGATTGTTGCGAGGCCCGTATTCGTGACTGACGACGGCACCGAAACTCGGGTACTGCAACGCCGGGCTTGGCTTGTAACCCGTGAACATGTTGTGTGTCCCTCGTTCATGAGCCGCTTCGCCGTGCGACATCGATCGGATCACACAATACTTATCTGCCTGTTTCGCCAGTTTTGGCATCGAGTTGCAGATCACCTCACCCGTGTTCGTTTTGGTCGTGCCGAGTTCGCCTCGATACTCCAAGGGGCTGTAAGGTTTGGGGTCCCACGACTCCTGCTGCGCCATACCGCCCGGAAGGTAAATATGGATGACACTTTTCGCTCGGGCTTTGATGAACTCGTACTGTTTGAGTTCAGCGGCTGCTCGCCTCATTAAAAAATCGGGGAGTGAAAGACCGAGCCCGCCAGCGGCACCAGCCATTAAAAAACCGCGACGTCCAAAAAGACCCGATTGGGTCAATGGATTTCCTTGACACATCATCGTTGTCGGCTCCTAACAAGAGCGAAGGGAAGTCTCCATCTGCACCCATGCATGCCGGATCGGATCCGCAAGTTAAGTGACGATCGAGACGCGTGGTGGGAATTTGTTAAAGCTATCGCAGCGCGTGATCGCGAGGCTTTTCGCAGTCGTGACTAACAAATTGTGGAGGCGGGAGCTCGAAAGCAAGGCGTAAATGAACGCTGGAAACGATCGAGCAGAAGGTGGGATGTTGAGGAGTCGCAGGCATTACAAAGTCTGTGGACCCTTCAATGTTGTCTAATGGTATCAAACTCAACCCAGCTGTCAAATCCTGTCGCACCTGAGCAGGGGGTCAGGAATCGCGTTATTTGCGAAAGAATCGCGAGACACATCAAGCTTGATGGCATATTCACCGTTTGTTCTGCGATCTTTCACCTTGGAAGCGTCGCGATTGAAGGTGACGAGGCACCGTTTCGGCTTTGCTTCATTGCAGACGCGTTTCGCAGAGAAGACAGCGTCATTGACTAGTTGTCGCTCTCACCGTCTTCGCGATCTCATCGACCGGGCTTTCGCGACGGTGAGCGGATTTCGCCTCCCGAGAAGCGCGTCGCGTCTTCCGTAGGCTGGGCCAGGTGATCCTGGTATCACGCGGGAATGTGGGAGTTTTAGGCGGCTGACCTTTCACTCCGATGGCTGATTTTTCGGTGCGTTGGTCGCCGGTCCGCGTTCGTTTTCGCGGCCCGTGGTTTTCTGTGGGTTGGGGCGTTTGCGAGCTGTGGCGGTCGCCCCCGTTTTGAGGTGCGGTGGAGCCACTGCTCGGGACGTTGATTGTTTTAGTGCCTTTTTTAGCGGAACGGCGCGAGCGGGCTGTTGTTTTAGGCGTTTCGCAAAAATTAGTGAGCCGACAGCGCTAGCTGCGGGCCTCCGATGGGCACGTTCTAGCCGTTAGGCCCGCGGCTAGCGCCGTCGGCTCACTAAAACAACAGCCCGCGAGCCGTCCGGTCCCGAGTCACCGGACGGCTCGCGCCGTTCCGCTACGTTTGAAATCCTTCAGTCATACAATCGACGTCCCCCGCAGCGGGGGTATCGGCTCATCAGGGATGTCCGATTGGCGGATGCGGTGCCGTAGTCGTGCGATAACTCGTGTAAGTCTTGACGTTGCGGTGAAGCCGGGCTACTCTCTTCGCATTAGCCGATCTAACGATTGCGGCCCGCACTATCAGGCAATTTAATACGGTGTGATTTGCAGCTACGAACCCTCGAACTTTTCTGTCACGTTGCCGACCAGCGGAGCTTCTCCAAAGCTGCCGTGGCGGCTGGCGTTACCCAGAGCGCGGTCAGTCAATCGATCGGGCATCTCGAAGAGTCGTTGGAAACCACGCTGATCGATCGTTCGAAACGCCCGTTGACGTTGACAGAGGCTGGCCGGGTCTACCTCAACGGCGTGCGAGAGATTGTGCGTCAGTACAAGGAACTCGAGGACCGCGTCCAGCATCATGGGCGACGGCTCAGCGACACGGTGACTGTCGGCGCGGTTTATTCGGTCGGGTTGAGTTACATGCCCGAGGCGAAACAGGCGTTCGAGCAAAACCATCCTGATGTCCGCATTCGGACCGAATTCGGTTCGAGTCAGCGGGTGGTGGAGATGGTGACGAGCAATGAGGTCGATTTCGGGTTGGTGAGCTTCCCGCGAGCGACTAAAACTCTCGGTGCGATCCCCTGGCAATCCGAGCCGATGCGTCTGGTATGTTCTTCGGAGCACCCGTTCGCCAGTGAGACCGAGATTGCCGCCTCACGTCTCGAAGGAATTGACATGATCAGTTTCGAGAAGGGTGTGGTCCTCCGCCAGGCGATCGACCAATGTTTGAAATCGGCTGGAATTACCGTTTCGATCTCGATGGAGTTCGATAATTGCGATTCCATCGTGCGGGCGATTCAGGCCAACCGGGGAATCGGGATCGTCCCCGAGGCTGCCGTCCGTCGAGAAACAGCCAACGGTACCGTGCGGGTCGTTGCCTGTCGTGAAATTCAGATGACGCGACCATTGGGAATCATTTTTCGCAAGCGTGGGAAGCTTTGCCGCGCGGCGATCGAATTCGGTTCCCTTTTGTTGGGTCGCGAAATGGAGCATGACATGCTCAGTAAAACAGAGGCGGCCAAGGCCGACCGCCAGAAAGGCGAGTCCAAGGATCGGGCCGTTTCCGTGCTGATTTAGGACGGGGCATCAGCAGCACTCTTATTGACTAATCGTTTTCACTACTTACTGCATTCAAAACGACGATGACCAAACTCAACCGCTTTCATTTGCCACCAGCCCAGGGCCTTTATGATCCAGAAATGGAAAAAGACGCCTGTGGAGTCGGGTTCGTCGCTCATATCAAGGGTGTGCCTAGCCATCAAATCGTGATCGATGCCGATACGATTTTGCAGAACATGGATCACCGCGGTGCATGCGGATGTGAACCGAATACCGGAGACGGTTCGGGGATCATGTGTGGATTGCCGCATAAGTTTCTGCGCAAGGTCGCCAAAGCGGATTTGGGTGTGGATTTGCCGGAAGCAGGCAAGTTCGCAGCTGGTCTGATTTTCCTGCCGCCCGACGATGCCGAGCGAAAGATCTGCAAAGACACGGTGGAGCGATTGGTTGCCGAATCGGGTCAAGCATTGATCGGATGGCGTGAAGTGCCTCAGGAAACCGATGCCGCCGACGTCGGTCCCACGGCGCGTCGTAGCGAACCGGTTGTCGAGCAACTCTTCGTCGGTGCTGCCGACGGAATTTCCGAAGAGGAATTCGAGCGTTGCTTGTATCTCATTCGCAAGCAAGCTTCGCATGAACTGCGCGGCAGCGAAACGCTTAAGCAAGCTCTCGTGTTCTACGTCTGCTCGTTGTCGACCAAAGTCATTATCTACAAGGGGATGCTCACGCCGGCTCAGGTGATGCCGTATTACCCTGACCTTCGCGATGAAGACTTCGAGACGCACTTGGCGATGGTGCACAGTCGATTCTCGACCAACACGTTCCCAAGTTGGGACCGTGCTCAGCCGTTGCGTTTCATGAGCCACAACGGCGAAATCAACACGTTGCGTGGTAACCGCAACTGGATGCGAGCTCGCGAAGGCATGGCGGAAAGCGAAATCTACGGCGACGATTTGAAGAAGTTGTTTCCCGTGATCGAACCGCACTTGAGCGATTCGGGAACGTTTGACAACGTGCTCGAGTTCTTGCTCATGAACGGTCGTACGTTGCAAGAAGCGATCATGATGATGGTTCCCGAAGCATGGCAAAAGCATCAGACCATGCCCGAGGAAAAGCGAGCCTTCTACGAGTACTTCAGTTGCATGATGGAACCGTGGGACGGGCCCGCATCGATCGTGTTTACCGACGGCAAATACATCGGCGCGACTCTGGACCGCAACGGTCTGCGTCCGAGTCGTTATTACATCACTCATGACGACCGCGTGATCATGGCGAGTGAAGTCGGCGTGTTGCCGGTGGATCCATCGATCGTTCGCGAGAAGGGTCGCTTGCAACCGGGCAAAATGTTCCTGGTCGATTTCGAAGAAGGCCGTTTGATTCCAGACGAGGAACTCAAACGCACCTTTGCGAGCCGCAAGCCATACGGCAAGTGGCTGAAGGAGCAACGTATCCGCCTTTCAGACTTGCACCCCGAAAAAGAGCCTCATGGTTTTGACAGCGAAACATTGCTGGCACGGATGCAGGCGTTCGGCTATACCGCCGAAACGATGAACTTCATGCTCCGCCCGCTCGTCGAGCAGTTGCGTGACCCGGTCGGGTCGATGGGTAACGACTCCGCACTGGCGTGTTTGTCCGACAAGCCGCGGATGATCTATGACTACTTCAAACAGCTCTTCGCACAGGTGACCAACCCCGCGATCGATTCGATCCGCGAAGAGGTGATCATGTCGTTGGAGTGCTATATCGGCCCAGAGCAAAACTTGCTCGGTGCGACCGCGGAGCACTGCCATCGCTTGCTCGTTGATCATCCAATTTTGACCAACGAAGAGATTGCGGCCCTGAAGCACATCAACCACAAGGGTTGGGAAAGCCGTACGATCGATATCACGTTTGATCGTAGCAAAGGCAAATCGGGCATTCAAAAGACGCTCGACCGAATTTGTGCCGAGGCGGAAGCGGCGTGCGACGAAGGGATTGAACTGATCGTCTTGAGTGACCGTGGCGTATCGCATGATCGCGTCCCCGTCAGCATCCTGCTCGCTACCGGTGCCGTTCACCATCACTTGGTCGCTCGTGCCAAGCGGACCCGCGTCGGGTTGGTGCTCGAGACCGGCGAAGCTCGCGAAGTTCATCATCACTGTTTGCTGATCGGTTACGGTGCCGACGCGATCAACCCGTACCTCGCTTTCGAAGCTCTCTGGCAAGCACATCGCGACGGTTTGCTGCCCGCTTCGATGGACGATGACAAGGTCGTCCTGGCATATCGCAAAGCCGTTGGCAAAGGCATGCTCAAGGTGATGGCCAAGATGGGCATCAGTACTCTGCAGAGTTACAAGGGTGCTCAAATCTTTGAGGCCTTGGGACTGCGTGACGAGATCATCGAACGATGCTTCGTTGGTACCGCCAGTCGCATTCAAGGCGTGTCGTTCGACATCCTCGCGGAAGAAACGCTTCGACGTCATAGTCTCGGATACCCCGAGAAGGTCGACGACAAGCTGCCTTCGTTGCCCAACCTCGGCGAGTTCCACTGGCGTGCCGAAGGCGAGAAGCACGCGTGGAGCCCTCAGGCGATCTCCAACTTGCAGGTCGCCGCGCGGAACAACAACGAGGACGCCTACTGGAAGTTCGCTCACGCGATCAACGAGGACAACCGCACCCGTTGTTCGTTGCGTGGTTTGTTCGGATTCAAAGAAGGGGTGGCGGGGCCGTCGTTGCCGCTAGATGAAGTCCAAAGTGCCAAGGAAATCGTCAAACGTTTCTGCACCGGTGCGATGAGCCTCGGCAGCATCAGTGCCGAATCACACGAGACACTCGCGATCGCGATGAACCGTTTAGGCGGCAAGAGTAATACCGGTGAAGGTGGTGAGGATCCCGTGCGATTCAAGCCGCTCGAGAACGGTGATTCCAAGCGTTCGTCGATCAAGCAAGTCGCGTCGGGTCGTTTTGGCGTCACGATCGAATACTTGGCCAACGCTGATGAATTGCAAATCAAAGTCTCGCAAGGTGCCAAGCCGGGTGAAGGCGGCGAACTGCCTGGTAAGAAGGTCGATAAATACATCGCGGGCATTCGGTACAGCACGCCGGGCGTGGGCTTGATTAGTCCGCCGCCGCACCACGATATTTATTCGATCGAGGATTTGGCTCAGCTGATTCACGACTTGAAGAACAGCAACCCGTCGGCTCGCATCAGCGTCAAACTGGTCAGTGAAGTTGGCGTCGGTGTGATCGCGTCGGGTGTTGCGAAAGCTCACGCCGATCACATCCTGATCGCTGGCGATACCGGTGGTACCGGGGCGTCTCCGCTGACGAGTATCAAGCACGCGGGACTGCCGTGGGAACTCGGCATCGCCGAGACCCACCAAGTGCTCGTCCTTAATGATCTGCGTAGCCGCGTCGTGTTGCAAACCGACGGCGGACTGAAGACGGGGCGTGATGTCGTGATCGCGGCATTGCTGGGTGCCGAAGAGTTCGGTTTCTCAACCGCGCCGTTGATCACGCTCGGTTGCATCATGATGCGGAAGTGTCACCTCAACACATGTCCCGTTGGGATCGCGACGCAAGATCCTGACCTTCGCAAGATGTTTACCGGTAAACCGGAACACGTCGTCAACTATCTCTTCATGGTTGCCGAAGATGCCCGCCGCTTGATGGCGAAACTCGGCTTCCGAACGATCGATGAAATGGTCGGACGCAGCGATGTGTTGATGACCGATGATGCGATCAAACATTGGAAGAGTGACGGATTGGATCTGACAAAATTGTTGCAGCCGGCGAGTAAACCGCACGAAGATGTCGGTGTGATCTGCTCGCGTGCTCAAGATCACGGTTTGGAAAAGTCGCTCGACATGACCAAGCTGCTCGGCGAAGCCCGGTCGGCGATCGACACCGGAGAGCCGGTTCGCATCGCGTCGCCGATCATCAATATCAACCGCACCGTGGGCACGATCTTGTCCCACGAAATCGCCAAAGTACACGGTCAGAAGGGGCTTCCCGACGACACCGTGCACATCGACCTGACCGGTTCGGCGGGCCAGAGTTTGGGAGCATTCCTGGCTCACGGCGTGACGATCGAGCTCGAAGGCGACGCAAACGATTACGTCGGTAAAGGCCTCTCGGGTGGACGGATCATCGTCTATCCGCCACGTGAAAAAACGTTCTCCGCATCTGAAAACATCATCGTCGGCAACGTCTGCCTGTATGGTGCCACGAGCGGTGAAGTCTTCTTCAGCGGCCGTGCCGCAGAGCGATTCTGCGTTCGAAACAGTGGTGCCAACGCGGTCGTCGAAGGTGTCGGTGATCATGGTTGTGAATACATGACCGGTGGTCGTGTCGTTGTTCTCGGTGCAACCGGTCGAAACTTTGCCGCCGGAATGTCCGGAGGGATCGCGTACGTTTGGGATCGCGGAGGCGACTTCAACCTGAACTGTAACCTCGCAACCGTCGAGCTCGAAAAGATCGAAGCTGGCGAAGAAGAAGCGATGGTCAAAGAGATGATTCGTCGCCATCAGGAATACACGTCGAGTGACGTGGCGGCCGAAGCGCTCGCGGACTGGGATACCTTCCTGAGTCAGTGTGTCAAAGTCATGCCGACGGACTACAAACGCGTTCTGCTCGAGAACGCGAAAAGTGCGGCCGCCGAAGTCGCCGTCAACGCTTAGGTTTCATCTCAATCATCACACCCGCGGCATTCGTCGCGGGGGCCGAGGGGTGGGGCGGTCAATCGCTCGCCCCACTCACCATCCAGCCATCACCCGTTTTTATTCAGGACCATTACTATGGGAAAGCCCACCGGATTCAAAGAGTTCGATCGCGAGAAAGTGCCATGGCGTTTGCCAGTTGTTCGGATCAACGATTACGACGAGATCTATACCGAACATAAAACCGACCAGCTCAAGACTCAGGGTGCCCGGTGCATGGACTGTGGCGTCCCTTTCTGCCAATCGGCGAGCGGATGCCCGATCGACAACCTGATCCCCGAGTGGAATGACCTCGTTTACAACAACCGTTGGAAAGAGGCGATCGAGCGACTCCACAAAACCAACAACTTCCCCGAATTCACCGGCCGGACCTGTCCCGCTCCGTGTGAGGGGGCGTGTGTTTTGGGGATCACCAGTCCACCGGTGACGATCAAAAACATCGAGAACGCGATCGTTGATCGCGCGTGGCAGGAAGGTTGGATCAAGCCCGAGCCTCCGAAATCGCGTACCGGTAAGAAGGTCGCGATCGTGGGCAGCGGACCGGCTGGATTGTCTGCCGCTGACCAGCTCAACAAAGCCGGCCATTTGGTCACCGTTTTCGAACGTGCCGACCGGATCGGTGGTTTGCTGCAGTACGGCATTCCGAACATGAAGCTGTCCAAGAAAGCCGTTCAGCGACGCGTCGATAAAATGACCGCCGAAGGCATCGAGTTTCGCACCGGTGTGAATGTCGGAAAAGACATTTCACCGAAAGAACTGCGTGAACAATATGACGCCGTTTTGCTGGCCTGCGGTGCGACCAAACCTCGTGATTTGCCGATCGAAGGTCGCGAAGCCAAGGGTGTCCATTTCGCAATGGAATTCTTGACTGCCAACACTCAGCAAAGCGTGCATGGCGACAGCTTGAATGGCCGATTCATCAGCGCCGAAGGTAAAGACGTCATCGTGATCGGTGGTGGCGATACCGGAACCGACTGCATCGGAACGAGCTTGCGTCACGGTTGCCGTTCAATCGTTAATTTCGAGTTGCTACCCAAGCCGCCGGAGTCTCGCGGTGCCGACAACCCATGGCCGGAGTGGCCACGCATCTTCCGTGTCGATTATGGACACGAAGAAGCGGAAGCGAAGTTCGGCCGCGATCCACGCGAGTACCAAATCTTGAGCAAGAAGTACTTGGTCGATGATGCGGGCAAACTCAAAGGCATTCAAACCGTAAACGTCGAGTGGACCAAGAATGACGAAGGCGGATGGCAAATGTCAGAGGTCGAAGGCAGCGAGAAGGAATGGCCGGCGCAATTGATCTTGCTCGCCATGGGCTTCTTGGGCCCCGAGCAATATGTCGCCGAGTCGTTGGGATTGAAGACCGACGGACGCAGTAACTTCGAAGCCGAGCATGGCAAGTTCGTGACCAACCTCGACGGAGTCTTCGCGGCGGGTGACTGCCGTCGTGGCCAGAGTCTCGTGGTGTGGGCGATTAACGAGGGCCGCGGTGCCGCTCGAGCGATCGATACTTACCTCGAAGGTTCGAGCTGTCTTCCTGCTCCCGGGTTGACCCTCGGGACGTCGCTCGCAAGCGTCTAGTCTGGAAGATTCTAAGCAAGTGGTTTGGGCGTTGTTCCCTCGAGTCCTGGAAATCAGGGACGCGTCCATGCCGCTTCTGAAATGAGCGTTTAATCGATCCGTTGTTTCCTTGCGCGGTACTGTGGATCACCTGCAGCACTGTTCCGTTTGCTTTTCGTGTTGCCCCCATGAACTTCGACCACCGCTCCTTGCTCAGCGGGCAAACGAAGGGCCCTGTGGCTGCTTCGGCACGTCTCTCCCTGCGAGCGGCGAGTCTCTTCTATGGTGTTGCTGCCCGGGTTCGTCGGTTTCAGTACGACACTCAACGCAAGCCGATTCACCACGCCGACGTGCCCGTTATCAGCGTCGGTAACCTGACGACCGGCGGTACCGGGAAAACGCCCGTCGTTTGTGATATCTGTGCTCGGCTGCGTCGTCTCGGGCTTCGCGTCTCGATCATCAGTCGCGGGTATGGCGCCGGCGAAAGCGGCATGAACGATGAAGCTCTCGAGTTGGCGGAACGATTACCTGACGTCCCGCACGTGCAGCATCCTGATCGAGTCGAAGCGGCCCGGATCGCGGTCGATGAGCTTGAGGCAGAAGTCCTTGTGATGGACGACGGCTTCCAGCACCGCAGACTGTTTCGTGATCTAGACATCGTGGTCGTCGACGCGACCTGTCCCTTTGGTTTCGGTTACATGCTGCCCCGTGGTTACTTGCGTGAGCCCATCAGCAGCCTCCGACGTGCTGGTGCGGTCATCCTGACGCGAACCGATCAAGTGGATTCGGCGGTACGCGATCGCATCCGCACACAGATCCAAAAATACGTCGGCAGTCGACCGCTGATCGAAACCACGCATCGGCCCGCGAACATCGTGCTGGACCGAGGTCGAACCGAGCCGATCGAATCGCTCGAAGGTCGGCGCGTGGCACTCGTGTCGGCGATCGGAAATCCAGATGCGTTTGAGCAGACCATTCGTGATTGCGGCGGCACTGTGGTAGCCCATCAGCGATTGGCGGATCACGATCCCTACGAACGCGAAACCCGTGACGAGCTACTGGCCTGGGTCGAGGAGCTTAAAAGATCAAACGCACCCGAGTTGCTCCTTTGCACACACAAAGACGCAGTCAAGCTCGAAACGGATCAAATCGCGGGTGTGCCACTCGGCTATCTTCGCATTGACCTCGCGTACCACGACGGGGAAGACGAGTTGCAGCGTCTCGTTTCAAGCATCACGACCGCCCGAGACTGAGTCGTTGTTAATTCAAAACTTCACCGCCGGTGATGCGGAGATATCCGATGGCCATGGGCAACATAGCGAGCGGCGTTGTGATGATTTGCCCAACATAGAAAAGCATCGATCCGGCGGTGGCGAGAATGAAATACACCGTCACCAGCGAAAGCGTGAGTTTGCGGTGACGCAGCGCCAAGCGTGCTCCCCACGAGAGGCTCGTCATCAAGTCGGCGCGTCCATCTGCGATCAGAAACACCGCCGGCCATAGCAACCACTGCAGCAAGAAAACGACGCCGATCGCCATCGTACCGATGCTAAGCGTGCCGACCCAAACCGCCGACTTGGGATCCATCAAGAACGAGAGTACCACGATCGCGATCACTCCCACGCCGAACATCACCGCGATGAGTGATCCGGCGATGAGAAACAGTCCGCCGAGTCGTAGCACGGGCCAGGGGGCGACCGCGAGCGCGTTCAGCACGCCCTTGATCAAGCCAACTGATTGAGCCGAAGAGTGGTATCGCGTGAGGGTGAGCGTGAGTCGCACGAGCACGATCATGCAGTAGGCGGAAACGGGGGCGAGCAAGAGGCCGACCAATCCGGTTCCGCCCACGGTGATCGCGAGCGTCGTTGCGTCGCCGTTTGTCGCTCCGCTGGTAAGTTGCTTCCAAAGCCCCGCCAACGCATCCGCGGGCAAGCCGATCAGTGCGATCCAAAGCAGGTTTGCGGTCAGGGATGTTAGCAGCAGAACCGGCCAGTGATCGCGTAGTCGCACGATCGCGGTCAAGAAGATCGAATCTAGCGACGAATCGACCTCGACCGAACGCATCGCGGTGAGATGCGGGGCCGCTTGATTGAGCGTGTTGTCTTTGTGCTTGGAGCCACCGTTGAAATCAAAGATCGCCTCGCACGCACCACAGGTCGCTTGCGAACAGGACGTCGTCGTATCGATATCCAGTACGGCAAGGCATTGAGGACAGGCCGTGCGGGTACGCGGATTCCTCATCGATTCGAATCCTGAGCGAGAATGTCCATTACTTTCCTTCGCGAGATTTCGGATCCCCAGGCAGTCGATAAACCGCGTAGGTGTCGTTGCGTTCGTCGCCCAGCGGGTACACCTTCACGAGCGGCAGTTGCGGTCCAACGACGCGGCGGTCAACCACCATCCAATCCACGCCATATTTCTCGCGGAACGTTCGGAGCCGGTCGTACCGAATCGTTACCCGCATCGTGGAGAGTTCTGTGGGGAAAATTTCCACAAATCGTTGTGCCCACAATCGCAGGCTCGCGACATCTTGAGGGATGTCTTTCCAATTAACGACTTCGGCTCGATGTGCGTACCACTTGAACGATTGCTGGTGGCGTGGGGTCAGCAGGACGGCATCCGGCCCCGTGTTGGCCCGGACAAACCGGCAAACGTTGATCCAGTCCGCCATCGTTTTTCGTTGTTCCCAGTAGTCCGCATCACTGTGCAGTCCCAGCAAACGATTGCTATGTGAGATCGGGACCCCATCGGTGACGCGTTGCCACGTCGACAGCCCCACGTGCCAGATCGCGGTGGCAAATACCAGCACGCTGGCGACGCTGCCCGCGGCGAGTTGATCCCATCGAGCGGTGTCACGCAGTCGCAGCCAGAGCGACGATTGGTCCGACGACGACTGACGCGTGATCAGTTGCGAAATCAGTCCCGCGGTACTGCACGCCAGCGCGAGTGGAGTGATCGCATCGGCCAACCGGAACCAATAGAACCGCAACAGTTTAGCCGCCAGGTTCGGTGCAACCGCTGGTAACATCCCCACGCCGAGTCCGACGAGGCTGATCGTGATCGCGCCGGCGGCAAAGGCGCCCATCGCGATGATTCGCCGTCGCCGCGGCGGAGTGGCTGTCCGGTAATCAAGCCACATCAACGCAAACATCATCATCGTGATGATCGCGTGCCGCACGTACCAATCGAAATGGAAAGCGGACGGCAGCAAGTGATGCGAGATGCGAAAATAGGCGTACACACGTGCTGCTGACGTCGCTTCCGCGGGCGAAGCACCCGCCGACATGGCGAACGCGGGCAGCAGACCGAGGAGTGAAATGGCACCTCCGGCGAATAACGCGGGGGTGAAGAATCGACGTGGCGGGGATTTACCGTGTCGTCGGAACCGTTCGAGGTAAATGAACGCAACCGTCCCCGCGACCACCGACCATCCGCCGGTCAAAACATGCAGCGCCGCGGCGCTGCCGAAGAGCAGCCACGTCGCACTCCAGTTACGCCGCAGCAATTCAGACACGCCAAACAAGACGAGCCCATAAGCGGGGACTTTGGCCTCGATTCCACCGATTACCCATTCGCCGGCGAGGTTGCCTTCTTGAATCCCTGCGATCCAAACGACGGCGACGACGGGAGCGAGAAAGGGTGGCAATCGCAGTTGTCGGCATAAACGCATCAACCCGCCGGCGAGTAACCCCCAGCCGATAAATCGACCAATCCACGCCGTCGTTGAGAGCGACCAGAAAAGCGTCGGCCAACCGAACAGCCAGTAATAAACCGCGTGAGCTTTCCCGGAGGCGACAAACAGATCGTTGCGACACCACGCCGGGTCCCAGAAGTTTTTAGCCTTCGCGAGATAGTGGGCTTCGTTCACTCCCGGCGGTGCGTCGCCCGCATAAACGAAAAACAATCCCACGATCGCCGCCCAGCCCAGCCATCGTTCCGTATGCCGCATCACGCTACCGACTCGACTAATTCCGACGCCAAACGGATCGCCGCGATCATGCTGTGCGGCGAAGCCGTTCCTTTCCAAGCGAGGTCCATCGCGGTGCCATGGTCGACGCTCGTCCGCACGATTGGCAGTCCGAGCGTGACGTTGACCGCGTCATCAAACGAGAGTGCTTTGAGCGGAATGAGGCCTTGGTCATGATACAGGCACACGTAGACGTCGACCCGTTCCCGCATGGCGGGTGTGAAGGCGGTGTCCGGCGGCAGTGGGCCATGCACGTCCCAGCCTTCCCGGCGTGCGGTTTCGATCGCTGGGGTAACGATGCGTTCTTCTTCGCCGTGGCTGAACATGCCATGTTCCCCGGCGTGTGGGTTCAACCCGCACACACCGATTCGCGGCGGCAAAAGGCTCCCACGCCGGCGGTTGCGTCGCTGCATCGCCCGGCCTGCCATGGCAATCGTTCGGGCGAGTGAATCGGCGTCGAGCAAGCCCGGTACATCGGCCAAGGGGACATGAATCGTTTCTAAAACACAGGCGATCGTGTCGCTGGCAAGCATCATCCGCACATCAACAGGCTGCCCATCGATCGACATGCCGACCCGGTGCGCGAGCAGTTCGGTATGCCCTGGGAATTCGATCCCGGCTTGCATCCATGCTTCTTTCTGAATCGGACCGGTGACAACCGCATCGACAATTCCCGCAACCGCGGCATCAATCGCGACGCACATCGTTTCATAAGAGGCTCTTCCCGTTTCCGCCGAATACGTTCCCGGTGTCACTGCATCGGCGTTCAGTTGTCCGCAGTCGATGATGCAACCGCTGGAATCGGCAGGAAGATTGACGACTTGGTCGAGAGAGATCGTTTCGGGCAAGGCGAGGTTCATCGATTTCGCAACACGCGCGAATAATTTGGCGTCCCCCAAGAGCAGCGGGATGCCCGATTGAAGGACCACGTCTCGTTGCCACACACGCAGGGCTAATTCGGGGCCGATACCACCGCCATCGCCCATCGTGATTGCTAGCTTGGGGCGTGTTTCACTCATTCTCGCGTTTGATCTCGTTGAGGATTTTCGTCGCCCGCTCAGCATCTTTTTCAAATACTTTTATCTGCACCAATCCAGGGGCTTCGGCACGGAAACCAGCGGTGAATCCACCCACCGCAATGGCTCGAATTCCTTCATCGGCCAAAACATTCACGAGGACACCTGCCGTCAGCTCGTTGGCACGCTCCGCAACGGTCACTAAATTAGCCTCGTCGAGCAGGTCGTCGTTCTCATCGGAGGGCATGTTCATCGTTTTGTTCTTTTAAATTGAATCTTTTAAACCGTTATCATGGTGCTCGCACATTCAGCAGGCAACACGATACAATACCCACACCATGAACGAACCCACCATCATTCTCTCGGGAACCGATCCCGATCTGCCGAAGGATGTACCTCCCGGGCTAAAACGATACACAGGCAAGCGAGAAATGGCGCGGGGAGGCACCGCCGTCTTGCAATCCGCCTTCGACCCGGTGACCGGTCGGACGGTGGCGATCAAAAAATTGCTGCCTGAGACTCGCTTTGATCGTCGCGAACGGCGTCGGCTCTTGCGTGAAGCTCGCGTGACGGCGCAGTTGCAGCACCCCAACACGGTCCCAGTATACGATATCGGGGAGGATGACGTCGAAGGCGTGTACTTCGTCATGAAACGGATTTCCGGTGAGAATCTTTTCGAGATTCTCAAGCGGATCGCCCGGGGCGACGAGCAAGCAATTGAGGCGTATCCGATCCCACGCCGGATCGAAATTGTCATGGCGGCGTGCCAGGCCCTCGCTTACGCACACGCCCGCGGGGTGATTCACCGCGACGTCAAACCAGAAAACATTTGGGTTGGAAACTTTGGCGAAGTCATTTTGCTCGATTGGGGTGTTGCCAAAGTTTGGGGGCATGCCGACGACAACGAACCGATCCAGCAAAGCACGCTCGCGCTCGGTCCAGAGATTGATACGCCGCAATTGCAAACCCTGACCGGCGGCGGCCAACGTCCGGGAACGCCGCTCTACATGTCGCCCGAACAAATCGTCGGGAACCGAACGATCGACGAACGCAGCGACGTCTTCAGTACCGGAGTCGTGCTGTACGAAGTCATGGCGATTCGGGAGCCGTTCCGAGGCAAAACGATTGACGAAACGTTCGAGAATATTCGGCATCGCGAGGTCGAGCCGCCAAGCGAACGGTCGCCGCAGTACAACATTCCGAAAGCGATTGACGCCATTGTCGAACGAGCACTTCAAAAACGTCCTGAGAAACGTTATCAGATGATGCGGGATTTGATTGCCGATCTCCGGGACCTCGTTTGATCGCATACGGAAAACAGCCGACCCACTACCCTTGCGAGGTCGTTGGGCCGGTCGGTTCGGTTCCGCCCCAGTCGGTTCCGTCCCTGTCAGTTCACAGTACCGTGCCGGGAACCGAATGCTTGATCGTCGAAGGCGACAGCGCGGCGAAGTCGGTCGATCAAGTTCGCGACGCTCGGCATCAAGCGATCTTGGCACTGCAAGGGAAACCGCTCAATGCCATCAAAGCGGGACGCGCCGCGGTGAGGAAGAACGAAGTCTTTTTGCGAGTCTTCGAAACACTGCTGGGTTATCGATCATCGGACACCAGCGGCGTGAACGACCCTCTCGTCCGATTGGCGTCGTCGCAGCACTGTGTGTATGAGTCGATTGTCCTATTGATGGACCCCGACGCCGACGGCATCCACTGCGGCGTTTTAATGATGGCGTTCTTTCGGAAATTTGCGGCTGATCTCATCCGTGCGGGACGGCTACACGTGGTTCGTCCGCCGATGTTTGTATTCCGACTGCCCGGCCATGCTCGCTTGGATCCGTCACAGTGGCCCGTCGCTTCGAGCCCCGAACATGCCGACGCGATCGAGCGAACATTGCGTCAACACGGGGTGGACCGTTTTGAAAAAATTCGTCATCGCGGTTTGGGTAGCCTCGATATCCCATTGTTGGGGTACAGCTGTGTCGATCCGGTTTCGCGACGTCAGTCGTCTTTGACGATCAAAGAAGTCGACAGCGCGATCACCCTGTTCGGCGGCTAATGTTTCGTCAGCATTGAAACATCGAGCGAGACCGGACGGCGCACGCCGTTCCGCAAAATCTTTTTAGCGGCAGGACGCGAGCCCTCCGGTGTGTGCACTGGTACCCAATAAACAACCATGCGACTCATCCGGCACCGCCACAATAGGCCTGTGTTCGAGGCGTGACACCCAGCGGCTTGCGACGCTCCGCTATCAAGTACTTCCTAGCGGCAGGGTGCGGAGCCCTCCGGTTCCAGCAACCCTTGCGATTAGGCTACGCGAAACGCCATAACCTTCGCTCGTTCGTAACCGGTGGCAATGGCAACCCTGATTAACGCGAACATTCGTTAACGCCGCAAACGGACCGAATCACCACATCCAACAGATGCCGTTTCATGGAAGGATGACGCGACTATTTTCGTTTGTCGTTCGTGGCCGCGTCATCGACATCGTCGCTGCGGTGCGGAATCGGCTGTTGGTGCAGTTCCGCCAAAGCATTCGCTGCGGCACGCTGCTCGGCGTCCTTCTTGTTGTTACCCCAGGCAGGTGCGAAGGCGCGTTGGTCGATGACAGCGCCGATCAAAAACGTCTTGCGGTGATCCGGGCCGCTTTCTCGGATCAATTTGTAGACCGGCGTGGAGGCGAGTTCACGCTGTGCGTATTGTTGCAACACAGACTTATGATTGCCCGAACCTTGGGTGTCGACCGCGAGCCGCACTTCTTCAGCGAGCCACTGCTTCAGTCGATCTCGCACAACGTCGGCACCACCATCGAGGTAAAGTGCCGCGATCACGGATTCGAATACATCGCTGACCAGCGACCGGGGGTAACTCCGGTTGCGAGTCACGCCTCGTCCGACGATCAAACATTCATCGAGTCCGAGTTGGGTTGCGGTCCGTCCGCATGCCCGCCTGCTGACGACGGCGGACTTGATCTTCGTCAGATCGCCCTCGCTGTACTCGGGGTATTCCTCAAACAGCCATTGGCAAACGGTCATCCCCAAGATGGCGTCGCCGAGAAATTCGAGCCGTTCATTACTCGACAACCGATTGGCGGCGCCGGAGGCGTGAGTCAACGCGGCTTTTAACAGCGAGGGGTCTTTGAATTGGTAGTCCAGGATTTCCTGGCATCGCTGAATCTTGGCGTCTGAGTCCGCGTAGGGTTGGTCCGCCGCGGCGGTGTCGATCAAGTGAATCGCGCCTGGGTGATTGGTGCGTTGATCGGCAACGAATTGCCCAGGCCCCGCAAGGTCTGAGTCAGACGGGGGCGGAGCAGGAGAGACGGCGCGGGTGTTCGGGGCATCCTCAGATGCCGGGTCGGATTCTGCAGCGGGCAATGGAAAACCGTTGGGTAGATTGAAGAGACGACGGTAGCTTCGTCAGGCTTCAGTCCCGCGCCGGTGGCCGAATCATCGCTTTCGGCCACCGGTGAGTGACTGTGTCAACGCGTTCAGAATAGTCGAGTCCGCAAAGACTCGCCAGAGCGTCATCGGTGCAGGAAGAGGACTCAGTCTGGACGCCGCATGGGTCGGCAGGGTTCAATAACACGGTTCCCTCCCGGGGCCGTTTTCTCCGGCCTCTCATGCCTTTCCCGTTGAGCTGTGAATGTTTGCATCGTTTCGATTCCATCGACTGTTTTGCACGTCGTTCTTACCGTCGCGCTATGCGAAAATTACTGCCTCGCACCAACCGGCTTCCGCTGAGCGATGGCGGGGGGCGTTCGTGGCAGTATTGGTATTGGGGTGGGGAGTGCTAGGTTGCCTCGCAGCCATCCGCCCTACTCATGCGGTCGAACCCAATGAAATGTCGCTGCCGTCTGCGGATGCGAGTTTGGGCATCGATCTGCGGGCCGCGATGATCGACGATCTGAAGTTCCTGACCAGCGAGAAGCTGAAAGGACGTAGCAGCATCGATTCCACCATCTTTGAAGCGGCCGAGTACGTCGGCCGGCGATTTCGCAGCATCGGCCTGGAAACGAATGTTTTTGGCGATTCTCCACTTCAAATCGTCGATATCTCGGTCGGTCCCAAACTGGCCTCCGAGGAGCAGAATTTCTTGACCATCACGATCGCTGGAAAACCGGTCGTGATTGCCGATTCGAACGCGACCGATGACGCCTCGGGTACCGAATCGCTGGCCTTGGAGCGAGATTTCGTTCCGCTGGCGATCGGGACCAATTCGGGGACGTCCCAGGCGGGTTTGGTTTGGGTGGGGTACGGGATCCGTGCCCCCGAGCACCGGTACGACGACTATGCCGGAGTCGACGTTCAAGGCAAGGTCGTCATGATGCTGCGTAAGGAACCCGGGGCCAATGATCCCACCAGCCCGTTTGATGGTGTCGATAACTCCCGGCATGCGTTCTTCGATACCAAGGTCAGCACCGCGATCGACCAAGGTGCCGCTGCCGTGTTGATCGTCAACGATCCCGCCAGTATCGAGCGGATGGTGCGAGACGTTCAGAAACGGCGAGATGCGGAACGAGATCGATTGGCAAAGACCCGCCAGCGATTGAGGACGCTGCCCGAGGACGCGGTGAATTCGCGTGAAAAGCTGCAAAGCCAAATCGCGAGAATCGAAAACATGCTCGCGGACATGAGCAGCCAAGTCGAAGCCGCCGAGCGAGGTTTGTTGGGGGTCGGTGGGGCTGGTCTGAGCCCCCGAAGGGGTGCTGAGAAGACCGCTGGCGTGGCGACCGGGGATTCTGCGACACGACCGCCGATCCCCGTGCTCAGCATTTCCCGCGAACTCGCCAATCGTCTGATGCCCAAACCGCTCGAAGCGATCGAGGCTGCCATCGATTCGAATTGGCAACCTCGCAGCTTTCCCATTGCGAACGTGAAAGTTCAACTCGGCGTGGAAATTTCACCATCAACGGTACAGAGCCCCAACGTGGTCGGCGTGTTGCCCGGGCGCGGCAATCTGGCGGATGAGACGCTCGTCATCGGGGCGCACTTTGATCACGTCGGGATGGGCGAGTTCGGATCGCTCGCCCCTGACACGATCGAGATTCACAACGGTGCCGACGATAACGCCAGTGGCACGGCGACGTTATTACGGGTCGCCGGCGAGATCGCCCAGCTTTTCTCCGGTCCGAACCGACCTGCCCACCATCGGCGGGTTGTGTTCATTGCCTTTACGGGTGAGGAACGCGGTCTGTTGGGCAGCAAGTACTACGTCCAGCATCCTCGTTTTCCGCTTTCCTCCACCGTGGCGATGATCAACATGGACATGGTGGGGCGGCTCAATGACAACGAGCTAACGGTTTACGGCACCGGTTCGGCATCGAATTTTCAGTCGTTGCTGAAGCAAAGCAACGAATTGACGCGTTTTCGGTTGGTCGAAGTTCCCAGCGGTTACGGGCCGAGCGATCACGCCTCGTTTTACGAGGCCGGCATTCCGGTGTTGTTTTTCTTTACCGGATTGCATTCGGACTATCACCGTCCGAGCGATGATTTTGACAAACTAAACCTGGACGGTATGGACCGAATAACCGATATGATCTCTCAGGTCAGCGAACGATTGGCAACGTCGCCCGAACGTCCGGTTTACGTCAAGACAGATTCAAGCGTGAAAATCCGTCGTCAATTGACGGTAGTCATCGGGGTAACCTTGTCGCAAAAACCGTCCGGCGTGGTGCTCTCGTCAGTCGTCGCATCCGGCCCTGCTCAAGAAAGTGGTTTGCTTGCGGGAGATCAAGTGGTCAAGGTTGGCAAAACTTCGATTACCACAATCGAGCAATTCATGGATCAATTGCGTCAGAGGTCTCCAGGAGACCTTTTACCCTTGTTGATTCGGCGAGGGGACGCGGAGCTGAGATTTGACATCAAGTTACGTCGTCGATAAGTGCGTTTTCCTAAGAAAACGGCATGGGACGACTTTGGAAATATTTTTGGAGAGGGCGGAAAACGGCACAGATCAGTCTTGCCCGATTCGCCCTCGAGTGACACAATTCGAGACCTCGTTGGCATGATTCGAGTTTCACTGGCGTAAACTCTGTCAAGTCAATTCGGAGACGTTTGATTTTCGGCGTAGGACGCTGTTTATCAACCGAACGTCTACATGGTTTTGAAATTCGCATTCACCACGCAAGGAGTAGCGGACGTGCGACTATTTGTTCTTTCGGCCTTAGCCCTGGCCACCACCACCCTCACCGTTCTCGCCCCGACCGCCGTATCTGCTCAAGAGAGTGGACACCGGATTGCCGTGGTGGATGTTGCATACATCTTCAAGAACAACGAAGGGATCAAGTCCCAAGTCAAACAGGTCGAGGAAAACCTCAAGGCGTTTGACACCGAATTGCAAGGTAAGCGAAGCGAACTCAAGTCCGCCGCTGAAAAGCTCAAAACATTCCAAGCCGGCTCGCCCGAGTACACCGCTCAAGAAGAACGTGTCGCGTCGATGGAGTCCAAACTCCGCCTCGACATGGCTCGCAAACGCAAAGAACTCGCTGATCGCGAAGCGAAGATCTACTACGACAACTACCAGCACATCGCTGCAGGCGTCAAAGTTCTCGCTCAGCACTACAAGATCAACTTGGTCTTGCGTTACAACAGCGAAGACATGAACCTCGAACAAGGTGAATCGGTCATCCGTGGCGTGATGAAGAACATCGTCTATCACGACGAAGCTCTCGACATGACCCCAGGCGTGATGCAGTACCTCGACAAGGTTTTGGTTGCTGGCAAACAAGCCGCAGGCCGTCAATAGTTTTCTAGCCAACGTCGCTCTCGGGAGCGAATTGGACATGGATCAGAAACGGCAACGGCATGAGGCCGTTGTCGTTGACGTGTTCACGGACACGTTGATTGGTTGAATCGGTTCGACACATTGTCGAGCCGAGTAAATAGTGAAGCGGGGTGCCACAAGGCGTGGTGGTCCCTGGCGCGGCAAGGAGGCCCACGCCGTGATCGGATATCGAAACGAACATACCATCGCATCGACCTGTGAGGTCACCGGTCGCGGTTATTGGAGCGGTCAATCCGTCCGTATCCGTTTTCAGCCGGCTTCGGTCGGCACAGGCGTTGTCTTTGTACGCACTGATCTTGCCGGGCATCCTCAATGTCCAGCGCGGATCGAGTTTGCAGACTCGATCCAGTTCCGTACCAACTTGCAAAACGGCGATGCCAGTTTTGCCATGGTCGAACACCTCATGGCCGCCCTCGCGGGACTCGAAATTGACAACTGCGTCGTCGAAGTTGATGCGGAAGAAATGCCAGGGCTCGACGGCAGTAGCAAAGAGTTCGTCATCGCGCTGCAATCCGCAGGTCTGGTCGTGCAAGCGGCCCTCAAGCCGCAATTGGTGATCGAACACCCGCTGCGCGTCCGCCAAGGTGACGCCTGTATCGAAGTCATGCCATGTGAAGGCAGTCGCTCGCACTTCGGCTATCGCCTCGATTACGGAACCGAAAGTGTTATCCCCAATCAGTCGTTCATGATTGATTTGACACCTCGGCAATTCACGAGGCAAGTTGCCGCAGCGCGAACATTTGTCACTCTCGAGCAAGCACAACAGCTGCGAAGCAGTGGTGTCGCTCAACACGTTTCGAACCAGGAATTGTTGGTGATCGGTCCCGATGGGCCTGTCGAAAATGAATTCCGATTTCGCAACGAATGTGCCCGACACAAGACACTTGACCTGATTGGTGATCTATCACTTGTCGGCGTCGATTTGATAGGACAGTTTGTGTCCGAACGTGGCGGGCACCGGATTAACGGAATGCTTGCCCAGAAACTCGCTCAGATGGTGGCCCACGCGGCCACACCACACCAAGTCAAAGATGATTCTGAGTCTGTTAATAAGATTCGCCGAGTCGCCTAATTTTTTGTCTTAGTTTGTTCTTTGGGTGTCGCTACCTGAAAGCAAACTTAGACGAAACGCCAAGCCGTTTAAGCTCACATAGATAATCCCGCTTCGAATGATTGCTCTTTCATTAAGGACTCCCCGATGAGTGTCGTGATCGCTCCTACCGCCGTGGTCGACCCAAAAGCCAAGTTGGGCAAAGACGTTCGCGTCGGGCATTTTTGCGTGATCGGACCCGATGTCACCATTGGTGACCGTTGCCGTATCGAAGACCATGTGACCATCACCGGCGTCACCCGGTTGGGTAACGACAATCAGGTTTTCTCACACTGTTCGATCGGATCGCACCCGCAAGATGTGAGCTATCGCGCCACTCCGACTCGCGTTGAAATCGGCGACGGAAATGTCTTCCGCGAGCAAGTCACGATCAACCGCGCCAGCGAAAAAGAAGACGGCGTGACCCGTGTTGGCAATCAGAACTACCTGATGACCGGCACCCACATCGCACACGACTGCAATATCGGCAACCGCATCGTGATGGCGAACAACTGCATGATCGCAGGTCATGCGCACATCCATGACGATGTCACGATCGCCGGTGGCGCCGGAATCCATCAATTCGTTTCCGTGGGCACGCTCGCCTTCGTCGGTGCGATGAGCCGGATTCTGCAAGACGTTCCACCCTACGTGATCATCGAAGGCTACGACGCGAAGCCGCGTTGTATCAACACCGTCGGCCTCAAACGGCACGACTACACCGAAGATGACATTGCGGTATTGACTCAGGCGTTCCGTCTGCTGTATCGCCAACGGATCGGTATCGAACCCTCTCGCGTTGAGATGTTCAAGACTGGACCGATTCGGCCCGTTCTTCGACACCTATTTGATTGTTTAGAAACCACATGTGGTGGTCGGGCCGGAAGAGGCCGGGACCGCCGAAAGAAAGCAGCATGAGCCGCGAACTACGCGTCGCCGTTATCGGTGGCGGACATCTCGGACGAATTCACGCAAAATTACTCACCCAAGTTGATGGCGCGAGCTTGACCGCCGTTTGCGATCCCGATCTGCAGGCGGCGGAAGCGATCGCGGCAACCCATCACTGCGATGAGTCGCCCGTCACCGCATACGCCAATTACCGCGATGCGATGGGCTCTTTTGACGCTGCGGTGATCGCGGCGCCGACGCAGTGTCACGCGGAAATCGCGACGACCCTGCTCAAAGCCGGCAAGCATCTCTTTGTCGAAAAACCGCTTACCCACGAAGCTGACGACGCCCGTCGCCTCGCGATGTTGGCGTCGACCCGCGGGCTCGTGCTGCAAGTCGGTCACGTCGAGCGTTTTAACCCGGCGTTCACTGCTCTCGAAGAATTCGGCGTCGACGTGAAATATGTCGAAGCCACACGGGCATCGCGGTTCCCGGGACGTTGTCTCGATGTCGGCGTTGTTATGGATTTGATGATTCATGATCTTGACTTGGTGCTCTCGCTGACGAGTGCACCGGTTCGATCGATCGCCGCCAGCGGCATCTCGGTCGTCTCCGATCACGAAGACATTGCCGAAGCACGTTTGGAGTTCGAGTGTGGTTTGGTTGCCAACTTAAAAGCCTCACGCGTGAGCCCGTTGCCTGCCCGGGACATGGTCCTGTACAGCCCCGCCGGATTTGCCCAAATCGATTTCGGCAAACCCGCTCTCGCAACCGTTCGCGCCAGCGAGTCGTTGTCCAAACGGGATTTTGACCTCGGCACCGAAGCGGACAACCCATTGAAATATGCCGATACGCTGTTTCAAGAGCATCTGCAATGCGAAGTGCGTGAGCTCGAGCCACGAAACGCGATCCTCGACGAACTGCATGATTTTGTCATCAGCGTCCAGTGCGGCGGTGTTCCCGTCGTCGACGGTTCCGCCGGTGCTCGCGCCGTCGCGGTTGCCGAATCGATCCTGCAAGCGATCGACCAGCGTTCGTGGTACGCGTTCCCGAGCCAAAGCGAGGTGGGCGCCAATGCCATCCCACGTCGTCGGATCGAACAAGACCGCGTCACTCGCCGCGCAGCTTAGTTCAATCGCATCGCTCTCCACGTAGCTCGGGCTCCCACGTAGCTTGGTCTCTCCGAGACCAAGACCAACCGGCACCGCTCGGCGATAACTCCTGAATCTATTCGCCGGAGGCGAAGCAAGGTGGCCGTTTGCTCGGGACATCGAGTGATTTAGTGTTCTTCTTAGCGGAACGGCGCAAGCCGTCCGGTCCCGAGTCACCGGACGGTTCGCGCCGTTCCGCTACTTTTGAAATCCTTCAGTAATCCAATCGACGTCACCCGCAAACGAAGCTTACGGAAACGCTCGTCCGCGGGGGAAGTTATTTGTTTTAGTGTCTTTTTTAGCGGAACGGCGCAAGCCGTCCGGTCCCGAGTCACCAGACGGCTCGCGCCGTTCTGCTACTTTTGAAATCCATCCGTAATACGATCGACGTCCCTAGCGAACGGCCACACTAATAACTTCACAGCCTGTCCCAGGCCGTGAATTGCAAACGCTACCCGCTTTCGGCGTGGCCCAGCAACGTGAGAGGCGAAAGCTTGAATACGTCTGCCAGAAATTGACGCTATCCAGCTCGTGCCGGTTTCTCCAGCCTGAGCCTCTTAAAACATTTCGGCTTTGGCGTTTGTAAAATCACGCAGGTCCGGTTCCCGCAGGACGGACTCGATTTGGCTGTAGGAACCGACCCTCCATCCCATCTCAATTTTCACTACGAACAAAAGCCGCGTTCGCGAGCGAGGCTAATTATCTGGTTGACACAGGGACTCGATGCCAAAAAGAAAATCTGCCAAACCCAAGCATCCCGACCCGGATCCCAATCTGCCACTCGACCAGCAAACGCTCATTGTGGCTCCAGCACCAGGCGATCGTGCCGTGGTCCTGCCGTCAGGTGACGTCGTGCCGGTTCCTGATTCTTGGTCGCTCCTTCCGCCGGGTGACGCGGGCGTGACACGGCGAGTCAAAGCCGCCGGTCCGACATGGACGATGAAAGAGCGGAAGGGGCGTCGCGAGTTCTCTCAAGGTTTGTGGGCGGATACCGCTCAGATCGAAACCGCAAAGGCTTCGATGGAGGCCACCCGCAACACGCCGCAATACGCCAAAGCCAAGGTTGCCGCGAAGGTTCGCCGGGAAGAAAAGCAGGAAGAGTACGTCGAAGACTTCCACACCGCCGTGGTTGCGTTCTTAAACTTCAATCCGGTGTACGCGTCCATCGCCGATCGATTCGCAGCTGCCGTGACGCAGCACGCCACGCCTGTCGGCAGCGGCACGGTCGCACGAACTCAGCGCATCCCAATCGAGCGACGGGCCGAGTCGGCCGTGATCGCTTGGATGCGACATCAGACGACCGCCTACGACAACATGACGATCGCCCGTGTCAAAGGCGAACGGCGCGAAGTCCGGCGACAACTCGCGGCGCAGTCGCGGCGTCTGCTCGAAAAATACCGCAGCGGTGCGGACGATGCGATGCAGTACTGCCCGCTCGCCAAGGCTCTGCGTTCTCAGGCGTAACCCGCGGCCACTAAAACTTGCGTGTCACCGCAATCCGTTTGCGATCCATGTCGACTTCGAGCACTTTGACTTTCACGACATCGCCGACCGAAACGATTTCACTCGGGTCGCTGACGAAACGGTTGGCTAATTGAGAAACGTGGATCAACCCGTCTTGGTGCACCCCAAGGTCGATGAACGCACCGAAGTGAGTGACGTTGGTGATCACCCCTTCGAGAACCATCCCGACGGCGAGGTCCTCCATCGAGTTCACCGACGAATCAAACTTCGCCACTTTAAATTCGCTCCGCGGGTCCCGTCCCGGTTTGGCGAGTTCCGCGATGATGTCTTGAATCGTTGGGAGGCCGAAGCGGGAGTCGACAAAGCGTTCTGGCTTGAGTTTTTGGCTCAACGTTGCATTGCCGACGAGTGTTGTGGTGTCCGCTTGTAGTTCCTTCGCCATCTTTCCGACGACGGGGTAGCTTTCGGGGTGAACGGCAGAGTTGTCGAGCGGTTCTTTTCCGCCGCGGATCCGTAAAAAGCCCGCCGCTTGCTCGAACGCTTTCTTTCCGAGCTTGGGAACCTTCATCAATTCCATGCGGCTCTCAAACCGTCCGTTTGCATCGCGGTAGAGCACGATGTTCTCGGCGAGTTTGGGACCGATGCCGGCGACGTGGGCGAGTAGCGGGACGCTCGCCATGTTCAAGTCCACGCCGACACGGTTAACGCATGATTCGACGGTGCGGTCGAGGCATTTACGGAGTTGTGTTTGGTTGACGTCGTGTTGGTATTGACCGACACCGATCGATTTGGGGTCGGTTTTGACCAACTCCGCGAGTGGGTCTTGCAAGCGGCGGGCGATACTGATCGCACCACGAACCGTGATGTCGAGATCCGGGAACTCCTTGCCTGCCAGTTCGCTGGCCGAGTAAATCGACGCACCCGATTCGCTGACCATCACTTTGGTGACATCGAGTTTGTGTTGGGCAATCAAGTCGGCAACGAAGGAGTCGGTTTCGCGGGATGCGGTGCCGTTGCCGATCGCGATGAGTTCGACATTGTACTTTTGGATCAGGGCGAGCAGGTTCTTGCCGGCTCCGGCGACATCGCTCTTCGGTGGCGTCGGATAGATCGTTGTGTTGGCGAGGAATTTGCCCGTGCCGTCAACGACGGCGACCTTGCACCCGGTTCGAAAACCGGGGTCGATCCCGATCGTGACGCGCGGTCCCGCGGGCGCCGCCATCAACAGTTCGTGTAGGTTCTTGCCGAACACGTTGATCGCTTCTTCATCGGCACGTTCCTTCAACATCTGCAACACCGTCGATTGGGTCGCGGGTTGAAGCAGCCGGTTGAAACATTCTTCCGCGGCGGTTTGCAGTTCGCGATTGAACTCGAACGAAGGGTTTTTGATGAATGTGGACTTGATATGCGAAATCGCTCGGTCGTCTTCCATCGCGAGCCCCACCTTGAGCACGCCTTCGGCTTCGCCACGCAGCATCGCGAGCAAACGGTGACCGGGAATTCGCGAAGCGGGTTCTTGTCGATCGATGTACTGTTCGAATTTGGCTGCTTCCTCCTTCTTGCCACGTTTGACCTGGGAAGTGATTTGACCGAACTTCGATCCCTTCTCGACCATCCACTGACGCACCTGGGCGTCTTCACTCCACTGTTCCGCGATGATGTCGATTGCGCCCGCGACCGCGGTGTCGGTGTCAGGAACCTCAAGATCCGGATTGACGAATGCGTCGAGAATTTCTTTTTTGGAACGGTTGAGTTTGGATTGCTGCAGCAGCAAATCGGCGAGCGGTTGGAGGCCCCGTTCTCGAGCGATCGTCGCCCGCGTGCGACGTTTCGGTTTGAACGGCAGGTAGATCGCTTCGAGTGTGCGAAGATCTGCGCATGATTCGATTTCGCGGCGCAGTTGATCTGTCAGTAAATCCTGTTCCTCGATCGTTTTTAAAACGGTCACCTTTCGAGCCGCCAATGCGGTTGCTTTTTCAAGAGCGTCTTCGATCGCACGCAGCGCGATCTCATCGAGGCCCCCGGTGACTTCTTTTCGATAGCGGGCGATGAACGGAATTGTGTTACCTTCACCCAGCAATTCCACCACCGCCGTGACTTGCTTGACGGGCAAGTTCAGTTCGCGTGCGATGGACTCAATCATCTTCGAATCGGTGGCGTTAGCAGTGGAGGTGGCCATGGACTAATGGTTTCGTTGTTGAGCTTGTTGGAAATGATGTCGAACGGATCGTCCGCTGATCGTCGTTTTATTGAGCAGTTCCTTTGCAATGCATTCGATTGCCTCGACGTGGGCCGCGTCCCTGAGGATGTGCTCCGTTTTGGCCAGCATTCGTCGCTGCAGCGTTTCGTGTTGTCGCGGGGAGGCCGCACGTGTGCACAATAGATTGGCAACGTCTTTCAAGTCACGTGCGGCGCCGCGGTGGCAATATTGTCCGGTAAACCGGGCTTCGGCAACCATCCCAGCCATCAGGATCAACACGTCATCTTCGAGCGGATCGTGCGAGCCTTTGAACCGTCCCTTCTTGACTTCGCAATGCCCGAGTCGTGCGGCGCCGAACTGTGGTTTTCCCGGCGCAATCGTGACTTTGTGAATCGTCCGTCCCAACGAGACCGCCATCACGGCATGCCCCGCTTCATGGTGGGCAGTCGCGATCTGCTCGGGAGTATGTTCCGCCGGCAGCGGATCGTTGTCGGCGGGGGAATCGTTGTCGGAGTTAGCACGCATGATATCGATCATTGAACCCGATCCGACCCGTTTCCGCTACGGATGCATCCGAGTCGGGGACGTCATGCGTTCACCGCTCAACTTCGCAAAAAGATGCAACCCAATAAATAAAAATCACCTTTGTGCACTCACCCCGCGATTGCCGCGGTGACGGATTGCGGCTTTCATTTTCCACTCCTGCGATTGCGACGGTTTGGTTTCGTCCCGGAACGAAAATCGACCGCCGGAGGACGCGGTCAACTATGAGGATGCACGTCGTTTTCGCGATTCAACTTTTCGTACGAGGGGTAGTTCCGCTGTTTCGACTTGGTAAACTCCTGATCGCAACCTGGACGAACGAGGATTTTTGATTCGTCGTTCTTCCGGGGAGCGGCATTGATCTTTTTCATCTCGAACGTCCCTTCGCTGCCTTGATCCGTTAGCACATAAACGGTCGAGGTGTGCGCCAACGAATCCGCCCATGACGAATTCTTCTGCATCCGCATCGCACGAGCCAGCGGCAAATGACAGTCTCGCCAAGACTCCGCTCGACCAGTGGCACCGCAACATGGGCGCAAAAATGGTCCCCTTCGCGGGCTATGAGATGCCAATCCAATACGCGGCACCCGAACCAACCGCGACCGGAGAATCGAGCGGCCCCAAACCCGCCAGTGGGATCGTTGCCGAGCATCACGCGTGCCGGACCAAAGCCGCCCTGTTCGATGTATCCCACATGGGACGGTTGCGATTCGACGGCGAGGGAGCGGCTGAGTTTCTTGACCATGTTTTGACTCGCCGGGTTACCGATCTGCCCGTCGGCGGCGTTCGCTACAGCATGGTCTGCAATGCCGAAGGCGGCGTGCTCGACGATGTGCTCGTTTCCCATTTGGAAACGCCCTCCGAACGCCGGTTTCATCTGTTAGTCGTCAACGCATCCAACCGGGCCAAAATTCTGAAGTGGATCGAGCCCCACCTCGCGGACTTTCCCACCGTCACGATGTCCGACCGGACCGAGCTGACCGCGATGATCGCCGTGCAAGGACCCATGGCGATTGAAGTTTGCAAGAAACTGTTTTCGTTCGATCCGTCGCGACTCAAAAACTACGAAGCACGGATCACGGATCAATTTGCCAAACCCGTCATCGTCAGCCGCACCGGATACACGGGCGAAGACGGTTTGGAATTGATCGTGCGTGCGGAAGAAGCGACCCGCGTCTGGGAAAACATCATGCTGGCCGGTCGCGAAGCCGGATTCACCGCTGCGGGACTCGGTGCCCGAGACACGTTGCGGATGGAAGCCGGGATGCCGCTCTATGGCCATGAACTCGATGAAACGGTTGACCCGTTTTCGGCCGGTTTGAATTTCGCCGTCAATCTGCCCAACCGCACCTTCATCGGTGATGAAGCATTGCGAGAAATCAAGCAAAAAGGACCTTCGCGAGTTCGCATCGGACTGCTGCCCGAAGGCAAGCGGCCTGCACGCGACGGTTGCGACGTGCTCGATCAAGACGGCCAAAAGATCGGTGCGATCACCAGCGGCGGCCCATCGCCGACTCTTGGTGTGCCGATCGCGATGGCGATGGTCGATGCCAAGCACGCCGCCGATGCTCAATACCAAATCGACATCCGCGGAAAAACGACAACCGCTCGGTCGACAAAGTTGCCGTTCTATCGTCGAGCCGTTTCCTAAGTCGGCCAGTCTCGACCGCTGATCGCGTCCGCTCTTCTTGGGTAGACTATTAAACGCGTCGAGTTTTCTTTGTTTGTTCTGTTTTCCTCGAGAGAGAATCCATGTCACGCGACACCACAAAACTGCGATACGCCGAATCTCATGAATGGGTAGATGTCACCCAAGAAGATGGAGTGGCGATGGCGACAATCGGCATTTCAAAATTCGCGATCGAAGCACTCAACGATCTGGTCTACATGGACCTCCCCGAAGTTGGCCGAACTCTGACGGTTGGTGAAGAATTCGGCGAAGTCGAATCGGTCAAAGCGGTCAGTCCGCTGTACAGCCCCGTGGCCGGCGAAGTCGTTGAAGTTCACTCGGACTTGCCTGATAACCTCGAAGCGCTCAACGACGATCCTTACGATTTCGGTTGGATCATCAAAGTCAAACTGGATGGCGATTTGCCGGACACGTTGATGGACCACGCTGCCTACGAAAAACAGTGTTCCCAAGCAGGCTAATGCAAATTGGTGACTCTGTTTCATTCCCACGACGATCGACGCGTGGCAACCGCCCCGCGTCGATGCTGCTTTATCCGATCGACGTTATCAGTGGTGTCCGGCACGTGATGCGCAGGCACCAATCACCTTGCTCTTTGTTGACCGGGTGCGGCACCGACATTGCGAGTCACGATGATCGCGGAGCCGCCGCGTGACCACTGAGGAATCATCGACCACGCATGGTCGACTATTGCCGTTTGAACGTTGCGACGCGGCCGCCAACATGGCCATCGATGAAGCCATTGCCGAGGCGGTGGCGACGCAATGCGTTGCCCCGACCTTGCGGTTCTACGGATGGTCACGGCCAACGTTGTCGTTGGGGTATTTTCAAGCGATCGCGGACGCTTCGCCATGGGCGAACTTGCCGGTTGATATCGTTCGCCGCTCAACCGGAGGCGGTGCGATCCTTCACGACCTGGAACTGACCTATTCGCTATCGTTGCCCTTGACTGATGCGGGGCCTGGGGCTCGTGAAGGCGTCTACCAAACTGTGCATCAGTGCGTCATCGATACGCTGCGATCGATCGGTGTCACCGCGGTGCCCTACCGAGACACAGCGCCCGCTGCCGAAGCAAAAACGCAAGATGCAACGCGGGCAATTGCATCTGGACTGCGATCAAAGCGTGACGAACCGTTTCTCTGTTTCCAACGTCGCACCGACGAGGATTTGATCTGTAGCGGCTATAAGATTCTAGGCAGTGCCCAGCGTCGGGTACGCGGCGGTGTCTTGCAGCACGGCAGTTTACTGCTGCAGGTTTCCAAGTTCGCCGCGGAGTTGCCGGGGGTTGCCGAGCTCACGGCCGTTTTTTTCGAGCCAGCTGCGATCGCCAATTCGATCGCTGAGCGGATCGGCCGAGCCATGTCAATCGATTGGCAGTTGGGTGAACTTACCGCCGACGAACAAGATGCCAGTCGGCGGATCCAACGCCAGCGTTACGCCGCGGCCGAATGGACCGAGCGACGCTGAGCGACACGTGGAAACGGGATTGTCGTCGGAGCCGATTCGAGACGTTCTGATTTCAAAAATCGGATCGCCATTTCGATCGCATCTGGATCCGCGAGCAGTCCTTGATGCGTTGTCGGCAGCGTCACGTGGTCACGCTCACCGGACAAGTGTGTGGCGTCGGGGTTAACGACGAAGTCACGCTCGGCAGCAATCACGCCGACCGAAATGTGTTGGAACGGTGGCAGGCAGCGGACATAGCTGGCGGGTGTCTCGGACAACTCGATCAGCTGTGGGAAAAATGGTGCGAACGGACCCAGTGGAATGCGAGTCAGCCTTGAGCCCGCATTGGGAGGGGCCAACATCACGATCCGGCCGCATTTGTGATGAAAGCGAGTCTCAAGTCGGGAGTCGTGAATCGCCGCCCGCGCGATCACGCTGCCCATACTGTGCGTGACAAAATGGATGCGGCGGATCTTGGTCGATTCGGCCAATTCGCACAGATCACGACTCAAGCGGGCCGCATGATCCACTATGGAACCACGCAGGCTCGCGTAGTTCCAGTGTCGCGTTTGGTAGCCCATTTCGCACAAAGCGTCATCGATACGCCGCATGCTGCAGCGGCCAGCCAAGAATCCGGGGATGGTCAAAACCATCTCATCGGAGGCGATTTTCGGCGCGTGAGACACCACGCTGACGGAAGACTCATACGCAGCCATGTGTTCGTTATCGACAACGACAAAGGGAAACTTTGACGAAACCAGTCGCTGCCAAGCCTGTTAGCACCTGAACAGTAGCTACGTTCGCTAGAACGTGGGCCACTACCGGCGGGATTTTAAATGTAGCGGAACGGCGCGAGCCGTCCGTTCCCGAGTCACCGGACGGCCTGCGCTGTTACGCTAAAACGCACTAAAACAATCAACGTCCCCCGAGACCGAGAATCGTACGCAATACCCGCCTCCAGAGCCTCAGCCACGCAAGGGGCCAAACCTCCAATACCTCCACCACAACGTGCCGCTCTCCAGCTAAACCGACGTGCCCATATGATCACCGATCTGAGCGTACAGCTCGCGGTGTTGCTGTGAGTTCTCAATCAGGTCGGTATCAAACCGAATTCGACCAGCTTCGAAAATCGTGATCGTCGACGAACCCCCAAACCGGAAGTAGCCTTTCTCGTCACCTTTTGAGACCGCGGCACCCTCCTGATACGTTTGGCAAATGCTGCCCACGCAAGTCGCACCGATTTCAAGCAACAAAACCTTGCCAAACTCGGGCGAATCGAGTTCGGTCACACATCGCTTATTGGTTGCGAGGATGTGGATGTTTTGGCAAAGCGCGATCGGATTGACCGAGTACAACGGTCCGTTGATCAGCCTCGTTGGACCCGGGACCCCCGCCGCAGGGAAGTGAAATCGGTGGTAGTCCACTGGACATAACCGCGACAACAAGAGGCTACCACCGGCGTATCGATCCGCGAGCGATTTATCGTCGAGCAGCGTTTCCAGATCGAACATTTCACCTTTCACGAACAGCCCGTCGCACCGCGAAAGGTCTGGAACGCAGAGGTGCCGTCCGTCGGCGGGGAAGACGACCGACGTCGGATCCGGATCGATCGGTCGAGCCTCCGGCTTCAGACGTCGATAGAAGAACTCATTGAAGTTTGCAAAGTCATCGACGCTACAAACAAACTCAGACGCATCGAGTTCGTAATCTTGGATGAATGCCGAAATCTTCTCTCGCGTAACGGGGCGATCCATCCTCCAGCCGTACCAGCGTGAGAACAACGCCCGCTTCACGAGCAGGTTCAACGAGAGCCGTCCTGCCAGTGACCCGTATGTCCATCGCAATGCCTTGTCCCCGTAAACCTTCTCAGCGCAAGTTTGATCGAGGTATCGGTCGTAATAAACAATCTGATCCATGGCACACGCAAGTCGGCAATCGATGGCATTTGTCAAACGCGACATTGTGACAGACCACCGAGGCAGACAACACCACCAGCGTTTTAGTCGCGCGGTTGGGGTTCATTGCAACCGTTACAGATACCGTGCCAACGGGCCGCCGCGTGCCGCTCGCGCGTCCACCTTGGCGAGCGTAGCTCAGTCTCTCGGGACGTCGATTCAATTGCTGCGGAATTTCAAAAGTAGCGGCACGGCGCAAGCCGTCCGGTGGCACGGGACCGGACGGCTCGCGCCGTTCCACTAGGAAGAGGACCATATCACTCGACGTCCGCCGAGACCGCGGCATTGATTTCTTGCCGTAGCTACCGTCGCCAGACGGTGGATCAGGTTCGGCAAAGGTAGCTACCGATAAAACGCCTAATCTTTCTCTAGAATGCTCTGGCTAGAAATCTGTCCCGGGGTTCATTGCAACCGTTACAGATACCGTGCCAACGGGCCGCCGCGTGCGGCTCGTGCGTCCACCTTGGCGAGTGTCTCTCGGTCTTCGATCAGTGGCGGCGCGTGGTGTGGTTTGACTCTCGCGTCGATCAGCAGCGGGCCGCGACATCCCCAGTGTTTATCGAGCACAAATTCGTCCACCCCAGCGATATCGATTGCCGGATTGCTGCGCGTGAATGTTAACCACAACCAATTGTTCAAATTGGCGGCTGCAAATTCGGCATCGTCGCACACCGTGATCAGTGGATATGACTTCACGGTGTCTTGGTTCGCAAGCGCATCGGCGAGCTCAGACACCTGTTGGCGGCCGGTTTCCGTTTCATGTTTCGGCGCAGAAATCGCGAGCACGCCCGGCATCACCACACGCGCGTCTCGAAAACCTTCCGGGAGCGACAGGTCCGAGGGTAACGTATGGGGAAGTTCTCGAAGTGCCTCGCCACGAGCGGCGATCACGACTTTGGAACCTTGATTGAGCCCGGTGCCGGAGTAGTCGAGCGTGTCGATGGTGGTGCGGGTGTGGAAATGCAAGTCACGACGCCAGTCGATGCGACGCAGAATGTGTTGGAGGAACGCGCCGATTTCGTGAATCTTGAGTTCATCACGTGGATCGTCGGTGATCCAAAGATATTTGGCCAGAGACAGTTGCCCGTTACCCAAAATCGCGTTGGCCTGTGTCAACAATTCCTGGGGTTCGGCCGCGTTCAGGTATGACATGTAACGTTCACTGCCGATCGCCAATAACAATGGGTGTACCCCTGAGGCGTCAACCGCATGCACCGCTTTCACGCCTGGGATCACGCTCGGGATGATCGGATCGGTTAATTCATGAATCAATTGCCCGAAGGTCGTGTCTTCTTGGGGCGGTCTGCCGACCACCGTGAAGGGCCACACCGCACCGTCGCGGTGCCAGACTTTGTCGACCCGCATGAACGGGAAGGGGTGCTCGAGGGAGTAGTAGCCGAGATGGTCGCCAAACGGGCCTTCGGGCATCGTCGCGGTAGGGTCGATGCGTCCCACGATCGCAAAGTCGGCATCGGCGTAAACGGGAGCGTGATCGCCGCGGATCATTCGAGTCCTTCGCCCCGCCAGCGCGCCCGCGAATGTTAATTCCGTCAACCCTTCGGGCAGTGGCATCACGGCGGCCAAGCTCATCGCGGGCGATCCACCGACCGTAATCGCAACCCGCAGTTCCTCGCCTCGGTCCATCGCCGCTCGGTGATGAACGCCGATGCCGCGATGGATCTGATAATGCAATCCCACCTGTGACTGCGGGTCGTATTCATTGCCCGACAACTGCACCCGGTACATGCCCAGGTTGACCCGCATCAAATTGTCCGGCGCCGACGGATCGGCACTCAGGACTTGAGGCAGTGTAACAAACGCACCGCCGTCATCGGGCCAGCACTTCAGTTGCGGCAATTCGGAGAGGCCGCATGAGTTTTCCATCACGGAACCACGCCGCACGCCGCGGGGGAGCATGGTCATCGCGGTCAGCGGCACGCCGGCATATCGCATCGGTCGTTTGGGCAACGCCGAAGGATCGACTTTAACTTCGATCAAACGTCGCACCGATTCCAACGTGTCGCGGAACAGGTAGCGTGCTTGTTCAAGCGACGCGAACAGATTCGATGCCATCGGAAAACGGCAACCGCGGACGTTAGAAAACAGCACGCCCGGACCGCCGTTGGCATAGACACGACGTTGAATCTCCGCCATTTCCAAATGTGGATCGACTTCGTCAGTGACCTCGATCAAACGTTGGCCACGACGAAGGTCTTCAACAACGTCTCGGGTACTGCGATGCTTCAACGAACCGGCTTTTGGTGACGGGAGCGACTCGATCTACGAGATGATAACCGGTTGTCAACGAAGCCGTCGCGTCGGACGCGGCTACAGCGAGCGAAAGCGAATATTCTTAAATTCCGCCCACATCGGTTTGCCCGCGTGGAGTTGGAGACCGAGCACGCCATCGAGGAGGGCGAGTTCTTCTGAATCCGTGAAGTCAAGAATCAAGCGGCCGTTGAGATAGTGCTGGATGTGACGGCCCTTGGCAACGATTCTGACATCGTTCCAGTCGTCCAAACGGAACAGCTCTTTGAATTCTGCAGGGGTGATCAAAGTCTCCAGGACTTCCTTCTTGTCACCTTTTTGAACCGCCTTCTCTCCGACCAAGCAGATGCGACCCCGGTTAAGACCTTCGCCGTAGATGAACCCCGAAATGTTAGGGAAGTCGACTTCGTTGCGGACTTCGTGTTGATAACCCTTGAGCGACCATTTGTTGGGAGCTTTCGGGCTCGTGTTGTGCTCCGATCGGTACTGGATGCCCGAGTTGTTTGTCGCGTTGCATCGGAACGACAGTTCGAGTTCGAAGTCAGCGGTGTTGCCGTCTTGCCAAATCAAAAACGTGTTGCGATTGGCTTTGTTCTCTTCGGTCGTTTCACCATGAATGACTCCATCGCGAACCGACCAAAGCCTTGGATCGCCGCTCCATCCTTCCAGGTCGGTACCGTTAAAAAGCGATTTCATTTCGGTGTCGGTGGCCGCAGTTGGCGAATCAGCCATGGCGGGAACAGCGATACAGGCAACGAACAAGGCGGCAAACGAAACTTCACGAATCATCAACGACTCCAGCGAACGGTTAAGGTGGTGGGAAATGGGGTGGGAGGTGGCACTAATAATCATAGCGGAACGGCGCGAGCCGTCCGGTCTCGCCCAAGTTTCTATACCGACAACGCACTCGCTGGACAGCGATACTTTTCACGTAGCTCGGTCTCTCCGAGACCGATGCTCACGGGCGTTACCCGCTTTCAGAGTCTCAGAGCGACTTAGCTACGTAAGAGGCGAAAACCCCAAAACGTCTACCAAAAACTTTCGCCGTCCAACCAATGATTTGTCTAACTTCAACTTGAGTGTTGCTTCAACCGGAGGGCTCGCGCCCTGCCTCTAAAAATCATAGCGGAACGGCGCGAGCCGTCCGGTCTCACCCAAGTTTCTATACTGACAACGCACTCGCTGGACAGCGATACTTTTCACGTAGCTCGGTCTCTCGGGACGTCGGTTGTATTACTGAGGAATTTCAAAAGTAGCGGAACGGCGCGCGCCGTCCGGTCCCGCGTCACCGGACGGCTCGCGCCGTTCCGCTAAAAACATCACTAAAACAATCAATGTCCCCTGAGACCAATAATTGCGGGGGTTACCCGCTTTCGGAGTCTCAAAGAGACTCAGCTACGTAAGAGGCGAAAAACCCAATACGTCTACCAAAAAATATCGCCGTCCAGCCAATGATTTGTCTAACTTCAACTTGAGTGTTGCTTCTACCGGAGGGCTCGCGCCTTACCGCTAAAAATCTTAGCGGAACGGCGCGAGCCGTCCGGTCTCATGCGAAGTTGGAATGCCGACAAAGCACTCTTTCTCGCCGCCCAGGTTACTTGCCCGCAGGTGGGCACGCAATCATCCATCTATCAAGGGCATCCGATCCACAAAGATAGACAAAACACTGATGCAATGGACTGCCGCGGTGGTGAACCGCCTACCGAGCTTCGCGATAACACGAATCCGACAGCGGGACGGGATCCTAGCCACTGGTCAGGTGTTCGTCGGTTTGCCGCGGTGACGCCAGGCGGACGATCTCGATATCGGACAAACGGGCCACGGCGGTCTCGAGGTAAATCCCCAAATGGCCGCGCGAGAACCGGTGATCGGCAAGCGACAGGACAACGCGTCCGTCGATGGAAAGTTCAATGTAGCTGCCAAAGGCGATCAATTTCACGTCTGCCGAGCCACGGATTTCCCCGTGCCAGAATCCCGACTGCAGCGATGCGAACTGCATCATATGCTCGCCGAGACTGAGTTCATCGGTACCCCAGGCACGCAGCTGAGCCACACCCTTATACAGGTCCAACGAAATGTAGTAGCCATCGCGGGTTTCAGGATCGATTCGAAACACAAGGCCGCATTTGCCGAGACCATCCAGGCTCAATTTCGAGGCGAAGCGAAAGTGTTCCAGTTCACCGTCGAAGACGAACGCTTGAAAGCCGCTCTCACACGCAATCTCGAGTTGACCGTTGTCGAAAACGCAACTCTGTTCCGACGGCTCCGCATCCTCGATCAACCCATGCACGCATTGGGCGGCGATGGTTTCCCGAACGTAATTGTCGATGCCCTCAAACGTCACCGCTCGTAACAGCCCCTCATCGTTTTGACGCAAACGCTTCGGCGGCGGCATGATGTTATTGGACAGCCGATCTTGCGTCGTCATGGAATAGAAATTCCATAACAACCAACCCTGATCGTCCCGACAGACGCGGCCCGCGTAGTTGCCTTGCGCCAACAGCACGTTGTCGTGATAACTCTGCCAACGGTCACGCAAATCATCAGAATGCCAGTAACGGATTTTGGCGTCTTCGCGGATGCTGCCGATCAGGTAGTGGTCGTCGTCAATGCAGATCAGATTGGGGACCTCGATGTCGTCGTATAACCGGGGGTGGTGCAGCGGCGGCATCGCTTTGAAATGGTTGGGCTCGACCTCTTTCATCAATGCTACGCACCCCCGCCGAACGATCGGTCCATGATTGACGCGAGCCGATGCCATCAGCCATCCGTCTTGGCCATCGTGAAAATAGTACGGGTCTCGAAAACTGATCCAGTGTCGTCCTTCGTCGAGGGAAGACTCATAAAACGCTGGATCAGGCTCGAGCGGAAAACAACTGTGCTCGTCGTACGGGGCATCGCAGCACGGTATCGCTTTTTGTCGACTGAACTTCACCGCTTCCTTGACCCGCTGCGGATCGTTCGGGCCGCGGTGGTCCGCCCAATGGACCGGCGATTTTTTCCAGTGAAACAGGTCGTCGCTCACCGCCATCCCGATCCGTTGGTAATCCCCGTGGTCGCGGCGAGACAACCCCGTGTAAAACATCCGCCAGCTCCCTGGGTGGTGCGGATCTGGCGAAATGTGCATCGTCCACAACATCAAATCGTCCCAACTGCCGGGATCACCGACAAACAACGCGTTGTTGACTCGCCGCCAATTGAGCGCGTCCGTGCTCACCGCGTGAGCGATGAAATCATGGTTGGGCAGGACCAGGTGAAAGAGGTGATACAACCCGTCGTGAAAGATGACATCGACATCGCCGATCGCTTTCCGGCTGCCAGCGGTTTCCGAAAACATGTTTCACTCAAACGCATATTGGGAGAATTTATGGAGAAGGATGGGTGCGAGTCTAATAGAAAGAAACCGGACCGTCATACGAGCCCCCACGCGAACTGTGAGCGGTCCCCGATTTCGCCCCACTGAGATTCCCCCGACTCGGCTGGACTTGCGAGGTACGGGAAGGTTAGAGTGAAAGCCTCTGGGCTAGGCAATTTAGGTCGAGCCGAGAGTCACCGATTTTTATGCTTGCTCACTCGAAAGGACGCACCGCGTGTTTGTTGCCGCCTCGACTCTATGTTGGCCCGATCTGGAACTTCAGGCTGCGATCGAGCTGCTTCAGGATCTCGACTTTACCGCCGTCGAAATCGCCGTCCAGGAATCGATCGGCCCAGCCAAACCTAGTGAATTGCTTGCCGACGAGGACCGCGCCATCCAGCTCCTGCGGTATACCCACCGGATGGATATCAGCGGATATCGCCTCGAATTGGCCAGCACCGGGGAAGAGCATTACGCTCAATTCCACACCATGTGCCGGATCGCGAAAGCCACCAAGGTTGTCAATATTTCCGTCCCCTCGGCTGAAAAGGGGACACCATTCAACGAAGAAGTCGAACACCTCAAAAAACTCGTCGCGATCGCTGAAGGCGAAGGTGTGCGGCTGAGTGTGCGGTGTATGCTCGGTTGTCTCAGCGAAGATCCTGATACGCTGCTTGTCCTCTGTAATAATATCGATGGGCTAGGGATCGCCCTCGACCCCAGCGTGGCGTTAATCGCGTCGGCCGAAAATCCGGCGGTCGCCAAAGCGATGGCGGTCGGCAAGGGCTTTGACCAGTTGCTGAAATACGTCACCAACGTCCAGCTCCGTGACACCAGCAAAGACAAATTCCAAGTCAGTGTCGGGCAAGGTGAAATCGATTACGGGAAAATCGTCACCCAGCTCGAACGCGAGAAATACAACCGCGCCCTGACCGTCGACATGGCTCCGATGGACGATCACGACCATCGCGTCGAACTACGAAAACTGCGTCGGTTGCTCGAATCCTTGATCTAGACAACGGTGAACCTCAACACGTCACGATCGAACCACGACACGCCCGGCAGCATCAGCCCAGGCGGAGCATTGGGAGCGCTCCACGATTGGAATGCATTGCCGCTTAAACAGATGGCCGCGGGGCTGTCCGAGCGGCTCGAGCGGCTTCAAAACGCCTCGCTGGCGGACTCGCTCGATTGGAACATGACGCCGCAACTCGCCTACGGTCGCCACCGTGGTCCCGCCCGCATGAATTCACGGCGGGCTGCCGTCGCGGTCGGAATGTATTTTGATCCCGATTGCGGCTGGGTTTTTCCGCTTACCCGGCGTCCCCACGCGCTCAAACATCACGGGGGCCAGATCTGTTTCCCCGGCGGCCGCATCGAACATGATGAAACGCCGCCCGAAGCGGCCTTGCGTGAATTCGAAGAAGAGCTGGGGATTCCCGCGGACGTCTACCGGATTTGCGGCAATTTGCCGACGCAGTACGTCTACGCCAGCGACAACGAGGTGACCCCAGTCGTTTGCGTGATGCGGAAGCCAGAAATGCCGTGGAAGCCCGATCCGGGTGAAGTCGACGAAGTCATTTTGTTGCCCCTGGCTGCGGTTTTCGAGCAAGCTCGAGTGCAGCCTATCTGGCATCGACGGGCGGTACAGGCGGCTGCTGACCCGGCCATCGAAGTCGCCCAGTTTCGCTTCAGTGCCCCCGCGTTCGTGCATCAGTCGCTGCGAATTTGGGGGGCAACCGCGGTGATCCTGGACCAGTTGGCCCAGTGTTTGCTGCCTCATCGACCTCGCCTTCAAGAGCGGCAATCTCTGCCAACTTGGCCGGACTTCCAACACCAGGCGGCGGAAGCCTCTGGTGTGCGAACATTGAGACGATAAATTGTATCTACTCAGACCTCGGCTCGGAAAATCTCCTGCGGTCGCATAGAACATCCAAATCCTCTTCACAAACAACATCAACAGGATCCAATCATGGCCTCTGACGCCGTCAAAGAATTCACCGATGCAAATTTCGATTCCGAAGTCCTCAAAAGCGATTCGGCTGTTCTCGTCGACTTCTGGGCTCCATGGTGCGGCCCTTGCCGTCAGATCGCTCCGATGATCGACGAACTGGCCGAAGAGAACCCAGGCGTGTCGATCGGCAAAGTGAACATCGACGAAAACCCAGGTGTCGCTCAAAAGTTCGGGATCAACAGCATTCCCACGTTGTTGCTGTTCAAGAACGGCGAAGTCTCCGAGAGTTTTGTCGGGATTCGTCCCAAGGCTGCCCTTCAAGAAGCGATCTCGTCGGTCTGATTTGAAAAAATTCGTCCGCGGGAGTTCAAGCTCTGCGACGAAAATGTCGAATAGACGGTTATCACCGAGATTGAGACCATGAAGGAAAAAAACGGGGCAACCCGGTCTTCCTAAACGGACCAATTTCTGCAAAGTTTGTCATCGGCCCAAACGTTCTCTTCGGAAACGTTTAACTCCCACGAGAAATTTCTCAAGCGGGGGTTTGGGGCCAATGGATCAGGAAGGCGACGTGGCCAAGTGGCTAAGGCGAAGGATTGCAAATCCTTTATTCGTGGGTTCGAATCCCACCGTCGCCTCTTTCAAAAAGGCGGATTTTCTTTATAGCCGAAACACCTTTGGGTGACCTGCCGAGTTCTGGCAGCGCGGCGTTTTCTTCGAAGCGCAAAACGGTAAATACCGTTTTGGGTTTTTACCGAAAGCGTAATCGTGCCCAAACTCTCTCAAGCTGTCCCAA
This sequence comes from Aporhodopirellula aestuarii, assembly GCF_023701485.1. GTDB lineage: Bacteria > Planctomycetota > Planctomycetia > Pirellulales > Pirellulaceae > Rhodopirellula > Rhodopirellula aestuarii. Next base: position 62,397 of record NZ_JAMQBK010000025.1, read on the forward strand.
AGTACCGGAAACACCGGTCTTCTGGCCAAGCCGTGGTGACCCTCGGCGGCCGTGATTTCTACCTCGGCCCCCACGGATCGAAAACGTCGATTCAGGAATATGATCGGCGTGTCGCCGAGTATCTGGCAGGTGGTCGTCAGGTGCCGATGCCTGGCTCCGTCACGATCTGTGACCTCTGTCTGCGGTTTCTGAATCACGCCGAGACCTACTACGTCAAAGATGGTGTCCAGACAACCGAGGTCGGATCGTTTCGGCGGGTGATCCATACCGTCTGCTCCTTCTATGGTGATGAGCTGGTGGTGGATTTTGGACCGTTGGCCCTGAAAGCCTGTCGGCTGCAGTGGATCCAATCGGGCGTCACTCGGGAGACCGTCAATAAGAACCAAGGGCGTCTGGTTCGGATCTTCAAATGGGGTGTGGCTCAGGAAATTGTGCCGCAGGAAATCTGGAAATCGCTCACCGCGGTGGAGACGTTGCACAAAGGACGGTGCGAGGCACCCGACATGCGGGACGTTCCACCGGTGGAAATCGAGCGAGTGGAGGCGATTCTCGAGTTTTTGTCGCCCGTCGTTCGGGCAATGATCTCGATGCAACTACTGACCGGAATGCGTCCCGGTGAAGTTTGCAAGATGCGCCCCCGTGATATCGACCGATCGGAAGACGTTTGGGAATACCGCGTCGGCGGGCACAAAACAGAGCACCACGGGCGTGCTCGAACCGTCTACATCGGACCGGAGGCCCAGGCCGTCATGACTCCTTATCTTTTGCGAGCAAGCGACTCCCACTGTTTCTCGGCCGCGGAATCCCGCGAATGGCATCGAGAGCAGGCTGCTGCCAACCGTGTCACACCTGCCTCTTGCGGGAACGCCCGGGGCCGCAAACGGGATTCGCGATCCCCGAGTAAGAACCAACGGCATCCGCGAGAGTTCTTCACTACGGCGAGCTACGGCCAAGCGATCGGCAGAGCGTGCAAGCGGGCTTGGCCGGTTCCCGACGAGATCAAACATGACGAAGTCGTTTCCAAAGCATGGGAGGACTCGCATCGTTGGGCACCCAACCAGCTTCGTCACACCCGGGGGACAGAAGTCCGCAAGCGGTTCGGTTTGGAGGCTGCCCAAGTCATCCTCGGGCACAGCAAAGCGGACGTGACCCAGATTTATGCCGAACGCGATCGGGACAAAGCGATCGAAGTTAGCCGCCAGATAGGATGATCCGCGGCGGCGTCGGAACCACGACCGAGAGGTCATCCGCGTAGATACCCAGCTGCATGTCCTCGATGTCGCGCAGTGACCACGACGCGAGGGCTTTGGCCATCAGCATCCGGTCACGTTTGGACGGTCCGAACGGGCGGCTGATCGCGTAGGCCGGCCGCGGCGATTCGGGTTCATACAGGGCGACCTTCAGCATTTGCGGGGCACGAAATTCGACGCTGCTGCCCAAATAGAACTGCCGCGGTTTGCCGATGTCCTCATCGAATCCCGTGATCAGCCACCGCGACCGGTTCAGCAACGGCCGGCGGAGAAACTCGGCCACGGTCAGCGGCTCGGCCATCAGGTCACGCACCTTGATCACACGGATCCTCCGGCGGCGGCAGTGCTCGAGTTGATCGACAAGAGTCTTTTCTGGATACGTCAGGTCAATCTTTGATCCTGGTTCGAGCATAGCGATGACACCCTAAATGGCGTTCTATTACGGTTGGGTTAACCGTTCAGGGTGATTTGCTAGCATGACACGTTTGGTCGCTTGGTCCGGTTCGACGCTTTGAGCGCCCAACGCAGGACTTGGAATAAAATGACCGTCACGATCAAACACAACAGCGTCGCGAACATCGCTTCGATCTGTTCCAGAGCATTGGCGGCCGCACCATAAGCATTGTCAGTTGCAAAGCGATCGCGGTGTCCTAGCACCGAGGCCATATTCCCCAGCATCAGCAGACACGAAACGATAAATGCAAGGGCGGTCGGAACCAAAAACAGCATCCAGGCAAACTCACTCACCATCGAAGCAGCCATGGATGCGGGACTAGGGTGCTCGCCCTTGCCCGGCTGTGGTTCCACGATTGGTTCTGGCACTGGAGTCGCCGCAACCCCCGTATCCGGTGGTACAGGCGGGCTCTCCACCGGCATGAACGCAACCTCCTCCTCAGGTTCGTCCGCCACCCGCCACAAGCCCAGCTTGTTCTCTTTCCGGCAGTTCGGGCAGGGGATCGACCGGTCATCACCGATGCCCATCGTTTTTTTGGTGCTGAAAGACTTCTCGCACTCAGGGCAACGAAGCTTTTCTGAGTTGAGATTATTCGTCGATTCACTCACTTCGCGTCTCGCTTCTTCGTTCCCTTTCGCGTCGCCTTCGGTTGAGCCGCTTTCTTGCGTCTCCGCGAAGCGACCGCGTCGGTGATGTCATCGTGTCCGTCCAGGATCGTTTGTTCATCCGGCGACGGCTCCACCGGTTGGACCGGGGTGCCCGCCCGGTGCATCGCCAGCGAGATCCTCAATTCCGGCTCGAACGATTCGAGTGCATCGAGTCCTCTGCCCAGCGACTGGCTGTAGTTCACCTGCAGGGATTCGCCCGCATCGAGTTCCTCGGTGCACTCTTTGAACGTGCGCAGGATCATTTCCAGCCGGACCGCCGCCGCAGCGATGGCTTCTCGACTGACCGGTTCAGGCGTTTTTGGTTTGCGGGCCATGCGAATCAACCAATGAACGAATAGAAAATCAATGCATAAATAGCATAACAGGAAATTTAACTGCTTGCCAGTAAAGAACTTGCAAGTGGATTTGCTTTGCCTAAAGAATTTATTCATTGATTCGGTAAATAGTCTCGCCTAGCATTCGGCCCGTCAGGCAATCGCCTGGTGTTTTGGCAAACCTGCAATGTGAGGAAGAGATGCCGCAATCAGTAACCAAGGCCGTTCAGTTTCGGTCCAACGCGATCAACGTGGACTGGGACACGTTGGTCAAAGGCGGGACATGGCGACTCGTCAAAGGTGACGACTTTACCGGTCCCCGACGCAGCCTCGTTGTCGTCGCTCATCGCGAAGCAAAGGCACGGGGCAAGAAAGTACGCACGATCAGCGACGGCGAAGACTTGATCGTCGAGTTCTTCGCGCCGCCCAAACGCAGCACGTGCAAACCCTATCGGAGGGCGGGCTCGTGAGCGGTTCGGATGTCGACGTGGCCGTGACCGATTGGATCGTCTCCAAAGAGATCCCCGCCGCCGTCGAAGACATGACGGGGTTTCGGCCCCACATCAACACGGTCAAGCGGTGGCGGTCCAACGGTGTCGCCGGCGTGCGACTGCGGTGCGAGTACTTCGGGGGGACCTACCGCACCACGCGGACATGGTTGGCCGAATTCTTTGCCGCCTCCAGCGAAGCGAAGCAGACACGACGGTCCCGGCGCAATCCAACGCACGCCGGACAACCGCGTCGGCCAATCGGGGAAGTCGCCAAGCCGCGGGCGATGACGGCGCGACAGCAGTTAGAGGCACGCGGAGTTTTGTGAATGTTGATTTCAGTCTTTACGGATGAGGTTTTGGAATGTTGGTGTTGAGTCGAAAGAGTGGCCAGCGAGTGGTCATCGGCGGCGAGATCGTGGTGAGCGTGATTGAAATCCGCGGCGACAAAGTGCGGCTCGGGATCCAAGCGGCACGGTCCATCCCCGTGCATCGCGAAGAAGTCCACGAGGAATTGCAAAGCCGAGCAAGGCACGAGCAAGACTCCCAAATGGAAGTCGATGCGAACACCGAGGCTGCCCGCACGTCGTTGGCGATCGATGCGGCCGCGAACAACTCGGGGCGGGAGCAGCGGTCATGAAGCAGGACGTCACCTACTCGGCCGAGCAGGCCAGCGTTGTGTTAAAGGTTTCACCCGCCAAGGTCCGGTGGCTGATTCATCGGCGGTATCTCCGCGCCCGTCGTTTCACCACGTCCGACGATGTCGTCATCGCACGCCTGGAACTGGCTCACTTCGGAATCGCCTTCGGCGTCCCAACCGGAATCTCTGGAGGACTGCGATGACGCGGCGCGACCGTTGCCACCGCGAGCAAGCCACGTTGTTCGCGTTGATGGAATCCGCACCCACGCACCCGATCGCGCCACCGCGATCCGGGCAACTCGTTCGTGCCACGGATCCGGCGACCAGCGAAGCGGCGGCAGAACGATTGGTTCGATCGGGAGCCCATCGCAGCAACCTGCTCGATGCCTTAGCGCTCGTTCGACAAAACCCCGGTCGAACCGCATACGAACTCGACGCGATCGACGAAGCCAACAGCGGCAACGTTCGCGACAAGACAGACCGGCGAATCAGTCGCCGACTTTCGGAGCTTGCCGACAAGGCGGCACCCGAGATTTTCAGAGGCAAGAAACGCGACTGCCACGAAAAAGGATCGCCATGCGCGACATGGTGGCCCATCGAAATGTACGACCAAATCACCAGGAATTCCCAATGACCATGCAACTGCAAAAGACCGACGACATGCCCGACGCACTCAACAACACCGACTCACCACGCGACACCAACGGTCGGTGCCTCGTCCCCGGTGCAATGTATTTGTTCTCCCGTCGGGGCCGCGCCAAGACCGAGAACGTCATCGCCCAGCACGACTACGAAAACGACGAGTGGATCCTTGTTCCCGTCGACCGCCCCCGTGACCGCCAGCCCTGGAACACGTTCCCCGATCCCGACGAGGTCAAATTCAAACGCGTTTAACACGCTGGCTGTCCACCGCCCCGAAACTAATCAACCGCACCCAAACCGTACGAAGGCTGCCCCCATGGGAGTGATCACCAGCTCACGTCGCATCAGTGACAAGTCACGCCGTGAACTCGCGCAGATCATCGCCAAGTATGGAGGTGACCTGTTCCGGTTTGTCAGCACCAAGACGACCGATCGGATCGAAACATCCGACGGGTTTGTGGGGGCCACGATCAGCCGGTGCCACGACGGCATCGCCTGGCACGTCGACGGTCCCGATTCGTTTCCCGGCAGCCGCGGCGACGGACCGACGCGAGAAGCCGCCGTCCGAATCCTCTGTGTCTTGCTCAGTCGGAGGGCCAGCCGGCTGTGATGAACGAGTCCACCCATCCCCTGCTCGATGAGATCGACGAACGCAACCGCCTCGATGCGCTGCGTCGTCGCGCCTGCGCCCGTCGCTGCGAAGCGATGGAACGTGCGCTCGTTGAAACCGGGTTCGCCAAAGGGACCTCGTACTGGTCCGTTGCCATGTTAATCACCCGCATCAGCAGCGACTGGGAACCACTGCAGCGGTCACTCGATGACTTGGCCAGCGACAAGGCGATCGCCACGACAACCAACTGCCTCACGTCACGCAAACGCATCGTCCGTCGCGCCCTTCACGAGCTCGCGTCCTACGGACTGATCCGATTCGAAATCACCGATGGAGCCAAGCGACGTCGCACCCGACGCGAATCCAACTTGTGGATCGAGCTCAACCGAGCGGGAATCGAAGGGAAGGAATCGCTCGAGAACTGGAGCCGAGATGCGGACAACGCGGCGGACACTCAGGCGGACAAAACCCGGACAACGCAAGAGACAGCGGAGCGGACAACCGACGGACAACGCGGCGGACAACCCACCGTTCTCTCTTTATACCTTCCCTTAGATGCCCAAGAACCCGTTTCCCCGTCACCCTCCGAAACCAAACCCGAAGCCAAACCCGACGCGAAACCCCAAACGAAAACCGAGACGACGACGACGGAAGTTTTTGATTCCGTTTTCAAACCATTGAAGGACGCCGGCGTCGAACGGGTTCGAGCGTTGATCAACGAATCCAAGCGGTGTGGCGTCTCACCCGACGAGCTCGCCGACGCCGCCTACGTCGCCGCGTACACCCCCGGCCTCACCGGCGGCGCGATCTTCGACTACGTCCGCAGCGGCGGATGGCCGGTCTCCGGAGTGCGATCGGCCGAGCATATCCGCAACGAGCGAGCGACACGGAGCCATGCGATCCGCAAGTCCGTCGCGGCCGACGCGGCTCGATCCGGCAAAGCGATCCCCGATTGGTACATCGCCGCCGTCACCGCCAGACGATTGATCGAGCGCAATCTCGACGAGTTCGTCACCCCCGACGAACGTCAGGCACTCCACCGATTGGAATTAAAAGAGAGCAAGTCCGCAGTATGAAACTCTCCAAAAACTTCACCCTCCCCCCGGGAGGGTCGAGCGAAGCGAGGGGAGGGCCGGGCACAAACCCAACACTCACCCTCCCCGGCCCGAAGCGGGCCGACCCTCCCGAAGGGAGGGTGAAGCAAACCGCACGACCCCATTCGCCCCCAATCACCAATGTCATTTCAGCAACCAAGTCCCCAGGAGACCATCATGAATCGATGCAAGATTGAATCCCGATCCAACGTCGTCGTGGTCGACGCGATCCGCGATGGCGACCTGCTCGGGTTCGCCCACGTGGTTCCATGGCGAGACGGAGTGTTCGTGTGTCGGTTGCAAGTCAAGATCGAACATCGACGCCAGCGAGTCGGCACCGAGATCATGCGATGCATCCTCACCGAACACGGCGACCGTCCCATCTACCTGCACCCCGCTCCCTTCAACGGCGAGCCCATGGACACCAATCAACTCACCGCTTGGTACCAACGTCTCGGTTTCGAACCTTGTCCGCTCGACGTGGGCACCGCCCCGATCCTCCGCTACCAAGAACCCGAGCGAATGGACCGCTCACAACTTCGACACCTCCTCGTCGAAGCCATGGCCGACCCCGATCACAAGGCCGTCACGATCACCTACCGATCCAAGCAGCACGTCCTCACCACACGCACCATCAGCCCCATCCGCTTCGAACCCGCCGGCACCGTCCTAGCAACCTGCTGCGGCCGAGGCGAACCCCGCAAATTCACCTTCGATCAAATCATCACAGCAGAAAAGCGTGATGCGAGTGACGTGTTGATGCCGGAAGGAGTGGATAGCTAGCCGAGTAGTATCAGTACTCCATAGCCTTGGAGTGGAAACAAGCCGGACTCTTTCTCTGCAATTTCTAGGTCATCATTCCATTTTGCGCGAGATGCATGTGTTGCATTGCTCAATCTTCGCAATTTTCCCTGTATGGGCACTAGTTGCAAATATTTGGAGATCGATCAGGTTGCTTCTTGAGCGTGCGATCAAGCTCCACGTCATCTGTGTGCGATAATACCTTTAGGGCAAGCATTTGGCAGTGCTTTTGAGAAACGTTTGCTGCAAACGTGGGGCATTTCGGAAGCGAACACTGCCAACTGTTTTGGCGATTTCTGCGCCCGTTGTGACTAAAAGGGTGTTTGGTTTTCTATTGAGACCGACGCTTTTAAGGCACACGGGCCAGAACGCCTTTCTCGCTTATGCAGCAAAGAACTGTGTGTCACCTTTTATGGCTGCAGTCGTCGCGTCGTAGTGAAAAAAAGCGACGGAATTCTTTTAAGGTCGTGCGTCGCCTTGAACCCTCTATACAATGGTCAGTGCAGCGGCACAGAGTTCATCGACCGCTCACAATTGTCATATCAAAGTAATTGCGCGACTGTTGATTTGTGCAGTGTGTTACCTGAGCACCAATAGAATTTTCCTGATGAATAACGACGCACTCGAGCGTGGAGAACAACATTTCATCCGTACTGAGCAGTGGATGACGTCATTTTTGTCGATTCTTCTCCTCGTCGTGCTATGCCACGACGTTGCTGCGCAGCAGACAGTTAGTGAAGTTGAGCAGACAAACGCTCCTATCGCGACGGCCAGCAGTTCAGAATCGGGCAGTTTGAAGTTCCAATTCAGTGAAGCGGCATGGCCAGACGTGTTGCGCTGGTTTGCCGATGAGGCTGGACTGGCATTGGACATGACAAATGTTCCCGATGGCACATTTAACTATGTCGACAATGAATCTCACACGGTCCGAGAGGCGATCGATATTCTCAACGGGTATCTGCTTCCACGCGGGGTTGTTCTCTTGCGACGTGACCAATTCCTGGTTTCGATCGCGACGGATGACCCCAACCTCGCAAACATGGTCCCTACGATCAGTTTGGAAGAGCTGGCCGAGCGTGGCGAAAACGAACTACTGCGAATTGCCGTTCCGCTTTCCGGATTCGAATTGGGGCCGGTAGCCGAGCAATTGCGAGGCATCCTTGGTGCGAAGGGGGTCGCGTTACCTGTCGACTCATCGGATTCGATCGTTCTGCAAGGTTTCGGTAACAGTCTTCGAACGGCCGTCGAGTTGATACGTCGTTCCGTAGCCCCACCGTCCGACGAGAAACTTACTTTCCGTTCATTCCCACTTCGGCACATCGCAGTCGGAGAAGCTGAGCGTCAGATCCAATCTCTCATCGGTCTCGGACAGAACCCCTTTCAAGCGTCCATGATGCGCAGACAACGCGAGTATGATCGCCGATCGCGTGGGCGGGACGACAACGAGGAACGAGAAGACAGTTCGCCGAATCCTCTGGTTGCAAACTTGGCAATGAACATGAAGGTGTCTTCATTGCGGCACACCAACAGCCTCTTGGTCACCGCGACCCCCGCGGGAGTCGAACTGATCGAACAGATGCTCGAGTCGATCGATGTGCCCTCGGTGAAGTCGCCCGACACCCTCTTCGCCATGGGGGGGCCGGTGCTTCGCGTTTACACCGTGGACAATGCGGATGAAGACGACGTCGCCGAAACCATTGAGTCCGTCATCCCCGGCGTCGTGATCAACGAGGACGGACGCAACAACTCCATCCATATTTTTGCCACAGAGGAAGAGCACCGCGAAGTCGAAACACTGATCAACACAATTGATTCCGGTGGCATTGGCGATGGTGTCGAGGTCATCTCGCTTACTCGTTCCAATCCCGCTGAAATTACAGGGATGCTAGAACAGTTGTTTTCGAACGAAGACCGCGACGACCGACCGTCTATCTCGCCAGGATTGCGGACTCGATCGATCGTCGTCCGCGGCACATCGGCACAGCTCGGCGAAATCCGCAAGGCACTGGCGTCGCTCGGCGAAGGTCCCGACGCCGTCAAGCACTCAATGACCGGCGGTGGTCCGGTCCGGCGCCTTCGAGTTGGTGACAAAAATAGAGCGAAACGCATCGCGAGCTTTGTAAAGGAGTTGCTCCAGGATGACTCTCAGTATGGCGACAGCGTTCGTGTAATCACGCCCGACGCAACCATCGACGGTGATCAGCAACCCAGCATCATCCGTAGAGATCGATCAGATCAACGCAATTCCGATACGATGCACCATCGTCCTCGATTCAACAACCGCGAAGCCTTTGCGCCATCGGACCACCGAATGGAAGCGAAGAGTCGTTCGAGCGAAAGCGACTTGGCGTCGGTGATCGCCGACATTCAGACAGACGCAAACATTCTGCCGACGTCGTTCACACGCTTTCAAGTCGCGGAATCGCCCATGCAGTCGCAACGTTTTGTGTCGGACCAGTACTCGAGAAACCCAATCACGATTGAAATCGAGGGCGACGACATTCTGATGTATTCAGACGATGAGACGGCGTTGGATGAAATTGAGTCCATCATTCGTGACCTGATCAAGCAACTGCCTTCCCGAAAACAATGGAACGTTTTCTACCTCCGGGCCGCGCCCGCCGATGTGACCGCTCAAACGTTGGTCGACCTCCTGCGAGCCAACAATTTCACCGAAACCTATTTAGGGGTTGGGCCGGAGTACGAACTCGATTCAGGCATTCCTACTACAATGCGAATCGTTCCAGACGCACGAACGAATGCACTTTTTATCAGCGGTCCATCGGATCAAGTTGATCGTGCTGCGGAACTGATTCGCTTCCTCGACACCACTGACCTGCCTGCTTCGCTTCGCGATCGCCTACCTCGCACAATCGAATTGCAATACGCCGATGCGACCACAATCGCGGGCCTAGTTCGCGAACTGTTCAAGGACTTGTTGGTTGACCCCAATGCGGTGCGAAGATCTAGTCGGGACCGAGATCGTGATGATGACCGCGATGATAATGACGAGGTTAGTGTCGTTTCGGCGACACCGGTCAATGCCCCAGGCCTACGTCCGTCCGGGATCCAATTGACGGTCGCGGTCGATGAGAATGCCAATGCATTGCTAGTCGCCTGCAACGACCAAATCTTTGAACAGATTAAATCTGTCGTGGCAGCTCGCGATCAAGCAGCAAAAGAAAACGAGCCTGTCACTAGCGTCATCTCGGTCTCTCCAGCGATAGCTCCGTATTTGCAAAACATGTTGTTGCAGGACCAACCGCAGGTTCGAACGACGAATGAATCGGAACGGCAACGACAACGGGGACGTTCTAGAAACACGAGGCCTGGTCGGGATTAAGGGGAAAGGTGACCGACCCTTTTCGGGTTCGATACCTTAATTACTGGAGATTGTACCAAGGCCATGGCCCGTTGCCAAAGAGCCAAGGTGTGCCCGAACAGCCTCAGCGTAAAAACCATATTGTCCGCCGGTCTTATGTTGAAACGGCATTGAAGTCGTGAGGGATTGCATCACGTTGAGGCAGGCAAGCGATCAATGCCAATGCCAGCATGGCCATCGGGGCAATGACGATCCATGATCGGTGGTGATCCACGAACACGTGTGACAATTCCACGGCAAATGACAGCAAGCCGATCACGGAAAGGATGACGCCGAGTATGCCGGTGCGAACACGACCGTTGCGATATGCCAGCGTAAAACCGATAGCGCCGAATGCAAACGCAACGAGGTAGGTTAGTACTACTGCTGTCGAGTAGTCCGAAACATAGGGCGGTCCAAAACCGGAACGAAACGAGTAGCTGTAGAATGACCACTGTAGAGAGTGGCCCCCGAGCAGTGCCGTGAAAGCGGTGAAAGCAGTTGAAGCAAGCAGGATTAATGCAGCATGGATCGCGAGTAACATACGCATCAAGAAAGCTTCGTTGACAGGTTGTTCACGTGCAATTCGGGATATGGGTGGTGATCTTGGGAAAATTCGAGCGGACAACGGAAGGTTTTAAAAACACCGCCCAAAACGAAGCGGACGATGCTTGAGCTACGGAAAGTGTACCAAAGCGAGCCCGCGTTGCCAAACATGGAAGATGTGCTGGGCGAGGGAAAAGGTGTCCGGGAAAAGGTGTCCGACACCTTTTCGGGTTCGACACCTTTTCGGGTTCCAGGCGGCTAGGCGTCGGTGACACGCCTCCGATGTCCCTGGGGAATTTAGAACCGGTGCTGAGGACGGAACGACACGGCGACGTTGACGCTTCCGTCAACTAGAATCAGTGTCATGAATTCGAGCAATAGCAATAATTTGTTCAGCGGAGAGAAATAGCAGTGAAAGTATTTGTTAGTTGGTCAGGTAAACGAAGTCATCATATTGCGACCGCCCTACGGGATTGGCTGCCGAACGTACTCCAACCTGTGCGACCATTTATCTCGTCGCAAGACATCCTGAAAGGTGCACGCGGAAACGTCCAAATCACCAAAGAACTCGAAGAGGCGGTGGTCGGGGTAATCTGTCTCACGAATGAAAACTTGACGGCACCTTGGATCCTCTTTGAGGCGGGGGCTCTCTCTAAGCTCACGTCAGCATATGTCTGCACGTACCTCTACGATTTAGAACCTTCAGACATCGCACCGCCCTTGGGCCAATTTCAACACACGAGGTCCACGAAGAAAGAGACGTTTGCATTAGTCCAAACCATCAACGCCGAATTACCAGAAGCAAGTAGGCTTGGAGCAGATCGGTTACGAGACGCATTTGAAATTTGGTGGAGCAAACTTGAAACTAAACTAAGCGAGGTGCCACCAAAACCAGAAGAGGAAGAGAGCCCTCCAGAACGCACGGAACAAGACAAAATAGACGAACTGTTGGAACTCGTAAGACGCCTTGGCTCGAATAGTTCAAATAGGAAAAACGATATAGTGGTTCAACTCGGCAGAGCAATATTCCATGGGCACAGCGTAGTGCCAGCGGAAAACGCAAAATGGTTCGAATGTACTATCGATATGCAAAAGCTGCCTGACGCTGCAGTGGTAGAGTTCATGGCTGCGGTAGTTGATATTAACGGAGTTGAGAACAGCCACATTTTCGATCTCCGTCGCATGCAGGTTGATATTACGGGTCACTCCCTTGAAGAGGCGAGGCACAGTCTAGGTGAGTTGCGAACACTTGCGGGCTCCCATGGCTTGGATTGCAGCGTCCGCCAAACAACAGTTGTCGGAGCCCAAGCGTAGGTAGTTCAATTGAGAAACTGAGACACCACGTGGCAACCAGGGAGTTGTTGTTGGGAAGGGGAAAGGTGTCCGACACCTTTTTGTGTTCCGAAGCAGATATCGAGATGACATTGTGAAGCCAGCAGAGCAACGTTAGGCAATTCACGACTCCGTCGAATAACGTTTGAAATCACGCGGTTGCGGCCAAGTGACTTCACCATCAGAAAATGCGCGATCCGCAACTCGCGTGCATTTCGTTGTTATCCGACATTTTGGAGTATCGAACCGCTACATGGCTGTGACTAGCTTTTCGATGAGAGTAGCGACGCCATCTTGTGCTTCGTCAATGGATCTACGATGGCGGTCATCGCCAAACTCTTGATATTCAATCCCGATGTGGTGAATGTAGTCGTCCCCATTAACGCCAAGATAGAAAGAACAAGTCTTTATGTGAGGCACCAAGTGATTCATGTGTTCCCGTACTCCTCCACTGTCGAATCCGAATTCACCCGATGAAGTAAGGATGACGAGCGTCTTGTCGGATAGAATCGGCTTGAGCGGAAAGTCTCCGCGATCAAGATCGAACGAGAAGGTCTTGTTGATGCGAATGACTTGGTCGAACCAGGCTTTCAGCGAAGAAGGCATGCCATAATTATACATCGGCGTACCAAGCAAAATGATGTCAGCAGCCGCAAGCTCTGCAATCAGGACATCCGAAAGCGTAAGCACTTTTGCCTGCTCTTCTGATCGGTCGGAAGGAGGTGTGAAAGCGCAGGCAATCCATTCTTCGGTCACGGGAGGAGGCGCGTCTCTGCCAACGTCGCGTTCGACGACCACGTCTTCCGGACGGTGTTTCAACCAGTTTCGCACGAAATGCGAAGAGAGGCGCCGCGTAAGCGAACGCTCACCACGGGCGCTAGCGTCGATTTTGAGGATTGTCGTCATGGATTCTTGTCGGATAACTTGTTTTTCACCGTTCGCACCGGTGAGAATAAGTGGCCTTGGGGTGTTTGCCCCGGTGCACCGGTGAGAATCAGTAGGCCGCTCAACCGACTGTGTATCCACTAAAGCAACTCGGCTGGCGGTGCTCATTCTGAGTGTTTTTGGTGGCGTTTGCAACATGGGGGTGGGTCGGTTTACCCCTGGGTGCTGCTGTGCCACTTTCTTACGTGTTCCCGGGTTACTTGCAGGGGGCCGTCGTGGTGCCAAGGGAGTTCTTTCCATTCGCCGCGGTAGTGGATTTGCCAGTGGTCGCCTTGCGTGTTGAGGCGGCCGGGGCGGTTGTTCTCTAGCGGGCCGTAGCGGATTCGGTCGGGGGAAATGTTGAGGTTCCTGGCGATTTGTTGCCGTGTCTCTTCCATCAACGCGGTGATGTCGTCGGAGGTGAGTCGGCGGCGGGATCCTCTTCCTCGGTTCATGGGTGGGAGCTTGGGGTTTGTCGGCCATTTGCTCCGCAAATGGATTTGGGGGGGAAGCCATTTGCGGAGCAAATGGGCGACTATGCAAATGGAGTTGGGGTGGGAAGCCATTTGCGGAGCAAATGGGCGACTGTGGAACGGCCACGGGGGAGGATCGCAAATCGTGGGACACGTTTGGTCATGGGGGCGTGGCGGTGGGGGAGGTTTTTTTGTGGGTGTTGGGGATGATGGGAGATAGGGAGAGGTGGGGAGAGGTGGGGATCAAATTGCGGAGCAATTGGGCGACTATGGGAGAATGCTTTGGTTTTGAATTTGACGGATGCGGGGGTGCGGATTGGGAAGTCGCGGACGACGGTGCGGAAGATGATTCTGCGCGGGTCGCTGAAGGCGAAGGTGGATCCGGATAGCGGGCGTCTCGTGGTGCGCGAAGAGGAGATAGAGCGGTATCTCGATTCGTTCGAAGACTTTGTTCCACCTTGCGATGATGCGGCCGATGAAGGCGACGCGGCCAAAAACCTTGCGGACGAAACGGTACTTTCGCAACCTTCGCACAGACGCCCTTAGTTTGAATTGACGCACCCGGTTCGCTCGCCAACGATTCAATCATCAGTTGATTTGAGTCTCTTCTCTCCATCCGTGGCGGGTGTCGTGTGATCCATTCGCAAAGCCGATTTCGCGTCGTGCGTCAAAGATGTGTGGCCCCGTTGTTGGGTGTCTCGCTCGCGTTGCTGTTCGTGTTCTCGATCGGCTGCGAACCGGCACCGGTTCGTGTGCGAGCGTTGCCCGCGCCGGCGGCGGAGTTGCCGCCCGCGAACTTGCCTCCGTCATTGCATCAACGCAATTGGACGGGGCCGAAGCGGCAAGGCAGCTGCGTGCACGCTTCGATCGTCAATCACCTGCGTTGGTTGAACCAGGATGTTCTCGCCCGCCGGTGGCGGGCGACCTACAGCGACGGGGAGTGGGACTCGAGGTTGCGGGATCGGCTTGATGCCGCCGGTGTCGACTACAGCTTCACGTTGAAGGCGGATCCGCGGTTCCTGGATTGGGCCTCGATGACCCGGCGTGGCGCGATCTTGTGGTGGAAACCGTCACATTGCTGCACGTTCATGGGATGGGTCGAACGGGATGGACGCCAGTACGCGGCGATCCTGGATAACAACTACCCGGGCCGTTTCGAGCTGACTCCGCGTCAACAATTCATCCGCTTGTGGGCAGGCTACGGCGGGTTCGCCCTGACCGTGCTGCACCCTCCAGCGTCCTCACTCACCTATCGCAGTTACGAGCCGATCCTATGACCACACCCGAAGTACGCGTCCGGCTGAGTGTCGGATTGTTCTTGATCGCGATCCTGCATGTCGCGGCACTTGTCGCCACGCAAACGGTCGTGCGTGAACGCACCACGGGCCCCGCCGAAACGCCGTCGTGGCAGGTTCCCGATCCGTCGCACTCCCCGCAACGCGGCAATACGATCGAAAGATTAGCCGAACCGCCGGCGGTGAACTACCAAGCTCAAGGCGAACTCAAGCAACAGTTCGTTTCGAATTGCGGTCCGTGTGACACAGGCACTGTCACCCGGCGTTGGGTCGGGCCGAGCGTGGTGGTTGGGCCGAGTCGTATTGTTCCCAATCGTGTCGTTCCCAACAACGTGACACCTCCGCGTGTCGTGCATCCGGTGCAGCCTGCGGCCGTGCCGGCACCGACGGTTGTCAGGCCAATGGTTCATCCTCAGCCGGCGTCGATTCTGACCAACGCGGCACCGCCCCAGCCTCGCAAGGGATTTGAGATCGCGTTGTTCGTGACGAACGATTCGCGGAGTCGTCAATTGGTCCATTGGTTCGATACGGATCCTGGATTGCGAACGCTAAGACAGCGGTGTGAGTTTCAAACTTACACGCAAACCAACCCGCTCTACAAATCGCGATTCGCGTCGATCGTGCCCCCGGAGCAGTTCCCGGTAGTGCTGTTCCAAGACTCGACCGGAGGTCACGTGCACGCGGCGGGTCGGAACATGATTCCGAACTCTCCGGCGGAGTTGTTCGCGGACATGAAGGCGGCGTTCGGGTTGTACCAGCAAGCGAAGTCGGCGGTGCGGACGGGGCTGGTGAAAACGAGTGGCTATTCGTGGGACGACGCCATCACGCCGGTCATGCAGCTCGAGGCGGAGGACTGCCCCGATGGCTATTGCCCCAATGAACCGCCGGCGGACGCTTGGCGGCCGGGGGATCGCATCCGAGATCGGTTGTTCGATGGTGCGGTGGATGCGGCCAAACCAGTGCTCGACGAGTTGATGCTCCGGCTCGTCGCCGGCGTTGTGATCGCGATCGCGGTCGTCGGGTTGATCGTTGTTCTGATTCGCCGAGGAGCGTGAACATGTTGTTGTTATCTGTAGCCGCGGTCGCGGTGGTCGTGTTTGTCGTGGTGTTGTTGATCCCGCCAAAACCGAAACGCGTTGTCGACGTGAATTCGATGGCTGTGCCGATGCGATCGGTGAGCCATCGACGCCAGCAAATTGAAGAAGAATCGACAGCGATCGCGATGGAATACGAACGTCGTGCGAATGAGGTTTGGATGGCGGAGGTGACCGCGAAGGCGGTTGAGTTGTTGTGGGATGAGGAAGGGGAAGAAGCTAGCGGCTAGAAGCTAGTTGCTAGTTGCTTCACCCTCCCTCTGGGAGGGTCGGTCCGTTTCGGGCCGGGGAGGGCGAGTGCTGAATCGATGCGCGGCCCTCCCCTCGCTTCGCTCGACCCTCCCAGAGGGAGGGTGAAGTGTGGGGCACTGCGGATCACCGAAAGTCTCGGCGACTTTCGCTACGTCCTCGACCTTCGTTTCTAGCGGTAACCGTCCACCCGAGGCTCACAGCTAGTCGCTCAACCTAAGGACGCACGACGATGACCACAACCGTTCTGACGCTCGATTCGAAACGTTGGTATGACCCGAACTCGTCGTCGTACAAGACGACGGGAGAGATGTGGGCAGGCTATGAAGACCTCTACAACTACGACGTCGTTCGCTGCGCGTACCGCTTTATCTTGCCCGCCGGGTATGAAGAAGAGTACATCCTCAGCGTCATTCTCGCCCTGACGGTCAACGCAGACAATCAAGGGTACGGGGCCGACACCATTATCGGTCCGCATGACGGAACCACGGCGTTCAACTCCATCGACCTGACCCCGTCTGGCAATTTCGATCTCCTTCTCCCGAAAGGAATCGAAGACGATTACATGGGATTCG
Source organism: Aporhodopirellula aestuarii (assembly GCF_023701485.1). Taxonomy (GTDB): domain Bacteria; phylum Planctomycetota; class Planctomycetia; order Pirellulales; family Pirellulaceae; genus Rhodopirellula; species Rhodopirellula aestuarii. Next base: position 79,207 of record NZ_JAMQBK010000025.1, read on the forward strand.
GCCGCGACTACACCGTCACCCAAGGATCCACGGCAGTCGTCAACGTCGATCTGACCGACGCGATCAAGATCGCGATCGAAGAAGGAAAGATTGACAGCGGCGGCATCAATATTATCTGGGACAACCATCCCGATTGGTACGGGTATGACTACCTCAAAGACAACAACGTTGCACCGACGTTGACCCTCACCACCGGCACACCGCCGGAGCCTAGCCCCTTTGGACTCGGCGACGAGGTCTGCTTGTTCCGCGGCCCAACGGGCAACGATGACTTAAGCACCCACGCGCACGACGGCACCTACCAGGGAGGTTTGACGGTCGCGGCCGACACGGGTGAAAACGGGGTGAGTGCGTTCGACATGGACGGCGTGGACGATCGGATCAAAGCGTACACGATCGACCAGGATTCGAACTGGACCCTTGCCGCATGGGTCAAAATCAATTCCGGCAACCAGAAAGGCTCTTGGATCAAGAACAATTCGCAAGAGGCGAACGACGAGATTAGCGGTTTCTCAATTGGGATCGGATCCACCGACTACGAAACGGCAGGCAGAAAGCTGCTGTTGCTGAACTCGAGCAAAGCGTGGTCGGTTTCGAGCTACACGTTCGCCAACGATGGCTGGCACCACATCGCGCTGACTCGATCGGGCAACGACATGACCGCCTACGTGAACGGGGCATCGGTTCACACCGCATACTTCGTCCCCAACACGGACGGAGACATGATCTCCTTTGGCGGTTTCGAACATACGAGTCAACAAGTTGGCACGTTCCTTCGGTATGCCCCGAACCGGATGGACGACTGCTGTCAGTTCGACCGGGTGCTCGATAAGTGGGACATCCAGGCCCTGGCGTCACGCCGAAACTATGACCACACATGGGGACTGCACGGCCTCACCCACCGATACTGTGCAACCCTCACTGACAACATCACCGATTCCTTTGGGATTTCCCATGGTTCCTTCCAAGGAGGCATGGGCACCGAAGCGGACGTGACGCACGGCGGAACGAAGGCGTACGCATTCAACGACTCCAACGACTATGTCTCGTTCGCTTCGGAGCACTACTCCCCCGGAACAAAAGACTTCTCGTTCTCCTGCTGGTTCCGATCGGACACAGCGGGGGCGGGCACCCAATGGATCTATTCGAATCGGTCCGGAAACAACTCGATTGGTGTTTTCACTTACTCCGGCAAGATCCGGATCCACATGAGTGATTCATCCTTGAACATTGTTCAAGTCGACAGTGCGACAACGATTTCGGCTGACACGTGGTATCACATCGCATTCACGTGGGATGGTTCTGCGAATGAAACCCGAGTCTTTATCAACGGTACTTATGAATCGAGCGGCACCAATGGCAGCATCGGTTCGATTGACGTCAGTGATGGGGCTGCCCCGGTGATGGGCGCGTACAGCGGAAGCGGCGGATCGTCGACCTACCGCATCTACGGGGCGGTAGAAGACCTGATGATTTTCAGAGTCGAACTCGACGACTCGGTGATCGCCGAAATCGCAGACAACCCGCCTGGTTGGGACGGCGTGATCGTCGAGTCCGTCGTCGCGACGATCACGCTCGATGACGTCACGATGTCCGCAGATGCGGTGTCGGTTGTCTCGGGGGACGTCGGGATCGTGCTCGATGACGTATCGATGGCCGCATCGGGAGCGTCACGCGTCTCGAGTGAATCCACGATCGTGCTCGACGACGTGGCCATGGATTCCCAGGGCACTCAATTGTCCGTTGCGCGTGCGTCGTCGTTCATCACCCTCGATGACGTGACGATGACCGCCGTCGCCGATTTGGTTGTGCACTCCACCTCGACGATCATTCTCGATGACGTGTCGATGAGCGTCGATGCCGAATTGATTGTGGGTGCCGCGTCAACGATCGCCCTTGATGATGTGTCGATGGTCGGCAGCGGTGACTCGAGCGTCGCCAGCGTTGCCTCGATCACGCTCGATGACGTGAGCCTGGCGACGGCCGGCGAATCAATATTGATCGCTGAGTCAACCATCGTTCTCGACGACGTCACGCTCTCGAGTGGATCTCAAACAAGCGTCAGTGCGACGTCCACGATTGTTCTCGATGACATTGCGTTGTCGATCGATGTGCCATCGAACAATCGCATCTCGGTCGTTCTCGACGATGTGACGATGGACTCGAGTGGAGCCAACATTGTGGGTGCCGATGCAACCATCGTTCTCGATGACATCTCGGCCACGATCGTCGCGGCGGTGTCATCGCTGACCGGTGACGACGTGCTGTTTCCAAACGACCTTTTCCCCGGTGAACTTTTTACAACCGAAATCTTTGTCTAGGAGCAAACATGACATTCAAACTGGCCGTTGCCGTCCGTAACGCATTGCTCGACGCGATCGAGACCTCGATCGGAACCGATGCGGTACTCAAGATCCGCAGCGGTGCCGCGCCGACCAACATCACCGACAGCGATTCGGGCACCGTGCTCGCGACCCTCACGCTTCCCGCAGACTGGCTCGCCGACGCCTCGGGCGGATCCAAGGCACTCGCGGGAACATGGCAGGATCTGTCCGCCGATGCGGCGGGCACCGCAGGTCACTTCCGGATCTACGCCTCTGACGGAACAACGCAAAAGGGCCAAGGAACCATCACGGCGACCGGAGGCGGCGGCGACATGGAGCTCGACAACACCGTGCTCGCGTCGGGGCAGGAATTCAACGTCACCGCCTTCACTCTGACAGCGGGGAACGCGTAGGAGAAACTTCACCCTCCCTCCGGGAGGGTCGGCCCGCTTCGGGCCGGGGAGGGTTCAGCGTTGGATTCCACACCGGCCCAGGTCCCGGCCCTCCCCTCGCTCCGCTCGACCCTCCCAGAGGGAGGGTGAAGTGATGACGTACTCCCCGTCTCCCATACTCCCCCACTCCCTGACTCCCTGACTCCCTGACTCCCTGACTCCCCCACTCCCTGACTCCCACACTCCCCCACTCCCATACTCCCCCACTCCCACACTCCCCCACTCCCCATCTCCCAAATGCCCTTACCCGTCACCCAAGGTGCTTCGTCAGTCATCTTGCCCGTTCGTGTTCTCAACGATGCCAACGCGCCTGTCCTTGGTCTCACAGACGAGAGTGCGGGGTTGGTGGTCGAATACAAGATGGTCGGAGAGGACTCTTGGACGTTGATCGAATTGGAGGCGGGGACGATCGGCGAGCACACCGAGGGTGGATGGGTCGAAGACACCGGCGGCGACGGTTTCTACGAACTCGGGTTTCCGGACGCCGGCATCAATCACGGCAGCGTCACGCGAATCCGAATCAAGGCACCGTCGCAAACCAAGTATCGCTATGACTGGTTGACGGCGATGCAGGTGTCACGCGATGAAGTGCCGAGCGGTGAGACGATTGCCACGCGTGTCGCTGAACTGCTGTCGTCGCTGCGCATCGACGTGCAACAGAGCGTTCAGATCACGGGCGATGATCTCGAGTTCGTGCGTGGTGACGACTACATCGCCCATCCCGTCCGCGTCAACCTCGACACCAGCGGTCTCGAGGATCCAAACGAAGACTTGTCGGCATTCCGGTTGGTGTTGTCGGTCTACTCGAGCGAAACGGAAGCCTTGTTTGCGATCGCGGCCGACATCGTAGGTGATCCCGGATCGCAATACGCGATGTTCGCTCCGCCGGCCTCGCTCACGGAAACGTGGGCCGCCGGCACGTTCAATTTGTTGTACCGAATCGAGTACGCCGCGAACAAATACTGGACGATCAAACGTGACGCCACGTTCCGAGTCGTTGCCTCGGATACCGATCCGGATGACATCACCGACGTGACTGCGGAGTAGAGGTATCACGGATTGCCAGCCAAGACAAAACATCCGAGAGCGAAACCACCGATCCGGTTTATGTCGCCACGGTTCAGGACGTCGCCAATGCGCTCGGCCTGAATCAACGCACGATCAAAGAGTACTTGGCCAAGGGCGCACCGAAGAAGACGACCAAGGGATACAACGTCACCGCGATCCAGCAGTGGCGAATCGAAAACGTCAAGACTCAGCCGAAAGACGAATCCGAATTCTCCGTCCGCATGGCGATGGCGCGATTGCGGAAGGAAGAAGCCCTCGCCGAAGAGGCGGAATGGAAGGCCAAAAAAATCGAACTCGAACTCCGCAAACAAGCCGCGAACCTCGTAGACCTCGATGCGGTGGATCAGTTCTTCACCCAATTGATCGCGGGCGGCCGTCGTCAACTGCTGCGGATCCCCGAAGAGATCGCGGCCGGGTTCCCCGAAGACCAACGCGTCGAAGTTCGCGACCTGATCGCCAAGCATCTCGAGATGTGGCTGCGGTCGATGAACGCCAAGAGCAAGAACCTCGCGGGGATCCGTGAACTATGAGCGCCAACCTACTCCCGTCGCCGATGTCCGATCCGATCGAGTTCAATAACTCGATCGACCTTTCTGATATCGGTGGCACGCTCACGCTCGCCGAGACCACGCACGATGCATGGTTGCCTCCCGAGCCGGTCAACACGTTCGAGTGGTTGTGCGAGAACATGCACTCGCACAAGGGTGCCCCGTTCAATCCCGTGCAGTTCCCGTGGACGAAAGGCATCTGCGAAGCATGGGACGATCCCCGGACTCGGAACATTTGGGTCAAGATGGGATCCCGGCTCGGAAAGACCGAAGTCTCTCTCGGCTGCCACGCTTGCGCCCAGAGGCACGATCCCAATACGGGCATGATTGGTGCCTCGACGCAGCGACTACTCGAGAAGACGATCGGAGACCGGTTCTACGGCATGATGGCGAAGACGCCGGCACTCGCGGACCTGTGCCCACCCAAACACCGGCAGAATTCGCACAAGGTCTCGACGCGAACCTTCATCACCTACGGCGCGTGGTCCGGATCGCCCACCACGCTCGGCGACATCGACCCCAAGTACGTCAACCTCCTCGAGGTGTCCAAATGGGTGCGCGAGCAGAAGAGCGAATCCGACTCGATCGAGCTCGCTCTCGCCCGCGGTAGCGAAATCCCCGACCGCAAGTTTCTCGGTGAATCGACACCGACGATCAAAGGGGCATGCCGGATCACGAAGTTCGTGGAGCGTGCGTCCAACGAGTATTTTCATGTGCCGTGCCCGCACTGCAATCATCACCAACGTTTGCGGCGGAACACAACCGGCGAGCGTAAGGATGGCGGGTTGATGTGGGACGGAGGCCCCGAGGAGGCCATTAGTCCGGAGAAGGCGTACCAGACCGCTCACTACGTTTGCGAATCATGCCACAAGAACATCGACGAGACGCAGCGTCGATCGATGATTCAAAAGGGCGTGTGGTGCGGTACTGGGCAACGCGTCGACAAGAACGGAGAACTCGTCGGCAAGCCGGCCAATGGGATCCGGGAGCGATCGTTCAACTTGTCGCGAATGTACGGGTGGACGTTCACGTTCGCCGATTACGCTCGTGCGTATATCGAATCACTCAGCCTGTCCGGGCAATCGTTCGCCAACGACTGGGAGGGCGAGGCGTGGGTGCCGTTGAAAGTCGAGATGGAGTGGGAGCAACTCGCCAAACGGTTGTGCGTCGGCGATTGGGAGCTCGGCCAGGTCCCCGAGGGTTGCTACTTCCTAACGTGTGCGGTGGACGTGCAAGTCGATCACTTTGTCTGCGCAACGTTCGGATGGGACAACCGTCAACGCGGTTGTTTGATCCGCCACGGCACCGTCGACACGTGGGACCAGGTCCGGGAGTGGATCCAGCGGCCGTACGAGGCGCTCGATGGTGGTTCGGACATGCGAGCACGCATGACGTTGATCGACAGCCGGGACGGTAACCGGAAAGATGAGATCATCAACTTCTGCCGCTCGGTCAACGACGAGGCCGGCCCTCACGTGTACCCGTCGATGGGTGGAAACCACGGCAGCATGAACCTGCGGTTCTTCCGCAAACTCGCGATCGATGCCGACAACGAGATCGGCAAGAAAGCGAAGCGGAACATCGTCCCCGGCATCCACCTCATCATGATCAACACGACCGTGTTCCAAGAGTGGATGGACAACGTGATGGTCAATCGTGTCCCCGGTGACGACATGTCGATGATGCTGCCTCAATGCCTGATCGAAGATCAAGATTTGTTCGATCAGTTGCTCAACGAGAAGCTCAACAAAGAGAAGGGCATTTGGGAGCACATCGACACGCTCGTGCCCAACGACATGCGAGACGTGTTCCGATACGGCCGTTGTGCCGCGGAAGTCCTCACCAATGGCAACTGGGCACGGATACCGAAGCACCGTCCGCGACAGCTGCCTGAGTCAGAGGCGGATCGACATCAACGCCAACGTCGAACAGCCGAGCAGCTCAACCGAAACCGCGAATCGGGCGGCAAGCCAAATCAATCGAAGAAAAGATTCGTTCGGCGTCCGTCGTCGACATCCAGCAAGCGGTTCGTCCGGAGGAAATCGTTGTGAGCCAAGAAACCCCGTCAACCGCGTGCCCAAAATGTCACGAAGGCACGATGCGAGTCGAAACCACCCGCGTGCAAGAAAAGATCGGCACCCGAACCCAGTACTGCGTCTGCACGATCTGCCGCCACCGCTTCAAGAGAATCGTACCCATCACCAACGCCCCAGTGAGAAAAGGGATGGTAGAGTCGTGGGAGAGCCGCCGGGTGACGACGCGGGAGTGATGGTGGGTGCGGTGTTTGACCACGAAATACACGAAGGACACGAAAGTGGTGGGTGGATTTGTTTCGTGTGGTTGGTGGAGCAAATGGCCCTGCTTTGCTATCGGAACGGCGCGAGCCGTCCGGTGTCACATTGAAAAAGCTGCTGTGACCGTAGAAGACTCGTGCCACCTTTACTTCGTCCTGGCACTTTTTCTTCATCTACGGTTCATCGCATCGAGACCTCGACCGCGTCGAATCGGGGTTGCCACTTCTTCTTGAAGGCCTCGCGTTCGGCAGCTGATAATTTGGCGACCTCGGTGGAAAACTTGGAATAGGCAGACCGAATCGGTGACACAATCTCCGGGATCCTTGCCTGTTCGGCCTCGCTGAGTTCGCCATCCACGTTGGTACGCTGTGCATTGAATTCGTCCATCCGCTTCCGCGACTCCACCACGACGTCGAGATATTGCTCGGCAGCTAAATCGGCAGAGGTGGGCGACGAACCGCAACCTACAAGGCCAAGGGATACGATGAGAAAACAAATTAGCAGAATTGGACTGTAAAGCATTCGGATTAGCTGATCGGTCTGAAGGATGTTACCTTGTCCGGATGAAGAAGGTGATGCTACCGATCGCGAAACTGCAGATCAAGAACGCAACGCCGATGCCAACCGCTTCAGCCCCGGTCGCGGGGATGCCGCCCCGGTAGGAAAACTCGCCCGTGATCAGAGTCATGACGCCCAGAAACAAAAAGATCGCCGAAATAAAACGCAGCGGTTTGCATGCCTTCGGCGGTATGTACCAAAAAGAGTTAGACATCAAGTTTGACTCTACGGAAAACAGGGGTATGAGCAAAGCAAGTTGTCTGACACCTTGTTGCCCACCATCCAATGAAAGCCCATCGAACCTGCGTTCACCCGCAAGCGGTTCCACACTCAGCGATCGACATGAGGCCACGCTGTCCTTTTCGTTCCCAAATCGGGTCGCGTCGCTCAGTTTGACGGAATGACTTCGACTCGGACCATTGTCGAAAGTAGTTCGACGAAGGCTTTCGACTCTCGCTCTTGGCTTCCTTCTAGGTCGAAGAGGCGTTCCCCCCGGTGCATCCAATCGGGGAACATGCTGTTGTTCGTGAACGTCCCATCGCCAATGAAGTGAAACAGGTGAACCTGCTTTCCGCCAATGAGTCTCAAGCCTACGCTGAACCAATCGGAACTGTCGTGAGCGCTCCACGATCCGCCCAAAGCATTGTCCTGATAACCATACGTAATCGCCTCGATGTCGCCATACGGAAAGGCGTGATGTCGCTTAAGAACCCAAAAGTATCGCGAGTTAAGATGAATTTTTTCTGATTGAGGGTCAACCTCGACCTCTCGTATGGCCAGACCTAGGAGCAAGATCCGCAGCCGCCAAGCCGTCTTGGCGACAATGCAACATCCGCGTTTTTTAATACGTGGGCAGATGGAGAATAGTCGCATGATGCAGTCTCTTCGTCGACGTTTCCATTATAAAAGACGGTCGCACGCTGCCGTGCAGCGGCAAAGCAAGGATCAGCAGCGGGCGAATAAAGGTTTCAGGGCTCTTCGCTCGGAACCGGTTGTTTTTTCTTGGGCCTTCCGCGGGGGCGGAGGGTGGATTCGAGTTCGCGACGACGTGCGATCGATTCTACCCAAGTGGATTGTCCGAGGGGACTGCCTCGACGAATCGATCATCGGATTTGTTCGAGCTCTTTGAGCGAAGAAAAGGTGGCGAAGAAAAGGTGGCCGGCGAAGAAAAGGTGGCCGGTACCGTTGCAGTTATTTGGTACCGGCCACCTTTTTTTGCCCACCTTTTCTTACCGCTGAGTCCTCCACCACCGATCCACCGTTGCAATCATGATCACCAAGATGACGAGAGCGAACGCCGATCTCTCTACCCGTTCCGTCATGGTCACGACGGTTGGCATGTAGCCGCGCGCTTCGCACCATGTCATCCCAATATCAAAAACCCAGAAGAATCCAACGACTAGGATCACCCACTTCACGCAAGCAAGTGCGATCTTAAAGCAAGCAAGTGCGATCGCTTTGGTCCATGGCATTGGACGCGACAGCGCACCATCGTCGCGGTCTTCGCGTTCTTGTTCGGTCGGCGGTGAATATGGGTTGTCGATCTCAAGTCCATCGATAGCAGAATGAATCCATGTAAGTCCGAGCTTTGATGGGTGGGAGTCAATCGTTAAAAAACTGGCGACTCGGACCCGTGACGAAGAAGAGGTGGCCGGTACCGTTGCAGCTATTTGGTACCGGACACCTTTTCTTCCTCATTCCGTGCGAACTATAAGGCCAGAGACAAACAGTGAGTATCAGGGTGACGGCTGCTCTTCCGCCTGGGATTCTTCGGCCAGCAATTTCTTTTCGTAATCAGACAACTCAGACGGCCGCTCAATCACCGTTGGTTCTGAGCTCGTACCACAGCCCACCAAAGTAAGAGTATTGGCCGCTAAAGCAACCGCAAAAAAGGCACAGAGAGGCAACTTCCATCGCAGAACAATCATGATTACCAGCAAAGTAAAAAGGTATTTAAGTTAGTGGGAAGACGAGCAACACAAACTCCCGCACAATCTCCACGCACCCAACTGGTGCGTGGATCATGAGGCAGACGAGCGTGTCAATGCACTAGAACTCGCTATCGATAACCTCTTTTGACGCGCGAGTCCCCAAAGCCCCCCAGAGGCCATACGTACTCTGCTGACCAGCCCCTGCCGGAGCGGCGGTCTGGGTCCCCGCCTCGATACTGTCGGTAATAAACCGTACAGCGCCATCACCCATCAAGATATGCGCGCCACCTTGATGCCGACTTGAGACGGTCCCGTACCCATGCGAGGCGTCTGCGGTGTTCCAGAAACAAGAAACGCTATTGGGCGGGCGAATTGTTTGGACCGCTGTAAAGCTGAGCGTTGAGTGTGCCCAACGGTGCCCACGTTCAATAATCGTTCCTGTAACAAATTGGGGACGACTCGGGTCAATCGCTGCATCACAGGCTTTCGGATTAGTCATCATCGCGATAGCCCCAACAGTGACCGCATCGCCGACCACCTCGTTAGTGCCAAGACTGGTCGCCGCTTCCCCCATGGCGATTGTATTGGCAAGCCCATCAAGGACGTCACGAAACCCCGTTTTGTTGCGCATCCAGAAGAACCCACGATTGGTTCCTCGAGCCTGCGTGGCTGCGGCGTTATTAGCAGTACCCACTGCGCGGGCGCTATCGGATTGCTCCTTTGCAGAGGGGCTTGCCCCACAATCACAGTCCCAATTGGCAGCCCGATTCTTCCCGCCGGAATGCACGAGATAGATGGCGTCACCGACACAAGCCGCATAGTTTGTCCGCCCCAAACCGGGGAGCCCCTTCCCAGGATCGCTGGGGCAACGAAGCCCTGGTAGCTCGGTGTTCCATGGAATGTACTGCGACTGCCACGGCTGAGGACCCATCGCGGGCCAAGGCGGGGACTGAGCCGTGCCGTCAACTCTTTCGACGCTAGGATTACTAACTTGTTCCCAAACTGCTTGCTGCTCCATGAATGGAGTAATGGGAACTAGCATGCTTAGCGACCCAAAATTGTTCAGCCCGGTCGACTTCCGATCGGTCCCACCGCTGTGTATCGGAAGCTGATTGTACGCGGCATGGTAATTGTGAAGAGCCAAGCCAATTTGCTTGAAATTGTTGCTGCAGCTCATCCGGCGAGCTGCTTCTCGCGCTGCTTGAACCGCTGGCAAAAGCAGGCCTACGAGGACGCCAATGATCGCGATCACGACCAGCAGTTCCACCAATGTGAAACCGCGTTTGAAATGAATCTTGTTCTCTGAGTCCGTCTTCATCACGCACCTCTTTTTATTATTGTTTACGAAATTCGATTTAAGTTCAGTGACTGCCCGCTACTGTAGATACCCAGCATGACTGGAAGGCTAATCTTCCCACTCTAGAATGCGTGATTTTGCATTTCCTTTGTCAAGGATGAAAAACGGTTTTTAAGGGGTATTATATCGACCGCTATTGAGTGCAACAACGAAGAAAATGCCTAGAAAAAACTTTTGAGTTCCGCTAGCGGTTTGCAATTGGCATGAGTTTAGATTTGATCGTCGGCGAGAATTTCGGTTTTCCAGGTCAATGCGGGAGAGACCAGGAGGGCCATTTCACCAGATGATCGTGCTCGAGCCGAGCCGCATCGCAGTCCTTCGTTCGATGAAAGCGCGAGCCGATCTTTCACAGCAAGCCCCGTGAGAGGGGTGGTGTTGTCAAACGCCATGTCTGCTGAGCATTGCTGTGAGGTTTAGTAAATTTCGATGTTTAAATGGTGGACATACCACTGTACGTCGCTTGCCAGGAAACGTGTCGATCCGCAATCAGGTACGCTCGCGGAGGGACTCCAGTGAGTGTGTGATTGGACACTCTTTCGATTTGGTGATCTCGACCATGGCGGGGACTGGGTTCAAGTCAATCTTGGCTCGCTAGGTGTGCGTTTGTCCCTGCTTCTTGCCGCGGGATACGCTCACCGAACCGATCATTTTCGCCGAAGAAAAGGTGTCACGAAGAAAAGGTGTCAGGACTCTTTTCTCTGTCTCGATTCTTTTTTCTTGGGCCTTCCACGTGGGCGGAGGATGGATTCGAGGTCGAGGCGACGTGCGATCGATTCTACCCAAGTTGACTGTCCAAGGGGGTTGCCTCGGCGAATCGACCATCGGATTTGATCGAGTTCCTTTTCGTCGAGTGGTTCGTTGACTCGCGGGAGCCAATTGGGCGAGCGCGGAATCGGCCATGGCGACAGGAGCCTTGGCAGCGGTTCGCTGTTTTGGACAGAAGAAAGGTGTCAGGACTGAATGACACCTTTTCTTGCCCTCAAGGCGTTGCGGGAGGAGCGACGGCCTGAGTCATCTTGGCAGCCGCACGCTCTGCAAACATCCGAGTTCGTCCCGTCAGATCGCCACTAAAGTAGACCGGTGACACCCAGCTGTTGCCTTGAACTGGAACCGTCACGTTCACTTCCACTATTTCAGTGTCGTCTGTGATTTTGGACGGGGTCACGCTTACGGTGGCGTTTTGGATGCCAATCGCATCAAGATAATTAATCGCCTCGTTTTCAACATCACTGGAGTTGGCACCGATGATCATTCCCTTTCGCGCTGCGAGGTAGGAAGAGTACTCCACCGATTGCCGTAGCATGGACAGCCGAACCATTTCAATGGCTCCGAACACCAGCATCAGCAGTACAGTCATCGTGATCGCAAACTCAACAACGACCGCTCCTTGCCGAGGCTTGGAAATGTCTACGTTTTCTCTCAAGCGATTGCACTTCGTGGGAGCACGCTTGCGCGTCGGTCGTACGCGATGCCTCACGCGTGTCTTCATATTCTATTCCGTAAGCATGGATGGTAGACGGCGCGCAATTTGCTTGAACGCCTCGTTCAGTTGCTGCGCGTCTTCGGCGTGATAATGGGTGCCACCGGTCATGTCAGCAATTCTTTGCATCAGCCCCTGATTAGCTTCGAAGCTAAAACTGACCGTGTATATCGGAACTGATTTCTTGATTGCTTCACCTGCCGCATAAATTGGGTCCGTCCCCGTATTGTGGTTTCCATCACTCATCACAACCAAAGCATTGCTGGCCCAAGGACGACAGTATTTAGGGTCCGATACAGAAGCGAGTCCCTCGAGAATTCCGTCACCAACATTCGTGCTTCCGCCATAAAAGTTAGCTGATAGTGTGTCGAGTTCATCGGATATAAGTTGATAGTCATCGGTCAGCGTTTGATGGCAGGCAGAGGCGTGCGCATATCCACACAGAGAAACTTTCTCGATCTTGGCTGTCTGTGACAACTCATTGCAGAAGCTATTTACCGAGGCAACAAGGTCTAGCCAACGGCTATTTGGAGCGACTGGGTCGCCCGTTTGCCAGCCTGCCGGTTCGGCTACGGGTGGGGAACGGGTTTGACTAGATTCGTCTGCCGCGTATCTCATTGAACCGCTTCGGTCGACAACGACACTGACGTCGAGTGTTGTGAAGGTGTGTGTCGCAGTACATTGTGGACGAATCTCTCGAATCAATCCCTGGATAGGAAATAGCGGTGGGATTGGCTTTCCAGCACCAGAGGCGAAAGAATCCGTTGTAAGCCGAACGGCGTTGCCGTTTGCGGCAGCAGTGAAACTGTACGCTTTGCCCTTCGATTGACGCTCACTTAGTCCGAATTCTAAATCGGTGGCAGCGATCGGCACGACGACGCCGTCAATTGGATTGAAAGAGGACATTTGCTGGGCTGCCGCTACAGATGCGGCTTGGTCTTGAGTTTCCATGAACGTTGCGCTCGCTGCTCGTGTTGCCGCATCGGTCACAATCTGCGTCCGAGTTCGAACTGATTCGACGTATGCAATATTGATCGCAAACGCGCTGATCACAAGCAAAACCGAAAGCAGCATCGAGACAACGACTAAGATGCTTCCCTTTCGTTGACGTGAAGAGAAGCAGACGGGGGAATGCCAATTTCGGACATTTAATGGGGGCGTGTGCATCAGGTTATTCGGCTCGCATGACGACGGTTTCAGAAAGAACTTTGCCCGCAAACAATTGGCTTCCAATCATCGTGTTTTTGTCGCACTGCGCGGTGACTGTCACTTGGAATGTGCCTCCTACCTGCAGCGTTTCCGGCGTTGGTGAGGTGACCACATCATAGCCGTCGATGCCTCGATCCTCGAGGAGCATTTCACACTGCTGCTGCACAACTGCGCTACTGGAGCCTGGCAGGACTCCAACGCGAGCCCCCTCGTAAGCTACGATGGCTAGATTCTGCCGCAAGTAAATCGCACGGCAGGTTTCCAGCGTGCCAAAGAAAATCAGTACGATTAAGGGAAGGCAAATTGCGAGCTCAACGACCGCGATACCAGTTCGACGAGACTGACGCTTTCGTTGCCGCTTTTTGCAGGTGCTTGATGACATGTCTGGTAGGATAGGAATGGCTAGGAGGATTGTTCGGTTGATCGCCAAGGACTCGAGCGATGAAAATTCGCCCCCGTGTTCAACTCTTAGCTCACTTTCGTAGCATGTGATGTCGATGTGGTTCCGCAACGTAGTCGACACCGCTTAAAGAAAACACAATGTAAGGTATGACGCAGTTGTATCTGTCGTTGCGATTATAGGTTTCGGACTTGAAAAGCCCACAGATGGTTCGCAAAGAGATTCACTGTCACATGATCGGATACAACTTGGTTCGAGCTGCCATGCTGGCTTCGGCGTTGAAGTTCAAGATGAATCCAAGCCAGCTGAGTTTTACCGGTGCGCTGCAAGCTATCGAAGAATTCGCCTCGTCACTTCGAGTGGGGGCAGATCGTCGAGATCAACGGTGGGATAGTCTGCTGGAAATCATTTCCGAGTTGATAGTAGGTAACCGGCCCGGCCGACAAGAAAAAAGAGAAATCAAGCGTCGCCCGAAGAACTACCGGCTCATGACTTGCCCGCGCAACCCGAACCGAAACCGTTACGCCACAGCAGCTTAGGCCTATGCCCGTGCCATTCAGTCCTGACCCCTTTTCTTCGCTCGATACGCCATGACGTTCCCGAATCGGTAGCCCTACGCCGCTATCGCTACGTCAAGGAGTGCGAGCTTAACCGCGCTGGCTTGCGACTCACGGATTTCGTGAGTAGACGGACTGACGCCTCCGAGCCAAGGTGCGGCACTCCGGGCAAATGAACCTACGGTCCGCTCGGTGACACCGATAGATGGTCCTAGCTGACTAAATCCAGGTTGCTAATTGTTGGGTAGACGGGCACTAGTGCCGGTAAAAGAGTCCTGACCCCTTTTCTTCGCCAAACGGGGTAAACGAGGCATAGGAGTTCTCACGACAAAGGCACACACGATCACACGCCATCATTGTGTCTGTCCGCTGAACGATGTTCAACCCCGAAACGCGAGTCTGACCCCCACGCGAAGCGTTTGCCGCGAGTCTGACCCCCACGC
>NZ_JAMQBK010000026.1 GCF_023701485.1 Aporhodopirellula aestuarii
GCAGTAATTGAATCGACGTCTCCCCACGATTATGCACAAAGCCGCGTTTCCTGGCAGCTGTTGACAGCCATTATCAGGACGATTTGGTCAAGAATTTGGAACGCGAGGGGATGAAGGAGACGCACGAGCCCGTAATCAGTTCGTCGTCGCGATCCTCGATTTTGGGCATGCGAAACCGGCGAGCTATCTTTCCGCGTTGGAACGTACGACACGCGTCCGGAGGAGTAGGATTCCGCTGTTCGACCTATTTAGCCAGACGTTCAATCACAGCTTGGTCGTCGGGGGAGAGTCGGGCTTTGTCGACCTTGATCTGTTTTCCATCTTTTCCTTTGAGCACCACCGTCGTTCCTTCCAACGCAACAAACTCTGCCTCGATTTTGAAACGCCCCGATTTGTCAGACCATTGTCTCGGTCCGCTCATGTCATCGGCTGTGACCACAATGAACGGATTGGATTCCTCCGCCGCTCCCGCCGCCGCAGCCTTCTGTTCCTCCGAAGCAAGTTCTTCAAAGGAGGCTCCCCATTTTTTCCAAATCACTTCCGCGGCCGCTTTGACCTTGTCATTGCTATTCGACCTCAGACCGCCCACCACAACCATGAGATCCATGTCCTCGGCAACCAAGCCGGTCATTCGAGAACGAGAGAGGCTCTGGAGTTCGCCCCACACGACGCCCCACTGTGAGTGATTAAGCCGCGACAGAATTCGTTTCTTGTTGCTCTCACTGATCTTGACTGGGTAGGCTGGTTCCTTGGCTTTGGCGATCGCGGCGGCCCGAAGCTCTTCACGCTCTTTCAGGAAATCCTTGTACTCTTGCTCGGGGATTCGATTCCACTCGATCGTCAACGGAATCTTCGTCGACGAGTTCCCTGACTCCACCGTCATGTCAACTTTAAAATCCATCGACTCGGACATACCGAGTTCACGATTGAAGACCCAAGTACCTGAGCCGCTCATCTCAAACCCGGTATCTTTGCTGGTGGCGGCAGGGGAGTTCAGCGAGTATGTCTTGAGGATCGAGACCAGTTTCCCATCATCGGTTTGGATTCTGTACTCGCTCTTTTCGCCGCCACCTGTTGTTGTTTCTTCTTCGTTGCCTTGAGCAAAGGGGCCAAACCGAGGCCCGAAGCGAGATGATTCTTCTTTGGATGTGATTGTCAAACTCGTGCCATCGCCCCACTCGGATTCACCCTCTGCAGGCAGTTGCTCAAACGGCATCAATGCGAGATTGCCGAGCAGATAGGGCAACTGCGAGTCGCCCCGCATACTCACGATATCGCCTTTGCTGGAGATGACCAGCGTGCTCGTTGATTGCGTCAAACCACGGAAGTTTGGCTGATCAAACGGTCCTCGTGGTGGACCTCCGCCGGGACGTCCGCGAAAGCCACCACGCATGGGCATCGTCCGAGCGACCGTCGACTTGGTCGACTTCGTCAAACCACCTCTATATTCAACAATTTGATTTGCGTTGTCAGTGCCCTTCCCCGTGAATGCGATCAAGCCCTTCAAGGTCTCGACTGACGATGGCAAGGTGGCTGTTACGGTGACTCGATAAGCAACAACCTGATCTTTGGAAAGTTGATATTCGAGTGGTTGTGCGGACGCATTTGAGAAGATCAGCGAAAGACAGAAGAATAATACAAAAGCGATGGGGCGTTGGCGCATGGCTGCTTCCAAATCCTTTTCAAATACGTGGTAATCAGTGCGGGTGGGGAATCGAAGGCGGATGGAGACAATTGACGAAACTGTTATCAACGATGTGAGATGCAACCGTTTCAAAAATGGAGACCAAAAAACGGATAAGGTTGACGTTTATTAGGAATCATGCTCGTGCCGCGTTGACGTGCGGTTTCGTCCGAACACACCGATTAAAAACAGGCAAAATAGACCTCCTTTCGGCGGTGATCATCGTGTCATTGTATCAATCTGATTTGCACGAGGTGCATGATTTGTTGTGTTGCAATACAGAATTGCCCCCTTTCATTTTCATCCGGTGCCATCCACCTTTCGGCTCGCGGTATCGGGAGGACGTGCCGGGAAACCCGAATTTGTTTTTCGAATCACCTACGACCAATGTTGGAATTCGCTTGCGTTCACGAGGGCGAGGTGCACACGCCGCGATTGACACAAATGGCAACAACCGGGCTCTTCTTACGCAACATTAATGTCACGTCGATGGTTTGTTGACCGTCTCGATACAGTTTTCTGACACGTCGGTTCGACGGTCGATGCGAAGGTGGGCGGTTGATTCGAGAGCATCCACCAAGTGATCAATGTAAGTCGATAACATCGGCGAACTCGAACCGCATCGATGGAATCTTCCGAAGTTATTATCCGCCACGTATCGATCCACCTGCGCCGCCAATGTCCGTTCGCTTCACTGTTCCAGTCGATGCACCGCTGTGCTCTTTCTTTTTCTTTGCTTTTGCGATTGTCTTCGTGGGCCAGCTTGATGGGCAAGAGTTATCAACCCCTGAGCGTGCCGCAAAGGCTTCATCAATCGTTGACACTTCAACGTTGTCCGGCAAAGTCATGGTTGGCTATCAAGGCTGGTTCAATGCAGATGGCGATGGTTCGAATCTAGGTTGGACGCATTGGGCACAAAATCGAAACAAGCCATTTGGTCCGGGAAACGTGACGGTTGATTTGTGGCCCGACATGACGGAATACGATCAGGACGAACGATATCCGACAGAGTTTCAACTCGCCGACGGATCGGTGGCAGAGGTTTTCAGCAGTGCGAATCCGAAAACGATTCACCGTCATTTTCGATGGATGCAAGAATACGACATTGATGGCGCGTTCGTGCAGCGGTTCGCGAGCGGTCTCAGTTCGCAACATGCACGCGAACACAAGAATGCGGTCCTACAGCACGCCATCCACGAGTCTAAACGCTACGGGCGTGTTTGTGCGGTCATGTACGATTTGTCAGGTCTCAAGGAAGGGCAGCTTGTTCGTGTTTATCAGGATTGGTCGACGTTGCAGTCGCAGTGGAAACTCACCGACGCGTCGTCCTATCTTTATCACAACGACAAGCCGCTCGTCGCAATTTGGGGTGTTGGGTTCACCGACCGGCACGTGCCCGGCGCCTACACGCTGGCGGAATGTCGTGACATGATCGAATCGTTCAAGTCCGCAGGATGCAGCGTCATTTTGGGCGTTCCGACCGGATGGAGGGAACAGAACCGCGACGCCGTGACGGATACCGACTTGCACGAGATCCTCAAGCTTGCTGACGTGATCAGCCCATGGACGCCGGGCCGTTATCGCACTCTAGAACAAGTTGCGAAACACGAGCGAGAGACATGGACGCCCGACGTTAAGTGGTGCGAGGAACAACATCTCGATCTTCTTCCGGTTGTCTTTCCCGGATTCAGTTGGCACAACTTGAAGGGCGAACCGCTTGACGCCATCCCACGGCTGAAGGGGCAGTTCTTGTGGTCGCAGATCGTCGCGGCCAAACAAGCGGGGGCGGACATGATTTATGTCGCGATGTTTGATGAAGTCGACGAAGGCACTGCGATCTTCAAATGCACGAACGAGCCACCTGTCGGCGAGGGCGTCCGCTTTCTGACCTATGAGGGTCTCCCCAGCGATCACTATTTGAAACTCGTGGGAAAGGCCGGACTGATTCTGAGAAACGAGGTTCCCGCCTCGAATGAAATACCCGCGATGCGATAAACATTTCGCGAACATGGCAATCAATGTGGCCGAACAATCCGCGGTCGAAAGTGAGAGCTGTACCGACCGCAGAGCGTTTGGCCACAATCTCGCAACGACAGCAAGTTGATTGGGGTGTGTAGAGCGTTCCACCGCGAACCTGATCCGCCGCGGTCTGCGTGAGGAGTTTGGACGTCGGGAACGTCATCTGGCGACATTCACGACACCAGCCAACGAACTCTTAGAGCTGTCGGTCCCGCTTTTCGGTCTACGAAGCTTTTTCCGATCGACAAGTTCGACTTCGGTCCGTGTAGCCATCAGAAACTAAAGACAGCCACAGGTAAGAAGCTAAGTCCACGTTGTGTGGGCAACATTTCTCCACGCTACGGCTGTTTAGCAAGTGCAGACGGCCTCCGACTCGCCGTCATTACCTCGTGGTATCAATCATCGTCGTGCGGCTGACTATTTGCGATGGTTAGGTCGTCTCGAGTTTGGATTTCCTCTTCGCTCATTCCGTCAGTAACCAATTTGGGTTTCTCGTCACCACATCCGGGCAAGCAAAGCAACGTTCCAAGGAAGAAACAGACTAGAAAAGAGAAGTACGCTTGATGTGATTTCATGTTTTGTGACCCATATGAGAGTGTGAAGATGTTCAAGTTGAATCGGCCGAGGGACGTTTCGATTGTCCTGGCGTTTGCGTCGACGAGGGTATCGCTGGTCGGTAATCCCGACCCAAACTGGCCTGAAACAATCAGGCCAGTTAAACACCGATCAGTTGCTCTTGGACGGGGCTCGTGCAGACCGATTTCGCCAAGCACTCCCGTCTGAAATCAAGAGAGACTGATACACAACAGTCAGTCTTTTAGAATTCGCTGTCGATCACTTCGCGTGACGCGCCGGTCCCGAGTGCACCCCAGAGCCCGTACGGACT
>NZ_JAMQBK010000027.1 GCF_023701485.1 Aporhodopirellula aestuarii
CCCGCCAACGATCGTGTCCCCTGCCCTGGCGAAGCAACCGAATCCAAATACTAAGCAGGTATGCAGGAATCATCTGGCGAAACTGCCGCGAACTGAAGGCCGGACCGAGGCTTTGCGAGTTCCGGCATTCACTTGCTCAGTCGTGCCGGAACTGCGTCGCTTAGGCTCCTTGGTCCGGCCTACGCCGAACCGATCACGATCAGCGGAATTGTCGTTACACCGAATCACTTCTATGCACCTGCTTCAATCCAGAGAGCCCGTCTCGATCGGCAACGCCGCTCGACGCAGGCTTTCTTATTAGCAGAACCATGCGAGTCGCTCCATGATCGGCGAGCAACCTACCGCTGCGACGCCTCGATGCCATGGTGATCCAGGCCCATGAGATCGAAGATTTCATCTCGAATCTGCAGGTACTCGGGATCATCCAAACTTCTCGGCCTCGGCAGATCGACGTCCACGACCGCACGAATCTCCGCCGGACGATCGCAGAGAACGACGACACGGTCGGCTAACTGAACCGACTCCTCGACGTCGTGCGTCACGAACAAAATCGTCTTCTTCTCTTGACGCCAGATCTCGACCAAGTCGGCACGCATTTTCAATCGAGTTAGCCAATCGAGTGCACCGAGTGGCTCGTCCATGAACAAGACATCGGGTCCCGACGCCAGCGCGCGAGCGATCTCAACACGCTGCTTCATCCCGCCAGATAATTCACGTGGGTAGGCGTGCTCAAACCCGGTCAGCCCGATCATTTCAACGTATCGATTGACGAGTTCGTCTTTCTCTGCCGGTGTTTGATCCACCAAACCAAACGTGATGTTTTCAGACACCGTCAACCATGGAAAAACGGAATTATCTTGAAAAATAAACACACGTTTTCGATTTGGTGCAGTGACGGGTACCTCGTCGATCAAGACCTGCCCGCGTGTCGGGTTTAGGAACCCGCAAGCAATGTTCAGCAACGTCGATTTGCCGCATCCCGATGGACCAACGATGCAAACGAACTCGCCTTCCTTCACGTTCAAGTTGACGGAATTGAGCACCTGCACTTCCGATCCGTCCTCCGCGGTGAAACGAAGGTCGAGATCTCGAAATTCGATCTTAGGCGTTTCCACAATCATCGTTTTGCCGTTCCCCGTCGCGACAGAGCTGAGTTTTCGATTCGGGCCATCACTCCATCCAAAAACATTCCGATGATTGAAATGACGACCATCGCCGCCACCACCAAATCGTAGCGCAAGTTGTTTCGCGAGTCATTGATCTGAAATCCCAATCCCGACTGAACGCCGAGCATTTCCGCAGCGACGAGGACCACCCAAGCGATCCCGAGCGCTAATCGTAGCCCGGTCAAAATCTGAGGCATCGCGGCCGGCAAGATCACCTGGAAAAGGACGGTCCAGCCGCCGACTTCGAAATTGCTCGCCACGCGGAGATACTTCGCGTCGATACCTTCGACTGCCGAGGTTGCCGCGGTAATGATCGGGAAGATCGATGCCAGAAATATTAGAAAGATCGCCGACAAATCGCTCGGTTCCCACCACCGCACTCCTCCGAATACCAACACCGCAATCGGTAACCACGCGATCGGCGAGATCGGGCGTAACCCTTGCACGAGAGGATTGACGAGTTCACGAAACCAACTCGACCAACCGATCGCCAACCCGACCGGAACGCCCACTACCACCGCGAGCGTGAAGCCCCACATCACCCGAAACACCGACGCGATCACATACCGCCACAACAACCCGCCGCTGGCGAGCTCTGCCAGCCCCGTCAACGTTAACCACGGCCCCGGAACGTCCGTTCGTCCGTTACCGAGAGTCACCAAGTGCCAAACCAACAGGAACAGCCCGATGCCCACGAGCCCGAGCAATATTTTTCGTCCACGCATCAATCCTGTGCCTCACGGCCAACAGGTAGCTCCCACGTGCCGGACTGCTCGAACGACGGATCGCAATAGTCGTCAAAGCCGAATGGATCTTCCGGAGTCACGGGACGAAAACTGAAAAAGCCGAGTCGTTCGGCATAGTCCTGAATCTCGGCAAAATCTTGCTCAGCCAAATCGAGTCGACTGTAACTCACCCGATCGAGCGGACGCGTTAGAACGAACTTCAACAACTCCGGATCTTGGTTGTAATACTCTTGCCGAGACGCGATCAACGCCGCCTGCATCCTCGGCGAATGACCAAAACCCTCGGGAATCACCGTCGTATCGGCACCGCCAACTTTGGTGTCGTTTTCGGCCGTCAATCCCGCCATCAGTCGATCGTCGCCTCCGTCGATCCATTTGCCCGATGCTGAGATCCCCTGCACCAACTCGCGGACGATCTCGGGATCTCGCTCTATCAAACGCTCAGTCACGACGAGCACACACGAGATGAAGTTCGGCCAGATGTCTTTCGTGAAATAAAGCACGCGTCCGAACCCGTCGACTTCGGCTTTGGCGGCGAACGGTTCACCGACGATATACGCTTCGAATTGACCCGACCTCAATCCCGCAGGCATCTCCGGCGGCGGGTAGTCGATCAGCGTGATCTCGGCATTGGTGAACTTAAACTCGTCCTTTAATTTCTCAATCAGAATCCGCTGGTTCGAATACCGATGCGGGATCGCAATCCGTTTGCCACGCAGATCACCGAACGTCTTGTACGGCGAGTCCTTCTTCACAACGATGGCCGTTCCATCACGATGACCAAGATGCACGATTTTGACAGGGGTCCCCTGCCGCTGCATCACCATCGCGAGCGGCGCGAGAATAAAGGCCGCATCGAGATTCCCCGCGTCGATATCTTCGGTCATTGCCGGCCAACTCGTGTATCGCCATGAAACGAACTCGGAATGCTCCTCCGAATGCTTGCTCACCCAACTCGTCACCGGGCAAGTCAAATGGCAGGTGACGGGCAAATGCCCGACACGAAGCGACTTGCGAACTTCACTACCGTCGGCCCGTGTGGCCTCCTGCGCACCGTCAAAGAACCCGAGGTTGAAATGGGCATGCAGAACAGTCACCGCGGCCAATGCAATGAGTAGTTTGCCGAAATGTGCCATCGTCACTCGGGGAGGAAAGTAGTGATTGCCGCCGGTTGAAAAGAATCGTCGCCGCGAGGAGGCCACAACCGGGAATTCGCATAGGGAGCCTTGGGCGACGGGCTTTGACCCACCCGTCGAAGATAGTCGTCTGGGTGACTTCGAGCAATCGCATTCCCCGCCTACCGCAGGTTCTCGGGCCGAACAAATCGCTCGGCGCGTCATCAGGATCGATCCACAGCACGTATCTCCCCCAAACCTACCCAGTCCTCGATAACAAGAACCTTCAACACACTCGCGTCCGTCGCGTATGTTGACAGACAAAACGGGTGTTCTTAGGTGATCACAGCAAACTCACCACTCCCGCTAACCTGCAACGCTTTATCAATTATGGCCCGCAAACTTGACCAAATCCTCGTCGTCGATGTTGAGTCCACCTGCTGGGACGGTCCGCCGCCGGAGAACGAAACGAGTGAGATCTTAGAAATTGGCCTATGCACGGTCGACGTTGCATCGCTCGAGCGGATCGAAAAGCACAGCATCCTGATCGCGCCCGAGCGTTCGACGATCAGCCAGTTCTGCACCGAGTTGACCACCCTGACGCCGGACATGTTTTCAAATGCCGGATCTCTCTGTGATGCCGCCAAGCGATTGAAAAACGACTTCCGATCCAAAGATCGACTGTGGGCGAGTTGGGGCGATTACGATCGCCGACAGTTCGAGCGAACATGCCAGGTTGCCGGTGTCGGCTATCCCTTCGGCCTCACCCATCTCAACATCAAATCGCTATTCGCAATCACGTTGGGACTCGCACACGAAGTCGGGCTCGACACCGCTTGCCAGAAGCTCGGCATTGAAATGGAAGGCACGCACCATCGCGGCGACGATGACGCGTGGAACATCGCCGGGATCCTCTGTCACATCCTTCACACCACGCGGATCAACTTGAAATGATCTGCATCAATTTGCTGTTTGTGTGCAGTCGCAATCAATGGCGAAGCCGGACGTCGACGGGAAAAGGCCGCCGTTTCCAAAGAGATCATGCCGCGAAAAACTCATCTTCCCAACGCACTCTGGTGGGTCGTCAATGACATTAATCAGAAACGAGCTCGGTTGAACGGTATCCATCATTCGTCGCAGCAAATCTCGCATCAGGAATTCGGCAAGAAGCAGTCGACCTGCCTGAACGACGACGCAGCGAAGACGATCAACGACACGCGTTCCCGGGGGACATCGATTGTTTTAGTGCTTTTCTCAGCGGAACGGCGCAAGCCGTCCGGTCCCGCATTACCGGACGGCTTGCGCCGTTCCGCTACATTTGAAATCCCGCAGTAATTAAATCGACGCCCCGAGGGAAGTCTTCGCACCCGCGGTTTAATGGCCGGACAGTCGCAACGCGGCAGCAGACAAGCACCTTGGTTGCCAGTCCAGGGAAACGATGCGGAATCGGGCCAGCGAGTCATGAAGCGACAACACAAGTGGTGCCCTCGGCACTGAAATCGCCGTTTTGTTCTCATCGACGTAGGATGGCGTTACAATCCGCATGCATCGCAAAATTCAACACCACCGCCCCGCATTGCGTCCATTGACATAGGTCTTGCTTCATGACGCTGAATCCGGATTCCCTCCCGCGTGCAATCACGGGCTACCATCGCGACGACGAAGGTCACTGGGTCGCTCAGCTCGAATGTGGGCACAACCAACACGTGCGCCACGATCCGCCGCTCGTCCACCGTCAATGGGTGCTCTCGCCGGAAGGCCGTCAATCCATGATCGGCTTTCGACTCGGCTGCAAGAAATGCGTCGAGTCAGCCCCACCGGATGAACGTCCCCCGATCGACACTGCGTCTACTTAAGACCAACGGCTTCTCCACGTCTCACTTCGGATCGATCGTGAAGCCGTCGGAGGTGGACAAATGCTTTCGCGATTAACGAATTTGTGTGCGTAGTCTGGAATGCTCGGCCCTGGTATTGCTTGGCATGGGGTTTCGAATGTGTTCACCCCGTCTGCCTGACCGTCGCCGGCACGTTAGACTGACCGCATGTTAGGCGCAATCATTCTTACTGCCGTGCTGTTGGTGCTCGGCGTCGTCATCCGCGGTCGCTTTGGCGTGCTGGCGGTCGCTCGCATTCCTGCTTCGTTGATCGCCGGTGCGATCGGGCTCGCGGTTTGGCAGATCGCCATTTGGAGTGTCTCGGGCAACGACGCTGAGATGCCACGCGATCGCTGGACGCAGTTCGTGCAATCCTTTGCCGCAGACTCGATCGCAAACCTGAGATCGTGGCCGGGATGGCTGATCGCGGTCGTGTTCGCAGGCATGCTGCTGACGCGTTCCCCCCAGAATCACGACTCTGCCGGCCGGAACATGGCCGCCAAACACGACGAAGGCGGCTTTTCGCCGGTGGCGAGAGAAGCGTTGATGGTTTGGATTATTGTGCTTGGCCAAACCGCGGTCGGCCTCTGGCTGGTTTGGTGGTGGATCGGGCCCCAATTCCAATTACCCAATTCAGCCGCGATGCTGATCGAAACAGGATTCGCGGGCGGACACGGCACGGCCGCCGCGATGGGAACCGTTTTTGTTCAACCGCCAATCAACCTGGACGAAGGCTTGGACCTCGGCGTGCTGATGGCGACGTCGGGATTGGTCTACGGGCTCGTGTCGGGAATCCTTTGGATCGAGATCGGCGTTCGTCGCGGTTGGGTCGCGGCGGATCGAAAATCTGCTGCCCAGGATTCGATCCAGACCCCCGAATCACAGCGGGAAAATACTGTTTCGCCAACCCATTCTCGTCGCCCACCGGGAGCATCGATCAGCGACGCGATCGAACCGATGTTGCTGCAGTGCGCATTTCTGATCGTGGCCTTCGCAATCGGAGTCGGGCTTCAAAGCCTCGGCGACGCACTGGCCGGGTTTGTTGACGCGTCTGGCATTTTTGCCAGCGGCGCATCGGACGCCGCGGGTGATCAAGTTCTGCGAGATCGGCTGCGAATCGCGAGCGTGGTGGGTTCGTTTCCCTTGTTCATTTACACGCTTTTCGGCGGCGCGATCGTTCGATTTTTTGTCGTTCGGACCGCAGGTGAACATTGGATTGATCACGACACGATCAGCCGTCTGGTCGGAGCCAGCATGGATTTGCTGGTGGTCGCCGCAGTTGTGACCTTAAACCTGACCGTGGTCGTTTCGCTGTGGGTGCCGATTACCGCGTTGTTTGTCGCCGGCGCGGCTTGGTCGACGTTCTGCTTGCTGTTTTTGTCACCCAAGATCTTGCCCGAGAGCCATTGGTTTGAACTCGGCCTGATCAATTTTGGGATGTCGACCGGAACGACCGCGACCGGATTCGTCTTACTGCGAGTGATCGACCCCGAGCTGAAAACGCGTGCAGCGGAACACTACGCCCTGGCAGCGCCCTTATCGGCCCCGTTCATCGGCGGGGGGATGATCACGGTCGGACTGCCGTTGCTGGTTCTCGAACGGATCCCGATCGCCTTGTCAGCCGTTTTGGTGACCGGAACGCTGGTTTTCCTCGTAGTTTGGGGGGTGTACTGGAAGACTAAACTCAAATTCGATGAAGCATTCCCAAAGCAAAAAACCGGCGCGGATTCCCGCTCGGCTGATGAAATTGGGCGGTCTAGGTGAGAACACTGAATTGCGTTCTCCCGACATACCGGTAAACTCAATGCTTCGAAGAAGTCGAGTGGTTGCCAGCCAATTCTGGCGGCGGCCTCACGACTTTGCATGTTTTCTCTGCCATCCGCTCATCCGCGAACATAATTTTCATGGCCGAACTGAACCACGAATGTGGCGTCGCCGCGATTTATCACCTCTCCGGCCGTGGCCGCAGCCCCATCTGCACAGATGATGGACCGCGGCAAATCTCGCGTCTGCTTCCCCGAATGCTGCTCGACATCCAAAACCGAGGACAACTCGCTGCCGGTATGAGCACGTTCGACCCGGACCGCCCGGGTCTGATCAAGACCCTCCGCGACGTCGGAACGGTGACCGAAGTCTTCCGTCTTAACCACCGCGCCAAAGCCGATTCGCTGATGCAATCGCTCGCCGGTCGCGCGGCAATCGGACACGTTCGCTACGCCACGTGTGGCCAAGACGACCGGAACTACGCACAACCATTCGAACGCCGACACATTCACAAACGCAAGTGGTTTAGCTTTTGCTTCAACGGGCAATTGGCCAACTACGCGTTGCTCAAACAACGGCTACTCGCCGACGGCGATCACCACCTGACGCTCGACACCGACACCGAAATCATTCTGCACGAATTCGCTCGGTTGTTGTCCGCAACGCACGGCCGACTGAGCTGGATCGAAGTGCTGCGGCAAGCCGCCTCTGGCTTTGACGGCGCCTACTCGCTGGCGTTGCTGTCGGCCGAAGGCGAAATGATCGTCGCCCGGGACCCGCTCGGCATTAAACCGATGTGCTACATCCATGAAGGCCCCTTGTTCGCCGCGGCGAGCGAGAGCGTCGCGCTTTTGAACCTCGGTTTCGAAGCCGATCAGATCAAGTCGCTGCCGCCTGGCCACGCGATCATGATCGATCCCGAGAATGGCCTGCGAATCGAACAGTTCGCTGCTCCCCAAGAGCCCAAGCACTGTTTCTTTGAATGGATTTATTTTGCCAACGTCGCCAGCACACTGGATGACCGCAGCGTTTACCTTACGCGAACCAACCTCGGTCGTGAGCTCGCCGCTGCCGAACGCGAGTTCGGACGCGTGCCCCTCGATGATCCCGACACGATTGTCGTTCCGGTACCGGACACCAGCAAAGCGGCCGCCGACTCGATGGCTTACGAGCTATCGATCCCATGTCGCGAGGGCCTGATCCGAAACCGCTATGCGGGGCGAACGTTCATCGAAGGTGGGCGTGCTCGCAAAGCAAAAGCCGCCGCGAAATACACACCCCTGCGAGAAGTGCTCAAGGGGAAACGTGTGATCTTGGTCGAAGATTCGATTGTCCGCAGCACAACGATGAATGCCTTGCTCGACCGGATTCGCGACGTCGGCGGTGCCAAAGAAATCCACGTCCGCGTGGCCTGCCCGCCGATCGTGGCACCGTGTTTCTACGGCATCGACATGAGCACGATCGACCAATTGATCGCTCCAAAGTACTTCTCCCTCAACGGTGAACTCACCGACGATTCTCAACAGCGTCTTGCCGATGACCTTGGTGCCGATTCGCTGCGATACCTCCCGGTGGAAGCACTTGCTCGGGCTATTGATCTGCCACAGAGCAAGTTGTGCCAAGCCTGCGTGACGGGCAAATACCCGACCCCCGTCGGTCAACACCTGTACCAAATCGCGTGTGATAATCGCGGTTCACGGATCGATAGCCAACGCACCTACGAGCAACTCGCCGCCGCTGTCGGCGTCAGTTAGCCTCGTGATCACGCGGGCGACTTAGTTGTCTCAGCCGATCCGATCAAACCGTTTCGGTCGGCGCGGCCGCACCCTATTCACATCGGGCTCATAGCCCGATTGATCTGGGCTCGGCCGATGGCGGAGACCCCCAGGTGGCCCCGCCTCTTGTGTTCCGCCGCCAGTCAAATTGTCGCTGCACCGTCGGCGGAGCGATGAGCGAACCGAACCGACTGGATAAAAGTCGCTAAGATAGGTTCGTCGGCTCACCACGGCGAGTTTTGTTAGCCCGCTCAAACATCCCTTCCACAGATTCACTCCCTAGCGTCTTACTCAACCAATGCGTGTACTTTCTGGCATCCAACCGACCGGCCGACCTCACTGGGGAAATTACTTCGGTGCCATCCGCCAATACATCGATTTGCAGGAAGACAACGACGGTTTTTATTTCATCGCTGACCTACACGCGTTGACCACCGTTCGTGAACCGGCCCAACTTCGCGAAAACGTTCTCAACGCGGCCCTCGATCTGCTCGCCCTCGGCCTCGACCCAGCCAAGGCGACCCTGTTTGTCCAATCTCAGATTCCGGAGGTCTCGGAACTTTGCTGGCTGCTGATGACAGGCACGCCGATGGGTCTGCTCGAACGCTGCCACGCCTACAAAGACAAAAAGGAAAAAGGGCTCGCTGCCGACGCGGGCCTGTTCACCTACCCGGTCCTGATGGCCGCCGACATCCTCGCTTATGATTCGGAAATCGTCCCCGTTGGCGCTGACCAAATCCAACACATCGAGGTCTGTCGTGACCTCGCCGGCTCGTTCCACCACACGTTCGGCGAAACGTTCGTGATGCCCAAAGCCAAAACACTCGATGTCGGAGCGAAAGTTCCCGGCACCGACGGGCAAAAGATGAGCAAGAGCTACAACAACACGCTGCCTCTGTTCGGTGACGTCAAAAAAATCCGTAAACAGATCATGCGGATCGTCACCGACAGCCGTGCGATGGAAGACCCGAAGGAACCCGAGGGCGACCACCTGTTCGAACTCTACCAACTGTTCGCGGGCCCCGAGGAAGTCTCCGCGATGGCGGAAAAATACTGCGCCGGCGGATTCGGATACGGCGAGATCAAAAAGGCCGTCGCCGAAGTCAGCGAGGCCCATTTCGAACCGGCTCGACAGCGTCGCGATGAACTTGAAAAAGACATCGACACGGTGAACGACATCTTAAACGCGGGTGCGGCAAGAGCCCGTGAAGTCGCGGCCTCGGTACTCGAAAGAGCACGTTCGGCGTGCGGGATACGATAAGGCCATGGCAATCGTTGCGGTCGGAACGGAGATTGTACAGTGTGCTCGGATTTCACAAATGATCCAACAGCACGGCGAGCAGTTTCTCGAACGCGTCTTCACACCGGCCGAAATCGATCACTGCGCCCAATTGCCTGACGCGACGAGCCACTTCTCGCGGCGTTGGGCAGCCAAACAAGCCGTCTACAAAGCACTGCACTGTCATCGCAAAGGCGTCCGCTGGACCGAGATCGAGATCCAGACGCGCCCCAACAGCGGTCCTGTGGTCTCGCTCTCAGGCAGCGCCCACGAACGAGCCCTCGATGCCGGCGTCGACACCATCCACCTCAGCCTTGGCGGCTGTCGAACGCAAGCGATCGCGTACGTGATCCTGTGGCAAGACGATTGCTTCAACGACGGCCCCACGGACCTCGGCTGAGCCGGTACCATTCGCTGCACCGAATAACGAAGAGGCAGCGAAGCAGTTCGTGCTATTCTTCGGGCGCGTTTCGACGAAACACCGCAACGATATCCTCGACGGGAACGACAAACAGCTGATTGTCGTGCTCCAGATCGACCGGAATCGCATTCTTGGGATGAAAGAGAATCTTGTCGTACTGACGCAGCGGTAGCTCCTCGTCGTTTTCGACCGCCGCACTGATCGTGACGATCCGTCCGGTAATCGTCGGAATCTCGGCCGCGTCGGGCAACGCGATCCCGCCACGGGTTTCGCGTTTGGGTTCGTCCTTGCGGACGAGCACCCGGTCTCCGATCGGTTCCACGTACTCGAACGTGGACGAGGCTACTTTTTTCTTTGCCATAGAATCAGTGGGAGTCGACTTTGGTGAAAATCATCTTACCGGCGTTGGTCTGCAGAGTGCTCGTCACACGAACATCAAGCTCCTGGCCGATCCGATTACGGCCACCCTCCACTACGACCATCGTACCATCGTCGAGATAACCGATGCCTTGCTCGGGGCCTTCGCCCGGCTTAATGACCCGCAAGCGGAACGTTTCGTCAGGCAAGAAGACCGGACGCAACGCATTGCTAATCTCATTGAGATTGATAACCGGAACGCCTTGCACTTTCGCGACTTTGTTTAAATTGAAATCGCCCGTCACGACTTTGCCTTCGAGATGCTTAGCAAGCAACACGAGTTTCAAGTCAACGGTTTGGCCTGCGAGTTCAGGAAGCTCACGATCAAAGATTTGCAGATCAACGTTCTCATCGGCACGCAAACGATTGAGCACATCGAGCCCGCGACGACCGCGGGTGCGACGCAGTTTGTCGCTGCTGTCGGCGATCGCTTGCAATTCACTGAGGGCAAATCGAGGCATGATCAATTGGTTGTCAAAAACGCCCGTGGCCACGAGGTCAGCGATCCGACCATCGATGACGACGCTGGTATCCAAGATCAACGGTTTGAACCCTTTCACCTCACGCACGAATTCGACGTAAGGGATCAAGAACCGGAAGTCGTCCTTCGTCTGCAACAATACCGATGTACACAGATAGCACAAACAAATCCCCAACACCAACCGCACATGATTGGCGCTGCTGAATTGATCGAGGAATGGTGCCGCCGCGATTGTCAGGATGTATGTCAACAAAACACCCACCAACACCCCGAAATAAACCGACGTGATCGTGTCGATGCGTTTACGAGGCAAGTAAATGTCAAAAATCACCATCCCCACGGCCAAGCCCATGATGATGACGAAGTTCACCCACGGCAAATACGACGGTCCGGCGCTAGGCA
The DNA here is from genome assembly GCF_023701485.1 of Aporhodopirellula aestuarii. Lineage (GTDB taxonomy): Bacteria > Planctomycetota > Planctomycetia > Pirellulales > Pirellulaceae > Rhodopirellula > Rhodopirellula aestuarii. The sequence continues at coordinate 11,441 of NZ_JAMQBK010000027.1, forward strand.
ACGAAGTGTTGATGATTGCGGAGACGCCACCGGCACACAGCAAAAAGAAGAGTCGTAGAACGATCAGAGCCATATGTATCTGCAGCCCGCGCTCAAAACGCGGACCGACCTGAAGCAGGGGTATGAAGGGGAAAGCGGATGAATCGCACAGTGTAAATGCTCAATTCGAATCGCCCAGGGGTTGCCCCCTGTGAACGAGCCGATTCCGCAAACGCTGGTTCGGTTTGTAGTGGAGACGAGTGGAACACCGCCAGTGTTTTCATGCATTTGCAATTAAGCAGGAAAATCTCCGCAGAATCGTCACCTACTCCCAACTCTACCAATCGGCCAATGGCCCCGCCGTCGAGTGCTCGAGACTCGCATACTGCTGGTCACAAAACTGATCCGTCATTCCGGCGATGTACTCGCCAATAACGCGAGCCAGCGGCAGGGATTCTGCCCGACGCCGGAATCGCAACGGCAGCCGACTCGGGCTCTGGGAGAGAACATCGAACAACACCCGTACCCGGTTAGCCGCGGATTCCCGCACTGGAATCAATCGCGGGTGTCGATAAACGGCATTGAAGAGAAAACGCTCTAATTCGCTGCGTTCGGCCGCTAACGTTGCACTGTGCCCCACCCGGATCCCGGCATCGCGAACCTCCTCCGCAGACAATCCCTGCGCCGTCTGCAGCAGCTCCACCGAGACCTGCAACAGATCGCTCACTTGCAGATCGATCAGTTCATGGACGAGCAACTGCCGCAACGAGCCGATCGGCAAATTACCAGCCTTCTCGCGAACGCGTTGCATCGCCCGGCGAATAATCGCAAGCTCCGAGAGACTGTCGATCGACAACAGTCCCATCTGCAACGCGTCATCGATATCGTGCGCGTCGTAAGCGATCGAATCCGCCGCGTCGACGATCTGCACCTCGAGCAACGGAGGTCGCCCGACGGCCGCTTCGCTTTTGTGAGCCCGGGTGTCCTGACCGGCCAAGGTTTCCGCCGACAAATTCAAACCGGCAAATGCGTGATAACGCTGCTCAAGTTCCTCGACGATCGTTAAAGCAAACTGATTATGTGAAAACCCGCCGACGCAGTGCATGCATTCGCTCAACACGTCTTCACCACAATGGCCATACGGTGGATGACCGATGTCATGCATCAGCGCGAGAGCTTCGGTCAAATCTTCGTTAAGCCGCAGAACGCGAGCCAACGTCCGTGCCACCGAGGCGACCTCAAACGTGTGCGTCAATCGCGTCCGGTGATAGGTCCCCATTTCTCCGGTGAAGACCTGCATCTTCCCCGACAAACGGCGAAACGCGCTGCTGTGCAAAATTCGATCGCGGTCGCGACCGTATGGCCCGCGGTAGGCGTGTGGCGGTTCGTGCTCGACCCGACCAGCCGAATCACGGCTGTGCATGGCGTAGGACGCGAGCAGCAGATGCTCGCGATCGGCGTATCTCCGCAGATCGATCAGAGGGCCGCCGGTGGACATGGTGGATGCAGAATACTCGGCAACGATGGTAGACAACGGACCCGCAATTCGATGGAGGAAAACGAGAAGGACGGAGCCAGCACCGCCCGTGACTTTCGATCAGCTTTTCCAAACCAGACCCCACGGGGCGCGGCAAGCACGAGAGAATCCACTCATTTTGGCTCTCTGGCGCGTCTCCAGAGTAGCTTTTTTCCGCAAGTAAGCCCAGAGCAAGTAATTACGGACGCTTCGGTTGTGATGGGTGGTAGGGTAAATAGAATGGTGACTATCGACTCGTTCGAATCCTTCCCCACCCCAAACTGCCTGCACCTCGCGGGGGGCCACACCTTATGATCGACCCCAAGCGTGAGCTCCCTGCGATGCCCGACAACCCGACCAATCCGCTCTCCGCCTCGTCCTCTGCCCCTGCCACGACGCCTAACCCGCTGCGTTTTCGCCCGGCGAAAGTGATCTTGGCACTGCCAGCGTACAACGAACAAGAGGCTCTCCCCGAGTTGCTCGAACGCGTGGGTGAAGCCTTCGCCGACAGCGGCTTGCCGTACGAAGTCGTGATTGTTGACGACGGCAGCAAAGATGACACAGCGAAAATCGCGTTACAGATGTCACTCCAAATGCCCGTGCACCTCGTCAAACACGAAGTCAATCAGGGCCTCGGCGTGACCATCCGCGACGGCTTGAGGGAAGCCGTTGACCGCGCCGGTGAACGCGACATCATCATCACCATGGACGCCGACAACACGCATCCACCAGGCTTGATCAACCGCATGGTGCAATCTGTTCATGAAGGATGTGATTGCGTCATCGCGTCGCGTTTCCAAAACGGTGCCCGCGTCGTCGGTGTGCCGATCGAACGTCACTTCCTCAGCATCGGTGCCCGGCTCTTGTTCACGGTTCTATTCCCCACGCGTGGCGTGCGGGACTTCACCTCGGGTTATCGTGCCTACCGCGCGTCGGCAATTCGCGCCGGTTTTGCACGCTACGGCGACGACTTTGTTGGTGAAACCGGGTTCTCATGCATGGCCGACGTGCTGTTGAAACTTCGCAAGATGGGCTGCGTCTTCGGTGAAGTCCCGCTGCGTTTGCGATACGACCAAAAGGGTGGCGCTAGCAAGATGCAGGTTTTCCGTACGATCTGGCTCACACTGAAGATGCTCGGGCGTCACCGCGTTAAAGGGTCTTAGTCGGATGCCATCTCACTCGCCGTCACCCGACGGCAACCCAAACACATTATCCACGCCCGCGAGTCGATGGCTCATCGTGGGTGGTGGTGTGATGGGGCTACAGGTCGCCACGGATCTGCGTGACCGCGGACAACACGTCACCATCGCCGAAGCCGCGCCAACGATGGGCGGTCTCACCAGCGCCTGGAACCTCGGCGACGTGATCTGGGATCGCTTCTATCATGTGACCCTGATGAGCGACACCAAAATCCGTGACGTCTTGACCCGACTGGGGCTCGAGTCGCAGATGAAATGGGTTGAAACCAAAACAGGCTTCTACGCCGGTGGACGGTTGCTCTCGATGAGCAACACGGCCGAGTTTCTCAAATTTCCGCCGCTCTCGTTGATCGAAAAATTGCGACTCGGTGGCACGATCTTCTACGCCTCGAAAATCCGCAACTGGCGGCGACTCGAAAAACTCAGCGTTGAGAAATGGCTGCGACGTTGGTCCGGCCGAGGCGTCTTCGAGAAAATCTGGCAACCACTCCTGCAAGCAAAATTAGGCGAAGCCTACAAACAAACCTCGGCCGCATTCATTTGGGCGCACACCGCACGAATGTACAAAGCCCGTCGGAGCGGAATGAAAACCGAAATGTTCGGCTATGTCCCCGGCGGATACGCGCAAATCCTTGAAAGCTGGGTCGGTTGGCTGGCCGGACGCGATGTGACCATGAAAACGTCCTCTCCGGTGAAGAGCGTCGCACCTCTCGAGTCGGGTGAATTGCAGGTCGAGTTTGCTGACGGAAGCCGCGAAGTCTACGACAACGTCGTTTCGACCATCGCCTCGCCGTTCATCGCCCAGTCGTGCCCCGCACTCAGTGAACAAGAAAAGCAGCAACATCGAAACATCCGCTATCTCGGCGTCGTCTGCGCTTCGATGTTGATGGACAAACCGATCAGCGAGTACTACGTCACGAACATCACCGACACCTGGGTACCGCTGACCGCCGTGATCGAAATGTCGACGATCGTCGACCCCGAGTCACAACTCGGCGGCAAACATTTGGTCTATCTTCCCAAGTATTTGCCGGACGATCACGAAGGCCTCAACGAGTCCGACGAAGACTACCGCGAGAAGTGCCTGTCGACACTGGAGAAGATGTACGACCATTTCTCTCGCGACCAAGTCGTCGAATTCAAGATAGCCAGAGCAAAATACGTCGCTGCTCTTGCGACGGTGGACTACAGCACACGATTGCCACCGATTGTGACCAGCGTCCCAGGTTTCTACGCGTTGAACTCCGCCCATATTGTCAAAGGCAATCTCAACGTCAACGAAACCATCACGCTCGGCGAAGAAAAACTCGCTGAAGACGTCTGGCCCGATTACGAGCAACGAGTGGCATCCGGTCGAGTCGCGACGAAATCCTCACCGTGTGACCAAGAACTCGTCTCGTCGGTCTAACCCCCGTCGGGCCAGAGTCCTAAGCCTCGCGCGCGATCGGCGATTCGCTATCGCCACGGCTGGTCACAAACGCAACTGTAAAATGCGTGCGTAAAAGCCCAGCCGAGGCAACCGGCGACACAGCAAAGTTGGCTTCATTCGCCCGCAACCTCGTCAGTGAAAGACGTAGGTAAATCGTTTCTCGATCAACACACATCCACTCCATCTCAAGCTGCTATCTTAAGAAGTTCACCGCGAGCCTCCTTCACGAACACGTCGCGAGGCTACTGACACGCAACCAATGAACAGCAACAAGTGGCAACGTGAACGCTTCCCAACCCAAAAGTCGCCGCTGGATTCTCTTGCTCGGCGCAATCGTCTTGTTGTTGGTCCCCGCGTACATCCAATTCTTTCTCCGTCGGCCGATCGGTGAAGGCCCCGCCGGACCTGCCGTTGAAAGTTCCGCGTTCAACGAAACGTGGACGGATCGAGAGATCATGTTGCTCGGACTCGGCGACAGTGTCACGCGAGGACTCGGCGCGGCATCCAAAAGCCACTCGTATTTCGAGCGATTGAAAAACAATCCTGGTGACGAGTTCGAAGACATGCAGGGCAAATGTCTCAGTGCGGTTCTGCCCAATCTCACGTCAGAAAACTTTGCCGTTTCCGGCTCAACCTCGATCGATCACCTCAACACGCTCGAAGCTCAAGTACCGACGTATCCTGACGACGTATTCGGATTGGTTGTCATGACCACGGGCGGCAACGACCTGATCCACTCCTACGGACGACGTCCGCCCGAGGAGGGTGCGATGTACGGCGCGACCCTCGAGCAAGCAGAACCCTGGATCGCGAATTTCGAAACTCGGCTTGAGACGATCCTTCATGGCATCGAAGCAAGGTTCCCTGGAGGCTGCGTGATCTACCTCGGTGATATCTACGACCCCACCGACAGCGTCGGCGACGCACCGAGTATTTTCTTGCCGGACTGGCCCGACGGATTGGTGATTCACGCAAAGTACAATGAAACCATTCGCCGGGTCGCATCTCGTCGAGAAAACGTGCACGTCGTCGACCTCTATCAAACCTTCCTCGGCCACGGTTCGCACTGCCGACAATTCTGGCGAAGCACCTACGACCCGGCCGACCCACACTACTGGTTTTACGACAACATCGAAGACCCCAACGACCGTGGATACGACGCCATTCGCCGAGTTTTTCTGAATCGGATCGTCGAAACACGAGCTCAACTTGCACCGCGGCAAATTGATCGCGACTCAGGCTAACACCTCTGATTTTGGTACGCTGTAATCACTGTCGGCCTGCGCCCGATCGACTGCTGTCCTTTTCGCTGTATCGTCTCCTCCAATTGAAATAATCTGATGACTCGATTACTGCTGTTGCCAATCCTGATCATCGCAGCCACCATCGGCTGCTCCAAAAAGACTCCTGTCAAGGAACTTTCCGTCAACCAAAGCGGGGTGGAGATTGTCGATCAAGCGATCACGATCGCCGATTCGGATTGGCCGAACTGGCGGGGGCCTTCGGGTAACGGTCTCGCTACCGACCAACCACTGCGGACATCGTGGAACAAAGAGGATGGCGTCGCGTGGCGGGCAAGTGTTCCTGGCCGGGGACACAGCAGCCCGATCCTGATTGGCGATCAAGTCATCGTGGCGACAGCGATCGAGGAAAAAGAACAACAGCTTGTCGTCGCCTTCGACCGCAACGATGGTGCACAACGGTGGAAAACCGTCATCCATGAAGGCGGCTTTCCGTCGCAGCGTGAGGTTCACCGCAAGGCGACCAATGCCAACGCCACCGTCGCCTGCGACGGCGAACGCCTCTTTATCTCGATGCTGAACACCGGGAAAATATTCGTCACCGCTCTCGACCTCGACGGGAATCAGTTGTGGCAAACCGAAGCCGGCGCATTCGTCTCCCGCTTCGGATACGCGCCGTCTCCAATCCTCTACAAGTCCTTAGTCATCATCGCCGCCGACAACCAGGGTGGCGGCTACCTCGCGGCATTCGACCGAACCACCGGCACTCCCGCGTGGCGAACCGCACGCGGCAACCTTAACAGCTACTCCAGTCCAGCGATTGGTACGCTCGGCGGAAAAGATCAATTGCTGATCTCGGGATGCAATGCCGTCACGAGTTATGATCCCGCAACCGGCGAAACGATCTGGGAGACACCCTGCATCTCCGAAGCCACGTGCGGAACCGTCGTCGTCGCTGGCGATCGACTCGTGGCATCGGGTGGCTATCCGGACAAAGAAACCGTTTGCCTTTCAGCAACCGGCGAAAAACTGTGGACCAATGGAACCAAAGCTTATGAACCCTCGTTGGCCGCCAATGATCAGTGGGTGTTCGCCGTCACCGACGATGGAATCGCCTATTGCTGGTCCCTTGAGGACGGCAAGCAAATGTGGCGTAAACGATTAGGGGGCAACTTCAGTGGATCGCCCGTGATCTGCAACGGCAACGTCTACGTCGCCAACCTTTCAGGCGAGTGCTTCGTCTTCCGTGCCAGCGGCGAGAATTACGAACAGATCGCGAAGAACAAACTCGGCGATGATTGCTACGCAAGCCCCGCGATCGGCAACAGCCATATCGTGTTTCGAGTCGGAACGGGTGACGGTGGCAACCGCCAGGAATCTCTGGTCTGTGTCGCCGCTCCGGAATGAACTGTCGTTTGCAAATTCATCCGTGTCGTCTGGACCGAGTGTAGCCAAGTGTTGGCAATCGAACCGATTCACTCTCCCGGTGTTCGAAACCGCCACCAAAAGGCACCATCGTTCAGTGCGCCAACGGGGCGATCGCCGACTCGGATCCAACCGGGATCCCACAAAAAGAAATAGGCCTGATCGGGTTCCAGTTTCGGAATGTCGTCAAACACCAACTCCATCGTGCCTTGGGCTTGGTGATGCTCGTCGGGACTCGCCTGCCAGATCAGATTTGCCTCGTCCGACACCGAGTACAACCGAATGCTTTTGCCCTCCGATCCGGCAAAATCAATCGTTTTACTGAACCGCATCGAAACAGAAATCGTTGCCGAATCACTCGTGCTCGAATTGGCCGGCGATAACGCCTCCAAATGCGGACAGACCATCTTCAGTCGATGCCAGCCCCATCCGTTCTGATGTGGCAACGGGCGCGCAGACGCCTCAGGAACTCCCGATCGCACCGCTTCTTCCACCCACCGGTTTACCATCATTTCCAACCGCTCGGGTTCCTGCGCTGCCAGATCATGACGTTCGGTTCGATCGTTTTTGAGATTGAACAACTGCCACGGACCGTCATACAAACTGACCACTTTCCACTCGTCTTCGATCCACGCTCTTGAAAAGTGATAGTGCTGAAAATCGGGTTTCGCCGCACGACTGCCATCGGTCCGTAGCAGTGGCACTAACGACGCCCCGGTCAACGATCGCAATTCTTGTTCGCGATGAGTCTTCGGGTACTCCGCTTCGGCGAGTTCCAGAAACGTCGGATAGAAATCCGTGATGCTCACCGGCGATCGAACGATCGTGTCGCCGTCGTGTTCGACTCCCGCCGGCCATCGCACGATCATCGGGGTCGCGATTCCGCCCTCGTGACACGCATGTTTGTAATACCGGAACGGGGTCGCCTTCACGGATGCCCAACCGTTGCTCGATGACGGGTTGCCGTGGGGCGCCCAAGCAATCTGTTTTTCGTCCTGATCAATGCCACCGTTGTTGTAGTCGCCGCCGTTGTCAGAAAGAAAAACGACAAGCGTATTCTGGTCGATTCCCTCGCTGCGAAGATAATCCATGATTCGACCGACCGCCGAGTCGACACCATCGACTGCCGCAGCGTACGCCGCCATCCGTCCCGCCTCAACACGCTTTCGGTGAGGTGTCAACTCATCCCACTGACGCGTCGCTTCATCCACTTCGGCAAGCTCCGTGTGAGCGTCGATGAGACCGATCTCAATTTGCCGCTCACGGCGAGCCTCTCGAATTCGTTCGTATCCCTGTTCGTAACGCTTCAAATATTTATCGACCAGACGCTTGGGTGCTTGGCAGGGATGGTGGGGTGCATTGAACGCGACATACATGAAGAATGGTTCCTGCAAATGCACCGCCTCTTTCATGAACTCAATGCTTTTGTCGGCAAATGCATCGGTCGAGTAGAACTCCGGCCCGAAGTCACGAAACGGCTGATCGTCGATAAACCAATCGTCTGCACCAATAAAGCAATCCGTCATCCCGCTCAAAAATCCGAACGCACGATGAAACAAATCACGCGATCGTGGGTCCGGCGTGCCGGCATGCCATTTACCCGTCATCATCGTTCGATAGCCGGCATTTTGCAGCAACGTGGGCAACGGCATCGAATGGGAATACGCATTGCCACCGGCGCGGTGAAACGGCATCCCCGATAGGAATGCGATCCGCGATGTCACGCACATCGGTGACGCACGAAAGTGAGAGAACCGGACTCCCTGGCTAGCGAGTTCATCGATGTGAGGCGTTTCGATTTCTCCGCCATAACAGCCGAGATCCGAGTAGCCGAGATCGTCCGCCATCATCACAACAACATTGGGTGGGGTCGCCTCGAGCGAACTCGCAAAAGACGCGAGTAATGTGATGATGACAGGACCAATGAATCGGTGAACCATACCGTTTTCGCAGTTTCCGTTGATGTAAAACATGAGGGTAGACGAGTAGGAATCACGCACCGACCGCCATGACTCGCTCGTGATGGAAGCTAAAATTCCCAGGCGTGAATGATTTCACCGTCCTGGTTGGTCAATCGAATGTCCGAGATCCGCATGACACCTGCGGAGGTGGCAGGATCGATGCGGATTCCCACGACCGGATGCTCAGACGTGAACGCAATCGAGTACTCATGCGGCTTCCCATCGGGAGTCACCGAGAATGGAACACTGCGATCTCGAAAGTACGACGGGGCCACACCTTTTTCATGCCAAAAAACTTGCCCCGCGTCGTTGGCGTTCGACGTCATCGTAAACCGGAGCGTAAACGATCGAGCGGATGGCTGTTGGGCGTTCGCAGATTCAGGAAGAGCGGTGTAGAAGTGCGGGTCACCCCCGGTACTCTCAACCACGAGTTCATCGCCGTCGATCGACAGTTCGCATGTTCCCTGCGGCTGCCAACCGGCAACGGGAGCGGCGGGCTTGGATTTGGTCTTGGCGGTCGGTTTGTTCGCCCCTCCTTTCAGAGTCGCTTTTCCTTCTAAGGTCGGGTCATATCTGGACGGATCGAAGTTTGGGTTGGGACGCGGCAACACCGCACCGGTGTCGACCAAGAAGTCTTCGATCATCGCGTCGAGTTCCATCACGATATCGGGATACTGAGCCGCCAAGTCCGTTGTTTCACCGAGACCGTGTTTGAGGTCGTACAGTTTGTATCGATGCTTGCCATTCTCTCCGTTGTAAAACAACCGAATTAATTTCCAATCACCCCGGTGAACGCTGACCGCCGGCGGCAACCAATCGGGAACGCCTGGACTATGCGGGAAGTAAGTGTAAATCCCTTCCCGCTGCAGTTTTCCGCCCTTCAATGCGGGAACGATGCTGATACCGTCAAACAATTGCTCGGGTTGCTTCTCGATCTTCAACAGTTCCAACAGCGTTGGGTAGAAGTCGGCACTCTGAATCACCTCGTCGCTTCGTGAGCCGGGCTCAACGACACCGGGATAGACGACGACTCCTGGACCGCGAACACCGCCTTCGTACATCGTCGCTTTGCCACCTCTCAGAGGCGCGTTGCTGGTCGCGGTGCTGTCGTCGACCGCGTTGTACATGTTGCCGCCATTGTCAGACGCAAAAATGACGATGGTATTGTCTGCAATTCCCAACCGATCGAGTGCGTCAATGAGCGTACCGACCGCGTCATCCATACTTTCGATCATCGCGGCGTAAGTGGGACTGCGCTGGGGATCGTTCGGATCGACACGTTTCTTGTATTTGTCGATCAACTTCTGCTTCGCATCGAACGGTGCGTGAACGCTGAACATCCAATAATTGAGAAAAAACGGCTCGTCGCGGTGAGCCTCCATGTACGCAACCGCTTCTTCAGCCATGCGATCTTCGATGTGCTCCTGCGGAGTCTGCGGATCGAAATCTGGGTATTTCCAGGGCGCAACATAAGAACCGGCAGGCCCGGGGCCCGGCCAATGTGGGATATCAACGTCAAAACCGTGCTCAAGCGGTGAATACGGCTCAGGCCCCAAATGCCATTTCCCGAAGTGGGCGGTCGCGTATCCGTTGTCGCGAAACATCTCCGCGAGTGTGTAGTGTTTGGTATCAAGACGCGTGGCCGAATTGGGCAAAATCGCTTTTTTGTTGGGTGGAGCGGCGTCCCCTTGGGTCGCTTTCATCCTCGCCACGGGCAAGTGACAAACGGGGGCCGTGATATCGGTGCGAGCAGGACTTAAGCCCGTCAAGATGCTCGACCGAGTCGGCGAACACAGCGGGCTCGATGCATACGCACGCGAAAACGTCATCCCACGAGCAGCCAACCGCTCCATATTGGGAGTCCGATAGAACTTCGTCGTCCCATACAAAGTGGTATCACTGAATCCGAGGTCGTCCGCCAAAATAAAAACCACGTTGGGTTTGGTTTCGGCAGCGTTAGCATCAACGAACAGGCCACAACAAAGGATGCCCAGCAAAACGGCCTGCGTGAACGTCCGCCATGGACGGGTTATTTTTCGCATCGGATACCAATCTTGAATCAAAGAGGAAAGATGAAGGATGAACACTCGCCGGTATGCGTTGAATGGTCTCTGACTTCAACGCGTTGCTCTCAACCTATTCCGCCAACTGGTAGATCGAAATGGACTCGACTTCCATTTCGCCCTGGTTGGCGTACTGGTCGTAGTCCTGAAAAGGGTCAAACCGCAATTTTTTGACGCTATCATTTCCAGGGATCCGAAAGAGATAACGCTTCGGTTGATCCGACGCAGCAAGCGGACGCGACGATTGACGGGCTTCACTAAAGCCACCCTGAGGCGGTGCCCAAAAGAACTGACTCGTCGCCCCTTTCCCCACGACCGCGCGAAGTTCGATGGCCATTTGCCCCGAAACTCTCTCGCCAAGCGTGGTCATGATCTTCGGATCGCTTCCGGTGGCGATTAATTTCGTTTTACCGTTCTCGTTAACCACGCGAACGTTGTCACGCTCACTCCACCGTTCAAGATCGGCTGCGTTGGTGAAATCCCACGACGCAAGCTTTTTCGCACCCGCCAATTCGACTTTCTCAGGATTGACAGAGTGATCGGCCGGTTCAGACGTGGCGATTGAGTGCAACGCGGGTTCGATGCCGCTGGCACATTTGAATTCATAGTCGCCCGACTCGACTTCGAGCACGCAGTAGTCTTGCTCTTGTCGTATCACGCGAACGTGATTGTGTTTTGCAATCGGCGCCCCACCCTCCGTGATGCTGGACGCATCTGAGGTCGGTAAGAACACCGTTGCAACGGTGTTCGCGGGGATGGAAACGCTTAAGTGAAAACGCCCATCGCTGAGTTTCCAACTGCTGCGAATCGTGCCCCGGATACTTTCGTAAGATGCGTCGACCCAATCGATGGGATCGTGCATCGCGTTACTGCCCGGTGACGGCGGGGTCGGCCGGATGATGATCTTTTTGTAACCCGGCCCATCGGACTGAATCCCGGCCAACGTATGGAACATCCACTCGCAAACCGCGCCGAACGCGTAATGCGAAAACGAATTCATTGCCGCATTGTGGCGGCCAAACGCGTCTTCTTTCGTGTAGCTGTCCCACCGCTCCCAAATCGTCGTCGCACCATTTTTGATCTCATATCCCCACGAAGGAAACTCACGTGATTGCAATAAGAAGGTTGCCAGATCATGTTGTCCCGATTCGGATAGAACAGGCAGCAACGGACGTGTACCGAGAAACCCCGTCGCCATGTGGTTGCCATTTTCCTCGAGCATCTTCGCGAGCTGGCGTCCCGTGGCTTCACGTTTGTCTTCGGGAATCAAATCCGCAAACAACGCCAAGGCTTGGGCGGTTTGCGTGTGGATGTTCACGCTGCCGTCGTCGTTCAAATACTTCGTCGCAAAGGCGGCCTTGGTCCGATTGAACTGTTCTCGGTATTTCTCGGACTCGCTCTGCCGTCCGATCGCGTCAGCCATTTCGGACATCATTCTTGCCGAAATCGCGAGGTAAATCGTGTCGATGTACTGGAGCGGCGTCTTGGCACCTTGAGCCAGCCAATCGCCCCACGCATTCCCGTGCTCGATTCCCAAATCGTTGACACTCGTTTCTTCACGCCACTGCATGAACTTGGTCATCGGTTCCCAACACGTTTCAATGACACGCGTGTCCCCGTACGCCTGCCAAATCGTCCAGGGACAAATCACGCCGGCATCGGCCCACGCGGTGCCAAAGTCTTGACCATGCTGAAACGGATAGGGTGCGTAACCGGGAAACGTGCCGCTGGGCCGTTGCGATTCCATCAATTCACGCAACCACTTGGTATAGAACGCGCCGATGTCCGCGTTGTAGGCCGCCGTTGCGACATAGGCTTGAGCGTCACCGGTCCACCCCATCCGTTCGTCACGCTGTGGACAATCCGTGGGGAGGTCTAGGAAGTTTGCTCGCTGAGTCCAAAGAACATTTTGGTACAGCCGGTTGACCATCGGATCGCTGCACGCAAACGAACTCGTCATCGGCGTGTCGCTGTGCAGAACCAACCCGGTGATCGTGTCGAGCGTGGGTTTGCCAGGAAAGTTCGACACCTCGACGAATTGAAATCCGTGGAAGGTGAACCGTGGTTCGTACACCTCGCCGTCGGCATCACCACGGCAAGTATAAAAGTCGGTCGCGCGTGCTTTGCGCAGGTTTTCGGTCATCACGCGTCCGTCAGGATGCAGCATCTCGGCGTATCGGATTTTGATCCGCTGCCCCGCAGGGCCGTTCACTTTCATGCGAATCACACCCGCAAAATTTTGTCCGAGATCGAACACGTAAGTCCCAGGTTCTCGCTCGGCAACCGATTTCGCCTGAATCTCTTGCGTCACGCGAACGGGAACGCCTGGGAACGATTCCAATTTTGGTCTGACGAACCCGAACTCTGCCTCTGATCCTGCCTTGCGGACGGGTTGGCCTCGTTTCTCCGGATTTCGAAATTGATAGAACGTCGCCATTTTGCTGCCGTTGTCTTTTGCCAGCACGGCGTGTTGCCAACTGCTGTCATCGAACCCGGCAACATCCCATCCCAAAAACTCTTTTCGCGCATCGTACGACTCACCCATCAACAAGTCAGCTTCTTCGATAGCGCCGTCGCCGGATACTTTCCACGAAGCGTCCGTGTTCACGGTTTCGCGTGTTCCGTCGGTGTAGTGAATCTCCAACTGAGCCATCAACGAGGGTGTTTTTCCGTACGTCGAGCGTCCCGTTTTCTCGGTGCCGATTCCGGTGAGCAATCCGAATCCGACGTAACCGCTATACCATCCGTCCGCGACCCACGCCCCGACCGCGTTGTCACCTTCTCGAACCATCTCGGTAACGTCGTACGTGTTGTAATAAGCACGCTGTCGGTAGTCCGTCCAACCGGGAGCGAATAGGGCATCGCCAACTCGCTTGCCATTGAGATGCAACTCGTAGATCCCCAGTGCAGTGGAATAGATGGTCGCTCGGGCGATCTTTTTCCTTGTCGCGAACTCTTTTCGATATTGGCGAGCCGCAGGCAACTCCAGCACACTGGGGTCATCGTAAACCGGATCGGGATCCGCATAGGAAATGTACTCAGCTGTCCAATCGTCATCGGACAGCAATCCCATCGACCACGAGGCGGTCTGGCTCCACGCCGGACGGTCTTCGTCCGATGCCCAAGACTTCACTTTCCAGAAACACCGTTGCCGCGAAACCAACGACTGGCCGGAATAAGGAACAAACAACGTTTGGTCGGATTCAACTCGTCCCGAATCCCAAAGATCTCCCACGTCGTCGGCCAAGTTTTTTTCCGACGAAGCGACCAGGATCTGGTACGCGACCTGATTCTGCCCCCGCTGATCCGACTCGACACGCCAGCTCAATCGGGGAGTGACGACATCAATCCCGCGAGGATTTTCGAGGTACTCGCATCGGAGCGTGGTTGGCGTCATTGCGGACAATTGGCCGGCACAGATCATCGCGACAGCGAACAGAAAAACGGATGGAATGCAGATTGTCTTCACGTTTCGCACATTTCAGGTGGGGGAGAGGCAGGAAGAAGAGCACCGCAATGCGAACCAACAAATGGGACTAAGGGGGCGATAACTCAACCTTTCCAGAAAGACTAAACCATCGAGTCGTCCAAAACCTTCACGATCGACTTTTATTTCAGCACAAAAGTGCCACGACAGCTCACGAACCAATCACGCCCAGGGGCCCAGACCAGAAAGGTGAACAAACAGTAACTTCCCGTCTACCAACCTTGCCGACTGCCACACAAACGGTGAGCCACCTGACCACAACGCGACATGCACGAGACGTTAACGTGCACCGGTGGCCCATTGAACGATTCCAAGGCACGATGCTCGACATCGCTGCGCCCAGCCATTGCATCGGCCCATGATTAGCCTAAGAATCAAATTCTCGATCCCGGATCTCCGTATGACTTGGTGCCTCTGATGCTGACGATCAAACGATTCCTTTCTTGCCTTCTGTGGGTCTGCACGATCAGTATCAGCGCCGTCGCCGAAATTCCGGGGGACGGCAAGATTTCTACGGATATCGAGGCTCGACTCAAAATCGCCGGGGATAACCGCGCCGAAATCGAGCAAGCCTACGCATCCGTTCCCGCGGACCAGCGGGCGGGGATGGAATTCCTGATCGCCAACATGCCCGACTCGGATCTGCAATCGCTCTCCGCGAAGTTCCTGCTCGAAAACACCGCCCTTGCCTATCAATCGCGAACCTCTGATCCGTGGGCGAGCGATATCCCTTTGGAGGTGTTCTTCAACGACGTTTTGCCGTACGCGAGCATCAACGAACGCCGTGACAATTGGCGGGCTGATTTCCGCAACCGTTTCTTGCCGCTTGTTTCCGAAGCGAAAACGACCAGTGAGGTTGCCACGATCCTCAACCAGAAGATCTTTGGAATCCTCGGAGTGCGCTACTCGACTAAGCGAGCCAAAGCAGATCAAAGTCCGTACGAATCGATCGAAGGAACAACCGCTTCCTGCACTGGTCTATCGGTTCTGCTGATTGACGCCTGCCGGGCAGTTGGTGTCCCGGCACGTTTTGTGGGCACGCCGTTGTGGACTGATGGCAGCGGCAATCATTCTTGGGTCGAGATTTGGGACGACGGGTGGCACTTCACCGGCGCCGCTGAACCAACGGGCGTTCGGCTAAACGATGGTTGGTTCCTCAAACGCGCCTCCGCGGCAACCGATGATCCCAAACATGCGATCTACGCGACAAGCTTTCGCAAGACTTCGCTGTCGTTTCCTTGCGTCTGGAACCGCACGATCAAATCGATTCCCGCAGTCAACGTCACGCATCGGTACTCTAGTCTGCGACGCAGCCAAATCGATGCCGGCGCTTCCGCTCACGCGGTCTCACAAATGCAAGCGTGGTTGGACGACAATGACAATCTTGACGCATTGGCAGCACAAGATTTTGCCCAGGTCCCGCTGACGAAATCGGACACGGAAAAAGCACGCGAAAGCCTCGCCGCAAAACACCGCTCGTTACTCCGCGCCGAACGCAAAGCAGAATTGGACGCACGCGTGATCCGGCATGGCGAGTTGAAGATGCCGTTCTCCTACAAAACGTTCGGCGAAAAGCCCCCTGACGGATGGAGCCTGTACATCTCGTTGCACGGAGGAGGGGGGGCCCCAGCAGGCATCAACGACCGACAGTGGGAGAATCAGAAAAACCTCTACAAGCTCGAGCAAGGCATTTATCTCGCCCCACGTGCCCCCACCGACACCTGGAACCTTTGGCATCAAGAACACATCGACGTGATGTTAAAGCGACTGATCCAAGACATGGTGGCGGTCGAAGACGTGAACTGGAACCGCGTCTACGTGATGGGGTATTCCGCCGGCGGTGATGGCGTCTATCAGCTCGCACCGCGAATGTCAGACTACTGGGCCGCCTCCGCGATGATGGCGGGACACCCTAACGAAACTTCACCTCGAGGCCTGCGTAACGTGCCCTTTGCATTGCAAGTGGGTGGCAGGGACGCGGCCTACAAACGCAACCAAATTGCGTCGGAGTGGAAAGAAAAACTGGCAAAACTCCACGCCGACGACGATGGCGGCTACAAACACTTCGTCAAAATCTACCCCGACAAAGGTCATTGGATGGATCGCGAGGATGCGGTTGCGATCCCGTGGATGGCCCAACACGTCCGCAATCCAACCCCCACGCGGATCGTGTGGGTGCAAGACGATGTCACGCACGATGAGTTCTATTGGCTCGCCGTGGATGAAGCAAATCGCAAACCACGCAGCGAAATTACCGCCGAAGTAAAAGGTCAATCGATCACCCTCACCGCGGAGGGCGTGGACCGGCTCAACGTGCGACTCGATGATCGCTTCATTGACCTCGATCGTCCCGTCAAGATCGTCTGCCTAGGCAAAACATTGTTCGAAGGTTTGGCCGAACGCACCATCGGCGAACTAGTACGCACGCTTACTCAGCGTGGGGATCCCAATCTCGCCTTCCCACACTCGGTCTCGGTCGACTTACCCAAACCGTTCCCGCAAGCATTGATCGGTGACAAAACGATCCCACGCTACCAAGCGGTAAGAGCGAAACAATCGATCACGGTCGACGGCAAGCTCGATGAACCGGCGTGGGAAACCTCCACGAAAACGCAACCGTTTGTGGATCTCATCAGCGGAGAATCGACCAAGCACGACACCCGGGCCGCGTTGCTTTGGGACGACGAATACTTGTATGTCGGTTTCTGGCTCGCTGAACCCAATGTCAAAGCCAAATACCTCGATCGTGATGACCCGATCTATTATGACAACGATGTCGAAATATTCATCGCGGGCGAGGACGCGTACTACGAATTTGAAATCAACGCGTTCGGCACGGTCTACGAAGCGTTCTTCGTCTGGGAAGACGTGTTGAAAGGCGACACCTACGCAGGCGATCCGCAACTGCGCCGTGATCAGTTAAAGGTGCAAGAATTTAATGGCGTCGGTTTCACTGAACATCCTCGTGGCAAACGCGTCGCGTTCTTGGGATACGACTTTCCCGAGTTCCAATCCGCCGTGGATATCCAAGGCACGCTCAACGATGACACGGACACCGACCAGGGTTGGACCGTCGAACTCGCATTTGCGTGGAAAGGCATGACCGCTCTCGCCGAGGGAGACAAACGATCACTCCCGCCGACGCCGGGCGACCAATGGCGGATCGATCTGTTTCGGTTCAACTCTTACAAAACCGATCTGCCAAAATTCGACTCGAGCGGTTGGGCAGTGGGTCCGCACGGTGTGTGGGACTCGCACATCCCCGAGCTTTTCCCGATCGTCACGTTCGCAGATTGAGCTACTTGCGCTCCGTCACCCGGCACTCGTGATCTGAATGTGTTTGCAACGATCAGGCGATCCTCGCGCGCATCGGTCGCCCACTCCTTCAATTTCGAGTCGGTTGGCACCGGTCAGTAAAAAGATTCCGCCATCCGGTGGAACATTCCCAGCCTTCAGGGGGTCTAAAACCTTGTTTGGGGCACGTTGAACAGTTCATAATTGCGTTCCCATCGAACTAACTCTTCGAGGCGGAACGACAACACCCCGCAAGGACGGCGTCGGTCTCGGAAGCCACTCGACTTCTTGGAGGAAACCGACGAATGACTCGGGCCGTTCTTTTTTTGGCAGTGGCTATTGCCATCACGCTTGTTGCGGCGTTCGACGCCCCAATCGCTAACGCCGACTACACGCTCTACCAATTGCCGGGTTCTGACCTGCAACTGCTTCTCGAAGGCTCGGTGACGTACCACGCCGGGGGCATGGCCACGCACAAGCACCCGCGTGGCTCGCTACACTTTAATGCCCGCGACATCCAGGTGCTCAAGAGCCCCTCGGCCGCATCGATCTACTCGAAACGGCTCCGCGACGTCCGCAACTCCGATGACGTCGAGGAAGCACTCAAACTCGCCCAATGGTGTCTCAAAAACGGGATGCTTGAGCAAGCAAAATCGATGCTCAGTGTCGCGTGGAAAATCGATTCGTCTCATGAGCGACTCCGAAAACTGGCCGGGTTGATGCGTTATATCAACGCCTCGGTCCCCACCGATCAGCAAGTCGAAGCTCACGCCCGTGATTTTGTCGGGGGGCGGGCGATGGAGGTCACACGCAGCAAACATTTCCTGCTGCTGCATGATGCGGATCAAACGAAGGACGAAGTCACCGGGAAGACGCGAGCCGAGATGCGTCTGAATTTACTCGAGACGGTTTACGAGTCGTACTTCCTCACGTTCGCGTTCCGCGGCGTCTTTCTGCGACCACCGAGCAAACGTTTGGAGGTGGTGTTGTTTAGCCGCCACGGGGACTTCCTCCAAATGGAGCGTCGACTCGGCGGTAGCCTCAAACAAACCGCTGGCTTCTACCTCCCCGATGAGAACATCTCAATGTTCTACGATTCCGGAACGTCAGAACACTTCCGAGTGCTCATGGACATCGACAAGCAACTCGTGGAGGCTCGCGAGATGGCCAAGAAGACGCGTATGGCGGGCGCCGGTGATCTCATTCGATTTGCCAAGACCATCGAACTGTTGATCGATATCACGCGCGAAAGCGAAGACGTGTCGACGGTGTCCCACGAAGCCATCCATCAGCTGACTGCGAACACTGGCATTTTTCCTCGCGACGCCGCGTTCGTACGCTGGGTCCACGAAGGCATGGCGTCGTATTTTGAATCCGCCAAACTCGCCAAATGGAGCGGTGTCGGCGTGGTCGATCAAAGTCGGATCGGATACTACCGGGTGCTCGAACGGGATCCGCTTCGAGGTAGCCTCGAATTCATTGTTTCCGATTTCGGTTTCGCTGTAGAGGCCACCTTGGGAAACCAATTACCCGCCTACGGTCAAGCATGGGCGCTGACACATTTCCTCTTTGATCGACGATTCGATTCTTTGATGAAGTTCTACAAGCGGGTCGGTCAGCTCAAGCGAGAAGACGAACTGACCGAGGAAATCTGGAAAGCGCGAGCGAACACACTTCTCGAAATCTTCGACGAGTGCTTCGGTGATCGAACGACTCTGGAACTCGAATGGCGTCGCTACATGCGTGGACTCAAAACTGACACCGAGCGTCTCGCTGAAGAAATGAATTAGCAGGGCGGTGCCGCTTTCTGGCAGACGCACTGGAGTTTTCGCCTCTCAAGTAGCTAAAACTCGCGGAGGTTCCGGAAGCAGAAAACGCCATTAATTCTCGGTCTCGGAGGACATTGATGGTTTTAGTGTTTTTCTAGCGGCACGGCGCGAGCCGTCCGGTTCCGCGTCACCGGACGGCTCGCGCCGTGCCGCTACTTTTGAAATCCCGCAGTCATTTAATCGACGTCGGAAGAGACCGGGGTACGTGAAAAGTGGCGCTGTGTAGTTAGATCCTGGACGTTTCATAGATAGTCCCGGGACTTGCTTCGATCAGCTATCCGCCGCAGACCCATCCTGTCCGACGGCACTTCTTTGACGTCAATGACGATCAATGCTCACAATTTCTCGTCGCAAGCGTTCTACCAATCCATGCAACTTGTGCTTGGATAGCATATTGGCATGGGCGCCTTCGACTTCGACGACTTCCAACCTCTCTTGATCGAAAACACTCCCCCAGCCCAACAGTGGATCGGCGTGATCCTTCCCGGGCCAATTCGCTCGCAGTTTCGCTTTGTACAACGTCGCTGGACCTTCGGCGGTGTCTGGTCGATATTCGTCGATCACCTGCATGTTCTTTGCGGCTACCTTGGCGTAGATTCCCTTGGTTCCGATGATCCGTTCCAAACGTTTTTCCATCGTAATCCATCCGAACCGGTACTTAATCGCCAACATCATCGCCACGACTCGTTCGTAAAGATACGTCCAACGTTGGCGTCCCTGACATTGTTTCGCGTACCGCAGGTGAAAGCACAGACTTTGATAGAGCGGTGCCGGTATCGGCAAACCGGTTGATGCGTCAATGATCGCGAGTGTGACTCGCTCACCCGCACGTCGCAACTGCTGCGAAACTTCATAGGCAACGACGCCACCAAACGAAAAACCGGCAAGATGGTAGGGGCCATGTGGCATCACGCGGCGGATCTTTTGCACATGGTGTCTTGCAATTTCTTCAATTGTGTCGGGTGGCGGGCTCACACCATCGAGACCAAGCGGTTCGACTCCATAAACCGGTCGTTCCTTTCCGAGTTCAGCGGCAATCTCCCGGAAGTTTACGAGGTGCCCGTCGATCCCAGGAAAACAAAATAGCGGAGCCTGTTTCAATGGTCTCTCATGCGGCCCGAAGGCATCGAGCGGCACCAAGTCGTTCCAATATCCATCGACGCGTGCTTCGTCTTGGCGATACACTTCCGCCAAATCCGAAATCGTCGGACTGCTAACCAGCTTCGTAATCGAAACGGCTCGACCGAATTCCTTTTCGAGTCGCGTAAACAGGATGGCCGCGCTCAGTGAATCGCCTCCACAGTCGAAGAAATTGCTGCGCGAGTCCAGTCCCTCCACGCCCAACACCGATTGCCAGATCCGAATCAATCGATTGACCAGCGGATCACACGTTGTCAGCTCCGTCAAATTCGTCTGATCACCGGAAACGGTCACGGACGGGATCGACGCCAGTTTCTTGCGATCAACTTTGCCGCTCGCCGTATAAGGAAAGTCGTCGACCAAACGGAACTGACTCACCATCATGTACGAAGGTACTTGCGCACTGAGATATTTCTCGAGCTCACATACCGACACGGTGTTGGCATCACACAACACGTGAGCGATCAGTTGCCCTCCCAGCCCGCTGCGTTCGAAAGTGACGACCGTTTGCTTCACTCCCGGATACCGCGACAACACCACTTCAATTTCGTTCAACTCGACGCGGTGCCCTCGGACTTTCACCTGGAGATCGTTTCGCCGAATGAACTCGAGTTGCTTGTCCCAATTCAAACGGCAGATATCTCCGGTTCGGTAGAGACGTTGGGTCGGAAGCTCGCGGTGTGGATTGGGAACAAAACGTTCGCTGGTCAGGACTTCGTCGGCGAAATACCCTTGCGCCAAACATTGCCCACCCAGGTACAACTCGCCCTCAACGCCTTGCGGCACCGGTTGCTGTTTTTCATCCAAGATCACCGCAACGCAGTTGTCGATGGTTTGCCCGATCGGAGGAACGGCGGGCCACGTCGTTGGGTCCGACGCAAGTTGATAAGCAGTTACAACATGCGTTTCGGTCGGCCCGTAGTGATTCCACAAACGGCATCCTGGACGTCTCTTGAAAAAGTCCCGCACGACAGGCGTGATTTCCAAACGTTCGCCCGCCGTAACGACTTCACGCAATGCGGACTTTTGAGCGGACTCGCCCGCCACCTCACACAACGTCCGCAAGACGACAAAGGGGACAAAGATGCGTTCCGTTCCCGATTCGACAATGAAATGCCAAAGTTGATGCAGGTCGCGTTGCATTTCATTCGAAATCAGCAGCAGTTCGCCACCACTACACAAGGTCGCGAAGATCTCTTGGAACGAAACATCGAAACCGAGAGAGGCGAACTGCAAAGTCTTAGTCGAGGGCGCCGCCTCGCTGTTTGGTAGTTGCCACCGCATCAAGTTCGCGAGAGCACCATGACGCATCGCAACGCCCTTCGGTTCGCCTGTCGATCCGGAGGTGTAGAGCACGTACGCGAGGTGATCCGGCCCTAGCTCAGGAAAACACACGTGCTCCAACGGATTCACGGAGATCGCGTCAGAATCGACCCAGATGGCTGCGACTCCGGAATCGTCTAAATTCAGGTCATCGGCCAGCCCCGTGGTTGTGACAACCATCCGAGCGCCGCAGCGTTGCAGCATCTGTTGCCGTCGCTGTGCCGGCAACGCGGGATCCATCGGAACATAGCATCCCCCCGCCTTCAATACTCCGAGAACGGCGACAAGCATGTCAAACGAGCGATCAATCGAGACCGCTACAGGAGCGTCCGGGACAACGCCGTGCTGCACCAAACGGGAGGCAAACCGTGTTGCACGTTCATCGAGTTCACGATACGTCAACGTCTGTCCCGCGAAACTCACCGCAGGCAAACCCGGAGTACGTTGAACCTGAGCGTTGTATAACGACAACACCGACGCAGGTTGATCAAACGCCTCATCCACACCGACATTTTCATTCGCCAGAGACACCTTGGTCAATCGCGGCGGCAACACCACGTCACGTTCTTCCGGCGAGAGCATTTCGAGCTGATCGACAGGGCACATCGGGTTCGCGATGGCAGCGGACAGCAACGACGGCAGGTGCTCGGCGAAACGTTCCATCCGAGTACGCTGAAACAATTTGCTGCGATACTGGAGATCGATTCTCAAATACCCTGATGACTCGTTGACGGCGATCAACAAATCGAACTTCGCCATCTGCGTTTCCAAGGCAACCGGCTTGGATTTCAGACCACTTAACTCGAGTGGCTCGGCTTCATTTTCCAGGATGAACAACACGCGAAACGGTGTACCGCCCGTTTCTTGGTTGGATAGAATTTCTTTCTTCAACAGCTCGAACGGATAGTTCTGATGGGCAAATGCATTGAATGCGGTTTCGCGAACTTTCCTTTGCAGCTCTTCGAACGTACCGCCTCCATCAAAACGGGTCCGCAGTGGAAGAACATTGATGAAGTACCCGATCAGATCTTCTGTCGCGAGATCGTCCCGAGTCGTCATCGCGGAACCGATGATCATGTCTTCTTGCCGGGTATAGCGATAGAAGACCGCCTTGATTGCCGACAACAGCGTGACAAAGAGTGTCGATTGTCGCCGCGAAGAAAACGTTCGCGCCGCATCGAGCAGTTCGCCCTCGATCTTGAGCGAAATGGTGTCACACAACGCCTCGTCCACCAGACAGTCATCGGTGGGCAAATCCAAGACGGGCAATTCGCCGTCAAGACTTGCTCGCCAAAACTCCCGATGCTTGGCGAGCGATTCGGAATGATGATGCCGCTGCTGCCAAACCGAATAGTTAGCGTATTGATGCTCGAGCGGACGTAGCTCGGGAGATCTGTGATGCTTAATCGCGTCGTAGAACGCCGCCAAATCGCGATGCAATACGCCAATCGAATGTCCATCGAACGCGATGTGGTGAACAACCAGAACAAATCGAAATTCGTTGGCTGCGAGCTGATACAGCACCGCTCGAAAGGGAGCGTCGCTGCTCAATTGAAACGGAACACTGGCAAACTCTTTCGAACGAGCTTCGAGTACCTGGCGACGCGTCCCTGCGTCACACCCCCGCAAATCCACTCTTTCGATCTTGAACGGAACCGTCGGTTGCACTCGCTGCAGCAATCCCGAATCGGTCGATTCATACACGGTTCGTAGAATTTCGTGTCGCTCAACGAGGCAGGTGCACGCTTCCTCAAGAACACGCGTGTCCAGTTCACCTTCTAAGTCGTAGACCAACGGGATATTATATCGGCCACGATTGTGAATCAGAAAATGTTCAATCCACAATTGTTGTTGATGGGACGACAGCGGCGCAGTCACGAGACGCTCTCGACTCATTGCCGTCTCGGCATGGTCGCTCGCCGAAGCCTGATGCGATAATTCATCGATTGCTTTCGACATCTCAATCGTATTGAGCGAGTTCGCGAGAATCCCCCAGAACTCGAGCCGCACTCCGTACCTTGCTTTGATCCGAGCGGCCAAGGCTACCGCGGCCAAGGAGTTCCCACCCAGCTCCATGAAACCGACGCTCGGATCAATACTCGGCAGATGCAGAAGTTCGCAGAGCGTCTCGGAAACAAACGCTTCCGTTTCGCTAGCCGAGTGGGCAACGGGCGAGGGACGACACGACTGATTCGGCGATGGAAGTGCTTTTCGATCCACCTTGCCGTTGGACGTCAACGGTAACTCACCGATGGGAACCAATGCGGACGGCAACATGTAGTCTGGGAGACTGCGGCTCAAACTTGCTTTGAGTTTTGCCAAGGTCATGCCGTGTCCTTTTTCGAACACGACATATGCGATCAAGCGTGATCCGGCCTTCTCGTCACTGGCGGCAACCACCGCGTCGCGCACCTCATGCAACTTCGTAATTTCGGCTTCGATTTCACCCAAACCGATCCGATACCCGTGGATTTTGACTTGGTGGTCTTTGCGTCCCAGAAACTCCAAATTGCCATCATCGTGATATCGGCACAGATCGCCCGTGCGATAGAGGGTGCCGCCGACCTCAAAGGGATCGCTAACGAATTGTTGTTCGGTCAGGTCGGGGCGGTTGAGATAGCCGACCGCCACGCCCGCGCCCCCCAAGCACAACTCACCCGTTTCGCCGATCTTACAGAGTTGCCGGTTTTCGTCGACGACATAACAACGCTGATTTCGCAGCGGTTTTCCATAGGGAATGCTAGACCACTCGGGATCAATGGCGTCGATCGCATAAATCACCGACCAGATCGAAACTTCCGTACTACCACCAAGGGAAACCAACTTCGCGTCAGGGGCCACTTCTCGAATACGACCGGGAAGTGTCACGGGAATCCAATCGCCGCTGAGCATCACCAGCCGCAAACTGGGCAGCAATTTAGATCTGTCGAGGTACGTGACCAACATTTCCATCAATGCCGGGACGGTGTTCCAAAGCGTCACCTGATGACGTTCGATCAGCGTTTGCCAGCTACCAGGGTTGCGAACCTCGTGCGACGTTGGCAGCACAATGGTCGCCCCTACGCTCAGCATTCCGAATAGGTCATAAACCGACAAATCGAAACCGAGCGATGACAACGCCAACACACGATCGGATTCGTTAACACGGAATCGAGTATTGATGTCGCGAATCGTGTTCACCGGCCCGCGATGATTCAGCATCACACCCTTCGGCTTGCCGGTTGATCCCGAGGTAAAGAGCACGTACGCGAGCGACGCCGGAGAAACTCTCGGCAAACTCTCGAGTGATACCTCGGGCAGGTCATTCAAACCAACCGTTCCCAAGCAAGGCATTTCTTCGAGAACGGCAGCCTCGAGCGTTCCGACAACAAACCGCGTCTCGGCTTCGCGCAAGAAAAACGCGATTCGGTCACTCGGAAACGAGGGATTAAGAGGCAGATAAGCCGCCCCCGCTTTAAGAATCCCAAGTATGCCAATATACGCCGAAGGTAAATCGTCGAGAACGACCCCGACCACCTCTTCAGCCGCCACCCCGAGTTCGATGAGCTTCCCAGCGACACGCGTCGACTGTTCGTCGAGTTCGCCATAAGTCAGCTCGCAATCCCCACAGATTACCGCGACCGAATCGGGTGTCCTTCGGGATTGCTCCGCAAACATCTCGTGAAGACATGGATCATCCTGCCAGGGCTCGTCCGTTTGATTCCAGGCATGGATTTGCTGTTGGAGCCGATCGCCATCGAGCGATTCCTGGCACTGCATCGTGTCGCATTTCGCATCCACCACGTCCCCAACAACAATGGAAGCTGGTTCTCCAGCAGGTGCACGCCGCTCCATGGAGTAAAGTGGGCTTCCTACCTGCGTGTTCCTCGTGATTTCGCTATCGAAGCCCATCAAAGCCACCGAAACGAAAGCAAACGAGTCGCCGCATTGACGAATCGGAATCCTTTAAAGGACGGGGTTAACTTCTTCCGTGTTTTCCTGACGGGCTCTTCGCCATGGATCGTACGAAGCTGTGCGAGCACGGCGACCAAAGCACTCAGGAATGTACCCGCGGTAATTCCCATAACCAGGGTCAACGCCACCTTGGGACTCGATGGAATCTTAGATTGACTCGGCGTCTGCAAGACGGTCAGGTTTGACAGATTCTCTTGGCTCAACGCCAGGTCCATCCGCGCCAGCTCCGAGCGCCTCGCATAATCCTGATGGTTCGAACGGGCGAGTTCCAACCTTCGTGTGATCTGTGCGAGTTCGATCTCATGCTTGTTAACGTCTTTTAGCTCAAGACGCGCGTCCGCGATTTGCTCGGCAAGAATCTCCTTGCGAGCGGCCAAAGAGGCGGCGACCGCACGTTGATTAAGCACTTCCGATTCCAGTTTGCGGCGAGATTCATTGACGCCCATCGTGACCTGCGTGAGTTGACCTTCGGAATTAAGCGTTTCCTTGGCGGCAGCAATCTGTGCCTGCATTTGCTTAACGCGTGGGTGTGTCGGCAAATATCGGGACAGGTACTCGCTCTCGCTCAATTGAAGCGAATAGAGTTGCTCCCGCATCCCTTCGGCAGCGCTGCTGGGCAATCCGGTCGTTTCGGATAAGACGATCTGCGTCGGCTGACTCGCGATCAACTCTTCACGCGATTCGATCTCACGCTCAACCGTTTCCAATTGCGCAATGGTTTCGAGCCATGCATCTTCCAGCGACGCGATCTGCGAGATTTTGACCTGCCGGTATTGGGCGAGTTCGGCCACTCCGCTTTCGTTTTTGAAATTCAACAATTCCTCTTCGAGAATCGCAACTTCATCCGCGATCTGCTGCGTTTGCCGCAGGAAGAACTCGTTGGAACCTTCCGATTGGTGGATGCGGACGTGTGCGTCGATGGACGACTCGATGATCTCGTCGAGCACTTCGGCGGCGAGTTTGGGACTGATCGTCTCATAACGCAGACCAACAATCGCCGTCGACCGTGGGTTGAAGATTTCCAACCCCTTCTCCAGCTTTTCGATCGCCTCATCGCGTGGACTGTCGACATAGACGGGACTAAGCCGCTTCAACGCGTCGATCTTAGTCGGAATCCAACCGGGCTCGGCGTCACCAGTCTCCTCGAGGATGCGGTCGACACCCACGGCATCCACAACCCGCTCTAGCACGTCGCGACTTTGCACGAGCGTCTGAACCGAATAGATCTCTTTCTCGCGTCCTTCCTGGACGGCAACCGTCTGACCAACGGTAGCGGTCGGGTCGAGTCCAATCGTCTCCTTACCCAATCGGATAAACAGTTTGGCCTCGGAAGTGTATTTCAGTTTCGCCGTACTGAGGTAGGCACACGTTGCAATCAGCACCAATGAAAAGACGATTAACATCTTTCCCCGGTGTTGCCACAACGCCTGAATGAGATCCAACGTCTTTTCGTTGCTGGGGGAATTGTTAGTCATGATACAGTCATTCCTATCTGGTCATCGATAATGACGGGTCGTTGATCGGCACTGAGGATCGAACGTGGGTGAGTATTGGGATTTGATTGGATCGTCTTGTGGCGCCGGCTCGCGTCGAACTTTGACCACTCCTTCGCAATGAAGTCGCCCAGCTCTTGGCGAAAACGTTCGGGGCGGAAACCTTCAGCATGACGTCGTGTGGCGGCCAAGTCGTAGTGACGATATTCCCGTTCAAAGGCATCAACTGCGGCAACGATACTCCGCGACGACTGCTCTTCGAAGAAACATCCGGTCACACCCTCGACCACCGTCTCTAAACTGCCACCGCGACCGTATGCGATCACGGGCGTGGCACAGGCTTGCGCTTCCACGGGGGTGATTCCAAAATCCTCTTCCGCGGCGAATACAAACGCTTTTGCGCCTTGCATGAGTTTGCTCATCCGATCGTGCGGCACGTATCCGAGTAACTCCACGTTGGCAGGGCAGTTTGCCTGGAGCGATTTAAACATCGGTCCATCGCCCACGACCACCAATTTGCGATGAGGCATCTGTCTGAACGCTTCGACAATCAGATCCACGCGTTTATAGGGAACCAACCGCGATGCGGCGATGTAGTAGTCTTCTTTGTCGAATCGCGGTGCAAACGCATCCACATCAACGGGAGGATGGATCACCGTTGCGGTGCGTCCATAACACTTTTGAATCCGGCGGGCGATGAAATGGCTATTAGCAATGTAGGCATCAACACGACTCGATGAGAGTTTGTCCCACAACCGTACGTAGTGCAGCATGCTGCGGGTCAGCATGCTACGGATACCCCAAGACAAATTCGATTCACGTAAATACTGAGCTTGAAAATCCCACGCGTATCGGATCGGCGTGTGCACGTAGCTGACGTGCAATTGGTCGGGTCCACAGATCACGCCCTTCGCGACTGCATGATTGGACGACAGAACCACGTCATAGCCACTCAAATCCCACTGTTCGACCGCCATCGGCATCAATGGCAAATAGTGCCTGAGAAACTTCCGCAAGAACGGCAGTTTTTGAATGAAGGTGGTTGTCGGCACTTTCCCCCGCAAGAACTTCCGCTCCTCGGCAGGCAAGATGTCGGCCACCGCGTACAGATCCGAATCGGGATACTCACGCAGCATTTGTTCCACAACACGCTCAGATCCCGCGTAGGTGGCAAGCCATTCGTGAATGATTGCAACGTTTTTCATGACTTACCGCCGTGTAGGCTCTAAAGATGGAACAATACTGTCAACGCATGAAGATTTTTCACCTGTGAGCTGACTAACTACTTCGTAAACTTTGGCGGACGTCGCCTCCCAACTGAAATCAGCCGCACGTTTCAATCCGGCGGAGACCAGTGACGCTTGCAACGCTTCATCATCGAGCAATCGCAAGACGCCCGATGCGATGCTATCAGCAGCCGTTTCGACCAAAACGGCTGCGTCGCCGGCGATTTCCGGCAGCGAAGTCACGTTGCTGCAAACGACCGGCGTACCGCATGCCATCGACTCGATAACAGGCAACCCAAATCCTTCGTACTCTGATGCCAGAATGGTGGCGTGAGCGCCCCGATACGCCGCGGCGAGTTCGTCATCGTTGACGGTCCCGAGGAAGTGAACGTGATCGGTTAATCCCAAACGTTCAATCGTCGCTTTGGTTTCGTCCGTCGCCACGCCCGTCAAAGTCAAGTGCATGTCGAACGACTCTCGAATCCGAGGCATCGCATTCAACAGTCCACTTACATTTTTGTGGGCTTTTTGATTACCGACATACAGGAGGTATTCGTGATCGACGATTCGCTTGGGACCATCCACCTGAAAGGCCTCGCCCACACCGTTGTAGACGACGCTCACATGAGACGGATCGACACCAGCCCACGCCACGATTTCTTGTTTCGAAAACTCTGAGACAGTTAATACTTTGTACGCTTTTCGCACCGCAGGCCGCACGACATGCTGGTAATACAACCGTTTGGCGAAGGACGACTCTGCGTGATAGTTCACGTGAATCAGATCATGAATGGTAAACACAAAAGGTCGTTTCGCCGAAACGAGACACGACAAGGGTGCGTTATAGCTGGGCGAGAAATACGCCACGTCGTTCTTCCAAATCATGTACGGAAGCTTGACGCAATCTAGCGGGTTCGTCGGACTCCCCGACAACGCCTGGTCGTGCAAACACGGCAACCGATTATTCAGTTCGGTAGCGAAACGCCCAATCCCATGGGCGCCCATCCATCGTGAATCAAAGACAATTTTTCGTCCCGTCATCATGATGCCACCTGCGGTTTCGCCGTCGCCAAAGACGCTGCGCCGGCCGCGACCAACACGGCCATGATCAAGAACGTAAATGAACCTGCGGAAAAATAGTAAGTTCGCCAAAGCTCAAAGAAGCCGTATAAGACGATGCAACCGATCAGGCACAGCAAATTATCCGAACGCCAAAAGTAGCTACCGATGGTCGCCATCAGGAAGCTGGACCACGCCATCACCGGAAAGGCCCAAAACCCGAGATCTCCGTACATGTCCACGAACGCCGAGTTCGTCGTGAGTGTCTCGCTGATGTCAACGTCGTGGAGATACCACTGTGCCGCGACGCCGCCCGAATGATCTTCCGGCTTCATGGATTCGGGATGCATGAACGTCGGTGTCACATATTTGATGACGTTCGAAATCGAACCGCGTGCGGGTTGATCCGCCGCGATCCTCGCCACCCCGACACTCGCCTGCACCGGGGCGCCAAGATAGCGTTGAACTTCCAAAAACGTCATCACAACCGGGTTTCTGATTCCGAAGTGATCACGATAACTACCGGCACTTCGCACCCAGGTCAGTGCAACGATCAAAACGGCTAGCACCATTCCCGCCACCACGATCGTGCGAGTCCCGATCCGACCGATGTCATTGAATCGAACCGCGAGCCCACCGGAAAACAGGACCGCCTGCACGATCAGAATTCGTGCGGAGATCGCAGCCGCGGCAAGCAACAGAACGATGTTCAACACGTCCAATCGAGACATTGTTTTTAGAAAAACGATTCGATAGATCGCGTATCCGCCCACCAGGGATGAGGTGTAACGCAACGAGTAGAGGTGGTTGTAGTTTTCGTACAACGCATCTTTGAGCAAATTAAATTGCTGCGTCTTTGCGAGCTCAATCAGCGACGGTCCTGCCCGCAGTGCAGCCATCCAAGCACCGACAACGCCCAACATCGCGAGCACTGTCAAGGCGACGTAGAACGTATCGGTGTCGATCGAACCTTTCGCCATGACGTTAAGTCTGGGAATGGACAACGCCAACTTCTGACCGAAGACGGCGCAAACCATAATGCACGAGTACCAGGCGGTCAGAATCCCAAGATTCCCGAACGACACCTCTTCGCGAATAAGATACCCGGACGCACCCTCCATCGACGGACACAACCACAACACGACACCGATCAGCAGCAGCGGCACGAACACCAAGCACGGCTGCCAAATGACAGTCGCCAATTGCGAGATCCCATTGGCCGGCGTGGATTCGGGTGACACCTGAGGGGGTGTCGACGTTGATAACGCTGAGGTGGAAATGGTTCTACAAAGCTCTGAAAATTGGATATGGAAACCACAGGCCGTTCGCCTCATCTGGCTGTGATCAATTGGCCGACATTCGGCTACAAACCGGTTCGCAGGAAACGATGGGTAACAATCACCTCTCGTCTTCCGCTCGAACGAACTTACTACTGAGCGGGGCGTCCATTACCTCACACTCAGGACGTGAGTGGAAAGTCAAGCAGACGCCAAGGAATCCCCCCAGTGTAATTGCGTTGTTCATTTTTACTGACCTTCTTTTAAGGCTAATTGGCCCAGTTGCGGACCTTCTCATTCAACAATTTCGGCACACTCCGCAGAGCCCGCACATCCATTATCGTCCACACCCCAACCGACCAGCGGGCGTACAAACAGAAGCCGATGCACTGCAGCGAAACGATCGAGGCCCACGCAATCGCCAATCCGACGATGCCCCAGTGCATGGTCATGAACACGCCCGAAGCCAACAGCGCGATCGAGGTCGCGATGTTGATAAACAACGCCTTCATGT
Organism: Aporhodopirellula aestuarii; assembly: GCF_023701485.1. Taxonomy (GTDB): domain Bacteria; phylum Planctomycetota; class Planctomycetia; order Pirellulales; family Pirellulaceae; genus Rhodopirellula; species Rhodopirellula aestuarii. Next base: position 42,850 of record NZ_JAMQBK010000027.1, read on the forward strand.
GATGTCCCGACATCATCAGAGTGAGCTCCGCCGCACCGACGCAGACAAAGATCAACTGCCCGATACAAAGGATCCGCAGCACTGTAGCTCCGCTCGCATAATAGGAACCGAAGATGAACGACGTGATCTGTGCGGGAAACGCGATCAGCGGCAGACAGACCGCCAAAGCGGCAATTGCAGCGAGGGTAGCGGCGAAACGCAGAATCCGTTGCAAGTCATCGAGCCGCCCCTGTGCTCGCAATTCAGCGATCGAAGCGATTACCGTTAAGTTGACCAATTGCATCGGCATGCCGATCAACAACATCAATCGTCGTGCCGCCCCGTAGAGTGCGAGCTCGTCATGCTCAACGATCGCTCCACCAATCCAAATATCCGCTTGCCCGGTGATGTACGACAGGCTCTGAGTCAGCATCAACGGCAGACACGCGACCAACAACACCGACATCGGCAAGCCACTGGAAACTTGACCGGTCGGTTCAAGCTGCGCTAAGCGGACCTTTGCGATTCGGTACAGGACCATGACGGCGAGAGGCGTCAACACGCACAGCGAGATCGCGCAGAACATCATCACCTGTTCCAACGTCAGCACCACGAGGAGACTGCATGCGATCGTCAACCCGATAAAAAGCAGGTTGCACAGTGGCCCGCCGAATTGTCCGGTGAGAAGTATCGAGAAACGCGAATCGTGGAAACTTCTCAGCAGGCTCGCACACAACTGAATCGCAGCGGCACCAAAAACGCTCAACGCCACCAACGGCGCAATTGTCTCCAGATGCTGCACCCCGAACAGTTGCTCGCCCGCAAAATACAGGAAGACCAGACTCAATAGGCTGCCCACGGTGATCGCCGCAAACGCGAGCTTGGCCCCCTGACGCAGTGCTGCGACGGCGCCTTGAGCATCCCCGAGACCAATCCGTTCAGACACAAACCGCACCAGGGCCGCGTTCAATCCGAACATCGCGATGGTTGCCGCAAAGGTCAGGATCGTCGCCAATACAAAAAACATGCCCACGTCCGCCGGCGGCAACACACGGACTAAGACGATATTGAGTCCGATCGCCGTTCCGATCCCCAGCAAGCGGCCGCCCACGACCCACACACTCTCACGAAACAAGCGTTTCTGGGTTCGTTTCAGCCCCGAGACCGCATGTGTGGAAACATCCTGATCATCCATCGACACACGTTCTTCCACGTCGGAGGCGACCGGCGTGACGAGCGGGACGGATGATTCGGCTATCGTGGGATCGAGCTGTTTGACATTCATCCAGCTAAAATGCCCCCTCTCTGAGTAGCACCACGCGAACAGTCGACAGCAAGATGCAGAAGTCCAACCACGGCGACCAGTTGCGGACGTAGTAGCTGTCTAGTTGCACACGTTCTTCGTAAGTCGTGTTGTTACGCCCCGAGACCTGCCACAATCCCGTGATGCCCGGAAGAACGCGAAGGTAGAGACCATAGCAATCCCCATAGCGATCCACTTCCGCTTGAACAATCGGACGGGGACCGACCAGACTCATCTCGCCTAGCAATACGTTCCACACCTGCGGCAGCTCATCCAGACTTGTTTTGCGAAGAAATTGGCCGACCAGGGTAACCCGCGGGTCTTTCCGCAACTTGTGGTCACGCTCCCATTCCAATCGCAGTTCTTCGTGCTCCTGAAGGTACTTCTCTAGAATCGCATCCGCGTCGGGAACCATCGTGCGGAACTTCCACGCTCGAAATGGTTTTCCGTGCAGACCTAAACGTTGTTGGGCGTAGAAGATCGGCCCGGGTGATGTGAGTTTGACGATCGCTGCGAGCAGCACAAGAAAGGGGGCAAGCACCACAATCACAATCAGGGTGAGCGTGACGTCCACACACCGTTTCACCACTCGCGGAACCGGCATCAGCAGACGTTCTTTCAGTTGCAGCCCCGGATAGCCGCCGCAATCCGCCGCACCTGTCCACAAACTGGGCAGCCCGGCCAAATCTGGGACGACGAGCGTATGTGGAATCATGCCGGCATAATCGTCGACCAGTTTTAAAATCTCGTCGCGAGGACGATCGGGCATCGCCACGACGCACCACGTCACACCAAACTCGCGGACTAAGCCCTCGACCTCCGAAGCGCGGCCGAGGTACGCTTGCGCGGCGCCCTCTGAACGAATCGAGTCATCGACGATTCCGATCGGACGCAAACCCCAAGTCGGATTCGCACGAAGTGATTCGTATATCGAAACGCCAGTCTCGCCGGAGCCAAAAATTACAGTGGAAGCGCCCCACCAATTTGTGCGTGCCAACATCGATCGCATGACGCCACGTAAGACCGGCAGGGCGACTAATAAGGTCATCCACACAAAACCGATCGGTAGCAAGACCCAAGCATCACGTGCGTGCAAAACAGTCGCCGCCGCGAAGGCAGTCATCATGATGCAAACCACCGTTGACGTTTGACGAATTTCGACCGCCGGTGTCAAGCCGATGCCCGGATACAACCCCAACATCGCGAAACTGGCCAGCATCACGAAAGCGGAGACGAAGTACATCAAATAAGGATCGAACCCGTTGCCCACACCACATGCCGTCACCGCAACAGCCAACGCCACAAACAACGCCGCCGCGTCGGAGACGATCATGGCTAAGTAAGTTGCGAGATGCCGCAGCGTGTGACTAACAGATTCGGCGACGTGAATATCCGCATGTGGTCGCACATGCAGAACATCTCCCGATGCGGTTGGCTCCTTCAGCACGTCATTTCGAGTATCAACGAAACGACTAATGGAGGTTGACTGTGGAAGACGCATGGAGGTCTTTTTTGGCTCTTGAGAGTTGCTTGAAGCGTCCAGGGATGCGGCAAATTGCCCGAAGGGAGAGTCTCAGTTGCCACGACGCTGTTTGCCCACATTACTCAGTCCCCCAGCAAATTCCATTTATTTCGAAACGTCGTTTTCAACAAAAACCCGTGATTTCGCGTGCAGACGCGAATAATGAACATTTGCTATCACCTTCTATGGTCCTACTCCAAACTCAGCGGGAAGATAAAGGGGCTTCAATCCCCAAAATCGATCCGATCCTCCCCCAAAAAGAGATCATGCTGAAATCGCGAAACTTTTTGTACCCATTCGCACATTTGCTAGCAAATCTGCCCCCCGCCCGATCGACGTCGACAAAAACGGCCCCGGCACCGCATTCACCGCCCAGCCCGCAGCCGCCATTCGGCTAGCAGCCCGAATCCGGCACGAACCCTGATTCTGGTCTCCGGTGAATGCCGCGCGGATTAGGACACCGCAGGGCTTTTGGAGGCGTTGTGGGGAGCCTACGATCAGGTCGGCGTCCGATCATTGCCGATACGGCCATCCGCAAAACGTCGCGTCACGCAGCCTCCCCCAAACCTGCAGAGAACCTCGTATGAAAAGCTTCCTTCTCTCCACTTTCACTTTGCTCGTCGTAACGTTCGTGCAAGCATCCGCAATCGCCCAGGATTGGCCGCAGTGGCGGGGAGTCAACCGCGATGGTGTACTCCGAACATCGGTGGACCTGATTGACGAACTTCCTGCAGGGCAACTGCCACGGCGTTGGAGCGTTCCCATCGGACCGGGATATTCGGGCCCCACCGTCGTCGGCGATCGCGTGTATGTCATGGATCGCCAATCCGATGGAGATCGCGATAGCCGGGAACGCGTGCTGTGTTTTGACACCGCAACGGGCGCCACCGTTTGGACACACGAATACAACGCACCGTACACGATCCAGTACACCGCCGGCCCCCGCGCCGCCGTAACCATTGCCAACGGACGTGCCTTCGCGGTCGGCGCCATGGGACACCTGCACTGCCTCGACGCGGCGACCGGCGAGGTCCTTTGGAAACACGATCTCGAAACCGAATACGACGGCAAATTACCAATTTGGGGAATCGCTGCGGCGCCGCTCGTTCACGACGGACTCGTCATCCAAGTTGCCTCGGGCTCACGTTCCGCCTGCATCGTGGCGTTCGATTTCGAAACCGGGGAGGAACGATGGCGTTCGCTCGATGAACCGGCCGGTTACAGCGCACCGATAGTGATCCAACAAGGGGACACCGATGTGATTGTGTGCTGGACGGGGGCAAGCGTTTCTGGGTTGGCCCCGCAATCCGGCGAGGTCCTTTGGAGCATCCCCATGCCGTCACGCAACATGCCCATCGGCGTCCCCACGCCCATTACCGATGGCAAGCATCTGTTTGTCTCTTCGTTCTACGACGGCTCCATGATGATTGAACTCGAACAGTCGAAGCCTGCGGCGACCCAGTTGTGGCATCGCGTGGGCATTGACGAGAAAAATACCGACGCGCTGCATTGCATGATTGGCACCCCGCTATTCAAAGGTGACTCGGTCTTCGGCGTCGACAGCTACGGGGAATTGCGGTGTTTGAAGAAAAGCAACGGAGATCGCGTTTGGGAAGACCGAACCGCGGTGCCTCGAAACCGGTGGGGGACCATCCACATCATCCAACACGGCGACAAGGAGATCCTGTTCAACGATCAAGGCGAACTGATTTTCGCTACCCTCTCTCGACAAGGCTACAGCGAACATTCACGCACCAAACTGCTCGCCCCCACTCGCAAACAACTACCGCGACGCGGCGGCGTCACTTGGGCACACCCGGCAATTGCCGATGGCTATATCTACGCCCGCAGCGACAATGAACTCATCTCGGCCTCGCTAAGAAAATAGCCGTCTGATCCAACCAGCCAGACAAGGACTCTTTTCGACAGCAGACTCAGTTGCCGATCCCGTATAACATTCAATAGCGTATCGCCGTAATTGGCACTTCTAAAACTAATGATGGAGAATTCAAAATGACCGAGCGCGCAGTGCTAGCAGGCGGCTGCTTTTGGGGAATGCAAGACCTCATCCGCAAACTCGATGGCGTGACCGCCACCCGCGTCGGTTACACCGGTGGCGAGGTACCGAATGCGACGTATCGCAATCACGGCACCCACGCCGAAGCGATTGAGATCGAATTTGATCCGGCAAAGATTTCCTACCGACAGATCTTGGAGTTCTTTTTCCAAATCCACGATCCAACGACTCCCAATCGCCAAGGAAACGATCGTGGCCCGTCATACCGGTCGGCGATCTACTATGTCGATGAGGATCAACGCCAAGTCGCCGTCGAGACGATAGCCGATGTCGATGCATCCGGACTTTGGCCCGGAAAAGTGGTCACTGAGGTCGAGCCCGTCAGCGATTTCTGGGAAGCCGAGCCCGAACACCAAGATTATCTCGAACGCATTCCCAACGGCTACACATGCCACTTCCCACGCCCCAACTGGGTTCTACCCAAACGCAGCGTCGCGAACCCGCAATAGCCCCGCAATAGCCCCCAGGGCGATTGCGCCACA
>NZ_JAMQBK010000028.1:0-85262 GCF_023701485.1 Aporhodopirellula aestuarii
CGATCCCACGTCGCCTCGACCTCGAATCCACCGTCCGCCCACGCGGAAGGCCCAGGTAAGCAGGTACATAGAAGTGATTCGGTATAACGACAATTCAGCTGATCGTGATCGGTTCGGCGTAGGCCGGACCCAGGAGCTTAAGCGACGCAGTTCCGGCACGACTGAGCAAGCGAATGCCGGAACTCGCAAAGCCTCGGTCCGGCCTACAGTTCGCGGCAGTTTAGCCAGATGATTCCTGCAGACCTGCTTACCAGCGTTCGAAGCTGTGGAGAGACTCAGCTACTTGATAGGCGAAACATGATACATCTGCCAGAAAGTGACTCCGTCAAATTATGGCAAACGGTTGAGGATCAGTACGGGAGGCGTTTCGCTTTCTCGTGCACCGAACCAAATGTCGTCTTCGCCGGATTTGTCGAGGGTGACCACAATGGTAAGGGGGCCTGGTTCTTGGATCGCATCGGTCACGTCGACCTCGACGATTTGGCCGCGGGCGACAATCCCGCGATGCCGTGCGACTTCGGTCGTTGGTATCGGAGCGGTCGCTTGGGTGAGGTCTGCTTCGGTCCAATCGCTATGATCGCCAACAAAAAATTGAAGCGTGCCGCTGCCAGAATCGATGGCTTGGGTGAGTCGCAGCTTTGCCGATCGGATTTGATTCAGTTCCGGAATCATGAATCGCAAGTAGGCGACGCGGCGACCTCCTTCGACTTTGAGGAGCTGAAATTTCTTTTCACGTTCTCCGCGGTCGAGGGTCAGGTCGTCGGTTGGTAGCAGCCTTTCGGATTCGATTGACGGCGATTCCAGGTCCTGAACGGTGAGGTCGTCCGAGGTAACCATTTGCTGCGAGTCGACGGTAACGGCGGCGTGATCACTGTTGCGGGTGAGCGTTACGCTGCCTTCGTACACTTTGATTTCGGTTCGTTTGGACGCGACGAGCGAGAACACGGTTCCCATTACCGCAACCGTGGAGTTTCCGGTCAAAACCTCGAAGGCGGGCATGCCGGACTGTCGAGGTGCGATCTCGAAGAAGGCCTCGCCTTGTTGAAGTTTGACTTGCGTGGAATCTTCACCGAGTTTGAGTTCAGCATCGGGTTCCATGGAGACGATGGACCCATCGGAAAGCCGAAGCATCGCTTGCGTTTGCGAATCACAGATCACCTCATCGTGTTGGTGAAGTTGAAAGCCCGATGTCACGCGATGGTCGCGTTCGCTTCGCCGGACCAGCAGTTCGGAGTTTCCAGAAATGCTCATGCAAACTCCCATCACGGGTGAGCGAGGGCGTTCGGATTGATACGCAAAAAATCCGATGCTGATCGCGCCGATGAGTGCCGCAGCGGTGGCAGCGACCACGAGCGGTCGCATGAACTGCGGTTGACTGGCCACGAGGTTCGTCGCGGTCGACGTGAGGGACTGCAGTTCTCTGTGTTCGACAAGCGTTTCACGAAGCAGCACGTTCATGCGTGTTTCGTCTTGGAACCTGCGGCGATGATCGGGGGACTTGGTCACCGATGCGTGGAGTTCTATCAGTTCGTTGTCGGAGATCTCGCCTTCGAGATACGCGATCAGTAGATTTTGAAAACGCTTGTCATCCATCATGCGTTCACCTCTGGGCTGGGTTGCGTCACTTTGGAGTCGATGCATACTCGCAATTGCACACGCAGTCGCGAAAGGGTTGTGCGGATCGAGCCTTGGCGAAATGAGGCCGAATCAGCGAGTGCTTTTCCTTTGACGTTGTGCCCGTATCGCAGCATTAGGAGCTTTTGCATTCGTTCGGGCAATCGTTGGAAGCAGCGTCGCAATGCGTTCCGTTCCCGCCGCCAGGTATCGTCGTCGCCATCGGCCGCGATCATCGCGAGTTCCGCAATCATTTCGCTGAGTCCATTAGACGGGACTTGAGATTGGCGTCGCCAGTATTGCAGGACCACGTTTCGGGCGATTCCACACGCCCAGGGGACGAAACTCCGGGTCGGGTCGAATCGCTCTTCGTTCTTCAATATTTCGATAACCGTTTCCTGGAAGAGGTCCTCGGCAACTTCAAAATCTCTCACCATCGAAACGATCACCGCGAGGATGCGTGAACGATTTTCGCTGATGGTCAAAAATGTCGAAATCGAACATTCGTCCATAGGATTGGCTGTGGAGGTGGAAATTGCGGGTGGTGGGGACGAGGGGATTGGCAATTCTAGCTAACTAATTATTCGCCGCGGTGGGGCAAATCGTGCACAAAGAAACACGCCATTTGTCGCAAATCGCTTTTTCTGTGCACGGTTCTCGAGTCCTGGTCAGCGGCACCTGAGCGGATTGGAAGCGGGTGTGCCTTCTCACGTGGTCGCTGGCAACCGGTCGCGATTGTTCCGAACGGTTCTGTGGCAACGCACTCGATTTAGCACGCCGGTATACCCTCGCAGGTGCGACGCCCGTGATAGAGATGGCATTTCAAGTCCCAGGCCCATTCCAATTGTTGGGTGGGCCAGCGGGGCGGCCGGTTTTGCGAGCAGGTCGCCCGGCATCCCTGTCGTTGGCATGCTAACCATCCTGTCCACATGGTGAACTTTGTAGTGAAAATCGGTTAAAACGGCGATTTGCTGAACAACCTGAATTTTCAACCTCTTGGACGAGACATGCTTTCTGCCAGTCAACTGATTCGCAACCGGCGGACAATCAAACCAAAACTCTATTCCGATCGACCGGTGGATGACGCGATTGTGTGGGAGTTGCTCGAAAATGCGAATTGGGCGCCGACGCACGGGATGACCGAACCGTGGCGGTTTACCGTCTACACGGGTGATGCTCGCATCCAGCTGGCGGAGTTTATGTCCGAGACCTACCAAAAGTTGACGACGGCAGAGACGTTTAAACAGATCAAGCTCGACGGGATTCGGGAGAGTGTCATGGGCGCCCCCGTCGCGATCGCGATCGGGATGAAACGACAACCGAGCGAAAAAATTGCCTTGCTCGATGAGTTGTTGGCGGTAGGTTGCGCGGTGCAAAACATGCATCTCACCGCGGCCGCCCATGGCCTCGGTGGGTTCTGGTCTACCAATTTGGTCACGGTCAGTGCCGAGATGCGAGACTACATCGATCTCGAAGAACGCGATCAAGCTCTCGGCATCTTTTACATCGGCTATCCCGACGGTGATTGGCCCGATAGCTCGCGAGGTCCAATCCAAGAGAAAGTTCGCTGGCTACGCGATTAGTTCTTTGGCAGCATTCAAACTTGGGCGGGATTGGACCGCTCGCTGGTTTACCGAGATGGTTGATTTGGTCGGTCGAAATCGGCCTACATCAGGTCGTTGTTGAGTTCCCAAAATGGGATGTCGGAGTCTTCGCTGGCGTCGTCCTCTTGTTCAAACAATTGATCGACCGCTTGGCCCCACTGGTCCGCCGATACTGGGGCGGAAACCATTTTGGTGTCCATCGAGTCGGAAGCGGTTGTCGTTGAGACAAATGGATTGGAAGTTGTCTCCTCATCGGCAACGGTGCTGAGATCTGACGGCGAAGGAGGCAAAACAAACAGCGTTTCGGCGTTCGGCTCCGCAGATTGGGAGTTGTCCAGCGAGTTGAGCAAATTGATGATCATCAACGCATCAAGGGCGGTCACGTATCCATCGGCGTTGACATCCGCGTAGTCGAGATGCGAGATGTATTTCCGCGTTTGGCTGTCTTGGTCGCTAGTCGGTTCGCCGCTCTGATTGTCTTGCGAATTGAGTTTGTTAATCACTTGCAGCGGATCAACCGCGGTGATGAATCCGTCACCGTTGACGTCAAAGACGATCTCGCCTTCGCCCCGTTGCGGTACAATCTCGCCGTTCAGGCGACCAAAGAGAAGGTTCTCGCCAGAGCCGGCGTTAAGGACGTCGACGGCGAATCCACCCAAGATGATATCGTCCCCGTCGCCACCGTTGAGGTTCGCGAGGGTGGGCAAGCGATTGGAGAGTTGATCGTTTCCGTCATTGCCATCGACGGTCACGGTTTCGACGTTGTCAACTTCGATCGGTTCGAGCGTGCTGTCGCCGGTGATCGCGCCGATCGTGATCCGGTCTGCTTGATCGGTACCGACGACGGTCAGGTGATCGTTCTCTCCATCGCCAGCATCGAATGCGATGGCTTGCCGTGACGATTCGATACCAAACGCGATGTTGCTCTCGATGGTGAGCGAATCATTGCCACTGCCGCTGTGGATGCGGAGCGTTTCAACGCCGAGAGAATCGAACACCTCGTTGGTGCCGGTGGAAAGGATGCCCTCTCCCGGTCCGACGATGAGGTATTGCAAGTCGAGTGCTGTGGTGGCACTGCTGGCATCCACGACGACGGTGTCGCCGGTCTGTTGGTTGCGAACTTGCGGTTCGTTCTTCTCACCTGCGGCACTCACCACGATGCCCTCGTGGAACGTGCGGATTTCGTTTCCGTTTCCGCCGCCGTCGATTAGCAACTGACGTGCGTTTGCGGCATCGTTGAGTCGGCCGAGTGTTCCGTTGGCGTTAGAGCCATCGGCGGTTAGCAGGAAGCTGTCGTTGCCGCCGTTGCCGTTTAGCTCAACAACGGACGCCGCGAAGACTTCGTTGATGCTAAACGTGTCGTTGTTCGCACCGCCATCGATGAAGATGGTTGCAGGTAGCCCTGTGTCCACGGTCGCAGGCGTTACAGAATCGCCGAGGTTGATGACATCATTGCCCGCTTGCGTGCGAACGTCGATTCCGGAAGACGCACCTCGACCGGAAATCGATACGCTGTCATCTTGATTGCCCGTGTCGACCAAGAGAACGCTGAACGCGCCGGTCGACTGGATGTTGACCGAATCACTGCCGCCCTGAGTGGCTACTCGCAAAATGCTATCGTCACCAGTGGTCGCGACGAACACGTTGTCATCACCACCGCCGGTACGAAGCGTCGTTTGGCTGTCGATAGCTGAGTCCGAGACGTTGATGCTGTCATCGCCATTGCCCGTGGTGATGTCTAGCGTTTCGACCGTTCCGAACGTGATCGTGCCGTAGCCTGATCGCGTGAACGTCGTGGACGTCAACGTGTACGCGTTATTTGTTGACGAGGACGAGTCGCTAATGAAGAGTTGATCACCGATCAGGGCGTTGGCGTTGATGGTTTGGGAACCTGCGACGGCGATACGTGCGGTGACAGATTCGGTCGTCGTGGCAGTTGACGATTGGGAGCCGCCGATGATCGTGATATCGCCGTTGATGCTGTTCAGCGTTCCGCCATTGGCGGGTGCGTCGGAGGAGATGTAGATTAAATCGTCGCCCGCACCGGCATCGATTGTGATCGGGCTGCCTGACGCGGTGGAACGAATTTCGATGACATCGTTGCCGTCGCCGGACTGGATTGAGATTGGCCCCATCGTACCGTCATAGTTCAATGTCGCCCCGTTGATGCTGATCGTTGTCGAGGTGACGAGAATCGTATCGTTGCCGGTGGTGCCAACCAGCCCCGTGACTCCTCCACCGCCATTACCCGAGACGTTGTTTTCGGCCAAGATGCCGGCGATGTTTCGGTAGGTGAGTCCTGTCGAATTGTTGCCGGCAATTTGCGAACCACGAACGTTCAGCGTGCCTAGGTCATTGAACGCACCGGCTCCTTGGTCGGCAACGTTGTTGCTGAGTTGCACGTTGGTCAGCGAGACGACGCCGGAACTGTTGAAGACGCCTCCTCCGCCCTGATCGACACCGGTTCCATCGGCTCGGTTGCCGTCGATTTGGGTGCCGGACACAATCAGAGTGCCTCCCCCGTTCCAAAGACCACCGCCTTCTTCGGAAGCCCTGTTGCCGTTGACGGTTCCGCCAGTAATCGTGACATCGGCATCACCGGTGACGTGTAGTCCCCCGCCGTTGCCAGGATTGCTGATCGCAGGAAGTTGGCCCGCGTTGTTGAGATCGAGATTAACGTTGGTGAGAGTGTTGGTTGTTCCTGGCGTCGTTTCAATCCCGCCGCCGGCTCGGTTGGCTCGGTTGGATTGGACCGTCGAGTTCGTCACGCTGAGTGATCCAAACGCGTCGTTCAAAATGCCGCCACCGCTTCCTGACGTGCCGTTGGCTACGTTTGCGATGATCGACGCATTGGTAACATCGAGCACACCGCCGGCGTTGAAGATCCCGCCGCCGCCCTGGTCGCTGTCGGGGCCGCTCGCGGTGTTGTCTCGGATGGTCGTTCCGGTAATCGTCATTGTTCCTTGGCTGCTGTTCCACAAGCCACCGCCCTCTTGTGCGGCGGTGTTGTTTTGGAACAGTCCGTCGTTGACGTGAATCGTCGCTTGGCCGCTGACATGGAGTCCGCCGCCATTGATGCCCGCCGAATTCCCGTCGACCAGATTGGGTCCGCCAAATGTGGCCGCGTTGAGCACGATGACACCGCCGATCGTTTCGAGGCCGCCACCGGCACGTGCGGCTTGGTTGCCCGCAACCGTTGCGTTTTCGATCAGGATTTCGCCGCCGAGGTTGAGGATGCCGCCCCCGTTTCCGGATCCATCGATCGCGAGATTGCCACGGATTTCGGTGCCAGCATCGGCGATGCTGACGACGCCACCGTTGTTGAAGATGCCCCCACCGCCGTCGTCTTGCGACGCAGGCCCGTCCGGATCGAGGGCGATGTTGTTGGAAATCACGACGCCTTGCCGGATGGTCAATTGGCCACCGTCATTGAAGATCCCGCCGCCACCTTGTGCTGTGTTGGTCGCATCGGTTGAACGCGCGAGGTTCGCATCGACAACCACGCCGCTGAGCGTCAACGTGCCGTCGGCACTATTCCAAATCCCACCGCCTTCTTGGTCGGCGATGTTGTTTTGCACCAACCCGTTGAAGATCGTGGTCACCGCAGAGCCACTCAGGTGGATCCCACCACCGTTGATACCAGCGGTGTTGCCATCGGTAGGCGTAGGGCCGCCAACAGACACACCTGACAGCGACACGGATCCATTGTTGTTTTCGATGCCGCCGCCCGCACGAGCGGCGCGGTTGCCTTGAATCACTCCACCGCTGATTGTGACGCCGCCGCCGACTGTCATCACCCCACCTCCGTTGCCGTTATTGGCAGTGGCGAGGTTGCCCGTGATGGTGGCGTCTGCGATATCGAGTGTTCCGCCGTTGTTGAAGATTCCGCCGCCACCCTGGTCATTGCCAGCGTTGTCTAAGGAGTCGGCGGTGTTCTCAGTGATGGTGGTGCCGTTGATGTTTAACCGTCCTTCGCCGTTCCAGAGTCCACCGCCCTCTTGAGGTGCGGTGTTGGATTGGAACGTGCCGCCGTTAATCGTCACATCGCTCGTGCTACTGGCGTGCAATCCACCGCCGTCGCGGCCGGTTAGGTTCGATCCCACGAACGCATTATTGACCGTGACGATGCCGCCGACGGTCATCACACCGCCACCGTTTCCGTTGTTCGACGTTGCAAGGTTATTCGTAATGCTGGCGTTATCGATGTTGAGTGTTCCACCGATATTGAACACCCCGCCACCACCTTGATCGTTGCCACCGTTGTTAGCCGAGTTGGCAGTGTTCTGTGTGATGGTCGTGTTGTTGCGAATGGTCATTGTTCCCGGTCCATTCCACAAACCACCGCCCTCTTCCTGGGCGATGTTGTTTTGGATCGATCCACCATCGACGATCGTCACGCTCCCCGCGCCACTGGCGTGCAGGCCTCCACCGTTAATGCCAGCTGTGTTGCCATCGGCCACATTGGGCCCGCCAAGGGTGACCCCTGTGAGCGTGACGTTGCCGTTGTTGTTTTCTACCCCACCGCCTGCTCGAGCCGCTTGGTTGGACTGGATGAGCGTGTCATCAATCGTGACGGTGCCACCGACAGTCATCACGCCCCCGCCGTTGCCGTTGTTCGCGGTGGCAAGGTTGCCTGAGATCGTGGCGTTAAGGATGCTGAGCGTGCCATCAACGTTGAACACGCCACCGCCGCCTTGGTCATTGTTTGTGTTCGCAGATGAGCTCGCGGTATTGTTGAGGATTTGAGTTCCGTTAATCGTCATCATGCCGGAACCGTTCCATAGTCCACCGCCTTCTTCTCCAGCGATGTTGTTCTGGAACAGCCCGCCGTTGACGGTCGTGACGCTGTTAGCGCCGCTGGCGTGCAGACCGCCGCCGTTAATTCCGGCGATGTTGCCGACTGCGGCAGCGGGGCCACCCACGGTTTCGTTGGTGACGGTCACGTTGCCGTCGTTGTTTTCGATGCCGCCGCCAGCACGCGTCGCCTCATTGGACTGGATCGAGCTGTCGTCGATCGTGACGATACCGCCGACCGTCATCACGCCGCCACCGTTGCCGTTGTTAGCAGTCGCGAGGTTTTTGGTAATCAACGCATTGTCGATGTCGAGTGTGCCGCCGATGTTGAAGACACCGCCACCGCCCTGGTCGTTGCCACCGTTGTTAAGGGAGTTGGCGGTGTTCTGCGTGAGGGTGGTGTTGTTGCGGATGGTCATCGTGCCAGGTCCATTCCACAGCCCGCCGCCTTCTTCCGCGGCCACGTTGTTTTGGAACAACCCACCGTCAACGATCGTGATGCTGGCACCACTGGCGTGTAATCCACCACCGTTGATTGCCGCCGTGTTACCGTCGGGCGCGTTCACACCACCGACGGTAACATTCGTCAGCGTCACGTCGCCGCCATTGTTCTCGATCCCACCACCGGCCCGAGCCGCTAGGTTGCCGGTCAACGTGGTGTTATCCAACGTCACGACACCACCCACCGTCATCACACCGCCGCCGTTGCCAAGTTTTTCGTTGGCGAGGTTGTTTGTGATGATCGTGTTGTTGCGAATCGTCAGATTTCCGCCAGCATTGAAGATGCCGCCGCCGCCTTGGTCTGTGCCGCCATCGGCAGCCCTGGCGATGTTGGCGTCGATCATCACGTCATCGATGATCATCGTGCCCGTACTGCTGTTCCACAGACCACCGCCTTCTTCGCTGGCGATGTTGCCTTGAACCAAACCGCCCGCGACCGTGACGTTCGCGGTTGCCGTCACATGCAGGCCACCACCGTTTCCGGGATTCGGGGCCGTGGCGGTGGTGCCAAGTCCATCGACATCGTTGGTCAGCAGGTTCACATCGGTAAGCGTCACCGTCCCAACGACCACTTCGATACCGCCCCCGGCACGGTTGGCCGAGTTGCTTTCGATCGTTGTATTGTCAATGGTGACGGTTCCGGCCAACGAGAAAATACCGCCGCCGCTGCCGGAGGTGCCATCGGCTTCGTTATCGCTGATGGTCGCGTTGTCGATGTCCAGGATTCCGGAATCGTTGAAGATCCCACCACCGCCGTTATCGGCTCCGTTGCCGCTGGCCGTGTTGCCGGTGATCGATGTGCCGTTGATGGTCATGGTGCCGCCGCCATTCCACAGTCCACCGCCTTCGGAGGCGGCAGTGTTGCCGGTCACTGTGCCGCGCACCATTTCGACATTGCCAGTGCCACTAACATGCAATCCACCACCGTTGCCCGGTCCCGCCAGAGCATGGTTGAGTGACAAGGTCACGTCCGTCAGCGTGGTCGGGCCGGACCCGTTGGCGATTTCAATTCCGCCGCCAGCCCGATTGGCATCGTTGCCCGTGATCGTCGAGCCGGTGATTGTGAGTGTTCCGGTGCTGAGAATGCCGCCGCCGCTGGCATTGCCCGTGACCGCCATGTTGCCCGAGATCATGCTCCCACCGAGGATGTTGAGCACGCCGCCGTTGTTGTAGATCCCGCCGCCGCCATCCAACGGCGCTGTGCCGCCCGTCGCGGTGTTTCCTGTGACCGATACACCAGACAGGGTCGCCGTTGTCAGTGCCGTCGTCGAGTTGTCGATCAGCAGCCCACCACCGATGGACGCCGTGTTGCCGGAAATCGTACCGCCGGTGATCGAAACCGTTTCCAACTCCTGCAACCACAAACCGCGGCCGGGTGTGTTGATCAAGTCAACGTTGGTGAGCGTCACCAAGTCGGTGGACGCGTCGTTGCCCCCGTCGACGATCAACGACGCGGCATACAGAGCATCCAGTGTCGTAACGATGACGGCGTCTGCGCCGGTGCCCGCATTCACCGTGACCGAGTTCGTCGGATGAGTGAAGACCACGCTTTCGCCTAGCGTGGAAACGATTTGACTTTGGTTGTCGCCCGCATCTCCATCATCGGACAGCGTGATCGTCTCATCTCCGCCTGTATACGTGAAAACTCGATCCGTCGCATCGAGATTGTCGATGATCGGTTCCAGCCCCGTGTAGGTGATCACGGAACCATCAATATCGATCGTGCCGTCATTTTGGTTGGCAAAGGTGTGAACGATGGTCGTGACCGTCCCGTTGTCCAAGACGACTGAATCACCGCCGCTGGCGTTTTGGCCGTTGCCGTTGAAAAATAAACCTTCCGGAGGAATTGGTGTGCCATTGGAATAGTCCACCGTGAATGTGTCATTCCCGTCGTTGCCATTGATTGTCAGCTTAGGAATGTTTGCTGTCGGTTGTGACAGCACCGTAACCCCATCGATGATGACGTCGGTGTTTCCGCCATTAATGACGACGCGGATGTCATTGTTATTGCCGTCCGCTTCGATGGTGAATTCGGATACGTTGGCAAACAGGAACGTCTCAAAATTGACATGACTGATTGGCTGCATCCCGTCCACGGTCAACACATTGCCATTGAGATTCAGACCACTGTTCATGGCGTCCAGGTTCAACGTGTCTCCAGGCAGGTTCGTCGGGTCGCCGCCATCAAGATGGATCGTCGTTGCTCCGCTGGCCGTTATATTCACGGTGTCATTGCCCAGACCACCCTCGACACTCAGGTCTTCCAGTGTGGTGCTGAATTGAACAATTTCACCGAGCGTGGTGTTGTCAACAAATCCGTTTGCACCATCAATCGTGAGCGTCTCGTTCGCATCAGTAGCCACGAGCGTGGCGTTGTCCATTCCGCCGATCGTATCATCGATCTCGACGCCGCCGATTAACCGCCCGAAGAAGATTTGATACTCATCGCTGCCGTCACGACCATCCAGTTTGATCGCATCGACGGTTTGTCCCACACCAGGATTCAAGATCAAAAGGTCTTCATCGCTGCCCATGGCATCGGCGGTCGCGATATCGCCCGTGCTGACGATCGTGCCCAGCAATGAAATCACGGTCCCAACGCCGACGTCCGCGTCGCCGAAATCGCTCATCAATTGGACCGTGTCCCCCGAAACCGTCGATCCATCTTCCAGCAAGAGATCGTCGCCCGCCCGCAGCGTGACCGAACTGGCGTCCGCCCGCACCGTCACGCCGGAATGCACCGTTAGGTCGTCGCCGGTTGTCGTTGAATCCGTTGCCGTTAATGAGATCAATCCCAATGCGGAAATCGTATCCGCGCTGACCGTCAGCGGACTGAGTGCGGTGACGACGATGTTGCCACCTGCCAAAATGCCACTGCCCGCTGGGAAGGGAGCCGCCAATGCGGGTAGGTCGCTGATCGTCAGATCGCCGGTGTTGGACACCCAAACTCCATCATCGACGTTCGGTCCCGTGGTCGCGGATAACGCGGCAACGCTCGTGTCCAGGAAGTTGCTTCCGGCAGCGATGAATGAGCCTGACTGCAGGGTCAATTCTGCGGCCGTGACGTCGTTGTCATCGGGGCCGGCATCGCCATCCGTGATCGCGGCAGCCGACTGCAGATGCACGCGACCCATTGCCGATACATCAGCAACGATCAAGTCGCCCGCGGTCGTTGTCAGCGACGCGCCGCGGCCAGGCCCGCCTGCGGATACGTTCGTTGCCGTCAGCTGTCCACCCGATCGCAGCACAATCACCCCGTCAACTGTCGTCACATTCGAAGCGATGACGTCATCCGAGTCGCTGATCCAGATCCCATGCATGCCCGGGTTCGGTGCCAACAATGTCGTCGCAGTCAGGTTGTCGACATCGACGTCCAGATCACCGGCCATCGGCGCACCAATGTCGACCAGCGCCGTCAGCATGGCCGTCTGCGCAGTGATGTCGGGATTGGTATCCCCATTCTCAAGAATGCTACCGCTGAGTGATTCCACGATGACCATCGTGCCAATCAGTCCGGTCAACAGCACGTCATCCGTCGCGTCGAGATTCACGTTTCCTGTGCCCGCGTCCACTTGGACGCCATCATCGATGGTCAGCCCGCCACCATCTACCAAGTCGCTGTCGGCGGTAAGTAGAATGTTGCCCCCGATCGAAAGCACTTCGTCGCTGACGATCACGTGACCGGTCGACGAGATGGCGACTTGTCCTCCAAACGTTCGGACGCCAAAGTCGAGAGGGAAACCGAGTGGGCCAAGCACGTCGATCAGCGTGACGTCTCCCTGATTGTCGATAACCAAGTCGCCGCCTCCAGTGGAAGCGTCCGCTTGCAATTGACTGGCCTGCGTTTCAATCGGATCCGCCAACATACCGACTCCGGCAACACCGAGTAGGAAGGCTGACGCGGTTCCTGAACCACGATCGTCCACATCCAGCCCCGGTCCATCCACATCCAAGATCGCCCCGAGGTTCGATCCGACCAACACCTTGCTGCTCGAACGCAACAGACTGATCGAAATATCTTCGCTGGCTTCGATAAAGATATCCCCGTCCCAGGCGTCGACGAGCGATCCGTCTGCCATCATCACACCGCCAACATTGTCCCCATCGCCGTCCGCTTTAATACTGATTTGGGGGGGGGCGGCTCCAAAGACACCGATCTGCACATTACTGCCCGCTTCGCTGTCGATGACAGCGTTCGCGGTCAGCAGCACGTTGTTATCGGCGGCAATTTCGATCAACCCATTGCCGCTGAGCACCGACGCGTTGATCGTTATGTCGCCACCGGTGGGCAAGAAGATCAAACCGGTTTCAAGTTCGATGTCGCCGCCGCTTGAGTCGATCGTTTCATCGACGGTCAAATTGCCGCTGACACTGTACAGTTCAATGTCGCCGCCGGTCGTGCTGACGCCATCGATCCCGCTGATGCCGCCGACCGTCAAATCGCCTTGATTCCAAACCGCGAACCTGCCGCTGCCACCGACCCCTTCGAGTGCATTGACTTGCACGTTCAAGGGGTTTCCGCCCGCTGTTCCGACAAATCCGGGGGCGTTGAGAATCAGTTCGTTCGCTGTGATATCGACAAGATTCGATCCGGCCGTTTCAATTGCCGATGATAACGCAGTGAGGGTTGCATTTCCGGTTGTCAGCAAACCGGCCGAGTTGAAAACCACTGCTCCTGAGGTGATGTCCGCGTTGCCGCTTCCCAAATCCGTAGGGGCGTTTTGAAAGGCAACAAAATCATCGCCGTCAGAGCGTATGGTCAGGTCAGCATCAAACAATGCATCCAGCCCCTGGACCAGTACAGCATCAGTCCCTGCACCGGTGCCGAAATTGGTCGTGATCGTCAGCGACACGTTGGGCGTTGCAAAATCGAGCAGCTCGCCTTCCGTGGAATCGATCCGGGAAAAATTGTCACCTACCGCAAGGACATCGGACAAGGTGATGATCTCGGAGTTTGCCGAGACGAAATTGAGCACGAGGTTATCGATATCGGTTCCCGTGAAGTCGATCGGTTCCAATCCGGTATAGGTGATTACCGAACCATCCAGGTTGATCGAGCCGTCATTCGGGTTCTCGAAATCAAGCGTCCCGTCCGTAAACGTCCCGCCCGTTACCACCAAATCATCACTGTCGTCGCCGCCATGGAACACGATTGGGCTCTGGATGATGCCACCATTGTGGTCGATGTTCAGCACGTCGTCGCCACCACGTGTCGTCACCCGGATCTCGCCGGTGACATCGGTGATGGGCACCAGAATGGAATTCGGACCGTCCTGGGTTGTTCCGGGGCCTGCCGACATGCCGTTGACCGGATCGGTTAGTCGATAGTTGTCGCCATCCACCACGATGGTTACCGCATCGTCTTGAGAACCATCGGGATCATCGATGATCAAGTTGCCATTTACATCAATCTGCGCATCGAAATCGTCGTTAATGATCGTGCCGACACCCTGAGTGCCCAACGTCACATCGCGGCCAAAGGCAAACAAATTGCTTAACAGCAAATTGATCGTCTCATTCGGTTCCACCTTATCGTCCGCGATTGTGGGAATGTTCACGGTGATCACTGGGTTTGTGTCACCGGGGGACGATAGAGTGATTGTACCCACCAAACCTTGGTAGTCATTGTCGAGCAACGTCGCCGAACCATCCGAGAGGTCAATGTCAACAAACACGGAGACATCAATCGGATTGCTGAAGGTGACCACAAACTGTAGTGGTCCCGCATCTTCGAAATCGGATGGGCTGGAGACGTCGATAGTCGCAGAGTCATCGTTCGAGATTGTTCCTTCGGCTGTGCCGGGCGTCCCCAACACGTAGCCCGTTCCGGCATCAATCGTCATCACGACTTTTTCGTCCAGTTCGACGGTCGAATCGACTGACGGATCGATCGTCACCATGGCGGTATCCATGCCGTCAAAAATCGTCACCGTACCGGAATTACCTGTCATGGTCGCGCCGCTGACCGTGTAATCGTCATCGATCACCGCATCGCCGCTGAGCGTGAAGTTCACCGTCAAGTCGCCAGTCGTGTTGTCGCGAGTGAAGGTGTAAACCAAATTGTCAGGGCCGTCTTCGAAGACACTGTCCGGCGAGACCGCCACACTGACCGCACCCCCAACGGTCAAAACCACATCGTTGCCATCGCCGCCGACGTAGCTAATCGAGGCCGGTAAGCCGCTACCGAGGAAGTCGGCAATTGTTGCACCTTCAGCTAGTCCACTAAACGATCCGGTGACCGCATCGGCGCCGTCATTGCGGATTATGATCAATTCGTCGCCAGCACTGGGGGTATTCGCTCCTGTCGTAGTGGAAACGAAGGCGACATTCGTTCCAATCGTCACGGTACCCGTGACGTCGATTTGGTCATGAAAGCCCGGCCCAGTTCCCGCCGCAGTTCCATCGAACTCGAACGTGTAGGTGTCGTTATCGGCAAACGTAAAATTGCCGGTCACCGTCAAAACTCCAGGTGACTGGCCGGGCGAGACATTGCCGTCGAGCGTAACGGAGTTCGTGCCTGCGTCGATGTCCGTGCCAGCGTTGTCGTTGATCGTACCGCCAGCGATCGTGATCGGGTCGGTGAACGTCACCGTGTCGATATCGACTGTTCCCGTACCGGCGGCCGTATCGCCGATGGTGATCGAGTTGAAGCCGTCAACAAGAAAGCCGAGTTCTGTGTCGTCAAGATTGAGGTCACCGGTGCCGCCGCCAAGGCCGATAGTCGTGCCGGGTGTGCGTGGCTGAATGACCAGATCGCCGGTGGACTGAACAGTTAGGTTTTCCCATTCGATCGAGTCCGCATTGATCGTGACGTTACCGGTCGACAACGAACCGCCAATCACGTTGTCGATGTTCTCGACCTTCATGCCCGACCCCGTGCTCGTTCCGCTTGCCTCGGCAATGATCTCCACCACGCCGTCGCCGATTGATCGGATCTCGCCTTCAAACAACCGCACTCCTGCCGCGGCCCCGCCGTTGCTGATTCCATCGATCAGTAAATTACCTGCGTCGATCTGAACCGTCGACCGAAGTACCGATACGCCGGCGCTGGCAACGGATGTTGGGTCGGCCGTGCCGCCAGCTCCGGTCAGGCTGATGTCGCCTTCTGCGCTGATGATATTACCGCTGGAGATCCGCAGCCCCGCGTTATCAAAGACTCCGTTTCCGGCCGTTCCGTTGAGCGTGATCGTTGCTGCGTCGGCGCCGGTCCCGGTGGATTCAATGCGGTCGATGTCGTCGATTTCGATGCCATAGTTGCTGCTGCCACCATCCGTCCCTACACCGGTGATCATGATGTTACCATCGACGCTGGTGATGAACGCGTTGGAATCGGTGAGCGTGACGCCGCGGCTGCCGGACGCACCGCCGCCGGCCTGCCCGTCTATCGTGACCGTGCCCGCGGTCGGACCTGTGCCCGTCATGCTGACCCGGCCCTGGAACAGAACGCCCGCGCCGCCCAACTGTCCGCCGCGGCCGGTGACCGTCACATTGCCTGTGCCGGTGACGTTGACCGTGGCGCCGAGTGCCGCCGCCGTTCCGGCGGTTGAGCCGGCAAACGTTCCCGACGCGTTACCCTCGACCGTTAGGTTGCCGTTGACAAAGCTGAACGGCCCGGCGCCCGAAACACTGGCCTGGCGGGTTGCAGTGACGGTTAGATCGGCATTGCCCATGTTCACCGGTAGGGCGCCACTGAACGACATGCTATCACTGCCTGTGCCGCCGTCGATCATCACACCGCCGACAGAATAGTCCGCAGCCGCGGCATTGATCCACAACAGCATGTCGTCGCCGCCCAGCGTGCGGACGTCGAGGCCCGTCACACCGGCGGCGGGAACGGTTACCGAGGTCGTCCCCGATCCGGTCGACCCGGGAATCGACGACGCGTCGATGATGTTTCCGTTGACTTCCGTAAACTGGTAGGTCGTGCCAAGCAAAAATACCTGCAGATTGTCGTCGCTGGTGCCGCCGTTGACGTCGACGACCGTCAGTGTGTCGCCGACTAGGGTGATCTCCGTTTCGACGGGTGCGGAGGTTAGCACGACGACATCATCGCCGTCGCCACCGGCGTAGGAGATAGTTCCGTTTAAACCGGAGCCGAGGAAGTTTGGGAGCGTTGCGCCTTCGGGCAGGCCAGCGAACGTTCCGAATCCGCCGTCGCGGTTGATGATTTCAATCGTCTCGCCGCCGGTGAGCGTGGCTCCGAAACCGCCGAAGTCAACCGCTGACAGCGTTACTCCGGTTCCGATGGACACCGAGCCCGCCGCATTGATTTGATCGTGGAAACCCGCGCCGCTGCCAGCCGTCGCACCGCCGATGTCGACGGCAAAGCTGCTGTTGTCGGCAAACACGACGTTGCCTGCGGTCGCCGTCAGGATACCGGGCACACCGG
Organism: Aporhodopirellula aestuarii; assembly: GCF_023701485.1. GTDB lineage: Bacteria > Planctomycetota > Planctomycetia > Pirellulales > Pirellulaceae > Rhodopirellula > Rhodopirellula aestuarii. Next base: position 16,903 of record NZ_JAMQBK010000028.1, read on the forward strand.
GCCCGGGACCAACGTTGCCGGTTATCAAGATCGTGCCCGGAACGTTCGGTGGATCGGTTTGGGCGGATGCGGTGACATTTACAGCGCGGACAAAATCGCCGCCGTTGTTGCTGAAACTGCCAAGGGTCACGACTCCAGGGCCAGTTGTCAGCGAATTGGCTGTAACGATCAAGTCAAAGCCCGCCGCCGATGCCGAGATCGTGGCATCGCCCAAATCGACGGCGCCCGGATTGACGAAGAACGAATTGGAGGTCAGCGTTACCGAAGCACCAAGCTGAACGTCTCCGGCGATTTGAAATGTGTCGGCGCTGAAGTCTCGAGTGGAGGTGATGTCACCGTTCAGACTGACGATTCCGTCCGTGGCGGAACCCGTTGCATCCACGATGACGATACCAGCTTCGACCTGCTGTAACGAGACGTCACCACCCACTCCACCGCCCGTCGACGTGTCGATGAAGAATTGGTGCTGCGTACTGCCCGAAACGTTGCCGGTGATAGTCACCGATCCAGCGTCACCGTTGTCGCCATCTTCGGTATCAATGCTGATGTCGGACATGTGATCAACGGTCCCGTTGAGCCACACATCTCCACCATCGGTCTGCAGCGTCCAAACACCGGTGAGCAGATCGATCGTTTCCGTGCTGATAGTCAGGTTGCCTGTGCCGAGCTTGATCGTGCCCGTGGGCCGGAAGGTATCTGCGTCCGCTTCCCCGTCGATGATCAGGTCGGCATTCCAGGCCGCGTCGAGGCTGGATAGGACGATGGTGTCGTCGCCGCTGCCCGCGTTGATCGTCAGCGATCCACTGGGAACGGACATGTCAAGCAGTTCGCCAGCCGAGGAGTTCACGCGAATCACGCCGTCACCGGGCGTCTCGTCGGTAATGTCAATCGTCTCCATGCCACCGTTGAACGTGAGGATCACGTCGGAGAAGGTGCCGCCGAATGAGATCGGCTCCAATCCCGTATAGGTCAGATTCAAATCACCTTGTGTGATGTTTCCATCGTTGACATTGTCGAACGTGAACGCGGCGGGCAGATTTGGTGCGTTGAGCAAAGTGATCGCGTCGTTGCCTCCGGCACCACCGTTAAAGGTGGTGGGAATACCGAGAATCGGGTTGCCGCTCGCAAAATCAATTTGCAGTGTGTCATCATCTGCGTCGTTGCCATTGATTACTAACGAGGTCGCGTTGGAAGCGTCGACTCGTGCGATTTCGACACCTCCCCGGGTGATCACAAATTCGTTCCCGTCACGGGTTAATATCGATGTGCCGCTGCCGGCGGGCAAGTCGATCGTGAGGGGACCGACATCCGCCGCGATAGCGATCTTGTAGTCCTCCACCTCACCGTCGACGGCCACGCCGGTCGGACCGGACGTGCCTGCCGAACTTAAGCGGAAACGCGCAAACGTATCGCCAACGGACGCACCCGTTGGGATGTCAAAGCTCAGCGACTTCGTTCCAGCGGTTGGGCCAAGGTCGCGACCGCTTGCGATTTCTTCCGATGCTTCAAACAGGCCGTTTTGATCAAAGTCGATCCATGCGTCGAGCAAATTAGTTGCGCCGGGATCTTGTAACTCGACGAGAATGGTTGCTTGCTGTCCCTGGACCAACGTACTGGGGAAGGTGACGCCGTCTTCATCATCGGTCACGTGGTTGTCATCGCCATCGGCGTCCGCCGTGAAGAAAGTAGAGGCCTCAATGTCGCGCGCAGGACCCAAGTGGGCTCCGAGGCCGACATGAAAAACCTCGCCATAGCTGGCGGGCGCATCGCCGAAGTCGAGTTCAGCGGGCAGCGTGATTGGATGCGTGTGGCTGGGGATCTGAGTGATATTGAGTGTGTTCGTTTGCGTGCCCGACTTCTGGCCAAGCCGGAAGTTGCTCAGACCAGGGCCCTGGCCTTCACCCATCACGACGCGGCCGCGGAAATCGGGTAGGCCAAAGGTTGTGCGACCATCGCCGCCATAGGTCGTGCCGACGAGCGAGAAGAGTGCATCGTTCGAGCTAATGGCAAGCAGTTGTCCATCCGTCAGGGCCCAGCCGCGCGGGTTGAAATTGCCTGCGAACATCCCGACCTCGGCATAGGCGGGTGTCACATCCAAGTAACTCGTTACTTCCTCATGATCCGCGTCCGAGTGCTCGCTTCCCAGGTTCGCCAATAGGGTCGCATCGGGATCAACCCGACTACCGACGCTGAGCCCTCCATACATCAACCCTCCGGGCAAAAACGTGTGTTCGATTCCCAGCAAGTGACCTTGCTCGTGCATGATCGCGGTCAACAGGTCGTAGTGCCGGTACGATTCGTCTGTCGTACCAACCCATTCACCGGTGCGGGGATCGACGTCGCCAAATTCCATGTCATCTCCAGGCGTGGCGTCGACGAACCAGCCGCGACCCGACGCATCGCGATCGAGCGTAATCAATCCTGCGTCGGCCGCTGCCAAGCGACCTGGGGCCAGATCGCGAAGCCGCAACTCGACCGACTCCAGTGCAACGACCTGTTCGGACGTGATCCCGGCGGCTTCCCACCGCTCGATCCCCTCGGCAAACAGAGCCTCGATGAGCGGTAGCGCTGCCGACTCTTCCAACTGGGTCGTGCCGCTGATAAAGCCCACACCCTCGGTATCTTCATTGGCAGAATCGTCCGAGCCACCTGCGTCCAAACTGCGTGATGGAAAGACTCCAAATAGCGAAATATTGTAATTGAGCGCCAGGTAGGGCATGTGGTTTTCGATGCTCTGACTGGCACCCACACGTCCCGTTGGGTTTGTTAAACCGTCAACAAGGTGATTGTGAGACGGCAATTGACTCTCGCTCAACGTCACGTACTCCGTGCCACCCTTCTCGCCGAGCCGTACGGGGGACAGTCCTGGCCCGTTACCAGCATGAATGGGCGTGCGGCCACGTAGGTCGGGCAGGCCAAACGTGGTACGTCCGTCGCCGCCGTACGTGGTCCCCAGTATCGAGAACAAGGCGGTGTTTTGCGAGATTGGGAGTATCGCGCCGTTCGCTTGGGAAAAACCACGTGGCACAAAATTCCCTGCGAACCAACTCACGCTGCCCAAGAGCGGGTCGCTTGCCAAATCGAGATCAGGGAAGTCGCCAGCAGCCGAAACCACGGGGGTCATGACCAGGAATGGCTGACGATTGTCAAACTGCGCGTCACCCGTTGCACCCGTATTATCAAGGCCGGCAACGGTGTGGCTATGCCCTGCCAGTTGGTTCTCAGTGAGCGAGACCCGCTCGATGCCACCTTTCTGACCGAGGGTATAGTTTTCTAGCTCCGGTCCTTGCCCCACACCCACTGGCACGCGCCCACGCAAATCCGGCAGCGCAAAGTTGTCTACTCCGTCGCCACCATAGGTTGTGCCCAGGATCGAATAGAGAGATTGATACTGATTGATGGGCAGGACTTGACCGTGTGCTAGCGCATAGCCCCTAGGTGCGAAGGTAGCCGCAATCATCTGCACGCCGCCCAGGAGAGGTTGACCGCCCAAATTTCTCGATGGGAAATCACCTTGCAATGCGATCACATAATTGGTCGTCGCATACGGCTGCAGGTTGTTGAAGTCTTGCCCGCCACCGCTCGGATTGGATGTCAGGAACTCTTCGTCTGTCAGTGAACCCGCAATCGAACCATCGGCTTGTCCGTCAATCGGCAAACGTCTGATGCCAGCACCAAGAGCTTCCGACATCACGTTGCCGCCAGTAACCACTACGCCATCAAGGCCCAACGCATGACCTTGCTCGTGCAATAACGCGGTCAGCAAATCGATCTTTGCATCGGCAAGCGTCGCCGTATCGGCGATCAGCGTGCCATCCAGTTCGAGGAACTCTTCGTTGACCAGCGGCGTCTGATCCACAAACCACAGATTCCCCGCCGCGTTGTCATCGATCGTGATTTGGCCCGGTTGATACAACGCCAGCTTGTTGCCGCCTAAGTCGGCGACCTGATAATCCAGATCCTGTAGAGCAGCGAGTTGGTCGCTGGAGATGCCTGCTGACTCCCACAGTCCGGTTGCATGCTCGGCGAGCTGACGGGTTTCCTCGATACTGACCATGCCAGAGTCGGCGGCGAGCAAGCGGCGATCTTCGAGTGACTCGACGTGACGTTGTAGGGTTCGCCGGCGATCGGATCGCAGCCGTTCCCTTTTGGCTTGATTCCGTGTTTGAGTTCGGGTATTCCAAGCGGTTCTCAGCCAGTCAGTCATTGTCAGTTTCGCTTTCGTTCGTCGAAAGGTTGGGGATTGTGGGTGGTAAGTCCGCGCCCGAACCCCAAGGTTTTCTTAGGAAGACAACTTGTCGCAGGTTTCCCATCTTAACAGAACAGTGGGGGGGAAGGGCGCGTGCCCCTATTAATTTGGGGGGAGATGTCGGGCGATCGACCCCGCGAAATCGCCTGCGGTGGGGCAGCCAGCACCGCTTCTTGACCGCAGATAGCCGACCGCGGATCGCGGCGGCGTCTCGCATCCAATCCGTTTGTGGACGCGAGCCATTGTTGGGAAACGATTGTTGCCAATCGCACATTCGCGGGAGCGAACGGCCACGTGGCCGTTCGCTCCCGCGAACGAGCGTTCCACGGCATCCGCCACCTATGCGTTCAAACACGTCCGTCACCCACACGCCCGCAATCGGATACAATCATTGAACTCAATCCGTTTGTCCTGGACACACGAGAGCCCCACCGATGATTGGTGAGATCTTTGTTCCAAAAGCCGAATGGCAGATCGAAGAAACGTGCCGGCCGCACTGGTCGCAGGCGGGAGCGATCATCTTTGTAACCTTTCGCACCGCCGATTCGATTCCATCGAGTGCACTCAAACTCTGGAATCGACAGAAACAAGACTGGCTTTCACGACGAGGGTACGGAGATCATCCCTGGCCCACGCTGCTCGACAAACTGTCAGACGAAGACCGCAAGCGATTTAACATCGAGTTCAATCGCAAACGAGAAGAGTTTCTAGATACCGGTCACGGCCGCTGTTTGCTCAGGCGACAAGAGTTGTCGAACATCGTCGCCAAATCGCTGCTGCATTTCGATGGAGAGCGATATCGAATGGGAGATTTCGTGGTAATGCCCAACCACGTGCATCTGCTTTGTGCGTTCGGCAGCGAGACCGCAATGAGGGAACAGTTTGATTCGTGGCAGCACTACACGGCATGTCGGATCAACCGACAGATTGGAGCACGCGGATCGTTTTGGCAGGGCGATCCGTTTGATCACTTGGTTCGCAGTCCCGAACAGTACGACTATTTAAGGCGGTATGTCCGCGACAATCCCAAACGCGCGGGATTGCAGGCGGGGCAATATCACCTACGTCGACTGCCTGATTGAGAACCCCTGCAATGTGTCAATCGTGACGCACATTCGCGGAGCGAATGGCCACGTGGCCGTTCGCTCTGCGAACGAGCGTTGACTTAGGGGCGTTGCAATCTACGCTCGATGTCCTCTCGATCCTGTTTCAATAGCTCGGCGGTCGGCAATAACTCACGAACCGCATCGGGATCGGTGGCCAACCATCGTCTCAACAGGCGGGCGTTCACGGTCAACCGGTCGTGCTCATTTTGGATTTGTTTAGCCCATTGATACGCCGATTCGATATCGGTGTGTGATTCCTCGCCGATGAAACCTTGCAGCACCGCGTCGCGTCGCGTGCCCGCTGGAAGTTCGTTCAACCACTGCACCAAGGCCTCTCGATCCATCGGGTGCCACCACTGGGCAATGTTTTGGTAGTGGGCATCCGAACGAAGTCGCTCTGGCAGGCGAGTTTCCATCCATTCGAGGACTTGGGACGCGTTCGCGGGCTGCTGCTTCATCCAGGACGCAATGATCTGCCAACCTTGTCGAGGGTTCTGCTGAGCCTCGGGTAGGCCAGCGACATAGCTCAATGCTGCCTCGGTGTCCTCCAATGCCAGCTTCCAGACAACCGAACCGCTCTGCAAAAAGTTGCGCAAAAGAGCCGATTCGAAGGTCGCTACTTCTTTGGCCCAAGTCTGCGCATCAAGCTCATAGTCCGGCATCTCTGCGTAGCCGATCAGATCGTCCGCTTCCTGATCAGTTAAATGTCCGAGGAGGTCAAGGCTGGCAGAAGGGTCTCGTTCAAAGACGGTCGCTAACAAAGCTTCGATACCGTGACCGCGACAATAATCGGATTCAATGGTACGCAGCCAATGCCGGGCCGCATCGGCGTCCTTGACCGCCCACATTTCAGCGACGGCGGCGACACGGTGTGCCAGCTCATCGCTCGCCTCGGACATGTCCACCAAACTCAATAAAGATACTTGCTCTTCGAGAGGGTAACCCCTCAGGTTTTCGGCGACCCAATATTCAGGTTCGATGATGAGCTGGACCGCTTGTCGTCGCTCTTCCGGTGTCAACCACGCGTGGCACAACGACCATTTTTCCGCAACGTTTCCGCTGATCTTTTCTTGGGTGCGGAGATGTTCTCGGATCGTCGTTAACGCATCTTCGATCCGATCCGTTTTGACGCCAGGGACCGCATTGCGAAGTCCGAGATAGGCGTCGTGATATCGATAACCAAATAGTACTGCCGAGAAACGGTTGAAGTGAATGAGGTCGGGATTGGAGGTAAGTCCATCCGATGAAACAAACGCGGCATGCGGGAGTTTGAGAGCGACTTGCCGATGCGCCCAATTCACCATGCGGCGACCCTCGGTCCACGGACGCTCAGGAAATTGCCCCAGTTGGCCGATCATGATGGGAGGCTCGCCGCCGCATTCGGCTCGCAAGCGTTGCAGCACGCCGAGCAGCTTTTCTTGGTAGACCTCGGCACGGTTAGGGCTGGAGTCTCCTTCGCCCTGATGCCAGAGGATGCCTTGGATCGTGCCGTCATCAGACGCCGCTCGGATACGTTTGACCGCGTCGTCATATGGGTGCGTTTTTGTCGACGAGTGATAACCGCCCGGTAACCAACAATCGATTGGCGAACCGCCCACGGCGCACGGGATCAGACCGATGGAAATATCAGGGCGTGCGTTGGCGTGTGAGATCCCGAAGGTCCGACCCGGTCCGACACCGACAACTTTGGGTTTGTCAAAATGCACCGGATCCACAGCCGGTACCCACCGTCCGTCTTCGCTCCACATGTACAATCGCTCATGCGGTTGGCGATCGGCGTCGGTCACTTCGCCGCGTCCTGCCATGTTGGATTGACCCGCTAACACGAAGAGGTGAAACGATTCTTTGTTCGGTAGTTCGATGGTCGGTTGCGTGACGGTTTCGGTTTCGCCTTGTCCAAAAGCAGGGCACGACAACAAGGCTAGCAATATCCAACCCGGCGTGGTTGCTCGTGGTGAAAATCGGTTCATTTTCTGACTGAGTGTAATTGTGTGTGGAGCTGTTCATCAGGGTGTCATACCGCCAACCAAGATAACAGATACGTTGGAGGCGATCCGATTGGGGAGAGAACGCCGCGCAAGTGCCCTCGGTCAATCTGGGATGCTTGATCAGAAGGCATTGTGAGTTGGAAGCTCTTTGCGCTGATGTGCGAAGTGACAACGGAGAATGCAAACGACCGCGTAGAACGCCCACGCCGACGAGAACAGCTGCAATGAAAAGACAGGCGAGAAACGCGAAGGCACCCAGTTCCCAATATCGAGCGGGTCGTACTCAGCGAAGGCGGCGATCAATGCGATCGGGTAGACGAGGCACATCAACGCCGTCCAGGGAAGGCGTCTGAAGGCACTCGGTCGGACGCTCAATCCGTTCGATGCGATAAACAATGCCCAGATATCAATGGGCAATGAGTCTGTCCAGTAAGCGACAGCCAAGGGCCAGGTAAATTGAAAAAGCCCAAATCGATAGACGACTTTGCTCGTGTGTGTTGCGAGAGGACGCGGCATTAGCGTGACGCCCCTTCGCGTGAAGTCGAGTGATTCGGCTTGCGGTGGTTCGTATGGGTTCACGTTTTTCGATGCGGATCGTGTGGCTCGATTCCCTCGGCCCGGGCCGTCCAGTACTCCGCTTTGAGTCGGCTCTCTTCCACCGCATTGTAAAGAATTTCGCAGTCACAGAATCCTCCCTGAAGCATCAGAACGTGAAAGACATCAAAGAGTTCGCTTTCGGTAATTCCACTGCTCAACAAGAGGGGCCTTGAGTTGCGGAAGTCACCCCAACATCGCCCACGCTCGGCTGTCTTCTTGTGGGGACACATGATGTCATCGAGTTTCCGGAAGAAGCCGATTGCCTTCAGGATTCGCATGACGTCAGGCGTGATGTCCGAGATCAGTTCCTCGTCGGGATAGCTCAAGTCCGCTGGCGATTCACCGGGCGCGAGTTCGAACCAAACCGTCGTCTCCAAATATTGTTCTTGGTATTCCGACGGGATGAGGTGAGTCAGATAATGCCAACGTTGGTAGGGGTAGAGCGACGCGAACTTGGTATCAGTAAAATAGATGGCAAGACGCCTCTCATCTTCTTCCCAAGGCCGAACGCGGATTTCGATGTCGGGATAAGAAGGCACGATGAAGTCCCGCAAGTCGTCGACGATTTGCTCAGCTTTGCGGCTCATCGTTGCCTCGGTTGCATCATCGCCGAGAATGCTCGTGTCGACGCGGCAGGTCCGGTGCAACGAGTGGTAAACGCGTCTGCGCCGTCTCGGAGAAGCGGCCTGCCGGATCGTGACGTGCACGCCACGATTCCGCTGGGCCTACCGATTGCGAGTCCATCCAACGAACGCTGTTGACGCGCCGTCGAAGAAAGCAGCCACCGTTTGGTCAGGACACACATCGATCGGCCTTTGAACTGTCGGTAAAGTGCGACGCGTTCAAGGTGACAGACACCGAGGGAGGACACTTGCGGCGCTAAATGGCGGCGAGTGACCCGGGACGGTGCTTGGTCCCCTGCGTCGCTACTACTTTATCCTGAGCAGTCGCTCCGTCGTTGGCAATCGTTTTCGCTGCGTTTTTCGGGCAGATTGGCCGTTTTGTCGGAGTGTCTCGGCGTGCGTGAAAGCACGGACGGACCATGTAAGTTCAACTGGCACTACTCCGTCGAACCCGCAGTCCCGCTGGACGGGACTGCGGACTGTTTTGCAAGGCAAGCTTTAGACGGACCCGGTTCGCCATTGGCCGTCGATTAACCGCATGGTTTCGTCGGTGGGGGCGTCGTCTTGTAGCAACGCCGGAAGACGATCTTGGCGAACATTGTCAAAACTGGTGAGCTTGCCGAAACGCAGTAACGAGGCGGGCACACCGACGGCGGTGAATCCGGGGTGACCGGTCGCGGGATAGGGGCCCCCGTGGTTCATTGCGGGACTCACCGCGACGCCGGTCGGCATTTTGTCGTTGAGGAGTCGGCCGACTTTGGGTTCGAGGGCGAATGAGATTTGCTCAACATCACGCTCTTCGCTGCCGTCCTCGGCGGAATAGATACAACCCGTCAGATTGCCTTCGAGTTGACCGATGACCTCGCACAACTGGGAAAGATCGTTCGCGACCACGACGACCGACGCGTTGCCGAACGCTTCGGTTTGGAAGCCCTCGGGGTCGGACAAGAACGTTGTCCCATCCACCCGCATCAAGGTGTTCGCCATCGCGCAGCGATCGGGTTCGGGATCACCACCCCCGGTCAACAGTTCAGCACCGAGGCTTGCGAGGGTCTGAATGCTCTTGCCGAGCGATTTCGTGACCGCTGGCGAGAGCAGTGTCCCTGCTGCGGTGGATTCGAATTGCTCTTTGACTGCCGTGATGAAAGCTTCGGTGTCGTTGTTGGCGACCAGCAAAACCATTCCTGGGTTGGTGCAGAACTGGCCGGTGCCCATCAGCACGCTGGTGACGAAATCTTTGACGATGGCGTCGCCTCGCTGTGCCAATGCACCCGGGGTGATGACGACCGGGTTGACGCTGGACAGTTCCAGGTAGATCGGTTTGCCGGCGCGATCGGCGGCGGCTTTGAGTGTCAGTCCGGCCGAGCGACTGCCGGTGTAACCGGTGGCGCCGACGCGAGGGTCTGACACCAAACGTTCGCCATCGGCGTGGTCGGTGCGATAGAGCAGTTGTACGGTCGCCTCGGGAAGACCGGTTTCTTGGACCGCTTCCAAAGCCAGTTCGGCGAACAGGCGTGTCGTTTCGGGATGCGAACTGTTTGCTTTGCCGATGACCGGATTGCCCGCTGCGATCGCGGCCGCGAAATCGCCACCCGAAACACTGCCGAATGCAAATGGGAAATTGTTTGGTCCGAAGACGCAAACAGGACCGAGTGGACGATAGCACGAACGAATGCCGGCTTTGGTATCGATCGTGGGCAGTGCCCAGTTACCGGTCCGGCACGCTTCGGCAGCGGCCCGCAACTGGTTGCTCGTGCGAGGCAGTTCGACATCGGCGAGTCGGGGGGATCGAGCCAATCCGGTTTCGGCGAATGCCGCATCGACGAGAGAATCTTTGGCGGAGTCGATTTTATCCGCATAAAGACACAGAAAATTCGCAATTTTTTCCGCTGGTAATTTGCGAAGTTCCACTGCCGCGGCGGCGGCGGCATCGAGGGCGGCTTCACAGTCGTCCCAGGTGCTGACGGGGAACGTTTCAGGTAACGCGGAGTTTAGGTTGGGATCGGTGGCATGAAACGTGGATTGGGGCGAAGCGTTTCGCCATGAACCTGCGATCAGTACACGAGCGACGTCGGTGGAGACTGAGGACATGATGGGAATATTGACTCAAAGGGAGTGATGGAGCGACACGGCTTCATCCTGGAATATTCCATAGAGTTTCTCAACCGGGCTTCACCGGCTCGGTCGCACATCGTCGAGTCGTTTTTCGAGTTCTCGCATGCTTCGCGAAAGCAGCACGCGGATGGCAACATCGGTCTTGCCGAGTTTCTCGGCGATGGATTTGGTCGGTAGGCCGTCGACGTAGCGCAGTCGAATCGCCGCTTGCTGTTCTTCGCTCAGGGAAGCGATTGCTTCGGACATCCGGTGCATCCGAATGTCTCGGCTAACCGCCGCACTGGGCGACGTCATGCTGGCGGCGAGCAACCTTTCGAGTCCCCCATCGGATTCGTCGTTGCCGCCCGGTGATGCTGCCGCGTGGATGGATTTTTGGCGGCCGAAGTCCCGGATCTTGGCGTCGAAGTGAAAGCGGTGGGCATCGACGACGCGTCGCCGCGCGATCTGTTGCAGCCACTGCATCGGAGAGTATTGGTCCAACGGCGCCGTCGAGAGGCCTGAGATTGCCGTCGCGGATACCTCCTGTATCAGATCGTCGAGCTCGGTCACGGCCAGCAGGTGTTCGCCGGTGATGGAGCGGACGAAGCCGGACAGTTGATCGCGGTGCACGGCGATGTATTCGGCCAACGCCTCGACGTCTCGTGCCTGAATCTTTTCGATCAGCGATTCATCTTGTGTCATCAGTTGGTCTCCCGTTGGTAGGAAGGGTGATGAGGACGCCCCGGTTGGAGGATAGCAGATTGACGGGGCGGGTGCTGGGGATTGGGAGGTGGGAGCTGGGAGCTGGGAGCTGGGAGCTGGGAGCTAGAAGCTAGAAGCTAGAAGCTAGAAGCTAGAAGCTAGAAATGCTTTGCGATGCTACGAAAAAAGCCGTGTTCAAGAATTCTTGAACACGGCCTCGTGATTGGGAATGGCGTGTCAGCCGGTGAAGGCTGGTCCGTTTCCGATGTTCTTAACGCATGGCCAACGTGTTTGCGTTGAAGTCGAACTCGAGTTCGACGGTGCTGCCAGCGGCGACGTCAATCGTGCGTTCGTTACGGATGTTACGTCCGTTGACACTGGCACTGACCACTACGGTGTAGTTTTCCCAGCTCTCACCAGCGGCGAGTTGGGTGGTGCGGAACGTGCGAACGCGTCCGAAACCGTTGGTTTCGTTACCGGCGAGGGAAACAACCGCGTTGGCAGGAACAAAGAGCTGAACGACGGTTTCGGTCGCGTCGGCTGCTTGTTGTCCCGCTTCGGCTTGCGTGTTTTCTTCGGCGGCTTCGCCAGCGGCTGGCTGCGAGTCGTCCGATGCGGCTTCGGCGTCTTGTTGGAAGACCATTCGTTCCATGTCGCCGGGACGCAGTTTGATGGTCTTCGCGTCACGCTGCTCACGACCGTCGACTTCGTAGGTGACCACGACTTCGTAGGTGTAGAGGTAACCCTCTTTGAGTCCACGTGACATGAATTGACGAATCATTCCGTCGCTGGTCGTTTCGTGACCGTTGACGGTGACGCGTGCGGATTCCAAAGGAACCGCCACGGTCAACAATGCGGCGTCGTCATCCAGAGTCGGTTTGCGGGACTCGTAGCTCGCACCGCTATCGATGATGGTGCCGTCGATGACCGCGCCGCTCGATGGGGCCGATTCATGATAAGCACTGCCATTGATGACGCTGCCTTCGACCGGGTAGCTGCCCGATTCGATGACCGTACCCGATGGGTACGATTGAGCTGGGTAGCTCGACTGGATCATAGGAGCGGAGTACGAGACGGGAGCGATGTAGCCACCCGAACTACCACCCGAGCTGCCGCCCGAGACGGAAACACTGCTCGAGTAATACCCACCGCTGCTGCCACCACTGCTGGCGCCGCCGCTCGAGTAAGACGAGACGTAACCACCTGACGAACCGCCACTCGATCCACGAGCTGCGTGTTTGGCCTGGATGCGAGCGCGGATACGACTGAACAGTCCGCCACCCGAAGAGCCACCGGATGATCCGGACGAAGCATAGCTCGCGACGTAGGTTCCGCCGGACGAACCGCCTGAGGAACCACCCGAAGACGCGCCGTAACTGCCACCGGATGAACCGGCATGGCGAGCGGCGATGCGGGCACGCAAACCGGATAGCAATCCGCCACCGCTGCTGCCGTAGACAACTCCACCGGAGCTTCCGCCGGAGCTGCCGCCGCTGCCATAACTACCGTAGCTCCCGTAAGAGCCACCAGCCTCCGCCGACACACTGACCGTCAGTGCTAGCGAGAGAGATACCAACAGGTGAAAACACCTCATGTACGTTCCTCCATCCTTCGTTGTCTCGGTTGTAAAAGTGGATGCCACCGGCGCCCAGATGATTGAGAATTCTTGCGTCCGGGTCAGGCTCAGCCCTGTCAAGTGATGCGACTTTTTCGGCGACCCCACACATGTTGCTGTTGGTGGTACGGACCGAGATCGCCTACTGTGCCAGTCGTTAGGATAGCGAGGAAGGGGGGCCGATCAAGCAGTCTGGGTAAAATTTAACGACCCATTTTTTCCACTTTGACGTCATCAAAGTCGGCTCGTCCGGTGGCTCCGAACAGCCCGATGCGGATGATCGCTTCCTTCGCGGACGGCGGAACACGCAAGATTCGGCTGTCTTTTCGCCAATCACGGGTGCCGCGATAGGGGCCGAGCGAAACCATCCCGAGATCGCGACGATTGGCGTCGTAATAGCTGATCGCGAGCATCGGCCAAGAGTCCGGTTCGGGGCCTTTAACCACATTCTCCGTCCGGACTCGGGTGGACAGTCGGATTGTCGACACTTGGCTGCCGTCGATCGCGATCCCTTGCAAGAGATGCGAGCCGAGGCCGGCGGTTTGGTTCTCAAATCTCGCCATCGCTTGCCCGTTTTCGACGAATCGCTTGACCTGGCGTCCGTAATACCATCCGGCGATAAAATCAGCCGGATTGGGCTGCGGTGCGTCCAACGGATGCAGTGCATCGGATGCGATGGCGTCGTTATTTGCGGGGGAACTCGCGCCGGTGGCCGCATGCTCAGGGCTGGATTGTTCGAAGTCCCCGTTGATGATGACGGGATTGGAGGGATCCGGTTTGTTTTTGCGGCCCGACTCGGCGGTTCCGGTCATCGGAACGAAGAGTGTCGGACGCAGCGGTTCGCGGACGAGCTTGCCATCGCGTTTGGTCATCCGATAAAGCGTTTGTTGATAACGTTCACCTACCGGAATGATCATCGAACCTCCTTCGCGGAGTTGTTCGACGAGCGGTACTGGGACCGATTCAGGGCTGCACGTGACGATGATTTTGTCAAACGGCGATTTATCGGGCCAACCCAAAAATCCGTCACCGATTTTGGTGTGGACATTTGTGTAACCGAGCCGATCAAGCACCTTTCGCGCGTTTAATCCGAGGGACTCGACGATTTCGATCGAATACACTTCCGAGACCAGCGGACTCAGCACCGCTGCCTGATAACCGCTGCCTGTTCCGATTTCGAGGACACGGTCTTCGGGTTGCGGGTCGAGTGTTTCGGTCATCGAAGCGACGATAAACGGGCTGCTGATCGTTTGCGCCGCACCGATCGGCAACGCCATGTCGAAATACGCTTTGTCACGAACGCTCGCGGGGACGAATTCATGCCGTGGCGTTTCGGCAATTGCCGAGAGCACACGCTCGTTGGTGACGCCGGCAGTTCGGATTCGCGTGTCGACCAGGCGTTGGCGCGCTACGGCGTAGGGATCCCGGGATTGATAGGGGCCCGTCTCACCACTGCCAGAATACTGCGCCAATACGATGCGGGTAGGGTCAGACACGATCGATGGGGCCTGGTGGGTTGGAGATGGGTGAGTTGGAGACGGGTGGGGTGGAGTCAGGTGAGATGGAGACGGGGACGTCGCCGAAACAGGCGGCTGGGCGTGCAAGATGCCGACGTGCCCCACCATCACTGCCAGCGCGATTGCGAGGGAATGCTGTGAGGGTGATGAGAAAAAGGGGAACCTTTTCAAGGTCTATTCTCCGGCTCGCAGTAAAACGGGGACACCAAAAATATCTCGAAACAGAGAACTGTTCACACGGAGCGCGAGTTGTTCAAGAGAAACGTCTTCCACCCCGGGGACCGCAATCACCATTTGCTTCTCTTCCCGCGTGCACACGACTTCGCGAATCCGGCCGCTGCGTGTGTCGTCGAGTGCGATCGCAATTCGCAGCAACGCGGCCATTTTGGTCACCGCGACGCGGTCTTTCCGATCCAGCGAGCTGTAACCTTCGTGACTCGCTTGTGGTGAGGCGCGGCGATGATAACGTGCGACCAAAGCAACGAGTTGCAGTTCTTGCCGACTGAGACCAAACAGTTCGCTGTTTCGAATCAAATAGTACGCATGTTTGTGATTGCTGTGCAGGTTCACATATAAACCGACTTCGTGCAAAAGCGCGGCGACGTATAACAGCACTTCGTGACGAGCGTCGAGTTGGTGGTCGGCGGTGAGCTGTTCGAACAGACCACGAGCCAATTCCGCGACGGAACGGGCGTGCGCTAGGTCGACGTCATATTGTTGTCCCAGAGACATCGCTGAGCGGATAATCTGCTGCCGAAATTCGCTGGTCCAGTTTCCGCCTTGCTCGATATCGGCGAGCAATCCGTCACGCAGGTTCGCGCCGCTGACGAAGAGATGTGACAGTTCGAAATGCTTGGCAAACAACGTGTAGGCGAGCAGCGAGACGGACAAGGTTTCCGCCTCAACAAAGGTGGCGCCCATTTGATCAACGATGGCATCTTCGCTCATCGAAAGGATTTGGCTGGAGAGCTTTTCGAGTTTGTTGGTGGGCAGTTTGGCGAGCGTTTGTTCGTCCCAATCGTCGATCAATTGGTGCGCCGCGAAGCGGATATCGCCTCCCATGACCACGAGTTGCAACGGGGCATCGGCTTTGAGTTCTTCGGCGATGCGGATGACAAAACGGCGGACGTGTGTCTCGAGCAGATGACGAAACTTTGCCCCACGCAGTCCCGAGGCGTCGAGTTCTTGGATCAAACGCAGTGATCCCAGTCGGAAGGAATCCGAGTGCAGCACGTTGCCACCTCGGATCATCAGCAACTCGGTGCTGCCGCTGCCGACTTCGATGACCACCGATTTGGATTCGGCGGTTTCGGCTCGCGCCATCAACATCGGTGTGATGCCCATGTACGTGATCCGGTTGACTTCGGCCTCGTCGATCGGTTCAACGTCGAGCCCCGTGGCGACATAGACGCGATCGATGAACGCGATCCGGTTGACCGCTTCGCGTACCGCGCTGGTGGCGACGACGCGGATGTCTTTGGTGTCCGTCACGCCATACTCATTGAGCACGCGTCGAAATCGTCTGAGCACGGTCGCGGCCCTTTCGATTCCTTTGCGTCCCAAACGGCGGGACTCGAACGCATCGCGTCCCAGATCAACGGGCTGGATCAGCGATTCGAGTGTGCGGATTTGTCCGTCGGCGTGGATCTCCGCAATCGCCATGCGGATACTGATCGCCCCGATGTCGATCACCGCCACGGTCCGAGGAGAGGTCGACGAGGAACTTAATTCAGCGTGGATGGTCGATGGGGTAATGGTCGGTGAGTTCATGATCGGGGGGCAGCCTCCAAGCCGGTTTCACATCGTGTAACTTTGTTTGCCAAAACGCCGTAATCCAATAAGACTTGTTCGGCCTCTTCGCCGCCAAAACAGACTTCGGCCCGCCATCCGTGGTCACGCGCGGCGAGCACATTTTCTTCTTTGTCGTCGAGGAACAGAATTTCCTCGGGCACAACGTTTGCGAATTCGGAGACGCGCCGGGTCGCGGTTTCATAGATCAACCGATCCGGTTTCATCGCACCCACTTCATGGCTCACGACGCACACGTCGAAGGGGCCTTCGAGGACCGGGTAAGATTGCGAGTGCACCCAGCTCCAATGTGCGTTGCAGGTGTTGCTCAAGATCCCGACGGGAATTCCGCTTTGGCGAATCGATCGAAGCAACTCTCGCATCGATTCGATCGGAGAGAACATGTCACTGATTGCGGTCAGGATGGCTTGGTCGGCGATTTGAGCGATCGTTGCCGAGAGGTTTTCGTCGCTCGCGGCCGCCAACATTTTGGCGCGGACGGTCGCGGCGAACTCCTGTTCGCTGATTCGTCCGCATTCGAGTTCGTTTTGCAGGCCATGAATATGCAAGAATTCATCGACGTGCTCGACATCACCGGCGAATAAATTGGCCACGTTCTGACAGGCGAGTTGCCTGTCAAAGGCGACCAAAACGTTTCCGAGGTCAAAATAAACGAAACGGATGACGGCTGGCGATGATGGCATTGGGGCGATCGATTGACGATGGGAGAGCAGAGTTGCTTCCCATCATAGCCACGGTGGTCACGATTCGCCAAACACCCCCTGCCCGATTCGAACGAGCGTTTCCGGCCGGATAAGCCGACGTCCTGGGCCGCTAGACGAAGGGGGAATGGGAAACTCCCGAAGGAGTCGTCCTATCGAAATCACGCCGTTACTTGTTGGCTTCGGCGACCTTGCTGACGACTTTGTCGATCAAACCGTACTGGCAGGCTTCATCGGCCGACATGAAACGGTCGCGATCGGTGTCTTCTTCGATCTTTTCGAGCGAGTGACCGGTGTGTTCGATCATGATTTCGTTCATCCGCGTCTTGATCCGGCGCAATTCGCCGACGTGAATTTCGACTTCACGAGCGGTTCCCTGCATCCCGGCGAGCGGTTGGTGGATCATGATCCGGGCGTTTGGTAGCGAGAAACGTTTCCCTTTGGCGCCGGCGGTCAGCAAGACCGCACCCATCGAGGCGGCCTGACCCATGCAGTACGTCGCCACGTCGCAACTGACGAATTGCATCGTGTCGTAGATCGCCATGCCCGCCGTGATGCTGCCGCCGGGCGAGTTGATATACATATGGATGTCCGCTTTGGGGTCATCCGACTGCAGAAACAGCATTTGGGCGACCAACGCGTTGCTGATTTGGTCGTCGACCTGTTGGCCGAGGAAAATGATGCGGTCTTTGAGCAACCGGCTGTAGATATCGTAGGTACGTTCTTCGCGGCCGTTGCTTTCGACTACGTAAGGGATGACTGGCATATTAGTAACTTTGTCTGGTGATTCTGGTAATTGGATAGGAAGCGGTTGGGGTCAGCAAAAGCTGAGAACGACTAGATGTCGTCTTCTTCCGCCTCGACTTCTTGTTTCTTGAGCAAATCGTCGACCAAGCCGTATTCTTTGGCCTCTTCTGCGGAGAGGAAGAAGTCACGGTCGGTGTCTTTGGCGATCTGTTCGACCGATTTGCCGCTGTGTTCGCTGATGATTTGGTTCAGTTTGTCGCGATAGCGGAACATTTCCGAAGCTTGGATTTCGATATCGCTGACCTGGCCGGACACGCCACCCATCGGTTGGTGCATCATGACGCGGCTGTTGGGCAAGCAGAAGCGTTTGCCTTTGGCACCGCCGACGAGCAAAACCGCCGCTCCGCTGCACGCTTCGCCGACGCAGTAAGTTGCGACGGGGCACGAGACCATTTGCATGGTGTCGTAGATCGCGAGGGTCGCGGTCACGCTGCCGCCGGGCGAGTTGATATAGAAATGGATGTCTTTACGACGATTTTCGCTTTGCAGATACAACAGCTTCATCACGATTTCGTTTGCGTTGGCGTAGTGAATCTCGCCTTGCAAGAAAACGATGCGATTTTCCAGCAACAGATCGCCCAACGTCATCTGACGCTGACGCTGGTAACCCTGACTGGCATGGCTGCTGGCCATGCGATGATCGGAGATCGAGTTGAAGCCACCGGCCTGCAGTGGCGATAGAGAACCAAACGGATCGGACATTCGAAAATTACCTTCAGGGGTACATAGTGAGTTTCTTCAGCCGTCAGTGTTCGCGATTGGCAATCAGGTGACAAGACCGGTTCACGTTCGAGTAAGCTGTCTGCAGCATTTTCGATCACGATGTGCCTACGAATCCCGCCTTGGAACCCCTCCGATGAAGCTGTTTTTTGTTGAGTTAAACGTCTCCAAACTCTCCGCCCGCCCTCCGTTTTACCCAGCTTTCCGCCGTCTTTGGGCGAGTTTGCGTGTTCGACCAAGCAGCCCGCGTCGTGCTTTTGGCGTAGTAGGAGCACTCGCCGCGATCGCGGCGGCCGTGATTTTTGGCAGCCCGGCGGCTTTTGCTCAGCAGACGGCCGCTCCCGCGTCTGAAAATGCGATCGAAACCCAGCAACCGACGCTTGTCGACTCACCTCTCAATGCCACTGAAGAAGAACTCGACGGCATTCTGTCGCCAAAAGACAGAATCAAGGCGATCCGACGTTGGGACGCCGATATCACTCGCTTCGAAAAACTCGATCAAACCGAACCCGATCCTGAAAACGCAATCCTGTTGCTCGGCAGTAGCAGCATTCGGCTGTGGACCGACGCCGCCGAGATGCTCGCGCCTTACCCCATCATTCGTCGTGGCTACGGTGGTGCCCGGCACAGCGATTTTGTTGTGTTCGCACGGCGATTGATCTCGCCGCACCAATATCGAGCGATGGTCCTGTTTGTCGCCAACGATATCACTGGATCCAGCGAAGACCGTTCGGTAGACGAAGTCCGCAAGATGGTGATGCATGTGATCGGGGTGTCGCGGAAATACCAACCCGATGCTCCCATTCTCCTCATCGAAGTCACGCCGACGCCTTCGCGTTGGAAGGTTTGGCCTGAGATCCGCAGTTTGAACGCGATGTTTCGTGAAGTCGCTCTGACGGAGCCGAACGTGTTTTGTTTGAACACGGCGGAGTATTATCTCAACGCCGACGACACGCCTCGCCCTGAACTTTTTCGTGGCGACAAGTTGCACCAGAACGAGGAAGGCTATCGCATCTGGGCGGATCTGATCCGTCGGCGTCTCGATGAAATTTTATCGGAAGAGACCGTGCAAGCGAAAAGTGTTCGCGCAAGCTGAGGGGTGGTTGTTCTTGCATTTCGCCGTCCTTATCGCGACGGCATCCAACGCAGGCAGGCGGCGACGGGACGTCGATTGTTTTAGTGCTCTTTTTAGCGGTACGGCGCGAGCCGTCCGGTCCCGCGTTACCGGATGGCTCGCGCCGTTCTGCTACTCTTGAAATCCCGCAGTAATTAAATCGACGTCCCACACGCATCGCTGCCGATCGAACCACGGGCCCGACTCAGGAAAACGATTCGTCTTCCTGTTCGAGCATGGTCCGCAATCGCCGCATCGCGCGGAGGTATCGCATGCTCGCCGCAGGCGGTTGAAGACCGAGCACCTCGGCGATCTCGAGATTAGTCAGATGCTCGTAGTGACGCATCATGATGACTTCGCGATCGGCGTCGTCGAGCCTTTCGATGGCGGTCTCAACGCGAGTGGCGATCTCTCGTTGTGTCGCCACGGCGGCGGGGGTCATGGCGGGATCGCAGAGTTGAATGGCGAGGTCGACCGACGATTCGTCGACACCACCGTTGCCGCCGGCATGCATGGGCTGCTCGCGATCCATGTTGCGTTTGGCGCTCACGCGGTGCCGACGATACGTGTCGATGATCTGATCCCATGCGATCTGACGCAGCCACAGATGGAACGCCATGACGGGATCGTCCAGGTACTTGGCCATCCGACCGCTGGCCTCGACGAGCACCTCTTGGACAACATCGCTGACGTCGATCCGCTGCTGAACCTTGCGGTCAAGTCGCATCTCGACCAACCGTCGGATGCCTTCGCGGTGCCGGTCCAACAATTGGTTGACCGCATCAGGATCGCCTTTTTGGGCAGCCTGAATCAGGACGTCGGTATTATCGCCACGGGGCCAGATGGATTTTCTCATCAGATTGCAAGTTCTCCTGGCTGCATCTTAGTCATTTGTCCACTGACCGGGGGAAATCGGTCGGTTTGTTGGGCTTCGTACCGTGCGGAGCGAAGCCTTCCCAATCCGACCGCATCACCGAAGGCAGGCCCAATAGGATCGCAATGATTCGGTCTAGATAGCGAGGCAGACACGAGTCGTGATCAAGCCGTTTGTTCGGCGTGTTTGCCCTCTGCGAATTCTTCGATCGCTTTCTTGCAGAAGGCGGGTAGGTCGTCAGGGCGGCGACTGGTCACGAGACCTTCGTCGCAGACGCATTCTTCGTCGACCCAGTTCGCACCCGCGTTGATGAGATCGGTTTTCAAGCTCGGCCACGATGTGACGCGGCGACCTTCCACCACACCGGCTTCGATCAGCGTCCACGGGCCATGGCAGATCGCGGCGACAGGTTTGTGTTGTTTGAAGAAGTCGCGGACGAAATCGACAGCCTCGTCATTGAGTCGCAGTGCGTCCGGATTAAAAACGCCTCCGGGCAGGACCAACCCGTCGTAATCGGACGCGCTGACATCGCCGACGACTTTATCGACGTCGAATTGGTCGCCTTGCTTCTCGTGGTGGACGCCTTGCACCTTGCCCGATTTGATCGAGACCAAGTGCACGGTCGCGCCCGCTTTCTTGATCTCTTCCCATGGCTGGGTCAATTCGACTTGTTCAAACCCGTCGGTAACGAGAAATGCGATTGTTTTCTTTTCGAGTGTGCTCTTAGCCATCTTATTTTCCTTTTGTCGTTTGATCGGCTGCCAACGTGATCCGTCAGCGTTCAGAAACGGTTCGTACGTAACGCCTCGGTCGTGATCGTGGGGGGCACGACCGCCGGGTTAACACGATGAAGGAAGAAGCGATTGCTATGCCAAACACTGGCCGAGCACGCTGAGATGGTCAGATTCGCCCCATCTCTTGCCAGAGCGCGGCGGAGGCTTGGATGCCGCGTTGGAAATCGGTCAACGAAAACTTCTCATTGGGGCTGTGTGCGGCGTCGTCATTCTGGCCCCATCCGAGTAGCAGAACGTCGCAATCAAGAACTTCTTGGAAGCGTGCCAGAATCGGAATCGAACCACCTTCGCGGATCATCACCGGTGGCACACCAAACGAGGACTCCACCGCAATCGAGGCGGCTTTGGTGTACGGGCTGGAGGCATCGGCCAACATCGCACCGGCCCCGTGATCGGGTTTCAATTTAAATTTCACGCCAGCGGGGCAATGTTGCGTGAAGTGTTCTTGGAGCTTTTGCGTAATCGTCTTGGGATCTTGGCCTGGGACCAATCGGTGGCTGAATTTTGCGGATGCTTTTGCGGGAAGAACCGTTTTCACGCCTTCGCCCTGATGACCTGATGTCAGGCCGTTGATGTCGAACGAGGGTCTCGCCCATCGGCGTTCGTCGGTAGTGAAACCGGGTTCGCCGGCGAGTGTGTCGACACCGACGCTGCGAGCGAACTCCGCGTCGTCGCTGCCAAGTCGTTTCCAGGCTTCACGTTCGATTTCGGGGATTGGCAACACGTCGTCGTAGAAGCCGGCGACAGCGATGCGGCCGTCTTTGTCGATCATGCTCGAGAGCATGTGACAAAGCGCGATTGCCGGATTCATCACGGCACCTCCGAACGATCCGCTGTGCAGGTCATGGCTCGGCCCATCGACGAACAACTCATACGTCGCGATACCACGCAATCCGCAGGTGATGGCCGGACGTCCGGGCCCGTATTGACTGCTGTCGCTAACAACGACGACGTCGCAGGCGAGGGTCTCGGCGAGTCGCGGCAGGTGTTCTTCCAAGTTCGCGCTGCCGACTTCTTCTTCACCCTCGATCAAGAATTTGACCTGGATCGGGAGCGTCCGACCGCTGGCGAGCCACTCGCAGACCGCGATCACGTGCGTCAGGACTTGACCTTTATCGTCCGTCGCCCCGCGGGCGTAGATCTGATTGTCGCGCACGACAGGCTCAAATGGCGGGCTGTTCCACAACTCCAATGGCTCCGGCGGCTGCACGTCATAGTGTCCATAAACGAGGGCGACGGGAGGCTTTTTTTCGCCCTCCGTGGCGGGCAGCGGCGTTTCGGCATAAATCAGCGGGAAACCGGCGGTTTCGAACGATTCCGTTTTCAGACCGGCCGCCTCAAACTTATTCTTGACCCACTCGGCGGCGAGGTGAACATTCTGTCGGGCGGAGGAATCGCTGCTGATGCTGGCGATCCGCAGCCACTGCATCAATTCCTCCTGGAAACGCGTCGCGTTGTGGGTCAAAAAGTCGAGGAATTCGGTGGGCAGCGGGGAGGCGGGTTGGGGCATCGGGCTGTTTCAGTTTGGGCGGAGTGAGTGTCGAGATTGAGCGTAAAAACGGTTGCGCCGGAGAGGGAGTTTGTGACGCCGTTAACCCTTGCGGTTTGGGCGAAACGTGCCTCGCGCGGATGTGCAACCTTCGTAAAAATCAGTACTTCAGGTCTAACAGGTGCAATCGTCTCGCGGCTACAATAGCGTTTTTGCGGAACGATCGTGAACCGCATTAAAATAGGAAGCCGTTCGTTGCTGAAATTTCTCAGGTACGCGAACCGTTTAGGAGAACTCTGAATACCATGTCCCAAGAAGAAAGCATGTTTGACGAAGTCGTCACCGTTGCCGTTGCCGAGCCTGAATCGCAGCAGGAGCAACGTTCCAGCAACAAACCGAAACGCCAACCTCCCTATCACGTTATCCTGTGGGACGACACCGATCACAGTTTCGATTACGTGATCACGATGATGAAGCGGCTGTTCCGGATGCCGATCGAGAAGGGCTACCAGGTCGCCAAAGAAGTCGATTCGAGCGGCCGGGCGATTTGCATGACGACGACGCTCGAACTTGCCGAACTCAAACGAGATCAAATCCACGCGTTCGGAAAAGACGAACTGTTGCCACGTTGCAAAGGTAGCATGTCCGCTACGATCGAACCGGCCGAAGGTTAATTGGCACCCTATGAAACCACGCAGCTCAGAAACCATTTTGGATCAATCGTATTTGGAAACTCGAGCCAAGTTGCTCGAGATTGCCGC
This sequence comes from Aporhodopirellula aestuarii, assembly GCF_023701485.1. Lineage (GTDB taxonomy): Bacteria > Planctomycetota > Planctomycetia > Pirellulales > Pirellulaceae > Rhodopirellula > Rhodopirellula aestuarii. The sequence goes on from NZ_JAMQBK010000028.1 coordinate 40,463, forward strand.
GATCCTCGACCGTATCGATCGGGCGAAAGGTTCTCAGCGGAAACTCTCCGGTGACGCTGCGAATCGCCGTGAACAACTCACCGAGGCGATCAACCTGTTGCTCGGCGAGTCGCCCGATCGGGCCGAACAGATTCAAAAGCTGTTTTCGCGTCAGTACGATCCCGATTGGCGAGCGGCATTCGACTTGATGCCCGAACACGCCTCGACCTCCGCATCCGAATCCCGAGAAAGCTGACGCGATGGATTTCATTGACCCGCACCTCCACATGGTCAGCCGCACGACGGATGACTATGAGACGCTGGCGAAAATGGGCTGCGTCGCGATCAGTGAACCCGCGTTCTGGGCAGGTTTTGATCGCGGCAGCGTTGACGGTTTTCGAGACTATTTCGAGCAGCTCACCGCTGTCGAAGCTCGCCGCGCCGCTCAGTTCGGCATCCAACATTATTGTTGGTTGTGCATCAACGCCAAGGAAGCCGAGAACGTTTCGTTATCACGCGAGGTGATCGCGATGATTCCCGAGTTTCTCGATCGGCCCGGTGTGCTCGGCATCGGCGAAATCGGGCTCAATAAAAACACCAAGAACGAGGCGACGGTTTTTCTCGAACACCTCGACTTAGCGATCGAGCATGATCAGTTGATTCTGATTCATACCCCGCACCTGGAAGACAAGTACCAGGGGACGCGGATGATTCTCGACATGTTGTGCGACGACTCGCGAATCAATCCGGATCGCGTGCTCGTTGATCACGTGGAAGAGCACACGATCAGCGAAGTGCTTGATCGTGGTTTTTGGGCCGGGATGACGCTGTATCCCGTTACCAAGTGCACACCTGACCGGGCCGCCGACATGATCGAGCGGTTTGGAGGTGAACGTCTGCTCGCGAATTCGGCGGGCGATTGGGGCGTGAGCAAACCGACCGCCATTCCGGACTTGATTTTTCAAATGCGTCGTCGCGGCTATGAGGAATCGCTGATCCGCAAAGTGGTTCACGACAATCCGAGCGAGTTTTTTGCCAAAAGCGGAAAATTCGCCGAGCCGGTTCGGTAGATCGTCTTCGGGTGCGTCCCCTCCGGGGGCGGCGTTTAGGGAGCCGGGTGGCTTTGCCGGGTGATATGATGCCGTGAGCGGTCATTCGGAATCGCACTCGAGTTTTTCAACCACCAAGTAGAACCGCTGATGTCCTCCCATCGGATCGGTGGCGTGATTCACGCCTACCAAAAGTACGACCCCACCGCGTTTCCGCCGCCAACGCAGACGCCGCCGGACCTCGTCTCGCCGGCGTTCGAGCAAGCGTTGATGTACGGGAGCTTTCGTCAGCTCACCGATGAAGAACTCGCCAACGCCGTCCGGCTTGACCCGTCGCAAATCGCCGGGCTCGGGCCGAGCATCGATTTTCTACGTGCGTTGTTGGAAGAGCGCAAACGCAAAATCCTCAAGACGTACGAAACTCGCGTCGTTAACAAGAAGGCTCGCAAGGCGTTTCATAAAGCTGCCGGTCGGGTGCGCCCGCCGGCCAGGATGGAGAAACTGTTTCGGACCGCCATCAATCAAGAACAGCCGTTCATGATTGAGCGGTTGTGGTATCAGACCGGAGACGACAATAGCGACCTGGCACGCGATCTCCTCGCGACCGGGGCGGCGATGACCGACAAGCACAACATCGAAGAGCTCTCCACGAAATACGACTTCACCGGCAACGAACCGATGACGGTTCCGCAAGCCCTTGAGATTAAGGAAGAGCTCGAGAAGATTGACGAATTGCTCGAGCAACTCGACAAAGCTGAGAAGACAGCCCAAATCGGGATCATCGACATGGAGCTGCTCGCCGAGTTTGCTCAGCCTGGAGACATGCAGCAACTCGAAGAAATGCGGACGCAAGTCGAGAACTTGATGCGTGAGCAAGCCGAACGACAAGGCCTCGAAAAGCGAGCCGATGGCAAAGGCTTCAATCTCACACCGCAAGCGTACAAAATCTTTCAAGGCCGATTGTTGCAGCGCATCTTCAGCGAACTGGCGCCGTCACGCAGCGGTCGGCATGAGGGAGACATTGTCGGTGAGGGCGCCGTCGAGTTGCAGCAAACGAAACCGTATGAGTTTGGTGACAGCGTCGCGAACCTCGACTTGCCGCAAACGATCATCAACGCGTTGATTCGCCACGGCGATGAGCGGCCGTTACGACTGCACGGCGACGACATCGTTGTGCACAAGACACGCAACCATCCCAAGTGCGCCACCGCGGTCATTATGGATATGAGCGGGTCGATGCGGTACGACGGCCAATACATCAACGTCAAACGCATGGCGTTGGCGTTGCAGGGGCTGATTAACAGCGAGTACCCGGGTGATTTTCTCCGGTTCATCGAGATGTATACGTTTGCCAAGTTGCGATCGCCGGGTGAGATCATCGAATGCATGCCTAAGCCGGTGACGATTCATGATCCGTGGGTCCGTTTGAAGTGCGACATGAGCGACCCGGAGATCAGCGAACATCAGATTCATCCGCACTTCACCAACATCCAGCACGCGTTGCAGCTCGCTCGGAAGAACCTGATCCACTGCGACACGCCCAACCGGCAAATCGTCTTGATCACCGATGGGTTGCCGACGGCTCACTTCGAAGAAGAGACGCTGTACATGCTTTATCCGCCTGACCCGCAAACGGAAGCGGCGACGATGCGTGAGGCGGCGATGTGTCAGAAAGAAGGGATCACGATCAATATCTTTTTGATCCCGAGTTGGTCGCAGAGCGAAGAAGACATTCGGTTTGCATATCGAATGGCGCAGGCGACGCGCGGCCGGGTGTTCTTTACCAGTGGGAAGGATCTCGACCGGTTCGTTCTCTGGGACTATGTCCAAAACCGTCGCGATATCATCACGTAGCAGTCAACCGACTTCGTAATGGATATCGCCAGAGCTGCTTGCCCTGAGGTTTCCCGGCGAAATCTGCTGCGTCGTAATTGCTCGAGTCTAAGCGAGAAGAGGGATTCGCATGACTCGCCGGGAATACACAAAAAAACGCGAGCATCCAACGATGCTCGCGTTTCCGTTTCTTTGTCGTGACGAAAGGTTTTAGCGGATCGTGACCGACGAGCCTTCGGAGAGGATTCCGAAAACGTCTCTCGAGTAGTTACCCGCGATGCTGATACAACCCTCGTTGGTGGCGCTGTCCGATTTGGGACTGCCGTGCAGGCTGATGCCTTGGCCGAGGTCGATCCACATCGATCCATACGGGTTGCGTGGACTGCCTGGTGGGATCGGGGTTCCCGCCATGTCGTAGTAGGTCTTGGCCGATTTCTTTTCTTGGATCGTGTACGTTCCTGGACGCGGTTCGGGATCGTTACCGATTCCAACCGGAAAACGCCCCGCGTACAGATCGCCTAAGAATAGCGTGAGTTCTTTGTTGTCCAAGTCGACATCGGCGCGAAACGGTCCACGAACGACTTTCAAGTCGGTCCCGGGCAACACCGTCACGGGGTCGCTGACTCCGTTGATGTTAGCGAGCAATTGCCATGGAACATCGTATTTCTGGGCGATGTCCATCAGCGTTTCGTTAGGGCCAACCCGGTGAGGTTGTTCCAGCAGGTGTTCGGCTGAGTAGATCACGTCGCGGGCGAGCGGGTCGAGGCGGACCAGCAACTGTTCTCGCTGTTCGCTGGTAAGGTTGGGGGTTTCGTAGAACAGACTCAACGTGGCGAGCGCTTCGCGTCGGCGATCTTCGGCAAACTGACGATCTGCCGTCGCGATCGCATTTGCGAGTCCGGCGGCGGCAACTTCAGAAGCGGCCGAGTTTGCCCCTGGCATCTCACGGGATCGGTCAGGGCCACCGGGCAGTTCGAACGAACCGAGCGAATCGGTCGCGGTGGTCATTGGCGATGAGAGACTGTGGTCGGCCATCCGGATCGCTACGTTGGGATCCGGCAGGTTGAAGTCGGCACCGGTCGAGGGATATTCTCGACCCGGTTCGGGCGAGATTGCGATTCCCATGGAGGAGTCGTCGACTTCGGGCAAGCGACCACCATTTCGCGTTGAAGTCGCAGGGGGATCGAGGTCCGACATTTGAAAGGACTCGGTCTGATAATCGGCGGCTGCAGGATCAAGGTTCGATTCGAGATCGGCGTAGGTTTGATCGATCGAATTAAAGTCCATCGAGGGACCGCTCGCACTCGCCAGACTGGTGTCTGCTTGATCGGCTTGGCCCGGCATGTCGAAATCTTCGAAGCCCGTGGGGGTCCCGTCGTCGATACCGAAACTGCCAAAATCGTCCGGCAGGCTATCCATGCCGGATTCGACCAACAATGACTCAACTCCTTGAGGCAAAGGGTCTGGCGGAGTCGTCATCGAGACGTACGCGCCATACAGCACGGTCATCATGAGAACAACAATTGCGGATGTCTTCAGCGTTTGCACGGCGGTCTCTCCCTGCCGGTGGCTGTCTGTCAATCATCACGGTCGCCAGACTCGGCGAAGCGTTAAGATAGGCAAACAGGTGTGCGTGGAAACGAATGAGCGGCAGCACCACAATCCTTGTGGCCCCACTTCTGCCCCAGGCATAGTCGAACGCCCACTCTCGAATCCAGATCAAATCGTTCATTTTCATCGGAACACTGGTTCATCGGAACGCAGGTCCACGGGAACGCCGGTCCACAGGAGTACGGAGCCACAGGAGTACGGAGCCACAGGATCGCTGGGGGGAGATTGCTGAGGCGACCACTCCGGCCGCTCTTCGTATCGGAGCGTGTCTCGCGGGAGCAGGTCGGAAGAATGTTTCAAAATCGCTGTAAGCATTGCGGTCGGGAGCGGTAATCTCTCTCAGACGACGCATACGCGGACGCAGTTAGTGACGCTGACGCGGATGGCGAATACGAAACACAGCTCTTTACAACCGTTCGGAGATAGAAACATGGGTATCCCTATTCAAAATAAGACCGTTTTGGTGACCGGGGCCAATCGTGGCATCGGACGAGCGATCGTCGAGGAGGCGATTCACCGTGGAGCGGCCAAGGTTTACGCCGCGGTCCGCAAGCTCGAGTCGGCCAATTCGCTAGTCGAGGAATTTGGCGAACGCGTCGTGCCGATTCGTGTGGATCTGGAAGACCCTGCTTCGATCACGACGGCGGCACAGGAAGCGACTGATGTGGACGTCGTGATCAACAACGCGGGCGTTTTGAAAACGGCATCGGCGGTGGACGAGCACGCGATCGAATCACTCCAATACGAATTTGAGGTAAACGTCCTCGGGTTGGTTCGAATCGCTCAGGCGTTTGCACCTGTTTTGAAAGCAAATGGTGGCGGGGCGTTGGCGCAGCTCAACAGCGTCGCGTCGATCAAATCGTTTGCCGACGTGGCGACCTATTCAGCGTCCAAAGCGGCGAGTTATTCGCTCACCCAAGGGCTGCGGGATTCGCTTCGGGCTCAGGGGACGCTCGTTGTCAGTGTTCACCCCGGGCCGATCCAAACGGACATGGCCGACCATGCCGGCTTCACAGAGATCGCCGAGCCGCCCGCGTTGGTCGCTACGGCGGTTTTCGATGCCATTGCTGATGGTGAGTTCCATGTGTGGCCGGATTCGATGGCCAAACAATTCGGCGGGGCGTACCAGAGTTTTGCTGAAAACGTCGTGAATGCCGAAATGAATGAAAACCCTGTTTAGGCCATGCGGCGTAGGGGGTGATGACACGATGGTACAATGCCGCGTCAAATCATTCCCCCCACCGAGGCATCCCATGACCGAGAGTCCGCTGACACGAGCAACGTTATTGCTCAGGTTACGTGATCCGGGAGATTCCGACGCATGGGGTGATTTTCTACGCGACTACGGACCGATGATCTATCGATTCGTTCGTAGTCGCGGCCTGCAGGACGCTGATGCTGCCGACGTGGTGCAGGATGTTCTGCGAAGTGTCGGAAATGCGATCGACCGGTTCGATTACGCCAAAGAGAAAGGCGGGTTTCGGGCGTGGTTATTCACGATCACCCGCAACAAGCTCGCGACGTATTTTGAAAAGCGAAAGCGGACGAGTCCGACGGCGAACGACACAACGCAGTTCGAACTGCTCAAACAAGCGACCGGCGGAAAGAACGAACTGGATGAACGCTGGGAGCTTGAGCATCAGCGTCTGGTTGCTGCCAAGGCAATGGAAATATTGAAACCGACGATCGAACCGAACACTTGGAAAGCCTTTGAACTGACCGCGATCGATGGATTGGCGGCCGAGGAAGCGGGGGCGAGTTTGGGGATGTCAAAAGGGGCTGTCTATGTCGCGCGGAGTCGCGTGACGGCCAAACTCCGAGACGAAGTCACTCGGATTCTTGCGGAAGAAGATGTCGTAGGAGAATTGCGGTGAAAGTGGTTAGTGAATGTCCCAATCCGGTTGAGCTGAACGAGCTCATCGAAGACGAATTGTCCGCAGCCGACACGGACCGTGTCACCGAACACCTGCAAGATTGTACGACCTGTCAAGAAAAGTTGCAGACGATCGCGAGCGGCGATCTCCCCATCGATCAAATCGTCCATGGCCTCAACGAGCAGAATCCCGGTTGCGAATCGGCGTTATGGCCGGCGATCGAACAGCTCTCTCACGAGATCAGTGCCCAACCGACGATTGGTTTGGCTGGCGGCAGTAACGTGACGGGGGAATCGGTGGTCAGCGAAGAAGTCGTGCGGACACCGCCTCCCGAACTTGATTTCCTCGAACCGTCCGATGATCCGGCCTACGTGGGAAAGCTGCATCACTTTCAGATCGCACGTGTGATCGGCCGGGGCGGGATGGGCGTCGTGCTCGAAGCGTTCGATACGCATCTGCACCGCAACGTTGCGATCAAAGTTTTGAGTCCTCAATACCAGTCCAACGATTTGGCGCGACAACGGTTCTGCCGCGAAGGCCGTGCGGCGGCTGCGATCTCGCACGAACATGTCGTGCCGATGTATCAGGTTGCCAAAGCGAACGAAGGTGAGGTCGCTTTTTTGGTGATGCAGTTGATCGAAGGTGAAACGCTCGAGCAGCGATTGCGCGGCGGTCAACCTTTGCCTCCCAACGAAGTGGCGCGGATCGCCATGCAAACGGCCGCGGGGCTTTCGGCCGCCCACAGTCGCGAGATGGCGCACCGGGACATCAAGCCCGCCAACATCATGATCGAAGCGGAAACGCAGCGTGTGAAGTTGACCGACTTTGGTCTCGCCCGCACGACCGATGATGTGAAGTTGACGAAGACCGGCATGGTCACGGGCACGCCGTTGTACATGTCACCCGAACAATCGCTCGGGGAGGACGCAGATGAACGGAGCGATTTGTTTTCGCTCGGCGCCGTCATGTACGAGATGGCTACCGGTTTCGCGCCGTTCCAAGCGCCCTCGGCGCTCGGCGTGATGCAACGCATCGTGAACTTCACTCCTGAACCTCCGCACAAAGTCAATCCGGCGATTTCGCGACCGTTGTCGGATCTGATCATGTCGTTGCTCGAAAAGGCACCCGCCGACCGGCCCGAGTCTGCTGCCGAAGTGGCGACGGCGCTGGCGGCGATCGTCAGCGAGTATGGGCCGATCTCGCCGCTGCAAGTACCGAGTATTGCCGCCAGCGAAGTGAAGAAGCTGTCGGGGAGTTATCGGCGTGGAGAACGTCGGTGGGCGATCGCAGCTTGGCTCACCGCTGCGATCGCGATCATGGTGGCGGTCGCGAGCTTCGTGATATTACGTCCCGACGTCGGTGACGATTTCCCTTCGGTTGTTTTGCCTGATAATCCGGGGACGGTGTGGGCGTCCGATTTCTCGCCCGACGGCAAGACGCTTGCCGCAGCGGTGGAAGACGGGAGCATTCGCATTTGGGATGTCGCCTCGCAAACGTTGGAGAAAAGCTTCAACGCGCATCGCGGCCTCGCTTGGACGGTGGCCTACCATCCGAGCCGTCCAATGCTGATGACGAGCGGCGACGACTCGACGATCAAACTATGGGATACCGATGAATACGAAGTCATCTGGGAATGGAAGGCTGAGAGTTCGGTGCGTGGCGTTGCGTTCTCTCCCGATGGTAATCGGATCGTTGCCGGTGATCGCGATGGAGTGCTGTACATATACGACATCGATAGTGGGGCCGAGGTCGCATCGGCGACCACCCCCGGTTCGATCCTCAGCGTGGACTACTCGAATGACGGCAAGTTGATCGCGAGCGTCGGCAGTGACAAAGTTCTCAGATTGTTCGATGCCGAGACGCTGGTGGAACGCCGAACGATGAACGGGCACGATGGGGCGATCTACAACGTCAAGTTTGCACCGCAGGGACCGTTGATCGCGACTGTCGGTTGGAACAAAAACGTGCGAGTGTGGAACAGCGAAAACGGCAAGGAAGTCTTGAACCTGACAGGCAGCGAGGGGGATGTTTGGAGCGTGTCGTTCTGTTCAGACGCCTCTCACTTGATTACCGGCGAACAGATGGGGGCCGCTCGCGTGTGGGATCTGGCGAGCGGCAAGCCCGTCACGACGCTTCGCGGGCACTCCTCGGCGGTTTACAACGTGGCACTGGATCGGACGGCGCATCGGATTGCCACGAGCAGTCGTGACGGAACGATCCGCGTTTGGGACATGAGCAGCGTCGCAAATTAGTGCTTCGTCTCACCGCAGTTTGAGGGTTGCTCGAACCGGAGAGTTCGCTCCCTCTGATGAAAAGCGTGGTGGAACGGCGGGAGCGGTCCGCTCCCGCCCCAGGATTCGCATGCTGACAAAGCACTCGTGCGTTGCCTTTGGGGCCCTCCTGCCGCGGAGGTCTTGATGACTTTCGGCAACCCGCGGAACGGTGGGTGACTGCCGCCCGAACGGTGAGGAAGCTCCCGTTCAATCTGGTGTGTCAGCGGAGTCCTGGACACGACTGCTTGGTGGTGCTCACGGTGTGACGGCGCGCCTTTTTGTCATCGATGAGCGTAGAAGTCAGCAACCGGTGTGCGATTGAGATAGAATCGTCGCTGAGCACTCGAAGGAAAAAGGGCCAAAAAATGTGTATTGGTCGGTTAGGCCCATGGTGCCGATGCCGGTTTGCGTATTCGGGCACGGATGATGCCCACGTGACGAGGGCAATTCGGCAATCACAATTTTTAAGAGAGGGTGGCTGAAGGGACTCGAACCCTCGACCTTCGGAATCACAATCCGACGTTCTAACCAACTGAACTACAACCACCGCATGTTTCGGACACAAACAGCAACCACGGTTGCCGATCCCCGATGGCAGAAACGATATCTTTCCTGTTCCTGCCGGTCAATGGCCGACAGGCCAGAAGTATTTGCAAAAAATAGCGATTTTGTTGATTTCTCAACTATGACGAAAGATGTTCCCACGCAAACATATCTGGACAACGAGATGTATTTTGACGAAGGGGCTATTTTTCGATCATGAATCATTGGGACGATTACTCCGGCGATGAGTGGATGCGTCCGAGCAGTTCTCGCGAGACGCAAGTAAAGGTTGACCAGGGGCGAGCGACACGCGGTTTCTCCAAGCGACCTAGAATGGAAAAACCGCCTTGGAATCCGGGGGATTTGATCGCGGGATTTGAACTGCAACGGGCGATCGGGTCGGGATCACACGGTTGGGTTTACGAAGCTCGGGAAATTGCGACCGACAAAATCGTGGCACTGAAACTGTTCCCGCATGTCGATCCGAAGGAGGCGGTGCGAGCGAAAACCGGTTTCCGCCGGATGAGCAAGTTGCGGCACAGGGGATTGGTGCGGCTGCATCGAATCCACCATGAGGAGGATTTGCTGGCGTTTTCGATGGAGCGGATCGATGGTGAAAACTTGGTCCAAGTGCTCCGTGGCTGGAAGAAGCTACCCCTCGAAGAGGCGTGTGACAGTCTGCTCGAGATGCTCCGCCAAGTCGGTGCGGCTCTTGCCTGGACACATGCTCATCAGCTCGTTCACCGGGACATCAAGCCGACGAACCTGATGCTGACGTCCGACGGCAAGCGGTTCGTCATCATCGACTGTGATTTGACCGGTGAATTCGAAGCCGAGAGTGACCCGGAGAATATTCGCAGTTACTTGATTTGGACTCCGATGTACGTGGCGCCGGAGGTTTTGTTTCGACAATCTTATTGCCCGGCCAGCGATATTTTTAGCCTGGGAATGGTTGCGCTCGAGGCGCTGCGAATCTTTTCGTCGGTGCAGCGTCGACGCGACCCGCAGACAAATGGGGCGTGTCCCGCGGTTGAAGTCAATCAGGATTCTCAAGAGGTCTTCGTTCCTCGTGATGAAGGAAGTCGCGAAACCGACCAGGCCCACATCGCCTCGGCAATCGTGGGGCTGCACAAAGCGATACCCGAAGCGTTGATCGATATCGTTAACGAAATGTTGTCACCCGACGTTTCGGATCGCCCGACGGCGTTGTCTTTGTCACGCTTGGGGCGATCGACCTCCATCGGCAGTCCCGTATCGAACCATCAGAACTCGTCTGCTCGGGCACATCGACTCACCGAGTTAGCCCGTGAGCCTGAGTTAAACGCGTTCCGCCGATGGTATCATCTGGTCCTCGGTGGCCAGACGCAGCGATTGCACATCGACGGCACATCGGGCATCGGCAAGTCGACGTTCTTGCAGTTGGCTCTGGAAGAATTACGTTCGCAATCCTGGCCGCTGATCTTTGTCGCCCGCTGTCAACGTTTCGAGCAGCGTCCACTCCAGGCGTTTAGCCAGATCGCAGACGAAATCGTGATGCGTTATCGTCGCGGTGGGATGGAGAAGATTTTCGTCGACTCGGTCAGTGAATCGATTCTTCAACGCGCGTTGCCAGGTTTTGAGGAAATCCTCGAAGTCGATTATGCGGAACCACCCATCGTCACTTCACCGACTCGTCCGGGCGGGCTCGAGGCGGCGATGAAAGTGCTCAACCAGTTGCGTCAAATGGCGCCTGTGTTTTTTGTCATCGACGACGTCCAATGGGCGGACCCGGATACGGTGAACGTGCTCGATCATCTCCAAGCGAATGTGGGGCATCGATTCGGGCCGCCGGAGTATCAAGGGTTCGGGGTGATCACCGTCTCTCGCGCCGACGGCGATCGGCAGCAACAGCCGCCGCATCGGTCCATTACGATCGGGCCCATCGCCCGCGAGTTAACCTCGGTAGCAATCCATAATGAAGCAGCCCAATACGGTCTGGAGTTAAGCTCGGCACAGTTGGAATCGCTCAATGATCAAATTGAAGGGCAGCCCTACCGTCTCGAAACATACCTGAGTGAATTGTCACCCTCGGGTTTGCTGTATCAATCCTTGGTGGAAGCCTCAGTGCAAAACGTCGACGGCGCGGCCGATCAGCGTGTCGAGGTGGCTCCTTCGATTGAGGAGGTATGGCAGCGACGCAAAGAACAGTTGGCACCGACTGTTGCCGAGTTACTCAACGTCATCGTGATTGCTGGGCGGCAGGTCACGTTCGATGAATTGAGTCTGATTCATCGAAACACGGCGTTGCTCGAAACCGAATTGGACGAGCTCGCTGAAAACGGATTGATCTTTCGTGACGGTCGGGACCTGCAACATATTCGAATCTGGCACGATCGACTGGCGCAGCAACTACTGACTCAAATTTCGGCCGAGCGTCGTCGGGAATTACACCGCCGTTGGGCGGAGGGATTAGCGGGCGAGGGGCTTTCGGCCGGACGGATCGCCGAGCACTACGATAAGGCCGGGGATCTTCAACAGTTTGTTGCCTGGGCGAAACAGGCGGCCGTGCAGTCGCAGCAGCACTATGCACATATCGAGACGGCACGCTGGCACGCGGCGGTGGCGTCTCACACGCATGGCGATGAACGCATCGAGTCGTTACGTCAGGCGGCTGAATCGATGCAGCGCGGCGGCCGGCTTTTCGAAGCCGCAATGCACTACCGGGAACTCGCCGCTTCGTTTACCGGACAGGCGCGACTCGAAATGGAACTCGAGGAGGTGTTGTGCTTTATCCGGTCGGGACGGTTCGCCGAATCGATCGATCATCTGGATCCGATGTTGAAGCGGCTGAAATTGCCGCGAAGAAAGCCGGTCTGGCAAACAAAACTCTCGATCGCCTGGGCCCTGATTCGCCAGTCTTTCTCTCGGACGAACCTGCAATTGCGGGAAACGCACTCACTCCCCGAACGGCCCTCGCTGATTGCCAATCAGATTGCGGTGTGCCGATCATTGGTCCGCCCGTTGTCTCTAATCGATAACTGGCTCGCCGCCGAGCTCAATGTTTTTAACCGGGAAGCGGTTGCCCGATACGGTTCGCGAAATGAGCAGATCGCGGTGCTCATCGGAAACGCGGTTTTCAATGCCTATTACTCGGGCAAACGCGGCCTTCGAGCGGCCGGTTCGTTGTCGGAACTCAACGCGCTGCTCAGCGAAGCTGACTCACCGGCGGCGCATGGTGACGTGCGGTCCGGGATGGCCTGGGTTGCCGCGTTGAACGGTCGATGGACCGAGGCGATCGAAAAGGCAAGACAAAGCCGTGAGTTTTATGCCAGCAGTGAACTCCATCGCGGGTTCGAGATTGCTCACACGAGTTTTTGCGAATCGGTTGCGTTCTTCCAAATCGGAGATCTGAAAAGTCTCGCGGATATGGTCGATGACATGCAGGCCGAAGGGAGCACATCGAACGACTATTTTATTCTCGCAATGGGCTCGTTCGGTTACAGTTCCGTGGGGCACATGATGCGAGATGACATTCAAGTCCTGGACGCAAGCTACGAATTGCTGCGACCGAGTATGGCCAAAATCGGTGACGACGCGTTTGCATTGATCGTCCAGTTTGAAAAACTATTGAACGCCATTTATCGCAATTGTCCGCAAACGATCGCAACAACGATTGACGAGGTGCTCAACTCCTGTCGTCGGTCGGCGGTCTATCGCATTCAATTGATGAAAATGCTGGTGGCTGAATTGACCGCGATGGCGAGTCTTCGATTGCTCGCCGAAGGTGGCACCAAGACGATGAAGCAGTTCAAACGGTCTGTCAGATCGCTGCGTCAATTCGATCTTGATTCGGCCAAGATCAAGGCGAATTTGGTCGAAGGAATCGCTCTGTCGCGATTGCCGGAAAAGTTCTCAGGCAACAAAGAAACGACGCTTTCGAAAGCGAAAGCGTTGTTGAAGGCTGCCATGGTTTCGGCGGACATTCTCCATATGCGACCATCGGTGCTCGCCGCCCGCGACGAGCTCGCCCGTATCGCTGACGGGGTCCCCACAACCGAACTCGAAGATTTCCTGAGGGATCAAGGCGTGGTCGACCCGGTTGCGTTAGCAAGGCTTTACCGAGGTGGCATCTGCGGCTAGCCCGGATATTGCGTAGGCCGGACCGAGGTCGCGACAACCCTGCCGTATCCGCATAAACCTGATTTGCTCGAAATACATTCTGTTATTTTCAAAATCAATCGATTTGCGACTGTCGTTCCGGCTTGGCAATGATTTATGCGATACGGCCTGCGAATCGCGTGCGATATCCGGGCTAGACCGCTTGCTCAGGCAGCTCGGCGATAGGTGCCGGGTGAGGCAACCGGAATGCGAATCGCTTCGACCTGTTCGTCACAACGCTGCACCGAGTCGCCGCGAACGCTTGTCGCGATACCACTTTGCGCCAAAGGCGCGGTGGCACGACGAAGGGCCGACCCGAGTCCGTAGGAAAACGTCGTCGCGAGAAATCGTCCGAAGCTCTTCCCCCAGCCGCCGGTGCCGAAGTGATCAGCGATCGCTTGCAACCGACGGTGATTCTCGTTGACTTGCGACTGGTAGTCGCCCAGGGGTGAATCGCTGTCGCCGAGACGGATCGTGCAGTCAGGGCTAACGATACACCGCCAGCCGGCCTTGCGGGCCAGCAGGCTGTAGACCATCGATGCTTCGACAACATCATCGCTATTGCGAAGCGATCCGGTTAGGCTGCGGAGCAAATCTCGACGCCAGAAACTCGCGGTCAAGAATCCACCTTCGGCCCGTAACGCGGCACGCTGTTCGACGTGATCGCTGCCCGCCGCGACCATTTCACACGCGGTTGCACCCGAACGGCGCCATCCGGCGTGAGCGATCTCGTCGCAGTCAGAGTGGCGGACCACGGGGACAACGAGTCCCGCTTCGTGATGTTCGAACTGCAAGAGTGCCCGATCCGCCCAATCCGGGGTGACGACGTGACCGTCGGCGACGACATGAACGAATCGTCCACGCGCAATCGCCGCGGCTTGGCCGATCTGTTGGGTCAGTGAAACACTTCCTGCATCGACGAATTTGACTTCGTCACAGAGGTCGAATGGGTCATCGTAGTCACCCGCATGCGGTACAATCACCTCACACGCATCAGGACAATGCTGCAGCACGCTAACGAGGGAACTTTCAAATGATGCTGTGTCTCCGCCGTGAGGAACGACAATGGTCAAACGCGGGATCGTGGGGAACTTTGGCACCGCTGCACCTGCATGGGTCAAATTCAAAGAAATAGCCTCGGATCACTCTAGATCGAGAGACTCCGCCGGCGTCAGCGACGAGCCTTGTGATGAGGCCGGCACCGACACTGCCTATGGGTTTCGGAATGGATTGGTCATGTGGTTGAGTCGATTGTCAGGTGACCCGTTGAAATGCAGCAAGTCGCACGGGGCCGACTTTGCATGAATCCGCTAACCGTTAGTGTTTACCAGATTCGAAGGGGGGTTTTAGGAACACCGGTAAAGTTTAACGGCATGTTCACGATACCATTGCGCCGCTTCGGCTAGCTGGTCTCGTTGCCGCATGTCCTTGACCGAAACAGGTTGCTCGGGGCAGGCGTCGATGCGGTTGGCGAACTGATGTAACGTTTCGCTTTCTCCACGCACCCAACCGAGTCGCCGCAGTCGTCGGTCCATGGCACGACGTGCGATTGCCAAAGCGGCTGTTTGAGCATCGCCCTTTCCAGATCTGCGACGCCACCACAGCCAACCGATGAGGAAAATCAACAGCGGCAGTTGAAACAGATGGAATATCAGCGACAGCGCGTCGGTGATCCGCAACGACATCAGTTCGGCCCATATTGCCCGTACCCAAGTGGTGGCTGCCGAGTCGTTGTTACTCAGTAATCTCTCTGTGTCGACCTGCGTCAGGTCCTGTGTCGCTTGGTCGAGAGTCGAATATTCGCGTCCAGGCGTCGATTCGAGCGATTGCCAGCGTTGTTCGCGGTCGTCGTAATACTCAACCCACGCGTGAGCATCACGATTTCGGGCAACGTAATAGTCTTCGTTATCGTTAAGCTCGTCCATCACGTAGCCGGTCACGTACCGTGCCGGGACCCCTTGGCTGCGAAGCATCAGCGTGGACGCCGAAGCGAACAGTTCACAGTGCGCCGGGTGCCGCGTGCGTAAGAAGTAGGTGATCGGATCGATCCCCGAGGGGGCGTCTTCGGTTTGCAAAGTGTATTGGTAGTTGTTTTGGAAATAGGACGCGATTCGATCTGCCTTGCCTCGCGCCGAGGCGGCTCCTCGGCAAACCTTCGATGCGATCGGTTCGATCACATCTAGAAGCGACGGTTCGACACTCAGTAACAGTTCGCGGGCATCCTCAGTCAGCCATTCGCGTTCCGGGTAGATTGCCACGCCGGCCACCCAGGGTTCTGTGGCGTCGATGCCTCGGTCGATCAGCCTGTGAGCGGTGATTCCGACGCGCTCGCCACGTGCTTCGATCCACATCGACGCCGAAGGTAGGAACACCATCCCGCCTCGGTTGGGCTGTCCGTGGATCTCAACCGTTCCGGCGAGTATCGGTTCGCCAATTTGGGAGGCGTTGTTTCTCGACGCGGTGCCGTCTGACGAGTCGTTCTGAGTGCGGTAGAAGTTGGGGGGCGGCGATGTGGGCTGCGTCGAGCGTCGACTCGGTTCGGAGATTCTGTTTGCGGGGCCCGAGTTGCCTGACACGCTCATCGAATATCGCGAGCGATACGAGCTGTTGCCTTTGTTCAAAGAGAAGTGGGCGTCGGAGATCCGCATGGCCAGTTGGGCACGAAAGATTCGACGTACACTGCCGTCGGAATTCGTCTGAAACCATCGACGCTGGCTCCTCCAAGAACGATCCTGGTATTCATCGAAGACGTTGCCGCGGAGGTATCCGGGTGACGCATTGCAGTAGCCGAGCAACGCAATTCCTTCCGGGTCCGTCAGTATGCTCTGTCGAACGCTTCCCAAGCGATGGCCTGACACGTATCCGCCGCTTGAGATCGGGATGCCAGAATCGGCATCTTCAAAACGGTCTTTCAATTGTGCGAAAACTTCGGCTTGCACATCCGGTAGGACCAAGTTGGTTAATTGCGTGATTGCCGAAGCGACGATCAGTGCCGCGGACAGGGCGAGTAGCGAGTATGGCCACGTTTCGGTGCGAAATCCGTGATAACGCCTTTCGGTCGATGACGTCTGGGTTTTCAAGCGAGACAAGATAATCTGGGCCGCGATGACAAACCCGACCATGCTCGCTAAACCCACTGCGGTTTGGGCGGGGAGGGAGCGACTCACGCCGCCGCCCGCGACCGTGCCCATGATCGAGATCAAGCCGAAGAACAACATCGCGACGTGTCCTCGATGAGGCCAAACCGCCCACAGGATGCAGAGCACCGCGAGGCAGTAGTGAGAGATCATGTCGACGGCGAGCAACAGCACATTCGAAGTCTCCGTCAAACGGTCAGCCATCCGCCACAAAAAAGTCATGACGAGTGCGATCGCGGTGGCCCCGAGCAACATCAGCCGCAGCCCCACCGATTGCCAGCGAATCTTTGACGTCGAGCCGAGTTGGGTATTGAGAAGCTGTTGGCGTTGGAATCTGATTTCACCGACGATGCCGATGAGAAACGCCACGAGCACATAAGTCGCGCACGCCGGTATCGTGGCAAAGGTTTGTCCGACAAACAGGGCCAACGAGGTGATCACAATTCCCAGCAGGATTCGATTGTCGATCCACCACAAGTCGAAGCGATTGGTTTGGGGTGTGCTCATCCGATCGCCTCTGGGACTCTTCGCGAGTCTGTCTTGGCGGACGGTTTGACGGGGGATTCGGGGCCTTCGATCCGGCGGATTTCCCGGTGCGTCACCCACCGCGTGCCGGGCGGCAAAGCCACGGGAACCTCGTCGCGAGTTTGGCATGACAGCACCAACAGCGAATCACCGCTTTGCGAATACAGATCGCGTGACCATTCTTCGCTGAGATAATCGTGCGATTCGGTTGATGACGCCCGTTCGAGGCTCGCCAACGCGACCAGCAATTCACTCGGGTCGCCGCCAGCTTCGCAGCGGAGTGTTTTCAGGACACCGTCCTGAGAAAACCATAGCGTCACCGCGGCGCCGTTTCGGGTGAGCGTTTCGATCGATGAGGCGGCAATCGAAAGGATCCGTTCGAACGGTTCGTGGGAGCTGGTTTCCGGGCGATTCCAGCCAAGAATGCTTTGGAACCAGTTGCGTCGAGGGTGAGCGACGTCGGCACATACATGATTAATCCAGATGGTGACTGACCGTGCCGCCGGCGTGCTGAATTCACGCACAATCGGTTTGCCCAGTCGCGCCCACGACGAAAAGTCCCATCGACGGACCGGAACGCCTTCGCGGTATTCGCAACTGCCAACGTAGTTCATTTGCGCGCCCTGAGAGATCTGGCTCGCGATGCTTCGCAGCGTCGTTTGCACCATCCGCCAGAGGTCATCATCGTCGGTTGACAACGGTTGAGGTGTGACCGCGATGGTAGTCGAGGTGTCGATCTTCAGATGCGTGCGAAATAGGTAGAACGGGAAATAGGAGTCCACCTCGATGGGGCGAAGTGATTGCAAGCCACGCTTGTGAAAGCTCACATCGACAACGGCTGCGGTTTCTCCTTCGGGTTGTAACCAGTCGCATCGTTGGTTGCCTTCGATCCACAGATCCATGCCGGGCCAACGACCCGTATTACGCACCCGGGCGGGGATCTGCAGAGACGTCCCCAGCGGGACCCATCGTGGCGCATTGACCGAGATAGAAAGGTGCGGCGTCGCAAAATAGTTCACCAGTCGACCCATCACGAATAGCGACGCACACGCTGCAAACATGCCCGTCCAAGGATAACCCCAGACGATGTTCAGTGAGACAATCCCGATCAATAGTAGCGATACCGACGCACCGGTCATGGATCGCCTCAAGCTCATGATCCAACGCCATGGGTTGAGGAGCGATGCCAATCTCGCGAACACGTTTATCATGAGATCATTGTTCCTGATCTGCAACCAAGCGATGACGTACGTGAACGTTCCAAAGCGTCTGACCAAAAAACGTCATGACGCATTGGAGGAATCCAAGGCTGCTGTTAGCAGAGTCGTCTGCCTCGGCGAGCCTCTCGTTTCGTCTTACTTCGTTGAGATCGATTCCGTGTAAATTCGGTGATCTGGGTTTCCGCCCGACCGCAGATAGGCGATCAAGTCGACAATTTCTTCCGAGGTGAGGGTGTCGAGCAATCCGGTCGGCATCATGCTGATTTTTGCTTCGAATGTTTCTTCGATGCTGTCACGATCCACTACCGTCAAACTGGACGGATCGAGCATGTTGGTCAGTACGAGTAGCTCATTGCGTCGCATGTTGATCACGCGGCCCGTGATCGCTTCCCCGTCCTCGGTGAGGAACTGAGTCGCGCCGTATTGATCGCTGATCACCTTGCTCGGCTCGATGATTGAAACCAACAGGTCGTGTACGTTGAACTTGCCGCCCGCACTCGTCAGGTCCGGACCTAGGATACCACCTTGTAAACCCATCCGGTGGCATTTGTAGCACTGAGCGACGGCAAACATTTCCTTGCCGTTTTCGAAATCCGCCGGTCGAGGCGAATCGCTAACGAGAGATTCGAGTTCCCCGACGGTCCATTGTTTCACTAACGGGCGGGCTTCAGACGTGATGGCGTCTTCAATCGGTGTCGGTGGATTAATCGCCGAAGCGAGTCGTTCTTGCTCGGATTCAGACATACCATCGACGAAAACTCTCTTAATATTCTCCAAAAATCCACCAAACGACATGCCTCCGCGAGCCGTTGCCATTTCGTGGAACCAGCCGAGTAGTTCTTTGCGTTGGGCATCGTTCATGGCGTCGGCGACCCCACGCAATGTCATCGCGTAGTGGATCTGGCTCTCTTGGCTGGGGGAATCGAGCAGCTTTGAAAGCACCGCATTCGTCGCGTCGGGAGCGCGGAGGTAAACGAGCATCATCGCGAGTTCTCGGTCGACCGAATCGATTCCGGAGGGAAATGAGCCGTCGAGTTTCTCAATCAATGCGGTCCGCTGTTGCTCATCGAGTTCGCCCAACCGCATGGCGACTAAGCCGGCGGCACGCAAATACGCGATTCGATTTTCAGTGCTCAGCGTGTTGAAGGGGAGTTCCAGCAAACTTTCCATCGCGGCGGATTGATCTGCGGCAACGCCACAGCGGGCCAACGCGATCACCCCGAGTGTGCGAGTGCGTGGTGACTCGGCGTCGAGCACGTTTGCTTTCCAATGTTCCGCATCGCGATGCTCGAGCGCGACGCGAGCGGCGTAGCGAATCGCACGGTCGTCGTGATCGAGATACTCGATCGCCATCGAGACGGCTTCGTCGACACTGCTCGGCAGTTCCGCATCAGCGACGTGGAGCGATTCCAGTTGGCCGCGCAGCACTCGCAAGGTAGCCGCATCAAGGTTTTGTTCCATGTTTGCTGCATCGGGCGTTTCATCGGAAACGCCTTCGCCGGTGTAGTGAATCCGATACAGACCGCTCTGTGTTTCGCGGCCGCCAATCGTGAGGTACATCGCACCGTTGTGAATCACCATGTCCGTTACCGGTAACGGCGCTGCGGTCGCAAACGTTTCGTAGGTGCCGGAATAAGACGCACCGTCTTCGCTGAGTGAAACGGCGTGGATGATGCCGTAGCTCCAGTCGGCGATGAATAACGCGTCGCGATATTTTGCGGGAAAGTCGGAGTCGTAACCGAAGCAGATACCCGTGGGTGAGCCGGGGCCGATGTCGACGGCGGCGCCGAAGGAATCGGGATAATAGGCTGGCCATTTGCCGGTGCCGTTGCGCCATCCGAACTCGCCACCGCTGATCACATGGTTGACGCGTGTGGGCCGATACCATGGCGTGCCGACGTCCCATTCCATGTCAGCATCGTACGTAAAGAGTTCACCGTCGTGGTTGAGGGCGATGTCGTAGGGATTGCGGAATCCGGTTGCGATCAACTCTCGATTACTCCCGTCGGGATCGAGTGACATGATGAAACCGCCTGGTGCCATACGGTTCGCGTTGTGTCCACGAGCATCGGGCATCCGGCCGAGCAGGTGATCTTCGTTCCAGTTGCGAGGGACGCGGCTGTGTTGGATCGTTTCGGGTAGTGTCGTGTTGTTGCCTGCAACCATGATGATGCGTTTACCATCAGGAGTCAGAATCAATGCGTGCGGACCGTGTTCGGAGCCGCCGTTGAGTGGCACGATGTGTTCTTTCGTGTCGTATTGATCGTCGCCATCGGTGTCGGTCAAACGCCACAACCCAGAAGGTTGCTGGCGTGAGTTGACGTTTGCGTATAGCGAGCCGAAGGCGCACAGCAAACCTTGTGCACCGACAAAGTCGATGTTGAGTTTCTCTACCGTCGCATTCGGTTTTGAGACGTCGATTCGGAACAAGCCGCCCAATTGATCGCAGGCGATCAGGCGACCTTTGGGGTCAACGGTCAGGCTGACCCACGATCCTTCAGTCTTGCTGTCCACCTGGTGAACCAGTTCGACCGCGAAGCCGCCGGGCACCTTGAATTGCTCCGGCGGTGTGACGCCGAGACCACCGGCGTCGAGGGAATTCGAACTGAAAACGAATAAGCAAATACTGAGGGTGATGAAGAGGTCTCGTGGACGTAGTAAATACATCGGCATGGATCGGCAGCTCGGCTGGCATGGAGGGAGGGGGGTGGGAGCGGGATGCTCCAGTCTAACCATCACTGCGGTAGAAGACTAACCATTGGCCGAGTTTGGACGGCATTGCCTGTTGCGAAATGACGCAGATACCTCGTTGTAAAAGATCGTAAAAAATTGTCACTGGAGGCCGAAGAACCCGGAAAAACACTTGCGAGGAGCAGCGAGAGAGAATTACGATGGAGCTGACGCGTGAGGTTTTGCCGTCTACTTTTCTTCCTTCTGTATTGATGAGAGCACTGCTCAAATGATTCATTACACATGCGATCGTTGCCATCGTTCGATCGATACCGACGAAGGGCCGCGTTATATCGTCCACATCGATGTGGAAGTTGTCGCCGTCGAACCCGATTTCGATGTTGAAGAAGAAGTGGTCGACTATTTGTCAGACCTGAATGAAATGCTCGAGCAGGAATCAATGGCCGCTGCGATTTGCGAAAAAGCCGACGAACCGCTCGATTATCTGCACGAGGCGTTATCACGTGGTGACGATATTGATCACCTCGATTCCGCCTTTGCCCCTTCGAGTCCGGGCGGGATGCTCAACGAGAACGCGGAACCGATTCCGCCTAGTTTTGATCTCTGCCCCGAGTGTTACGCACGGTATCTCAAGAACCCACTCGGCAGAGAACGGTCGCTGAAGTTGCATTTCAGCAACAATTAGACCCTTGTCGGGTGATCTTTTAAGTGAATCGCGATCGGAGGTCTGACGATCAAGTCTTGCGCCGACGCTTGAACGTAGGATCACGCGGCGCCTGTTGCTTACGCACCCAACAGCTCGGGGGGTACGGGCTGTCGGTGAAGTCTTGAGGAGCGGCTGATCCGCGTGCGGCGAAACGGTCGACTTTCGCCTCAGTACAAATCGCCATACACCGCGGCAACTCCGGCGGTACGTCGCCGGCTCCGGTTAAACGTTTCTGCTCACGCCGACAGGGCACTGTTGGGGCCGTTGTTGGCGGAGTTCATTTGGGTGAGCGATTTGGGGGTGAGCCCGGCCGAGCGGAACAGTCGGCTCAACGCCACCATGGTTTGGTGCCACTTCAGCAAGACTTCGGGGGTGCCCAACGCGATCGCGTCGTTGCGGTCCATTCCCCGTTCGCTGATCCGGACTTCCGGTGCCAGGGTGAGTAGGGCTTCGATGGCCAGATGGGCGTGCCGGTCGCCATCGCTCAAATCAGCGTCATCGTAGATCCAAACGTGCGATTGCATTGCCGAGTCGATCAGGTGCATGGCTGCGGCCTCGCTATCGATGGCTTCGACGATGACGTTGCGGCTACCACATTGAACGTAAAACTTTGCCATGGCGTTTTCTCTTCCGTGAATTTGCGAAGGGGGGAGTTTTGATGGCGGACGTCACCGCGTTGGTTTTGGGGTGCCGTCTGCTCGACAGGAATTAAGATCGCAGGTGCCCGGACACGTTTGGTCCCAGGGCCGATTTCCCAACGTTTGAAGGGCTTTTGGAATCGCGATCGCCTCCCGAATTCCGCCAGGCAGGGATATTCGCTGTTCCGCATGTGGGGGGCGGGGCGTTGCGAGGAGGCCGTCTCGATGTGGGGGCTTCAAGCCGCGGGAGCGGCTCACAAGGTGTTCCCGGTCACCCGCCGGAACCTCATTCCTCCAATCCCACCCTCTCGGGAAAAGTTTTCAGGGCCGGGCCGGACGCTCTCCATTTACAAAACTGCACAGCGATGCGTAAACTGTCGGGCTTTCCGCTGTCTCCTGTCGTCTATTTACACGCCGCCCGTGTTCGATTCCCTCTCCGAAGGACTGCAATCTGCTTTTAAAAGTTTGTCTGGCAAAGGCAAACTGACTGAGAGCAATATGCGCGACGGTCTCAAGATCGTCGAAGAATCGCTGTTGGAATCCGACGTCAGCTACAGCGTCGTGAAGGAGTTCATGACGCATGTCAGCGAAAAAGCCCTCGGAAAGCGAGTTTTGCTGAGCCTCCGGCCTCAGGAAGAGCTCGTCCGGATCGTCCACGAAGAATTGATCGAGACGCTCGGCCCCGTCGACCCGTCGCTGCATTTGCACGCCGATCGCCCGACGGTGTTGATGCTGTGCGGCCTGCAAGGTAGCGGGAAAACGACGACTTGCGGCAAGCTGACCCAAATGCTCCGCGAGCAAAATATTGAGCCATTGCTGGTGGCCGCTGACCTCCAGCGTCCCGCGGCTATCGAACAACTCAAGGTGATCGGCGAACAGCTCGGTGTGCCCGTTCACACCGAAACCGACCACCAAGATCCCGTTAAAGTCTGTCAAAACGGCGTCGCACGGGCAAAACGCGACGGCAATCGCGTCGTCATCCTCGACACGGCCGGTCGCCTCGCGATTGACGCCGAGTTGATGGATCAACTCAAAAAGATTGACCGCAAAGTCGGTCCTGATCAGGTGTACCTCGTCGTCGACGGGATGACCGGTCAAGACGCCGTCAATAGCGCCGGCGCGTTTAACGACGCCCTCGAGCTCGACGGCGTGATTATGACCAAGCTCGATGGCGACGCCCGCGGCGGTGCGTTGTTGTCGGTCAAACAGGTCACTGGCGTCCCGATCAAGTTCATCGGTACCGGCGAACGTTTCGACGCCCTTGAGCCTTTCCGGCCCGAAGGCATGGCGAGCCGTATTTTGCAGATGGGCGACATCGTCGCTGCTGCTCGCGAGGCTCACCGGATCGTTGACGAGAGTGAGCGGGAAACACTCGAAGAGAAAATGGCGAGCGGCCAATTTTCGCTCGACGATTTCAAAAACATGATGCAGAAGATCGCTCAGCCCGGCCTGATGGGGCGGATGATGAGTCTGATGCCTGGCATGGGCCAGTTTAAATCTGCGATGGAGAGCGCCGAAGCGGGCGGCCAGATGAAGCAAATCATCGGGGCGATCAACTCGATGACTCCTGCCGAACGCAAAAATCCCAAAATCATCGATGCCCCTCGGCGTACGCGAATTGCGGCCGGTGCGGGCGTCTCGTCGTCCTCGATCACCCAGTTGATCAAGCAGTTCGACACGATGAAACCACTGATGCAAATGATGGCCGGCAAAGGCGGCGGCGATCGCATGGCGATGCTGCGTCAGTTGCAATCCAGTGGTGCCCTGACCGATCCGAGTATGGGCGGGGCGAAAATCAAACAATCGACTGGCAAGCGATTGTCGCCCGCCGAACGGGCCAAGCAACGCAAGGAGCGTGAGAAACTCAAACGCAAGATGAGACGAAAAGGCAACTGAGTATGATCACCTCCTGTGCGACTCACTCGACGAGAATCGCTCTCGTCTGAGTCGCTCCCGATCCCGCTTCTTGAGCGAGGGACAGGCGTCGCCAAAAGACCGACGCCGACCCCACTCTCACGATGACGTTTTTAATCAACCAACCGAACCAATTTAACGCTAATTTTTTTGGAGACCCCACCGAGATGGCAGTCAAAATTCGCATGAAGAAAATGGGACGCACCCACCGTCCTTTCTTTCGTGTATGTGCAACCGATCAACGCAAGCCACGTGACGGTCGCGTGATCGAAGAACTCGGCTTTTATGATCCGATGTGCCCCGAAACCGATGCCCGCGCCCAACTCAAAGGCGATCGCATCGATTACTGGCTCAGCGTCGGAGCTCAACCGACCGAGAAGTGCGCCACCCTGATCAAGAAGTACGGCTCTTCCGGCACCCACCTCGACGCGCAGCGTGAAGCTCTTGAGCGTCTCGGACATCGCAAGGACTACACACCGGGTCCCGTGACCGCCGCACCACAGCCGAAGGCCGAAGAGCCCAAGGCGGAAGCTGCACCTGCCGAAGAAGCTCCTGCGGAAGCACCAGCCGCCGAAGAAACCGCTTCCGAATGATATCCGTAGCCGGAGTCGCTAAGATTTCGGCCCCCACCACTCGCCGAGCCCATGCCCCGTGAGGATTGACGTTGTTACCCTGTTCCCCGCAATTTTCGACGGTTACCTGACGCAAAGTTTATTGCACAAGGCGATCGTCCGCGGGCTGGTTGATATCAAACGTCATGACTTGCGAAATTGGGCCGACAACGTGCCACACCGCAAAGTCGATGATCGGCCGTTCGGGGGTGGACCGGGGATGTTGATCCAAGTCGAACCAACGGTGAGTTGTGTTCGCGAAATCGAGTCGGAGATTCTCAGCGAGGGTGAGCAACCCCCGGTGCGGAAGATTCTGCTCACGCCACAAGGCAAACGATTCGACCAGCGACTCGCAGAAGACATTGCGACCAGCGGGCGGATCATGTTGCTCTGTGGTCGATACGAAGGTTTTGACCAACGGGTCCATGATATCTTGGAGCCGGAAGAAATTAGCGTTGGCGACTTTGTTCTCAATGGGGGCGAGGTCGCCGCAATGACCATCATCGATGCCGTGGTTCGGTTGATTCCCGGTGTCCTCGGTGATGAAAGTAGCCATCAGGATGATTCGTTCAGCCGTGGAAATCGGTTGTTAGAATTTCCGCAGTACACACGTCCTCGTGAATTCGAAGGTCACTTCGTTCCCGAGGTCTTGCTCAGTGGAGATCACGCGGCCATCGCCGCGTGGCGAGCTGAGCAAACACAGATACGAACCAAGGCACGCCGCAGCGACCTGCTCGACGAGCCGCCACAGCCTTGAGCCTGTGCTACACAGCCTTGAGCCTGTCCTAGTGCAGCCTTGAGCCTGTACCGGTACAGCTTTGCCCAACACTAACAGCCTTGAGCTGAACGAACCCTCAAACTCCATACACCCCCCCGATACGATAGCGAGTGAACGTCATGAACAATGCCATCATGGAAATGGTCAACAAGGCCAATCAAAAAGAAGAAACCCCGAAATTCGACATTGGTGACACCGTCGACGTGCACACCAAAATTCTCGAAGGTTCCAAAGAACGCATCCAAGTGTTCAGCGGCGTTGTGATCGGCCGTTCGGGCAAGGGATCGCAAGAAATGTTCATGGTCCGTCGCATCGTTGCCGGTGAAGGTGTTGAGCGCAAGTTCCCACTGCATAGCCCACGCATCGACAAGATCGAAGTCAAACGCAGCGGTGTTACCCGCCGTGCCAAGCTTTACTTCTTGCGTGACCGCGTGGGTAAGGCTGTTCGCCTCAAAGAACGCCGCCGCGTCTAAGTTGAATTCGCGCCGCGGCGTGGGCATGTTGGCTCGGATTCCATCGCGACGCATTCCATTCAGGGTCGGTGAATTCAATTGATGAGTTCTTGCCGGCCCGTTTGCCTAGCTAATCCCATGCATGATGCTCCCGCGATGACAAATGAGTGAACACGCCGACGACTCGTTGACAATCCAACCCGCTGCTCCAGAGCGGGTTTCTTTTTGGACCGAAGACCTGCTCGCCATCGTGATCGGGTGGGCTATTTTGTTGGTCTCTTTGGCGTGTGTGCGATTCGAGATGCCCGCCCTGGCAGTCGTTTCGCAAAGCGAAGCCGACGTTGCGGCCGCGCCAAAAACGGAAGCCGAGAGTCTGCTGGCGCCGTGGGTCGGTAAGCCCAAGCGATGGTATTCCAACCCGATCGACGCCTTTCGCACCGAAGACAAATCGGGTGATTCGGCACCCATTTTCAAGCCCGAACTTTCGCGTCTGAGTGGAACGATCGGCGCCGGGCTGATTATCGGCGTGCTGTTTACCGCCACGCTGTTTCTCACCGGCGGTCGGGGGCGTGAATTCCTGATCGGGTTCCCCGCCATCTTTGGACTTGGTTTGCTCGCGTACGTGATGGCCGGGCAGGCCGTGGTGAGTGCGTACAACCTCGAATATGCCTTGTGGGCACTCGTCGTCGGATTGGTCATCAGTAACACGATCGGCCTGCCAAAGTGGATTCGCGGAGCCGTGCGGACTGAGTTCTTTATCAAGACCGGTCTGGTGCTGCTCGGCAGCGAGATTCTGATGAGTCGGCTGCTGGCACTCGGGCTACCAGGCATCTTCGTTGCTTGGGTCGTCACCCCAATTGTTCTGGTCACGACGTTCTGGTTCGGGCAGAAGGTGCTCAAGATCAAGTCGCCGACTTTGAACATGGTGATTTCAGCGGACATGTCTGTCTGTGGGGTTTCCGCGGCGATCGCATCGGCCGCTGCGTGTCGTGCCAAGAAGGAAGAGCTGTCGCTGGCGATCGGCATGTCGCTGTCCTTCACCGTCATCATGATGGTTGTCATGCCCGCGGTGATCCGGTTTGTCGGAATGGACGAAGTGCTCGGCGGGGCATGGATGGGAGGTACCATCGATTCGACGGGGGCGGTCGCCGCAGCGGGTGAGTTCCTCGGCGATCGCGCGCTCGAGGTCGCCGCCACGATCAAGATGATTCAGAACATTCTTATCGGTGTCGTGGCGTTCGGCATCGCGGTGTTTTGGACGACGTACATGGATCGCGATCCGGCGGCGAAGGCCCGTGTCGGTTGGTCTGAAATTTGGCTGCGCTTTCCCAAGTTCATCTTGGGCTTCATTGCCGCATCGATCGTGTTCTCGCTGATCGCCGGTTTCGTGAGTGATGGAGCGTTGTGGACGTCGGCTTCGATTGGTGTCACCAAGGAATTGCGAGGCTGGTTGTTCTGTCTCGCGTTCGTGAGTATCGGTTTGGAAACCAATTATGCGGTGATCAAAGAGAACCTCCGCGGTGGCAAGCCATTGCTGCTTTACGTTTGTGGCCAATCGCTGAACTTGGCACTGACGCTGGCAATGGCGTATCTGATGTTCAAAGTGGTGTTTCCTGAAGCAGGCTCATAGCCGAGTTCGCCTTCACGGCGTTTGTCTGTGTTTGCTTTCTTACGGCGACTCGACGGCAAACAGAACGTTGGCAAAACCGCGACGCCGTGCTGCGTCAAAAACATCAATGCAATCGGCGACCGCAACGGCATCGTCGGGATCAATGATCACAATCGCGTCTTTGCGTAACGCGGCCATCGCTGCGAGTCGAGAGCGTACATCGGCAAGAGAAGTGATCGGGATGGCGCCGATCTGGTAGGTCGGCCCGCGATCTCCGGAGAGAATTTGGATCACCAGTTCTTCGCGACGTTCTTCGGTGATTTCGGTATCAGTCGGGGCCGATTTCGAGCCATCATTGGGCGACTCCATCTGCTCAACTGCTTTTGCCGGCATCGCAATGCGGCTGGCGAGATCTGATTCTGGTTTGTCGAAGCTGCTCGTCCACACAAAAAACACGAGCAACAAAAACACAACATCGATCATCGAGGTCATGGCCAAATCGTCGTGTCCGACATCGCTCCGCGGTGGCGCTTTCATGGCGTATCCGTGCTCATGGCGTATCCGAGCGGTTGGATGCCGAGTTAGCGGTGCGTGGGTTGACGACAATCGCGACGTCCCGGATTTGCAATCGGGCGAGTTCCTTGAGTACGGGTTCCAATTGCCCATAGGGGACGGATTGGTCGATCCGCAGACGTACTTTGGCGTCGCGGGTAGGTGTCGTCCCTTGCTGCCGTTTCAGCCACGAACCAACCCGCCGTGGGACCTCGTCCATCGAAATCACTTCTCCGGCAAAATAGAGATGCTGTCCGCGATCGAGCGTCAATGTGAGCGGCGCCTGGTCGGGATCAGACAGCGTTCCTGATTCCGCTTGTGCGAGCGTGACGGGATGCCGATTTTCTTGGCGGGAGAGATGGCTGGAAACGAGAAAGAAGATGATCAACAAGAAAACGATATCGATCATCGGGGTCATCGAAATGCGATCCTGACCGCGTCGCGAAGTCGATCGGTTCGATGACGGTGATCTCACTCGGAAACCTGTAGGTGTGAAGTGGATGAAATGGTCGAATGAATCCGGCCGCGTTGGTCCCGTTTCAGTTTAGTTGTTTTCATTCGACGTGGGTGACGGCTAGGGTAGCTCAGTATTCGGTTTGAGGTTGGCTGGATAAATCGACGTGTGAGCGTTGCAGCTTCCAAGGACATGATCAAGGAACCGTGTGAACATGTCGCTGACACGTGCGTTACCACTTTGTCGGACAACGCAGATCTAAAAAGTGCAATGCCCCGGCGCCCCGCTGGTTCATTTTCAGTCGCCTTGATTCCGGTCTGCTAACCATCTTTCGATCGCAATTCGGTTCGATTCGAACGCCATGTTGCCGAGAATATCTGCGTCGGGAATGCACCACCGATACTCGCACAATTCACTCGACGCGAGTTGAATATTTTCGGCCGACTCGACACGACAAACATAAAACAGATCGATCACGTCGGACGTCACACCATGATGGGTGTACCGATTCGGGCCGGTCATCATGAGTTCACGCTGGCTAAGCGTAAGCTGAGTTTCTTCGAGTACCTCACGTGACAATGCTTCCTCGATGGTCTCTCCACGGTCGACGAATCCACCGGGAAGTCCCCATTGATTCTTTCCCGGATCGCGTGCCCGCCGGACGACGAGCAAGCGATCTTGATCGTCCAGCACTAGTGCCCCCACGGCTGCGACGGGGCCGAAGTAAAACGCGAATTCACAATTCGTGCAGTGAAAGGGGATCGAGCCAGGATCGGGGTTCGAAGCCCCGCATCGCGGGCAAAACGAAAACGCGTTTTCTATCGGCTGGGACGTGGGCGACGCCATGAGAATCACTCGGTGGGGATATCGAAACGGGAGACGCAACCGTCATGGAATTGGGCTGCACGTAGCACCCCGGCACCTTGGAAGCCCGCGCCGAGTCGGCGAAGTTCTTCAACGGATGCGATCACTCCCATCCCGAGTGCTTCGACATCGGAGTCTGCCAGTTCGCTGTGCAGGAGAACGCGATAGCTCTCGAGCAGCCCGGACAGTTTTTTGGCGAGGACACGATCCATGCTCCAGTCAGCGTAGTCGCCGACCGGTGCCGGTTTGTCTTCCGTCATCGCCGTGTCGGGATCGTCTTCATGATCTCCATCTTCGGTCTGGTCCGCTTCGTCGCTGAAGTCGTCTTTGTATTGATCGGCGAGGGCGGTGGAGAGTTTGTCGGCGCTGTCATCGTCGTCATCAACCGTGGTCACGCGATCGGCACCATGCGAGAGTTCTCGCATCCAATCTGAACCGGGCCGTTCAGTGAGGCGGGACCAGATCACGATCGTCCCATCGCCTTCGATGTGCTGGCTCGCAGCGATGGCGGCACGGGCGACGTTGGACCACGTTTGGACATTGGCGTCCCCGTCGAGTGCTGCAATGACGAGTTCCGAGCGTGGGCGAGTCTCGCTGACGTTGGTGTCACTTTCTTCTTCGGTATGCAGGGTATCGAGTTCGCCTCGGATGGCATCCGGTGTACCCGTGAGGATGCGTGCGACGCTGCCAGCCGCGTCGGCAGACACCATCATCAACAACTGAACGCCGAGTAGCCAACCGATCTCATTGGCGGTTCCCTCGGAGGTTTTGCGGCTGGTCGTGTTTTGAAATCGATGCACCGTCGATGAATCAGCGAACATCGGAAAAACGCCGGTTTTGTCGAGACGCTCGACGGCGTCCACCGCACGCGCGGCGACGATGGGGATGGTAAAATCCGCATCGACCAAGTCCCGCGCGAGGTAGACCGCTTCGGCATCCGCATCGGCGGCGACGTACCGCATCACACGTCGGTCGCGGGCGGCATGACGGCTTACCGTAATCGGCATCTCACCGCTCTGCGTGACTTCCATGACCACACCTGGTTCCGACCCGTCTCCTTCCACGTTTTGAAATCTCTGGGTCAACGATTGGCAGCATGCGTCGGATGCCTCGGGCCACAACACGATACTGACCCTCCCGGCCTCGCAGTCGCGGGCGACTTTGATGGCCCCTTCGAGGATTTCGGCGAGTCGCGGGACATTAGGGTCCACCGCAAACGCGATGTGGTCACCGGCGAGAATGGCGTCGCTAATCGACGGGAAGTCGACAGGCGTCTGCAGCGAAATTTCTGCCAATCGAGTGATCGCCTCGGGCGAATCGTTTCTCGGTGAAGAGCGGAATTCAATCGGCCCGGCGATCGAAACAGGACGCAGTTCCCACATTTCTCCCGGCACGGCATGTCGGTAATCCTCCGCCGCAACGACAGGGAGCGAGAAGTTCGGTTTGGATGGGGGCATAGGTCGGTGGAGATAATAGTCGTTGTAAAAAATAGATCGCTGTGGCTCTGGCGCGAGCCAACAGATGTCAGCGTGTACGTTTGGCGATCATCGCGTCGATAGTAGAGTCCGGCGCGGCTTCCGAGGCAAATCAGAGCGGTGTCGTGTTAGTCTCATCGATACGAAAACGCCGTCGCACTTCGATCCAAGCCGGGGTCAGATGGTCCGGTCCGACGCCCACGAAGGGTGGGCGAGTGTCCTGCAACCAATCAGCTAAATCGCGAAACTAAAACCGTCTACGATTTTTTTCCGCCTTTGGGTTTGCCTTTTGCGTTGCCACCTTTTTTGTCGCCCTTGTTGGCGATTTTGGCCCACGTGTCACGCAGTCCGACGATTCGGTTGAACACCATCTCGCCTTGATTGCTGTCCGGGTCGACGACGTAGTAACCGAGGCGTTCAAACTGCACGCGGTCACCCACTGTGGCGTTGCACAGTTCCGGTTCAACGTATGCGGTTGTCGTTGACAACGAATCGGGGTTGAGGTGGTCTAAGAACGATTTGCCATCGGCGACGCTGTCTGGATTCTCGACGGCAAACAACCGGTCGTAGTTGCGAACGGTAACCTTCGTCGCGTGTTCGCAGCTGACCCAGTGAATCGTGCCTTTGACTTTTCGTCCCGAGGTGTCTTCACCACTCTTGGTTTGGGGATCATACGTGCACAGGATTTCGGTGATGTTGCCATCGTCGTCTTTGACAACGTCATGGCAATCAACGATGTATCCGGCCCGCAACCGTACCGCGCCGCCTTTCTTCAAGCGGAAGAACTTGCTCGGCGCGACCTCTTGGAAATCTTCTCGCTCGATCCACAAGCTACCCGAAAACGGAATGTCGCGACTGCCTGCGGACTCGTCGCCCGGGTTGTTGACGGCCGACATCATCTCGACGGGCGAGTCATGTTCGTCCCAGTTGGTGATCGTCAGTTTGACGGGATCGAGTACGGCCATCCGCCGCGGCGCGACTTCGTTGAGGTGTTCGCGGACGGCGTTTTCTAAACGCACGACATCGATGGTGCTGTTGAATTTAGCGACACCGATATCGGCGCAGAACGCCCGGATCGATTCGGGGGTGTAGCCACGACGACGCAGCCCAACGATCGTCGGCATCCGTGGATCGTCCCATCCCGAAACGTGCTTCTCTTGAACGAGTTGCAGCAACTTGCGTTTGCTCATCACGGTATAGGTGATGTTCAACCGTGCGAATTCGATTTGGCGGGGATGGTGGATCTCGAGCTTATCGCAGTACCAATCATAAAGGGGACGGTGGTGTTCAAACTCGAGTGTGCAAATTGAAAACGTGATCTTCTCGAGCGAATCGCTCTGTCCGTGCGCCCAGTCGTACATCGGGTAGATGCACCACTTGTCGCCGGTGCGATGGTGAGGCACATGCGCGATGCGGTACATCACCGGATCACGCATATTGATGTTGGGAGAGGCCATGTCGATTTTGGCCCGCAGCGTCATCGCGCCATCAGGAAATTCACCGGCCTTCATCCGCCGCAGCAGGTCGAGGTTCTTTTCGGCCGAGTTGCTTCGTCCGGGACTCTCGCGTCCTGGCTCGGTCAGCGTACCGCGGTATTCGCGGGTTTGCTCTGCCGTCAAATCACAAACATAGGCGTGGCCGTCGAGGACCAGTTTCTCCGCCCATTGGTATAGTTGCTCGAAATAATCGCTCGCGAAGTGCAGATTGTTCCACTCGAACCCCAGCCACCGGACATCCTCTTGAATCGAGTCAACGTACTCGGTGTCTTCTTTGGTCGGATTGGTGTCGTCGAACCGCAGATTGCAGGTGCCACCGAATTCTTGGGCCAGTCCAAAATTCAGGCAAATGCTTTTGGCGTGGCCGATGTGTAAATACCCGTTCGGCTCGGGCGGAAAACGGGTGCGAACCGAGTCGAAGCGTCCCGATGCCAAATCGGCGTCAATGGCTTGCCGGATGAAATGCCGATGCGCGGTCTCTGATTTAGGGTTGGGATCTTCACCGCCTGGCGAATTGGCGGCGTGTTTGGGATCGTCGGGGCGAGAGGATGCGTTCACGGCGAGAATATGCCTCGAGAGCGGATGAATCGAAATTAACAGATCGACAATTGTGACCTCTCGACGCGTTTTGGGGTAGCGGAACTGGAAGTGAGATTCCACTGTTCCGCCCCCGCACCGGACCGTCCGCTCACACGCTGTCCAGAAGCGGGCGGGCAGGTTGATCCAGTATCCCGACGCGAGAGCGAGGGACGGAGCTTGATCCCGGACTCATGTTTCGTGTCTCGAAGGGGGCGATAAATTTCGGATTTTGGGGAAATCGCCAGACCGGCGGGGCACTGGGCCGGGAGGGAATTGGGCCAGCAGGGGATCAGGCCAGTTCCTCGGAGCTGATTTCTTTCGGCCAGGTGAATCGAAATTCCGTGCCTCGCGGCTCGACGTTGTGAATCGAGATATTCCCGCCCATGGTTTGGACGAGTTTTTGCACAATCGTCAGTCCCAGGCCCGCTCCGTCGTCCCCACTGCTCTGATGCAGCTTTTGGAAAATTTCAAAAACCTTCGCGTGGTATTTTTCCTCGATGCCCGGCCCATCGTCGCTCACCGAGAACAAGAAATCGTTTTCGTTCTCCTCGTACGTAATCGTGATCGTGCCGGATTCACGATCGTGGTGCTTGACGGCGTTGTCGATCAAGTTTTGAAAAATACGTTGCAGAGGTTCGCGGACGGTCGTCCAAGTGGCATCCTCTTTCGGCAAGATCACCTTGAAGTTCTCAGGAACATCCGAAAGTTCGACCGCGTCATTGAGCACCGCTTGGAGATTGATGCTCCGCTGCATGTGGTTTCGGTTGCCGACCCGCGAATACTCGAGCAGTCCGCTAAGTAACGCGTCCATCCGCTCGACTTGGCCTTGCATCTTTTCGAGATGGGAGAGCACGTTGGCGGGCAGTTCGACGTCGGCATCTGCGGCGTCCTCTCGCACCCAGTTCGTTAGGTGGATCAGACCACGAAGCGGCGCACGCAAGTCGTGCGAGGCGACATAAGCGAACTGTTCCAGATCGTGATTGCTTCGTGCGAGTGATTTTGAAACCGCTTCACTGCGACGCAGCATTTTGCGAACTTCTTGTTCGATGCGTTTTTGTTCGGTGATATCGATTTGGGTACCCACCAAACGGATCGGGTTGCCTGTCGAATCGTAGAGGAATTGGCCTCTCGATTCGAACCATCGGTAGTCGCCATCGGTGTGACGCAGTCGGTAGATGTTCTGGTATTCCTCCATTTTTCCCGACCTGAAATCATCAAAGCAGGCGATCGCTCTGTCGCGGTCATCGGGATGGAGTAGTCCCTTCCATGACTCAACGTTCCAAGGCGTGTCGACGTCTTGGCCGAGTTGACGGTGTAGTTCCGGCGAGATGTAAACAATGCCGGATTTTAAACACATGTCCCAGAAACCGACCTGAGCCGATTTGATGGCCATCAGGAGTTGTTGCCGGTCACGCTGGCTTTCCGAGATGTCATTCGTGTGAACAATCAGAAACGGTTGTTCACCGGAGTCGTCGTTGTAGTTCACGCTGACAAGCACCGGATGTTCGTTACCGTCGCGGTCGCGATGGGTCGACTCATGGCGAGCGATTTTGTTCTTCCGAAAATTCGCCCACGTCTCGGTCCACGACAGCTTTTGATATCGCGTCGTGATGTCGAACACCTTCATCGACAACAGTTCCTCGCGGGAATACTTCAGATGCTCACACGCGTAATCGTTCGCATAAAGAAACGAACCGTCTTCTCGGATTAAAAAAACCGAGTGAGATAGTTTGTTGGTTATCTCTTGCCAATTGAAATTTTTCGTCAACATAAGGATGTCAGGATTCCGCGGGATGGTCGTCCTTGATACAGACACCGGCGTGTAATGTACCACGCTGACGAGCGAGCGTCTGTCGGTTGCTCAAGAATCCTCGTCCCCGTTAGGGTTGAGTAGATCGTAACCTGACAAGCTGTCGTCGGCATGATCGGACGACTCCTCTTGCCCATCGTCCAACCCGATTCCCGATAAACCGATCCCTGACTGGTCGAGGAGTTTGTCGCCACGAACGAGGGTGCCATCTTCTAGTTTGGCGCGGATTTTTGCCTTCGTCGCTTTGATCCGTTCATTGCGTTCTTCGACCTTCGCTTCGCGTCGTTTGAGTTTGACGTAGCGTTTTCGAAACGCCTCTTCGCCCTTCTCGAGTTCGGCGATTCGCTTGGCGAGATCAGCGTCGATTGCTGCCGTGCCCGCTTTGGTCGATGGTATCGTTTTGCTGGTTGCGGCGGCGGGTTCAAGTCGGGCCGCATCGACAGGTTCGGGGACTTCGATCCCACGCCAACGCCGGATCATGAGTGGACTGATAAAGATTCCGTTTGCCGCAATCATCATCAACCCGAACGTGGCCATTCCCAGCCCCAACGCGATTCCGCCATGAACGGCAACGGCGGTGGCGAGAGTGAGCGGGCGGGTCCAACGCGGCCAAATCAGGGCACAATAAAACACTTCCCAGAAAAGCGTGAGGTGCGTCAGCGCGGTGAAAAATCGAGGGTAAGCTGCTAAAAACGTGACATCGAGTGATTGGTATTCATAGTTGCCGACCGCAAACCACATCGCAGTACCGTCCCACCACAATTGCCCCCGGGCCTTGGCCAATCCGCCGAACAGGTAGATCACGCAAAGATGAAGTTGCAGCAGACGCGTGGCCACGTTCGCGGAGACGCTCGGGAGATCATCGGGTAGTAGCCAGTTCCATTTTTGGGAAATCGATTCAGCGTTTCCAAACAGCCGGCGACGTAACCAGGCGTCAACCGAGAACACCGCACCACAAGGTGTGAACGCCAGATACATCACGCAGTAGGTGAGGATTTGATCGAGACCAAAAAGACTGCCCAGCAGACGATGGATCACCATCAGTTGGAACCACCACGCCAACGGTCCGGTAATCCGGGTCAGGAAACCGACCATGAACGCGGCTGCTACCAAGATCGTGATGAAGTGATGCACGCCGATCAACGCGGGACTGTTGATGTCCCATAGATAAGACCATGCTGCGGTCGGTTCGCCGAGTGTGCCGTCGTGCAACGCGCGCGAGGTGTCGTTGTTGATCCAAGCGTCGACGCCGATAAACGAATCAAGGTCCGTTGCGAGCACCACGTGCGAGTAAAGCAACATCGCCCCTGTAATGATCCGCAGCACCGCGAGTGTTTCGATGTGACGCGCAGCAAACCAAAAATCATCCCAGGCATCGAGGAACTCGCCAGCGGATTTTTTCAGACGTCCACCCAGGACTGCGGTTGAGAGCATGGCGATCATTGCGAGACGTCTCCAGCGGAGACGGGGCGATCGAACGCACTCACGTCCGGTTCGCGTGTGGGGTTCGTGGTGGGCGAATTCGCTCCGTCGGGTACCGTCCTGCGGGGGCGGTCTTCGGGAATTGGTATGCCCGACGGTGCGGGAACGGTTTCTCGTGGTTTAGGAACGGGCTCGGGGTTGGGCTCGGGTTCGGGGAGGCTTTGCGGCAACGCGCCGAGCAGCGTGTCCAAGCTGATCGGGATGTCTTCGAGCAAAATGTATGTCGGTGGATCGTTGAGCGGAGTCGGCGATTGTGCGTAGGCGACGAAGTCGGGGATCAGGTGTTCGAGCCGGTCGATTTTGATTTCACGATCGCCAAATTTTGACTGCAGATGATTGCTCATCGAATCCCTGATCATCTCATATCGCTTGCGCCCGAGCCTCCACGCTTGCAACTCCTCAATCGCCAAATCCGAGCCGACCAAACTCGCCGCTTCGGCGGGCAGTTTGGGTTGATAAGAATCATGTAAAAATTCCGCCAACATGAAATGGCGGTGATATCGCAGTCGTGGCCACTGGTCGTTGAGATCGGGGTACAGACGCGTCTCGGTATTCGGTTCTGCCAAACCGGGCGATTGCTCACCTTCATCGCCCGTCGCCGGCCGCGACATTTCGACTCGCATCAAATGACTCGGGCCTGGATCCGGAGCAAAAAACGCATACCCGCGGTCGAGGTAGAGGAACTGCCCGTAGGCTGCCAGCGGGCTCAACATCAAGGAAACCGAGGGCGAAAGTCCGCGGGGGCCTCGGCTTTGAAATGCCAGCGGGGGCGCGACGACAGCGGTCAAATGGGCCAGAACCAACAGGCTCAGCGCGATTCTCAGGCGTCGTGAGATTCGAGGGCAGGACGGATTAGACAAGCGAAAACCGGTCGATTGGGGGCGTTGAAGAATGCCCCTTCAAAATACTCAGTCGCACCGCGATGTATAGCCGTGTCCGCGAGACCGTTTTGTCGCGATTGGCTTGTCTGCCGCACCCGTACTTCATCCACGGTAGGACGTTACAATCTGTGTTCAATGCCCCGGAAAAAGGGGCGGTTTCGCTTTCGAGATACCAGTGAGTACAACATGAGTCTTTTGTGGTTTTTCCTGGGGCTTGCGGCCTATGCCGCTTTTCGGACCCTGCCGGGATGTCTCTATACCGTTTCACCCGACCAAAGAGCTGTGAAAACCCGATTTGGGGCCGCTGAAATCATGCCGATGATTGCAGAATCTCCCGACATCGCCCCGCCGATCGATCCCAGCCTCAGTGAAGAAGAACGCCAACGCTACGCCTATCCGCAGGTGCGAGTCATCGGTCCCGGTGGCCCCTATTTCAAACTGCCTTGGGAAACCGTGCACCGCGTCAGCGTCGCCACCCATGCCGTTGATCTGTCGTGGGACCCTTCCAAGCGACAAGATACGATCGAAGCGGTCACAAAAGACAATCTTACCACCGGCGTCAACGGCCAAATTCGGTACCGCGTTAGCGAAAGCAATCTGTATCCGTTCCTGTTCGGTGTGAAGAGTCCACTCGAACACGTGATGGGTTACTTCGTCTCGGTACTTCGCGAACGGATCGCCAATTTTACCGACCCCAAAGGTGCGAGTTTGCTCAGCAACGAAGAGGTCGTCGACACGCCGGCGGGAGAACCACGCGGCAGCGCCGTCGAACTCTCCGAAGGCGTTTCGATCAATGACCTTCGTAAGAACCTGCCGCTGCTCAATCAATACATGGAAGAGCAGTGTCGCTCGACGACGGCCCGTTACGGGATCGAACTCGATGCGGCGTTAATCACCGAAATCGACCCGCCACCGGAAGTCGATCGGGCGTTGTCAGCGATCAATAGCACCCGCAACCAAGTCGCTGCTGACATCAGCACCGCTCGCGCCGATGCCGAACAGCAAATCACGATGAGCGCCCGTGCCGTTGAGATTGCGACCAACAACGCTCAAGCCGAAGTCGCTCCGTTGCAAGAGCTCGCCGGCACGTTGGCGGTGATCAAGAAGGAAGGCGGATCGGCCTGTCTGAAAGCCTATTTGCGAAACGCGAGGGTCCCGCTTTACGGGCTCGCCTCACGTATTGTCCTCAACAATTCGCAATCCAAGTAACTTCCAATCATTCAATAAGGCTTTTACGATGCAGATCTTCCTATTCATTGTCGGCTTCTCAACAATCCCTATTATCCTGTCCATCGCTCGCGCGTTCGGGATCTACACCTGCGTCCAAGAGTGTGAGTCACAGGTCTTCACGCTTTTTGGCAAGGTTATCGGGACGCTCAATCGGTCCGGGTTGCATTTCCCGATTTCCCACTTTGGACTCCGCGCGATGTTGATCCCGTTTTTTGGAAAACGGTACGTCGTCAGCACGGCGCTACGCCAACACTACCTGCGCAGCCAAATGGTGAACTCGGAAGAGGGCACTCCGATGGGCGTCGGTATTTGGTACGAGATGCAGGTCGCTGATCCGGTTGCGTATCTGTTTATCAACGCCAACCCGGACGGATCGCTGCAGGCGAACGTGACGAGTTCGACCATCTCGACACTGAGCAATCTGGAAATGGAAACGATGCTCGAAGACCGCCACAGTCTCAGCCGAACGGTGCGGCAAGCGGTCTCGCCGCTATCTGAAAAATGGGGTTACCGACTCGGATCGGTTTACATTCGTAAGGTTGAATTCACCGACATGCAGATGGTCCACAACATTACCGAAAAGGTCGTCAAACGCCTCGTCCAGGTCACCAGCGCGATGAAGCAAGACGGTGAAAACCGGGTCGGTTTGATCAAGAGTGAAACGGCGTATAAGGTCAGTCAGAAGATGGCGGAAGCCGCTGCGGCCCGTCCCGAAATCGTCGGTCAAAAACTCAACGAGATCGGAAAGCAGGATTCCGAAGTTCTCGACACCGTGCTCGAAGTGATGGAGATCAACAAGCTGCTCGAAGCGGGGGCGGCGATCGATATCCTTCCCGAATCGAGCAATGTGCTCGTCCAACTTGGTAACTCAAAAGAGTAACCACGCATCCACCGCGTCGCCCGTCTCGCGTGAGCCCTCTCACGTGAGAGGGACGCGGCCTAGTTCATGAAAAGACAAAGCTTGCACATCTGCCGACGGTTGTTGGCCCCGGCCACCACACGCTGCTAATGTATTGACCTAAAACACGAGTTTTGAAATTCCGCTTTGGCGTCAGGTATCGGTTTTTGGCAACCCGAAGAATCCTGCGCTTCTCTGAAGCTCGCGTCACGATTTGTTGCCAAAATCCAGGACTGACGCGGTCCGTCTCCGGGTTGTGGTCCGCGCGGCCCGCCATTTTGGTTGGCTTGATCTTCAGGGGGCGGAGGAGTTTGTACCTGCGGCGGTTCCGCGTTACGCCGACCGCCGCCACGCCACCACCCATGCCTCATGGAATAAATCCTCTGCCGCGGCTTCGTCACGCATGAGGCTTCGAATGTACACGTTTAGCATCCGTGGTTCTCACGTGCCAAAATTTCGAATGCGGTACGAGCCTTATCAATTACGTCGCAGGAGCCCAGAAACGTAAAATCACAGTTTGTTGAGCACCCTTACTGTCGCAGATGGGGTACTTGGGGACAAAGAAACCCAGAAAATGCGTCAATTCCTTCCCGCTCAATAGGGATCGCACTGAAACACGGCTCGTCTCGCTCGCCGACATTGGATCACGTCGGCGGCATGCTGAACCTGAGCCGGGGCGAAATCGTCTATTCATCGCCGTTGCCCAGACCAGTTGCGACGTTTTCATTTCGCGTCGACGTGAGCGATTGACGTCGACGCGTGGTGAGACCTCAACCGGCACGCTCTCGTCAGCCTCGGGAGCGGCTAGACGGCTGTTCATTTCGATAAGACAGAAAGGGAAGTATGAAGCGATTCCAACTCAGAGATAAAAAGGCTCTCATCACCGGCGGAAGCGACGGAATCGGTTTGGCGATCGCCACCGCGTTTGCCGAGGCTGGGGCGGATATTTGGCTTGTCGCACGCAATGCGGACAAACTCACTTCCGCAGCGGAACAATTACGGGCGACGAATGTTGAGGTTCGAACCAGCGCGTTGGATCTCACCGACTCCACCGCGGTGCAAACCCTTGGCGCCGAATTCGCTCAAGCGTGGGACCGGCTCGATGTGTTGGTTAACAACGCCGGCATGGCGCGCTTTCAAGAGATCGCTGAGGTGACCGACGAGGACCTGATGGCTCAGGTCACGCTCAATCTTCTCGCGCCTTACCAACTCATCCGGCAATTCCTATCCCATCTCAAGACGGCGCGTGGAAACGTGATCAACATCTCCTCCACGTCGGCGCATCGATTGATCCCTGGCCGACCCGCGTCGGTGTATGCGATGACCAAAGGTGGCCTAAACTCGCTCACCAAAGCCCTCGCCCTTGAACTCGGTCCTGACGGGGTCCGAGTGAATGCGATTGCACCGGGGGCGATCAAAACTCCGCTGACGAGAAACATGATTGCGGGATTCTCAGATCAACGCAAAGCGGATTACGACAAGTTTGTTAAACAGTCCTTCGCCCTCGGTCGTCTCGGCGAACCAGAAGACGTTGCTCAAATGGCACTACACCTAGCATCGTCCGAGGCGAAGTGGATCACCGGTTCCGTCTTCATTGTCGATGGTGGCTTAAGCACCAACTAAGCACACATGCCGAAACCGCATTGATCGCCCGACCGCTGCCTGAGCCGAGACGTGGGAGCGTCCGGACGTTTTTTGGCAGCAGACGCCGCTCGATCGACCGGGTTGAGCGCACCGCCCGGGGCTTGATAATCCCCGGCGCGGTCCTTCGTTGAGATCAAGCCTTCCATTGAGATCACAGCCCGTCTGCTCCGCTCCACTATCGTCCATCGCACGATGAATTCTTGTCGCGGAATGTTCCACAGCACGCTGATGATTCCAGCAACCGCTCGACGTCGGCGGCGATGTCTCGGTCTTCCAATGTTTGCAGAAACCATCGCCGCTCCGTCTCCTCCATCGCAAACGCTTGATTGAATAGCGTCCGCACGGTTTCGTGGCGATCCGATTCTTCGTGCGAGCTGGACGAGGGTTTAGACAACGATTGAACCTGATTAGAAAGAGGGACGCAGAACGCTTCGCAACGGGATGATTTTTACGTGTTGAGCATTAGGGCAAGCTTCAGGCGGGCCCATCGAGCCTCGAATGAGCATCACCAGCGAAAGAATCGGCAATAGAACCTACCGGATGTGAATCTATCGGTTTGCTACGCGACGGGCAAGTTACTCCTCTGACGCCACCGATTCGCCATACTGAAGGCCGACGATTCCGCTCTCTTGCAAACGATGCTGTTGATCGATCGAGGTGCATTCGCGATCAAAACACGCGACACGCTGACCGTCCCGCGTGAACCAGAACAGCGGCTCGGCAAGCACTGTCCCTTGAGCATCGGTGATCGGCTCCCGTCGGATTTCAAACCGTCTCTACTGATCGATCAGGCAAGATCGATGTTCTGGTACAGGATGCTCGACCAAGCCGAATCACTTCGTCTGTTGAGGCTGAGACTCAATCAATTGATCCGACGCGTCTGCAAGGCATTTGCTGATTTTTTCGCTAACGCATCAGGTGATGAATGGATCGTTAAATCTTGTTTCTCGATCCAGTCAATCGCCGGTGAGTGCCCAAGCCACCGAGGACATGCACTCAAAGGTTCGTGCGTACCTGCTTACTTCGCCCCGCGTCGTTTGGGGCGGTAGCCGGTGCTCTTGCGATCTCGGCGTTGCTTTTTACTGCCCTTCTTGAGTTCATCCGTTGCCGCGGCACCGTCGGCTGACGCACCTGGAATGGTGTGAACGTAGTCGCCGCGGAATCGTTTGTTGGCGTCTTTGCGGCGTTTGTCGATCGCCTCGCGAGGTGGTTTGGATGGAATGAGGCTGTCACAGCCATCGCCGATCAGATCCGTTCGGTCCACCGAGCGAAGTGCTTCACGGACTTCGAAGTAGTTCTCCGGTTTAAAGAATTGCATCAACGCCCGTTGCATCTTGCGTTCTTTCATCGCTTTGGCGATGTAAACCGGCTTTTTCGTGAACGGATCCAGTTCCGTGTAGTACATCGTCGTCGCAACATCCAGCGGCGCGGGGATGAAGTCTTGCACCGCGTCTGGCTTGTAGCCGTTGCGTTTTAAGAACAGGGCGAGTTCGATCATCGCGTTGACGTCACTACCCGGGTGTGACGCGATGAAGTACGGCACAATGAACTGTTTCTTGCCGACGCGTTTGGATTCTTCTTTAAAGACTTCGGTGAAGTGTTCGAAGTCGTCGTTCTTGGGCTTCCGCATCTTATTGAGCGTGCCCGCGTCAACGTGCTCGGGAGCTACTTTGAGCTTGCCGCCAACATGGTGAGCGGTGAGTTCTTTCAAGTACTCCGGTGAGGTTCGTGCCAAGTCCATCCGGATCCCGCTGGCAACGAGAACCTTCTTGATGCCGGGCAAGCTTCTTGCTTCTCGCATCAATTCGATAACGGGTGTGTGATCGACGCCGAGTAATTTGCAAATCTTCGGATGGACACAAGACTGACGACGGCAGACCGCTTCGACTTCGGGTTTGGTGCACTGCATTTGGTACATGTTGGCAGTGGGGCCGCCGATGTCGCTCACCACACCCTTAAACGATTTGTCTTCGGTCATCTTCGAGATCTCGGTCAGCACCGATTCTTTGCTGCGAGATTGGATGATGCGACCTTGATGCGCCGTGATGCTGCAGAACGTACAGCCTCCAAAGCATCCCCGCATGATCGTGACCGAGTTCTTGATCATCTCGAAGGCGGGGATCGGTTCCTTGTAACTGGGGTGAGGACGCCGGGTGTACGGCAAGCCGTAGATTTGGTCCATCGCAGCTTCGGAGATCGGCAATTGCGGGACGTTGCAAACAACGGCCTGCGTGCCGTGTCGTTGGACGACTCGTCGCGCGTTATGCGGATTGGTTTCGTTGTGGATGATCCGAGTCGCTTCGGCGAACGCGACTTTGTCGCTGCACACCTCTTCGTAACTCGGCAGTTCGAGGGCGTCTTCGGGTATTGATTCGGAAGCACCCAACGCGTAGGCGGCACCCCGCATGTCGCGGAGGTCTTTGACGGTCTCGCCCGCTTCGAGTCGTCGAGCAATTTCGACGATCGCGTTTTCGCCCATGCCAAAGGCGAGCAGATCTGCTTTGCTGTCGAGCAAGATACTGCGTTTGACTTTGTCGCTCCAATAATCGTAATGAGCCAGCCGGCGCAGCGACGCTTCCACGCCACCCGCGATAACAGGGACCCCCTTGAATGCTTCGCGGGCGCGTTGGCAATACGACAGCGTCGCGCGGTCAGGTCTAAATCCGATGCGGCCGCCGGGCGAGTACGCGTCGTCATTGCGTACCTTCTTATTGGCGGTGTAGTGATTGATCATCGAGTCCATGTTGCCGGCGCTGATCCCGAAGAACAGTCGCGGTCTGCCGAACTCTTTCCAGGCGTCACAGTTTCGCCAATCGGGCTGGCTGATGATTCCGACGCGGTACCCAGCGGCCTCGAGGGTGCGACCGAGGATCGCCATCGCGAAGCTGGGGTGGTCGATGTAGGCGTCGCCGGTGACGAAAACCACGTCGAGTTCGTCCCAGCCCCGCTTGCGAGCTTCGGCCATGCTCATCGGCAGGGCGCGGGCGGCAACGGGGCCCGTTGGCGCGCGTCCCCCAGCCGTCAAATTCGACAAATAGTCGCGAGACATGGAGGGGGCGAGCTTCTCGGCGGCATCAATTGCCGGTTGATTAATGACCGGTAGTTGCATCGAACAATGG
This sequence comes from Aporhodopirellula aestuarii, assembly GCF_023701485.1. Classification (GTDB taxonomy): domain Bacteria; phylum Planctomycetota; class Planctomycetia; order Pirellulales; family Pirellulaceae; genus Rhodopirellula; species Rhodopirellula aestuarii. The sequence continues at coordinate 84,527 of NZ_JAMQBK010000028.1, forward strand.
TTTCCAGCGGGGAAATCTCGGCGAATTCCGAGGGATTTCGTTCATTGTAGGGAGAAAAGGAGTCTCCGATAGCGACAATTCCCAGCAGAATCCCGCGTCGGGCCGATTCCCCCCCAATAGTCCGGCCAATGAGGTCGGGGATGGTAAACGAACTACTGCCGATCTCAGATTCCAGCATTCTCGGCGGACGTCTTGCATCCGACTCGACACCCTCGCCATTTCAGGTCAAGACCAAGGCATTTGGTTCACCAGGGTGCCGGCTAAAAGCGAACTCCATGCAAGCGGACGAAGAAGATGTGGCGTGGATGTCCCGATTGCTGAAAACTGAGTGGATCATGGCAAAACGCAAGACGAACATTGCAGCGACGAGTACGCCGGTCTGTGCAGAAAACTACTCCAGAAACTGGCCCGGAAGCATTCAACTCCATTGGTTAGCGGCCAACCCAATTCATGGGCATGTCGGATCGTCCGCACCATCGTTTGGGTCAATTTCCTGGACGACAAGACGCAGACACCACACATGAAGTCATGTTGAGATGAGAGCCGCTCGTCGTGTTCCAAGGCTTGCGCCAAGGGGGAAGATTGCCCGATTCCAGAGCGTTAATAATTTGGTCAGTGATATCGCTTCGCAGTTATTCTGTTTCCTTGCCATCGTTTTCTCCTTGTGAGTTGAAAGAACGATGAGCAAGTGGGTGTTAAGCAGGTACGTAGAAGTGATTCGGTATAACGACAATTC
>NZ_JAMQBK010000028.1:85292-91484 GCF_023701485.1 Aporhodopirellula aestuarii
TCCGGCCTACAGTTCGCGGCGGTTCCGCCAGATGATTCCTGCAGACCTGCTTAGCCCTCTCCAGCAGAGTGTTCGAGAGAAGATTCGCACGATAAAATGGCATTGATCTTGCAAGAGTTGCTGTCGATTGCTGTGTGCCGCAACTGAAGATTACGTTTTGGAACTGGGGCCAATGATCCTTCGACTCTCCCAAAAACGGAACACGAAGATCAAAGCGGGTAAGTTGACCGAGATGCCGCTGGATGAGAATTCATATGCGGACTGGTCATGCCATCTCTTCACCGCTGATCGCACTCAGTACATCATCATGAGCAATACGAAGTCGCTTTACTCGTGCGTGATGTACGGTGCGGGCATCACGGACGACAGCCGCTTCATCGAGCGGGCGCTGAGCACGCTTAGGGAATTCATGGAAGACGACGGGCAGTCGTTTGCCTGCCAACGATTCATTGCCCTGGCCAGCGGTACAATCAGTTTCGCCAAGGCTTTGAACCGTTCGGTGACGGGATCGATGACTGCGGCTTTCGACATCAAGTGCATGGTCTGTTGGCTGGGAAGAAATGGCAATCGCTTCAAGCCCATTTTCATAATGACCTCGGCGATAGCCTCCTCAATCTCGCTTTCGAGCTTCTTGACGATCTTCTGCTCCATTAGAAATCTCCTCAGTTGAACTCATTTGCGAATAGCGTTCGTTATCAAGAAGCCAACGCCGACCAGACAACCCAACCCGATGACGATGTAGCCAATCCTGAAGGCCTTGAACTGAGTCACGTTGTCGGTCGGCTCAAACGTCGCCAAGAAGCCGAACCCACAAAATGCGGCGACCGCCAGAAGGAGGGGCGATCCCAAAATGGCGACAAACAGTTTCATGATTCGTCGGACTTGTTGGTCGATTTGTCGTCACGGCTCTTGCGGCACTTGTCGCTGCAATACTTAACCTTGTCCCAAACCTTCTCCCACTTCTTTCGCCAAGTGAACGGCCGTCCGCAGACCACGCAGGTTTTCTCGGGCAAGTTGGGTTTCTTGTGTGCCATTGATCACCTGATTCTCACATGTCTGGTCACGTCTGACGTTTCCTTGATCATGGTGCGGGACTCTAATTTCGATCCCATAATTCGGTGCAATTGCCAGCAACTTCTCGATCTCGTCTTTCGTCGGCGGCAATGCAGACGTTGAACCTTCTGACAGTGGCACGCCGAACTCGAAAAACATTTCTTCCAGTCCAGCGGGCGCAATTGAGATGATCATTTTCGCCGGTTGATTGCTCTCGTTCTTGAGCGAATGGGGAGTGCCCACAGGCATGTTGGCGAACATTCCTGCTGTTGCGACCACACGTTCTTCGCCAATCTGGAATGTGATTTCGCCTTCGAGAATGTAGAAGCTCTCTTCCTCTCGACTGACGGAATGGGATCAGGATTTTGTGGATGAAGATGTTCCCGGTTACTTTGAGTTCAGGAAGGATGGTCTCGGCGAATTTCAGTTTGGCTATGTTCAGGGCCAGATCGACTGGCGAGACACAGAGCGTGACGGACGACCGGCAGTCGAGTTCACATTCGAGGGCATGGATGAAATGACGCCAAATTCAGGCAGAGGCTGGGCGATCATCGAAGGTGACACACTCGATGGTATGATCTTCTTTCATCAAGGTGACGAATCTGGGTTTGCGGCGAAGAAAACAGAAAAACTAAAATAACAACCGATTGTTCTCACAGGACGATTTCCATGCAAACAAACGCCCACACCGGAACAACAGTCGACGAGGTTGCAGCGGGGGTCTACCGGATCAACACTCCGCTGCGAACTGACTCCATCCCCGGTGGCTTCAATCTCAGCCAGTACCTCATCGTGGACGATGAGCCGATGATCTTTCACACGGGCTGGCGTCGATGGTTTCCGTTCGTCTCCGAAGCGATCTCAAAGGTCATTCCGCTGGATCAGATCCGCCACATCGGTTACTCCCACTTTGAAGGGGACGAAGCGGGTGCAATGAATGAGTTTCTGGCTGTTGCACCGCAGGCAGTCCCATTTGCCAGCCAAGTTGGCTTGATGACATCACTCAACGATCATGCCGACCGTGAAGGTAGAGGGTTGGCCGATGGCGACACTTTCTCGACTGGCAAGAAAACATGGCAATGGATTGACACACCGCATGTACCGCACGGTTGGGACTGCGGCGTATTGTTCGATCAATCGACCAGCACGCTGTTGTGCGGCGACCTTTTCACCCAGCCGGGTGCGGAAACCAAACCAGTCACGGAATCGGAAATCCTGACGGCGAGCGAAGCGATGCGTAAGCCAATGGATTACTACGCTCACTCAACCAAGACTGGCACCATCTTGGAGCGTCTGGCATCGCTCAATCCTACGACACTCGCCTGTCAGCATGGGAGTGCCTACAGCGGCGATGGTGCTGCCTTGCTGCGAGAACTCGCTGCCATCCTCGACATAGAACGTCGGGCGGAATTGACCGGGTGATTTCTCCAACCAACGCTGGATGGATTTTGAGGCGTTCCGTGCCGATCCAAAAGTTGTAACGCTAGCCTCGCTTATCCGGCTTGGGGAGCTTTCCTCGGTAGGTTTTCGGCTTTCGGTGATTCATATTCGGCAAATTCTACACTTTGCCAAATCCGACATAGAATCTGACAACGCACTCCACCACCACAACCGGGGCACGCCATCGAAAACACGCTAAATCATTGGCTTTAAAGGAGATCGGCGCACGAAAAAAGCCGCTTGTGATTTCACAAGCGGCTTTTTGAGTGGAGGATAACGGATCGAAACCGATCTTCTAAAACCACGTTATTTACGTGGTTTTTTCGTAGCGGTTCTCCAGAACTCGACACCGAATTCTGCAAAATCAACACTTGTGCGGGTGAAAGGAATTGGTGAAAAAAAGGCCGCTCATTGAACCCTGGAGAATTTCAGCCGGGATTTTTTGTGGCGAAGAAAAAGCAACTGCGTTGGGAACATGGGGAGCCCGCCACGTCCTAAAACCTGACCGGAATTGAAAATAGTTTTTCTAATTCAATTTTTGTAACACGGTTTTGATTTGCGGTTTGTTTTGGCGGGTTGCACAATCGTAGAGGTCCAACATGTGGATTAAAATCATGGCTTTGGTGTTGGCCCAACCAACTTGGATGCGGAAGAATGAACGGCAAAGAATGGTATCGAGAGCAATTAAAGAAACCAGAATGGCTTGCAAAGCGGAAGAAAATCTACGAACGAGACAACCGGACGTGCGTTGACTGCCAGAAAAGCGGGATACGAATTCACTGTCATCACGAACACTATGTGAGAGGGAAGAAGCCGTGGGACTATCCACCCCACGCCTTCGTAACTTTGTGTGATGAATGCCATGACAATAGACATCGGGCTGCAATCATGAAATTCATGACCCATCACGATGCAGAAATGTGGCTCATGTTCAGCGAAGTTGACAAAGCAATGATTGAAGTCGAGTTAAAAGAGAGAAGCGAACGGGTCGAAGGGTTGTCAAACCAAGGTGCAGATTGGGACTCCAATGGCCAATACTATTCCATGATCGACGAGAACGGAGAGCAGCGTTGCTTTGATGCAGATGGAAATCTCATGTGAGTTGGTCATTGTCTGCAATTATCAGGCTTCGGTGCCGATTGAGTTGGGCCTGCATCGCTGCTCACAATCGCTTTCACAACTACATGTTCAATTGTGAACTCACCCCACGCTGACGGGGCCGGATCAAAGACGAACTGGCCCTGATCAAACGTCGGAAAAAGATTGTCGAGTATCATGCAAACTGAGATCGGCCCGTGAGGAAGTGTCACGTTTCGGGCAACAAGATAGTGCTTTCCCTGACGTTGCGCAGGAATGCCATGTTCGTTCAGTGCGGTTAGAAAACTTTTCGTTGGTAACAACGTTCTTGAAAAGCAACAACTTTTTGTCGGATGGTCTTTTGTGAGACGCAGCATAATTCTTAGATTGTATGCTGCCTTTTGAACTGCCCATCCGCCAACGTAGATCGTGTGGTGTTGGATCACGAATCGATACCCGCCTGCCCTCATGTTAGATACAACCGAAGCAGGGCGTGGTGTACTGGTCCCCCAGGCAATACCGAGTTCACCGCTACATTGATGATTCATGCCACTTGCTCCTTTCGAGCCTACAAATCCGTTTTCTTCATGGCTTCTTGATACTTGGCTTCCAGTTCTTCATCCAGTGCAACGTGCTGGTAAACGGAGAGAGTTTCTCTGCGTGCATGGCCAGTGAGAATCTGAAGCTCGGCATCGGCCATGCCCGAATGCCGTGTTAACCATGTGATCGCTTGGTGGCGGAACGTGTGTGGTGTTGCAGTGACACCTGCCTCGATAGCGTACTGCTTCACAATTTGCTGCAACCGTCGAGTGGTGTACTTTGAGTTCCGTCTGGTTTGGAACAACCAACGGTTACTTGGATGCGCAGCCATGTGGGTGCGTAGTGCTGTGGCGAAAGACTTTCCAAAAAGGACGTAGCGGTCTTTCGATCCCTTTCCATCGTTGATGCGTATTTTGCTATTTGCCAAGTCAACGTCGGCAACTTGAATTCCGCACAATTCTGAATTGCGTACTGCCGTCTGGAATAGCAGTCGAAGCATCAAGCTGTGTTGGACATCTGAGGCACGATCAACGACCTCATAAAACCGCTTGAACTCATCCTGCGTCAGAACCTTGGGTAACTTGCGGCCTTTCTTCTTTGGAGTCAGTTCACACTTTTGTCTCACTGCCTTAGTCACGTAGCGCCAGTCCTCGTAATCCAAACCGTGCCTGCGGACAATTTTGGCAATTTGAGCAATGATTTTGGATTTCGCAATTGCATTTTGGGATACGCAACTGGACTGGTTTTCGGTCTTTGAAAGTTTCATTTTGGTCTCCAAGGGATACTGAACTTCGTGATCTGACTCTTATACGAAATTGGGAATTTGCGTTGTTCAATCGTTGCTGGTACTCAGCGACTTCTTAAGCCGGAAGAATGTTGCACGAGACTTCTTTGTCAATTGACACCATGCCTCGATTTGCTCCTTTACCGTTCCGTGATCATCCAAAACCTGCTTCAAGCAATCGAGATCGTCTACGGTTGTGTCAACCTTGCTAGGTTGCTGCGTGCCAAACTGATCGAGTTGTGTCATAACCAACTCCCGCCAATCAATTCCAGCTTGCTGGGAGTAAAGGTACTTTCGGTACGAAGGTTCAAGAATTCGCAACGACAATTCCCGACTTGCTGAATTGTCAGCGATGAAGTGGACAACCATCCTGCATTGACTTGGGGACATGGACTCAAAACCGTCGTCCGCCAATTGATACATCATTTCGATCACGTCATCGTTCGATGCATCGAGTTCAAAAACATCAACACGACTCAGCACGGCATTGAATGCATGATTCTTGCTGGGCAGATTGTTGGCCGTGAAAATGATTTGCCCGGTAAAATTGAATGAGTTTGGGATTTCCAGTTGACTGCTGTTGTACGTGACCAAGCGACCTCTATTGCTGTCTCCCCACAAGGCACTTCTGAGAATTCCCAACGCCGGTAGATTTCGATACAGGCTGTCGCAGTCGTCAAGGAAAATCACTTTGTCTGAGTTATTGTAGAGGTTGGTGTAGAGCGACAAAGGTGTGCAATGCCCGTTCAGCAAGACTGGGCGAATTCGTTCTTGACGCAAAACACGCAGGATGATTTTTGTTTTACCAAGCCCTCCTCTCGAACCATAAACGAACAAGCCATGTGTCAGTTTTTGACACACAAGTCGCACATGATGACTTAAGAGATGCTGTCGTTCTTCTAACGCTGTTTCCGGCACAGTTTGTTCTGGTGGCGGTGGATCGTTACCAAAGAACCCATGAATCCGATTAACGTGCATTTGGAAGACTTTCAAGTTGATGTTGGAGTAGAAGTGGGTTGCATCGTGTCTCAGGTCGCATGAGACTTTTTGCCGTTGTGCGACTGGTGTGAATTTCAGGGGTCAGTATTCTTCGGACAATAGCAACGTTGTTGCGCTTCGATCATGCTCCGTGATTACGTACAGCCTCTCACCCTTGTTGCTTAGGTAGACGCTGAAAATCCTTTCGCCAGGAGGTGGCTGAACGTGAGTAGCATCATGCAACCAATCACAGCGGACGCTCGTGCAATCCAGTCGCTGGCGTCACTGATCGCAGCGAACCCTAACAGCGTGTTGATTTT
>NZ_JAMQBK010000029.1:0-202500 GCF_023701485.1 Aporhodopirellula aestuarii
TTATTTCCGAACAAGTCCTATGCGACGTTTCCTTTTCCGCCAACGCCCAGACAACAACGTAACACAGGTCCCTCAAGTCGCTGTCGGCGTGACGCACTTGTGCGGGGCTGGTCGCTTGCACAAGCGGGGGAATCATTTTGAGTTTCAGACCGAATCGGGACGTCAATTGAGAATTGATGCCGGTGATCTGAACGAGATCATCGCTTATGACGAAGTCACCTTGACCACCTCGGCGATGCAATTGGCGAGTGACTCGGGGATTACCGTTTCTTGGATGACGCCGGGCGGCGCGTATCTTCGCGGTCGGCTTTCGGTGGACCAAACCGAGCGATCACTGATGCGGTTGATGCAATATGCGGCCTGGGAAGACCGGACGTGGCAAACATTAACGGCTCGGCAGGTGGTGAGCGAGAAGCTACAGACGGTTGTCTCGGCCACTCGGCACTATCAGCGACAAGGGAGAACGGTCTGCAAAGGCGACCTCGGAAAAATCGAGTCAGCTATCCGGCAGTGCGAATCGGCCGATGTGGCTGCTCTCCGAGGCATCGAAGGATCGGCCGCCGCAGCCTGGTATCAGCGTGTGGGAATTTGGTTGCCAAATGAATGGAAGTTCTCTGGGCGCAATCGTCGTCCTCCCAAGGATCCCGTCAACGCCTTGCTCAGTCTCGGATACATGCACTTGTATCGTCGCACGGTAGCGCGGATCGAGGCGGCCGGCTATGAAGCCTCGCTCGGAGCCTTGCACGAGTTCCGACCGGGACGCATGAGTATGGCGTGTGATCTGATGGAGCCACTGCGGATCCCAGTGGTCGATCGCTTTGTACTTGGGATGATCTCACGTCGCATGGTTCAGATCTCGGATTTTGAAACACGAAAGCCAACGGGATGTCGGCTTTCAAGCGAAAAATTGCCCCAGGTCTTAGGTCGATTGGAAGAGCATTGGCATCAGAATTTCTTTGTCCAACATCTTGATCATGCCTTGCAGCGATGGTCGGAGGGACTTCGGAGTCGAGTGAGCGAATCGACCAGCCGCGCGGCGGCGTATCTGAAAAAACGGGCGACCCGTGCTGCCCGAGAGCTCGATGATGGGCCCTATGCGCCGTGATGTCTTTACAGGTAGATGATATTTGGGAGAATCGATTGGTTAGCGGATTTAAGCGTATTCTGACCATCGCGAACTAGGCAAGTTGTAGATTCTTATTGGGTAAGGACTTAGGTCAATGCACCTGCGAGCAAATCATCGCGACCCGCATTTCCAAGGGCATCTTGTCTCGACTCAGGCAAAACCGTACCCTAAGTGCAGCGTTGAAGGTAACTTGCGACGGCGACCGTCTCAGTACTGCCGGCCAATCACAGGCCATTGAAACAGCATTGCCGACGCTATCAAAGATGAATGGTTCACCGTCTCAGTACTGCCGGCCAATCACAGGCCATTGAAACGCGGTTTGTGCTGTTCTTTGTGGTTGCGTACTTAACTGTCTCAGTACTGCCGGCCAATCACAGGCCATTGAAACGTACATCAAAAGCTCTACCCATTTGCCGAACCACGTGTCTCAGTACTGCCGGCCAATCACAGGCCATTGAAACGCCACTTCCGCATGGTAGCGGCTAGATCATCCGGGGTCTCAGTACTGCCGGCCAATCACAGGCCATTGAAACGGGGTGATCTGCGATGGTCCACGCCTTGCGGCGATGTCTCAGTACTGCCGGCCAATCACAGGCCATTGAAACAGGCAGGGCCTGATGAAGAGTGTGCATAGCAATGGTCTCAGTACTGCCGGCCAATCACAGGCCATTGAAACGCACTGAATCCAATGCTGCGTTTCTTTTCAATGTCCGCGTCTCAGTACTGCCGGCCAATCACAGGCCATTGAAACCAGTCGTCCATATAGCGATCCTTCTCCGCCGAGGTCTCAGTACTGCCGGCCAATCACAGGCCATTGAAACTCGGGAGTTGGCTGCGTGAACACATTGACGCCGTCTCAGTACTGCCGGCCAATCACAGGCCATTGAAACCGTTTGGGAGGCGTGATGGTCTTTTTGGACTCTTCGTCTCAGTACTGCCGGCCAATCACAGGCCATTGAAACCATCCTGGACATAGGTCCGGGTCAGTTTCGAGTGGTCTCAGTACTGCCGGCCAATCACAGGCCATTGAAACAGTCGGCGTAGACGCCTTCTACGATCTCCGCTGGGTCTCAGTACTGCCGGCCAATCACAGGCCATTGAAACTTACCGCACAATCGCATACCGACTAGGCGTAGGTCTCAGTACTGCCGGCCAATCACAGGCCATTGAAACTCTTCCAGCATGGCGAGATAGTAGGCGATCCCTCTGTCTCAGTACTGCCGGCCAATCACAGGCCATTGAAACTCCAGCTCATCGACTGGGTTGTGCGGGATATGCTCCTGTCTCAGTACTGCCGGCCAATCACAGGCCATTGAAACGCGATGATCGCCAGTTTTACCTCGCTAATCGCAAGGGTCTCAGTACTGCCGGCCAATCACAGGCCATTGAAACACATTCGACACTGTGGATTCGAAAGTCACTACGGGTCTCAGTACTGCCGGCCAATCACAGGCCATTGAAACGGTCGGTCATGAACGCGGCGAGTTCTTGCGCATCGTCTCAGTACTGCCGGCCAATCACAGGCCATTGAAACTTTAGCTCGTCCATGTGAGCTAGGTCTAGATACGCGTCTCAGTACTGCCGGCCAATCACAGGCCATTGAAACGCCTTGTCGGCTCCGTATGCTCGGCCTGAACCTTTCGTCTCAGTACTGCCGGCCAATCACAGGCCATTGAAACTTACCCATCTTGCCTCGAATGATCTTGGCATCGGGTCTCAGTACTGCCGACCAATCCCAGGCCAATTGAAACGGGACCTCGTAACTGTACTCGTTTCAATACGAGTCTCAGTACTGTCGGCAGCTAAATCGCCGCTGAAACCTATTTGACGCTGAGCGACATGGAGGGACCAGAACTACAGCCTCGCACGCCTCTGGCAAATCGGCATCTAGCTGGACAGCGCCAGTTTGATGTTGTTGGGTTTAGTTTCACGGGGATTTTGGCTCGACGCTTTTGATTTGGTCGGGGTCGATTCCGAGGTCATGATAGTCAGCGATACGTTTCTTGCGATGGTAACGACTTGCGATAGCATTGCGACGTTGATGGTAGCTGATTCGGAGACGCTCCGCTTCGTACTGCTCGTCTCGAAGCCGTTTGGGAAGGCAGAGGCAGCGGATCACCACATCGGTCGCCCGACGCACCTGTTCAAGTGTCAGACGCTCGGCGTCGGTGACGACCTCGCTGCGGCATAGACGATGACGAACGCGAGCACAAAACAATTGGCTGACGATCGTCACAATCATGTGACGATGGACGCACTCCCATCCGCGACACTCGAAGTGATCCAAGCCCAGCTCTTCTTTGGCTTCGCGAAAGCATGCTTCCACTTTCCATCTTCCAAACGCAACTCGCAGCAACTCGCGAACCGTCCAGCCGTCTCGACCGGGGACTTGATTGCTGATGAAGTACTTCACTTCACCCGTGCGAACATTCTTGGCAACGATCAACGTGCATTGCGAACTGACCATCCGACCGTCTTGAGTCTTGCGATAGACGACATGCCATCGAACTTCCCAAATCTCAGGACCTTTTTGCGAGTCCCGTGTGCGATAATGCTGCGGCCTTTGAGATGCCAAGCCGGGCGAGTACTTGGCCAAGTTCTGCACCTGAGAAGCCTTCGCGTCGCGAACGGCCAAACGAGGATACTTCTTTTGTCGTCCCTTGGTGTTTCGCCCCGGTTTTCGCAACACAATGGGCTTTCGCGCCCACGCATAAAAGTTTGGCGGCACTTCGCCAACGAACGCTTGCTTACGTTCATCAAGCCCATCAAGAAACTTTCCATCTCGACCATAGAGTTCATCAAACGTCCATGCCTTCACGGTGATGCCATCGGCCATCGCTTGGTCGATCAGCACCAACGCGATCTGCGGCTTGGTCAGAAACTGGATATCATCTGGGACATGAGTTTTTTTCGGCGCAGCGTGTCGCTGGCCCAGTCTTCGGGCAAGTACATTCGGGCAGCGATCAGGCACTGGAAAGTCGCTGTGGCAAAAGACAACGCAACACTGACGACCGCATTCTCGACTTTGCCTCGGTTTCCGTTGTATTGTCGTTTGACTCCAACAGTTTCCTTGCCCGCTTTGGCCGTTCCGGTTTCGTCGATCACCCCAATGGCCTCTGGGTCGGACTGTTCGCTGGCGACCACCTTGCGGCATCGACGGAGTACTTCGTCGTGGTCCCATTTAATGGATTCGAGGAATCGCTGGAGCGTTCGCGGTGCGACCCCCTGCTTCAACGCGATCGCTTCGACGTTCTTTCGCTGCAACTCCGAGAGCAACCCGCGAACGTATGCGGCAAAGAGTCGTCGACCTTTGACGCCGTGGAAACAATCGGCAAAGAGGGCGAGAAATTGGGCGAGCATCTTTCCGAGCGATGCGATATCCTGTAGCGACGTAGAGGCGACCTTCCGTGGTTTCGTCGTGAAACAATTAGCACACGGAGGGTCGTTTCTTTTTGACTCCCAAGTCAAGCGAGATAACTCGCGGTACAGTCACAACTTACGAAATCAGCAAGCCGCGAAGTGGCGCTGTCCAGCTAGAATTTGAGATCGTCGGCATCCCGTTGTTGCTCAAGCGACCGAGTGAACGCGGAGCTTGCGAGGACCTGCTTTCCATGTCCCGCACCGATTCTTCTTTGAAACGTCAACGCTCAGGCACAGCAGCCTTTCGTGATGTCTTTGTGCGTTTCCACTCAACTCCCAACGCGAGGTGAGGATCAAGATCGATCACGATTTGCCGAGTGAACTGGAGGGAAACAGATGATCCCAGAGGGTGTCCATTGCCGGTTCCATCGCCAAACACAGTTCGGATGCCGAACGAGACCGATCAAGTCCGGTTGCAATCCCTTTCCAGTGCTGACTATCGGTGTCGGCCGTCCGCCTCAGTGACGGCGCGGTGTTCGGTTCCTTGGACGTCACGATCGCTGCGGTCCTATCGGCGAGCTGGTGTGAATTCAGAGCGTCCAACCAATACTCGGATGTTTGGTGATCGTGTCGCTGCAGGATTATGAATTGATCGATCTCCCTCAGCATTCTTTCGCGGCCCGGGGGGATCCGCCGCGGAGGGTTGTGTCGGTGGTCCCCTCCAGGAAGGTCGGCAACAACAACTGCAAAATGCCGTCGTAGCGATTGTAGTTGTGAGGTGAAATGGGTTTCCATCGAATCCGTCCAGGCACGTTTTTGCTGGCGACGGAGATCTTCGAAGACTTCCGGTTGTCGCTCCCTGCCACTCAGATACCAGGGCGGCGTGGGGGCCTGGCCATCGCAGTCCATTCGCCAACCACTCGCTCCCGCTTGATCACGATACAGATTCAGCACGTGGCTAAATACGGACTTGCCACAGTTGGGGTCTCCGATGACGCCGATGAGGTGACCGCGGTCGGTTGACGGAGAGTGTTCAGGAAGCAAGCGTGGGACCACCCCGCCATCCGAGCCGTGTACGACAATGTGACCATTTCGTGGAGCGATCACGATGACCATCGATGCACTGGACCGAACGGCTGCGACGGATTGTGAAGCATACATTTCTACCGTGCCGCGACCTGTTAAGTAGCAACGCTGCCACGGTGGTGTGTTTCGCAAGATCGTTTCTGCCGATCTCATTGCAGATTGGATGTCGGCCGCGTTCGCCGACCGCCCGGCCGGCAGGTCCGCTTCCAAAGTGATTGAACTGCCACCATGATCAGTTTGGGTGATCACGTGAATCAATTGGTCTTCGGAGGAACGCTCTGTTAACGCCTCGCTTTCACCTGATCGCGAAGGTGCGTCCGGGAACTGCCGCAGCGCGGTTTGGCCGTCCGCAAGGACACCACGAATTGTTGGAACGCCCGCCTGTGCGGCATGGGCGGCCGCGTAAGCGTACATCCAAATCGCACCCGGTCCAGTTAGTGTCACCGAGTTCAACCCCGTCCAATCCGGTAACGGATGCGATGCGATGTGTTCAATCGTCCAAAAACGATCGGGACTGGGATGAAATCGAACCGTCGCGGCGCCCGCTTGGATGGTAACCTCGCACCAGTTCATTATCGTTGTTGCACCATCACACCCGTTGGTGAAGATTTATCGTCTGCCACGATGTTTCTTAGTCGCTTGCCTCGAACTGCGATTGGGGTTGGTGTTGGGGCCACGATTTTTTGGCCCGCGACCTTTGGGATCGGGACCGCTTCCGGGTTGAAAATCATCCAGGTCGTCGAGGTCGCCGTGCGATAACTGCAGGTCGTATCCGAACAGCAGGTCCGCCATGGGATCGTCCGGACGAAACTTTGGAAGGCATTGTCCTGAGATCAGCGAGTCGTCATCAAATTCGATACCGTCCTTTTGCAACCGAGATTCAAGTTTCCCTCCACGCTCGAGCGCAGTGGTTTCCAGTCCAGGTTCGCTGGTGTTGTCTCGACCCACCCGCGGTTTGGCGAACGAAGTGAACCAAATGTGTCCTCCTGCGTTAATCCCTTGGTTGGTGCGTTTCGCGGCACGCGGATATCGCAGGCGTTTGATAGGTTGCTGCGAGGCGCGGTAGTCATTCATACGCCCCGAAAAATCTTCGGAAACATCGGACTGCCAACCGTCAATCCGACCGGCTCCGATGGTCCATCCTTCGACGGACATTGCCCGTCCGAGTGAATCACGGAGCGCCACTACGTTCACGTCGCATAAACCCAAACCGAGCGGCTTGCCGCCACCGATTCGCCATGGCAGGTGACACGCCGCCATCAGGAGAGCCAATTCGCGTTGAGAGAGAGAGCGAAAGCTGATTTGAAGTTCTCCGATACAGCCCGCGGTCAACAGGTCGACGGTGCGATTCAGTTTGTGAGTTCTGCCATCCGCCGGGCGGTCACGGTCAAAGACCGGTTGCTCTGTCCATCGCCAAGGTTCGTCGCCGTCGGCACCCACGCGGTAAACCTTGTAACCACGCAACCCGTCATCCTGAGAAATCCGTTTGGGGTCATCGTTGTCACGGTAGAATGCGACGCACCCCGGATTGGGACGCGACATCGGGGCCAAGTCCACATTTCGCTCCAGTTTGGATTTTCCGTCTTGGAACACTAAATTGTCCGGCCGCAAACGTCCCGCGAAGGAGGTGACCTTGTCATGCTGCTCGACATTGACCTGACCAAATAACGCCGTGATCTCATCGACCTTGCCATCGGGTGCACGAGTTCCCACGGCGATATGGTCGGGCAACACAGCGGCGTGTTTCTTGGCCACCAACTCGGCGAGTTGTTCCCCCTCACGCCCCCAACGAGCCCACTGAATACTCTCGATAAATTGTTCGTCCTTGGAGAGTTGCAACCAAACCAGATCGCCTTTTTGGATTCGCTTCGCTGCATCTCCTGTATGACGTTCAAAATAGGCCTGCCACATTTCCGGTGCCAGCGTCACAACGGCTTCGTCGGACTCATCAGCTAGGAAGATTCCTTCCCGTTTGCGTAGCATTCGCAGCCGATTCCATTCTCGTCGATCGGTTCGATGGAGACTTCGTTGTGCATCCGGATCATCTCGATACCGATTGAAATCCGCCGTAGCCACATCGCGGCCGACGGGCGTGCCGGATGCTTTGACCTGCCAAGGCGTTCGGTCAGTTCGCTCGGGTGAGATGAATTCAATCTCTCCACGTCCATCGAAACCAATCCAGTACGCATGCCCATTTCGCAGTTGTTCCGACCCTTTTCCGTCTGGTCGTTGGTTACCACCGAGCAATTTGATCAGGTCGCCGGCCAAGACGAGTTTGGTCTCGCCGATGCGGACGCGGCCTGGTTTGACCGCCGTACCAACTTCCTCGACTCTCGCGAGAATACATTTCGTTTTGTCCGCGTCGGGATGTCCATCAGTAAGACTACCGTCCTGGACTGCCATCGGTAGATCACGATTCTGGCACAGGTAGCTGTTTTGATTGAGGTATCCCAACGTGCCGCCAGTGATGATCGTCATTAGTGTTCGCAGCACACCGCGAACGCCCGTTGCGGGGACGATCACATCGTTGCCGATCGTCATCGCTGCATAGGTGCGATGCGAATCTTTGTCACCCGAAGTCGGCTTTGGGTTCAGCGTCATCAGTGGTCGCTGAGTGGTCACCTTCAGGTGTAGTGTGCCGGTGTATCTGGGGTCGCCGGATGCTTCTTCTGAGGTCAGGAGCGTGGGCTCACGCCGCCGATCGGTCGGATCGCCGAATGGTAGGAATGTGTAGGGGTTGTGAAACGGCCGCTCGACAACAGACGGCGGGGCCTGCTTCATTTCGTTGCGAGATTTCTTTTTGTGGCCGTTGCCCCGCTGACCGGTCGAATGCCCACCCCGGTTTTGATTCGGTCGGTTCCCGCCTCCTCTCCCCCCCTTTTGTTTGGGCGCGGCCGAGCGTTTTGGCGGGACTGGTTCTTTGCCGACGATCGTAACTTTGACAACCGAATTGCCATCAGGCCCGAGTTCGTACTCGGCATCGACGCCTTCAGTCGTTACATCGTCCGGGCGAAACCACTGTGCCGGCTCAGGAACTGGGCTCGACATCGGCTTGCCCTTCTTTGACAATCGCTCAAGCTGAAACCCGCCTTTTTTGGTTTTCTTCAGTTTGCCTTGTTCCGACATTAGACCGCCTCCGGCGCAAAGTATTGTTCGACTGTTTGGCGGAAGAGGTCCGCATGTTGTCCGTCTGCTTGAATCTGACCATTCATTTCGAGTCGTCCTGATGCCTTGCTCGAACCGATTCTTAGAACGCCGTGATGAATGGCAAGCAACGACTCGGCGAGCCATTGAACTTCCGTTTCGCTTGGTTGATCAATCTGAATCCCTAGCGAGAACTTTGGGCCTTCCGAACCGCGTGTCAGCACTGTGTTCTGAAACAGTAACCCTTCTGCCGCTCCGCCTGTGACACGGTCGATAGCGACATGCATGCGGAATTGCTCTTCGCCGTGCTTTGCCGGAACGAGCGTGTCGGCAATGTGGATGCGTCCCGCGCTAGCCGTCGTGCCGAACAGATCATTGATCGGACACTCCGGCTCTTTCATGGATTTGGCATCAGGATGACGAGACCGTTTCTCAGTCGGCAGGTCGCTAAAGTATTCGTAAGAGTCATTGACCGTGGCACCATTGATGGCTGCTAGCCGGGTCATCCAGGAACGTAGGGCACCCCGCCACGTCGATCCAGGAATCCGCCAGTGCTCGGCGCCATCGGCAGAACGAACCCGCATCATCCGACTGTCTGCCCCCTGGGCGATTAGTATGTCTTGACCACGCGCGAGTTGCAGTGTGACCTGGATGTGCAGTTGGTCTTCGACCGTTTTGACGTTCGCATTGGGAAGCTTCGCTGCTGACTCGGGGATCGTCGATTCTGTCTGCCAAGCTCGGGTCTCTTGCAAGTACGCTGCGACGTCATCAACGTCACGCATGTGATAGCGACGGTGCTGCACCTCGGCGGACAGTTTTGACCGCCCGACGCCGCGAGCGGTCTTGCCGCCGAACTGGATACCGGCTGCAAAAGTCTCGTGTAAAAATTGGATGATGCCGTCGGTGCCGCCAAATTCATCACCACCCTTGACTTCGATGGCAATGATGGTGCTTGTGCCGGGAGGGCAGGAGGCAACGGTGAATAAACCAGCGTCGGCGACGACACCCGTGTGGCGATTGCGTTGATGGTGAGTGGTCAGTACCTCGCCCGTTCGGCCAACGTCGAGGACTGCGGTTTCGATTACCAAACGGCTGTCTTCATCAAGGGATCCTTGAACGTTTTCGTCGTCCGCCGCTGATCCGAACCAATACTTCGTCGCTTGGGGTTCGGCGGCACCCTCGTGTGTTGTTCGTCTTGAGTGCTTGCTCCGCAAACAACCGGCGATGGCGGTGCCGCGTAGAACGTAGCGTCCGATCCCATCTCGCGAGATGGTGGCCACGTTCATCTGGGTACCTTCGCCCGGCGCGACGCCTTCGGGGAACTCGATGGGGAAAAACAGTTTATCGATGGTGGTCATGAGCTTAGGCGTTAATTCGGTAGAGACCTTGGGGTGCGGAGCGGAATCAAAAGATGCCCCGATCCGAGTGACACGATCGCTGGCGCGAATCGTCCGTGCAGATCGGCTGTCAGAATCGTCTCGCTATTAATCGTCGGTATCCGTTTTGGTGCCACGTGTGGCGCTGTGAATCAGATAGGTGAGGGCCTCGATGCCGTAACGATGATCGAGTAGTTCGTCGATCTGGTTTGAGATCGATTCCCACACCGCGAAGATGTGTTCGGTGCGTTCCTTCTGTTGCCGCAAGTAGTCTTTGGCTGCTTGAGGGGATTCCGTCAGCCGTTCTCGCACCGCGGACAGTTGGCTGGCGGTGGGTAGTCGGTTGTTGTTGTCGTTTGCGATCTTGATCGCCTTTTTCATCGCGTCAGCGAGTTCAGGATTGCCCTGACGGGAGACCTCTGAGTTGGGTTTGTAGAGTCCAATCGCTTTGCCGGGGTGTGGCGATACCGCACCAAATCCCCGTTGCCGACCTGGACCGAGTCCTCGCATCAGTAGTTCCCATTGGGAATCGCTCAATCGTACCGGCAATCGAATCACGGCTCCCGGATCGATGATCGTGACGGCAGAGAGACGTCCCTGTTCATTGGAATTTTGGTCGCTAGGATTCGCGGCGTCGCTCTGGTTTTGCGTCGCCAATGTTCGATTCCAACCGAAGCGAACCGACGTTGTGGCCCACGCTTCGGCTTCGTCTAATTTGATCGCTTCAGGAGCGATCTCGTGACGTTGGCACCAGTGACGTAGCGTGGCCAGCAGCATCGCGTCCGCGGACTGAGGTTCGCCGTCAATCTGTTGCACATCCACTTGAATCGGCGACTGCGTGACGATGATTTCGGCATCCCCATCGATGGATCGGAACGGCATTGCTGAATCGAGTACGTCGGCGGTCAGCGTTCCGTGCCCGCGAACGCTTCGGCCTTTGCCGAAAGTGACATCGTTGTTCTTTTGCAAACTTTCAATCAGCTTTTCGGCAGCCGTTGCTGGTAGACGAACGATGCCGCTAAACACCATCGGAGCCATCGCGTCGACGGTGAATAGGTTGCGTCCATCGGGCGTATTGGGGTCATTGCGTACGCCATGCGTTGTGACCACACGCGGCATGTGAGAATCACGCCACAGTTTGACTCCTTCCGCAGTAGGCAGCAGCACTCCATCGAGCGCTTTCAGTGGTGCTCCATCGGGTAGGTCGGCCAGGTTGACCGCTTCAATCGCTCGATCCTTGAAATGATGCTCCTTGTAGCGGTCATCGATCGCGAACTTGGCTCCTCGGTGCGTTAGCCCGACGCGAACGGGCAGTATCTTCTCGTCTTTCCAATCGCTAGTGGTGGCCATCGGCAAAAGCGGCCAAGCGAGAAAGGAGTCCGATTCAAACGTCGCCGTTGCCAACGCGGGATCGAGCGCGCCGAGTCGATGCAGAATGACTCCGCCCACGGCGGACGCGGGAATCACGAACCCGCTACGAATGGTGTTGGTGCGATCGGCGATTTCGGGGCAGCAAACCGGTGCGGTTGCGTGAAAGACCAATCGCACAGTGCGAACGGTCTGATCCGCGAGCTGGATGGGTTCCGGTGTGGTTACCGGGCGTGTTGGTATCGGTTCGACAGCCCGCTTGTGGACTCGGCGAAGCAACGTGGCGACATCATCGCTCGAATCGGGAACATCGACCACGCAGGTGCCGCATCCACGCGACCGCGAACCCCCGATAGCGGAGATACTCAATAATGCCAACTGCCAGGCCTCCAACAAGGATTCGTCATCGTTGGTTGCGATGATATGCCCTTGAAAAGCCGTTTTTGCCGCAATGGCTTCGTCGGTTCGTAAAGTGTGCTCCTCCGCGGTGCCTTCGCTACTGATCGCGGTTCGAGTAATTGTGCGAACGAGATCCCTGTTGTTGTGACTATCCGTGGTGGCATCGGTGATGCGAAAGGCGGAATCGGAATCGATTTGGCTTCCCGGTCGACCGAACAATGCATCGGTCCAGGTCGGGTCCCATCCGAGAGGACGGCCGATTGCTGTGAACCGATCTCGCATCAACCCCTTGAGATGCGAACCGCGGATGACAACGTTTCCGGATGCGTCTCGAGTGACGAGGCTGTTGAATGTTTCGCCGCCCAAACCCGTGGCAGGCTGAGCGTCGCTATTGAGCGTGATTGTGAATGGATATTTTCTAGGCATACGGGATCGGCTCGTTGATTTCTATCGAGTGCAGGGATTCAGCCGTTGAATGTTTGAAATGGAGGTCAACTGTGGTGATGCAAATGGGCACACTGTTTTCTTGCCGTTGGCTTCTTTCAATTGGGACCTTGTGCGATTCGGTGTCGGTGTTCTGCGAGTAGCAATGCATCGATAAAACTGGTCGATTGTTCTTGCGCATCAGCTTTCCAGAATCGGCCTGTTTTGCTTGGGTTTTCTTCGTTGAGGTGGCTTACCAAATTCGGATACTTTCGTTTCAACGAAACCAAGTACTGCACGCGGGAGGACCATGGTCGAGTCATGACTTGGAGCAGGTCCGCGGCGACGCTGCCGGGTAGTTTTTCGGGATCGGAAAAAAGATCGTCGGTCATTGCTTGCAGATCGTCGATCGTTTCGACGCCCTCGTCTTGCTTTGCGCCGTCCGCACACGACTCGATGCGGTACGGTCTTTGAGTCAAATGCACCACCCGATTTAGATCATCATCATGGAAGGTCAGTTCACGGCGGCGGCGCATTTCAGGGGTATCGAGCATCGTGTCTGTAACGATGTCGAAATCGACAGCAGCCGGTGTGGGGCCGTCAGGCGAGTCCGGCTTGCCGCGGAAGCTGCCCTTGGCACTTGCCAGCAACCTTTCCGCGTAGGCGATCGCGGAATGGAGTGGATAGGTCGTCTTCACAAGAAGGATTCCGGCCGAGATGGTCAGCCTGTTACCGGTTGCGGGCCACAAAGGTCGCCCCGTTTCACTTTCAAAAGACGCTCCAGCATCGGAAGCCTCCGTGGCGAATTGACGTGATAGTGCGGTAACAAAATCGAACGCCATATCAGGAGCAATGAGGGTGACGATGTCATCACCGCCAATAATCAACGGTCGCAGCGGCAAGACCAGATGAGTGCCCTGTCCGTTGCTGACGATGCTGTCTCGCCAGTAGTCGCTCTCGATCCAATCCAGCATGGCGGATGAGGCTGCGGTGACAAAGGAATTGAGGGTGATCGTTCGCAAGTGACCGCTCATGCGGCGTGTCCAATCATCGCGAGAGTCGGGATCCCATTGGCCTTCGTCAACGAGTTTTTGGGCCCGCAGGTGTTGGTTGCCCGCATCATTACCATCCATTGCAACGACAGCCCAACGGTTTCGGCCACCGAGTGCGTTCGATCCGGCGATGGCCTCGTCGCGATTGTCTTCGCCAATGTCGGATGTCTCCGTGGTGACATTCTTGAAGAACCGCCATGGCATCTGAAACGCTTCGTGACTTTGCGCGTCCTGCAATAGGCTCGCGATGCTCTCTTTCAGTTTCTCTGCCAACTGCCCGCCGCATCGATCAGCGTAGCCGGCTTCCATGCGGGCACCGATGATATGGTGAACATCTTTCTGCTTCTTCCAGGCGTCGTTGGTCCCGACTGGATACAGACCCGAAATGGCACAGGGGGGGCCGTCTGATGCAGGTGGGACAAAAGGGTACAACCGGTCTTTTGACTTTGCCTCGGACAGGGAGTCGCCGGTGCCGATACGAAGGTCCAACCCGAGGCCTTGAGATCGCTGTGTCAGCGTTTCGATGCAAGGATCGATTTCGTCCTGTGTCAATTCGATTGCACCGCCCCCGCCGCCCGCGTAGATGCAGCGTTCGCCGAATTCTGCCTTAACACTTCCATCGAACTCTGCGATGGTTTCGCTGGTGCCGATAATGCATCGCAGCCTTGGAACCGAGAAGATGGCTTTCTGAATGCCACGGATGTCGTATGTCAAAATCATGTTGGACGCGGCTCAAAACTTCGTTCGCGTGCCAGCGACCAAACGGGTGGCTGGCTGTCACAAGGGAAACGACTGAGTCCCCCGTCCTGTGACATCTCGGGCGAAATTTGCCAAAATCCCGCGTCGAACGGGGCCGCGACCGAAATCTTCGATGCTGTGGGCAAATTTGCCTCTGTCCGTGTGCCTGACCTCTGTGACTACCGAGCATGTCATGATTGCGCAAATACGGTAGTTCGACTTTCACGACGTAGCCGCAAATACCGTTGACACATGCAGCCAACTGACATGTCCTTGTTCAATCGCTGCGGGCGTCTGTTTAGATGGATGTTTGTGATCCTGCTCGATTCGTTCAGTACAAGCCAAAGGAGTCAAAAATTCTGACCAGCGTGTCACGAGCCTCAGCAGGCGTCGTTTACTGAGTGAAATAGCTTCCCAGTCCCTACCAATCCACGTTGATCGAGTAAGAATATGCAACGCCGTCAGAGAAATCGAAATCAAAAACGCCCCAACGGATTCAGCCAACCAGCGACGAAGCCTCTCTACGATCTTGCGTTTCACCAGCTGGGAATACGCGGACGGAAGAAGCGAGAGGCGTTGAACACTTATGCGGGGTTATCCGCGATCGTCTTTGGCGTCTTCTGTGGTGTAGTCGCTTATGGATTGTTCGGCTTGTTTGGCGGGCTAATCGGCTTCTTCATAGGAACGAGTGTTGCGAGTGATTGGATGACAAAGAATCGATTTTACCGATAGTCGAGTGCTTGCGGTTTGCGAGAAATTAGCGATTCGCGATGTGATAATCTTCGCTGTGGGTCGCTGACGATTCTCATAATGTGTCGCTACGATGGCTCGCTGTGCGGTGCAGGGCCAATGGGTGAGATTTCTAAGGTAAGTTTGTGACAACCAATAAGCAGTTCGTTTACGGACTTGTCGATCCTGCCATGCCGCAGACTGTCAGATACGTCGGTCGCACGAACGACATCGGAATGCGCTACAGAATGCACGTCGCCAAGGCTGCATGGAATTTTACGATTAAGGACGTTTGGCCAACTTACCTCTCTTACGCAGGTCGTAAAGCAGAGTTAATTGCCATCGAGGAACTCCAGCACGATGACCAGAAGAAGGCAGAAGATCAAGCGAAGGAACGTGAGCGTTACTGGATTCGCTATTACGTAGGACAGGGCGTTGAACTGTTTAACGGTTCTCAGTGGTCGGAGCATTCAACCCGGAAATCAATCCCCAAGGGAGTCAAAACTGCTTGGTGCGAGACGCACGGCCTGCTGTGGGATCTCGACCGGAACTGGGAAGATGAGTTGAGCCTGCTTAGGCATTTAGATGATGATTATGGTTCGATAATGAAGGAGGAACCACAGCCTAATGGATCGATACACTGGCAGAAAATGGCTAGTATTCCATTCGCTCAATCTCAGTACGAGAGGCGAAGATTCCGAACTAGGTCGGTTCTCCGTGCTCTCCTTTCGGCGCACCCGACGCTAGCCGTTTTGGATCTCGAAATCGTGAATCTTTCCTATGAGCAATGACAACGACGGCTTCGGTCTTTGCGAGACGCCGATCTTTGAGATGTGTGGCTGACCAGCATTCCTGGTTGGTGTGGTGGTTGCCTCGGGGCCAGCCAAACGACTCTCTGCAAGACCACGGATTCATACAAAGCGTTGCTGTCTTTCGTGGTCAGCCTGCGATCGCCATCCACTTCATCCGATCTGCGACTACTGCCGAGGCACCGGGATTCGCTGGAGCGGCACACGGCCCGCCGAGAGGCTCTCTCGCTTCCGTGACAACCTGTTCTGTCGTTGGCAATGGGACGCTGTGAGCGCCGGTCCTAGGAACCCGTGTGGACACGCGCCGAGTCGCATCTGGTAGAATCATCCTGACGAGTGGAACCGTCTGACTCCAACCCAAGACGACGCCAGGGCGGCGACAAGATTCAACTCGCGATCTATTCATGTTCCCCCTGTGCCTACATAGATTGCAATTCGTTATCCAATGTGGGTTCGCAAAACGCAGATTCACGCCGGTTTCCTGAGGAAACGCACCGGTGCCACCATCTGAGGCTTTTCAGCAGATCGTGATGTTTGACCTTAGCAGCATTTTCATTCCACCTTTCAATCTGTTGGCAAAGGTGGCACTTTCGCAGTTCGCTGACTACATCCGCCGAACTCAATATCCGGACGCCACTGACAACGAAATCGCTATCCTCTCAATCGCTTCGCTGTTATCCGAGATCGATGGGATTGAACGGTTAACTGACGAACAACGAGAACAATCAGTTCGTTCGTTCTGCAGGAAGATCGTTGAAAAGAATCACCTCGAAAGCAAAGATCCCATTAAGCCATGGCGATTGGATTGGCTCACTAGGGAAGCTTTAACCAATTGGAGGTTGAAGGAACAATCGGCTTCCAAGGCTAGGTGGGACCGCAGCTTCCGAATTCTTGTTCTCCGCGTTGCTGACGAATTCGCGACTCACTGCAAGTGCCTGTACACCGATGGATGCTTCGACATCCGCCGACTCTGCGTACTTGTCGTCGCAACCGAGGAAGAGGTCGCAATGCTTACTGACGCTGCACCTCAGGTTGACGAAACAGACTAGTTTGCTGCTCAATGGAGATAGGCGGCGAGACGCCCACAGGTGGTACCTTTTCAAGCGTACCGTGACACCACTCTTAAGAACGAGCCGAACTCGTCGCCAGGACGCTGGCACATGAGATGCATCACAAGCTGGCAATTCCATCGAATTTGCGACGCAGTCCGTGATTGGCTCGAAGATCGAAGATCCATCGCACTTTGTTGCTGTTTTGAGGGTGCGTTTCAATAATGCTCCGCTTATTGACTCGGCGATTGCTGTAACCGAACGGCGGACGGGATGGAAACCATCCTTTGGCGACTCGGCGATTGATTCCATCCAACACATCGAGTGACTGTTGCTCGGTCGTGAAGGCAAGAGCCGGATTCGGGGCTTCGTGGCCAGCGTCATTCAGGTACGTCGGTTTGACGCCGCCGACGACGTTGTGCCGGCCATGGAAGAAAAATGTTTTCAATGCTGCCTCTTCGAAGTTTGACCGAGAAGTGGATCAGCGTCAGTCTCTAAATTGTGAGTCATTCTGTTTTGGGCTCCATCACAAAAATTGAATCAATCCAAGGATCAGAGTTTTCCCAACGCACTGCATCGATTCCGGCCTTGGCAGCATCGAAACCTCCATAGGAGTGGCTGACCTTTCCCGCAAAAGACTCGAAAAGTTGGATCGCTTCATCGCTGCCGATGTTGTTTACTCGCTGACCCTTCAACAGAATTTTATGGTCGTTGTTGTACACACGAATTCCTAGCCTCACACATGGCCCGGCTTCATTGGTATTGGTCCAGCCACCGTCATCACCACGGCTCCAAGCAACAATGCCGAGATCGTCGAGTGTGATCGGAACGTCGGCTCCTAATGAACGAATGGCCTCATCCAATTCAGTCGTGTTCATTCCCAGTCGCAATGGCCCGATTGACTCACCCGGAATGATCTCAATTGTGAAGGTCGCTTCTTGTTTGGCCGCCATGTCTTCGCCCCTGCCGAATCAACTCTCTGTTTCCGATCTGACCGACCGAGAACGGCAACTAAGCAAATGCCTGCTGACCATTCTCACCTGATCGACAAGTGTAACTGTGTTTGGTAGGGTTGGCCAAGCACAGGCATAGCCCGTTTAGTGGCAGGTGGAAACCGCTCATGGACAAACTCAAAGACTTTTTGCGCATCTCTGAGGCGGCGGAGTATCTCGGCGTTTCGCCGAACACGCTTCGCAACTGGGAGAACGCTGGCAAGATCGCTGCACATCGGCATCCGGTGAACGGTTATCGGTTGTTTAAGCAGGAAGAACTCGACGAATTGCTGCGGCCAATCCAGTCCAGCGAAGTCGTCGAGCCGGATGAAGAAGCAGGCAAGAAAAAACAGACAAGTAACCCGAACAAAAAACCTCGGTAATGGGGCGGACCGCAGGCGATGGAAACACCTCGTTGGAACATCATTACACCCTCGCAATACGAGCATGAACGGCGTGGCCTCGACTTCGTTCGTGCTGGCTTGCCGGATCATGATCCGTATCGTGCTTGGTCGAACTTTGAGTTCCAGACCCACGATGGGGCGATCTACGAAGTGGACCTGCTGGTTCTGACCAAGCAGGGGTTCTTTCTGGTCGAAATCAAAAGCTGGCCGGGACGAGTTCGTGGCGATGCTGGAACTTGGACTCGCACCACGCCGGAAGGTCGAGTGATCTCCGACGACAACCCGGTACTGCTGGCCAATCGAAAAGCCAAGGCGCTATCGTCACTGCTGAAATCTCAGTCGGCCACCAAGAAGATCCGAGTTCCGTGGCTGGATGCAATTGTCTTCCTCTCGGCGGACGATCTGCACTGTGATCTCACCGGCCCGGCAGCAAATCGTGTCTTTCTAAAAGATCGCAAAGCATCTGAATCCCAGAAAGAACGCAAAGGCATTCTGGCAGCTTTGATGCGTCGTGAAGGCCAAGGAATTGACCCAGAGCTTCGCAGCACCATCGACACCAAGGTCGCTCGTGCTTTGGCCAAAGCGATTGATGATTCGGGAATTCGGCCATCACAGAAGTCACGTCGGATCGGCGACTTTGTGCTGGGCGAACTAATTGCCGATGGACCGGGTTATCAGGATCGCATTGCCGAACATGTGTCGGTGAAGAACGATTTTCGGCGAGTCCGTCTCTATACCGTGGCGGCGGCTGATTCGGAAGAAGATCGTCAGCGCCGTAAACGAGCGGCAATTCGTGAATATGAAATCATCCGGACGCTGAATCATCCGTATGTGTTGCCGGTCACGGACTACAAGGAACACGAACTCGGCCCGGCACTATTGTTCCGTTATGCCGATCCGCACTCGATACGCTTTGACCACTATCTGGCCACGCAGTGTCACAACCTGACGACGGCCCAGCGGTTGAAATTCCTGCGTGATATCGCCGATGTCGTGCGGTATGCCCACCGCAAGCGAGTCATCCACCGCTCGTTGTCGCCCTACAGCATCTTGGTGATGAAAGATGATGGCGGACGCACGGAGGCTGAAAAGCAGCTTCCGCCCGGAACCATGACGGTTCGAGAATCGTCGGTCTTCGATGATCCCTCGCAACTTTACCTGCAAGTCTATAACTGGCAGGTTGGTGCGAGACTGCAAACCAGTGTCACGGCTCAAGTGACGGAAGTTGAAGATCTGGTTGAGTCGCAAGCACTGGTCTACATGTCGCCCGAAGCGGTTGCCGATCCACGGCGAGTCTCGGAAGCGTCCGACATCTTTTCGTTAGGAGCGATTGCATATCACCTGTTCACGTCTCGCCCACCAGCGGGAAGTTTGAGCGAATTGACGCAAATCCTGCGTGACCGCAAAGGATTGAGCGTGTCGTCGGTGATGGATGGTGCAGGGGCGAAGCTAGAGGAATTCATTCAGTGGAGCACGCATCCTGATGCACTGACTCGCATCGGTAACGTCGAAGACTTCCTGTTGATGCTCGACGAAGTGGAAGACGAACTGACTGCGCCCGATCAGTCGGCCATCGTTGATCCGCTGCTGGCAAAACGTGGCGACCGGCTGGATCAGGACTTCATCGTTAAGAGTGTCTTGGGGCAAGGTGCCACGGCCCGAGCGTTGCTGGTCACGAAAGACGACGAAGAGTTCGTTCTGAAAGTGGCGTTGACCGAGGACGATAATCTGCGGCTAGTGGCCGAAGGTGAAGCTCTGAAGAAGATTCAGAGCGAGTTCGTCATTCAGATCTTCGACACCATCGAGATCGCAGGCAAAACGATCCTTGTGCTGCAAGTCGCAGGCGAGGAATCACTGGCAAAGCATCTACGGAAGTACGGTGTCCCAACACTCGACTTGCTCTCACGCTACGGCAGCAACCTGTTGTCTGCTGTCGAATCACTGGAACGTCACGGCGTGGTTCATCGAGACATCAAGCCAGACAACATTGGCATTCACTCGTTCAACAAACAGCAGAATCAACTGATCCTGTACGACTTCTCGTTGACCAGCGCACCGTTGGACAATGTGCGAATCGGGACAACGGGTTACACCGATCCGTTTCTGAAAACTCGCAAGTCGGGAAAATGGGACTTGGCGGCGGAACGCTATTCGGCTGGTGTCACGTTGTACGAAATGACGTTGGGGCATGATCAACTGCCGAAGTGGGGCGAGGAAGATGTTGCCAATCCGGCTGACACCAAAGACGAACTCATCTTGGACGTTGAGAAGTTCAAGCCGAGCGTTCGTGAAGGACTGACAAAGTTCTTCACCAAGGCTTTGGATCGTGATCCCGACAAGCGATTCGACAACGCCAAGGAGATGCGGTTTGCTTGGGAAAAGGTCTTCATGGAGGCCGATGACCAAACTGTCACCACTCCCAGTGGCGAGAAAGTCACGACCACGATTCCGCTGGAGGAAGCGGAACTCGACACGCTGGTTGCCGCACTCGATCTGTCGGCTCGTGCTCGGGATGCGTTGGACAGTCTGGATATCACCACCGTCAAAGATCTTTTGCTCTGCTCCATCCATGACATTCGGTTGATGCGTGGTGTCGGTGATCAATACCGACGAGAGATCATGGGCTTCATTGCGGAACTGCGAGAAAAGTTCCCTGATGTCACAGCCAAGAAGACATCCACCACCGAAGACGATCAGAACCCCAGTCTTGAACGATTGCACAATCGAGTCGTGGGAACTCGCAATGCCAAGAAGGAAACCGAGTGGCGAGTTCGTTCTGGCCTGTTGAACCTACTGGCCGAAGATGACACTCCGGTCGATGCTTGGCCCAGCCAGTCGGATGTGGCCGACGCCTTGAATGAGACTCGTGCCAAGGTCGGTCAGGCGTTGGCGGCGGATCAAAAGCGGTGGGGCAAAGATTCTTTCCTGACGGCGTTTCGTCACGAATTGTTCGAGCAGATTCAACGATTGGGCGGCGTCGTCACCACGGGCGAACTTGTGGATCTGACGATCCTGCTACGGCCTGCTGCCGAAACTATCGACACAAACAAACAACAACGGCTGGCATCGGCGATTGCTCGTGCGGCGGTGGAGACGGAAGGCTCGTTGTCGGAACCTCGTTTTGAGATACGACGATTGGCTGGCAAAACAGTCGTGGCCTGCACGGATGACTTGGCGCTTTACGCTGAAAAGCTGGGCGAGGTTGCCGACCGGATTGCCAAGGCCGACCCGCTGTTGCCTCGGTTGCGAGTGTTTCAGGAGTTGTATGACGTAACGCAACCACCACCGGTTCCCGGTTGCCAGCCGTTTAGTAACGAACGGTTGATCAAGCTGGCGGCAGCGATGAGCAGCGAAGCGGCGGTGTCGTCACGTCAGGAACTTTATCCTCACAACATGGAAGCACTGCGAGCCCTCAAGTTGGGCATCGGGGCGCTCAGTGGCTTGGGACTAGGAGAGAAGAACGAAGGCTTCACGATCTGGCAGGTTCACAATCGAGTCAGCAGTCGTTACCCGGAAGCGATGGCATTGCCAAGCGATCCGAAACAACTGGAATTGATGCTTCAGAAAGTCGGCATCGATGTGCGATGGGAATCAGACGCCGAAGTCTTTCGTCGTCGAGAAGCCAAAATTCTGGTCACGTCGGGTTCGTCAATTGGCAGCAGGCGAGACACCGCCACGTCCACTCGTCATGTCGATTCCACATCACCGGAAACGGCGGAAGCACGGCAGACCGAAGACCGATTGCAACATGCGTATCGAGATGGCGGCTTCTTGGTGCTGACGGTGAAGCCCAGTTACCTACGGCCCTGTGAACGCAATCTGCTGCATCGGTTCCCTGAACTGGAACGAGTTTCGTTCGACGATCTGTTGTTTGAGCAATTACGAGCCAAGTCCGAGGAATACGAATTCCCATGGAGCGACTTGTACGAAGCCGATTCCGAAGGCACCAACACCGATGATTGGGCGAATCTGCTGCATTTGATGAGCGAAGTTGGTCCGAACATTGAGACCGAGTTAATGAACAGCGAGCGGCCTCTGCTGTTGGTTCATCCCGGCCTGATCGCTCGTTACCAGATGATGTCGGTGTTGCAAACGCTGCGAGATCGAGTGGGTCACGATGCCAAATGCCCCACGGTTTGGGTGTTGATCGCCACGGACAGCCAGAACGAGATGCCGTACTTGGATGGCGTTCAGATTCCCTTGATCAGCAAAGGTCAGCGAGCCGCCGTTTCGGAATACTGGATCGACAATCTGCATCGAGGCCGCACCAAAGAAATAACTGCCGAGAAGACAACAGGAAGTGGTTCGTAAACATGGTTGATATCAAGACATTACTTCCCGAGTTGAAAAAGCTGGTCACGGAACTGTCCGAAGACCTGTTGGCTCGCAGTACCGCCAGTGGGGAGATCGATGCAGGATTGCGGGAAGCGTACACGCAGATTGAAAAAGGTGGACGCACGGCGGATGCGTTTGAAGTCTGGCGGGAGGACTATCTCGATCAGGTGGCTGTGGCATGGGTGCTGGGCTGCGTGTTTGTGCGGTTCATGGAAGACAATCATCTGATTGACGAGTGCTGGTTGGCAGGTGAAGGCGACCGACGAAAGCAAGCCGAAGATTCGCACGAGCTTTACTTCCGTGAGCATCCTCGTGAGTCAGATCGTGAATACTTTGAGCATGTCTTCCACGAAGTCGGCAAGATCCCGGCGTGTCAGGATTTATTCGCTGAAGGGAAGACGCCGTTGTGGGCAGTTGGCCCCAGTGGTGATGCGGCGATGAAGCTGCTTGCCTTCTGGCGAGAGATCGACACCGATAGCGGCCATCTTAAACGGACGTTCGACGTTGAAGAAGGCGACACACGATTCTTGGGCGACTTGTACCAAGACCTTTCTGAGCGAGCCCGAAAGAAATATGCGCTTCTGCAAACGCCGGTGTTTGTCGAAGAGTTCATTCTGGATCGCACGCTCGATCCGGCCATCGACGAGTTTGGTCTCGACGAAGTGCGAATGATCGATCCAACCTGTGGTTCCGGTCACTTTTTACTGGGTGGTTTTGCCCGCTTGTTCCACCTGTGGGTCAAGCGGGAAGACAACGACATTGTGGCTGCACAGAAAGCCCTCGATGGCGTTTGGGGCGTGGACATCAATCCGTTTGCCGTGGCGATTGCCCGGTTTCGATTGATCGTGGCGGCACTCAAGGCGTGCAACATTAAGACCTTGAGAAGTGCCCCTGCTTGGAAAGTTCATTTGGCTACTGGCGACAGCTTGCTTTTTGGCACTCGTTGGGATCGAGACGGCAAAAAGAAGGGAGAACAGCAGTTCTTCTCTACTGATGAAGAGAGTTGGGCACCAGAAATTTATGCCTGCGAGGATAAAGAGGCGATTTCGGAGGTTCTCGGACAACAATACCACGTTGTTGTCGGCAATCCGCCGTACATCATTGTGCGGGATCGGAGTCTAAACCAAGCATATAGAGACCGCTATTCAACATGTCATCGCAAATTCTCATTAGCCGCTCCCTTCGCTGAGCGCTTCTTTGAAGTGGCATGTTCTGGTGCCACCGGGATGGCTGGCTATGTAGGTACGATTACATCTAACGCTTTCATGAAGCGTGAGTTTGGAACGAAACTGATCGTAAACTTTTTTCCCACCATTGACCTTACCCACGTCATTGACACCTCGGGTGCTTATATTCCGGGACATGGCACCCCAACCGTGATTCTCTTTGGCCGAAATCGACAATCCATGGGCGAGACGATTCGTGGTGTCCTTGGCATACAAGGAGAACCAACGACCCCTGACGATCCAGCGCACGGTCAAGTATGGCAATCAATTATTTCTCAGATAGACACAGTGGGCTCCGGCGATCAATTTTCGACCGTTGCGGACCTGTCCCGATCCGTGCTTGCTCGCCACCCGTGGAGTTTAGAGGGTGGTGGCGCTGCTGAGTTAAAGATGCTGATTGACAATGCGCCTTGCGATAGTCTCGCCCATTATTGCGCCAGCATCGGGTTCGGATCAATCTTGGGCGAAGATGAAGCCTACAGCTTTCCGGTCGAATGCGCACTTCCGTACTGTGTGCCTGATACGCATATCCGGCCCTTTGTTGAGGGCGAGAACCTGAGAGATTGGACCTACTCTTGGGAAACCAGAGTTCTGTTCCCTTACGACAGTTCAATTTCGCTCCTGCCAGTCGAAGAGTTTCTTCAGCATTTTTGGCCGCTGCGAACATTGCTCTGGAATCGAAATGACTTTAGTAAACAGACCTATAAAGAAGTTGGTCGAACATTTTGGGAGTACCACCAAATTCCGAAGGAGAAGTACGCAACACCACTATCAATCTCGTTTCCATTCGTCGCCTCTCACAATCACTTTGTTCTTGATCGGGGAGGTAGCGTGTTCAATCGGTCTGCCCCACTTGTGAAGCTGCAAAAGGATGCCACAGAAGACGACCATCTAGCCTTATTGGGCCTGCTCAATAGCTCTGTGTTTTGCTTTCTTATGAAGCAGGTGTCGCATCAAAAACAATTGACAGGTGGTGATGGTGTTAGAGTCCAATCTCGGGCGAAGGTCCCTTACGAGTTTGCTGGCACGCAATTACTTCGAATCAGTATCCCGAAGGGTTTTCGAGAAGGCCGCCTGCGTGACCGTATTCTTGAGATAGCGAGGCTACTTGAGTCGAAAGGCAAGCAGATTTCTGACCTTTCGGCATATCAAGTTATCGGGAGGAGCCTAGCGGCGAACATAGATATTGATAAAGCCTTTGCCGAAAGTGAGACGGAAAAGGAACTGCTTCGCTCACAAATGATCCTCTTACAGGAAGAATTGGATTTTACAGCCTATGCCCTTTACGGACTCGTCGACGATTCTCTCTTGAGTTCTGAATCAGAGTGGAAAGGTGTCTCAGTCGATGCAGGAATGAGACCGTTTGAAATTCGTCATGGTAAAAATGTTGACGGGTTTGATACGCCAACAGAGATTCCTGTCGAGTGGCCAGACAAACTTCGTGAGATGTGGCAAAAGCGGTTGTCGGCAATTAAGACCAATGCGCATTTGCGTCTATTAGAAGATGATCATTACAAACGAAGGTGGATCGGGCGTCAGGGGCTTTTTAATCTCACTGCTCAGCAAAACGAACTCGGAACCGAATGCAAGCGGTGGCTCCTTGAGCGGTTGGCAAGTGAACCCTATTGGCAGGGCGAGCCTCAACTTAAGTCCACTTCAAGGATTGCAGACATTGCGGGGGCCGACAAAGCGTTTCGAGCAGTTGCGTCGGTTTATCGCCAGCGTGAGGATTTCGATCTTAAGAAACTGGTTGATGACCTCGTTGGAGCAGAGTCCGTTCCGTTGCTCCCAGCTTTGACCTACAAACCTTCTGGACTGCGGAAGCGACTGGTTTGGGAACAAGTGTGGGAGCAGCAGCGAAAAGAAGACCGGGGTGAAGGTATCGGCGAGATTAAGTCGCCGCCTAAATATTCGAACACCGACTTTATGAAGCCAGATTACAGCCGATTGCGAGGACGTTTAGGCGTTCCAAAAGAGAGATTTGTTAGCTTTCCAAACTGCCACACTGAAGGCGATCCATCGTTGGTTGTCGGCTGGGCAGGCTGGACCCATCTTCAGCAGGGAACAGCCATCGCAAGTTATTACGATGCTCGAAAACGAGAAGGTTGGTCAGCAGAACGACTGACGCCGCTGCTCGCTGCACTCGATCAATTGCTGCCATGGATTCACCAATGGCATCCTGAGATTGACCCCGAATACAACGAGACAGCAGGCACCTCGTTCCAAACCTTGCTTGAATCCGAAGCACAAGAACTTGGGCTCACGCTGGAGCAGATCCGCAACTGGACGCCTCCAGCCAAGAAGCGAGCCAAAAAGAAGAAGGCAGTGAGCAAGCCTCGCAAGAAATCTAAAAGCGCTGAAGCAACGGAAGGCGAATGAGCCGCCGCTGAATTTGCCAAAGCCGAAAGCGAACACTGACAACCGAAAACTGAAGACTTACTAACTATGTCCAAACTCATCAGTGAACTACTCGATCTCCCGGAACGGGTTCGCAAGGGCGATTTCGTCCTGAATCTGTCCAAAGGAGTCAACGAGCCACAAAAGACGCTCGACCGGTATGTCGTCACTCCGCAGCTTGTGGAATGCTTCAACGACAGCCTGAACCTGATCAAGACCGCTGTGGAGGCTGACAACAGCAAAGCCGCTTATCTGCACGGTAGTTTCGGTTCCGGTAAGTCGCACTTCATGGCCGTGCTGCACCTGATCCTGCAAAACAATTCCGATGTGCGCAATGTCAAGGAATTGCAGTCGGTCTGTGACACGCACAAGTGGGTCGAGGACAAGAAGTTCCTGCTGGTGCCGTATCACATGATCAACGCCAAAGACATGGAGACCGCCATCTTTGGTGGCTACGTCGATCATGTGGCGGAACTGCACCCCGATGCACCGCTACCCGGAGTGTTCTTGGCCGATGAAATCTTTGACAACGCAAGGTCACACCGCAGCAGCCTCGGCGACGAAAAGTTTTTTGCCGAACTGAACAAGGGTAAGTCGGGCGGTGATCCAAGCGGTGGTGGCGGAAAGCCTCGTTTTGGCAAAATGAAACACGCCAAGCTGTCGTCAGACGGTTGGGATGCCACCAGCTTTGAAGAGGCACTGGAAGCCGAGCCGGGTAGCAAAGAGCGATCTCTGCTGGTCGGTGACTTGGTGAAGAACATCTTCCCGGCCTTCCGTGGTATCGCCCACGCCAAAGACGAAGCCTACGTCGAACTGGATGAAGGCTTGGGCATCCTGAGCGCCCACGCTCAATCGCTTGGCTATGACGGTTTGATTCTGTTTCTGGACGAGTTGATCCTGTGGCTGGCCACCAACAGCGGCAACCTCGACTTCGTTCAGCGTGAAGCCAACAAACTGGTCAAACTGGTCGAATCCAAGAAGTCTGAGCGGCCCATCCCGATCATCAGCTACGTCGCTCGTCAGCGTGACTTGCGTGATCTGATCGGCGATACCGTCAGTGGTATCGAGCAAGTGAACCTGTCCGACATTCTGTCGCACATGGAAGAACGCTTCGACATGATCACGCTGGAGGATCGCAACCTGCCGTTGATCGCTCAAAAGCGTGTTTTGAAAACCAAGAACGATGCCTGCAAGGCAGAACTATCCGATGGTTACGAACAGGCGATCAAACTCCAGCCAGAAGTGATGGAAATTCTGCTGGCTCGTGACGGCAACAAGGAACTGTTCAAGCAGGTCTATCCGTTCAGCCCGGCACTGATCAAATCTCTGATCGCCATCTCCAGTGCCCTGCAACGTGAACGTACCGCCCTGAAGATCATGCTGGAGATGCTGGTCAAACGGCGAGAATCGCTCTACGTCGGTGACATCGTTCCGCTGGGCGACCTGTGGGATGTGGTGGCCGATGGCGACGACACGTTCTCCGATGTGCTGCGTG
This sequence comes from Aporhodopirellula aestuarii, assembly GCF_023701485.1. Classification (GTDB taxonomy): domain Bacteria; phylum Planctomycetota; class Planctomycetia; order Pirellulales; family Pirellulaceae; genus Rhodopirellula; species Rhodopirellula aestuarii. The sequence continues at coordinate 27,509 of NZ_JAMQBK010000029.1, forward strand.
TCCGTTTTGCCCATGCCAAGAAACTCTACACCAACAAACTGTTGCCGATGCTGGAAGAACAGCACTCGGTGGACTTGGAAGTCGATCAGGAGAAGGCGAAGACCGATCCCGAAGTGGCTCGCAAGTTCCAAGCCTTCGAGAACGACAATCGACTAATCAAAAGCCTGTTGCTGGCTGCGTTGGTCGAGGGCGAAGAAACACTCAAGGACATGACCTGTGCCAAGCTGGCGGCACTGAATCATGGCAATGTGAAATCACGCTTCTCCGGGCGTGAATACCAGACGGTCAAGAACAAGTTTCAGGACTGGTCGGGACTGCACGGCGAAATCCGATTGTCGGGTGATGCCACCAACCCCACGGTCTCGTTGCAATTGGTGGGCGTCGATACCGACCAGATCATCAAAGCGGCTCGTGCTTACGACCGACCGGGCGAACGACAACTCAAAGTCAAACGCATGTTGCTGAAGTCGTTCGGGATGCCCGAACAGGACAACATGTTCTTTGCCCATAAGTTCAATTGGCGAGGCACACACCGTATTTGTGACGTGCTGTTCGAGAACGTCCGACGAACCACCGACGAGGCGCTGCGATCCAGCGGCGACGATTGGAAACTGGTCATCGACTTCCCTTTTGATAACGAAGGGATGACTCCGCAGGAAGACATCGACCGGATCGAGAAGTTTAAGGAGAAGGGGGAGTCGCACAAGACGATGATCTGGCTTCCCGAGTTCTTCTCAACGAAGACGCAAACGGAACTTGGCCAGTTGGTGATCATTGATCACTTGCTTAGAGGAAACAACCTCGATCAGCACGCCTCGGATTTGTCATCACAGGACCGAGAGACTGCTCGGACGATCCTCGAAAGCCGCCAAAGTGCTTTGGCCTCGAAGCTACAATCCATAGTCGAAGCCGCCTACGGCATTCGCAGCGTGCCACACCCCGGCTCGTTGGATGATTCTTACAACATTACGGACTCGCAGTTCACCTCGCTGTTTCCCTCGTTGTCTTTGCAACGACCGGTCGGTTCGACGCTGGGCGAGGCGATGGAGCACTTGCTCGATCAGGCTCTCAAGCACCAGTACCCCAAACATCCGAAGTTTGGCCAAGAGATCAAAGTCAACAAAGACCTGAAGGATGTGCTGCAAGTCTGTCAGGAAGCGGCCCACACGCAGGACGGACGGATCTTTGTCGAAGACAGCCGCATCCGCAAAGCCTTGAGAAATATCTGCGATCCACTGGAACTGGGTTCGATGGGGGAAACGCACTTTGTCCTGGAAGGTTTTTGGAAGACGCTATTCAATAAATCGCTGGCGGCATCGGAGAAGGACAATCCCGATGTTGCCGACATGAAGGCATGGATGGGTGACGACCGTGGTTTGCCACGAGAAATCGAAAACCTGCTGATCATGGTCTACGCCGAGCAGACCAATCGGGCCTTCGTGCGTTTTGGCGGCAACTTTGTCCCGAAGCTGGACGACTTGCCCGGTGAGTTGGAATTGCGTCAGGAAGAGCTTCCCACGGAAGACGAATGGCAGGAAACCAAAAAACGCATAGCGGACCTGTTCGGCGATGATTTGTCACGCCTGTTGAATGCTTCCAACTTGGCGGGCTTGGGCGAAAAGTTTTCAGACAACGGCGGTTACATCGCCAAGTTCAAAGCCGACTGCGATGCCCTGCCGAATCGCCTGCAATTGATTCTGCACAAACTGGGTGTGAGTGAAGACGATGCGGCCCAGTGTGATCGAGTGAAGACGGCCAAGGCGGCCCGTGCTTTCTTCGATGCCGTCGAAGGTCAGGAACCAACGCCGTTGGTAAAGGCGATTGCTGCGTCCCGAATTGAAACTAGCGGCAAAGCACTGGGCCGCAGCATCAAGTCGGCGGCAACCGTACTGGCCAGCCTGCTGGAACCCAACCGCTGGGAATTGTTCGAGGCAGTGTCCGAGATCAACGACCGTCGCAAGACCGATGCAACTCTGTTGATCGATGATCTGCGTGACAGCCTGATGATGGATGAGTTCGCTCTGGCTGGCGGTCTTCCTGCAAAGTTGTCGGATGCCGAGGGCCGGGCCGTGAAGTTGTTGCGACCACCGAAGGTTGATCCCGGTCCTGCTCCGATCCCCGATCCTCCTCCCACGAAGCCCGGCTGGAAACGGCTGGATAGCGGTTCCACCGAACGCATGTCGGGAAGTGACCTTTCGACCTTGACGGAAAAACTGGCTGCCAAGCTGGGAGACAATCCCAAGCGGCGTGTCACGATCCAATGGATATTGGAGGAAGCATCCGAATGAACTTGGAGCAGCTTCGAGACAAACTTGCTGAACTGCGAGATTTACCTACCGAAACAGAGTGGGCAGAGTTCAAGCAAAACAATTCTGATCCGCAGATGATTGGGGAATACCTGTCTGCGATCTCGAATGCTGCCGCGCTTGAAAGTCAGGCTTTTGGCTACATCGTCTGGGGTATCGAAGATGGTACGCACAACATCGTTGGAACGACCTTCAAGCCTCGCCAACAAAAGGGCCACGGCAATGAGGATTTGGAACCGTGGCTGAACAAACTTCTGGCTCCACGCATCAACTTCCGCATCTTTGAGTTCGACTCAGAAGACGGACTTCCGATGGTGATGTTCGAGGTGCAGGCTGCGAACACTGCTCCCGTTGCTTTTTCTGGGCGCCGTTATGTACGTGTGGGAAGTCACAAGAAACCGTTAGCAGAGCATCCCGAAAAAGAACGCAAGCTTTGGGAGATTGTCTCCGGTCCCGCCGTCGATTGGTCAGCAGGAATTTGCGAAGGGGCAACCATTAACAACCTGGACCCCAATGCGATTCACCGTGCACGCAGCGAATATGCAGAACGATTTGAAGGCGATCCCAAGAAAGCTCATTTGGCAAAAGAGGTTTGGGAATGGGACGATGTTACTTTCTTGAACAAGATTAAAGTCGCGATCGATGGACAATTGACTCGGGCTGCATTGATTCTATTGGGCAAAGAAGAATCAACTCATCATGTAGCACCTGCTCAGCCTCGAATGACTTGGATTTTGAAAGATGACGAAAACGTTGAGCAGGATTACCGTCATTACGATCCGCCGTTTTTGTTGGCGGTCGATGAACTGCTGGATAATATCCGCAACCTTACCGTTCGCTATTTGCCGGACGGGACTTTGTTTCCTATTAACGTCAGCCAGTACGACCCATGGGTGATGCGAGAGACTCTACACAATTGCATTGCTCACCAAGACTATTCAAAGGCGGGTCGCATCATTGTCATCGAACAACCCGATTCGCTGTTGTTTACGAACTTGGGTGCGTTCTATCCCGGTAGCGTCGAGGAGGTCGTTGTCCGTGATAGTCCGCAGGAATACTCGGCCAATCCTCGTCTCGCCCAGGCGATGGTCAATTTGAACATGATCGACACGATTGGCAGCGGGATCAAACGAACGTTACGCATTCAGCGGGATCGTAACTTTCCCCTGCCAACTTACGACCTGAGTGATCCCGAACGAGTGAAGGTCCGCTTGATTGGTCAGATTCTGGACCCGAATTACACACGTATGCTGATGAGCCAGACGGGCTTGGATCTTCTGGACGTGATCGCACTGGATAAAGTGCAAAAAGCGCAGCCTATCAACGACAAGGAAGCAAAGTCTCTGCGTGGCAAGAGGCTGATCGAAGGCCGCAGGCCGAATGTTCATGTCTCCGCTGATGTAGCGGCTGCGACGGACACGATGGTGGACTATTTGCGTCGTCGAGGAATTGATCGCGAATACTGTCAGAAAATGATTCTCGATTTACTTGGCAAGGGACCAGCCAAACGGAACGAAATCGACCGACTGCTGCTCGATCGGCTTTCAGACGCTTTGGATGAGACGCAGCGAAAGACGTTCATCATGAATTTGCTGCAAGACATGCGAAAAGCGGAGTTGATTGACAGCGAAGGGAGAGGTGCAGGTTCCGTTTGGCAATTGCATTCCTCCGGCACGAAAGGGGAGGAATAGTGCATGCAATTTCCTGCGAAAAATCCGAACGCTGCCGTAACTCCCCGTTTGTGCTGTACTTGCGAATTGCATTCGACGGAGTGGTTGCTGGAAACTATGCCATTCTCATCCAAAACCATGCGTTTTGCGAATGGCATAAACGCAGTTCGTTCGCCGATACACATAGCATTTCCATGCCATTCCCATCTCCCAGGATCGACACAAGTCCTTTCAGTGCAACAGTTTGCGAATGGCATACCCCGAGGCTTTCGATCACGCTATGCCATTCAGAATGCCATTCAGGGCCAACTCCAAGGACTGCAGTCCCGTCGAACTTCTGCTCGGGCGGTGAACTCGATCATGACAGCCGCCTACTGGGAGATCGGTCGTCGGATTGTGGAGTTAGACCAAGGCGGAACCACAAAGGCCGAATATGGCGCAGAAGTTGTGAAACGTCTTTCGAGTGACCTGACATCGAGGTTTGGTCGAGGCTTCTCAAAGCGAAATGTCGAGCAAATGCTTCGTTTTTCCTTGGCTTGGCCAATTGCGCAGACACTGTCTGCGCAATCTACTGGCGGTCCAATTCCCCAGACAGCGTCTGAGGAGTCTTCAGCGGCAACAATTCAGACGCCGTCTGAAAAATCGCCAACACTGTCGGCGAATTTGCAAATTGTTGCTGGAGAGGCCGTCGCTCACTATTCACTGGAAGGCCTGCCTAACAAAGTGATGACCAGCCAATACAAACTTGCTTTGCCTGAGAAAAAACTGTTGGAGGGAGAGCTTGAACGAACCAAGCGAGCCATCGAAACTCAAGCATCGTCGAATGACAAATAACAAATGACAAATCTCAATACCCAACAACTAAAATCGATCTGCGAAGACCTATGGGAAGAGGACGCTGATGCAGCAGCGTTTGGCCTACATGTGTCGCCTTCCGTGAAAGGACCTCCGGAGGTGGAGTTCGAGTTTGGTATTGCGCATGTCCTGCGAGCGGACAATGTGTTTCAGATTCGGGAAGCACTTCTGGAAGCCGAAGAAAAGAATGACCGTATCATCTTGCTGACGAAGCTTCAGCAGGGCGATTTGGGACATGATGTCGTAGCACGTCTGGCTCGCAGCCGACTGTTCCCCTTCAATCATGTTGCCAGTTTGTGTTCGTTGTTCAAAGCAAAGGAACTGGACCGCTCTATTTGTGATCCCGGTATTGCCAACGCACTACTGGAATACTCTCCTCGTGACGGCTACCCACCTGTGTCGGCAGGCGTCTTGGATGCTGGGACAGTCTGGAGTGCATTGTGTCGTCAAGTCTTTGATATGGGAGACCGTGAACCCGATTTGGTCAGCCTGTTGTTGTGGGCGACAAAGGACCACGGCCCCAAACGGTACATCGAAGCCACCAATGAACTGAAGGGCAGCTTGCGTCGCCGACTGCACACCAGACTCGGGGATGCAGCCGACGCCATCCTGCGAATGGTTGACAGTGGAGCTGGTAGAGACGCCGTTGCGTTGGCCGTGACCTGTCAGGTTATTTTTGGCAGCGGCGATGAACCCGTTCTGGATGCAGCAGCAGCTAGACTGGAACAGTACCACCAGAACAAAACGATTTCAAAAGCCATTGGTCGGATGCTGGGTGAATTGGCCATTGACGCCATCGCCGACTTGGATCGCCGGGAAGATCCGCGAATTGCCCAGAGCCATCTGGAGCGGGCCGACGCATTGCTGGAACAGTTTCAATGCAAGGACCACTCCTATCGAAACGGACTGTCTCGACATGGCTACGAGCAGCGGCTCATTCGTTTTGGCCAGCACATCAAACGGGCAATCGCCAAGCCCAGCGAAGTAGCGATTGCGGAATGCGAACAGCATCAGGAGTGCGTGGCCAATCACCGAATTGGAAAACAACCGCGCTACGCCGAGCAGGTTTCACGAACGGAGATGGCCGTTCGCCTTATTCGCTGGCTCAACCAACCGTTGCCCAAGGTCACTTCCTTTGCTGATCAGTCGAACGCTTACGTCAAAGAATTAGCGTTCGCCGATTGGGCACGGGAAGCGGTATGCCGAGGTGAAGACATTCCCGAAGTATCGGATGCCTACATCGCTCTGGATGCGGCAGTTTCGAAACGGCAACGTGGCTTTGCGGAGTCGTTCGCCAAAGGGTTGGCGGACTGGTCGTCAGTCGGATCAACCAGCATCGGCGTGATCGGTGTCGAGCATGTTCTGGAAGAAGTGGTTGCCAAAGTCGTGGCCCAAAAGAACCGTGTGCTGATAATCGTGCTGGACGGCATGAGTTGGGCGGTTTGTCACGAGTTGCTGGAAGACATCCGGCAGGATCACTGGTTTGAATCCACCTTCGACGAAGACTCGGCCATTCCACATCCGGTTATCGCCACGGTGCCGAGTGAGACGAGGTATTCACGAACGAGCCTGCTATCTGGCGAATTGACCGATGGCGATCAGACGAAGGAACGACGCAACTTCAAAGAGAATCCAGCCCTCGTCGATTGTTCGGATCGTCGCAAGCCTCCAATTTTGTTCCACAAGAAGGACATCACCGAAGGCAGTCGAGGGGCGGTTTCCGAAGAAGTTAGCAAGGCTCTTCTCGATGACAAACAGAATGTTGTCGGGGTTGTGATCAACGCTATCGATGATCGCTTGGCGAATGCTCAACAGATTCGTGACAACTGGTCGATCAGCCGCATCAACCCGCTGGGAGCGTTGTTGCGGTTGGCCAGAGATTCAGGGCGAGTGGTTGTCTTGGCCAGTGATCATGGTCACGTTTGGCATCGAGCCGACGCACAGTTCGATCCATCCACCGAGGGCAGTCGTTGGCGTCAGAACGATAGTGACTGCAAAGACGGCGAGCTTGTTGTTTCGGGCAAGCGTGTCATTCCGGCTGACAGCATCATCGTCCCATGGACGGAAACGATTCACTACAAACGAAAACAACATGGGTATCACGGCGGAGCGACTCCACAGGAAATGGTGTGCCCGCTGGTCCTGCTCACCGACAGAAGCAGCGACTATTCCAATTTGAAACGGTGCGCCTACCCGTTTCCCGATTGGTGGTCGCCTGCTCCCGTGGCATCACCTGTGGAATACGAGCCGGTCGTTCATGTGGCTGTGCCTTCTGGCCCACCCACGCTGTTTGACAATTTGGAGCCGGATGAGCCACCGGTGAAGGCACCGACACAACCCGCTCCAGTTGAAGTGCTGCCAGCCAGTGCAGACTGGATTGATCGACTGCTGGCGTCTCAGGCATACAAGGATCAGAAATCTAAGATCAAGAGACACCCACCACAGGATTCGGTCATCCGTCAGGTTCTTGAAACACTGAATGCGGCAGGAGGTTTCCTGACGCCCGGTGCGTTCATCAAAGAAACCAGTATGCCTGCTGCACGGCTCGATCAGGTGATTGCCAATATCCGGCGAGTCCTGAATGTGGATGGATACGAGATCCTCGTGATTGATCGCACGGAAAACAAAGTGGAATTGAATATCGCCAAGTTGAAACGACAGTTTGACGTTGAGTAATTATGGAAGTTAGTCCCGAAAAACGACGAGAGATCATTTCCGCTCTGAGGAAGGGCACGGTTCCACAGCGTGGACTGGACTTTCTGGCAGTCGGCCTAAGTCCATTTGAGGAGACCATTAAGTCTGAACTCAACGAAGTGTCTGAAGGCGGTGCCATCTTCAAAGCGGTGCGTGGTGAGTATGGCTGCGGCAAAACCTTCTTTGGGCGTTGGGTTCAGGAACAAGCAAAGCTGAACGGTTTCGCCACCGCCGAGGTGCAAATCAGCGAAACAGAAACGCCGCTGCACAAACTGGAGACTGTATATCGTCGAGCCATGGAACAACTTTCGACGGCAGATTGCTTTCTGGGTGCCTTCCGCTCGGTCATCGATGGTTGGTTTTATGGACTGGAAGAAGACGTTCTGGCCGAAGGCACGATTGACCCCAACGATGTTGAAACGCTGGCCGAGAAGTCGGACGAGTTGCTTGAACAACGACTCGTTGAAATCACACGGGCGACTCCTCAGTTTTCCGCTGCACTACGCTCCTATCGAGCCGCTCAGCGTGCCAATGATCACGCCACGGCAGAAGGACTAGCGGGATGGCTGGCAGGACAGCCGCATATCTCTGCTTCGGTCAAGCGAACAGCGGGAGTCAAAGGGGACGTAGATCACTTCGCAGCATTGAGTTTCCTTCGTGGGTTGCTGCTGATCCTGAAGGACTCCGGGTATTCCGGGTTGGTGTTGGTGCTGGATGAGATCGAGACGATTCAACGTGTTCGGTCTGACGTTCGTGAAAAGGGCTTGAATGCGCTGCGGCAGTTGCTTGACGACGTGGATGGTGGCCGCTTTCCGAATCTATATCTGGCAATCACCGGTACTCCCGCTTTCTACGATGGTCCGCAAGGAATTCAGCGACTTGAGCCGTTAGCACAACGGCTGCATGTGGATTTTCGGAAGGATGGTCGGTTTGACAACCCACGAGCCGTGCAATTGCGACTCACTGCTTTCGACAAAGAACGACTAGTTGAAGTTGGGACGAAAGTTAGAGACTTATACGCCGCTGATTGTTCCGCCCCGGATCGAGTGCGACGTTTGGCGAACGATAGTTACATTGAAACCCTAGCTCATGCGATGGCAGGAAAACTTGGTGGCAAAGTTGGGATTGCTCCACGTTTGTTTCTAAAGAAGCTGGTTACTAACGTTCTCGATCTCATCGATCAGAACGATGACTTTGATCCACTCGTAGACTACGAGCTAACCGTGTCCACCAGTGAAATGACCAGCGTTGAGCGAGAGGCTCAAGCGAAGACCGTTGATGACATCGAGTTGGATATCTAAGGAACGCAATATGGAATACCGTCCCGTCCGAGTGAGTGATCTCATTCGTGAAATTAACAAAGACATCTACCTTCCGGCGATTCAACGAGAATTCGTTTGGAAGCCTGAGAAGGTTGCACGTTTGTTTGACTCGATCATGGGTGACTTTCCCATCGGCTCGTTTCTTTTCTGGAAACTCAAGCTGGAGAACAAGGATAAATGGCCGATCTACGAGTTCATTCGAGCCTTCGATGATGAATCTCCGCATAATCCATCTGCGAATCTGGCAGGAATCACCAGAGACATCACGCTCGTACTGGATGGGCAACAGCGAATCACATCGCTTTACCTTGGGTTGAAAGGCAGTTACCGATACTTCTATTACCGCTGGAAAAAGACTCGGCTGTACCTCAATCTTTTAAAAGCTCCGATTCCCGATGAGGAGAACCCCGAAGATCTGACCTATGAGTTTGCGTTTCGAGAAGACGAAACGTCAGACAAGAATATGGAAGGCGAACAGCTTTGGTATTTAGTTGGTCGAATTCTGGATCACGAGGACGCAGAGGATGCGAAAGCCAATGTCAAGGATGAACTGGGAGAACTCACCGATGACCAGCGAGATACTGCAAACAAGTTGATTGGTCGACTGCACAGTCGCATTCACACGGTTCTCGTCGGGAACTACTACGAGGAGCACGACCAGAACCCCGAGAAAGTGTTACAGATTTTCGTCCGAGCTAACTCGGCGGGACAATCGCTCGAATACTCGGATTTGCTACTTGCGACTGCGACTGCGAAGTGGGAGTCACGGGACGCCCGCCAAGAAATCCACCAGTTCACAGACTCAATTAACGAATTTGGGAATGGCTACAAGTTCGGAAAGGATTTCGTTCTCAAGGCGAGCCTATACCTCACTGAAGACTTGCCAATTCAGTACAAGGTCAAAAACTTTACAAGGCCCAACTTGGCAAAGATCGAAGCGAATTGGGATACCATCAAAGAGTCGTTGACGACGACTGTTCGGTTGATGGCGAGGTTTGGATTCAGCGCCAAGAACATTGTTGCCCCACTCGGAGTGTTGCCGATTGCGCTCTTTGTAATGAAGCAGGCCAGCAAGAGTTTCGACACCTCATCAAGCGAGAGCGATGCTGTAGCTCAGGTCGCACTAAGACGCTGGTTTATCTTCGGCACACTCAAGAATGCGTTCGGCAGTTCGTCTGATACGACGTTGACTCGCCTTCGTGATATTCTTCAAAATTGCGATACGTCTTCTTCGTTTCCAGCCGACGATCTGTATCAGTCGTTGGAAATTGAACCTCACCTGAACGATGCAGAGATCGAGAGGATTCTGGGCCACCAGTATCAGGGCCGTTATACCTATCTTGTGCTTTCGCTCCTCTATCCCGACCGAGACTGGAAGAACGCCGTGTTCCATGAGGATCACATCTTCCCCCAGTCCGAATTCCAGGTCCGCAAACTCCGCAAGCGTGGTTATGACGAACCGAAGGTTGAAGCATACATGGAACGATTCAACACTCTTTGCAACTTGGAACTCTTGACTGACACGGAGAACATGTCGAAGAGTGCGACACCCTTCGACCAGTGGCTCACCACAAGAGATGCCGATTTCCGCAAACGACACATGATCCCGGAACTGGATTCGTACACATTTGATGACTTTCTCGAATTCACTGAGGCCCGAACGCAAATGATTTCCGATGCGTTGCGAAACCTTTAATTTTGGGAGCATTTCAACAGCGGTGATCCATATCACTGTTGACCCTGAAGTTATCGTGTCCAACATGAATAAAAAAGGAACTGATGAAAGCGTTTGACCGACTTCATCCCGCACTTCAACACCACATCGTAAACTCGCTTGGCTGGCGAGACCTGCGAGAAGTGCAGTCGTTGTCAATTGATGCGTACCTCGACGGAAACAATATGGTCGTGCTGGCTCCGACCGCTGGCGGTAAAACGGAGTCTGCGTTCTTCCCTGTCATGTCACAAATGTTGGAGGAGTCTTGGGAAGGCATTTCGGTTCTTTACGTCAGCCCGATCAAGGCGTTGCTGAACAATCAAGAACAGCGTCTTCACAAATACATGCAGTTGGTCGGACGCCGAGCCGCCTTGTGGCATGGCGACACTCCACAAGGTGAGCGAAAGCGAATACTGTCCGAACCATCGGACCTGTTGCTAACCACGCCGGAATCTCTTGAGGTCATGCTGGTTTCGTCCAAAATTGACCACCATAGATTCTTCAAGAACATCAAGGTGGTGGTTATCGATGAGGTTCACGCATTCGCTGGTGACGACCGAGGCTGGCACTTGCTATCGGTGTTCGCTCGAATCGCCAAACTTGCCCGACACGATCTTCAGAGAATCGGATTGTCAGCGACGGTTGGCAATCCCGATGAAATGTTGTCTTGGTTGTCGTCTGGATCGGAACGTCCGCAAAAGGTTGTCTGGCCGAAAGGTAAGAGTGATGAGCAACCTGATGTTCAACTGGACTTCGTTGGTTCACTGGCCAACGCCGCCAAAGTGATCAGCTTGCTACATCAGGGTGAAAAACGCCTCGTCTTCTGCGACAGCCGATCACGGGTTGAGCAGTTGGCCGTTTCCCTTCGCAGCTATGGAGTAGACACATTCGTCTCGCATAGTTCAGTTGGATTGGATGAGCGGCGACAGGCAGAAGAAGCATTTGCTCAACGCCAGAATTGTGTGATTGTGGCAACCAGTTCATTGGAACTTGGTCTCGATGTCGGAGACCTCGACCGAGTGATCCAAATCGATGCCCCCGGAAGCGTGTCATCGTTTCTACAAAGAATGGGACGAACGGGTCGAAGATCGAACACGACTCGAAACTGTTTGTTCTTGGCAACAAAAGACGAAGGGCTTCTTCGTGCGGCAGCGTTGATCGAACTGTGGCGACGAGAGTATGTCGAACCGGTTCAAGCTCCACCGTGCCCGTATCATATTCTGGCTCAACAATTGATGGCATTGATCCTTCAGGAGCGTGGTGTCGGACGGTCGCAATGGTTCTCGTGGGTTTCAGATGTTCCAGCCTTCACCCAGATGCCCGAAGAGCGTGTCGCTGAACTTGTCGAGTACATGATCGCCAAGCTCATCCTGTGGGACGACAACGGGATCGTCTCCTTTGCACCAGAAGGTGAGTCGATCTTTGGTCGCCAGAACTTCATGGACCTCCTGTCCGTGTTCACGTCGCCGCCTTTGTTTCGAGTGATGTCGGGACAAAAGGAACTTGGATTCGTCCACGAGTCCACCTTCTTTAAGAAAGACGACAGCGACGGACCACCGATCCTCGCACTCGCTGGCCGAAGTTGGAAGACAAAGCACTTGGACTGGAAGCGAAAAATCGCTCACGTCGAGCCAACCGACCAGAAGGGCAAGTCACGTTGGCTCGGCGAAGGTCAGATGCTCAGCCAAGCGATTTGCCAGAGCATCCGTCGCATCCTCAGCACAGATAACGACGATCCATCATGGTCATCAAGAGCCAAGTCTCAATTCGCTGAGATCCGGGAAGAGTTCCCATGGATATCAGCAGAATCAACTTCCGTCGTCCTCCAGCCCAATGGCGAACTCCGCTGGTGGACCTTCGCCGGTGGCATCGCCAACACGCTGCTGGCTGACGCATTGAAACCACACTGTGACGTAAAGGGAGACAACCTCTCGCTGGTATTCCCCAAAGCGACATCACTCGACCCTATCGCCGCCTTGATCAACGAGATCGAACCAGAAAACGTAAGGCCGATCCCCAACATCCAAGCGATGGAGAACCTGAAATTCTCCGAATGCCTTTCCGACGAACTCTCAGCCGAGGTGTTTACGTCTCGGTTCAACGACCGCAAGGCAGTTGAACAAGCGTTTCAGGAGCGGCGACGTGTTGTCGTTCAGCAGGAATAGAAAAGTCACATACCCATTAACACCTTAGCGTAGAAAAACGCTTGCATTGGAGTACCGTTATGCCAGAAGACAAGCACATAAAAGCAACCCGCAGGCAGATCGCCAGCAAAGCCGGACGTGAGATGGCAATCTACGGGGAACTCGTCTCCTTTGAGCGAGCGTGGCGCCATGATAGCACTGAACCAATCGTCGATACATCGGGTAATGTATGGCAACCATCTATTGTGGGTTGGCAAGGGAATAGCTCAAGACTCTTCGTTAGCAGCCATATGGTTCGAGAAAGCTGCGGCTCAAGGATTTGACGAGGCAAAGTACAAGCTAGGGATCCTTTACTCAAATGGAGATGGAGTTGAGCAAGATAGGGAGAAGGCATTTGAGTTGTCTTGTGAATCAGAAGAGAAGATGGAGACAACTCATTATCTCTTTGGTGACGGGTGCTACTGTTGAGAAAGTCTGATTGACCCCGCTGCGTTTGCGCAGGCTTGCTGCGACTCCAATGCCGAATACCTTTGGCAAATACTGCGATGCATTTTGGGGAAATAATTGGTGAAAGCCTGATCCCCCTGCACAAAACCTGATGCCCTGTTCATTCGTTGCTTGTCTTCACGGCTAAATGGGCATCGATTTACCAGCGTTGCATTATCTCAAGACGCAATTATTAAACTGAAAGGCGTGTCTGCATGATACCGGAAGAACTACACGATGCCATCAACTCCGTGGTGCCAAATGGCGTAACGCATCTGGGGTTTGTGGTAACCAACACGTTGGGGCAATACCTCGTCACGGAACCCAACGGGCATCCTTACGGCGTGACTGCGACCTTCAACAAAGTTAAAGTCAAGATCGACGAACGCCCCAGCCAAACCGTCGAACGTTGCCTTCGTGATCAAGTTGGGCAAAGTGTAGTAGGCGTGTTTCCCATTCCGATTGTCTGGTCTACGTCCAACAGCAATGGCTTCTACCTTGCGGGCATGATGAAAAATGAAGGCCAGCCGGTCCCCCACCAAGGCAATCGGGCTGCATGGTTGGATTTTCAAGATGCAGAGAGCCTAATCAGTGAGTCTGGAAACTTAGAATCACGCCGACGAGATCTAGGGCTTCTGGCTGCGGCATCCGAGATGTGCTTGTCGCCCTACCGCCGAATCCTCCTGATGGTAAGAGAACTGCATCAGCTAGGTTTCCAAAGGCTTCGAGCACCAGCTTACGAATACCCCTTGGCATGGCGATGTCCCATCGTTCCGGCTTACTGGACACTGCGTTCACACGGCGGAATGTACGATGAACCGAACTCGCAGATGGAGCATTGGTTCGGAATTAAGAGCGGCCAACACGTTTACTCGTCTGCTAGTGGCCAGTTCCCATTTGGGTGGAATGATGCCGCTTTTAGCACTCCCACGGAGTTGGCGATAAGATTTGTGCGGGAACGGCGTGAGATTGCTTGTGCTGGTTGGGGACCAGACCCCGAGTACGCACGATGGCTGGAAGTCGCTTTAGCGGCGACTGCTCCCAACGGCTTGTTCCACTCATTCGCTGAGTTCGAAAAACCGACCGATTATCTCTACACAGACATGGCCAGAGTGGATCGAGTGCCGCTTCCCCCACCAGGATGGGTAGCCGAAGGAGAATTGTCGCAACACGGTACTGACTTTCTTGATGACGACGGCTTGAGTTAGTTATAAGTTGCCCAGCACCAAAGGGATGCAGAGAGGAATGACCCGAAGCAAGTACACCAGCAAGCTATCGCCCACCGTCGCATCACTGATCCCGTCACGAATGGCATCATTGATACGGTTGGTCCGGTCAGGCCACAAGATGCAAGCTGGAGCCACTTCGACATTAGCGTTGTAAACCGCGGCGCCGCGAACGGACTTGATTAGCGCGTCCGCGATCGAAACGATCACGGGTGCCTCGGTGTCATTCGATGAATGAGACAAGTTGGTAGATCCTCCGTAACTCATTCACGGCGTCTTCCTTCTTGCGCTGGCCCAGGCCAACCGCCTTCATATCGATGGCTTCATCGGACATGCGATCCAAAAATTGGGCCAAGTCGGTGCCAACGGAATCGGGGATCACGCTGTTGAATCCGGGGTCCACAATCGTGAGCAAGCGAAACACATCGAGCTTGTGTTTTTTGATGTCCCGAGAGTCAACGCTTTCGCCCGACGTTTTGCGATCAGTCAAATCCAGCCAGGCTCGGGCCTTCAGTGGAATCAAATACCCCGGTCCGACGATTGACACCCAATCCAGTAATTGCTTGCCGCTGATCAGGAATCCGTAGTAGGTCTCGTCCAGTAAAATCGCGGACAGGCTGCTGACGGAATCGTCCATGGGAATGGGCGTCAGATGGCTCTCACCAATCGGCTCCAGCAACTCCGGTGATCGGCAGAGCAATTCCAGCATGAAAGGGAAGTCATCGGCTTTCGGTTTCTTAAAACGGTAGAACTGTTTTTCGCCCGTCGCCTTTTCGTGTATTTCGTATCCCCCGTCTCGCACGAACTGCCAAAACGCTTCCGTAAACGGGACATCCAGGGTTTCAACACACAGGACAATATCGAGGTCTTTGGTGGACCGAAATTGAATCCCGACGCTCTCCATGGCGATCGAGCAATCCGGCCCACCGATCATCACGTAGTGATCCGTGAAGTCAGCAAAATGGGTTCGGAAGGCCACTGGGGTGATCGGGCTCGGCTCGATCAGTTCCTGCAGGCCTATGCGGTCGAGCGGGCTACGATCGAAGCTCGCAAGAATGGTCATTCGGTCACCGAGCAGAAGCTCGACAATGGATCGATCAAACTCACCATCCGCGTGGGAGGTGCCTTGTGACCAAGATCATCGAAGTCCTTGTGGCTCCTACAGGTGAGACACAAGTTGAAACGAAGGGCTTCTCGGGTGGTGAGTGCCGCGAAGCGAGCGCATTCATCGAGAAGGCCCTGGGTACTCGCACGAGTGAAACGCTGACGAATGAGTACCATCACCAGCAATCGCGTCAGACAAACACGGAACAGGCTTAACCGCCCGATTGCCGAGTGTGGTCGATCAGTTCTGTAGTCGTTTGCGTCAGCAATTTGTGCCCACCGAACTCCATACCGAGCATTCGGATCTTGTCGGTGACAATCTGATGCTTCGGCTGTTTCGGCTCGCCGGTGATCTGGCTGTTGCTTCCGGTGAGGGCTTGGGCGATCTTTGCGACTTCGACTTCGGAGACATATCGGTCATAGCAATTGAATGCTTGGCCGGTGATCCCGTCTGCGATCAACAAGATCCCGACAGCCTTCGCCACATCGGCCGCGTGGACCTCTTTACCACCACGCGAGCACTCGACGTTCTCCCCACGGACGACTGCTGACACGAGATCGTACCACTTGCTTTGTTCAGGTGGTCGGGAAGCACCGTAGACGCCCGTCGGTCGTAACGCACAGATTTGGTAGCCCTGTCCGAGTCCGTAACTATGAACAAACTTTTCGATGGCTGCTTTGTGGGCGCCGTAGTGGCTCTTGGCCCAGAGCGGATGAGTTTCATCGAGTGGTCGCTCAGCGAGAATTTGATCGTGGACGGCGCACGTTGAGAACGCGATGAAACGACCGGCTCCAGCAGAGCGAGCGGCTTCAATCAGCTTCAATGTGCCCACGACGTTTTTCTCGACGAAGTCAACGATGTCGCCTTCGGCTCCAAGGCGTTCGGTGGCACGTGCGTTCTGGATACGCCATCCCCTTTTGCGATCTTAGCGAGACAATCCAACATGTCGTAATTGGGAGAACGCCAGTGGCTCTCGCGTGACCGAGATAAATTTCTTCAGTCCGATTTTGCGCCTCAGACGCATCTGAATTATTGATGCTGATCTCCGGTCTCAACGAGTACCCACGTCGGACTAACCACACGCCCCAATGCGCAGGTTCTATATAGGTAAGATCACTACGCGATCGGCCTCCCCCCTGTAACCCCTATATCCGTCTGCTGCGGAGAGGTTCGGTGTTGAGTGGCCGTGAACTCTGGGCGTGGGTGATCAAGTGAAGGCATCCGGCGTTAATCGCGGTCATCCGCAACGATCGCTCCTGCGTTCGGGCAGCTATGACCGCATCGAACCTGATCTCCCAACACCTCACGCGGGAGCAGGCGTCCGCCCAGACACTCCCACGTCTTTCACGACTCACCACCGCTACCGGTGAGAACCGATTCCAGCGGACGGTGCAGTCTCTTTCATCAGCACACACTCTCACTAGTTGGTGCGAGTTTCAACCGTTGTGAAATGGTCACATGCTCTGGGGCGACAACAATTTCCTGCTCGTTCCGCTCGGCAAAATATGCGATGACATCCTCCTTATTGACATTACCGATCAATAGAACCGGATCACCGCCGAAGCGGCGTGCGAACCACTCGGCTATGTTGCGATCCAGGGTCCAACTGAGCCCCTGATTTTTGCGATGCGTATGGCCACGGTAAACCGGAATCACACTCGGGAGTTTTGCTAGAAAGCTACGCTCGTCAGTGTTCATCATGTGCTCTCGCCCCGGTCGTTTGGAGGCAAAGTAAATCTTGTACAGCTCCAACATTTGCCCAGTGTTTTCAGAGTCGATGTACACTTTCGCTAGGAGCCTCCAGTAGTCCTCATTGGCTATCTGTGCCGTGATCTCCGCGAATGCCCTGAGCCGGTTAGATCGAGGGGCGCCAAAAACGTAATTGTATAATTCATCGTGATCGGCGGTTTTCTGCGGTGCTTCCTTCGTTGATTTCGACATCTCTCTCTCTCCTTAAATTTAACCAAAAATAGTGACGGCGGATCGGCAAATAACAGAACTCGCTGACCCCGAAAGACGGTTCACGGGTGAACCTACAGTCGCGATCCCAGTATTCAAGTTCGCGATTCAAGTTCGCGGCCGTCGCCACGGTCCCCAATCTGTTGAACGTGATTCCGGCAACCCGCAACTGAAGATTTTGACTTCATGGCCGGTCCGGCTGGTTGGAACATGAACGCCCAGGGAATTCACTTTTGATTTTTGGCTTCAAACCGATCGATTCAAATTCGTGACGAATGACGTTTTTCGCCTCGTCCTCGAATTCCTCCGAAACCATCAAGGCGTCATGGATGGTTTGGACCGGCTCCTGTTTGTGTTCACGCATGAAATGGCCAATAACGTTGTCAACCATGAGTGTCGACTCTAGCCGCTGGCAGTAGTTGGCAACGGCCTTATAACCATGTTGCGACTTGGCGGCGAGGACGTAGTCCGCGATCGGTGGACAGAGCTCTTTGATGGCATGAAAGATCGGATTTTGCAGCATTGCATCAATTCGATCGAAAATGGGAACCAGCACCGCACGTTTGAAGGTACGCGCTGACTTCTTTCTCAAGTCGATGTTGATCCACCGGCCGTTGGTCAGCTCAATCGGTACTGTCAAGGGACCCTCCATCGACAGAGTTATCTTCCTAAGCTCCAAGTAGAGTTGTCCGCTCTCGCAGAGTGAAATCCAATCTCGGATTGAAGGTGAAACTTCATTCATCCAACCACCGGTCAGGTCACAAAAGCGGGGAACATATAATGGTACCTCTGGTGTCCCTGTTCGTTGGTTGTGCGCCACCAGTGCTGCAAGAAGTAGTGGTTGACAGGATGATACGTCGACCAAGGCCACGCCTGTCTTGCATCCGTTTGGTCGTGTTACCGAAAGGTGTCTTCTTTCTCTCGCCGGTAATTGTGTGTTCAGCGAGTGGTGCCGGCCATTTTTACAGCGTTTGGCGAACTCTTGTTGGTTGGCGTACCTCGCTACCGCGCACCGATTCTCGTGCTTGCCGATTGTGCTGCTATCGAGTGCAGCATCATTCAAATTGAAACTCTTGGAATGACCGACTAGGTGCATCCCCGATTCTTTCAGATTCTTGGGATCTGGCTCATATGCGGTCGCCATCCGGCGACGTGCGTGGGCTCCAACGATGGGAACAATCTTACTTCGACCATGTCGGTGATCTTTTGCCAGTCTGTACGACTTGGTAAATGGCGGCCTGTTTACCCTGCCTGTGCTATAGGTACTGTTTCGCTCTACTAAACCGTCAGACACCGCTTGATCGATCACAAGCTTATACCGACTGCCGCAAAGCTTTTCTAACTTTTGACTTGATACCGAGATGAAGTAGTCTCTGGGATTCTCCCCATTCATTACCATGCGATTTGAAAGGTACTGAAGCAATATTTTTAAGTTGTCGCCTTTGGCCGTGTTCGGGACATCCGCGGTGGCGGGAATGGCGACGAAAGAAGGTGATGGACGATTTGGCATCGAATGGTCTTCGTTGAATGTGACTATGGGTAGTGAGTAATGTTGAGCTTTCAGATCAATCAGGGTGATGCATCGTTGAAAGGCATCACCCGCACCAAGCGAAAGGCTTGCACGTGCAGATAGCTCTTTCGTTTTCATGTTTGGGTTCAGTCAGTAAATGGAAAATGGATTTCCACTGCTGGATGACACCCGAACCGTGAGCCAACGTCTGGGCTCACAACCTCGCAAGTCGTCTGTCGCGGCCGCTCTTGCAGTCACGATATCGAAAAGAAGGTATTGAAAACGCGATCCGAGTGATTGGGTCTCTCCGATCGACTTGCCAAGCTGTCGGGAGCGTTCCTCACTCAATTAGGCAAGGGCCCGTTACTTCAAAAACTAGGCGGGTAAAATGTCCAATTGCCAGATGTATTTGGACGTTTGCGGCTCTGCGCGGTTGCTCGAAGGCGATGCTCGTACGGTAGCTTACGAGGCGTCGTTCTCTCCCGGTGGCCAAGTTCGAGCGAGTGCGTGGCGACTTCACTCGCGTGATCCAGGTAAATCGCAAATGGCGATTGTTGTGTGGGTTAGTCTCGGTGAGTTTTCGAAGCGTTTGTGCTCGACTCCCTCGTGCTTTCTCGAACAGTGATCGCTTGCTCTACAGCGCCTTCTAGGCGCCTCTAGCGGCACTGGTATTGCTCCTCGTTCGTCGGCTGCTCTTGCCGCCTCCAGTCCGTGAGTGCACGAGAACGAGGCGTTAGAATCCCTCTAGGGTCTTCTGTGCTGACTTAGCAGCGCGTTCTGATTCCTCTATTCGCTTGTTTTCCTCAATGATCTGCTTCCTCCGCTCGCCGATCGTGTCGATCGTCTTGGCCGTCACCACATCGACTCGCCTCTCAAGGGTGCCGTTGCCGCCGAGCATGCGGCAATAAATCAGGAACCTCGCTTTCCAGTTCACCACTGGCTTGCCCTTTTCGATCTGCCAACCCTTGCTCTCGAAGTGATCCCAGAACATCTCGGCGTACTTGATCGCGTCGACCCTCTTGCCGCTGTCCCTGCATTCCCTCGCATAGGCCATGACCTCTTTGGCCGACGACGGCTTATCAACCAAATTGATGTTGGCTTCACCAAGGTGCTTCTTGGCTATTCGCCGGACTTCGGAGAGCACTCGCTCATCCGGAATGTTGGTGATCTCTTTGAGAATCCGGATCTTGGACGGATCGTTGAGGTGGGGAATGCATGGCTCGACGATCTTGGTTCGGACCTTGTCGGTCGCGCCGTTGATCAACTTAGCGACCGGCTCGACATGCTTGGCCTTCAAGGCATTCTCAGGCATGTCCTCCGACCCCATCACGGCATCGAGCGCCGCCACCTGGATCGCATCACCGCTCAACGCCAGACGCCGGGCGAACTGCTTGACGTCCTCCATCGTGAGAGGCTCCACCCCGAAGAATTCGTCGTCGGCTAACGGGTTCGCAGCCTTGGTGACGGGCTGAGCAACTTCAGCGACCTCAACCTCATTTGTCTCTTCGTGCTTTTCGGGAACTTCGGTCTCGGGCTCCTGGAGTTTCCACGTGTCTTCGAGCCGCGTCGGGACCGGAGACGGGTCGGGGGCATCTGCCTTCGGCTGTGACGCCTTGACCGGCTTCGACATCGTCGTGTCGATCGAGGTGAACCCCTCCCCTTGTCGTCGCTCGGCGACAACCCCTTTCTCGGCCTTCGGCTTCACAGCGACTAGAGGCTTGGCCGAACTCGACGCCACCTTGTTCCACTCGTCGTTCAGCTGAGACTTCTTCGTGAGGAACATCTGAAGCCGAGCCTTGGTCTCCAACGCAGTGCCCTTGTGCTCCTTCGGAACTCGCATCGACATGGCCATCGCCACCCGTTCGGAGACGTCGGCGACCGTTCCCACGCCCTGCTTACGAGAGTCCTCGCTGAGGTTCACCAGCCAGTCACAGCACTTTGACCAGCAATTTTCGGGCATTTTGCTGATTTCATACAGCTGCACCGACATCCCTTTGAACGAAGTGGGTGCACAAGAACTGTTCCATTTTGAAACGGTTCTTTGCACCACCATCCCCGCAGACCTCAGCCGTGAGACGGTCGCCTTCGACTTGCCAAGCCTGCGGGCGTACTCGGAAACGCCTCCGGTGAGGCCGTGCCCTCCAGCCGCGAGATCACAGACCAGATAGCAGTTGATCCCGATCTCGACCGGATCAAGCCCCTTTTGGAGGTTGTAAAGAACCAGCGACAGCAGGGCCTCGGTTTCAGTGATCGCCTCATCGACGAAGCACCACACCATTTTGACACCGGCCTTTTCCGCCGCCCGTTTCCGGGTGTGACCGGAGATGATCTGAAACCCGTTTCCGTCGGGGCTCGGCATGCACGTGACCGCCATGTCCTTCGGGAACTCCCCGCCTTCCATCGCGGTGACCATCCCATTGATCGTCTCCTCGTCGTATGCAAATCGGGGGTTGTGGGGGTGGTCGTGCAGAAGCTCCAGTGGAACCAGTCGCAGTTCGGACATCTGATTCATCTCCTAGTTACGGATTGATAGTCAATGAAGGAAACCATTCCTCGCGCAATCTCGGGGGAACGTAGTGGCGGCCGCTCAAGGGTCAGCCGCCATGTCTCAAGGCTTTGGAGCCTACATCTTCAAAGGACCGATTCAATGGTCATCACGGATCGCGTCGCAATCCCGTGACGTCGACATTAGCCCGGTGTCGAAACGCAGTCCTAGTAGCTTCGCTTAAGATTTGCCGCGTATTCAATGCTTGTCGCAACACCCTGGTGGCGCGGTAGGTGCAGTCGTATGGCGGGATATCGCTGCCCAGGCCGGTGATCGCTCGGTGGTGGTTACTCCGGCTTCGTCTCGACTCGCGGAGTGAACCCGAATATCGACAGCCCTGCCGTCTCGATCGCCTTTACCGTCTTCTCGATGTCGATATTCTTCGAGATGATTCCATCCTGATTCGGGATGTACGGCGTCCCGTCGACACGGAGCAGACGATGCGCCTCCGACATCACAGCACCCTCGCCCTGAGTCAACATCCGGCTGAGCCCACGACATCCGACCCGGTTGAATTCGTTGGTGGATGCACGCCACATGCCTGGAAACTCACGACGGAAGGCTTCGTCCAGTGGGTACACTTCCTCAGGGTCACGCCACCGACGGAACAGCATCCGCATGATCTCGTTCTTCAGCTCGTTTTCGGTGAAGTCCGTGCCAGCCATGTCCTGCAATCGCTCGCGAAACTCACCCGACGTCACAGCCTCGATAGACTTCTTACGGTCGGCATGTTCTCGGACCAATGAAGCGAGGTAAGCGAAGTAGGAGACGTTCAAATCGGCTTCTAATACCGGGCAACCGTCAATTTGCATCAGCCACCGCAACTGCTTTGGGCATCCCGACAACGTGTGGTAAATCCGGCCATCGGTGTAGACGCACTTTCGTATCATCTTCCCACTGGTCGCTCTCTCCCAGTATTTAGCGCACGCTTCGCGTACGCTCATCTTGTCCTTGCCCTCCTTGGTCTTCCGCATTTCACCCGAGAGGAATTGCAGGAACGAGGGGTCATCAGGGAATCGAATGCGCTCGAACACGTCGAACAGGTATTGCGTCTCCTCTCGACATGCGAGGTAATCAACCTTGTTTTGGTAGCCTTCCTTGTCACAAAACGCCTGCCACTTTATCGCTCGCTTCGTTCGAAACTCTCCTGTGGCGACGATTGTCTTCATGTGCTGACCTTCAACGCGGATATCGTCAGAATGTTTTCCGTTTCGTCCATACTTCTCCCATTTCGCATCCTTCAATTTTCCATTTTCATCATTTCGTTCAGACTTATCACTACTCCACATTTGTTTGTTAGACTTCTCCCCCCACACAAACCACCCCTTCCACTCTCTCTCCCTCCCATTATCTGGTTCCCTTTTTTGAGCACCTGGGAGATTCTTGAACTTGTATTGACCAGCGGAGCAACCTTTCCGGCCCACGCTCGTCTGCTGGATGTAGGGGCACTTATTGAGCACATGCCACATCTCGTAGTAGCCCCTGCTGAATCCATGCTTGAACCGTTTCAGGTTGATGGTGAATTCACCCGTGTATTCAGCGCGCCGGTAGAGCAGCGCCAGCTCCTGCTTGGCCCACTGCTTTTTGCTTGGGCACTCCCTCTCCACCCAATCGACCAAGCAAGCATGTGTCGGGTAATGGCGGTCGGTGGCCTCGGTGATGTCTTTCGTCTTCACGTTCTCTGTCCTCAGCTATATGTACTGCCTCAGCTATATGTACTGAGGGTGGAACTAGACTCCCAAGCACGATATAAATCGCGTGCGTCATTGGTTGTTGGTTCCACCCAACAAATCAATTCAAAGGCTTTCGAGACCGTTCGTCTCCGGAGCCTTTTTAAATGTGCTGGTAGGTTATTACCCCCTCCCAGGTCTCCTTCTAACTCTTGCTCTTCTCAGGGGCTTCCCTGCGGCCCGCTCGCCGACGTCGGACGTTTGTCTGTGACCTGACTGTTGGGCGTTCCCTATTGCGGGCGAGTCGAATCTGCTCTCGCCTCTCATGGCACTTACCCATTCAGTTCAGTCGTGCCCTACTCAGCAGGGTGCGCGATGCCTGATTAATTGGGCGAGCCGTCTTGGCTCTCACGTGGCCGTCTTAGCTCTTGTCTGGATTCCGAACGTGGTTCGCCCGTTTCCGAACTGGGGCTCTCGCTCAGGCAGTTGGCGTTTCGCCACCGCCGGCGGGCAGGCCAGCCAGGTACTCGTCCAACTCCCAGCGAAGGTAGACGATGGTGCGGGCAGCTACCCGCCTCGGCCTAATCCTGCCAGTAGCGACGAGACGCTCGAAACTCCGCACTGATAATCCGCAGTAGTAAGCGGCAATCCGTTTGGGCATCGCGGTTGGCGGAAAGTGAAACTTAAGTGCATCTGCGCCATTCGTTTTTCGCTTCACTGGATCACCTCCTCTGTTTCCGACAGGCCGGTGGGCATTGTGAATCGAATATCCATTCTGCACCGAACTAACCGTTCCTGTTCAATGGAATTTGAGTTTCCGGCAGTCTGTAACCGAAGTGCGATTTCAATCTTTTCCTGGGGAGACGACCTGACGAATTGGTGTTCGCTCCAAACGGTCGCCGACCCAAATTCGACCGCGACGTCACGTGACGCATCCGAGGCGGGGCCATGCGTGGCAGGATGGCGAGACCTCGACGGAGCGAACTCGCAACCAGCCGTTTTCAACCTCAAGTTGAGGTAGAAACGACGATGCGTTTCGCTGGCACAGTTTACCGCTAGATTAAATTTGCCGCCGATGCGTTGACGCCATCGGGCGATCGCGGCCTGGCTGCCGAAAAAGTGACTACGGCTCTCTGCAATCTTTACGATTGCAACAAACGGCCGACCATTGACTCCAATACTTTGATTCATCCTGAAAGCTCCCTAGAACGGTCTGCGTGGGTGTCGCCATCTACTTAGTGGCACTCACCGTCACAAGAAATGGATGCTGAACATCGCTTCAATGAGGAGGGACCCAATTTTGGGCTTTCTAGGCGGGTATCCCAGGATTATGATCATCTTTCTCAAATTTTCGCTCGCAGCCTTGGTGCCCTATTTGGTGCCCAATTGGAGAGAAGTTCAAAAAAACCAACGCCCAGGTGGTGGAATTGGCAGACACAGGGGATTTAAAATCCCCCGGCCGGATACGGCCTTGCGGGTTCGAGTCCCGCCCTGGGTATTTCTTAGAGGAATGAAGGCAATTGTCGGCGTCGAAAGATGCGGTTTCAGCTGGTTTTTCGACGTCCTCGACTTTGTGAAGTTTCCGTCCGTCCCCCTGTGCCGCGATGTCATTGACGGAGTTTTGGCTCCTGGCACGAATGGCCGAATTGGCTTGCTGCGGTGCAGTACTGGGATCGGGGACAGGTGCAATCAGGTTTAGCGTTTGGGGTGTTTTTCCATTTGCCCTTTTGCACCAGCCTTGGTGACACGCTCGACCCGGTCTGTCTCGCGTTTTGTTGGAAATGCGGTGGTTCTGTTTGTGAACGCGCATCAAAAAAGCCGGAGACGATTGTCCCCGGCTTTCTTGTTTTCAGAATATCGACGCTTCGCGATTAGCGGGCGCCGGCGAGTTCTTCTTTCTTGCGTTCGGCAATGATCTCTTCTTGGATATTGCTTGGCGTTTGGCTGTACTTCGCGAGTTCCATCGTGAAGGTACCTTGGCCCTGCGTCATGCTGCGAAGGTCGGTCGCGTAGCCGAAGGTTTCTGCCAACGGTACTTCGGCGATGATCACGGTCATGTTATCGTTGGTATCGTTGCTGTGCATGACACCACGGCGGCGAATGACGTCACCGGTGACCGTACCTTGGAAGGTCTCAGGAACTTCGATTTCGACTTTCATGATCGGTTCGAGCAGTTTCGGTGCAGCCTGCTTGAAGTACTCACGGAAGCAACCTTGTGCGGCGGTATAGAACGCCTTTTCGCTCGAGTCGACTTCGTGATAGCTACCATCGAGCAGTTCGATACGGGTTCCCACCACAGGGAAATCGGCGATCGGGCCTTTGCCGAGGCTGTCGCGGAAGCCTTTTTCCACAGCAGGGATGTACTGCTTTGGAATCCGACCACCGACGATCTTCTCTTCAAATTCGAAGCTGTCTTCGCTGTCCGATTCGATCGGCATGAGCGTGCCCTTGATGTGAGCGAATTGACCCGAACCACCGGTTTGCTTCTTGTGTTTGTAGTCGAAGTTGACGGTCTTGGTTGGGCTTTCGCGGTAGGACACTTTCGGAGCACCGACTTCGATTTCGACGCCGTATTCACGACGAATCCGCTCGATGTAAATTTCCAGGTGCAACTCACCCATGCCCGAGATCAAGATCTCATTGGTTTCGTCATCGGTGTAAACGCTGAACGTTGGGTCTTCTTTACGGAATCGTTGCAGAGCCTTGCTCATCTTGTCGCCATCGCCACGGTTGAGTGGGGTGACGGCCATTTTGATGACGGGCTCAGGCACGAACATCGACTCAAGCGTCGCGTAGTCACGCTCGGAACAGTAGGTGTCCCCGGATGCACAATCGATTCCCATGACGGCGACAATGTCACCGGCCGAGGCTTCTTCGATCTCTTCGCGTTTTTCGCTGTGCATGCGGACGATTCGGCTGAACCGTTCCTTCTTGGCCGAACGTTGGTTGACGTAACCATCACCCTTCTTGATCGTACCTTGGTAGATACGCATGAAGGTCAACTGGCCGAACGGATCTTCGACGATCTTGAACGCCATGCCGACGAACGGTTTGTCTTTGTCGGGAGCGAGTTCGATCTTTCTGGTTTCGTCCGAAGGGTCGCGTCCGTAGATTTCGCGGTCCAGCGGGCTGGGCAGGTAACGGGTGATCGCGTCGAGCAATGGCTGAACACCCTTGTTCTTGAACGCACTGCCCAAGTAGACGGGGGTGGCACCGTTGAGGACGGCTTGACGCATGGTCTTGTAGATCAGGTCCTTGGAGACTTCCTCTTCGCTGAGCAGCAATTCCATGACTTCATCGCTGTAGTTGGACAGCGAATCGAGCATGGCGATGCGGGCGTCGGCGGCTTCGTCTTGAAGGTCTTGAGGGATATCTGACGTGACGACTTTTTCGCCTTGCTCGCCTTCGAACGTGTAGGCCTTCATTTCGATCAAGTCGACAACGCCACGGAAGTTTTCTTCGGCGCCGATTGGGATTTGTGCCAGGAACGCGTCCGCACCGAGTTTGGTGCGGAGTTGTTCGACGACGCGTCGTGGGTTGGCACCGGTGCGGTCCATCTTGTTGATGAAACCGAGGCGTGGAATCTGATAACGCTTCATTTGCCGGTCGACAGTGATCGACTGGCTTTGGACGCCGCCAACGCTGCATAGAACCAACACGGCACCGTCAAGGACACGCAGTGACCGCTCCACTTCGACGGTAAAGTCGACGTGGCCGGGAGTGTCGATCAGGTTAATGTGGTGGCCGTTGTGCTGAACGCTTGTTGCGGCGCTGGTGATCGTGATTCCACGTTCTTTTTCCAGTTCCATGTGATCCATTGTCGCGCCGTCACCACCGCCACGAACGTCTTCAATTTTGTGAATCCGTCCTGAATAGAACAGGATGCGTTCGCTCAATGTGGTTTTGCCCGAGTCGATGTGGGCACTAATACCGATGTTCCTGACTTTCTCCAACTTCATGCTACATTCACCTAAGCTGACGCACACGCTCGATCGCTGAAACCCCGGGATGCGACAAACGTGTGCATCTGGAAAAAGCCGGCGGATTCGGAGGCGAAATCGCCTCGATCGTCGTGGTGTGGATGGTTAAGATTCAATTCACCGATGGGTGCGCGCGAATCGAAAATATCGCAAAGGACTGCGTAAACGGAAACCCCAAAACACGCAAATCGCCGATACTTCGTCAGCAATTCGTGGGCCGCCGCCGACTCCCTGAGCCCGCGCAGCGAACATTTGCCACAGGCGGTGTGAACCAAAATGAATCAGTGCGGCAATTGACGTGCGGTCTGGGGGTCACGTGCTGCCCGCAAGTAGACTTTAAGGAACGGTTCTTTCTCGCTAGGTTGGCAGGTGATCGTTTCGGCCTCCGATCATTCATCCATCCCCGTTTGCGGGGAGTTCCCTTTCCAAACGTGCCCTCAACGGCGAGAAATTTGAAAGCCCACTCTCAAGGCTTCCGTTTGTCCGATTCGACGGAGCGGTTTCGTGCTCTGGCAGATGGTGGATTCGTGGATTCGAACTTGCCCTTGTTGGCGGTCGTGTTGGGCAGCGGGTTGGCGGGACTGGCGGATTCAATCGAATCGCCGACCGTGATCCGGTACGAGAGTATTCCGGGGCTAGCGGCCTCAACTGCGGCGGGCCATCGCGGCGAGTTTTTGCTGGGGCAGATCGCGGGCATCCGAGTGGTCACGATGGCGGGCCGGTTGCACGCCTATGAAGGACATTCGATCGAGGCCCTGACGCGACCGATGGCGGTGATGGCGGCGATGAATCCGGTGGCGGTGATCGTGAGCTGTGCCGCTGGCGGACTGAATCCGCGGTATCGGGTCGGTGATTTGGTGGTGATTGATGAGCATATCAGCCTCCTACACGGGCAGATGGGTGCGGTCGGGGCGGACCGAGAGTTGCCGGAATATCAAGCACTCGAGAGGAAACGGGCGGGGGCGCTTCGATGCGGACGTCCCACTTGTGATGAAACGTTCACTAAAATTGCGGAGCGGACGGCTCGCGAGGCGGGTTTTCGATTGTGTCGGGGGACCTATCTCTCGGTCACGGGGCCGAACTACGAGACCCGAGCGGAGTGCCGGATGATGAAAAACTGGGGCGCGGATCTGGTCGGGATGAGCACGGTACCCGAGGTCGTGCTGGCAAGTCGGGCAGGTTTGCGGACGCTCGCCGTCGGAGTTGTGACCAACATGGCGATACCGGATTCGCCAGCGACGACGACCCACGAAGATGTTTTGACGGTTTCCCAGGCAGCGGGAATGAATCTCGAGAAAGTAGTGCGGGCGATTGCCCGATCACTCGTTCACGAAACGGAGTCCATGTGATGAATGAAACCGAGTTGGCCGACTACACGTTTGACCTTCAGGGCATCGATTACGTTGCATTGAAGTCCGCGGTGCAGGCGATTCCCACGGACGATCCTGCTAGCAAATCAGACTCTTCGTCGTCTGGTGTGGAGGCCTTTCCGTTGGTTCGATTGACCGGGTTGAGTGGTCAGGAATCCGCCTGCATGCGTTGGTCTCATCTCGTCCGAGTGCATGCCTTGGGGGATCTCGGCGATTTCGCGTTTGCGTGGTTCAACGGCGTCGATTTGCATTTGGAAGGCAGCGTGGGTGACGGAGCTTGCGAAGGAATGCGGCGGGGCGTCGTTCGGATTACAGGGAACGCGGGTTGTGGTTTGGGGGCCGCGATGACGGGCGGGACGCTCGCGGTTTACGGTGCGGCGGGGCCCCGGGTCGGGGCTGCGATGCGTGGCGGCAGCATTTTTGTTCGCGGTGATGTGGGCGAAGATACCGGGGCGGGGGCATTGGCGGGCACGATTGTCGTCGGAGGAGATGCGGGGGCAAACCTCGGAGACGGGCTTAACAACGTCACGGTTTTTCTGCGTGGCAAGGCGACTTCGCTCGCTCCGGGCGTGATCGAGGCACCGCTGCGAAAACGCGAAGAAGTCCGTTTGGGTCTGCTCCTGATGAGCGCTTCGATACGGGGCAAGGCAGCTGATTTCAGACGCATCATTCCCGAGGCCCGCTGGAAGGCGGAAGAGGCCGGTGCCGGCGAAGTACGCCCAAACTGGCGGTAGGTCTTCTAAACTTTTTTGGGTTTTCTTGCCTGTGAAACTCAAAAAAATTCAAGTTCCGCCTCGTTCGCTGTCCATTGGGGTTGTGATCAAACGGCCGGATCGCCGACGATCCCCCTTCACCGCAGTCAACGCGTCATTGCCATCGTGAAGGATCGCGATCGGTAATGGACTTCAAATTTCTCGCTGACCATCGACGGTCTGTGTCATCGAGTTTTTTCGCATGCGGGCGGCGGTACTCCTTTTCTAAAGCGTCCAAGGAGGGACGAAACGTGCGACATACCCCCACAAATCAACGCGCTACCTTTCCAGCCGTGTGGTCCGCCACGCTCCTCTTGTTGGCGGTTGTCGGATTCGCCGGCACCGCGATGGCGGATGCGGTATTGCTCGAATTCAGTTCATCGAACTGCCCACCTTGTCGAGCCATGCAGCCGATCGTCTCGGAGCTGATCGCCCGCGGAGTCCCGGTTCGCCAAGTCGACGTTCATTCCGAACCACAACTCGTTCAGCGATACAAAATTCGCAGCACGCCAACCTATGTCATTCTCCGCGAGGGACGCGAAGTCACTCGTTTGATCGGTGCTCAGACCGGATCGCAGTTACAAGCCGCATTGCAGCAAAGCCCGTCCGGTCAGATCGTATCGACGGGTAGCCAGATCGCAGTGCCGACACGGCCTTCGGCCAGTATTCAAGAGCCACAAACGCGCTTGGCACCGCTGCCGGCGCACACCGGGGGAATGAGTTCTTCTTCAAACCGTTCGGTGCGACGTGAGCGTGAAGAGAACGGTTGGCGATCATTGGAGTCGCTGACATCCGCCACCACCGCGGACCCTCGCTCGGCGATTAACTCGTTGGGGCGTTCGCAAAAAGTCGTTGAGGCGATGCCGAGTGTTTCCTTAGCCGACGCGGTTGAGCGGGCACACGCTGCAACGGTTCGATTGCGCGTCTACGACGGTCGCGG
The DNA here is from genome assembly GCF_023701485.1 of Aporhodopirellula aestuarii. Taxonomy (GTDB): domain Bacteria; phylum Planctomycetota; class Planctomycetia; order Pirellulales; family Pirellulaceae; genus Rhodopirellula; species Rhodopirellula aestuarii. The sequence goes on from NZ_JAMQBK010000029.1 coordinate 57,757, forward strand.
CTATGGTGCAGGCACCGGAACGATTATTGACGTTCACGGTGAAGAGGCACTCGTGCTGACCTGTGGCCACTTGTTCCGTGATGGTGACGGGAAAGACAAAATCGAAGTCGACCTTTTTGTCGGCGGTGAACCTCATACGGTGACCGGTCAGCTTGTTGATTACGATGCGGGTGACCGCGACATCGGTCTCGTCGCGATCCGCCCAGGCATGCCAGTGCAGCCGGTCAAAGTGGTTACCGCCAGCGAAAAAATGAAAGTCGGCCAAACCGCATTCAGTTTCGGTTGCGACCGAGGCGACCCTCCGTCACGTCGGGACACACGCATCACCGGTGTCGACAAATACAATCAAAACATCAACGCCTCGAATCTTGAAATTGCGGGTGCACCGATCGACGGACGCAGTGGCGGTGGATTGTTTGACGAACGTGGAGTGCTGATCGGCGTCTGCAACGCGGCCGATTATAAATCCGACATCGGAATCTACACCGGTCCCGGATCGATCCATTGGCAGCTCGATCGCGTTCAGTTGTCACGCCTTTATCAAGGAAACGAAAGCGAGTCATTTGCGAGCACCGACGCGGGCATGGGCAGTATGAACGACGCCGTTGCACCTGCATCATTTGAGCCGGCAATGAACCAGTTCGCTAGCCAAAGTGCCAATGACGCTGCGTCGATGGACGCCAGCGACAGCGAGATGATCGTGATCCTCCGTGACCGGGACGGTAACGTTCGCGAAGAAGTGTTGACGCTACGGCAACCCGACGCACGCTTGGTGCAACAGATTCGCCAAGCGGCAATGCGATAGACAAACCTCTTCCGCGATCTTGATGGGTTCGCCGCGGTTCGATCAACTCGCTCAGTCGGCGAATCGGATTTTAAAGACGATGGCTTCAGCGTGAACGGGTTTGGCGGGCATGACAACGGACCAATGCGTGTCGGTTTGCTCGTGCTGCAACGTCTCGTTGCTGCCGAGCATGGTAACCGCCGTGATGGTCCCCACAGGTTTGCCGTCGGTTGACGGAGCATTCTTGCCGAGCGATTCGATCATGATCGTTTCACCCTCGCCAGGCCATCCGAGCACACTGGCGTATAGCACGTTCCCTTTCGTCGTGAATCGAATGTCTTTGTCGGAAAAGCCATCGAAGCGGAGATCGGCCAAGTGGCCGTTGACAGTTTGTGTCGGGCCCTCACCAAAAACTCGCCAAGGGCGAGTGGCGTAGATCGCTTCGCCGTTTACTTTCAACCAGCTCCCGATTTCACGTAATCGTGTTTGTTGTTCGATCGGAATGGTTCCGTCGGGATGCGGCGCGACGTTCAACAGCACGCAACCGTTCTTGCTGACGATGTCAATCAGATCGTGTAACAAACGTTGGGTCGAATAGTACTCCAACGTGGGGCTGTAACTCCACGAGTTCTCTGCGATCGATGTATCGCATAACCATGGCTCGGGATAGATCTCCGGCATTCGCGAACGCTCTAAATCCAACACTGCGGTACCTGGTTCCAGATCATGGAATTTGTAGGTGAGTACCACTTCGCGATCAGAGGCGGCTGATACGTTGTAGAAATGAGACACCATCCGGCGTAGATGCGTCTCGGGAATGACATTCATCCGATTGTCAAACCACAACAGGTCCGGCTCATATCGGTCCACGACTTCGATGACCTTGGCGAGCCAATCATCGGCAAACGATTCGGGCGGTAACGCGTCGGCGGGTAGCTCGTTTCGTAAAAGATGGGCGTTGGATCGCTGGAATGTATCCTGCTTCGTTGGCGGACCGTAAAGGGATGCGTACCTTGGATCGCCGGCATCCGAGCCCGGTCGGCCCGTCGGATACCAAGCCCATTTCCATTGATGGTGAAACGAGGTCATGAATTTCATCCCTCGACCACGGATCGCCGTTTGCAACTCGCCAACGATGTCGCGTTGCGGCCCCATCGAACCCGCGTTCCAGGGAAACCTTTCACTCGGCCACATCGAAAATCCGTCTGCATGTTCGGCCACGGGGCCGGCGAAACGAGCCCCCGATTGAGCGAACACTTCCGCCCATGCTTCGGCGTCAAACTTCTTTGCCGTGAACATCGGGACAAAGTCTTTGTAGCCGAACTGCGTCAGCGATCCGTATGTTTTCTCATGGAATAATCGGGCCTCGTTTCCTGGAAGGTACATGTTCCGCGAGTACCAGTCGGTATTGCCGGGGTAGGTGGGAACGCTGTACGGGCCCCAGTGTGTATAGATTCCAAATTTCGCATCACGAAACCATTGCGGGCACTCGTATTTTTGAAGCGAAGACCAAGTAGTTTCAAATGGGGCTGAGTTGGCAGGGCTGTCTTGGATGCTTGGTTCAGTGGATGAAGCTTCGAAAAGCGGTAGCAGGCTGGCGACGGTAAGAACCAGAGTTCGGATGAGGCGATGCATGGTGGGATCCTTCATCGACGGCAGGCGAGGTGAGGAAACGGTCTTTCACAACGACAACGATTACTTCGGAAGAGAGATCGTGTAGGCGGGGGAATCGTTGGAGGAATTTCAAGCGGCGCTAATTTTAGCTCAATCGCCGATTCATTTAGTGACGTTATCGCCAGTTTTGACAGTGGCACATCGTCACGTTTGCAGACGCGATCAATCGTCGCCGAAGCAAAGAAGTGAAGCCGTAACGTGAGATCTATACGTTCGTCAGAATTGTCTCGATCACAGAGACTGAAACATGGTGTTGTCGTTGCGCGAGGCCCTAGATGACATCATCGCAAGCCACGCTTATGTGGACGTCTGTATTGTTGTTTGACATGCGTCGGAATTATTTTGACTGGGCTCTATGCATCGGATATACCAAAGGGTTTCCAACGCAATATGGCTAGGCAATGTGTTGTGACTAAGTTTCTTGTTTCTTAGTAACCGACATCTCAGTACACGGGGCTGACTGAGTACGAAGCCGGTCAAACGGCTTGCAGTGTGTCGAAATAGAGCGAATGGGGCGGTTTGTTTTCACTCTTGTCACTTGCGGACGCGGACGATCTCGTGGGAAATCGTAGTTGTCATTTGTTATTGCAACGCGTTGCGGGGGTATTGCTCTCGGTGATGAGTCTCGGACTCTGTCAGGTCGCGTTGGCAGTCGAGCATCAGTGGTTACCACCATTGAGCGAATTGCCCGACGAGAATCTCGATCATGCGTTAGTGGTGGTCTTGATCACGAACGATGTCGCAACCGAATGGGCGGAAGGGAAGGTGTCGCGACGCACGTCTGCCGGTGAGTTGTGTTGGTGTCGTTCGCCGTTCTTGAAGGCTGTTTCGGGAATCCCGTCGGGATTATTTCATTCATCCGCTCCTGTGTACTGGCAACATTGGCCGGTCGGTTTACCGCCAATCTTGACTGGCGGTGAAAAAGTGATTGAACCAGGGCGGGCTGTCGTGGTGGTTACCGACGGTGACTATCGAATACTCGAATTGTTCGTTGGTATACCGAGTGATGAAGAGCTCTCTCGTTTGCTCGGTGATGCCGAAGACACACGGAGATGGATGCGCCAAAACGTAACTCAGCCGAGCGATTTCACGAAGCAGATCGCTGACCGAAATCGCGAGCGCATGAGTCGGCTGTGGAAGAGGGAACTCGATCGACAGTTAATCGCGATGGGTGAATCGCCCGATCAGGATGACGCGGGATTGATCGAGGACAACGAACGATTCACCGAAGACGTCAAGGTTCGTTTTGGTCCACTTGCCGCTCAACTACAAACCCTTTACCTCAAAGACGTTCAATTGCGTTTTGGTCTAACACAATTGAGTGATTTTGAACGGCTCATCGTGCTGGAGCAGCACTCGGCGACACGGATGCCGTGGACCTTGACGATCACACCCTTCCTTGCCGGAGCGGATTTGAAAAGCGTCTATTTGGACTTGATCGAAATCGTCTGGGATCGGCAAGTGATGTCACTCGGTCACCCAGGAGAAGATTCAAAAGGCGATGAATCGCTCGGCAAATGGATTTCGCAACTTGGTGAACAACATCCGTTCGCTTTGGAAATTCGCTTACCACTGCTATCCGAACGTGGCGAAATGCAACTCGCCCCGGTATCCGCCATCGCCCGACGTCGTGGTTTCGGTTGGAAGGATTTGGATGCGGCGCTCAGCGAGAGTCCGATTCGCCAAGTTACCAACCGTGAGTTAGCGGCTTGGTTGCTACGCCACAACGAACGTCCGCTCGATCTGAGTCGACCAAGTCGTGCTCGTTACTTGTTTTTCCGATCTTCGAAGGATCACCCCTACCCGATTCGTGACGGCGAACCTCCCGCTCGTTCGATCACGATGATACGACAGGTGCAAAAATGAACTCACGGTTTCTCTGCTGTCTCGTTTTGGCGATGGTTCCCGTGACCGCGTCGGCGGTGGCTCCCAATGCCCTTTTGCTCGGATCTCAGCTATTCGAGCATGAGTGGCAGTCGCAGAACCCCGCCCTCGGCAGTGATGGTTTGGGGCCGTTGTTCAATGCCACGTCCTGTGCGACCTGCCATCGACAAGGCGGTGTCGGCGGCGGTGGCGAAGCGGAATTTAATGCCAAATCGATCGGGATCGAGTCGATCAAGATTCAAGGGAGCGGATTAACGAGCGCGCGACTGGCCGAAATGATCTCGCGTTTCCATCCGGGATTTGTGATCGCAGAGGGAAGTATCCTCAATGTCTTGCCGCTGGCTCATCACGGCGGCACGGACGTGGCTCGCAAACTTCATGATGCCATGACGTTGGTTACCTCAGCCGATTATTCGGAATCAGGAGGCCCGATCGATGCATCGGAAGTGCGAATCGCCAACGCGTCACCAATCGTCTTTGAGCAGAATATCGATGGTTATCAAGTTCGCATCACCGCTCGCATGTATGGGCGTAACACGACCGCACTTTTTGGCAGCGGATTGATTGACCGCGTTCCGGACAAATTGCTCGATCGACAAGTTCGTATCCAACAACAGCACCCTGAAATTAGCGGCCGACCCTCAACACTCCCCGATGGCCGTTACGGCAAATTTGGGTGGCGAGCAAACGTTGCGTCATTGTTCGAATTCAACGATCAGGCTTGTGCGAACGAGATGGGACTGCAAACGCGACGTAAAAAACAGTCTGATGACGCAACCAATCGAGCGTACAGCAACGCTTCGTTTGATATCACCGATGGGCAGGTCGAGGCGCTGACGCAGTTTGTCGCCGCACTGCCGGCACCGACACGGTATGTCACGCATGATCAGGCTCACCTCGCTTCGGTCCGCAACGGCGAAGCGGTCTTTAATCGCGTTGGTTGTGCGGTATGCCATGTCCGTGATATGGGCGTCGCCAAAGGGATTTACAGCGACCTGTTGCTGCATGACATGGGAAGCGAATCAATCGATCTGAATCATGCTGAGCCTTACGTGGTGCGACGAACCATCATGGATAATGAAGTCGACAGTACGTATGCGGCCGGTTCCGTCGTAGGCCGGACGCCGTACTATGGACCGGCGACTTTGTTACCTTTACCCGTCGCCAAGCCAACAAATATTGACGTGTTACCGGATTCGCCGGTTAGGAGTTACCGATCGCCAAATTCGTTCGATTTTGTTTCTCCGAGTCAACCAGAGACGTTGGTGTCGTTTCGTTTGATCGACTCGGCACTCAATCCCGATACTGAGAACAACTCCGTCGCTCGGCAGAGGTCTCGTAGTGTCGCTACGCGGATTGATCGTTATGAGCGAATGGAAATCGAGCCGACCAACTTCAACCAAGAATGGCGAACGCCTCCTCTGTGGGGACTGCGTGATTCGGCCCCTTATATGCATGATGGTCGAGCGGAGACTCTGCTTGAATCGATCGCGATGCATGACGGGGAAGCCGCGGGAACGCGAGACCGGTTTCTTTCGTCGTCCTACGAAGATCGGCAAGACCTGATCGCGTTTCTTGAAACGTTGGTGGCGCCGTAAGACGGTGGTGGCCGCTAAACGCGATCTGAGCTGGGAGCTGGGAGCTGGGAGCTGGGAGCTGGGAGCTGGGAGTTGCGGACTGCGTAGGCGAAATGGATTACGCGTTGCAAACCTGACGGCGGGCGTCGATGATACGCGGTTCGTTCTCCGCAATCACGTTCGCGCCCGTACAGGTATGCCGCCATTAACCACCTAACTCTGGACGACACGATCATCGCAGTCGCCTCGCCGCTCGCTCCGGCCCCCCGCGGAATTGTGCGGATGTCGGGCGGGCAGGTCGTTGCGATTCTGCAGCGGGTGAATTTGATCGCGGGTGAATTGGCCGACCGTCGGACGCGGCGTTATCCGTCTCGTCTCGATTTGGGCGATTTGCTCGGCGAGATCGATGTGGACGTGATGTTGTGGCCGACGTCTCGGAGTTACACCGGGCAACCCTCCGCGGAACTGCACCTGATCGGGTCGCTGCCGATTCTCGATGCGGTGGTCGATCGGTTGATCGCCGCCGGAGGCCGCGCGGCGCGTGCGGGTGAATTCACTATGCGTTCCTTTTTGGCGGGACGACTGGATTTGCCGCAGGCCGAAGCGGTGTTAGGGGTTATCGATGCGGAAGATCCGGGCACGCTGAATCAGGCTCTCTCGCAACTCGCCGGCAATCTCTCACGCCCTCTTCAGACTGCTCGCGGGGAGTTGCTCGATCTGCTCGCCGATGTCGAAGCGGGGCTGGATTTCGTCGATGAAGACATTGAGTTCATTGAGGATGCCGACCTGATCGATCGGCTCGAACAACTCCGCAACTTGCTCGGCCGCACGAGTGAACAACTTCGCGAACGTTCGGCCTCGACGTCCTCACTTGAAATTGTTTTGCGAGGGCTTCCCAACGCGGGTAAGAGCTGTTTGCTGAACGCCTTGTCGCAAACTGAATCCGCGATCGTTACCGAACAAGCCGGTACGACTCGCGACAGTATCTCCGTTTCGTTTGAAGTCGATGGATATTCGGTTCGAGTAACCGACACAGCCGGGATTGAATGGCGGGCGGCGAACGATCCCGACGCGGCGGTATTAGAAAAGGCCCAGCGACAAGCGATCGAAGCGGCGTCCCGTGCCGATTTGTGCTTGTGGTGTGTTGACGCCAATAGTCAGGAACCAGAATCTGCGCTGGAGAATCTGCAAGCGATGATCACGGACCGCCAACCTCACAAAAAATCGATCGAGAATTGGGTGTTGCTGACGAAGGCGGATTTGGTGTCGGAGCCTCCCAAATGGATCGATGTTCTCGGCTCGATGGGGATTGAGTCGATGATGATCAGCACGCTAGCGGGCACCGGCATGAGTGAACTCGGCAACAAAATTGCCGCGGCCGCCGAGCGGATCGACGCGACGGAAGTAGGCAGCGTGATCGGTACCGCTGCCCGATGTCGTGGTTCGTTGATGGGAGCGATCGACGCGATTGTGCGCGCCATTGACGCGACGCAAACGCAAGCCGGGCATGAACTCGTCGCCACCGAAATACGTTCCGCGGCGGAACTGATCGGCGACGTCACGGGAGAAGTCTACACCGACGATCTACTCGACCGAGTGTTCAGCCGGTTTTGTATTGGGAAGTAGCTCGACGGTTGTCGCAGGTCACTCAGTCGTCTTCGCGTCGCAATCTTGCGAACGTATACAGTCCTGAGTGATGCCCGTCGCTGAATGCGATGTTGTACGCGTAGGTGCCCACCGGTTGCATTCCTTCGATTCGCGTCGGCCGAGCTTCGGCGGCGCTGAGTACGGGCAGCCCGATCGGTTTGGCCTTCTGAGTCGATTCCGCGACCTCATCATCGCCGTGAAGTTGGCCGCGTTTTTCGCGGCATGTTGCGCAGGGGCACGCGTTGCGCAGTTGCTGCGCGGTCCACTGCGTCACCTCTCCATCACTCCACGTGATTCGAATGCCGGTGTCGCCGATTCGCTCGATCGCTTTGGGTGAGTATGCCACCGGATCGTCCATTTTCATCGTTTTATCTTTTGGTGTTTTCGCGAGCCGTCTTGCCCGCCTCGAGCGTTGCCAGAATTTCATCGACATCATACACACACCCGCCCCAGGTTCCGCCACCGATCTGTTGCAACGCCGCCCAGAGTCGCGTGTCGTCGGGGATCGCCGCATCGACTTGCAGATGAGGATGGCGTGAACGTGTGGCAAGAGCCTCGGTCGGCAGAACGCCGTCATGGGTTTCGACTAGGTCGACGTGTCCCTCAAGAGTGCTGCGGTTGATTTCGATTTCGATCACGTCCCCATCTCGGACACGTCCGATCGGACCATCCGCGAGTGCCTCTGGGCCAACGTGTCCGATGCAGGCGCCCGTGCTAACGCCGGAGAACCTCGCGTCGGTGATCAACGCGACCTCTTTGCCGAACGACAGGTACTTTAACGCAGACGTGATTTGGTAAGTCTCTTCCATCCCGCATCCGATGGGGCCACGCCCGATCAGCACGATCACGTCGCCCGATTCGATCGGCGAATCCGTTTGCCCTTTCACCGCGCGTATCGCGTCACGTTCTGTGGTGAAGACGCGTGCCCTTCCTCGCTTGCGGTACACGCCGTCTTCATCGATCACACTTGGGTCGATCGAGGTGGCTTTGATCACGGAGCCTTCTGGGCACAAGTTTCCTTTGGGGAAACATACAGTACTCGTCAGTCCTGCTTTGCGGGCCACGGTAGGTGACATGATCACGTCATCGGGGTCCACGCCGTCGGCCAATCGCAATCGTTCACGACATACCTCTCGCCGTGGTGATGTTTCCCACGCATCGAGAATCTCGTCCCAAGTCATGCCGGAAACCGTCTTCGCGTCGGTGTTCCACAATCCTGCCCGGCGGAGATGTAACGCGACTTCGGGGACTCCACCGGCCAAGAAAAATTGCACCGTCGGATGGCCCACTGGGCCGTTGGGGAGGCAGTCGACGAACCGGGGAACTTGTTGATTGATCCGCGAGAAATCATCCACGTTGGGACGTCGAATTCCCGCCGCTGCGGCGATCGCAGCGATGTGCAGCAACAGATTGGTGCTGCCCCCGACCGCAGCGTGCATTCGCATCGCGTTTTCAAACGCTGCTTCGGTCAGGATATCGCTTAGCGTGATCCCCGACGCGTGCATCGCCGCAGCGGCCGTAGCGGAATCTCGAGCCAAACGGGTCCAGATTGGTTGTCCACTCGGAGCGAGCGCCGCATGCGGAACCGTCATGCCGAGTGCTTCTGCGATGACTTGGCTTGTCGCCGCTGTGCCGAGAAACTGGCACCCGCCACCGGGAGTCCCGCAAGCGCGGCATCCCGCAACAGAAGCTTCTTCGAGCGACATTTCGCCGCGCGAATAACGGGCGCCGATCGTTTGCACTTTTCCAGCGTCTTCGCCGATTGTCGGTGGTAAGGTCACGCCGCCGGGAACCAAAACGTTCGCCAGATGACCGGTTCCCGCGAGCGCCATCATCATGGCGGGTAGTCCTTTGTCGCACGTCGCGATGCCGATCACGCCTTTGCGTTGGGGCAACGAACGGATCAATCGACGCATCACGATCGCGGCGTCGTTGCGATAGGGCAACGAATCAAACATGCCGTGCGTGCCCTGCGTTCGACCGTCACACGGGTCACTGACGAACGCGGCGAACGGGACGCCGCCGTGCGTCTCAATCTGTTCCGCGGCGGCGCGGACGAGCAGGCCAACTTCCCAATGGCCGGTGTGATAGCCGAGTGCCACGGGCGTGCCGTCGGGATTCCGGACGCCCCCTTGCGTGCTCATGATCAAATACTGATCGCCGAGCACGCGGCGCGGGTCGAATCCCATGCCGACACTTTGCGTTAGACCGAAGAGATCCCCGCTGGTCCATTCGCGCAGGATCTCGTCGCTGAGTGGCAAACTGCCTTGAGGCCCGTCCGCCTTTGTCGCTAACGACTCGGGCGGATCGAGGGCTGAAAAGTAGTCAGGACGGGGAGGAGGCGTGACCGGTCGCTTTTCAATCACGACGTCCTGTCAGGATGTAGAGGTAGTAGGCGAGTGTCATGATCGACTGCAAAGTCGCCGCGACGTAGGTGAGAGCAGCCGCATTGAGGACCTTGGCGACGTACTTTTCTTCTTGTGCGGTGATCAAGCCGTACTCGACCAAGTGTTCACGGGCACGACTCGATGCGTTGAACTCAACCGGCAAGTTCACGACTTGGAAAAACACCACAGCCGAGAACAAGGCCACGCCGACCCACATCAATGCTGGGAACGAAAAAATCGCTCCCACGAACAAGAGTGTCGCGCCGATGCCGCTACCAAAGTTTGCTGCTGGAACGGCGAGGTTCCGAACGACCAGCGGGGCGTACCCTTGCGCGTCTTGGAAGGCGTGGCCAGCTTCGTGGCAGGCTACCCCGAGCGCCGCCATCGAGTGTCCCCCATAAACGTCCGGGCTCAATCGCAATACCTTGGACCGCGGGTCGTAGTGATCCGATAGTTGGCCAGGAACCTGTTCGATGCCGACGGATTGCAATCCAGCCGCATCGAGCATCCGCCGGGCGGCGGTAGCTCCCGACATTCTCGCTGGCACTTGGCTCATCGCCGCGAACGACGACTTAACTTTCCACTGGGCGTAGAGCCCGAGCAAAAACGGAGGAAGCACAAACAGGAAATAGATCATCGGTGGTTTGTTCGTTGGTTAAGTGAAAGGAGAGACCCCGCTCGGAAAAGTATCCAAATGGAGTCAACCGCCATTTCGGCAGCTATTCAATACTGTCTCATCTAATACGCAACAATCGGACCAACGTTCGCATCCTCGACCCAGGACGATACCAAATCGGAGTTAAGTCGTTCTGGTTAGGGCGGTTACGGCGTCGTTGGTGTGCGTCGGTCTACCAGGAAACAACGGACGACGGATCCGCAGGCACCAGACGCTGACCAGCGGACTTGGGAGCTGATGGGGCCTCGAACGGTCAAACCTGTTGGTTGGTCTCAATCTTGATAGGCCTGTTTTTACGGAAAGGTGGGTGGGGTTGAAGAGAGATTTGTGGGCGTTGTCCGTGAAAAACTCCGGAAGTGGCACTCCGAATATTAAGTCCTTGTTTCGTGTGATCGAGTTGGGGCCACGTGGCGCCGATTTCGTTCAGCGATTAGTTGACGGCGGCGTTCATGGTATCGCCGTTTGCGTCGCTCGTAGTCATCGGCCTTTTTGCAGGTTGAGATGATCCCGAAGATTGCCATGCAGACAAATAGGATTCCAAACAACGCCATCGGTGGAAACGCGATTCCAGCTACGAACGTCCAGAAAATGCCAAAGGCAACGACAAAGCCTCCCACGACAACTGTTACCCCTTTTTCGGGAACGCTCTCGCTGCCGTTCTTATTGGTGACCATGAGTTCGCGGCGATCGCGTTCCCACTCGCGGTCGAGTCGGTCGATTTCAGAGTCGCCCTTGAGCATTTCGACGTCGCGCACGAGTGCGTTCGTCGTTTGTTTGATTTCTTCCAACAGCTCGGTCGAGTAACTGCTGCCGGTATGATGAATCGCGAGGTGGGCGTTGCAGTATCCGCAGGTGACGAACTTGGCCGACTTGCGAACTTCGATGGGGGCGCCGCAATGATTGCAGCAGAGCGAAATGAGTTTCATCGTTAAGTTGCTATACCCACAAATCGGCGTCAAGGTTTCGGTAGCTGATCGCTTCGGCGAGATGTTCTTCACCGATTCGGTGGCTGCCCGCGATGTCGGCAATGGTTCGCGCCACCCGTAGGATCTTATCGTGTGCCCGAGCGGAGAGCCCTAGCGATTCGACGCCCGCACGTAGCAATTGTACGCTGGCCGGTTCCAATTCGCAGTACTGCCTCACTTGGCGACTCGTCATTTGGGCGTTGTATCTTACTGGACTATCGCGGAATCGTTCGCTTTGTGCTTCGCGGGCACGCATCACGTTTTCCCGCATCATCTCGCTGCTCTCACTCGTTGTCGTTTTTGCCGACAATTCCTCGAACGGGACCGCGGGCACTTCGATGTGAATGTCGATCCTGTCTAATAAGGGGCCACTAATCTTTCCCATGTACCGTTCGATTTGGGGTGGCGTGCAATTACAACTGCGTCGCGGATCGCTGCGGTACCCGCACGGACACGGGTTGGCGGCCGCGATCAACATGAAATCGGCGGGGAACGTGGTGCTTCGAAGTGCACGTGAGATGGTCACGATGCCGTCTTCGAGTGGTTGCCGCATCACCTCGAGCGTCTTGCGATTGAACTCCGGCAGTTCATCGAGAAACAGAATCCCGTTGTGAGCTTTGCTGATCTCGCCGGGAGAAGGCGGGCTGCCGCCTCCGACCAAACCCGCATCGCTGATCGTGTGATGCGGGCATCGAAAGGGGCGTTTTGCGATCAACGGCTGCTTCGCCGGTAATTGGCCGACAGCACTGTAAATCCGCGTCGTCTCGATCGATTCGGCGGGAACCAACTGCGGTAGGATCGTCGGGATGCGTTTGGCAAGCATCGTTTTGCCCGACCCCGGCGGCCCGATCATCAGCAGATTATGTCGTCCGGCGGCTGCGAGCGTCATCGCACGTTTGGCCATTTCTTGGCCGCGAACGTCGGCAAAGTCGACGTCGTATTCGCTGAAGCGTTCGAACAATTCTTCGATACGGCTTGGAACGGCGGGGATGTCGATTTCGCCGGCCAAGAAGGCGACGCACTGTGCCAGAGAATCGACCGCGATGACTTCGAGGTCTTCGACGACTGCGGCTTCGGGAGCGTTCTCTGCCGGAACGATCAGTCCTTTGAGTGATTGATCTTTGGCCGCTTCGATGGCGATCGACAATACTCCCTTGATCGGACGAGTGATTCCCTCGAGGGCCAGTTCGCCGACCACGGCGTAGTCTTCGAGTCGCTCGGCATCGAGTTGTCCGCTTCCGGCGAGCACACCCAAGGCGATCGGCAGGTCAAACGAGGGAGCTTGTTTTGGGAGATCACCCGGTGCCAAATTGATGACAACGCGGTCATGCGGCCGGATGTAACCGCTGTTGGAGATCGCCCGTTCGACCCTGTGGGTGGACTCTTTGACGGCCGTGTCGGGCAACCCAACGAGGATCGTTTTGGGCATGGCGGCGGGTGAGATATCAACCTCGACATCCACCGCCATCGCCTCGATCCCGAGCAACGTGAATGTTTTCAGTCGTGCTAGCATTGCGTCATCCCCCGACCCAAAACGGCATCCACGTCAGTCGCCCCAATCGCACCGGCGTTTACTTATCCTGACGCCCACCAAAACGCGACGCAACAGGGGAGAAAAGTGAGCCCGGCAATCCCCAAAACAAATTGACGTCACCAACCCTCCTCCCAAATGGTGCCACCCACCTACTAGTTGACCCGCTCCCAGATGGTGCCACCCACCTAGTAGTTGACCCGAGATGGGTGATGCGTACACTTAATCAGCAACACTTCTCTTTCCACGAGCCGGAAAAATGCCGAGACCTAATCGAGAAGAACAGTTTGAGACGGGAGAGATCTGTATTGTCCATGCCGTCCAGCGATGCGTGCGGCGTGCGTTTCTCGCTGGTGTTGATGCTGCGACGGGGAAGGACTACTCGTATCGAAAAGAGTGGATTCGCCGAAGAATGGAGGCACTTGCTTCGGTTTTCGGCATTGATGTGCTCTCGTATGCCATCATGAGCAACCACTTGCATGTGATCTTGCGCAATCGTCCTGACGTGGTCGCCAGTTGGAGTGACGCTGAGGTTGCGATCCGATGGCTACGAGTTTTTCCTGGACGGCGGATGGAAGAGCATCTCGCGGAACCGACCGAGCATGAAGTCAAAGTGCTAGCCGCAAACTCGGAACGGATCGCTGAAATTCGACTGAGAATGTCGGATATCTCCTGGTTCATGCGGTCGCTCGCCGAACCGATTTCTCGCTTGGCCAACAAGCAGGACGAATGTACGGGCCGGTTTTGGGAGGGACGATTCAAGGCTCAGCGGATTGTCGACGAGGCCGGGTTGTTGGCGTGCAGCATGTACGTGGATCTCAATCCGGTTCGTGCTGCAATGACGTCAGATCCCGAGAAGGCTCCGCACACATCAGCGTTTGACCGCATTCAGGCGAGCCAAGGCAAACGAATCGATTCCGCGGCGTTCGACCTAAAACCGGTCCCTACCGAGGAAGCGGCCAAACAGATCCGTGAAACGCCTGTTGATGAACTACGCGAGCAACGGAAAGCCAAGAAACGCAATCCGACAGGAAAGCGGATCAAACGCGACGCTTGGTTGGCGCCGCTGACGCTGTCGCCCGACAAACTATCCGGTGATGCGGAAGTAAACAGAGACGGAGTGCGAGCGAGCGACAAAGGGTTCCTCCAGGTGTCGGTGCGCGAATACCTGAGGCTGCTGCGTTGGACAGCGAAACAGAACATCGACGGAATGGCGGCAGCGATACCTAGTTCGCTTGCAAGCACACTGACGCAACTCGGAATCGACGCATCGATGTGGCGAGACCTTGTTTGGAATTGGCAGAAGTATTTTGGCAAATCGAGCTGTGTCGGTTCGCCCGATTCGATGCGCCTCGACGCGAAACGTTGTGGCAAGCATCATCACCAAGGCCAAGCTTCCGCATCTGCCTGTTTTATCTAGCTCCAATGGCTGCTCGACTCTGAAACGCCGGTAGCAATGGGCTCATCTTCTGCGCCGATCAATGCGATCCCTCTCAGTTGATGGAAAAACTGCGACATCACATTGAAAGACGACGGATAGAGGTCGCGATAGGTACGCTTTCGGAGAGCACACTACGAGTCCACAACGTCAAATCATCAGATGAAAGATGCGTGGCACCGAATTGCCCGAATTGCCTTTCCGAGTTGCCAATAGCGACGGCACGCCGTGAGGGCGTTCGATCAATTGAGCTCCGTGAGTTCCCGTATCCAATCAGAGTCGATCGGACGCCACCGTTCATCAGCGGGACGGGATGACCAGCCCTCCTCCGCATCCAGTAGGAGTTCACGTAGCACGCGGTCTGAGACTGCGGCTCGGCTGATCCATTTCGATGGAAGATGCATGTTTTCGGCGAGCTGCTCGATGACATCCGGAGTCTCTTTTTTAGTCAGGACGAGCAAACTGACTTGCGGAGCAGGCTCCGTTCGGGTGGATTCGGGGGCAACGGTTTGGGGAGCCGAGCTTAGTTCGGATGTCTCGACGATGGGTTCACCGAAAAACGCTGCCGCAGACTCGCGGTTGAGTTGATTGATGATAACCAGCGCATCGAGTTCGGTGACGAATCCGTCGCCGTTGGGGTCATAGAAGGGTTTCGGCGTTGGAGGAACCGGCAATTTGCGATCTCGGTTTCGGTTGAGCTCATTAATGATGACCAAAGCGTCCAATGCGGTATGTCCGTTGGTGCCCTCAACATCGAATGGATCGTCCGGATTTGTCCACGACCGGAAAGGGTTCAGCGCGACAATTTCAATGTTGTCGAACCGCTCGTTTTGTTCAGCGACGGCATGGTTTGCGTCAACAATGATGTATCCCGTTCGTACACCGCCCAATCGCGTGCGGGCGTTGGGGATGGTGAAGGAGAATGCGGACACTCCGCCTACGGTCAGTGAGCCTACGGTGATTTCAGCGAAGACTTCGCCGTTGTCTGGATCATCAAGCATCAGTCGAACAACTGCGTCAACGCCACTGGGAATATCTCCGGTCGAAATGACTTCTCCGGAAACGACGATGTCCTCGCCGTCAAGGTTGGCAACAACGTTTTTAGAAGCTAGGTCGGGCAAGAATCTCTGAATCGACGCTGTGTTGTTCGACTCGTTCTTTTCCGTAACGGTGTTATCGGGATCAGCTACGACGGACAGTTCAACGGTGCTTAGGGGATTGGCCGGTTCGCTCCAGTCAAACATGACGTCCAGCGATTCCCCTGGCGCCAGGGCTCCGATGTTGATCGCGGTGCCGAATACGGTTCCATCGGCCTCCAGGTGAGCGGTGGTCGCCGTGCTGGCCAAATCACCGGTGTTGGTGATTGTGGACGAGACGCGAAGCGTTCCGGGCGCGGGTGAAGAAGTTGTCAACGCTGAGGCAACAAGGTCGGGGGCGATCAGTGCCGTCGATTGACCCAGCGAGGGCGTCGTCAAAATCGGCGTGTCCCCAGGGATATGTTCGCCCTGACCTGGTCCAATGTTGGTCGTGATCGTGCGACTGATATTCAATACATGGAGTGCGTTATCTTCGACATAGGGAAGTAACCACCATGGCAACTGGCCATCGGGGGTCGAGAGCCTCTGCGGGCTTCCCCAGACTCCGTCGACGTCTTGCACCGCATAGCCAATACCGACCGCGTTGGAGAACGATTCGATCCATGCGATGACGACGCGTCCCGAATCATCCAGCGTCATCACAGGATCGGAGATTCCCGCTGATTTGGCGACGAGGTTGGGTGTTCCCAATTGTCCGTTCTCAAACGTCGCATAATACAACGCGTCGATGGTGTTTTCGGGACGAGGTCCATCGGAGATCTGTTCGTTCAGCCAAGCCAATCCTGCCGCATCGGATCCCGGAAGTTTAATGATTTGGGGCGTCACCGCCTCGGGTTGGTCCGCCAGTAACAGGGTGGGTTGCCACGTTCCACCACGACTGATGGCGACTCGCATCCCCGGTCCACTGTCGAGCGATCCGCTATCCCAAGCGGCCAGCCCGTCTACGCCGTCGCCCAAATCGGCAAGTATCGCCTGAGGTGCCGTGGTCGCGTCCACCCCGGAGGCAATCGTTGCGGGAGTGGTCCAGTCGGTACCGTCGAATTCAACGATTCGGAGTGTGCTGTCGATTGTCTTTCCGTCATCGGGGAACAGGGACGTATCACCGTCTACGTCCGTCAAGAATGCCGCGGCCACGCCGGTATCTGTTGGGGTCAGCCGCGGCAGGTAATCCATCCCAACGCTCGACGTCAGCAGCGCCGGAGCCGACCACAAACCGTCAGTCGCGTTAAAGGTCGAATAGAAGAGGTCCATGGAACCCAGCAACGCGTAGGGGTCCGGATTCAGCGGGTCTACAATCGATGCTCCGACATGAGACCAAACCGCGACCGGTGTTCCGTCAGGCATCAGTGAAACGGTCGGCTGAACGTCGATCAAGCCATCATCGGTGATCGTTTGGGGTGTTTGCCAAACGCCATCGACTTCGCGAGCAGCGAGGATTTCGAGTTGACCCTCGACGGGTTTGGTTGGATCTTCGTCCACCCATACGAGAGTTTTCGTGCCGTCGTCGTGCACGGCCAGTGAGGGCGCCGCGTAGCGATAGCGAATATCGGGTAAGCCGTCGTTCGTGAGTGTTGCGAAGTGTTCCCCCGCGGTGCTCTGGGCCAGTTTGAGCGTGGGGGTGACGTTCTCGCCCTGGGCCAGTAACGCAGCAATCTGCTCTCCGCTGCCTCCGCCGCCACAACCGGCAAGCATGAACGGAGGATCGGGGAAATTGAATTCATAGGATGCGGTCGCGACGAGCACCTGGACCTCGGCGGTCAAGGCGAATTGCAACGTCACGGAATCGAGTAGACAGGGGGTCGCGGGCAGGTTGAAATTGGCATTGATGTTGCCGCCGATACCGCCTTCGGCATAGGCGAGGCCTTGATATCCGGCGGAGATCTTGAGGGCAGCCCCGACGCCGATTCCAAAACCCGCCGGTTGCCAATCAAGCGTGCCATCAAAGCTCTCTGCAACGGATAGCGTGGCGTTCAGAGATCCGCTGAGTTCCCCGTGTGCACTGAGGAAGCTGACCGGTGGCGGAAGCGGAACCGATGGGGTTTCCACATCACCCGCCAAACTCACTGTGGTCGACACTTCGACGATTTCGAGTGTGCCATTGGCGGGGCGCGCAGTACCGCTCAATTCCACATCCACTTCCGGCAGCACTTTTCGTCCCGCGATCACGCCTGACCAAGGTGCGGTGCCCGTCAACGTTGCAATCCCATCACTCCGGAAGTCCAAATCTACTTGGTACGATCCGATTTCCGGTCCGAGGTTGCCGCTTCCGATTTTCACCGAAACTGGTAGCTCGAAGAATCCGTCGGTAGTGAATCCGGGGAAGCCGAAACCGGCGTGATACTTCGCGACTTTGTCATAGGGGCCGTTGCCGACGTCTTCGACAGTGACAAAGGTGTCGCCGATCCACGCGGGGTTCTCGATCTGTGTGTAGTTGATTCCGAATACAGTGGGGGGCAAGTCCGAAAAGGACGTTGCCGTCAACGTCACGAGCGTGGTCCCCGGCGAGAGGTCCTCGCCGATGTCGAAGGTGTATTCGAATGGCGGCGTACTGGCGCCGAAGATTATGGTCGATTGCGTTGCGGTGCCCGCGTTGAAAGCGAGCGTTCGCGTAACACCTGCGCCGAGATCGTCACCCGGCAAATTTCCGTTCCAATCGATCGCCTCGACAATGACGTCGTTTTCCAGATTGACTCCCGCAAAGAATGCTCCCGGTTTGTATTCAGTTTTGACATCCGACTCTTTGATTACCGGACGGATGTTGACGAAGAGAGATTCGCTTTGCGTGTTGTTTTCGACGTCGTCGACCAGTTCCTTGATTGTGTTGTTGGGATCAATGGTGGCGATCAGTTGCAGGTTCTTGCTGCCGCCGGAATCTAACAAAATATCGGTGATGTCCCATTCGATATCGATCATGACATCGATCGGCTCATCAAGCGGCGCGGGAAGGTTGACAAACTGATCCTGATCCACGGGGCCGAGTGTGTTGCCATCCTGGTCGCGGAATTGAACGAGTACTCCTGATGCGTCGCGTCCGCCTTCGTTGCGAACGATAATCGTGTCACGAAATAGGAAGGCGCCATTCTCAAACGAGATCTTTTCGAGCGTGAAGTCGAGATCCTCGATGACTAATTCGGGGGCTGACACCGACGCCGAGAATTCGCTGGTGTTGCCATCCGGGTCCGTCGCCGTCATCGCAAAGGAGTTTGCCCGCTGACCACCGCGTGACGGGACCGGTTGTGGTGCCGGCACGTCGACGGTGAAGTTGGCAACGCCGGTCGGTCCGACGGCAACATCGATCGTCGTCAGCGGGATGCGTCCCTGTCCGGCAACTTCACGTCGAAAGTTTCCAAAGACTTCTACTGTGTACGTTTTATTGGGCGTGGTTTCCAAGCGGCTGACTAACCGAATCGTGGATCGATCGGCTGATGGTTGGAGATCCTCGATCACGGGAAAGTTCTGCAGGAGGTTCGGTCCGGTGTCCGTATCGGGGAATCCTTGGCCCTCGGCTCCGTCGTTGTCGGTGATATCAGGTGGTCCGAGGTCGATACCTTGAGAGCCATTTAAGAAGATCGAATTGTTCGAGATGCGATTGCCGATGGCTGTCTCACCGGTGACCCGCACGCCATCCAAACTGTTGGTGGCAATGACATTGCCTGCGACTTTTTCGGGGATGCTCGCCGATGCAGGAATCGCAACGGTCGGCTTTCCTCCGATCCAATTGTTGGATGCGTCCTCGATATCGATTCCGTTTTCGAGATTTCCGAGCACGAGAAGTTTTTCATCTACGAACCCGAGTGCAGCGGTCCCAATGCCGTTACCCAGGATCTGATTTCCGCTCGCCGATCCTTCGATACGAATCCCGCTATCGAGGTTATCGGAAATGATGTTGCCGGCGGTCGGGAATGATCCCACGGGCACGTTGGCGTAGGGGCCGATGCGATTGTCGCGGGCGTCGATGATCCGTACGCCGTGGTCGCGGTTACCGAGTTGCTCGTCGCCGATGATGCCGACACCGATGTGGTTTCCGATCACGAGGTTTCCTGTCGCTAGCTGTCCATCGATCCGCAGTCCATCGGCCCTGTTGCCGGAAATCAGATTCCCATGCACATCGGTGTCGATGACTTTGCCAATGAGATTGTTCGAAGAGTCTTGAATCAGAATGCCCGATTCGCCATTGGGGATCCTTTCTGTCCCGGTAGCGTCGAGTCCAATCGTGTTACCGTATATCTCATTTTCTTGGGCGGCATTGCCGAAAATGATGATGCCATCGGCGGCATTCCCCGAGATGAGGTTTCGCATCCCCGGCTTGTCACCGCCCACCCGCGTGCCTTGGATATTACTGTCTAGGTGAACGCCCCTGGCTCCGTTCGGAATGGCCGCGTCACCAGACGCGTTGGTGCCAATCATGTTTCCTTCGATGACGGCGTCCATGATGACCGGAGCCGCCGAAGCACCAAAGAACGTGACGCCGTCGCCACCGTTTCCCGAAATGAGATTTCCCAACCCACCTCCGTCGCCACCGACATGAGTTCCGTTGGCGCTGACGACTAAGACACCATCACCCGCGTTGGGAAGCGCGGCATCACCGGCGGCGTTGGTGCCGATACGATTGCCCTGCACTACCGTGTTGCGAGCATTCGAGTTGGCGATGAAGATGCCATGTCCAAAGATATTCTCCGCGGGCAATGCGATCGATCCGCTGATCACGTTCCCAAGGATTGTGGATGAACCTTCTGAGATCGGTCCGCCGATCAGGGTGCCGGGGGCATCATTGATCAGGATGCCAGTATTGTTTCCGATGGCTACATCACCATCAATATTTGTACCAATCCGATTGCCCTGGATTTTGTTGGCTGCAGAGGTTGATCCGGCAATCAAAATGCCTGTCTGGTTGGCGGAGATGGTGTTTCCGACCGGGCCACCGATGGTATTGGCGCCGGCGAACAAAACATCGACCCCGATACCATTGGGTAGCGGGTCCTCGAATGCACTCAGTCCGATCAGATTGCCGTCGATGGTGTTGAGTGTCGGACCATTGTTGATGCGTATTCCTGCCTCGGCGTGGCCCGCAATGACATTTCCTGCTCCCGGATCAGTGCCGCCGATCACGTTCGACGAAGGGCCGAAGGGAGGGCGCCCTTGGGAGTCCAGTACGATGCCGACACGTTGATCAGGCAGCGCTGCGGTGCCTTCGACATTGGTACCGATGAAGTTGCCTTGGATCGTATTGTTGGACGCGTTCTCCAGCAAACGGATTCCGATCCCACTGCTCGAAATCACGTTGCCTTCGCCTGCCTCGCTTCCACCGATCTGATTGCCACCCATGGCTTGGACAGAAATGCCCGCGGTGACATTGGGTATCGGAGCACCCGAGGGATCGATGCCGATCCAGTTGCCTTGAATAATATTGCCTGCCGCCGCAACAGGATTGTTGAGGGAGATGCTTCCGACGTCGATGCCGATGTTGAAGCCACCGATCACATTGCCGGCTCCAGGTGCCGAACCACCGATTCGGTTGCCGGTTGCCGTATTGGTCGGACCGGTGCCTGCGAGGATAGCGATGCCAGCGGCGTTAGGATTCGCGTCGACGGATTGCGTTTCAGGATTGAAACCGATGAAACTGCCTTCGACGACGTTCGTGTTTCCCGTGATCGATAGTCCACCGGCGAGAACGACGACCGAGTCGTTGGTGCCTGTGCCGCCGATTTGATTGCCGTTGCCCGGCACATGCAGTGATTCAGCAATCACATCTTGAATCGTATTGTTATTCGTCGGCACGGTGAACGTGTCTTGAACGAAGAGGCCTTTCACCGTGGCACCATCGCCAAAGGTAACAATGTTGCCTTGAATGATGACGCGGCCCGACGCTTGAGTTGTACCGTCCAAGGTGACGTTCGCCGCGATTCCTAACCCGCCCGGGATCTCCGGTACAAAGTTCGCGTCACCGGGGATTGCGAAAATGATCGTATCGCCACCGCCATTGATCGCCGATTGTTCGAGCGCGGCACGCAGGGTGCATACATTGTTGGCCGGCGTCGGTGGTGTGGTGTTGGGGTTGAACGCGGTATCGCACGCCCCGTCATCCCCAAAGCTGTCGCCGTCTCCACCGGCCGAATTGACCGTGTAGGTGGCCAACAAACGTCGTTGTTCCAGAGTTTCGACGAACAGTCGTCGACGTCGCGAGACAAATTTGGATAGCCGGCTCATTCCAGCACTCATGGTTAGAGAGTTGCGGACGGCACTGCATGCGAAAAATTCGCTAGCAGGAATGGCATTCGATCGGACACCGACAGGTTGAATGCCGCGTGTTTCATGCTCGCACAAAACAGGGCTTCCTACATTATCGATTGTGCCCCCCCTGGGCATGAGAGTCGAGCGGTTTCAGCATATTTCTGCCACAAACCTGAAAATGATCATTTTCAGGGGTTCTCAACCTGTTCCGGCTGCCTCGCTCCGACACGCGACATCGCAACAGCATTCCTCGTATCTACAAGCGCACTTTCTTCATGGAGGAACGGGAGAGCCTCTTGTCTTGAAGTGGGAGATCATTGCTTTGGCCTGATGAAGGCTCCTCCAACAGAAGAATTCGAGCGTATGCTGAGTGTCATTGATCCGATGCAACACGAGACGCACCAAGAGGCGACGAACTTCTGGTACGGTCAACGGAATCAGAGTTCCCGCTTTTTTTAATCAAGTGAATTCTCGTGGCTGCGAACAGTGCAGAGAATCGCATGAGCGAACATCGAGAGAGTGATGTGACGGCACTACGCATGCCAATTGCGAACTTCATATTCGTCCAAGCCCGTTTCCTGCTTTGACTGTTCAAAGAGCACGGTCATCGCACCACGCTTTGGGCAAGTAGAGTTCGCGATCAATGAACGCATGCCCTTGGAAGAGCGATAAGTCAGAAAGACACCAATCTGGCAATTCTCGATTCGGCTGGCAGTCCCTGAATACTGCTGGGCAACTCCTGCTGACTGGGTGCTTGCTATTGCGACAGTGATGGGAAGCTGAGTTCGCCGTCGATGTCGGACGGAGGTGATGATGGGGTGGGGGTGCGGGGGTGAGTGTTGGGGCTGAGGTAATCTTTTAAGGTTGAACTTGGTTCGCTCGAATTGTATCGGTCGGGTTCGACGAGACCATTCGGACGCAGCGGGTCGTTGGCCAGTCGCATCCATCCGACGCTGCCGGGTGAGATCATGGTGTTGAGCACGGGAGGCATTGGCTGCGCCGTGACGAGCGGCGGGTTTTGGCAGGCTCGGTTGCAACCGGAACATCGCGAACACGTGCGACTGGCTCGCCAAAACATGAGTTCGTCCATGCAAGATCGCGACGATACGAAGATGCGGTCTCCCGGTTGCAGTTGATAGTTTGACGAGGTGTTGCCGAGCTGCACGATCTCACGATAACAGACCGGTAACGTCACACGGCATTCGCAGGGATCGGTTGGACGGGCGAGCAGAATCTTGCACGGATTCGAACTGCTGGTCAAACCGCCCGCCGTCACGATCGCGTCAAGAACCGTCTCGTATCCCACTAAAGGATAGGCACCCGGCGCGTTTACTTCGCCGAGCACGTAGTAGCGATGAACGGGGTCGAGCATTCTGACGTTGACCGCGATCGCATCGCAGTCGCTTGGCAAGGCGGCTGCATCGATTGCGGTACGGTCCTCTTCGCTCGCGAATTGCTTGCACGCTTCTCGCTGTTGCCGGATCTGATACGCGATCTGCTGTTCAATCATCGATTCGGCTTGCTCAAGACTTTGCCCCGCAACGATTACTCGCCCATAGGGACCCAGATCGACGGTTCCGTCGGCGAGCACGATTTGATCGGCCGGCAGTCGCAGGTCGCGTTCCAGATTGACGGGTTCAATCAGCAACGCATCGCCGGGTTCGATGGCGTGAGGTGGCAGCACGGATTTCGCGTTTTCCCGCGGCAGACCTTGGGGAATCCGTGACGCGTCGAGGACGGCTTCGGATTCTCGCGTCAGCATCGAATTCGACGGATACAGCGATAGGCCCAACGTGCTGCATCCGCTCAGTAGCAAACAGCAAGCCATCGCACCCAACATCCACACACGTACTCGGTTGGCATGCTGGACGTCTTTATCGCTGCAAGTCATCTTACCACCTGTTCCCGTGAAATCGCTTCCATGAGAACAATCGGCTCAGCAGGCTGACGGAACGCTGCTCAATCGACTGACGCGATGCAATGGATAGAATCGGAACAATCGGAACGCGAGGCAGAATTCAGTGGACTAGTTTGAATTGAGACTGTTCGTTTCAGTCGAGACCGTCCACGGCGCCCGCGGTGATGCCTGTCAGAATCAACCGTTGACCTTCGCGCAAGAGGAATCTCGCTGCTTCTTCGCGGAACGTTTGGACGGACTGAACACGCACGACGGGATCTTGAACCGTGCCGATGACGTGGACGACCAAAGTGCGATCACGAAGCAATTCAGAAATGTCCAGAATTGCCGAGGCTGGCAATAGTGAGCGGAGTGCGTACTGTTGTGCCAACTGCGCAAAGTTTGCGGCGATGTCGCGGTAGTCGCCGGTTGCGATCAACGCATTGAGATCCATCCGCCCACTGCGTATGAAAACTTTGCCGTCGGCCTGAACAAGCGCGGAATCCGAACCGACCCAGAATTCATCGAACGTGATCGCACCGCGGCCGATGAACCCCTTGGCTTCGCCGACATCGAATCGTTGGTTGACGAGTGACACCGGGCCGAGGAAGCGTGAAACACCGACCATTCCAGGAATCGCCGACCCTCGAGTTTGGCCGAGTGCGAACCGAAAACGTCCGTTTAAGTCATCGACGCTTTGGATGGATTTTCCGTTCAGCGTCAAATCTCCGGTGATCTCGCCCCGGGCAACAGAAGTGGATCGTCCGAGTTGCTGAGTCAGGCGAACGAAATCCACTCGTCGGGTATGCCACCGACTTTCCAAATCGACACCACCGCTGCCGCGGCGCGTGGATGCGAGCGAGAGTTCACCTTCGACCTCCCCGCCACCTTGGCTCGATCGGACCGAAGCGAAGCGAACCTTCCAGCTTTGCCGCAACACGTTTGCCTCCGCCGTCAAGCCGCTGTGTGCGTTGCCAAGCTGCATTCCGTAGATCACTAAATCGCGGCCATCGGCATTGCCGCGCACGCGAATGGAATCTTGATATCCCGCCACGGTCGCGGCAATGGACGCTCGCCCTTGGAAATCGCCCGCCGCGTCACCCAGAAACCACAGTCCGTGTTGAAGGTTGATGCGGCTTGCTGAAATGTGGAGGTCCGCGCGTGGACGCAACGTCGTGTGCTCGTCGAAGAGGTACACGCGTCCGTTGATGCGGGCACTCCCGTCGGCATAATCACCCGTTAGCGAAATGATTTGGAGGGCGTTGTTTCGCAGTCGGCTGTTTAGCCGCATGGACCGCGAAAGCAGACGTGACCGATAGGAAACACGCGAGAGTGCAAGTCGAATATCCGCCGAGGGAAGTGTTGCGTTCTTTCCGCCGATTGGGTTCCAGTCAACAATGTTCACTTCACCCGAAGCCGATCCGGTCAGATCGAGTCGTGTTCCGGTTGCGATTTCGTAAAGTCTATCCAGGGACACGTCATCGAACTTGAAGACGGTTGCGGCGAGTCGTAATGGTAAATCGGACCAGCGATCGTCGGCGAACATTTTGGCGGTCGTGGCGACTGTGATTTTGCCATCAAATAATCGACCGTTGGCGGTGAACGAGATGTCGCCGGTGTCAGCGGATGCCGATGCTCGCATGCTGCCAATGTTGGCTTCGCCGATCGTGACGTCCGATAGTGCCAGTTTCGCCTGTCCGCTGTGTTCGCTCGGTTGGTCAACGGCAGCGAGTGGTACCTGCCAGTCAACGTCGCCATCGAGAGTCGCCGAGACATTCAGTCGTCGTCCTGCGACAAACGTCTGCAGCCTTGGTTTGATTGCGGTGATGCTCAGATTCGCCCGTGCGATACCCGACTGAGAAAACGGAATGTTGGCGGAACCTGAAAGACTGCCGCTAAAGAGAGTTGCGTCCACCTGTTCGATGGTTAACGCTTCGTCGCTGAGCGAGTAGCGTGATTTTAATTCACCGATCCGAACCGATTTCGGCAAGTTCGTCAGGTCGCGTATGGGAGAGATGTTGAATTCGCTCGCGGTCAACTCGACATGGTGTTCGATCGTTCCCAAATCGACTCCGGCGACGTGAAGTTGCGGCGATGCAATTGCACCACGGATATTCCATTGTGATCGCTCGATTGTCTCAGCTAGTTTTCCGTTTCCGGTGATCTGAAAGTCGACCTTGCCGCGGACCAACGGGATGGCGTTAGCGTCGCTGCGTGGAACAAACCATTCGGCGACGGTTCCAACGGGGATGTCGTCGCCGAACAGTTCGACGGTGAATTCGCCTTGGGAGGAGAGTGGAAAGCTGGCATTGCCCAGTAAACGAATCGATTGGCCGGAGCGATCGTTCGCAATTGCGGTCAGTGAAAAATCATCGACAAGGAGTGTTTCGTCTTGGATGCGGACGCGCCGGAAATCAAAATCAGCGGCTGGAAGACTGGCCACGCGGAGTCCGCGTCCGCTCAGGTTGCCGTCCAATTGATAAGTTGCGATGTCACCTGCGGTGTTGAGCGGCACGCGAAATTTGACGTTTCCCGATAACGTTCCCTCACCGGGCAGTGTGTCTTGAGGCTGCCCCAAATACTTCGCTAGCAGATCAGCCAGCGGAGCAACCGCAAGATTGTTGATTGCGATTTCAGCGGTAACGTCCTCTCGCGGGACCAACTCAGCAGTCGCTCTGCCCTTGATGTAGCCAGGCGATTTCGTCGATTCATCTTGATCGATCACCAATGAGCTGAGGTTCTCAAGAGTCACCATTCCATCGCGATACGAGACGCTCGTGCTGAGGTCCTTCAAGAGCACACCATCGACGACGAGCGACGGGCTGGTCAAGGTTCCGTCAAACCGGTAGGCCGCTGCATCCCCCAACGACGTTACTGGGATTCCAACTTCGAACTGGACTGAGACCTTCCCCCGCAAGTTAACACCGATGTCAATGTCGATGGCGTCCAACCGGTCAGCCAGTTTCCCGACGTTGATATCTTCAAAGGACCAGTTTGTCGTCCAATACCGCGGTTGGGCATTGGCAGGTACCGCATTGGCAGGTACCGCATTCGGGTCGCGCGGTTGCTGAGCGGTCGAGACGGTAGGGAAACATGCCAGCAAACATGTCAGAAGCAAGTAACGCCCGATCGAAGCGGTCCCTTGCGAGTGGCATATCGGCATGAGAATGATTCCTAAACCTCGTGGTGGGTGTTCGCAGTTTGCGACTGACTCAGGTGAATCAACAAACTGCGAGGTGAGTCTTCGCGGGGGGGCCGGCTCGTGAAACTGAGCCAGTCGTTGCAAGACCTAGCGAGCACCGCGATTAGCGTACCGAATCCGCAATGATCGCTGCCAACCCGATTCGTGGGTTCCCAGGTGGTCTGGAATCTGCAAGTGCTGGATTCTTGCAGTCGCGGGTGGGTGCTGTACCTTCGTGAGCCGTGGACGTGGGGCTCCGTCGGTCTCGATGCACTCTCTGGAATAGGGAAAAGCAGTTGGCTTCAACCGAGGGACGTTGATTGTTTTAGTGCCTTTTTTAGCGGAACGGCGCAAGCCGTCCGGTCCCGAGTCACCGGACGGCTCGCGCCGTTCCGCTACGTTTGAAATCCTTCAGTTATACAATCGACGTCGCAAGGTTGACCGGCGGCAATGAGGATCCGTCTCCTGTTCCAACCCCGACCGATTGTGAAACATCTCGTTTTGACGAGATGAGACGCCGTCGGTTTCTAGGCTATGAAACTTGCGTGTTGGAGATTTTTTCGGTGGCGGGTTTGGTGGGCCAAGCGAGGACACAGATGACAAGCAATGCGACCGCGAGGCTGATTCCGCTGAGGCTGGTGAAGACCCGGGTCATCGTTTCAGACAGCTCAAAGCGATTGAGAAAGGTTCGCGTGGAGAGATAGTTCATCGCCGGCAACATCATCAGCGCGATCATCATCCATCGCACGCGGGGGCGGAGTTCTTGCCAAGCGGTTAATCGCATTCCGACTGCGCCCGCGATCGGCGCGGTCATCAGGAGCGAGTCATAGGACTGGTGATAGAGACTCACCAACAGGCCGAGCATCAATAACGTGCCGGTCCATCCGGCGAGGCCGTCATCGATTCCGATCTGCATCCGGCGATAGAGGACGAGCATGGGCAGCGCCAGCAGACCGAACATGACCATCAAGTGGGGCAGGTCACCGGGGTCATTGCCGGACCATTTGGCGATGATCGCGAACAGGTCTAATCGCGTCCACGAGTACAGGGGCGACTCGTCTTCCATCGAGCGATGAACTTCTTGGGTGTCGACGATTTGGTTAACGAGGATTGATACGCCTTCGTTGAGATTGCCACCGCCTTCGTTGTATGCGATCCAACCGAGAGGTACTGTGGCGGCGACGATACTCAGCACTGCACCGACGACCAACGCACGCACGTTACCGCGGGCGAGCATGAGAAAACCGAGCGGAAGAATGTAGGTTGGCTTCGCCGAAACGATCATCAGCATCCATCCTGAGGTGACCGGCCGGCGTTCCGCCCAGACCACGGCGAGGAAGGTTGCGAGTACCAACTGAAAGGTGAAGTAGCCGTTGAACAGAGTAATATGACCGCCGCGGGTGAAAATCATGACGGCGGCGATGGCGAGTACCACGTCCAAACGTCGACGATAGCCCGCAGCGTGCGCGGAGACAGCGGCGATCGCAAACAGCATCGCAACCTGCAAGAGCGTGTTGAGCATTTCGGCGAAATGCAGCGGCAGTATTGCGAGGGGCGCGTGCATCAACAGGATCACAGGCGAAAAGAACGGGATCTGCCTGGCGACCGGATACTTTGCCGCATACGCATCGCTGTACGGGCTCTCGCCGGCGAACACGGCGCGAGCCGGGAAGTAGATGCCGTTGTGAAAGTCACAGAGACCCTGCTTTTCCGGCGTGAAAGGACCGGGGACCTGGTAGTTTTTGACCGTCCGATATCCCGTCGCGCCTATTCCGATCACGAGCATCAATGCCGATACGATCGCGAGCATTCGATTGCCCACACGCCATCGTCCGTCGTTGACAGAATCACGCCCGGCATCGCAACCCAAAGACGCCGATGACGGGGCGTCTGCCTTGGTCATTTCGGTAGCGATATCGGCAGTGGGCATGAGGCGACGGAAGAAACGAGCGAGACGGCGCGCGGGCGTGTTGCCAAGGGACCGCGCCGCGCGGAATACTTCGTGGGACCGGGAGTCTCACGAAGTATAGCTCAGCAGTGGGGGATCGGCCCGGATCTTGCCCGCGAAATTTCGCCCGTTTACCGCCCGCGGTTTCGCACCAGCGGGTTATTTTGACGATTCGCCGCAGTCGCTACGAGATTTCGAGCAGTGATTCTCCCGTCATTTCGGATGGTTTTTCGATCCCAAACAGTGCCAGCACGGTTGGCGCGATGTCGGCGAGTCGGCCGCCGGTGCGGAGTGTTTTGCCTTTCGCTTCTGGGTCGACCACAATCAGCGGCACGGTGTAGGTCGTGTGCGCCGTGTGGGGACCGCCGGTTTCGGGATCAATCATTTGCTCGCAGTTACCGTGGTCGGCTGTCACCACCAAACTGCCTCGGGCCGCCAGCGTGGCGTCGACGATTCGGCCCACGCAGTTGTCGACTTTCTCGACGGCTTTGATTGCCGCCGCGAGGACACCGGTGTGTCCGACCATGTCACCGTTGGCGAAGTTGACGATATAGAGATCCTCTTCACCCTTCTTGAGTTGTTCGAGAACTTGTTCGGTGATCCCTTCGGCCGACATTTCGGGTTTTTGGTCGTAGGTCGAAACATCCCGCGGCGAGGGTGCCATGCCCCAGTCTTCGCCGCCGAAAGGCGCGTCTCGGTAGTCGTTGAAGAAGAATGTGACGTGCGGGTATTTTTCGGTTTCGGCGCAGCGGAATTGTTTCAGTCCCGCTGATGCGATCACTTCGCCGAGGATGTGTGGCATCTTAGGTGGTTTTTCGAAGATGACTTCGACGGGCAAGCCGGTTTCGTAACCGGTCATGGTGGCGAAGTACAGATCGGCGATCTTGCCACCACGATCAAATCCGCCGCCGGGGATGTCTTTCCAAGCGTCTTCATCGAACGTGAACGCTTTGGTGATTTCACGCGTTCGGTCACCGCGATAGTTCATGAAAATCACGGCATCGCCGGGAGCGATCACGACCGGCGATTTTCCTTCGGCAGCGATCGACGTCGCGACGATGAACTCGTCTCCGGTGCGGTTGGAGTCGGTCGGATTGTCGTAGTAATCCTGGATCGCTTCGGACGCCGTCGGCGCGGTTCGCTCGGCGCCTTTGGTGAGCATGTCGTAGGCCGCTTGGACGCGTTCCCAACGCAGGTCACGGTCCATCGCGTAGAAGCGACCGATTACCGAAGCGACCACGCCCACGCCGGCTTCCTGACATTTATCTTCGAGGCTTTTTACGAACCCGAGTCCGCCATGAGGCGAGGTATCGCGTCCGTCGGTGATCGCATGGATTGCCAATCGGTCGCCGGTCAGGCCGTTGCGTTTGGCCAGATCGATGATCGCCATCCCATGTTGCAGATCGCTGTGCACACGGCCATCGGACATTAAACCGAGTAAGTGGAGTCGTCCGCCTGACTTTTCGATGTGTTTGATCGCGCCCGTGACAACCGGGTTGGTGAAAAACGAATCGTCGCGGATCGCGCGGGTGATCCGCATGACTTCTTGGTCGACGATGCGTCCGGCGCCGATGTTCTGGTGTCCGACTTCACTGTTGCCCATCACGCCGTCGGGTAATCCCACGTCCTCGCCTGACGTCGCGATCAAGACCGACGGGTATTCGGCAGTGAGTTTTTCATCGACGGGTGTGTTGGCGAGATGGACGGCATTGCTGTCATTCCATTTCGGGTCGGGGTTTTTGCCCCAGCCATCACGGATGATCAGAACGACAGGGCGGCGGCGTAGTTGAGTCACGTCAGTACTCGAGTCAGCGGAAGAGGATCAAAAATGCGTAAATGCGAGGTAGCGATGGGCACCAGTGCTTCACTGCCAACACCATATCGACCGTCCGGCGACCCGAAAATCCCTGGGCGATTTGTCGCCATGACGCGAACCCGTGTGTGGGCCTGTACGGCTGTCAGCCGTGCCGGTGGGGTGGTCGGCGACGCGGGGCGGAGAGAATCGGCGGCGACCGTGTGTCGGCGCGGAATTACCGAACCGACCGGTTTTAGACGAGGTCCTGTTTGCGTTTTTTCCGCCGACTGCCCGCGCAATCGCGGCACACGCCTTGGACGATCAGCCGATGTCCGGTGACCCGAAAGCCGTGTTCGGAAGCGACCGCGTCGCGGATTTCGACTAACGATTCGCTGCGGAATTCGATCAATTTCCGGCAGCGGGTGCAGTACAGGTGATCATGTTGCGGGTAGCCGTAGTCGAGTTCGTACACGGTCCGGCCGTCGAGCTGAAAGCTGTTCAGCAGCCCGGCGTCAACGAATTCCCGCAGCGACCGATAGACGGTTGCTGAGCTGACGTAGTCCGGTTCCCCTTTGCGTGGCAATTTTTCGATCAGTTCGTCGGCGTCGAAGTGTTCGTGTTGGGAGAAGATCGTCTCGACCAAGAACTTCCGGGGCTTCGTTTGCCGCTGTCCGCGACTCTGCAGATACTCTTCGAATCGTTCCTGAGGCGACAGAGCGACTTCCAGGCGTTCGAGGGATTCGGCGCTTGACATGAAATAAATGACAGTTGGCGGATGGCTGACTGATCCGAGAATTCGGCTTTCGGCCTTCCAGCATAGCAATTTAGGCAAGAATTGTCCCTAGCAAACTGGCCGATCGGCCTGAGGCAACAATTCGCAGCCGTCTCCAAAACGCGACACAATTCTCGCCATCAACGGCTGGCTTTCCATGGGAAAACGAAAAAACGCGGTGTTTCGTTAAAAACACCGCGTTCGATGAACGTGCCCGCCAGAGGGGCTAGCTGCGACTCACAGGACTATTTGTCAGTGAAGTCGAGGAACCACCAACCGTCGTCCCATTCGAGGCTGACCTTACGCCATCCCAAAGGAACCTGTGGGTAGGGATAGAAGGGGCCGATGAACGGGAATGCCGAGGGGCTGTACTGTTGTGGGTACGACAGAGCGGCGTAGTTCGGGTGAGCGGCGTAGCCTGGCCAAGCGTAGTTGGGCAGGTTTGGCGAGTCGTACCGAGGAGCACCGACTGGAGCGGCAGGAGCCATCGGGACGGGTTGGCCCATCATCGGGGCTCCGCCAGCAACGACCTGTCCGTCGATCGGTCCGCTGTGGTTGACGATGCTGCCGGGGACAACCATTTCGCCGTTGATCATTTGCTGACCACCGTAGGATGCTTGTCGGGCTTGCATGTGTTGCGGCATCGGCTGCAAACCACGGCTCGGTTGCGACATGGCAGGAGCCATGGTTGGCATCGAGGCACGATGACCGACCGGACGAGCAGCGATCGAGCCGCGGCGTGGTTCGGTGACTTCGATCATGTTTTTCACACCCCGGGCACCCGGAGCGTGTTGTGCGACCATCTCGATGAATTCGCGTTGTTGGTTCGAAGCGGCTTTGCCCTTCAGTTCGATCACGCCGTTGTAGGCGTTGACGTCGACACCGAAGTTCTTCAGGTGACCTTCGGCTTGAGCCCGACCGATCGCACGAACGACGGCCGAGGTGAGTTGTTCGTCGTTCATCGCAGGACGAACTTGCGGGGCCGTCATTTCGGGGGCCATCATTTCTGGGGCCATCGGTTCAGGAGCTTCAACCGCGTTCACCACAGGTTGTGGCAATGGAGCGGGAACGTCCATCGCATCGCCCTCATAGGCGGCGGTCGGCAGGACGATGCCCGGCACGACTTCTTGAGCGGTGTGAGTCGGCTCAGGTTGCGGTACGATTTCTTCGACAGGCGTGAGGTTCACGTTCGGAACGGCCTTAGCCAATTCCACGTTCGGAACTGCCTGAGCCAATTTCACATTCGGAACTGCCTGAGCCAACTTCACGGTCGAGACCGCTGGGGCAGGCTCGGCGGCTTCATCGGCGAGAGCACCAGCGAAATCGAATCCGCTCTCTTCGTTTGCGGACTGCTCGGGAGCAATCGCCATCGCAGCCGATTTCGGCTTGTAGATTTTTGCAGGTTTGCTGGTCAAGATTTCTTGCGGTGCGACTTCGAGTTCATCGACGATGTCGCGGACGCCTTCGATGCCTTCCGAAGTTGCCAGAACGATGGCACGTTGTTGGTCACCCGAGACTTTGCCTCGGAAGAGTACAACACCTTCGTCGACTTTCATGTCGAGTGAGAAACCTTTTAAGTCACCAGCGTCACGGCTCACCTTGAGTCGTTCGATGATTGACTGTGCGATTTCGCGGTCGCCTCCAAACGCCTGAGCAGGGCCCAGGGTGGCAACGGCAGCCATCGCCAGTCCAAAATATTTGCGTCGCATTGAAATGCCTCCCTACGGCCCTATATGTGGTTTTCGCACTGCGATGTTTCCTCAAGTACGCCAAACGGCGCGGCGGAATCGCTGTAATCGCCTGTTGATTCAAACGGTGCTATGGACTGTTTCGGTTGTGAGGGGGCATTCCCGGCAGGTTTTTTCCGATTTTGTCGGTAAAACTACGCAAACACCCATCAACCGGCAGAGAAGAACCGCGAACCTTGGCCTCCGGGACCGATCGGGACGGTCACCCGCGAGCCACATCGTGGGCAGCAACCTTTGTACTGCGTTCGCTCGTCGTCACGGTAAATCCGCCCATAGGTGCGGCAGCAACGAAACTGAATCCCCAGAAAAGGGCGGATCTGGCGGCCAGATTCAGGGTTGCTGGAGGGTGCTGGGTCGCTCGAGGCGTCAAAGAATTCACCTGGCCGTGAATTTTCTCTTGAGTGCATGAGGTTCAGTCCTCGCCATCAGTCGCATCGTCCGGGGAAACATCGGATTGGAGTTCTTCGATGGAGATCCGCAGCTGTTTGCGGGCACGATTGAGCCGGCTGCGAACGGTACCAATTGATAATTCCAATATCTCAGAGATTTCCTCGTAGGATGCATCGTTCATTTCCCGCAAGACCAGAATTCCGCGATGTTGCTCACTGAGCCGGCCCATGGCGGTTTGGACGAGGCTGATTTGGTCCTGCCGGATCATGCCGGCATCGACCGATTCTCCCCGATCGACCACGTCATTGCCGATGTCCTCTCGTTGTTGGTCGAGCGAAATTTTGGCGCGTTTTCGTCGTTTGCGCGACAGCGCGATGTTGAAGGCGACGCGGTACAGCCAGGTGAAAAATTGGCTGTTTTGTTGGAAGGTGTCGAGCTTGAGGAATGCACGGATGAATGCTTCCTGCGTCACCTCCTCCGCGTCATGAATCGAACCGGTGACTTGCGTCATCGCGCTAAAGAGCCGGTCTTGGTGTTCGAGGACCAGCGACTCGAACGCTTGCTCTTCGCCCGCCAAGGCTCGGCGAATCAGTTCGACTTCGTCGCTCTCGGTCAATTCGTTGCTCAGAACCTAAGAAATGATTTTTCAATGGGACGCGGTGAACCGGTCGAGAGTTCATCAGGGCGAGCCCGAGTTTAATTCATCGGTAGGATTATCGGTTTGAAAATCATCGTTTTGAAAACTTGACCGATCCGGTTGCCGTCGTTCGCGGAGCCACAGCGGGATCAAGAGCGTGGCGAGAGCGAATCCCAATAACACGCTGCGTGGCGCCTGTTCACTCGGCCACCAGCCAGACAGAGAAAGGGATCGCCAAAACAGGATCTGCAACAACAACGCTACCGGTAGGCATAGCGAGAATCGCCCCAGTGCGTCGGTGTGAGCCTCGACGAATCCGGTCGCCGCACGTGTCTTTGCGGGAACATCAGTTGACGATATCGCCAATTCAGATTCATCGTTATCCAGCGGTCGTGGAACGTTCGCCCGGCGCGACAGGATTCGGCCGAGCAGCCACGCCAGCACCGATGCGGCGATCAACACACCGCTCGTCGCCTGCCATCCGACGAGAATCGAAACCACCGCGATCAACAGCACCAAATCGAGGAATCTCGCCGTTTGATCACCGAGCGGATCGAGTTTGAGGTCCGCCCGCGGGCAGAATGATTTGGCCAGCACGCGAGCGTAAAAGCCCGCGGCCACCAATGCCGTGAGCACCCGCAGGAGCGATTGGACCAACGTGGCCGGATCAAACCGGCCACCTCCGGCGAACGTCCAGTCGCGTGGCGGCCATTGCAACGGAACCGATAATTGCCACGGCACGATCGCCGTCGATGGCACGATCAGCATCCCGCCGATAAGCCAAATTGCCGCAAAGGTGATCAGGCGTCCTGGAATCCGATTGCGGTCGTATCGGATCAATCCCATCGACCACGCGATCGCGAATCCGACGAGATGATAGAGACCGATCACGAGCTGCCCCGGTTCAACCAGCGGCGAGGCCATTGCGAGTTGAAATCCGGTGGATCGGTAGGGCAAATTCCATCCGTAGATTTCTGCCGTGCCGACGAGGGCGAACGTCAACGCTACCAAAGCTTCGACGATCGGATAGCGAGGTGAAATCGGTAGGCGACAATCGCGGCAACGGCCGCCCAGCCACAACCATCCGAATACCGGCACGTTGTCGCGCGCACGCAGCGTATTGCGGCATCTCGGGCAGAACGAATGACCGTTGACGCTCAATCCCTGCGGCATTCGCCACACGACCACGTTCAAGAAACTCCCCACGCTGGCTCCGCAGATCAGGAAGAACGTGAACACGACGACGTCGTTGATTCGCGGCAGCAGCGTTTGGGCGAACGAACCGTGCCAATGCCCTGTGGATTGCAGATGGCCGTTTGCGACCGCCCAAGCGGCAGCGAACGCATAGACCGCCGCCACGGCGATGTATCCGATCAGCACTAAGAACGCGATCGAGCGATAGGGGCGACGCTGGCGGGACAATTTAGGTGGATTCCCTCAATGCGGTTCACACAGGAGATGGGGATGCGACGGGCCGCGATTCATTACCGGTGTCATCTCGCACCGCTGGCGGAACGCATCTTGAACAAGGGTCCGCTGACGAGCGATCGATAGCAAGATCTGATGCGACCAATCCGAACCATTTGCCTTGAGAAGGCCCGCATGAACGCTCCACTTTATCGCCGCGGCTGCCCGGTGGCGATGACAGGGCGTCTATGGCAGAGCCGGCGACGGCAGAATCAGGCTCGTCCGTGACGGCAAAGGGGAATCGCTAGGCTGCGCTGACAGCCCGGGATGGTGCAGGCGACTGGTCGCTCGTGCGAGCCGATGGCGACGTTGCCGCGTCTTGTGACGGTTCGTTTGTAAACCGGTCCACCAGCAATCCGTCCTGCATGCGGTAACAACGATCGGCTCGTTCGGCGATCGTGTCATCATGAGTGATCATCACGACGGTCAGACCGTCTTCGGTGTTGAGTTGGCGAAGCAGCTGCAGGATCGATTCGCCCGTTTCGGTGTCGAGGTTGCCGGTCGGTTCATCGGCAAGCAGCAGTTTCGGTTCGCTCATCAACGACCGAGCGATCGCGACGCGTTGCATTTCGCCGCCGGACATTTCGGACGGTTTGTGTGTTTTGCGGTCCAGCAATCCGACCCGATCGAGCATCGCTTCGGCGCGTGCGGTGAGCGATTTGCGTTGACGGAAATACCCCAGCACGCTGCGTGAGATCATGGCCGGCGCGAGCACGTTCTCGAGTGCCGAAAGTTCCGGCAGCAAGTGATAGAACTGAAAGATGATGCCGATCTCGCGGTTGCGATACTGATCGCGTCCGCGTCGGGGCAAGTTGTCGACGCGTTGTCCGTCAAACCAAACCTCGCCTTCATCGGGTTGATCAAGCGTCGCGAGCAAGTGCATCAAGGTGCTCTTGCCGCTACCGCTGCGTCCCACCAATGCTGACATTTCGCCACGCGCGAAGGCCACATCCACGCCACGCAGAACGGGCAATTCGATGTGGTTTTTGTAAT
This sequence comes from Aporhodopirellula aestuarii, assembly GCF_023701485.1. GTDB lineage: Bacteria > Planctomycetota > Planctomycetia > Pirellulales > Pirellulaceae > Rhodopirellula > Rhodopirellula aestuarii. Next base: position 94,476 of record NZ_JAMQBK010000029.1, read on the forward strand.
AGCTCTTGCGAATCCCGCGGGCTTGCAGGATCGGATTCGTGAGGGTGCTGCTCATGGGGACTACTCGAATCGGAGGGCGGTGACGGGGTGCATGCGGGCCGCACGCATGGCGGGCAGCACCGAGGCGGCAGTCGCGATCGCAACCGCTCCCGCCATCACCCACGCGAGTGTGAACGGGTTCAGGATGGTGGGGATTTCGGTGAAGTAATAAACGGTCGGGTCAAAGACTTCTTGGCCCGTGATGCGTTCGATCACGCCGGCGATTTCGTTGATGTTGTCGACGAAGAGGATACCGCCGAGCAGACCCACGCCGCTGCCGACGATGCCGAGCAACAATCCGTAGCTGAGGAAGATGCTCATCACCCCGCTGCCGCTCGCGCCAAGGGCTTTGAGGGTGCCGATGTCACGAGTCTTTTCCACGACGATCATGAAGAACGTCGCCAAAATCCCGAAGCCGGCAACCGCGATGATCAGGAACAACAGAATGTTGAGGATCGTCGTTTCCAAACGCACCGCCGCGAGCAGGGGACCCTGCATGTCACGCCAAGTTTGAATGCTGTAGGCGAACGTGTCCGGAGGGAATCTTTTTCGCAGGGCGTCACGCACCGCGTTGAGGTCGGCTCCCTCGACCAGTTTGAGCTGGATCGTGGTGACGCTTTTGACGCCCGAGATCGGATCGATCATCCCGCGGAACTCTTGCAGTTGGTCGAGCCGAACGAACGCAAACGTGCTGTCGTACTCGCTCATTCCCGATTCGTAGAGATCGACAACGGTGAATTTTTGATTGAGGACTTTGGGGTTTTCCGAGGCACTCGGGAACATCATCCGGACGTCGTCGCCGGGACGGCAGTAGTAGTGGTCGCGGACGTTGCCCGCATCGTCACGCAATTTGTTGCTGCATGTCGAGATCCCCAGGATGATACCGGGATATTGTTCGGTGGCCGGGTCGAAGATTGCGGCCACTCCACCGGTCTCGCCGCCGTTCATTTCCGGTGGCAGGAGCGGACCGAGTAATGGGCCTGCCGATGCGAGGTCTTCCGCCGCGTTGTCTTCGATCAAACCGTCTTGCGAAGTCGCGGAGGTTGCTGTCGGTCGTCCGCTGCTGAGTTTCTCGACTTCGCGGTTCATCGCTTCGACGCGGGCCCTTTCTTCGGAAAGTGCGCGTTCGTAAGCGACTCGTGCCTTGCGATAGTGCCAGCCCGAAGCGGGGAAGTTTTCGCGGTTTTCGGCGAAACCAGACTCTCTCAGGTTGAAGTCGACCTGTTTCTGGTTCTCCGGGTGAATTAAATACCGTCCGAAATGGCTGACGGTGTCATAGGTCGCCGCGTCGATGCCGACGAGGTTAACATGGCGTGTGATCAGTTGACCATTGAAATCGATGCCCAGCATGCTGGGGACGTGAACGCTGACGGAGGCCCCCTCGATGTCGTCACCGACGACGCGTCGGATTTCGGCCAAATGGGCGTCCGGATCGGGCATCCCGCCGCTGGCGTGACATTCGATGAGAATATCAGAGGCGAGACCGTGCAGGCGTTCATGCATTTCGGCGGAAAAACCGGCCATCACGCTGTTGACCACGATCAACGTCGCGACGCCAAGGGTTACGCTGATAATCGACGCCAACGCGATATATCGGGTGCGCAAATAGCGAAAACAAAGTAGCAGGCGGTACATCCGTGTCCCTTGATACGACGATAGTCAGCTCGGCAAAGGCCCACATTTTCGGGCTTTGGCGGAGTCTACGCGTGAGGCGTCGGTTGCAACAACGTCAATATCTGTTCATGATCGGATGTGAAATGTATACACTTTGAATGGTTTCTCGAGCCGTCGACACAGTCCATCACGTATTATGGGCAAATGACATCTCGCCCCCGGAATCGGCCGCGAACGTCTTATGTACCGCCACTAACTAGTCTAGCCAACGCTAATTGCCCAATGAACGTCGCTCTGTTTGTACCCTGCTACATCGACCAATTCTTTCCTGACGTCGCGATCTCAACCCTTGAATTGCTCGAATCCCAGGGGGTTTCGGTCTCGTTTCCCGAGTTCCAGACGTGTTGTGGCCAGCCGATGGCGAACACCGGTTGCAACGCCGATGCGGCTCCAGTGGCTCGGAAATTTGTCGAGATGTTCTCCGGCTTCGACGCCGTGGTATGCCCCTCGGGCAGTTGCACATCGATGATTCGCAATCACTACCAGGAATACTTCGCCGCTGATGACGAGCGGTTTAATCAGCTGCGGGATTCCACCTTCGAATTGTGCGAATTTCTCGTCGATCGATTGGGCATTCGAAAGATTGAGGGGAGTTTCCCACATCGGGTGAGTATTCATTCGAGCTGCCACGGATTGCGGGAATTGCGCCTCGGCCCGAGCAGTGAACAGATGGTCCCGCGTGAGAATAAATTACGGATCCTGTTGGAGTCGCTCGAGGGAGTCGAAATAGAATCCATCCGTCGGCAAGACGAATGCTGTGGTTTCGGCGGAACCTTTGCGGTTACTGAACGAGAGACCAGCGTTGCGATGGGGGTGGACCGCGTCCAAGACCATGTCGAATCGGGCAGCGAGGTGATGATCGGCGGTGACATGAGTTGCTTAATGCACATGCAGGGGCTAATCAGTCGCCGCGAAATGCCGATGCGAGTCATGCACATCGCCGAAGTGCTCGCCGGTCGACCGCTGCCGAGTTCACCAGCGGTCTCAGCCCGTTAGCTCGGGGCACGGACGAGGCGTTCGAACGCAGTTCGTCCGGTCAGTGGCTATTCGAAATCAATCCGGGTGCACGCTCTCGATGCGTGCAGCCAGACTTACTCCTTCAATTCATCCTGTTTTTAATCAACCAGCGATAAAGCTTCATGTCCATCGCACTGCCGATCGTCGATCACCCTCAGGCGGCCAAGGATTTCGTCAACAACGTGCCGCGGTCGCATTGGCATGACGATTCCCTGTGGTTTGTTCGTAGCAAACGAGACCGCCAAGCCCAGTCGCTGCCCGAGTGGGAGTATTTGCGAGAGACCGCGTCGGCGATCAAGCGGCACACGATCGCCAATTTGGCGGACTATCTGCAGGAGTTCGAGGCCAATGCAACCCGGATGGGGGCCGTCGTTCACTGGGCCGCCGATGCCGCCGAGCACAATGAAATCGTGCTCGGGTTGCTGCGTAGAAACGAGACTCACCGGATCATCAAAAGCAAGTCCATGCTGACCGAGGAGTGTGGCCTCAACGAATACCTGATCGAAAACGGGATCGACGTGGTCGACACCGATCTGGGCGAGCGGATCGTGCAATTGCGTGGCGAAACGCCTAGCCATATCGTGTTGCCCGCGATTCATATCAAGAAGGAAGAAGTCGGTGAAACGTTTCACCAGCACCTCGGGACTCGCAAAGGAGAGGCTGACCCGCAGGTGCTCACCGAGGCGGCACGCGGTCACCTCCGGGGTAAATTCCTCGACGGAGAGGTCGGGATCACCGGCGTGAACTTCGCGATTGCCGAAACGGGGGGGATCGTTGTCTGCACCAACGAAGGCAATGCCGATTTGGGGGTTTCGCTGCCACGAATCCATATCGCGTGCATGGGGATCGAGAAATTACTGCCCCGGTTCGAGAACCTCGCCGTCTTCACGCGGTTGCTCGCCCGCAGTGCGACTGGCCAGCCGATCACCAGTTACACGTCGCACTTTCACGGGCCGCGTGACGCCGACAGCGAATTGCATATCGTGTTGGTTGATAACGGCCGGACGCGAATCCGTGACAGCGACACGTTCCGTGACTCGCTCAATTGCATCCGCTGCGGTGCCTGCATGAACACGTGCCCGGTGTATCGGCGCAGCGGTGGGCACAGCTATCGGGCGACGGTACCGGGGCCGATCGGCAGTGTTTTGGGTCCGAGCAAAGACATGAAGGCGCACAAGAGCCTGCCGTATGCGTGTAGCTTGTGCGGATCATGTACCGATGTCTGCCCGGTGAAAATCCCGTTGCACCACCAATTGCTCGCCTGGCGAAAAGTGCTCGTTGGTCAGCGGTTGTTGGCGTGGAATAAGCGGGTGGGGATGAAGGCGGCGTCTTGGCTGTTTAGACATCCTCGCGTGTTTGCCGCTGCTGGCTATTCGGCCCGGATGGCATTGCGGTACCTGCCGAAGTCTCTGACGCACAACCGGCTCAACGAGTGGGCCATCGACCGCGACCTGCCTGATCCTCCCAAGCAGAGTTTCCGGGCATGGTATGCGCAAAACCGAAAGAACACCCAAGCGGAGCAGTCTGAATGATCGCAGAAGCGAACGACAAAGAACCGAGCGGCAGCAAGCAGGTCATTCTCGACCGTCTGCGAGGCCGCGTGGTCGAATCGCCGGGGTTGCCCGAGCTCGACCCCGACCGATTGATCCGATACCCCGATCGCGTCTCGCAGTTTTGTGAAACGCTCAAGTTCGTAGGTGGTGAGAGTCACTTCGTCGACTCGCCCGCTCAAATTCGCGAGATATTGGAGGGCATTGAAGTGTTCTCCGCCGCCGATCGGATCGCGTCGACATTCCCTGAGGCGGTCGAGCCGACGGTTGATTTATCGCAGGTGAGTGATCCTCATTTGCTATCAACTCTCGATTGGACGATCGTCAAGGGCGAGTTTGGGGTGGCTGAGAATGGGGCGATTTGGGTCGACGGTCGCACGTTGCCGCACCGGGTGATGATTTTTATCGCCCAGTACCTCGCCCTCGTGGTTTCCAGGAGCGAGATCGTCGACAACATGCATGAGGCGTATGCGCGGATTGGGGCGCCTAGTCCGGGGTTCGGTGTTTTCGTGTCTGGTCCCAGCAAAACCGCCGATATCGAGCAATCACTCGTGCTCGGGGCGCACGGTTGTCGCAAGTTGCAAGTCTTTTTGCTGCCTTGAACCGCTGTTTTCAGCAATATTTTTTCATCAAATGTTCAAAAGCCGTTGACGCTTTCGCGACTCGCCCCTACATTCTCGCCTCCCCACACCAAATGGTTTGCGATGTGGGATCCCTGTCCGTCGTCATTGAAGTTAGGTTTCGATCGTGTCAACTGGTGCCAGCGAAGTAATCCGCATTCGTATGGAAGCATACGACCATGCTGTTCTGGATCAGAGTGCCCGCGATATCGTTGACACTGTCAAGGCGACCGCGAGTATTGTTCATGGTCCGATTCCATTGCCGACCCGCATTGAGCGGTACACGGTTTTGTCGAGTCCGTTTGTGAACAAGAAAGCACGGCAGCAATTTGAGATCCGGACGCACAAGCGTTTGGTTGATATCGTCCAGGCTTCGGCCAAGACCATTGAAGCGTTGAATAAACTCAGTCTGCCGGCTGGGGTCGACATCAAGATTAAGGCGTCCGCCCGCTGATCTGGTCCTCGTGACAACGACGCCGCGTTCGGTTGAGCTTTGTCTCTCCCGGGTGTCCGAGCCGTCTTGTTGCCAGTTTGCCTGCTCTTAACCGAGTGGGTGTTGTTTAGCCGGTCCTCTTCCGCTGCTGTTCAGTGGTGAGAGTTCGTTTGAGTCAGGCTTGTCGCTAATCGTTGGCGGCGGGTTCGTTCGTTACTTTTTGCAGTCACGGTTTTCCGTATGGTCGGAAGCTGCGGCGATACCTCTTGGGTTGCTCTTGCTAAATGAGCTGGCTCAAGCGAATCGTCGAGCAGTCCCGGAACTCCTAACGAAATCGCAGGTAGCTCGCCGCTTAAACGGCGGGCAGGAATTGTTATGTTACCATCTATTTTAGGCCGAAAAGTGGGGATGACGCAGGTCTTCCTCGAGGACGGCACTGCTGTCCCGGTCACTGTCGTGCAGGCCGGTCCCTGTCATGTTTTGCAGGTTCGCAGCGTCGAGCGAGACGGCTATGAAGCGGTTCAGTTAGGATTCGAGGACAAGCCTCGCCGTTTGGCGTCGCGAAGTGAGCGTGGTCAAGTGGCCGCGATCGAAAGCAAGCGGTCCAAGGCTCGGGCTGCAGCAGGCGTTGAGTTATCCGCCAAGGCTGATTGTGAGCCCCAGCGATTTGTTCGCGAGTTTCGCGGACCCGCCAGCGTGAGTGTTGGCGACGCGTTGACCGTTGAGCAGTTTGCTGATGTCGCCAAGGTCGATGTCACGGGCACGAGCAAGGGTCGCGGTTTCTCTGGTGTCATGAAGCGACATAACTTCGCCGGCCAGCGTGCCACGCACGGTGTTAAGAAATGTCACCGTCACGCCGGTGGTACTGGTATGAGTGCCTACCCGAGTCGCACATTCAAAGGTAAGCGAATGGCGGGTCAGTATGGCAACTCCCGCGTGACGACCCGTAACCTGCAAGTGGTTAGCGTCGACGTCGAAAATAATCTGCTGCTCCTGCGTGGAGCTGTTCCCGGCCCTAATGGCGGGTTCGTTTCTATCCGTCAAACCAACAAAGTCTGAGGGCGGAGATAATGGCAACTATTCCAGTTCTGAATGCGTCCGGCCAAGAGGTCGGCACTTACGAGATCGATACTGCTGAGATTGCGGATCGCGTCAGTAAGCAATTGCTTCACGATGTTGTCGTGATGTACCAGGCCAACAAGCGTCAGGGTTCGCACAACACGCGTACTCGCGGCCAGGTGAGCGGTCACAAGAAAAAGATGTATCGCCAGAAAGGTACGGGTAACGCTCGTGCTGGTGGTAAGCGAACGAACGTTCGTCGTGGTGGTGGTGTTGCACGAACCGTTAAGCCGCGTGACTATAGCTACCGTCACCCGAAGAAGGCGATCAAGCTGGCGACCCGCATGGCGATCCGTTCGCGAATCGATGACGGCGAAGTGGTGTTGATCGATGGCTTTGGTATCGAGTCGCCCAAGACGAGCCAGATGGCCAGCGTTCTTCGCAGTCTCGGCCTCGAAGGCGTGACGACCTTGATCGCAACCTCGGAAGATGATTCGGCTGTTTACAAGAGTGGCCGTAATATCTCCGGTGTGTGTGTCGAGCCTGTTCGTCAGCTCAATGCGTTGTCGGTTTTGACGCCTAAGAAGGTGTTGTTCACGACGGCGGCTTTGGACAAGATTAAGGATGGCACCTTCGCAAGTGCTTCGTCAGCCGATGCCAGTAAAGAGGAGGCCGTCGCCTAGTCGGGTTTGAGTGAGTTAAAGCTCTATGCCTCAGATCTCTAGTCGGAATTAATTATGTCAGCTATCAAACCTCCACAGCCAGCCGAACGGACTATTAAGCTCGAGCCTCACCAGGTTCTGCTTCGCCCGCTCGTTACTGAGAAGGGTGTTCACCGCGCTTCGCGTAACAATCAATACGCGTTCCAGATTCATCGCGATGCGACCAAGCTTGACGTGCGAGCAGCCGTCGAGTCGTTGTTTGACGTCAAGGTCACCGCCGTGCGAACGCAGACGCGTAAGGGCAAGTTTCGTCGTTTCCGAAACAAGATGGGTCGCACCGCCGACTGGAAGAAGGCGATCGTGCAGTTGCACGAAGATCACCGCATCGACTTCTTCTAGCCGATGCAATGGTCCTGGCTGGTGGCTGTGAGAACAGTCGCGGCACGGGGTCGAGAAATTTGACACAGAGTACCACTTAAAACTTAAAACTCCGATCTCAGTACTGTCTCATGGGCATTCGAATCTACAAGCCGACCAGCGCCGGTCGACGCAACGCGTCGGTTAGCGACTTCAAGGACTTGACGAAAGGCTACAAGCCTGAGCGTTCCTTGTTGCGTCCGAAGAAGAAGACGGGCGGTCGAAATAACCAAGGTAAGATCACGTCGCGGCACCGTGGCGGCGGTCACAAGCAAATGTACCGCGTCATCGACTTCCGCCGTCTGAAAGACGGAGTGGTTGGAGTGGTTGAGTCGGTTCAGTATGACCCCAATCGTTCGGCTCGAATCGCATTGGTTAAGTACGCTGATGGCGAAAAAGTCTATGTGATCGCACCGCAAGGCCTGAAGGCCGGTGATCGCTTGGAGAACGGCCCGGACGCGTCGCCGAACATCGGCAACTGTCTGCCGCTGAAGAACATCCCGTTGGGTACTTCGGTTTGCTGTATCGAAATGCGGGCTGGTCGCGGTGCAGTGATGTGCCGCTCGGCCGGGACGCAGGCGACTCTGCAGGCACGTGAAGCCGATTGGGCACAGTTGATGTTGCCAAGCGGTGAAGTCCGTCGTGTGCCGAGTGCATGCCGTGCAACGGTTGGTCAGGTCGGAAACAACGATCACATGAACGTCCGCCTGGGTAAGGCCGGTCGGGCACGTTGGCTCGGACGTCGTCCGCACGTCCGTGGTACCGCGATGAACCCGATCGATCACCCGCACGGTGGTGGTGAAGGTCGTACCAAGGGCGGTCGCCATCCGGTGAGTCCGCAAGGTAAGAGTGCCAAGGGCGGAGCAACGCGTCAGAAGCGTAAGCCGAGCAACTCGTCGATCGTTCGCCGGCGTAAGAGTCGTCGTTATGGTCAATTGAAACTTCACAAGTAGGCCGACCAGCAAGCGTCTGAGAATCAATCATGAGTCGAAGCAGTAAAAAGGGTCCTTTCGTAGACCCGAAGTTATTTTTCAAGGTCCAAAAGGCGGCCGAGGCCGGTTCGAGTGAGCCGATCAAGACCTGGTCCCGCGCCTGCACGATCGTGCCTGAGTTCGTCAATGTGACCTTCATGGTTCACAACGGACGTCAGCACGTGAAGGTGTTGGTTACCGAAGACATGGTCGGTCACAAGCTCGGCGAGTTCTCACCGACGCGGACTTTCCGCGGTCACGGTGGCAAAGGCAAGCGATAAGGTAGGAATCGGTAAACATGTCACAATTCAACGCATATCACAAAAACGCCCGCATCAGCGCACAGAAAGTGCGTTTGGTGGCCAATATGGTCCGTGGCATGTATGCCGACGAGGCGCTCGATACTCTCAAGTATCAGCCGCAACGTGGGGCTCGCATGCTCGAGAAGGTCATCAAAAGCGCAGTCGGAAACGCTCAAGATCCCGATCAGAACAATGGTCGCGGTTTCAAGATTGAAGAGTTGGTCCTTACCGACGTTCGTGTCGATGGTGGGCCGATGTTCAAGCGAATCCGTCCTCGTGCCCGCGGCATGGCGTTCATGGTCAAGAAACGCTCCAGTCACATCCGCGTCGGATTGACCCACATCGACGAAATATAAGAACGGAATCGCGGCTAAGGGTTTTGGACGCAGAAAGCTCCAAGGTCCGCGGTCGGCTCCGTTAACGACAAACGCACAACATTTATTCAGTCCTAAGTCCTTAGCCCACAGAACTTTCACCATGGGTCAAAAAGTCAACCCGATCGCATTTCGAACCGGCGTCACACGCGGTTGGAGCAGTCGTTGGTACGCGTCCAAGCAGGACTACGCGGCTTTGCTGGTCGAAGACAAGAAGATTCGTGATTTCATCACGAAGCACCCCCAGAAAACACAATACAAAGCAGCGGGTATCGATCGGATCGAGATCGAACGCACCCGTGACGAAGTCCGCGTGATGATGTTCGTCGCTCGCCCCGGTTTGATCATCGGCAAGAAGGGTCAAGAAATTGAGATCCTGCAAGCTGAACTTCAGAACCTGGTCGGTCGCCGTATCAATCTGAAGGTGGAAGAAGTCGGCCGTCCTGAGTTGCAAGCTCAACTCGTCGCCGAAGACATTGCTCAACAACTGGCGAAGCGATCAAGTTTCCGCCGGACGATGAAACGCTCCCTGGAGCAGACGATGGACGCTGGTGCCAAGGGCATCAAAATCCAGATGGCGGGTCGGCTCGGTGGAGCGGAAATGGCTCGTCGTGAGAAACAAAGCGCCGGATCAATTCCGCTGAGCACACTGCAGGCAATGATTGATTACGGTTTCACTGAAGCGATGACGCCACAGGGGCACATCGGGATTCAGGTTTGGATTAACCAAGGTACTTACGGAGACGACAACGATGGCGTTGATGCCCAAACGGGTCAAGCATCGAAAAAGCCAAAGAGGTCGTATAAAAGGTAACGCGACTCGCGGCAATACGGTCGTTTTTGGCGATTTCGGAATTCAGTCCCTGGACGCCGGATGGATCAAAGCTACAACGATCGAAGCCGGCCGGATCGCAGCCCAGCAATACGTTCGCGGCGAAGGCAAGCTCTACATTCGAATCTTCCCAGACAAGTCAGTGACCAGCACTCCGCTGGAAACTCGGATGGGTAAGGGGAAAGGTGAGCCTGACTTCTGGGCCGCGGTCGTCAAGCCGGGAACCATTTTGTACGAACTCAGCGGTGTGACCGAACAGCAAGCAAAAGTTTGTTTCGCTCGTTTGGCCAGCAAGATGCCAGTCAAGGTTCGGTTTGTCTCCCGGCGTTCAGCCTAGGTGGCGGACGAGCCGGTGGCACGACCTAACCCATAAACTCATTCCCTTTTTTCGTTTGTTGAACCGATGACATCATTGACTGAACTTCACGAAATGAGCGATGAGCAGCTCGATGCGACTGCGAAAGAAGCGGCGGAGACCTTGTTTCGGCTGCGTTTTCAATCGCAGTCCGAGCGGCTCAACACGCCAAGCGAGATTCGCAAGAACCGACGCTTGATCGCTCGGATCAAAACGATCCAAACACAACGAGAGCGTGCCACGCAGTCCGCGTAGCACCTGTCGGAACGAACTAGTAACCCATTGAGGCCGTGATCGGCCTCACCTGTAATACCCTCCCAATGAATTGTCCGAAACGTCATGCCTAAACGCGTGTTAGCCGGAGTCGTCACCAGCGACAAGATGAACAAGACGCGACGCGTCGAAATCAATCGCGTGGTCAAGCATCCGAAGTACAAGAAATACCTCCGTCGCCGTACGGTCTGTCACGTCCATGACGAAGACAACCAATCGGGCGTGGGTGATCGCGTCGAGATCATCGAATCTGAGCCGCTCAGCAAGCTCAAGCGGTGGCGATTGGTTCGTGTTCTTGAGAAGAGCACCGCCGTCGACGTGGTGGCACTGCGTGCTGCTCGTAAAGAAGCGATGAACGCCGCCGAAAGTGAAACGATTGAAGCCGCCCACGCGGGTGATGGTTCCTCGGATAACGCGTCGTAGGTGGTATGGCTTAATCCCGTGTTGCCCAGGCTAGATGTAGTAGCCGGGGCAGGACGCCTGTAACAAATTTTTGTCGTTGAAGAAAATTAAATGATCCAACAAGAATCTCGACTCGACGTTGCGGACAACACCGGTGCCCGTCAGGTGATGTGCATCAAGGTGCTCGGCGGAACTCGTCGACGGTTTGCGACGGTCGGCGATGTGATCGTTTGCAGTGTCAAAAGTGTCATTCCCGGTAGCGAAGTCAAGAAGAAGTCTGTCGTGCGTGCGGTGATCGTTCGCACCAAGACACCGACCCGCCGCCCCGATGGCAGCTATATCCGATTCGATTCCAACGCGGTCGTGTTGGTTGACAAGGACCGCAACCCACGTGGTACCCGGATCTTTGGTGCGGTCGCAAGAGAGCTTCGCGATCAGAAGTTTACCAAGATCGTCAGTCTGGCTAACGAAGTCGTATGAGCATGAGGTTCCGGTAGAGCAGATTGCTGTTAGCTCCGGCCTCAATCAAAAGACAACGAACACAAAACACACGCTCAACGCTAATTGCTAAAAGCTACTAACATGAATTTCCGAATTGACGACGAAGTGATCGTGATTACCGGTGCTGACAAAGGTCACCGCGGGAAGATTATCAAGATCGATCGCGACGCAAATAAAGTCATCGTCGAAGGTGCGGCCAAAGTATGGAAGCACGTTCGCCAAAGTCAAAAGAACCCTCAAGGTGGTCGGCTCAACAAAGAGATGCCGATCAGTGCGAGCAATGTCCTGATTGTTGATCCGTCCGACGGCAAGCCGTCCCGCATCGGTCTGCGTTACCTGCCGGACGGCAGCAAAGAACGATACGCAAAGAGAAGTGGAGCGAGTCTCGGTCAGATTGCCCCCGCCAAGGCGAGTCGGGCCTCGAAGTAAAGTTCTAGGTTGCCGAATCATCCGGCAGCGACTTCAAAATTTTAATTCCCACAGTCATTTAGATCGGCTTGTTGCCTCCCATGTCCAACACTAAACCACGATTGCAGCTCCGCTACGAGGAATCGATCCGCGCAGCATTGAAGGAACAGTTCGGGTACACGAACCCTCACCAGATTCCTCGGCTCGAGAAAATCACTCTGAACATGGGTATCGGTGCGGCGGTCGCGGACAAAAAAGTCCTCGACATGGCGTTCGAGTCGATGACCCAAATCGCTGGACAAAAGCCGGTTTTGACCCTCGCCCGCAAGTCGATCGCAACGTTCCGTTTGCGTGAAGGCATGCCGATCGGTTGCATGGTCACCCTGCGACGTCAGCGGATGTATGAGTTTCTCGATCGAGTGATTTCGGTCGCGCTTCCGCGCGTTCGTGACTTTCGTGGGATCAGCCGCACGGCCTTCGATGGCCGCGGTAACTACACCTTGGGTTTGAACGAACAATTGGTGTTCCCCGAACTCAACCCAGACAAGTTTGTACGGCCTCAAGGGATGAACATCAGCTTCATCACGTCGGCCGCAAACAACGACGAAGGCCGGGCGTTGCTCGAGCAATTCGGTATGCCGTTTAAGCAGCCGAAAGAGAAGTCGGACGCGGCATAGTGCCGTCGTTCACGTGAATTATATCGTTTAATACACATCACCGTTACGTTTCCCAGTTGGGCATTGTCGCCCGCTCCGTTCACCGCAGGTCCTTTCGTGGCAAGCAAATCCAAAATCGCCAAGGCGTCTCGTACGCCAAAGTTTTCCTCACGGAAAGAAAACCGTTGCAATTATTGTGGTCGTCCGCGGTCGGTCTATCGCAAGTTCGGTTTGTGCCGTATTTGCTTTCGCTTGAATGCGAACGCCGGGTTGATCCCTGGTGTGCGTAAGGCCAGTTGGTGAGTTTGGAAACAAAAAAAGGGAACCCACAGCTATGATGACCGACCCCATTGCCGACATGCTCACACGAATCCGTAACGCGGTACGTGTTGAACGGCCTTATGTTGATATTCCTGCTAGCCGCGTAAAACGTGGTTTGGCCGACGTCCTGAAGCGAGAAGGCTTCATTTGGGACTGGAAAGAAGAAGACACCGAACCAGTCAAGACGCTGCGTTTGGAGCTGAAATACGGCCCCAACGGCGAACGCGTTATTCAGACGATCAAACGAGTCAGTAAACCGGGCCGACGCTTGTACTCGCGCAGCAAAGAACTGCGTCCGGTACTCGGCGGACTTGGTATCCGAATCATTAGTACCAGTAAGGGCGTTGTCAGCGACCGGGAAGCTCGCCGCGATAAGATCGGCGGCGAAGTGCTTTGCGAAGTTTCCTGATCCTGAGTTGTCCCTTCCATGACCTCGCACCGGTGAGGTCGATTCCAAACACCCTCCTGTTTCATCAAGCGAATCAGCCATGAGCCGCATCGGTAAAAAGCCCGTCGCGATCCCCGCCGGCGTGACGATCACGGTTAACGATCGGACGCTCGACGTCGAAGGCCCCAAGGGCAAATTGTCGTTCACGCACCGTCCTGAGGTTTCCGTAAACATCGATACAGATGCCAAGGAAGTTAACGTTGCCCGTGCCGACGACACCCGCCCTTCGCGCGAATTCCACGGTTTGACCCGTGCGATACTGGCGAACATGATCGTCGGTGTCACGCAAGGTTATGAGAAGAAACTCGAAATCGTCGGCGTCGGTTACTTGGCTGCGATCAGCGGTGACACGCTGCAACTCCGCGTCGGTTACGCCAACGAACTGCATCGTAAAATTCCGGCGGATTTGACCGTCACCTGCCCTGACCAAACGCATGTCGTCGTGCAAGGCTGTGATAAGCAAAAGGTCGGTCAGTTTGCAGCGGAGATCCGTTCGCTGCGGAAACCTGAGCCCTACAAGGGCAAGGGTGTTCGTTACCAAGGCGAATACGTCAAGATCAAGCCTGGTAAGTCGGCTAGCAAATAATCATTTCACCATCACCTGGGAAAACGGTTCCATCGAGGACCTTTCCCCGAACGGTTTACTGTCATGGATAAGAACAAGAAAATTCAGTCGAAGCGTCTTCGACGTCGTCGTCACGTTCGCAATAAATTGCGTGGCGATGCGACGCAGCCGCGGCTTTGCATTCAGCGGTCATTGAAGCACTTTGCCTGTCAAGTGATTGACGATGAGCAAGGCAGGACGATCGTCAGCGTGAGTACCCGCGACAAGAGCGTCCGTGACCAAGTCAAGCAAGGTGGCAACTGTGACGCAGCGGCCTTGGTTGGTAAGCTGCTCGCCGAGCGTGCAACGGAAGCCGGTATCAAGCTGGCCCAGCTCGATCGTGGTCACAACAAATATCACGGCCGAGTCAAAGCATTTGCAGATGCCGCGCGTGAAGCCGGACTGCAGTTCTAGGTTCAATACCACGTACACATCAATCGCAGTGGCCCACCCGAATATGCCCTCTGCAACCCTTCCAGCAGACAAATTGCACAAATGAGTAATTCACGCAGCAACAGCCGACGGAATAAAAACGAAGAACCGAGTTTGCCCAGTGACTTGGTTGATCGCATCGTCAAGATCAAGCGTTGTGCGGCCGTGGTCAAAGGCGGTCGTCGGTTTAGCTTTGCAGCGATGGTGGTTGTCGGTAACAGCAACGGACAAGTCGGCTGGGGATACGGAAAAGCGAACGAAGTTCCGCCGAGCGTTCAGAAGGCGACCAAGCAAGCTTCACGCAGCATGATTCACGTGCCGTTGGTAGACGGATCGATCCCTCACCAAGTGTGGGGCCAGTTCGGTGCCGCCAAGGTGCTGTTGATCCCAGCGGGTGCTGGTACCGGTATCATCGCCGGACAAGCCGTTCGTGCGGTCTGTGAAGCATGTGGCATCCACGACATTTTGACAAAGTCCTACGGAACCAATAATCCCGTCACGTTGGTCAAGGCCACGCTCGACGCGATGAGCAAGCTGCGGACCCGTGAGCAGATTGCTGCTTTGCGTGGACTCAGCCCAGACGAACTCATCGAAGCCTAATACCTTTCGTTGGACCTAATCGTCCAATCTTGACAACCATCAGAAGGATCGCGTCCCGGAGACTGTCTCGGCCGTGAAGTCCGTTCAAAAGTAGATCATTTACTATGCAACTCAACGACGTTCATCGCGGAATTACGAAGCACCGCAATCGCAAGCGTATTGGTCGTGGACCTGGTAGCGGCACGGGCAAAACCTCGGGTCGTGGACACAAGGGGCATAAGAGCCGCAGCGGCTACAGCCGCAAACCCAACTTCCAGGGTGGTGCGATGCCGATGTTCCGTCGCATTCCAAAACGCGGTTTCAATAACAAGTGGTCCGTGACCGTCTTCGCGGTCAACGTCAGCCGCTTGAACGAAGCGTTCAACGACGGCGAAACCGTAACATTGGAATCGTTGTCAGCGAAAAATCTCGCCAAGGGTACCTTTGACGAGGTGAAGATCCTCGGAGATGGCGAAATCTCCAAAAAGCTGACCGTACAGGCTCACCGCTTCAGCAAGTCGGCCGAAGAGAAGATCACTGCTGCGGGCGGAACGATCGAAAAGATCGCTCCCAAGCGGACACCAGACGAACGGGTCGCGGACCTGAAGAACGCCAAGGCCTAGTCGCCTCTGAGTTGCCCTTGGCGTTGGCAGTGTCATTGGACTGCCCCGGGGAACCCAACGCACCGGCGTCGGAGACGTCGGCATTGCCGGCCATGTAATGAGTCTCGCCGTTGGCTTCGCTCGCGGAGCCACGCCTCTGGCCTCCAGACTCCACGACGGCGATTCTGTCGAGGTGGTGCCGAGTCCATGGTAGTTTCATTATAACTGTTTACAAATCACTCTCGTGGTGAGGCTCCGGGATCGCTAGACTTCCCGTCTTGCCACTACTGGCCTCACCTTTAACCGATCGACGACGGACAGATCGATGTTTGAAAAGCTTCGGATCATTTTCTCGATTCCTGAACTACGCAAGAAAGTCTTTCTGACGATTGGACTTCTCGCGGTGTATCGGATCGGGTTTCACATCCCGCTTCCGATGATTGCGACCAACCTGGAAGATGCTGCCGGCGGTGGTGCCGCAGACTTCTTCGAGAAGGTCAGCGTGTTCGCGGCGAGCGATCTTCGCCAGGCGACCATCTTCGGTCTGGGAATCATGCCGTATATCTCGGCGTCGATTATCTTCCAGCTCCTCGGAAGCGTTTACAAACCGCTCGAGGAATTGAAGAAAGAAGGCGAAGCGGGCCGTAAAAAACTCAATGAATACACCCGCTATCTCACCGTTGTGATCTGCCTCGTGCAGAGCTACATGTACCTCAAGTTCATGTTGATGACGGGAGCCGGGGGACAAAGCAATATCAACCCGTTCTTCATGAACGCGGACCAGCAACTGTATTTTGGTTGGCAGATCGTTGCCGTTTTGACCATGACCACGGGTACCGTGTTCCTGATGTGGCTTGGTGAGCAGATCGATGAGTATGGCATCGGTAACGGGATCAGTTTGTTGATCATGGCAGGTATCTTGGCCCAGATGCCAAAAGCTCTCTATGAGTTGGTGCTAGGAATGAAGCCCGAATTGACCGGTTTGGCAAAGGGGCAGGTGGGTATCGAAACGCTGATTATCCTTGTCATTTTGTTTGTGGTCGTTGTGTTTGGCGTGGTGTTCATCACGTTGGGCCAGCGAAAAATTCCGACGCAGTCGGCGAAGTTCACGCGAGGACGTCGTGTGTATGGCGGAACCCGCCAACACTTGCCTTTGCGAATCAACCAAGCAGGCGTGATGCCGATCATTTTCGCCAGCAGTTTGTTGATGATCCCGGGTGTGTTCTTCGGATTCCTGGCAGGCCAATTTGATTCGTCGGGTGCTTTGTTCCGCGGATTGAACTTGATCAGCTTGACGATGGGCGATCAAACGTCCTACTTCTTCAACCTGCTTTATGTCGGGCTGATTTTCTTCTTCTGTTACTTCTGGACAGCTATCACGTTCAACCCGAAAGAGATGAGTGACAACCTGAAGGAAAGCGGAACCTTCATCCCGGGTTATCGTCCGGGGCGTCGAACGACGGACTACCTTGAGAAGGTGATGGTTCGGATCACGTACGTTGGTGCTGCGTTCCTCGGATTGATCGCGATTGTTCCGACCATTGTTTACGGTTCGCTCGGCGTGCCTTACTCGATCGCCGGTTTCTACGGCGGTACGGGTTTGTTGATCGCAGTGAGCGTGGCGTTTGACTTGGTGCAGAAGATTGACAGCCACCTCGTGATGCGAAACTATCGAGGACTGCTGGAAGGTGCTGGTGGTGGTACCGCTCCTGTAGTTTAACGCTTCGCCGCGATGTTCATGATTGTGTCGGAGGTTTGATGATCTCCGGCCCTGCATCGAGCGGCGGCGAGCTTGATGACTGAGTGCTATGTGTCCCCGTGGCACTCGCGGTAAGTCATTCGCACGCACTAGGAAGATTCTCTTTCGTCCGGCGGTCCTGAGTTGTGAAGATCGTTTTCATCGGGCCGCCTGGCGCTGGAAAGGGGACGCAGTGTAGCCTGCTGAGTGCCCACCTCGGGATCCCGCACATTAGCACCGGAGAGATGCTGCGGTCTCTTGATAACGAGTCTGGGGAAGCGATCCGTTTGCGGATTGATCGAGGGCATTTTGCCCCAGACGAGTTTATCTTGGAGATGGTCGCCGAACGTCTGGCTCAGGATGATTGTCGAGGAGGCTTCCTTCTGGATGGTTTCCCGCGAACACTTGTGCAGGCCAAAGCGTTTGACGAATCCTTGGAACGTCAGTCACAGACGCTGGATCACGTTGTTCATTTGGTCGTGGATGCGAACGAGTTGGTGCGTCGTTTGATGGAGCGTTCTCGCAGCGGTGAACGCTCGGACGATTCG
Source organism: Aporhodopirellula aestuarii (assembly GCF_023701485.1). Lineage (GTDB taxonomy): Bacteria > Planctomycetota > Planctomycetia > Pirellulales > Pirellulaceae > Rhodopirellula > Rhodopirellula aestuarii. The sequence goes on from NZ_JAMQBK010000029.1 coordinate 112,293, forward strand.
GCCGAATTCATTCATGAACGGTTTCGCATCTACGAGGAACGGACGGCCCCGCTGCTGGAGTATTATGGCGCGCGGGGGCAGGTCCGCACGGTGGATGCGATGTCGACGCCTGAGTGCGTGTTTGAGCGGATTTGTGCGGCGATCACCGACGGTTCGATGCGCCAATGAGTCTGTCGTGTAACAGCATTGAGTCGCGTTTTCGTGACTAGTGTGTGTTGCCTTCCGGTTTGCTCTAGAGACCGAGCTTCGTCATCTTTTGTTGAAGGCTTTGCCGGTGGATGCCCAATGAGCGTGCGGCGGCGCTGACGTTCCCTTCGGAGTGTTCGAGGGCCCGGATGATGGCGGCACGCTCGAAATCACTTGAGAGTTGTTCTCGCGCCTCGGTTAGCGGCAGGTCGAAGTAGTCGTTGAAGAGTTGTTCGTTCAGTTTCGATGTTTCGGGACAAAGCCCGAGGTCACGCGCGGTGATTTTGGGGTTCGGTGACATTGCCGCGGCCGATTGGATTCGCTGCTTCAGTTCACGAACGTTTCCGGGCCAGTGGTGTGCGACCAAAGCCGCAACGGCCGAACGGTCAAGCTCACGAGAAGAGTTGGAGAGGAAGTCGGTTGCCAACAAAAGGATGTCTTCGTGACGTTGTCGCAGCGGTGGCAGAGCGATCTCGATGCCTTGGAGTCTGTAAAAGAGATCCAGGCGAAACAATTTGTTTTCGATGGCTGATTCGAGGTCTTGGTGAGTGGCGCTGATGATGCGCACGTCAACCGGGATCGACTCTTCGCTGCCCACCGGTTGGACGACGCTTTCTTGTAGCACCCTCAGCAGTCGCGTTTGAACTTCGGCGGGCATGTCGCCAATTTCATCCAGAAACAAGGTTCCACCATCGGCGCGACGAAACACCCCTTCGCGTGATCGTTCGGCACCGGTGAACGCGCCTTTGACATGTCCGAACAATTCGCTCTCAATCAACGTTGCCGAAATCGCAGCGGTGTTTACGGGGAGGAACGGACCGTTTTTACGATCGCTGCGTTCGTGTAGCTGTTGAGCGACGAGTTCCTTGCCGGTGCCACTCTCGCCCCGAATCAATACCGGCAGATTAGCGTTTGCGGCGCGGTCGATTTGTTCAAAGATGTGTCGCATCGCTCGACTGGCGCCGATGATGGGGCCTCGCGAATGGGAGTTTGCACAATCGTCTCGGAGTCGAGCGAGTTGTTCTTGGAGACGAACACGGTGCTCGGTTCGGGAGGCGATCGAACGGATGTGTTCGACGTCGTATGGTTTGGTAACGAAGTCAGTTGCCCCGCGACGAACACATTGCACGGCGTTTGCGATCGAATCACTTCCGGTCACGATTACGATTTCGGGTATCTCGTTTTCGCTGTGGCTCGAGAGTTCATCGAGCACGGCTAAACCGTCCTTACCCGGCATGGTCAGATCGAGGAAAACCAAATCGGGAGATTGAGAGGTGATCACCGATACGGCGAGTTCACCGTTGTCGGCCTCGAGAATCGTTCGTCCATCACCACGCAGTGTCTTACAAAGTGCGTAACGGGCCGGTCTTTCGTCATCGACAACCAGGATGATCATGTCGTCTATCGTTCTGAAGTTGAATCGACCGAATGGATCGGCACTCGAAGTTCAAACAGGGCACCGCAAGGCTCGTTCGGGTGATAGGTGATCGTCCCACCGATTTCTTTGACACGCTCAGCGACCACAAACAGGCCCAATCCGTTGCCGTCGGATTTGGCCGTGACAAATGGTTGATACAGTTCGGTTTCGCTTTCGACGGGGATCCCAGGGCCATTATCGCAGACTGCCACCACGAGATGTTGCTCGTCTGTTTTTGAGGATACCGTCACCTTTCCATCTGCTACTTCGCGTGCCGCTTCGATCGCATTCTTGGTTAGGTTCAAAACGATTTCCGAAAAACTCGATTCGGTCGATGCGATTTTAATCTCAGGACAATCTAATTGAATCGTCAATTCGACCCCGTATTGTTTGGCTAAGTGACGGAGGATGCAAACGATTCGATTGATGATTGGATCGATCTCAACCAGAGCGGATCTTTGCTGGTCGGGTTTGGCGAAGTCTAGTAGTTGGTTGGTTGTTTGCGTGAGACGGTCGATTTCTTCGACCACCATTCGTAAGTCCGAGACGGATTCATGTGAGGGGCCGAGATCCTCCATTGCCAGAGTGGTGATTGTGCGAATCGATGAAAGCGGATTCCGAAGCTCATGGGCGAGCGATCCCGAGAGCAAACCCAGCACGGATAGCTTTTCTTGATGCAGTACTTTTCGCTGCGTTTGTTGAAGGATGTTTTGTTCATGCCGGTGGTGCAGGGTGGCCGCGAATTGGTCGATGACCAGGGCGAGGACGACGATTTGATCGCTCGTCAAACGATCGTTGCGGAGCCGATTGCCCAACACCACCGATCCGCAGGTGGAACCGAACGACAATCGAACCGCCATCAAGGCATCTTCTTCGGTGAATGCTTGTTCGAGTTTTTGTGACTCCAGCGTGCCTCGTTCGGCGATGCGAACATGATCCGATACGCTGTTGTGGATGAGTCGTTGTCGATCCGTCAATTGAGTCTCAGACGAGGACGTTGAACCGGTATCGGCGCGAATCGCAATTGCTTCAGGCTTTATATCGTCTGATATGGCAGCGTCGCCGTTGAGAGTGATGGTCACATAGTCCAAGTCGAGACAGCGGCGAAGATCCGTGGCGAACCAACGCAGCAGCTCGGCTCGGTCATTCGATCCATTCTGTGCCAGGCGAAGGGTTAGGCCACGCATCTCGTCGCGAACTTGATTCACGTTAGTGCTCAAGAGATACCGAAGGGACTCGCCGACACGGCGTCGCAGTGTTGGAATGCACAGCACGACGGCCGCGATCATCATGCCCTCGATCCAGAAAAAATCCACATTCGTCTTAGCACCCATCGACCGGACCAACGGAACGATTGCTAAGCGATGTAGCAGCATGATGCCGACAAAGATCACGGCATAGCCGACGGTGCGTTCCATGATCAGGGGCAGCAGTCGGCCACGCAGTGAATGCCATACAAAGAGAAGAGCAGCACCGAGTGGCGAGAGTGTGGTGAGCAACCGACACGGAGCCTCGTAGGCCGTGTCGACCGCAAAGGCGACGTAGATGATCGCGGACAAGGTGATGAACGCCAGTATCAACGACAAACGGCTCAAGAAGAGATCGCCACCTGAGGCGGTGTACTTTCCGCGTGACCTTAGAAATCCGAGAATTGACGCGGAATTAGCGAATACGAGCCAGATGAGAAATGCTGACTTCCAGGATCCCACCAGTGATATGAAATCGACTTCCTGCGATTGCCAAACCTGTACCGTGATCGGCGGAAGAACCAACAGCGGTAGATACAGCAATGCGTATCGTCGATCGAGAGGCGGTTTGGCGAGGATGCCTGTTTGTTTGAGTCGCAATGCCGCGTGCAACATCGCCGAAGGGAGAGCGAGCAGTCCCACACAGATCAGAACGACGAGCACGCGATCGACTGGGGTTGCCGCCAGCGTGCTGGCGTCATCGATCATGAGCCGGAAGAAGATTCCAGAATGTATCAACGCCGTGCTGGCGACCAACGACTTCAGCCAAACGGCCGTGTTCTCGCGGTTGACACGATCGAAAATGACCAGCAGCAATGCGATGTCGACGACGGATGCGAAGCCAAAAAGGAATAGCTCGACCGTTTGGAGGGATGGGATCACAGGGAGCATTCCATCCAGACGCGGTGCCCGTCCACGTCTGGTTCGATCTTCACCTTGTTAGGCTGATCATCGCTCGTTAGCGGCGAATCAATGACCACGGGCGCTGCGGGCAAGCATGCGTCATTCTCGTTGTAGGTCTCGAGACAATAACGCACCGCGGTCTGGTCGGAGTTTAGCACGTCCTGCCGGTCAACGACGATCATCAGCGAATCGTTCAGGATGAGACGTTGTCCGATTTGCAGATTCAGCAATCGCCCCTCATCGGGGGCGATGCGGATTCTGTCATCGAACAACCATCCTCGGATTCGGCGGATGAGATTCACCAGGGCTGGGCTCATCAGGGCTGTGCCGAATCATTCTTCTTAGCGACGAATCGATAAATTCTGCCTCCGCCCATCATCGTGCTCATCAACGCTTCACCCGATTCGGTTTCGCCAAACGTGAAGACGGGGAGTTGTTGCCACGCGATCGGGCGGTTCTCGATGACCTTCTTCGATTCGGGGTCAATTTTCATGGCCCATAACCGGCCGCTGACGTAATCACCGTAGAGATAGTAGCCGTTGAGTTCGGGAGTTTCCTTTCCACGGTACACTAACCCGCCGGTCACTGATTTTCCCCAGTCATCGGTATGAGGATATTCGACCAGAGGTTCGATGAGTCTTGGGTTGGGACCCGATCCCTTCCCACCGCCGAGCGTAAAGGAGTGGGCACCTTCTCGTAGACTCCATCCATAATTACCGCCTTTGCGGATCAGGTTGATTTCTTCCCAATCGTTTTGGCCGACGTCTGCCGCCCAGAGTTCACCTGTGGCTGGGTCAAACGCCATCCGCCAAATGTTGCGAACGCCCCAAGCGTAGATCTCAGGCCAAACGTTTGATCGACCGACCAACGGGTTGTCTTGCGGGATTGCGTATGGCATTCCTTCGTCACGCGAGTCGACGTCGATTCGCAGGATTGATCCGAGCACTTTGCTCATGTCCTGAGCAGACTTTAAAGGGTCATTCGCTTTGCCGCCGTCGCCCAGTCCGATATACAAATAGCCATCGGGTCCAAACGTGACGGTGCCGCCATTGTGATTCCAAAATGGTTGTTGGACTTTCATCAACACGCGTTCGCTGTTGGGGTCACCAATACGATTCTGTGATCCCTCAACGGTGTGGAATTCGCTGAGGATGGAGACGTGAGGTCGTGCCGAGGTCGTGTAGTAAACGTACAGGCGACCGTTTTCTTTGAACTTGGGATGAAAGGTCAGCCCGAGGAATCCTTCTTCGTTTTCGCGATCTTTGTAGGTGACTCGGTCGCTTAGATCGAGAAACAGGTCGGGGTCTTCAATTTGCGCGTCGTCTTGATCGAAAGAGTAGATTTCGCCAGTTTGACTGGCGACGAACAATCTTCCACTTCCATCACCTGCACCTGACATGATGATCGGGCGACTGATGCGTAGATTGGGATAGGCCTCGACCACTTCGATTGGCATCGGGGTGATGTTGAGATCGGCGGGTGGATCGGCGAGGTTGATCGTTGGTGATTGCATTGGTTCATCCGCCGGAAGTGGATGATTGAACGGCAATGCGATAATTGATGCTGTGCAAAGGAACAGCAGTCGACAGCTGGCTGGTATGAGAGTCATGTCGGAAGTGATTTTCATAGGAGTTTTTAGTCGATTAAGGGGACGAGAAGGTTGTTGTTGGTAGGCATTCTAACGGGATGAACCAATTGCATGCGAAAGGGGCGGTATTGCGAATTCGATTTCGCGTCCTTTGAATTGAGGGCTTTATTTTCCTATTCTTAAGAGTCTTGTTTACGATGTCTTCCATCCAATCTGAAATCGATTCCTGCGTCATGTCTAGCGAAGTCAGCTTCGCTGGTTGTCCACTCGAGCAACTTGTGGCAGATGTTGGTCGCGCCGCGCTGCACAGCAACAGCGAGGCGACGTGGCCGGCCGGTGCGTGGTACCACTGTATGCAAGCAGGCGTGCTTCGTTGGTTTGCTCCCGTTTCGAAAGGTGGTATTGAATTGGGCGGATGGGGCTGGACTCCGTCGGAGCGGTTGCGAGGTCTGATGGCGATTGCGTCCGCGGATTTGACGACGGCTTTTGTGCTGACCCAATCCGTAGCGGCGATTACCCGCATGGTGGGAAGCGACAACAGTTTACTGCATGAACAAGTGTTGCCAGACGTGTTGAGCGGGGAGCAGTTCACAACGGTTGGCATCAGTCATTTAGCGACCAGTCGGCAGCATTTGAGCCGGCCGGTTTTGCGTGCCGAACCCGTGCATGGATCTTTGGAGGCTTGGTCGCCTGAACCCGAGGCGTACGTTCTTGACGGAACTGCTCCATGGGTCACTGGCGTGCGTGTGGCCGACGTGGTGGTGGTGGGTGCGGTTTGTGATAACGGCCAAGAAATCTTGTTTGCCGTGCCGGTTGATTTGCCGGGGATCCATTGTGGTGATGGTACCGATTTGATGGCTTTATCGGGAAGCGGCACAGACCAAATGCGATTTAATCGCGTGAAGGTCGGAAGTGAATGGATCGTATCGGGGCCGGCCGACCCGGCAAAAAAGGTGACGAACCAGGGTGGCTCAACAGGCGGGACGGGTTCATTGCAGACGTCAGCATTGTCGCTCGGTCTATCACGATCAGCGATCGGTTACCTGCGACGGAATTGCCAGCAACGGGAGGAGCTGTTGCGGCCAACCGCGGCGTTCGAAAAGGAGTTGGATAAGCTCGAGCGAGAACTTCTCTCGGCCGCCGAGGGACAGTCGCCTTACAGTGCGATGCAGATCCGCAGTCTTGCGAACGACCTCGTCATACGGTCCACTCAGGCCGCTTTGATGGCGGCGAAGGGTGCGGGGTTTGTTCAGCACCACAGTGTTGGAAGATGGTGCCGCGAAGCCATGTTTTTCCTGGTTTGGAGTTGTCCAGACGAGCTGGCGATCTCACGTGTGTGTGAGTTGTCGGGCGCGGCATCTTGAACGTTATGAGACGCTGAAAATGAGATTAGTGCAAACGGTTTGGAATAGCCCCGTCGGTGAGCTGCGGATTACGGTTCGCGAACAAGCTGATGGCGACAACGTGTGTGTCGGTTTGTACTTCCCCGATCATCATCCCGCACCCAGAAATTGGTGCGAGGATTCGATGGTTTCTGACTGGATGCAGAGTGAAACCGCGAGGGGCATTGTCGAACAATTGCAGGCTTATTTTGATGATAGTCGGTTTGCGTTCGACACACCGTGTGGTTTTGCGGGGACAGCGTTTCAAATTCAAGTGTGGCGACAGCTGCAAACAATCCCGCCAGGAAAAACGTGGAGCTACAGCGAGATCGCGGAAAGGATCGGAAGACCGGCTGCGGTCCGGGCAGTGGGAGCGGCGGTAGCTCGCAATCCCATTTCGATCATTGTTCCCTGTCACCGCGTTATCTCGCGTGGCGGTGGGTTGGCGGGGTTCGCCGGTGGTCTGGACCGCAAGCGGTTCTTGCTAGAACACGAATCCGCCTTGCTGTGCTAACGCATGTCGATTGGCTCCCGCAGTCGGTTTCGAAATCCGACCTGCCGGCGGTAACACACGCTGCCTAGGAGGGATGGTCTTTGCCGATTCGGCGTTGAAGCCAGCGGCGGGCGGAGGCAGCTGGGCCGTTCGGCATTACCAATCCGGCACTCGGTTTGCCGATCGAGTGCTCAATGATGCGTTGTCGCGTCTTGGCAAGAATGCGATCGCATTTGGGGCAAGTCGACGGCGGCGCGCTCACGCGGACGTCCTCGCAATGGGGGCAGAAGTGTTCAATGGTGGGACGCCGGGCGGCTTCGAATAGCCCGCCCACTTCGCTGGCGGCGAACCACGGGGAGTCGTCTTTGCGGACCCTCGTTTCCGCCAGAACGCTACCGTCACGCACCAACGTCAGCAACTCGGCTGGTCTCAGCGGCCCGAGTTCTTCATGTTCGCGTTGCACGTACCAAGCAGTCATCTGGAATGTCGCAGCAATTAAAAAACGTCAAATGGATTCGATGTGGAGGCTTCGTCGTCGGCGTTCTGCCCGCCGTACGTCGTCGATGAGTCCAGCAACTTCACTGACTTTATCGATTCCGATTAGGCGTAATTCGGGGTCCGAACGGTCCGAACTGGTGATGTTGATCGTGCCGACCCCGAAGAGTCTCTGTACCGGCCCCTGTTCGTAACTGACGTCGTCGATATCGATCACTTCGATTCGGTCAGTGCGACGAGTGAGCAGTCCCGTTTTATGAATGAAACGTTGGCTGGTCAATTCATAGTGAAACCCCAATCGCATGCGGGCATAATTTGCCGCGACAAGTAGCCACAGAATTACAATAATTACGAGAGCGATGGTAATGGACAGTTGGGGGAGCATGAAGGCCCCAACCAGCAGGCCGACGGAGACAATTGTTAGCCCAATCCACCATCCGACCATGGCTTTGGGGCTGTAACCACCGCTCCACAGCGTCTGTTCGGGTTCGTGATCGTCGAGGGAGTCGCGTCGATTGGCGATTTCCTGCTCGAATCGGTCGCGAGGCGACGTGCCCCTCGCTGTCGGCGACGATTGGCCGGCAGGTGGCCCGGTGTCCGGCCGGGAATCGGACGGCATGGGCGAGGACTGCGGCGGTTTTCCTGCGGTTCCGGCCGATTCCGCCACGGGGCGTTGATCGTCTGCGGGGCCAGCGTTGGGATGCTCTGATTCGCTCATGGTAGGGTGCTTGGGGGGGCGAAAAGGTCAAAATGCGGCCGTGCTCACACTCTGGAGTCGTCGTTTGGGTGAGCCGGGAATTGAATTGTCACAGGGAACACATCGGTTGCCATGGGGTAATATGGCTCGATGGAATATAACACAGGGCTCAGAATCTCGTGAGAGTCTAGGATTTTCTCGAGATCTCTCCGTGGCCGCTCACTTTTTTGATTTGAACCTTCGATATGCGTTGTCCATTTTGTCATTCCGATAACGACAAAGTGCTTGATTCCCGATCGGCGCAGGCCGGTTATCGCGTGCGTCGCAAGCGGGTTTGCCAGGAATGCGGACGTCGCTTCGTGACGATGGAGCACATCGAGGCGTTGAATGTTCGCGTGGTTAAAAGTGATGAAACGCGGGAGCCTTTTGACCGCGAGAAAATCCGGCGTGGCATCGAGCGGGCCTGTTCCAAGCGATCCGTGCCGAGCGAAAAGATTGAAGCCACGGTCCAGAGCATTGAGGCGGCCATCTATTCGGAGTTTGATTTCGAAATCCCAGCGGAGAAGATTGGGGAGGTCGTCCTCCGATTTCTCGCGACCGTGGACGAAGTGGCTTACATTCGCTTCGCGAGTGTTTATCGTGAGTTTTCCGATGCGAAGGATTTTTTGAGGATCATTTCCGTTTTGGACAAAACGCGGGAGGAAAACAAGGAACCGAACGTGCAAACGTCGTCGACACGACCTCCGAAATTCGCCAAATCGTCCACTGAAAATGCGGACGGCGGGGAGTCCAAAAGCAACCAATCGTACGATAAAGAGAAGCGATCGAAATTGACGAAGAAGTCACGTGCCGCCGGGGATCGTTCATGAGACGAACGCCGCTGGCTTGGAAAAACCTCGTTAACGAACCGCGGCGACTGTTCTTGGCCTCAGCCGGCGTCGGCTTTGCCGCCGTTTTGATGTTCACGCAAAACGGATTTCGCAACGCGTTGCTCGACAGCCCGGTGCAATTGATCGAGCTGATGGATTGTGATTTGGTTGCCGTCAGCAAGGCTCGATACATGTTGCCGGTCAATCAGCGTTTTCCTCGCGACTTGCTACGCCGGGCATTGTCGGACCCATCGGTGTTAGCGGCTGAACCACTGCTGATTGAGCGGTTACTGGCGCGGGTTCGTGTGGCAGGGCAGAAGGCGCGGCCGATTCGCGTGGTGTCGGTACCATCGCAACCGGGGTGGTTATCGATTCCGGGGCTCAGTGAATTACGCCAAAAGCTGCAACCTCCCGGGGCGGCGTTGATCGATCGCAAGACACGACGCGAGTACGGTTTTAATCTGCAGGACGGCGAGCCGGTCCCGCAGGTCGTTGAGTTAGCCGGCAAGCGGATTCATTTGGTCGGCAGCATCACGATCGGCACCGATTTTGCCAACGAGGGCACGTTGCTGATGCGCGAAAGTGAATTTGCGGAGTATTTTCCTGTTCGCGGTGGATGGCAGCCGCTCGAAGTCGTCGACGTGGGGATGATCCGCGTTCGCGAGGGAGACGACCCGAAGGAGGTTGCCGCTCGTCTAACGAGTCTCGCTCCAAAACTCTGGACGGTGCTCAGTCGCGCCGAATTAAAGCAAAAAGAAACCAATTTTTGGAAAGAGCAAACACCGGTTGGGAAGATCTTTTCGATCGGCACTGTGATGGGCTTCGTCGTTGGAGTGATCATTTGTTATCAGATCCTGTTCACCAGTTTGCAGGATGCGATGCCGGAGTTTGCCACCTTGAAGGCGATGGGTTACCCGAACCGTTTCTTCATCGGGCTGGTGGTGCGGCAGTCCGTTTTCTTGTCGCTATTTGGTTTTGTTCCGGCGGTCTTGGTGGCATGGGGGCTGTTCCTGGCGCTTGAATATTTTTCGGGATTGCCGATGCGTCTAACGGTGATGCGCTGTTTGCTGGTCTTGGGGCTAACGACATCGATGTGTCTGATCAGCGGGTTGCTCGCCCTTCGCAAGCTATTGCGTGCCGATCCAGCGAGTCTCTTTTGATGTCGCGTGGACTTCCCCGATGGAGCTTGATGGGCACCGCACGCACGTGGTGGACTGACGACCGAGAGCTTTAAAAATGCGTTGTTCTTTCGCTTTTTGCTCACGAACAAACCTTACAATTAAAAACATTTCTGATCCGAAACGCTGATTGTTGTCTAAAGGCATTGATGTGAAACGTTCTGTGAATTTGACAGTGCCAACGCTGCTGGTTGCCCTGGTGATTCAGGCATGGGGTACTTTTCTGACCGACGCAAACATCTGCAACGCCCAAGGGCTGATGCAGACGTCGTTGGACACGGCGACCTCGGAGCTGTTGCCGGCACCCCGGAGCGTGCGTCAGCAGATTCGCGAAGCTAAAGAAGCCTTAGAGCAAGAACGCTATAGCGACGCGGTCGTGCGTTTGGGTGATCTGCTCCGTCGCACGTTCAACGGGAACTCCGGTGAGATTACCCAAGACTATTTCGTGCGAACGTCTCCATCGAGCGAGGAACTGCGAAACAGGATGATCGAGCAACGCATCGAGCGATTGCTTGATGACGAAGACGATGTTCTCGACTCCGAAGGCGCTGCCACGATTCTTCGTCAGGTCCGTGACATGATCGGAAGGCTGCCGGATCAGGCGTTTGAGATTTATGAACTCCGTTATGGGCCGCTAGCGGCAAAGCTCCTGCAAGATGCTCAACCGACTCGTGATTGGGAGGCGGTCGAACAAGTTCGCCGAGAGTTCTTTCATACGAAGGCTGGTTATCGGGCCTCATATTTGCTCGCGATGAGAGAGTGGTTGCTCGGCAATCCGTTGGCAGTGTCTTTGTTGCTCGATGATGTGGTTGATTTACCGCGGGCGACTTCGCAACTCGGCGATGAAGTGATTTGGTTGCACGCCGGTGCGTGTTGGATGGCGGGCCGCTCCTTGCCGAAACCCATTCGCGTCCCGGCAGATTGGTCGGCTGCGGTTCAGGGAAACGATTTTGACGAGGCGGCCTGGGAATCTGCAGTCCGTTCGCGTTTTTCGTCGATGGCGTTCACGATTGATCCGACGTCGGTCGACTACGCCTATTTGGGCGGGCGTCCTAGCCGCAGTGATAACTCCGATGGTCAGATGCCGCTGAGCAATGCGCGATGGAAAGTCGAGTCGTCTGGAAGTCCGAGACAGGAACGACTTCTTGAATCCGAAACGGCGCAGCTCAAAGCGACCGGTCAATTGCCACCGCCGTCATGGATGCCGTTGCGGGTGGGCGATCAATTGCTGATGCGAACCACCGAGCGATTACTCGGGGTGGATTACCGCACGGGAAAACGCGTGTGGCAGTACCCTTGGTTCGCCCCACCTGAAGCGATCCCGACTTCGGATGACGAGGATTCCCGTGGCCGCCGGGGCGAAGAGGACCCGAAAGATATTTTGGTGCAGCGAGTTTGGAACGATGTTCCCTACGGCCAGATCTCCAGCGATGGGGAGCGGGTCTACATGATCGATGATTTGCGATTGGTCGAGGTGGAGCGTTTCAATCCGTTTGGAATGCGCGGAATGCGATCGGTCAAAGCGAGCAAGAACACGCTCGTTGCGCTCGACTTGGCGACTGAAGGCAAGTTGCTGTGGCGGCTCGGCTCCGATGAGACAACGCCTTCACGTTTTTCCGAGGCGTTCTTTTTGGGACCTCCGTTGCCATTTCGCGGGCGGTTGTACGTGATGGCCGAGATGGCCGGTGAAATCGTGTTGGTCTGTTTGGATCCACAGGACGGTTCCGAGCTGTGGCGGCAAGTTTTGGTCTCGATCGAATCGAGTGGAATCACCACCGACCCGGTCAGACGCGTCGCTGGCGCGATGCCGACCTATCATGAAGGACTCCTGATTTGTCCGACCGGGGCGGGGGTCACGATCGCGATTGATCTGATCGACCAGACATTGCGTTGGGTTAATCGTCATCCCCGCAATGCTAGCTTCACAAACAACGCGTTCCGACAGCCGGCGGACATGTCGATGAACCAGCTCAGCCAGCGATGGATGACGTCGGTCGCCATCGGTGATGGGACGAATGTCGCGCTCACGCCGGTCGAGTCCGACCGCATGATCGTCGTGGATGCGGTTACCGGCGAGAATCGATTCCACCCCCAACCGCGAGGCAAGAATCTTTATCTCGCGGGGATCCGTTTCGACCAATACATCATCGTTCGAGCGGATCGCGTGATGGCCTACGACGTGAATACTGGGACGGAAACGTGGGCGACGCCGGTCGATATGATGCGTCCCGGCCAAAGAGTCGCGGGACGTGGCGTGTTTGGCGAAACGAGTTATTTCTTGCCGACGACGAGCGACGAGTTGATCGAAATCGCACTGGCATCGGGACGTGTCCTGTCGCGAAGGAACGTGCGGTATCCGCTCGGGAACTTAGTCGCCGTGGAAGGCGATATTATTTCTCAGGCGACGACGACGACGTCGGTCGCATATGGTGAAGAGTCGTTGCGACCGCAGGTGGACCGCTTGCTCGAGGCGGATCCTGAGGACCTGTTTGCGATCGTTCACAAAGCTGAACTTTTGTTAGAAGACAACCGTCGAGCGGAAGCCCTCACGTTGCTCGGCAAGGCACGTGAACTCGATCCAGACAATGACGACGTGATCTCGCTATCCGTCGAGGCCATGCTCAGCAGCCTTCGTGAGCAACACGAAATCTCGCAAGCCGATTTGGACACGCTGCGGCAATTGATCGATCGCCCCGAACAACAGGCCGAGTTATTCGTGCTGCAGATTTTGCGTCAATTGCGGTCCGGAGAAGGGGGCAACGGCGTTTCTCAGGATGATTTGCTGGTCGGATTCGATTTATTGCTCGAGTTGTCTGCTCTGATGATTGAGCGGCCCACCATCGCAACTCAGCAGGCGTTGATTTTCCCAAACGAAGCACGGCAATTCACCTTGTCGGCCTGGGTCACCGCTCGCGTTGCGGAAATCTCAGACGCGGCGGATGAAGCAACTCGCGACGCGATTAGCGAGAAACTCCTATCGCATCTGTCCACTCGCATGCGACCCAACCGCATGACGCTGGATCAAATCGTGGAGCATTTTTCGCCGCTGGCATCTGCGGTGGAACCGTTGCAGCAAAATCTGCTCAAGCAATATCAAAGCCTCGGCGATGCTCTGGCGACGGAGCGGTTGACGTGGGGAATCCGTTTGCCGTCGGATGAAGCGACAGAAATGCTCAACACATCTCGTCTGTTGTCGCTCGCTCAAGTTTACAGCTTGACCGGGTGGAGCGAGGATCGACGACATGTCGGTGAAGTTCTGCAGTCGCGGATCCAAGAACCGGACGCTACACCGGAGACGGTCGCGGAAATTGCCACGATACTTGACGAGTTTCATGTGCGAGGGGTCGGGCGGATCCCACCTGAAATGTGGCCGCGTGAGGTGGATTTGCAATGGCAGTCGAGTCGACTACCGCAAACACAGCCACTCGTCTCGGACCGCCGCTACGCTCGCACGACTCGGTTGATGGGGCGGCGAATGTTGGGGTGGCAGGCGATCAGTGACAATAATCCGCTCGCGCTTTTGGATCATGACGGAATCCCACGACCGGTGCCGGTGGAAGGACTGAGTAATCGCAATTCGAGTGATAAGGAAGTCACCATCAGCGGTGGGTTGATGCTCGTCTTGACGCCATCGGAATTGATCGCCATCGATCTATTCCGGGTGTCGGCCGGTGGTGTGAATGAAATTGTGCGGTGGAGACAAAGTCTGCATCCCGACGGGCAACCGGTGGCCAAACGACGCAGCGAAACATCCAAGTTTGGTGATCAAGTTTATCGCTACGTTTCCAATTCACCGACCGCGAATGCGGACGATGCCCAATTGCGTCTCGGCCCCGTGCTTGGTGACCGACTGTTTTTGCTGCAAGGCGAAGACCTGGTTTGTTACCACTGCGTTACCGGAGAACAACTATGGCGGAGTCGGACCGGATTGCCGGGCAGCGGAGTGGTCGTCGGTGATGGCCGGGTCGGCGTGCTCAGTGAGCGTGCCGATGCGGTCGCATACTTCGATTGGTTCGATGGCAGCCTGCTAGAGTCCAAGAAGATGCCGATCGATTCGGTGATCGCGACGTTGGGGAGCCATGCGTTGTTGGTGTCGAAATATGACGACGCCGAAGGGGTGGTCGATTTGTACGATCCTCATATGGTCGAGATCGTCAATTGTGTGTCGATGGAGCGGGTGCAAAGCCGGGTCGCATCGCCCGTGAACCTGACCGATCAAGCCCGCAGCGCCGCATACGGGGAACTTGTGAACGGTCGGTATTTCGTGCTGCTCGACGACGTCGGTCGGACCACGATCTGGGACGTTTTGTCGGGCCGCGAACTCGCCGACGTTGCCGTGCCGATCCGTCCGAATCTATTCGGATTGTCGGTTGTTCAGGTCAAGGATCGTTTCTTGCTGATGCCGCGATGTCGGTTGCCACAGCCAACCGTGAGTACGACGAGTACGGTGACGGTCGCCAGCGGTTTGTCGGTGCAGGGTGCGACCAGTGTGCACTGCATTGAGTGGCAGGACGCGAGCGAAGATGACTTTGTAGCCGAAGCTGAAGCCACCGCGTCTGACATGGAAGAAAGCGAGCAAGACGAGGGTGAGGGCGAGGGAGATGAAGCCGCAGCGACGCAGCAGGACACCGCGACAACCCAAGCCCGATTGGCTTGGTCGGTGCCGTTTGACGAGCCCCGCGGTGTGACCACTTACCAACCATGGTTGACCCCCATGCTACTGCTTGTGCGCGGACATTCACACTTCGAGAGTACCGCATCACGCCGCCGCGAACTCGATGTTTGGGGGCTCGACATTGAAGACGGCCACGTGCTCTATGAATTGCTAGGAAAGAACATCGGCAGTCGTAACAATCGCATCGAAACCCATGTGAAGTTATTGCCGCACCGAGATCAGATTATCGCAACGATTCAGAGCGAACTGTTGACGTTTACGTTTTCCGATGAAGCGGCTGCAGAAGATCCCGCGGAATCGCCGTGAGCCGTTCGGTTCGATCGTTCCTTTTTGAAGAGCACGCAGCGGTCCTGCCGCATTGGTTTGGTCGCGGACTGCGAGGTCGAACGGTGATCTGTTTTGACGCTCATTTGGATGTGCAGGGCATTTCCGATGGGCGTCTCGCTCACTTGCTCTCGTGTGAGTCCGCAGATAATGTTCTTGCTCGGATGAAACCTCACCATCTCATCCCTGATCAGCCTGCCAGTGCGACTCGCCCATTTGGTTTTGGAATTGAAGATTTTCTCTTCGCTGCGTCTCGCTTGGGGATTATCGATCGATTGATATGGGTTGCGCCGCCGTACATTCCGATCTTTGACATGGAGTCTGCTGTTCAACAATTGCAGCAAACCGATGGCGTCACGTTGTCGGATCTCGCGAGTTTGACGGTGCGTCGTGACGTCAATAACAGCCTTTGCGCGGTCGAAGGGAGTCTGCTCGGTATCGATTTGACGGTGTGTCATCGTGAGGCGTTGCCGCTGTTGGAACTGCCTCGAGATTCTCTGGTAGATGTCGACATCGACTATTTTGTTGACCTGCCGAGCGAGGAAGTGGCTGTGTCGCCCGCGAGCGTGGTCGCTGATCTGATGAGCCTTGATTTGGATTTCACCGAGGTGACGATCTCGCGTTCGGTTCATAGCGGATATACCCCCGTGCAACATTCGGAGATCGCCGAACAGTTGGCTCGCCACTTTGCTGGCGTCGACGCGTGTCCTCTGGAAACGCAGTCGCATCCGGTAGACGATCGAGAAAATCTTGCGCCGGAGGCTAGAGAGCTGTTGCGGCGTGCGTGCGAATTTCCGGCACGTGGTTTGGAGATTGGTGCCCAACAAATTCACGCAATGGAGTGCGAGAAAGAAGCTCTCGGGGTCTTCGATGTGCAACGTGGATTGATCGAGGCGGCGATCGGAATTTTATGGGGTCATGTCGGAGAACTTGCTTCCGCCGTGCGTTGTTATCACGCGGCCAGAGGCGTTTTTGACGGACACCCCGAATTGGCATTGGAGATTGCCCGATTGTGCTTGGAAACGGGGCAGTCGGAATCGGCGAGAGCTTTCTTGCTAGACGCACTTCGTGACGACAAAACGAGTGCGGCAGCTCATTTCTATTTGGGTGTGTTGGCGATCGCGGCAGCTCATTCAACAGGAAGCGTGGCATGCATGGATGAGGCGGCAAAACATTTGCAAATCGCACATGATCGAACCCCGGCCTGGGACGAAGTGCTCGAACGTCTTGTGTACGTTCACACGCAGCGTGGCGATCACCAATCCGCTGAGTTGTTTCATGCGCGTCGTGTGGCACTCGCCGAAGCGGTAACCGGTCATGCGATAGATCCAGTGAAAACAGGGAGCGGGCGTTGAGTAATGCGATTGGGGTTTATGGCGGTTCATTCGATCCGGTGCACGTTGGACATTTGTGGATTGCCGAAGCTGCATTGGAGCAGCTGCCGATCGATGAAGTCCGCTGGGTTCCTGCGGCGACGAGCCCGCTAAAGCAGTCGGGGCCTGTCGCCAGCAACTCTCAGCGATTGGCCATGTTGCAATTGGCATTGTCGGGGCAGGGCGGGCACGTCATCGACACTCAAGAACTCGATCGAGACGGTGTGAGCTATACCGTTATGACGCTCGAGCATTTACGAGAGCTGTTTCCACAGCGACGATTGTTTCTCATCATCGGCTCGGACTCGCTGGCGTCGTTTGATCGCTGGAAGGATCCGGATCGGATCTTGCAACTAGGCACCTTGGCGGTGGTCGCACGCGGAGGCATGCCTCCGCCGGACTACAGCATTTTGAAGGACTTCGCATCGCCGAAAAAGATTGACGAGTGCGTGGCGGCCGAGATCTCGATGCCGCAAATCGAGATCAGCTCTCGGGATTTAAGAGCGCGAGTGTTGAATTCTCGATCAATTCGGTTTCGAGTGCCTCACGCCGTCGAAGCCTACATTCATCAAGAAACTCTGTATCGATGACCAGCCCAGCATGCTTTACGTGTGATGACTCTGGTCGCGTGTTCACGCGGTAACGGCAACTTTGCTTTGCATCAGCTCATCGAGCTGTTGTGCGATCGATTCGGCTGCGGGTGATTGCAGCATGTGGGCGTGATCTCCCGGCACTTCAAGGATATGAACGTCCTGGGTGACTTCTCGCCAACCTAGCACGGGATCATCGAACAATGAGTTCGTTTTCCCTTGATCGGCGGGACGGAAGAGATGCACTTCGCCGGCGAACGGTTCGGCGACATATTCGTGCACCGCTTTGACATTGGCCTGGAACACGCCGAAAACGTGCGCCGCGTTGGGTGTGTCTTTGGTTGCGACGATGTCATTCAATTCGTCGGGGACGATGCCGGCTTGCGCTGCTCGATCGACAAAAAACTGCAATTGTTCCGCGGGGCTCTTTTGCCGAATCTCTTCCAAATCAAGGTTCATCGCTCCGGGGAAGAGAGCGGACAACAGGGGCAAGAAATCCTCTTCGCGAAGTTCGGTATCGGGCGACATGAGCCCGGAGTCCAATAACGCGAGGATACCCACCCGGGTGCCTCGAGATTCCAGTTGCCGTGCGACTTCGAACGCGATGTTGCCACCGAGTGACCATCCGGCCAAATGCACCGTGCCTTCCGGATGAATTTCGCGAATCGCCCGCGCGTAGTGGGCAGCCATTTCGGCGAGTGTTTCGTGCGGCGGTTGCGTGCCATCGACTCCGTTGGCTTGAATACCGTAGACGGCCCGCCCCGCTTGCAGATGTGCCGCCATTTCCATGTAACAAAACACAGTGCCGCCGGCGGGATGGATGCAGAACAGCGGCGGAAGTGACTCCGACGAATCTTTGCTTCGTTCGACGGTTTTGAGCGGAACCAGCGTCGAGCCCATCGTGGCGAGTTCTCCCTGATCGATCAGGGTGGCGAGGTGCTCGATCGTGGCATTTTGAAACAAGGCGACCAATGGCAACCGTTTCCCTAAACGACGTTCGATTTCGCTCGTCATGCGAACGGCCAACATTGAGTGACCTCCGAGTTCAAAGAAGTCGTCTCGAATGCCGATGGGACGCGTCTCGATCAGATCTTCCCACACTTTGACGAGTGTTTCCTGTGTCGGCGTCGTCGGCGCTTCGAAATTTCCGGCCCAGGCGGGGCGTCCGGCAGGGCGTGGCAATTTCGCACGATCAATCTTCCCGTTAATCGTTCTCGGCAATTCGTCGAGTACCACAAACGCGGATGGAATCATGTATGCGGGCAGGCGAGAGATGAGTTCGTCACGCAAAGTCTTGGTGAAGTCGCGAGAACGTTCCGTACCGATGGGGTCGTTGGCGAGCGTCGTGAAGTCGACCGGTTTCGACGGAGCGGTCGGCGCTGACTTGGCCGGAGTGCTGACGGGCGAATCAGCCGTGTCTGCATCGCCGAGCACGATATCAAATCGGCTCGGGTCGTGTTCGTTCCAAGTCGCGATCGCAGGCTTGGAAATCTTCGCTAGGACATCGTTGGGTTCGATGAGTGTTAGCGACGATTCGATGCAAGCAAGTTTTCCCTGGAGATCGGCAACTGTATCGGAGTCCGCGAGCGATTCCAACAAATCCGCGGCATGAACATCCATCGCGACTCGCGAATTAGGAATACCGGTGTAGGCGATCGGAGGTTTCTCTGCTTCGTTGAGATCCGATAGCGTTGTAAACTCGATTTCAGATGGGTTTGTATCTATTTGAGGGCCGTCCACGGTCAGAACGACGTCGTAGCGGAAGCGGCCCAGTTCGTTCTTCTCGGCGGTGTCCTTCAGTAGGACGCGGATGCCGCTGATTCGCGGATGAACTTCTTGCAGTCGCTTAAAAAGGCTCGGGTCAAGCAACAGTTCTTCTTCATGCTCGAGCCGTGCCGCAATACGATGTTTGATCTCCGCGATGGATAAATCACCGTTCGCATTGGCGAGTTCGATCGATGTCGCCATCGCTCTCTGAAGCCGCAGGTTACGAACGTCGCCGATGAAAATGGATCCGCCCGGAGTGATGTGGTCGATCGCGCCTTCAAGAACCCGCAACAAATAATCGACGCCAGGGAAATACTGCACCACAGAATTCAAAACGACGCAATCGAAGACGTCGTCCCCGAGGTGTTCAAACTGATCCGCATCGGCCTGGACGAGCGTGACGGTGTCTTTGAGTTCGGGGCGGCGTCGCAGTTCGCTGTGGATGTTTTGCAGAGACGACTCAAGTAAATCGGAGCCGACATATGCTTGGCAGTGTTCTGCGATCCGAAGAAGCAGTAATCCGGTACCGCAACCGATTTCCAATACTCGTTCGGGATTCAAGTTTAAGATTCGTCTGACCGCACCCTCCGTCCATTGACGCATCTCCTCCGCTGGAATCGGTTTGCCGGTGTAAGTGCTGATCCAACCGGTGATATTGAAAGAGGGATCCAGGACCGGTGGTGCGTGTCGGTGGGTCTGTTCGAAGAGATTCCGCCACTGGCTGACATGAGCGGATTCGAGTTGCGTTGATTGAGTGCTCTGCAGCTCGCCAGTTTGTGGGACGACATACGCGACGAGTTGCGATGTGTTGTTTTCGGTGCGTTCGATCACGGTTGCTTGACGGACGCCGTCAAGTGTTTCGAGTGTGGCGGCGATTTCTCCGGGTTCGATTCGGAATCCACGCAGGCTTACTTGGTCGTCAACACGACCAATGAACTCAACCACGCCGTTGGCCAGCCATCGGCCGAGATCGCCAGTGCGATACATTCGCGGCGAAGAATCTTGTGCTGTCGAATCGATGCGACCATTGGCGACAAATGGGTCCTCGACAAACACGGCATCAGTTTGTTCGGGTTGACCGAGATAACCTCGTCCGACACCACGGCCGCCGATGTAGATTTCGCCCGTCGCGCCGATCGGGAGTGGTTCGCGATGTTCGTCGAGAACGTACATCCGCATATTGTTCATCGGCGCACCGATAGGCGGCTTCTCTCCGGTCCACTTGTCGTCGAGAAGCATCATGCTGCAACCAACCGAAACCTCGGTAGGTCCATAGCCGTTGAACAAACGACGCCCACCGGTAATCCATCGACGCGCGAGTTCCCCTGTGAGTTTGTCGCCGGCTGACGCGACGGTTCGTAAATTTGGCAGTTGCGAAGGATCTAGCGTTGACAGCAAGGCGGGAGGGAATTTTCCGACCGTAACACGGTGCTCGTTGAGCAGGCGTGTTAGTTCATCCGGAACCAACAGCGTCGGTTTGTCGACGACGACACAGGTACCACCGCAACTCAGTGAGTAGAAAATTTCGGAAATCGCGCCGTCAAACGAAGGCGAGAAACTGAAACTGAACCGATCGTCCGATTGGACCTGCATCCGATCGATTTGAGCGCGAACGAAATTGACGATTCCACGATGCTCGATTTCAACGCCCTTGGCGACGCCGGTGGAGCCGGAGGTGAAGATCACATATGCCCGGTCGCTTGGATCAATTGCTGGGAACGCCACCCTCGGCGGTGTTTCGCTGAGTCCTTCGATCCAATTCGAATCGATGACGGTGTTCGCGCCGGTGTCAGCAACGATTCGATCGATTCGGGCGGTAGGGAGTTCAGGGTCGACCGGGACAAAAGAGCCGCCGGCTTTGAGCACGCCGAGAACCGTTGCGATCAAGTCCACCGACCGGGGCAGCTTGATCACGACGGCAGATTCACGTCTTACACCAGCGGCGATCAGGTGGGCGGCGATGTCACGGGCCCGGTGCAGCAATTCTTGAAAGCTGACTTCGCAATCGCCATGCACGACAGCGATCTTATTCGGGTTCTTCGCGGCTTGTTCTTCGACTAATTCATGCAGCAAATACGGTGGTGGATTGGCCGTTTCCGTTTGATTGAAAACATCGACCACCTGAGTTCTTTGTTGGTCTGAAAGAATCGGTAGTCGATCGATCGAACTCTCAGGCGACTTGGTTGCCGCTATCAGAAAAGTTCGGTAGGAGTCGATCAGTCGTTCGATCGTATCACGATTGAATAGCGTCGATCGGTACTCGACGTGCCCGATCAATCGCTGGGACTCTTCCCAAAGAAAGAACGTTAAGTCGTATTTCGCGGTGCCGTTGTCGACCAGGATCGGATCGACTTGGATGCTGCCTTTTTCGCTGATGTCTCGTGGCAAGTTTTGCATCACGAGTGCGGACTGGAAGATCGGTGAAAAACTGCGGTCACGGGTCGGCGCGAGATCTTCGACCAAACGTTCGAATGGAACGTCGGCATGTTCGTGAGCTTCGACCGTCGTTTGATGGACTTGGCGAACGAGATCTTCAAATGAAAGATCTGCCTCCAAACGGACTCGCAACGCGAGTGTGTTGACGAAAAAACCGATCAGCGGCTCGATTTCGGGATGGACGCGTCCTGCCGATGCGGTGCCGAGAACGAAGTCGCGTTGTCGCGAGAACCTGCCCAATAAAACCGCTTCCGCCGCCATCAATACGGCAAACGGGGTCGTCCTCAGTTTTGCGGCGAGTTGGTTGATTGCCGCCGTCAGATCGGTGGGCAATTCAAGTTCGACGGTCGCGCCGATGAAGTCTTGGATCGCCGGTCGTGGTCGGTCGGTCGGTAAATCAAGTACGGCGGGGGCATCCTCAAGCGAACGTCGCCAATACTCCATTTGGGATTCGATTCGTTGATCGGACATTTGCTCGTTCTGCCAGTACGCGAAATCGGCGTACTGGATCGGCAATTGCGGAAGAGCGTGGGTGTCCCCGTTGAGTTCGCGTCCCTGTGACCGGCTCATCTCGTACGCGAGCGTCAGCTCTCGCAGCATGACGATCATCGACCAGCCGTCGGAGATGATGTGATGCATGACGAGCAAGATCACGTGCTCATTATCATTGATGCGGTACACCGTGATTTGCAGCAGCGGGCCGTTTTCGAGATCAAACGGAGCGCGACTGGCAACCCGCATCCGTCGCCGCAGGTCGGAATCGAGGTTGCGACTCGCCGCGACATCGATCCATGTGCACTGAATCGGCATGGATTCGTGTACGCGTCGGCGTGGTTCCCCGTCGACGAGATGGTAGGTTGTGCGTAGCGATTCGTGACGCTGAATGAGCTGATCGATCGCGACGTCGAGCGAGCGACGATCCAGCGGCCCGCGCAATCGCGCAGCCAGCGGCATGTTGTAGAACGGATCGTCTTTTGCGATCTGATCGACGAACCACAGCCTTCGTTCGGCGTTCGACAGTGAATCGTCGCTGTCGGCGGGCCGGGGAGTGATGTTCGAACCTCGAGCTTCCGCACGTTCCAGCAACATCCTTTCGAGGAGCGCGCGTTTCGCGGGCGAAAGGGAGGCTAGCCGTTTCTCGATATCGGACATGAATTTCCTGTCGAATGGATGACCTTGGGGATCGAAGTCGGACCGACATCGGCTGCCGATACGCAGACGAGGTCAGGCAACTCGGATTCGGTCGGTGAGCCTATTGCGAGTTGTTTCGTTAAGAAACACAGCAACTGATCGCGGTGGGTTTGTTGATATCGGGTCGGGTCCGTTTGACCGATGAAATCGATCGCCCGGATCAAAGGTCGTTCACCGGGATGTTCGCCAACACGCCAATCATTCTCGAGCGATTCGGAGATGTGATGTTCGGAAATGAGTTGGCCACGAGACATCCGTCGGATTCGTGGGTGCAGATAAGCGTCGTCGTATCCTTTGGCCGCATCTGGGACGCGTTCTTTGTTAAAGATGTCGCCATCGAACTCGCCGTACTCCATCGTGATGATGTAGTAGTGAGGGTGGTCGGCGAAATGGCTGTCCTGGATGTAATCCACCGCGAGGTTCTCGTGGTAGTGGGCCATGCCTGTTTCGTCGTCGACAACGAGGCAATCGCCGAGGAAGCCGGGTTGATGCATCAGTCCCGCCGCGGAGCTGACTTGGGCGGTGATCTTGTCAGCGATGTTTTCCGAGGTGGCCTCGAACGAATCGGCAGGCCAAGGTACATCCATGTATCGTTCGGCGAGCAGGTTGAACAGGGCTGCGGTGTTGAAGCGGAAACCGTGCAATACGCTGGACATCGTTTTCTTTAAGTCACGAATCTGCGTGATCGTTCCCGCGTAGAAAACACCCGGCAAGTTTGTCGATTCCCAGGCGCTCGTCATCGCCGGCAAGCGGTCTTCGCATGCCATGTCGGGACGACAATCATTGCTGAAGAACGATGGATCCCAACGGAATCCGGTGCAGCACAAAATGCGATCGTAGGCGAGCGACGCGCGTTGACCTTCGGCGTGACTGAACGTGATCTCCACGTGATACTCGCCATCGACTTTCTTGATGCAATCCACATTGGCGTCGAGAACGGAGTTCTGACCTTTGAGAATGTAGGTGTCAAGGAAATCGTTGTTGACGGCGCGAAGGTGTCCAAAAAAGTGTGTTTGCCATGCCATCTTGATCGGGCTGGGGCTACACAAGTGCGTGACGCGAGTCGCCGCGATCAAATGATTGGCGGTTTCGAATGCCGAGTTTCCTTTGCCCAGAATCAGGACGCGTTGGCCCGCGAAGTCGTCGGGGTCAATCGACATGTCCATGTAGTTTTCGGCTAGTTCAATGCCCGGGATGTCCGGGATGTATGGTTTCTGCACACCGACCGCGACGACGAGACATCGAGCGTGGTACACCGTGCCATGATTGTCGCGAACGACATACCCTTCGCGGCCGTCCGCGAATTTTTCGACGGACTCGACCGTCGTGTTGAACTGAATGTCGAGATCAAACCGTTCGACGAAATCACGGGTGTAACGCGCGTAATCTTCGGTGCTGGGGAAGTATTCCTTGGAGTATTTCCCGAACGCCATTTCATCGTCGTCGCATAGCAACGAATTCCAGTCATAACGCAACTGCGAGGCGCGGTCGGTGTAGCCGGTGTGGATTTTGTTGATCGACAGCAGCTTGCCGTGTCGAGGGTATTTTTCGAGAAACGTCCCCGGCCGATCATGTGCCTCAAGAATCAAATGATCGTAGCCGGCTCGTTTCATGAAATAGCCCAACTGCACCCCGGCGGGGCCAGCGCCGATGATGAGGAAGTCGATTTCGCGTTCGTTGCAAGACGTGATCATGACAGGGGTCAAATTTAAAAATCAGGGATAGTTGTTGCTGTCGAGTGCCCGCATCACTTCGTCATCCGAAAGTGAATCGATCGTTGCGAGCATGTCGGTCAGATCATCAGCATCCGTTTCTGCTTGGTGCAAAACGATGGCACCGGCCAACATCGCAATCGTCGGTCGGGAATAAATTTCTCGCAGTGGTAATTTCACATCAAACCGTTGACGGAGTCGTGCGAACAACTGGGCCGCCATCAGGGAGTTTCCTCCGAGGTCGAAAAAGTTGTCGTCACGGCCAATGCTGTCGCACTCGAGGACCTCACACCACGCTTCGGCCAAGGCCGCTTCCAGCGGAGTTTGTGGTGGAGAGGTTGTGGTGCGTGGTACCAGCGATTCGGTCGGAAGCGATTGGTAGTCCGTTTTTCCGGCAGGCGTTTGTGGCAGTTCGTCGAGCCACTGGATTGTCGCCGGGATCATGTAGTCGGGGAGTCGATCTGCCAGCTGGGTCCGCGCGGTCTCGCAATCGCCCGAACCGGAGCAGAATGCGATCAGCCGGTCACCACCGGTAGAATCGTTACGATTGAGCACGACGGCGGCTCGATCGACGCCTCCACACTGTTGCAGTGCGGACTCAATCTCATCGAGTTCGACGCGGAACCCACGAAGTTTGACCTGGCGGTCATTCCTCGCGAGAAACTCTAGGTTACCGTCGTTCAAACGTCGGACTTGATCCCCGGTTTTATAAAAACGGTTGCCTTGGCCGGTGATGAATCTCGATTGTGTTTGATCTTCATCGCGGAAATAGCCACGGGCGACGCCGAGGCCGCCGATTTGCAGTTCTCCCGGCACACCGATAGGACACAAATGACCGTTGCGATCGATCACGCGGCAGATGGTTCCCGCAATCGGGTGACCGATCGTGATTCGTTCTGGGCTTTCGACACGGGTGATCGTCGACCAAACCGTGGTTTCGGTTGGTCCGTAAACGTTCCAAAGTTCACATCCTGACGCCGTCAAGTCGCGTGCCAGATCGGGCATCAATGGTTCACCGCCGCACAGTAGTCGTGTGCGGGGATCGGGACGCCAGTTGGCAGACAACAGCATCCGGAATGCGGAGGGCGTCGATTGAATGACCGTCGGCTGGGCGTTTTGGATGCGATCGACGACGGACTCAGGGTCGTCGCCAATTCGGTTTGCCGTCATGCATACTTCACCGCCACACCAAAGCGGCAAGAACATCTCGAGCACTGAAATGTCGAACGACATCGTCGTGACCGCAAGCATCGAATCTTGATTCGTGAAGCCCGGTTGTTCGGCGAACGAGGCGAGCAGGTTGGAGACGTTGCCGTGTTCGATCGCAACGCCTTTGGGCGTGCCAGTCGAACCTGACGTGAATATCACGTAGGCCAAATCGGATTGTTCAGGACGACGTTGAGACAATTCCACCGGATCGGTCTTCGTGTCTTGGACGAGTTCTTCAAATTCGGCATCGTCGATAACGAATGTTAAACCGGCACCGGTTTTGATTTGATCTCGCCGATGGCTCGGCAATTTTGAATCTACCGGTACGTACGCGGCGCCCGCTTTCCAAATCCCAAGAATCGCGATGATGGCGTTGGCGGTTCGCGACATTTCCACCCCGACCAGCGTTTTCGATTCAACCTGACGGGCAATCAAAGAGGTGGCGACGCGATCACTCAGGAGGTCAATTTCTTGATAGTTGAACGACGTCGTATCGTCTTGGATGGCGATGCGGGCGGGGGTTTGTTTGACGTGCGTTCGAAGCCGGCTGATCAGACATTGGGTCGCCGATGCGCCGATCTGTTTTCCCTGCGCGGCTGACTCCAGCGTTTGCCGTTCGGCACGGGAGGGAATGGCCAGATCCGCAATCATGCGGCTCGACATTGAAGAATCGGCAATCTGCGTGAGTACCTCATGCATCGATGCCATCATTCGACGTGCGAGCGAGGGAGGAACTCGATCGCCGACGATCATCACCATCTCAGTTTCGGAGCCAGGATGAACGACGAGAGTGATGTCGTAGGCTGTCACCGCCGAATAACCCGGGCGAACGGAGGTCACGTTAGCGTCGCCGAGTTTGTTGATTTGTTCAAACGGCGGTTGGTACAGAAACATCACTTGTGACAACGGCATTCGTGAGATGTCTCGCGACTGATCCATTGCCGCGACGACGTCTTGGAAAGGCACGTCGGCGTGATCGAGATCTGCTATCAGCTCATTTCGCGTGTGTTGCAACGCATCGGCGAGAGATTGCTTCTGATCCACGCGGGCGCGATAGATGATCGGATTGATGAAGCAGCCGACGACATCCTTCAGTTGTGACGATGGTCGATTTGACGTTGGGATGGTGATTCCGAAATCATCGCTGTCTCCGTACCGAGCGAGGACGGATTGGAATGCGGTCAGGTAAACCATCGACGGAGTGAGTCCCCGTTCGACGGCGATTTGCGAGATTTGCTTGCAGACGGTTTGATCCACTCGCAACGAGACCGGTTCGACCCAAGCACGCTGTTCGCGAGTGCTCGATTCGTCGTTGGAGTCCGCGTCATCGTACGGCAGGTTCAGTTCAGGAGGCATGCCTTCGAGGCGTTGTTGCCAATAGGCGACTCGCGTTTGGATACGCTGCCGATGCTCGTCTCCACGATCCCATCGCGCGAAATCCACATAACGGATGGGTTCTTCATCCGTGTCGATGCTTGGTTCGATTTCGGAGTCGAACGCTTGCGACAAATCGCCGATCAACGTTTGCAAGCTACCGGCGTCGCATACGAGGTGATGCAGCACAATGTCAATTCGGCTACCACCTTCGGCACGCGAAGATAACGCAACTCGCATCAACGGGGCGTTATTCAGATCCATCGGTTCGCGGACGAAACGCATTAAGGATTCGTTGAATGCCGTCGGATGTTCGTCGCCCGCAGCCGAGGCTTTGTTAGCGATCAGATCGAGAGATCGGATCTCAATCGTTGTGGGGCGGGTCGTGATTTGGTGGATGTCTTGATCGCTCTCCACGAATCGCGTTCGCAACATCGCATGTTTTTTGATGACGCGATTGCAAGCTGTCTCGAGACGGATTGCGTCGATCGGTTGGTCGAGGAAGATCGTCACGGGGACGTGCACAAACGCGTTGGTTTGGCCGAGCTGATCGAGCAGCCAGAAACGCTGCTGCGCAGACGAGAGTGGATGCGGCGCATCGAGTGATTCGGTTGCGCGATCGATCGTCAGTGGCGAACCGTTATTGTCTCGCTCCGTGTCCACAACGGCCGCAAATGCTTGTAGCGTGGGGTTGCGGAACAGAGTCGTCATTGGGATCGATACCGATAAACGTTCACCGAGCTCGACCAACATTTGAGCGATCAGGAGTGAGCTGCCACCGAGATAAAAGAAGTCATCGTTGCGGCCGACCGAACTGACCCGGAGGACATCCGACCAGAGCGCGGCGATTTCTTTTTCGGTGGCCGTTTGCGGCGGTTCAAATGCAGTCGTCTGCGGTGTCGTTGAGGCTGATGCCGGCCAACGCGCGATTTCAACCAGCTCACCGCGGAGGAGCATTTCTTTGGCGTCGGCTCGCTGTAGTTTGCCGCTGGAGGTTTTTGGCAACGATCCGCTGCGCACGAGGACGACCGCGTGGGGCGTGACTTGGGCCTTTTCCGCGATCGCAGCAACGACATCCTGTAGCAGCTTTTCCGGATCAAACTTCTTGGGACGCCAGAGTTCTTGGATCACCACCATCTCTTCGCTGTCGTCGACATCGATACCGATCGCGGTGCCGGTATCGGGTTTGAACGCTTCGCTCGTCGACTGCACGATCTGTTCGATATCGTGCGGGTAAAAGTTGCGGCCTGCGACGATGATCAGTTCTTTGAGTCGACCGGTGACGATCAATTCGCCGTCAACGCGAGCGGCTAGGTCACCGGTGCGGAGGTAGTACGCCTTTGGATCGGGCGATGGGCATCCGTTACTAGATGCCGTCGGCGCGAGTTGAGCACGAAATGTTGCCTCAGTTGCTTCGGGGTCATTCCAATAACCGGCCGCGACGGAACCGCCTCGTGCCCAGATCTCTCCGATTTGGCCATCAGGCAAGGCTTGGAATGTTTGCGGGTCGACGATCTCATACTGCATCCCTTCTACCGGAGTGCCGGAACTGACCAGTTCCTGGGTATTCGGTGTCGCATCGCTTGTGGGGCGAGTGCTTTTGGGGAGGGTGATGACGTGGCCGAGCCGCAACGCTTGGGAGTCAACTTGGAAGGTTTTGTATGGTTCCCCCAATCGCGAGCCCGTCATCATCACGGTCGTCTCTGCCATCCCGAAAGCGGGGCAGAACGTCGTGGATTCAAACCCGTAGCGGGCAAATTTCTCTTCAAAGCGACGCAGCGTCGAGGCGCGTACGGGTTCCGCCCCGGCGACGGCAACCTTCCAAGAACTCAGGTCCAGGCCTTCGCAATCGGCGTGGTCGATTCGACGTACACAGAGTTCATAGCCAAAGTTGGGCGCCCCGTTGCTCGATCCGTTGTAGTAGTCGATGCAGCGGAGCCAAAGCAGCGGGCTGCGGACAAAATCGGTGGGCGAGATGATTACGGTCTCGACGCCACGATAAATGGGCAGCAAGATTCCGCCGATCAATCCCATGTCATGATACGGAGGAACCCACTGCACGCTGCGGGCGCCTTCAAAGTGGATGTGTTCGATAATTGCATGCAGATTGCTGAGCAGAATCCGATGCGTCAGGACCACGCCGCGAGGGTTACCGGTTGAGCCGGAGGTGTATTGCAGGACCGCAATGTCATCGGGTTTGGGCAGTCGACCGTCCCAGCGGACCGCCGATTCCGACGTAATTTCATCGACGGCAATGGCGCCCTGCTCCGGCATCTGCCAAAGATTGCTGAGCGATGGCCCGATCGTGGCCCGGTCGCTAAGCATCAATTGGGCACCCGTATTGGCGATCACCGCCTTGAGACGTGGCAGGGTGTGCTGCAGCCGGAGCATTTGCGGCGGGTAGATCGGGACGGCGATCGCGCGTGCGTACATGCATCCGAACAGCGCCGCAGCGTAATCGGCACCGGGATCGAGCACGATCAGGACCGGTTTTCCGACACCGCCGCGGGCTTGGATCTCGGCGGCGATCGCTCGGGCACGCGCATCCAATTGAGAGAAACTCAGTCGATCGTGGTCGCCGGGTGCGCCCAAAACATGCGTGAACGCCGGCGAATCAGCGAATTCACCGCAGGCGTGAAATCGGCAGAAATGAATCAACGTCGATGAATCCGCCGGTGGCGGACTACCGTGTGTCCATATTCCGGACACTTGGGGCGACGATTGGATTCCGGTTTCGTAGTCCACGAGACATTGTTATTTAAGGGCAATCTGGTGCGACCAAAAACGAGCTTCTTAGCCGCAAGCAACCAATTCGTCTAGGTATCAATTCCCCAGACCCCCTAGTGTAGCTCATCCAATTGGATTGACCGGAGGGCGAGATCGGGAGCCGCAACCGTGAATGCCGCACAGATGGCAGGGAATACGGTTTGTATGCATTTTTCGGTCCGATTGCGGACATCTTGGGATGCGGGGCCCGAAAAATCGATTCGATCAGACCGCCGTGCGGCAGCGAAAAATGGCGGATTGGCTTGATTTCCGTTGGGAATGGCGTCTGGAGGCAAATGGCTGACATTTTGTCACTGCCCGCCGTTGCCCACCGCGCACGAAAAAACCGCCCGATCGCTGGAAGCAACCGGACGGTTTGGCGGGTTCTAGAGAACGATTAAGTGTTCTGTTTAGAACAGGAAGATCGTGTCCATGCCGAAGGTGAACTGATTGTCGTCACGATCTTCGAGAGCGACGGTCGAGGCCGCCAGGGTGGCGGCGTCGGTATCGACCCAGTCCCAGCGGATTTCAGGACGCATGATGACGTTCGAGTGAGGCTTGTAGTTCAAACCGAAAGTCAAAGCGTAGACGTCAGCGTCAGTCGCTCCAGGAACTCCACCGAAACCTTGGCTTTCGCCGTCGACGTGCCACCACTCGAAGCGTGAACCAATGCCGAGGCAATCGTTGATCGAGTACAACAGGTACTGGTTGATGCCGGCAGTGCTACGCTGGGTGTTGCCCGCAACATCTTCCGTTTCGAGAATGTCGTTTTGGAAGATGTACTGAAGTCGGTCCGACAGGGTCACGTCGAAGACGAGCGAGTGCATGTAACCGTCTTCACGAGTTCCAGCACCGGCCTTGGTTTCGCCGAATCGACCCATGGTGGTTGCGTAGGTCATGTTGACGTTGTCCGTCAGACCGAGCGAGAATCCACCCAAGTATGCGTCGCCGTTGTCTTCGAAGCCGCTGTCCCAACCGAGGCTGTATCCACCCCAGACAGTCACATCGTCGCTAACGTTGTAGGTCGCCAACGCACCGGTGTGCGTGAAAGGCTCGCTGAAGTTGAACGTGTAAGCGTGGCTGTAGAAGAAGTTGCCAGGAGCACCGACGACTTCCCATCCGATGATGGTGTAGAAGTGGCCCACTTTAACCGAGAGGTCACCGTAGCCGACTTCACCGTAAAGCTGCGGCAATGCGTGGCCGTAGTCGTTACCGTTGTCCCAGTCGTTATCCCAGTGTCCGTTATCTAAACCGAACGCTTGGGTATTGGGGCCGTCGGTACCGTAGATGTAGTCGATGCGTCCACCGAAATCGAAGCCGCTCGACGTGTCGAGAGCTTTTTCGGCGTACAACCAGCTTTGCTGAAGCTGAACTTCATCGGGGCGGTTGTTGAACGCTGGAAGAGCTGCGGAGTGATAACCGAGCGAAGCCCAGCCGCCGACGTTGATTCCGTGACCGATGTCGCCGAAGAGCGAGCAGGGGTCGCCGCAATCGCCCATAGGCAGGCATCCGCCGAGTTCACATCCGCCGATTGCACATCCTGCCGAGTCACAGCCGCTGTCGCAGCAAGTGTCTTCGCAGCAAGCCACTTCGCAGCCGCACTCAGGCTCGCAGCACAAATTGTCGCCGCAAACTGGGTCGCAGCATGTTGGCTCGCAGCCACATACTGGTTCGCCGCAGTCGCAGCTGGTTTCGCAGAAGGAAACCATGTTGATATCGTTTGCTGTCGCAGTGGTGAGGTTGTGTGCGTTGATTCCGCATGCAACGGCTGCGATCAGGGCTAATTTACTAAGCTTCATTGCTTTCTCCGTGTTTATCCCAATCCAATGGGGTCGATTTGTGGCACCAAGATAATTCGATGTGGCCAGACGATCGAAGCGACGCACTCGCGTGAGTGCATTACGTTTCGAACCTCCGCGACCGAAAACACATTTCGGTCCTGCCGGACTCTCCCACGACGCCAGCCGCCACTGACGATCGTGATTGAGACTAATGGCTGTTTCCGGTTCCACACCGGGTCGTCGCAAACTTCATCGGTGCGTGGAGGCTCCGTCCCGTTATGAAGCTGGTCGAAATGCGAGGGAACAGCCAATCGCAGGTCCTAACATTCACGTGAGAATAAGGCTGCGGGTTCAGGTGACATTGACGGCCAGGGAAAGTGTGGCGATTGAGGACGCGAAAGGCGGCTCGGTTGGGTGGGAGGAGGTTGTCTGCTGGGGGTCAACAGCCATTTTTGCCTCTGCGGGATGATCGATCCGGCCCCCTGGCCGCTCCCAGATTGCTGCGCAACCGCTCAAAATGGGGCCCTCATCCAAAGGAGTGGCGTCTGTCCGCCAAATCCTGCTTTCCATCAAGGGCGAAAGTCGCTATTCTACCGGGCTTCCAAAAAAGAAATCTTGCCTCGGTGCGTGTTTCGCACGGTGGTATACACGATCAACTACACATTTAATTAACGGCGGCGGAGAATTTCGATGGCACGACAATGCGAAGCGTGCGGCAAAAAAGTTCAAGTGGGCAATCGGATCGAAACACGCGGGAAAGCAAAATATCTCGGTGGTGTCGGTACCAAAGTCACCGGTTGTACTCGCCGCAAATTTGTCCCGAACCTGCAACGTGTGCACGTGACGTTGCCCAGCGGTGAGAACAAAACCGTCCGCGTTTGTGTGCAATGCATCCGCAGCGGAATTGTTCGTAAAACGGTCAAGACCAAGCCGTTTGACGTCAGCGGCGCGAAGAAATAGTGACTGACGGCGTCGACATCGACAAACTCGCCCGATTGGCCAAGCTCGATCTGACCGAACAGGAACGAGAGAGCTTTGGTCGCCAGGTGGGCGAAATCTTGACTTTCGTCGAACAACTCTCGCAGCTCGATACCGAGGGTGTCGAGCCGATGACGAGTGCGCTGGACGTTCAAAACCGCTTTCGCGATGACGTCCCCGGTGAGAGTCTTTCCCCCGAAACCGCCACAGCATCTGCTCCCGCCTCGCAGGACGGTTTCTTCTTGGTCCCACCCGTCCTCGGTGCCGCCGCAACCGGGAAAGACAGCTAGACGGGCTCGTTACCTCAACTTGGTGGCATTAGACCGTTTTCTGACACTTTTGGGGCTCTGACGCGTTCGGAACTGCGGCACGCTAGTTGGCTGCGGTCGCAAGCTGTGCTTTCCAGCCTGCTCTGAACGTTGCGAGTAATTCTGCGACCAGCTCCGGGTGATCGTCGGCGATATTGACCGTTTCGGACGGATCGGATTGATGGTCGTAAAGTTCGATGTCGATCGGATCGGCCAACGCGTTGCGGTAGTCTTGCCACACCACGAGACGGTACCGGTCGGTCCGCATTGTATAACCCATCAGATGCGTCTCGAATAAGTCACGATCCCACTTATCACCCTGTTGCTCGATGATGCGTTCTTCAACCTCTTGGATCAGCGGGCCGAAGAACGTTTCACGCATCCCGGCGGACAACGGGTTGGCTGCCCATTCACGCAGCGCCGGGTTGGGGAACTGACTGAACGCGGCTGTTTTCCAAGGCAGGTTGGGATCGCGAATGAGGGGATGGAAGCTGTGCCCTTCTAAGTGCTCGGGTTGAGCGATGCCGGCCAGCTCGCAAAGCGTTGGGTACATGTCAACCAACTCCACCAAGGCATCTGTCTTGGATCCGCGAACAGATTCGGGCATATCGGGCGTCCAGATCATGAGGGGAACCCGCGTGGCGATATCGTAATTGGTCGCCTTGCCCCAGATGCCCATGTCGCCGAGGTGCCAACCGTGGTCGCCCCACACGATGATGATCGTGTTCTCACGGACGCCCGCTTCGTCCAGTGCATCAATCATCCTCCCGAGCTGTGCGTCAACGTAGCTCACGCATGCCAGGTATGCGTGCTTGAGCGTGCGTGACATTTCCTCGTCGATTGGGCCATGTTTAGGGATGCCATCTCGGACGCGTAGTTCAAACGATGGATGCAGCCCCATGGCGGCACCGTTCTCCGGAGGCGTGGTGTGTTCCGCCAGCGGGATGTCGTTGGGATCGTAGAGGTCCCAATAACGTTTCGGTGCAATGAATTCGAGGTGCGGCTTCTTCATGCCGAGCCCGAGAAAGAACGGTTTGTCCTGGTCAGACACCAGTTCTTTCAACGTCGCGATCGCGGAGTCGGTGTTGTATCCGTCTTCATAGGTGTTGTCGGGGACATCGGCGGCTTCGTACGCGGGACCATGGATCAGTCCGCTACCCGCGATCGCTGTGCCGTATTTAGCGTCGAGGACTTCTTTGTTCGTACGCCAGATCGCTTGGTTCTCTGGCAATGCGTAACCGCCTGCTGTGTTGATCCGTTTGACCTTGGGCCGGGTCGGTTTGCGGCTCCAAGACTTGTCTTGATCAGCAGTCGGATCGTTATGAAAAATCTTCCCGCTATAGACGGCTTCGTACCCGTTGGCGATGAAGTGTTGCGGGAGTGTGACGATGTCCGGGTTGAGTTCACGGAAGTAGGCATAGTTCTCGACCACGCCGATCGTGTCCGGTCGTGCTCCGGTCATCAGGCTGGCACGCGATGGGCTGCAGATCGCTTGTTGGCAATACGCTCGATTGAACAACAAACCTTGTGATGCCAACTTGTCGAGGTTGGGGGTGATCGCAATTTCGGAACCGTAGCACCCGAGTTCGGGGCGGAGGTCATCGATGGCGAGGAACAGAATATTGGGGCGATCGGCGGCTTGGCTAGTTGCCGAGAGAAGGGGCAGCAGCAGGCAGAGTGTGGGGATGATTTTCATCAGCAGGAATCCTGGGAACGTCTTCGCGGATTTCAAAAGGAATCTGTCGGAGTGTGCAAACCACGTAGCCGAGAGACTGACCTACGTGGTGAGTTGTGTGTTGGGTTACTTTGCCCAGTACGCTTTCTTTTCCAAGCCCGATGCGATGCCGTCTTGGTTGGTGTCGATCTCCTGAAAAATCGCTTCCACCTTTTCCTGATTCCAGGTCCAGCCGTTCTTGTCCCACTTGGCTTTTTCCAAGCCGATGAAGTGTTCGAGTGTGCTGTCACCGCGTTTGAGTTTGATTCCCGACGACGTCACTTGAGGGGCTTCGACGACCGGCTCGGCGATGTCGCTGTCGGTTACGTGAGTGGCAGGGCGAAGCGGTGGTGCGCCGACTTTGACTTCAAATGTTTGGTCAAAGTGAGGCATTTCCGCTTCATGCCATTTGTCGCGAGCAACGGGTGAATCGAAGAACAAAGGCTCCGTGTGCGTTTGACTCCAATTCTCGGCGGCAGCGATCAACTCTTCGAGTCGTTCGGGATTGCTGGCAGCCAGGTCGTGCGTTTCTCCCAAGTCCTCGGTGATGTTGAACAATCGCCAGGGGTGGTTGGCATAGCGGACCGCTTTCCAGTCACCGCGTCGTGCACTGACGTCGCTATAACCATCGCGATGCCGCATCGCAAAGATCACGTCGTTGGGTCGTGGGTTGGTGCCGCTGGTGATGTCCGCAAGGATGTTTTTTCCATCCAGCTTCTTGCCGCTTGGAATGTCGGCCCCGGCGAGTGCGGCGAAGGTGGGATAGAAGTCGAGCGCCGTAACGGGATAGTCGAACCTCTGGGCGGGGATCTTGTTCGGCCAGTGGAAGAACATCGGTACGCGAAAACCACCTTCCCAGGTGTCACCTTTCACTCCACGAAACGGCGCGTTGGAAGATCCGAAGACAGATTTACCGCCGTTGTCGCTCAGGAAAATCACCAAGGTGTTTTCGAACTGGCCTTGTTCTTTCAACGTTTGCGTGATGAGACCGACGCCCCGGTCGACTGCCGTTACCATGCCAGCGACGACGCGTCGTTTGCGGTTTTTGATGTGCGAGTTTGCCGCCAGGTCCTCCTCTTTGGCTTCCATCGGCGAATGGGGCGCGTTGTATGCGAGGTACAGAAAGAACGGGCTGTCTTTCGTTGAGGCTTCGTTGATGAAACGGACTGCT
This sequence comes from Aporhodopirellula aestuarii, assembly GCF_023701485.1. Lineage (GTDB taxonomy): Bacteria > Planctomycetota > Planctomycetia > Pirellulales > Pirellulaceae > Rhodopirellula > Rhodopirellula aestuarii. The sequence goes on from NZ_JAMQBK010000029.1 coordinate 148,117, forward strand.
TGTTTGGACAGCGCGTCGGTCAGGTATTCGTCTTCCGTGGTTTGTTTACCGTTATGCTCGAGCGGCAGTAGGTAGTCGTTGATGTTTGTCTTTCCTGAACGTTTCTGTCTTTCGTAAGCGGCGGAATACTGTTCGGGAAAATAGTTGTGGCCGCCGCCGAGAAACCCGTAGAAGTCATCAAAACCACGGTGGTTGGGATGATAATCGGCTTCTTCCCCGAGGTGCCACTTGCCGATCGCCCCGGTGGTGTAGCCCGCAGTTTGAAGAACGGTGCTGATGATGGTTTCGTCTTTGGGGATACCGAGTTTGTTGTAGTCGTCCATGCCGGCATGCACTGGCGGCAAGTTGTATTGGCCGCCGAACGCATGCGGGTATCGTCCCGACATCATGCCCATGCGACTGGGGCCACAGAACGGGTGCGCCACGTAACCAGAGGTGCAAATCGTGCCCGCTTTGGCGAGCGAATCCAAATTTGGAGTGCGAATGTCGGGGGCGCCGCTGAAGCCGACATCGGAATAACCCAAGTCGTCACACATGATGACCAAGATATTTGGGCACGATGATGTTTCAGCAGCGTCGCATGAAGCCGGCAGCGCCGACAAGCCAGCAAAAAGTATCAAGAGTAAGGTTGGAAGCCATGCGGTTTTCATTGGATGCGCCGTTCTTTCGTCGGATGGTATGGGGAATGCGGCAGTCCGCCGACGTGTTTCGGAGTGGATGCGATGTTCGGTTCGCTACTTCCAAACGACTGGCAGCCAGACTGTCATTTCGGCGTTGCCTCGGTTGGACCACGCGTAATAAGGGACGAACCGAACCGAGGTGTTCTTCCATTCAGGTTTGCCGATCGGTTCGTACATCGACGTTCGTTCGTCTGACTTGACGTGAACGTTCCCGGTCAGCGTCGTGATGCCGCCCAAGACATCGGGGTCGTTTTGTTTTTCGAGTTCAATGTCACTGGGGACATAAACATCCAGCGTGCGGGTGCCCTCGGGCAAGTCGGGTGACTCGAGGCAGTACACCAGCGGGCCGACTTTGATCGCGGTCTGGTTTCGAGTTTCTTCGATGAAGGGATGGCCTTTCATCAGTTTGACGTCCATCGGCAATTTGAGATCGATGGTGTCGCCAGGCTTCCACGCACGATGGATCCTTGCGAAGGTTCCCGGACTGATTTCCTCGCCCGAGGCGTCGCCGTTGACGAGCAGTGTGCATTGGTCGGCCCATCCCGGGATTCGGATCAAGATTTCAAACGGTTCTTGCTTGCACGCATCGATCGTGATCTTGACGTTACCCTCCCATGGGTAGCCGGAATCCTGGTGGAGTTTGATTTCGGAGCCATCGGTAAGCTTTGTCGCTAGTCGATTGCCGCCAAATAAGTTCACTGCCACCCCGTTGCTGGTCAGGCTATAGGCCCAGTTGGATATTTTGGCGATGGTGCGAACCAGGTTGGGCGGGCAACAGAAACACTCGATGTACGGTTCGCGGTTGGCTGATTCGGTGCAGTCGCGGTTGTCCTGGTACTCACGTTGTCCATGGTTATAACGCAGCGGATTGGCGTAGAAGTAGTGTTTGCCATCCGCACTGATGCCGACCAGTGCGCTGTTGTATGCGACCAGTTCCATGATGTCGGCATGTCGCGAATCGCCTTTGATGCCGAGCATTCGGAAATTGAACATCGCGTTGGCGATGTTGGCACAGGTCTCGTTGTATGCCGTCGCATTGGGCATCAGGTACGCGTCCAGGAACCCCTCTTCGATCTTGTCGCGGCGAGTTGACGCCCCGAAGTGAGCCTGCCCGACCGCGCCGGTGACATACATTTTTTTGTTGGCGACGTTGTCCCACAACCGATCGAGTGCATCGATCAGTGCCTGCTCGCCGGTTTCGGCATACACGTCTGCGGCGCCGGCGTAGTAATACAATGCCAACACGGCGTGGCCGACCGCTTCGGTTTCTTCACGGAGCGGCACCCTTTCTTGGACCATGTCGCCGATCGGGTAACCTTCGGTGCTGGAATCTTCGACGACTGGGGACTTGCCCCGGTTGTTAATGAAGATCTCCGCAAGCTCTAAATAGCGTTTGTCCTTAGTGGTGCGGTAAAGTTCGGTCAGACCCATGATTTGAGACTGATTGAAACCGAATCGCGACAGCTCCTTGGGTTGTGGTTGGAATAGCTTGTAAAGCAGATTTGCGTTCTTAATCGCGGTATCTAAGAAGTTCGTCTTCCCCGTGACGCGGTGATGCACGCACGCGGTGGTGTACAGGTGACCGCAGTTGTACATCTCGTGGTACTTGCGGTTGGAAAAGTGGGCGGTGCCATCAATTTGGATGTTGGTATGCAGGTAGCCGTCGTCTTCTTGTGCTTTGGCAATGACCTCAATGATCTCGTCGAGTTCATCGATGATCTTGGCGTCTTGATTGACAGCGTAGATGTAGACGGCGGCTTCCATCCATTTGAAAAAGTCGCCATCGTGCCAGGCAAAACCTTGGTGTTTGCCTTTTTTGAGGCCGGCGGCGATCTTGAAATTATTGTAACCATGGCCGATGTCGCCTTTGAGTAACGTGCCCATGTGGGGCACCATCACTTCTTCGCACTGTTTGAATTTCTCGGCCCAGAAGCCATCTGTCCATCGGCAATCGCCGATGCCGATGCTTTTGAGTTTGACGTGTGGGCTATTGGTTGTGTCGATCATGGTTGTTAATTGGACGTGATAGATGAGATCATGAAAGTGCTGCTTTCAGATAACTGGGCAGCGGACTCATTTGCGAACCCGTGACGTCTAAGCCGCTTAAGTTTTCGCCTGTAGTGCTGTTTGAATTTCCTCGATGCTCATGTTTTTGGTTTCTTTCAGTGTGAAGAACAGGATTACCAATCCGACAAAAACGGTACCGGCATAGAACAGGAAAACCGCGGTCATTCCCATGCTTTCGAGTTGTCGCGGGAAGAAAAACTGAACCAGCCAACTGGTTAAGCTGGTGACGATCGTGAAAAACGGGATCGCGATCCCGCGCACCGAGACCGGGAAAATTTCCGAGAACAGAACCCACATCACGGGGCCGACCGAAAAGTGAAATGCGGCGATGAAACTCAGGATCCCGATCAACACGAGCTTGGCGTTAATCTGGATGGAGGCATCCAAAATGGTGCCCATGTGTTTGTTGGCATCTTCTATCCCCAATGCTCCACGAATCGCCTGTTTGAATTCAATGTCGCTGGTGTGCTCGACGCCGGCCAGGGAATTCAGGCGGTCGACGTTGTTTAGAGCGGTTCGCTCTGATTCCTCGAGTGAAGCGTCTTTGATTTCCGCGGCTTCCATGGCGGCGATCGTTTGTTCGCTGACGACGTAGCGAGCGTTCTTGAACGCGTACGAGCAAATGCCCAAGCTCGCGATGATCCAAACCATCCCCCAAATGATTAGCGGTCGACGGCCGAGTCGATCCACCAGCAGCAATCCCATCACGGTGAAGACGATGCTGGTCAAGCCAACCCATATGGCCTGCACGAAGGCGGCGTCGGACCCGATTCCGAGTTGTTTGAAAATGGTTTGGGCGTAGAACAGGACGGCGTTGATCCCTGTCGATTGCTGGGCGATGGCGATGGTCATGGCGATCACAAACGTCAATCGCATCGGCTTGCCAAAGATCACTCGTAGCTGGGCGACGATCGAATGGTCTTCGGTGCTCTTGTGGATGCTCTCGCGAACTTCGTCCACGTGGGCTTCGATCTCGTCTTCGGGCATCAGTTTCCGCAATGTGTTCTTGGCGTCTTCATCACGATGTTGGAAAACGAACCACGAGGGGCTTTCTGGAATGGTCAGCAGCAAGCCAAACCAGATGACGGCAAACGGAATTTCGGAACCCAACATCCAACGCCACGTGCTCGTGTCGAGTCCCATGTTGACTACCCACGGAGCACCGGAGGTGGCCCAGTGATTAATCAGATAGTTGACGAAGTAGGCTCCTGAGAGCCCGATCACGATGTTGATTTGTGTCATCGAAACCAGTTTGCCACGTAGTTTGGGTGGCGCGATCTCGCCGATGTACATCGATGCTAACGAGATCGAACTGAACGCGAGTCCGCCCAGGAATCGAGCCGCAACGAGGGTCCAGTAACTGGGAGCCAGTGCCGAACAAATTGCCGAAATCAAATAGAGCACTGCGATCAATAGGATCGCTTTTTTGCGACCGAACTGGTTGCAGATATATCCTGCAAACGGCAACGCGACCAACACGCCTAACGCCGGAGCACTGACGGCGGTTCCGAGCTGTTCAGGCGTCAGCGAGAATTCCGCGGTGATGTAGTCAATCGTTCCCGAGATGAGTGCCGCATCCAATCCAAACAGAAACCCTCCCATGGCGACGATCGTCGAATAGATCAAGGCGTTCGTCTTGTAAGATTTCATGTTTGATTCGTCGAACAGTGGGGGTGTTGCAATCGGAAAATCAATGAGACCAATTTAGCTTTTTGGAAAGCTCCTGGGTTACTTCGCCGAGGCCTTTTTATTGGTAAACCATTGTTGGCGTTCGATGCCTGACGCGATGCCGTCGTTGTTGGTATCCATTTCCGCGAAGTTGGCTTCTACCTTGGCTTGATTCCATGGCCAGCCATTTTTTTCCCACTTGGCTTTTTCCATGGCGATGAATTGGTCTCGGTTCATTCCGTTACCTGTAGCTGTCTGTTTCGGCTTATTGCCCATCGCAGGTTTCGCATTGGTGACCGGCCCTTTGGATTGCTTTGCCGGCGTGGATGATTCTGCGACGACGTCGTTGTTCCGCCAAACCCGGACGTAGTCGACCAACATCTCGGTCGGGAATCCTTCTTGAGTGGTCTTTTCAAGAACAGCGACACGTTGCCCATTCTTGTAAGCCTCAAAAGGATGACGCAGCCCCAGCGATAACGTCACGTGCATCGGGAGATGCCAGTACAGATTGGGTTTACGGGCTACCTCTTTTCCATCGATGTACCAGATGACGAAGTCTTTATTGTTTTCCACGCCGTAGACATGAAAGTCTTCACGTGGATCAAACGGGGCGTGGTACTCGTTCTTGTTCGTTTCTGGGTGGGTGCCAGGACGGATCCACTGTCGTTGGCCGTCACGGATCAAGACCGCGTGCAGGTTACAGTCAATCACGTCGACACCGTTATATTGTTTGGTTTCTTTGTCGAACTCGCACTGTTGAAGTTCGATGATGTCGATTTCGGAATAGGCTACGGTCTCGCCATCACGTGCTAGATAGCGGTTTTCAGGGCCTTTGCTGTGCAGCCAGAACGCCGGTGATGCACCAGGAAACAAGTCGCAGCCTTTGACGCGGGCTTCAAAGTAACCGTAGACCGCCGTGGAGTACTGACGGGCGATGCCGGACTTGTAGGCGAGTTTCGTGCTTCCGCGTTGGTGATCTTCTTGCACCATTTGCAAGTGCAGCGATCCGTCTTGCTGAAACGCATTTTCGGGTTCCCAGCTCCACGTTCCCCAATCTTCGGTGTCGATGTTCCACTTCTTCGTGTCGATCTGACCGCTATCAAATTCGTCGGATTGATCCGCAACGAATTCCCAGTCACCGGGGCTCGTTTGAAAGATTGCTCCTACCGGAGACGGTTCAGTCGCGTTGGATGGCAACGTCATTGACAACAACAGGGCTGGCAAGATTGCCAAATAGGAAGCGACCAGTTTCATTTTGTTTGACTACAGCGTGGGGAAAAAAGAGGAATTCAGAGCGACGTTTCGAAACGCTCGATCGTGATGTCATCGAGGTAGATGAGGTTACTGCCGCTTGGGACATCCCTGCGGTTCAAAGAGATTTTCATTCGGTCTGAATCGGTGGAGCCCCTTTCCAACGAGAAGCGATGTGTCACAGTGACCCACTCGCCTTTTTCGCACGCGGCTAGGTCGATCGTGAGAAGTTCGACCGCCGGCGCGGTAAACGAAATCTGTAGCTTTTTAGCAGTGCTCTTTGGATCGATCCAAACTTGGGTTGTGAGTTCATAATCGCCTGCCGGGAGATCGACGCTTCCTTCGGGGCCGACCACCGACGCGACTTCGGATTGCATCTCACCGTCCGTTGTGAATCGGAGGCTCCGTGTTCCTGATGCAAACGTCTCATGACGAACGATCTCAAAGTGTTTTGAGGACTCTTGGTCGATACGCCAGAATTGTTGGTAGCGGTTGTTAGCAGAACTTTCAGGAACGAGGTCAAGCGGTCGTTCGTTCTCTTGGAACAGATAGGGACCTTCGAATCCGAAGAAGGCGCGATCGAGGAGATTGGTTTGTGGTTTCTGCCAGACTCGTACGTATTCAATTTCGAAATCGGAAGGTAGTTCTTCTTGGGTCGGTAAACCGAGCCAGACGAAAATTTCGGAATCTAGCCAAATTTCCAGCGGGTTGGTCAGCACCCAGTGCTTGCCTTCTTTTTCTTGCGTCGTTTCGTAAACCAGTTCGCCATCAATAAAGCACTTCAAGTAATCTTCGCCCCACTCACAACCAAAGACGTGAAAGTCATCGGCCAAGCGATACGGGAGCTTTTTCTTGTAGCCGAATTTGCGAGTCGGTCGTTCGGCGGGCGGTTGCCAATCATGCACGCTCATTTTGGTGCTGTCTTCCTCGATGTCATTCCCTGCGTTGGGGTTGCCCATTTGTTCGTAGACATCGAGTTCGGACTCGTAGCCGATTGCCCAAAACGCGGCGGTCATCGCAGAATCACCTGGCTTGGATTTGACTTCCATGTAGCCGTTTAGAAAACGTTTGCGGCTGATCACGCCGCCGGTGGTGACCGGGACGTCTTTGCCCTCGTGGGTGCGGTAGGTGTTTCCTTCATGTCCTTCGTCCTTGGCGAAATCAAAGTCGGGTTCCCATTGCGACCGGATTTTGAGTTTGCCGTCTTCGACGAAAACGTTGTGAGGAGCGAATTGGGAGGGGGCGCGACCTTTCCAAATGTAATACTCGCCATTCTGGCCTTCAACAAACCATTTGGATTGGTCGATCTCGTCGCCTTCAAACTCGTCACTGATGTCTTCGCGAAGGATCCAGTTGCCTGAGTTGGTTGGGTCCGAGGCGGGGTACACCGTAGTCGAACGAGTGTCTTGAGCCTGCGTGTTGGAGGAGGCGATCAACAAGAGACTGATGCCGAGGATGCTCCGCACTGCAGAAATTTCTGAGCTGGCGATGCTCATGGTGATTTCCTTGACTGGATAGACAGGAGGTGTGGGAAAGGCGATCGAGAGGAAGAGGACCTCTGTAAGATCGCATCAATATTCTTTTGCGGGTGGTGAGCGGAATTGATCCGTGCGCCGCGATGACCATCCTTCTTCAGCTCGCCGGAGCATGAACAGGGGGCGTTCGAGTTCGAGTTCCCAAGCAAACATATCGCGGAAGAGCCGTTTCACGATTTCGGGATGCTGGCGAGCGAGGTCATTTTGCTCGGCGGGATCTTTGGCGAGATCGAACAGTTCCGCCGGGCGATCTGGGTAACGCAGTAGCTTCCAATCGCCCTCGCGTATGGCACCGCGTGTTTCCATTTTCCAGTGCAGTGTTTCGTGTGGCCTGCCGTCTGTTTTGCCCTGTAGGAAGGGCAACATGTTGACTCCGTCGAGTCCTTCGATGGCCTCCGGATCGCCGCCACCTGCGGCAACGAATGTGGGGAGCAGATCGAGCGTGATCAGCGGTGATTCATAAACCGAGTTGCCTTTTAACTTGCTCGGCCAAGAGATGATTCCGGGAACGCGAATGCCGCCTTCGAGTTGGGTGCCCTTGATTCCGCTCAAGGGATAATTGCTCGATCCGTTGGTATCCATTGGACCGCCGTTGTCATTCGTGAACACGACAATGGTGTTTTCGCTGAGACCGAGATCGCTGAGCTTGTCGATGATTTTTCCGCACGCGCGGTCCAAGGCCAGCATCATTTGGGCTGCGGTTCGGCGAGTCCCTTCGAGTTGAGGGAACGTGTCTTTGTCGTTGGGGTCCGCTTGCATCGGGGTGTGTACCGCGGTGAAGGACACGTAGGCGAAGAAGGGAGCGTCATCGCTGCGTTGGATGAAGTCGCAGGCTTCGTCCGCGATGACGTTGGTCAGGTAACCCTCGTGCTCCTGATAGTTTTCAAAGTCTCGCTCGATCCAATTTTCATGAGCGACCTGATCGAGGTTTTCATACGCAAAGAAGCTGCGAGCGCCACCTCGCATCCCGTAGAACTCATCGAAGCCACGACGGAGCGGGTGATATCGATCGGCGACTCCCATATGCCATTTTCCGAACACCGCCGTGCGATAACCGAGGTCTTGCAGATGGTTGCCCATGGTCTTGAGATGAGTCGGCAAACCCATCTCGTCGCCGAGCAGTTTGCTGTGGGGGCTCATGATCCCGGGAACGTTGATTTCCTCGTAACCGAACCGCTGTTGGTAGCGACCCGAGAGCAAGCCGGCGCGAGACGGTCCGCACGTTTCACCAGACACATAGAACTGGGTTAAGCGGACTCCCGATTTGGCGAGGCGGTCGAGGTGGGGTGTTTTGAAATGTTGGCTGCCTTGAAAACCAAAGTCGCCATAGCCTGCATCGTCAGCAAACAGCAGCACGATATTGGGTTGGTCCGCAGCCATGCACCCTATCGGCAGGCACCCAAGGACCGCGAGCAACAGGAACCGGATGAATCGCAATTTAGAACCTCTGAGTACTGATTACGTGTTTCGCCTCGATCGCAGAGGCTGCGTGATGTGGGAACCGGGCGGAATTACCCAGCTCATCACATCCTATTGTAATACAATATAGAAATCGCAGAGTCAATGGGCTGGAAGTCGCTGATAAGCGATTTCTTATGAAATGTCTGGCACCGTTAAGCGGATGATGGATTGGATCGTATCCGGCATGGGTGCCTTTTTGGGCAACGGCGTTGTTGCTTGCCGATTTCGACGCCGCCCGTTCTCACGTCGCGGCCGACGTGGACGGAGGCATTTCGCCGGGCATAAACACGCCGAGACCTCGCTATCGAATGACGCGTCCCGAGGCGGATCCGCCCATCAGCGATTCCACTTCACCACGCGTCGAATAGTTGAAGTCACCTTTGATGGAATGCTTCAAGCATGACGCGGCCACCGCAAAGCTGACTGCCGTTTGCGGCTCGCTCAGTTCTTCCGTGATAAGGCTGAAAATGAGCCCACCGGCAAATGCATCTCCGCCGCCGACTCGATCGACAATGTTCTTGATCTGATAAGGCTGGTAGTTGCCGTTGGGGTCCAGCGGCGCGAAGACGGGTTGGTCCGCAGCGACGTCGTAGAGCATGGCGCCCCAATTGTTGTGGGTCGCCGAAAGGCTTTCGCGTAACGTGATCGCGACTTTACTGATATTGGGAAACTGCTTAATGACCTGGCGCGCTACCTCGGGATAGCGGGACGTGTCTAGGGATCCTGAGTGCACGTCAGTGTCGCCGGCTTGGATTCCGAGCACATCATGGCAGTCTTCTTCATTCGCGATGACCACGTCGACGAAGGGTAGGATTTCCTTCATGGTTTCTTGAGCAAGTTCTCGTGATGATTTCGGCGGCGCCCATTTCCACAGCTTACCCCGGAAGTTGAGGTCGATTGAAACGGTCGCGCCGGCGTATTTGGCTTTCTGGGCCGCGATGCGGGTGGCTTCCGCGGCATTCTTGGACAGGGCAGGGGTGATGCCACTGAGATGCAGCCACTGGGCACCCTTCAAGATTGAGGCCCAGTCGTACCGGTCCGCTGGAGTGATCGAGATCGCTGAGTCGTCGCGATCATAAATCACGTTACTGGGACGCTGGTTCGCACCCGTTTCAAGAAAATAGAGCCCGAGACGGCCCTCGTCGGTTCGCAGCACATACTGTGTGTCGATCCCAACGGCGCGAACCGCATCCATCGTCGCGTCAGCCAACGCGTGCTTGGGAAGCGCCGTTACGTAGCGAGCGGTCCCGCCGAAGTTACAGATCGATGCCGCCACGCTGGCTTCGGCCCCGGCATAGGTGACTTCCAAGTCGCGGGTCTGGCGAAGACGAAGGTTTCCGGGGGCGGCCAGGCGTCCCATGATTTCGCCAAAAGTCACTACCGTTTTCATACTCTCATTCCACTCGCGGGTCAGAAATTAAATGGGGACAACAAAGAACTAAGGAGATTGTTCCGCGTTCTCTTCAGGTTGTTTGTGTAGAAACCGGGGCCCCGAAATCGCACTCAGCAACGTTATGGGACGTGGATTGTTTTAGTACTTCTATAGCGGAACAGCGCAAGCTGTCCGGTCCCGAGTCACCGGACGGTTCGCGCCGTTTTGCTACAGTTGAAATGCCGCAGTCATTCAATCAATGTCCCTGAACGATTTCGTAGCCGCAGCTTGATGGGTTATCGGTTTTGACTGGTGACGGCAGCGGCTCGCGCGGTGATCCCGGCCCAGTCTTCGCGGTCGACCAGTTCTTTTTTGACGATCCAAGATCCACCGACGGTGGGCACGTAGGGTTCACTCAGATACGTCGACATGTTCTCCGCGTTGATTCCGCCAAGCGGGAAGTATTCGATGCCCAGGTGCTGATAGGGCGCCGCCATGCTGCGCAGGTATGCGATTCCCCCTGCAGGTTCGGCTGGGAAAAATTTGACGAATCGACAACCCAGTTCGATCGCGGCCTCGAGGTCCGATGGGGTGGCGATGCCGGGGGCAAAAGGCAGCCCGGCTTCTTGTGCGGCGCGAACCACACGTGGATTCATCCCCGGGGCGACGCCGAAATCGGCTCCTGCCGCTTTCACCTCGACGGCGGTTTCCGGAGTCAAGATGGTACCGACGCCGACCAGCATTTCGGGAACGCCCGCACAGATTGCTTGGACGGACTGCATGCCAGCGGCGGTTCGCAGCGTCAACTCGATCGCATCGATGCCACCGGCGAGTAACGCCTTGGCCAGCGGGACGGCATGTTCAACCTTGTCTACCGAAAAGCCCGCTACGACGCCGGACTTTTTGAGTCGATCTAATATTTCGGTGGGGAAGCTCATGAGCGGGCGACAAGAGTCGTTATGGATTGTGGAGATTCTGTTGAGAGGCTGTGACGTTATGAGTGTGGCCGTTCGCTCCGCGAACGAGCGTTCCCGTAAGCTTTGTTTGTGGGGGACGTCGATTGTATTACTGAAGGATTTCAAATGTAGCGGAACGGCGCGAGTCGTCCGGTGACTTGGGACCGGACGGCTTGCGCCGTTCCGCTAAAAAAAGCACTTAAACGATCAACGTCCCGAGCAAACGGCCACATTGCTTCGTCTCCGGCGAATAGATTCACACCCTCTTGAGTGAGATCAATTCAACCGGAGCGTGTTCACGGTCTGACCAGAACAGAAACGCGTTTGAGCGTGAGATATTCTTGCAAGCTATACCGTGAACAGTCTTTGCCGACACCGCTTTGCTTTAACCCGCCGTGGGGCAAGTGAACCGCATAGTGAACTTCATTGACGCAGACGCTGCCGGCATCAATTTCGGCCGCGGCGCGTAGGCCACGTGTGATGTTCGTCGTGTAAACATATGCGGCCAAACCGTATTCGGTGTCATTGGCCAGTGCGATTTCGTCGTCGTCATCATTGAACGGGATCACCGGCAAAATCGGTCCGAAGATCTCGTCACAGGAGAGCTCCATGTCGCGGCGAACATCGCGGAGGATTGTCGGTTCGAGGTAGAAACCCCGCATTTTCGGTTCGGGAGCTTTGCCTCCACATACGACGGACGCGCCGTTCTCTTGAGCGGATTTAATAAGCGACAGCATGCGGTCGCGTGCCCGTGCGGTGAGGACTGGCCCCATCCGGCGTCCTTCGCCACGCCCGGCACCGAGCGTGATTCCGGCGGTGCGATTCGCGGCAGCGGTGATGAAATCTTCGTAGACGGATTCGTGGACAAAGCAACGATTAGGGGACACGCACACTTGTCCCGAATTGGCGAATTTGAGATCAACGATGCTGTTGGCGGCCGCGACCACATCGGCGTCGTCGTAGACGAGCACGGGTGCATTGCCTCCCAGTTCGACCGAAAAATGTTTGACGTTCGTGCAGGCGGATTTCATCGCTCCAACACCGGCGCGGGTTGATCCGATCATCGTAAACATCGCCGGGATGTCGCTCTCCAGAAGCGGCGTGGTCACGTCGTAATCGGTGCCACTGATGACATTGATCACGCCCTTGGGGATGCCTGCGTCGACAAGCAATTCGGCGCAACGCAAGGACGCCAGGGGAGTCAGTTGGGACGGTTTGATGATCGCGGTGCATCCCGATGCCAATACCGGGCCTAACTTGTATCCGAGATTGAGCAGCGGGAAATTCCAAGCCAGATATCCGACGACCACACCCAGCGGTTGACGCAGCGTGTAGTTCAAAAATCGACCATCGGGGTCGGTGATCACCTGTTGGTCGATCCGCGCCGCTTCCTCGCAAAAGAAACGCAGGCACGTCGTTAACATGCCGAAATCGTATTCGGCGTTATCGATCGGTTTGCCCGTTTCGGTGATCAGTAAATCGATGATCTCGTCCCGGTTCTGCTCAAGCAGTTCGGCATATCTTGAGATGATCGGTTGACGCTCAGACAAGGGCATCCGCGACCAAGTTTGGAAAGCGTCGCGAGCGGATGTGAGGGCGAGTTGGACGGAAGCGTCGTCAGCCTCCGGTACCTCGGCAGTCACTTCGCCGGTTGCCGGATTCGTGACTGAAAATGTCTTGTCGGTTGTGACCAATTCGCCATTGATCAACATTGAAAAATTTTTGTCCGGCACCACTCACGCCTTGAGTTCGGTTTGTTGAACGGTAAATGATTTCATCTTCTCTTGGTTGACGACCACGCCGAGTCCGGGACCGGTCGGTACTTGAGCGATTCCGTTCTGGACAACCACGGGGATGTCGAACAACTCGTCACGCAGTGCGTTGGGTGTGCGGTCAAATTCGAGCAGAGGCGAGGCCACTTCTTTGCGGCCCGGTTCCCGATATCCAGAGGCGATGAAGTGAGTCGCGGCGGCTAAGTTGAGCATGGTACCCCAGCAGTGAGGCACAACGTTGATTCCCATCGACGAGGCCAGGTTGCGGATCTTGAGGGCTTCGGAAGGTCCTCCGCAGTAGGCCAGGTCTGGTTGCGCGATCTGAACGCCGCCGGTCGAGAGCAGACGTTGAAACCCATAACGCGTTTGTTCGCATTCACCGGTCGCGATCGGAATATCGAGTTTGTCTTGCAGTTGTCGAAATTGTCCTTCGAACTCGGGTGACAATGGTTCTTCGAACCAACTGAAGTCATTCTCTTCGAGCACTCGACCGATCTGAATCGCCTCGGGCAAATCGAAGGCGTGATTGGAGTCCGCCATCATTTGCATATTTGGCAGCGCATCGCGAATCGATTCGATTTGACGAATATCAAACGGCAGATTCTTGCCGACTTTGATTTTAAGGGCTTGGAAGCCTTGCTGTTGGTAGCTGCGAGCCTCGTCGACGATCGATGCGATCAAATCAGACTCAGGCATGTCTTTGAAATACATGCCCGTGGCATAGCATGGGATTTGATCGACGTACCGACCGCCCATCAATTCAGAAACCGACTGCCCCAACGCTTTGCCGCGAAGGTCCCATAAGGCCATGTCGATCCCCGACATCGCGCCCATCATCACACCGCCTCGTGCGAAGTCGAGCGAAGAACGCCACATCAGGTGCCAGAGGACGTCCGTCGCCATTGCGTTTTGGCCGAGCAATCGCGGTGCATAAAAACTGTTGATCGCCGCTTGATAAACTTCCGAAGGCCCGTAGCTCTCGCCCCAGCCCGTCGTTCCGTCTTCGGCAATGATCTCGACCCACAACGTGTTGCGAGTGTTGTAGTACCACTGAGAGAACCCGAAGGGGACATCCAGGTGGTCTCGAAGGTGGTGGGTTCGGATGCAGCGAATATTCATGCGTGGCGACTCGTTGATGCTGGGACTTTTCGTCTGCGTTTCGCCACGTGGGAGAACACGTCTAGACGGTGTCGCCATCGGCAGCGGCGATGTCGCGGGGTACCATTCGTGATTTTCCATGGTCTGAATCGTCTACCTCGAGGGGTGTTGTCCGTTTTTACTGCGTCACGATTGAACCACTCTGCAAGGACCGAAGCGAATCGGGGATGAGCGGACGAACGCTTATTTCATTTGGTCTGGCAGCGAGGTGAAGCTGCGTCCGAGCGTCTCGCGAGCATCCGTACCCCATTCTTGCAGGGCTTGTGGTATTGTAATATAAATAGACTTCGTTAATCAATAGGGTGAGATAGAAAATGGCTCGAACTCGTCGCAATCTGTGTGAGCAGGTGGTTCACGATCTGGGATTTCGCATCGTGATGGGAGAAATCCGCGTTGGGGATGCGATCCCTCAGGAATGGACGCTGTGCGAGCAGATGGGGGTCAGTCGCACCGTGATTCGAGAAGCGATCAAGTCGCTCGCGGCTAAGGGGTTGGTGGAGTCACGGGCCAAGCGAGGCACGATTGTGCGTCCGACCAGCGACTGGAATCATCTCGATCCGGCGATCATTCAGTGGCAAGCGGGGACGGATGATGACGGGCGGAATCTGGTTCGGTTGACGGAATTTCGCCAAGCGGTGGAACCTCGAGCGGCGGCAATGGCGGCCGAGCGGGCATCGGAGCAGGAGATGCAGCAGATTCGGGAAGCGTGGGAAGAAATGGACCGAACGGCAGGAAATGATGTGGAAGGTTTTCTCGCGGCAGATATCCGTTTTCACAGCGAGATCATGCAGGCAACTGGCAACCCGTTTTTCGCCCCCGTGGCGAATGTCATCGGCGCGTCGCTCGAATCGAGTCTGCGGGTGACCAATTGTCTGCCGTCAGACAACCTTTCTTCGGTTCCGCTGCATGAGACGGTGCTCAAGGCGATTTGCGATCGCCAACCGCAGGTGGCAGAGGGCGCCATGTTGTCGATGCTGCAGGATGCGGGGAAACGGATCCAGCGTGCGATTGCTACGACCGCCAAGGCGAAATCGCAGGCACCAATGAAATCGCAGACACCGAAGAATAGGAAATAGCGGGCAGTCCAGCGGCTCGCTGCGGTTCGTGATGGCGTATCAAGGCACGTGAAAAAGCCGATTCACGGGGTGACCGATGAGAAATTGCCAGCCATTCTGTTTGGCTGCTCGGTTCTTGTCTGCGTGGCGTGACGAGCGAGAATCAACTCTGGTTAGCGAATGTTGAGATCGATTCGGGGCCTGTGGTCGGTTACTTTTGTTTTATGTCTATAGATTGAGCCGCTGGCTACTACTATGATGGGGGGCAAGTGGTGCTGAATGAAAACTATGTTGGGCAGCTCCCGAAGGCGGGTTCTTCGCTGTTGAATGAGAATGATCGCAAATCCAGGTAATTGCCTATCGATTGTGCGTTCGATCTGCCCGATGTCGGAAATCCTTTCACTGGCAGAGTGGGACCGAATTCACATGATCGGCCTCCTCAGGGTTCCTTAACTGTTAAACATGCTCGCGTTTTGATAGCCTAGCTTTATGGTACACCTACGATCTCGCCGGAATCTTTGTGGCCAAGTCGTTCACGATTTGGGATGTCAAATATTGGCGGGAGCGGTGAAGCCGGGGGATCCGTTACCCCAAGAGGCTGTGCTTTGTGACACCATGGGCGTCAGCCGCACGGTCATTCGCGAAGCGATTAAGTCGTTAGCGGCCAAGGGGTTGGTCGATTCGCGAGCGAAGCGCGGGACGATCGTTTTGCCCACGCGGTCATGGAATTACCTCGACCCCGAGGTGCTCGATTGGCAGTCGCAAGCCGACACGGGCGGTTCACAGCTTTTCCATCTGACGGAGTTTCGCCAAACGATCGAACCTGCTGCCGCGGCACTGGCGGCCGAGCGGGCCAGTGAGGAGCAGTTGCAGGCGATTCGAAACGCGTTTGAACGCATGGAGAGTAACACTGACAGCGTTGAAGAGTTCTTGGACGCTGACCTTCAGTTCCACACGGAAATTTTGCATGCGACCGGGAATCTGTTTTTCTCTCCGGTTGCGAATGTGATCCACGTTTCACTGGCGTCGAGTTTGCGGGTGACCAACCGCCAAGCTTCCGACAACCGCACCTCGATACCGCCACACCGCATCGTCATGGAAGCGATTTGTGCCCGCGATCCCGATGCGGCTCGAGAAGCGATGCGTTCACTTCTCGACGATGCGACTGCTCGTATCAAAAAGGCGACTCAAGTTTCGTCGTGATCTCGCTAAGATGAGCCGCCTGCCAGTGGCGATGGGTGACGGTTGTGCGGGTTAGCGTGACTGTGACGAGGTGGACAGTGATGGCCGGCGGCTTTTTGTGTTTGAAGACCGCCTCCACCGCAAACGCGAACTATTTTGGGAGTCATGAGATGTGTCACCCGATTCCTACCGTTTGCGTTCGCCTGCGTCATGTTCGTGGGGTACGGCGTCGTTCCGGCCTCGGCTGATTGGCTGACGCTGCCGGGGCGATTCACGCACGATGTTCTTTCGGGCGAACGGGTGGCCCAATTTGCTCCCGTCGAGATTCCGTCGACCGCAGCGATGCCGCCGCTCCGCACGAGCGGCTACACCCATTACCGCAGCTCACTCGCGTACGGCCAATCGGCCGACAATTACCACCAAGTCGAGCAATGGGGAGATCCCGTGCGTCCGTATGGTGAATGGCGTTTTCCATATCGCCCCTACAGCACTCCGTATCCCAATTGGGGCGCACCGTTCGCTGGTCTCAGTTTCAACAATGTCTATCCAGGCTACGGATACGGCTATGGCGGCGGTGGCGGTCAGATGCTCCCGGGGACAGGCGGTGCGGGAGCAGGGGCGGCATCGGGACCAGGTGGTGGTGGGGCTCCTTATGGGCCAAATCAGCCAGGACACGGACACGGACACGGACACGGACACGGACACGGACAAGGGCATCAATGGCAACGTCCGAACCCGGCGGCGGGGACAAGCGGTTTAGCTCCTTACCCGGCCGGTCGCGGGACACCTTACCCGGTTGCGCCGTATTACGACGGATACCGTCCGAACTACCGCGACTAACGCCACCACGGTGGAGGACATCCAAAAGGTCCACGATCGGTTAGTAGTGCGGAGGTTTTTCGTCTTCGAGTGAGACGCCGCCCCCGGCATCGAGCTTGTTCTTAAAGTCTTTGACTTGGTCGAGCAGGCGTTGCAGCATCCGGTCTCTCGATTGGGCATCGAGTGATAGCTTGGTGACGATTTCGTTGAGTTGTTCGCACGTGCGTTGGGTGTGTGCGAGCTGGATTTCAAGCTGGGTGATACGCTCGTTGGGTGAGTCCGGCATGAGTTCAACAGGTCAGGGGGGCGAGGCCGTCGTCGATCGGTCGACGGGAACGAGTTCCGTCGTGGGGTTCACGGCGGAAGCACGCCCGTTTTAGAGCAACGGAGGCGCCGCGCCGATGGCTGAAGAAGTCGCCGAGCTGGGGACCCGGAGCCAATCGGTGATCAGGACTCGTTGGACGAGCGGTTCGTCGAGGTGTTGCAGGACGACGTCCATCAACCGTTCGCGAATTTCCTTTTGGGAAGGATCGGCCAACCACGCCGGCTCGACTTGGCGGAGCATTTGTTCGGAGGACTCGACAATTTCCATTTGAGTCTGCGTCAATCGCTGTTCACCTCGGAAGTGACGCGTCGGGTCGACGACCGCGTGGAGGTGCAGCTGATAAATCATGTCGGGATCGTTGACGTTTTGAAATCGGAGTCGTCCGATCTCGATCGCCGAGCTTTCCAGATTGCTGAGTCGTGCGACGCGGCTGCGCACGTATCCGATCACGGCTGCGTGTATCGCAACCATGAGAAGGATGACGGCGGGAGCCCAAAAGCGTCGAAGCAGTGCCACAACACAACCATTTTGTATACGAGGAAGCCGAATCGGCAGTGTCGAAAGTCCGCCCTGGTGGACGGTCGCTCAATGAATAGGTTGCGATTCGAAACCACGCAAACGAAAAGAGGATTCAATCAGTCAGGTTGTAACGATTGGCGTCAGTCGCTTCAGACGCACGGCTGGTTTTTCCGACAATACCAGTAATGCCACCTTTGTTAGGAGTGACCTCGTTGCAGATGCCTGAGTCCGAGTCGACATGAATGAAACTAACAGCCGGATCGTCGCACGCGTGCGCCGGCGGTGTTCGTGGCTCGGAGGGGTGGCACGCCGAGTCGGTTGGGCGTGGATGTGTCTGCAAGCGGCTGCGATTCCGGCGTGGGCGGATGGCCCGGTGCCAGCGGGGGCAACGCAGGATCACGAAGTCATCCATGCCGAAGTAGCGGGGATTAACCCAGAGATCTCAATCAACCCAGAGATCTCAATCGAAGCGGGGCTGGCTCCCTCCGAATTGGAGTCGATGGCGTCGGAACTGGTTCGCATGCGGCGTGAGCTCGACGAACTTTGGATGTTGCGATCTCTCGACGAGTCTACGCAGTTTTGCCGAGACGAAACAGGAACGCCGTCCGGGAATGCCAATCCCAAGAGTGTCGCGGAGTCCAAACCGTCGTTTCCGACCGTGCGGTTGTCAGGGATGATGCAAGCCGATGCGGCGTGGTTTAGTCAGGATGCAGCCAACTTGGCGTTGGTGGGCGACGTGCAGGACGGTGCCGATTTCCGCCGAACCCGTTTGTCGGCAGTCGGCAAGGCGTGGGACAATGTTGGTTATTGCATTGACATGGATTTCGGCTTCGGGGGGCGACCGAGTTTCGCGGACGTGCGATTGGATGTGGAGGATGTGCTCGGTCGGAACGACTTGAGGGTCGGGTATTACCGTCAACCGATCGGGATGGATGTGATGACCAGCGCCCGTGAGATGACGTTCCTTGAGCGGGCGTTGCCGGCGACGTTTCTGCCGTTTCGCCAAACCGGTGCGATGTTGTCGGGTAGCCGCGAAGATGAACTCGCGACGTGGGCGCTGTCTGTGTATCGATTCCCGTCCGATTTCTACGGCGGAAACGTTGGTGACAACGGCGGTTATGCAGTAGCCAGTCGGCTTACCGCGGTCGTCATGCAGCAGGGTGATGGTCCGGGGTTGCTGCATATTGGTGGCGCCTACAGTTTGATTGATCCGGCAAATGACTTGCTGCGTTATCGCAGCACGCCAGAAATCTTCATCGGCGAAACCGGCGGCGGCGTTCCGGTAGGCGTTCCGAGCGATCTGCCGCCTTTCATCGATACCGGGAACATCGACACCGAATACACGCAGCTATTTGGTGCGGAACTCGCCGCAGTTTGCGGATCGTTTTACGCGCAGTCCGAAGCCGTCTACAGCGTTGTCGATCAGCGTGGTGGTCCCACCCTCTTCCTGCCCGGGGCATACATTCACGCCGGTTATTTCTTGACCGGTGAGACACGCGTTTACAAAGGCAAAGAGGGCGTGTTCGGTCGGGTGACGCCCCAAAAAAGCGTTGGTAGCGAAGGCGGCATCGGCGCGTGGGAGATTGCCGCTCGATGGTCGTACATGGACTTGAGTGACGAAAACATCCAGGGCGGGCGGATGGCCAACTTCACCGCCGGATTGAACTGGTATCTCAACCCACGAACGAAGTTCCAGCTCAATTACATTCATGCCGACGTGTGGCGCGCCGGTGAGAGTGAAGCCGGTATTTTGGGGATGCGTGCGCAGGTTGATTTCTAGGCAATGGGCATCATCGCCCGATTATTCATTTGATCGGACGATGATGCGTGAACCGATTGCCGCCGTCACGCTAAAGAATCTTTCCGTCGTGAGACGATTACTCGTCGTCATCGCCGGTGACGGCTTCCATCTTTCCAGCTTTGAGGCGTAGGAATGCGTCGAAGAATCCTTGCAGTTCGCTGCCGTTGAGGACGCTTTCGAAGTTGCCGACGTAGTGCCCCGTGCGTGAGTCTTTGACTCGCTGGTCGGGGTGCAGGAAGTAGTTGCGGATCTGGCTACCGAATCCGGTTTTGGCCTGGGTCGCGTACTTGGATGCTTCCTCGGCCTCACGTCTCTCTTCTTCGATTCGCGCCATTTTCGCGCGAAGCATCTTCCACGCCGTTTCACGGTTTTGGTGTTGGCTGCGTTCGTTCTGGCACTGCACGACGGTGTTGGTCGGGAGGTGCGTCAGCCGCACGGCGCTGTCCGTTTTGTTAACGTGTTGCCCGCCCGCGCCACCGGCCCGATAGGTGTCTTCCCGCACGTCTTTCTTTTCAATGTCGATCTTGATCGAATCGTCGATTTCGGGAGCGACGTTAACGGCGGCGAAGCTGGTTTGGCGTTTGCCTTCGCTATTGAACGGGCTGATCCGGACGAGCCGGTGCATGCCCTGTTCCCCTTTGAGGTAACCGTACGCCATCGGCCCGCGGATCGCGATGGAAGCGTTGTTGATCCCCGCTTCCTCGTTTTCCTGACGGTCGAGCAATTCGATTTTGTAACCCTGACCGACGGCCCAAGCGGAGTACATCCGCAACATCATGTCCGCCCAGTCGTTGGCATCGGTACCCCCGTCGCGGGCATTAATCGTGAGGATCGCACCCGCCGAATCGTGCGGACCGTTGAGCAAGGCTTTGAGTTCGAGATCGTCGAGCACTTCTTCGAGGCGATCGATTTCGGCACGAAGTTCCTCTTCGATGGAAGAGTCTTCCTCGGCCATTTCGAACAGCGTTTCAAGGTCGCCTGCCGACTCAGTCAGATCGTCGAGCGGTCCGACAACCCCTTTGAGAGACTTGAGTTGCATGACGACTTTTTGAGCCGCCTCGCTGTTGTCCCAGAAATCGGGGGCGGACATTTTGGCCTCGATGGACTTAATTTTTTCGTTTTTGCCAGCGTGGTCAAAGAGAGTCCTGTAGTTGTGTCAGGCGAGCTCGGATCGATTTGCTGCGTGAGGTGAGTTCAGCGTCCATGACGGATTGGACTCCATAGGTATGATAAAGGGGAATGTTTTTGTAGCTCTAAGCTTTTAACCAAGTTGTTTATACATGTCACGTGTCGTTCTCGCGATGAGTGGTGGAGTTGATTCCAGCGTCGCGGCCCACCTGCTCAAACAAGCCGGCCATGAAGTCATCGGCGTATTCATGCGCCATGGCGAAGCGTCCGCCTCGGCGTGTCGGATTCAATCCGACGATGCGACGGACACCAATCCGCTGGGTTTGCCGGTCTTAGGCGGCATTTCGCCGTCCGCATCCACCGGCAAACGGGCCGACCACAAACAGGGCTGCTGCAGCGCCACCGATGCCGCGGACGCACGACGGGTGGCGATGTCGATGGACATCCCGTTTTATTCACTCGATTTGCAGGAAGACTTTCGCAAAATCGTGGACTATTTCGTCGACGATTATCTGAACGCTCGGACACCGAACCCGTGTGTGAAATGCAATCACTGGATCAAATTCGGCAAACTTTTTGATTACGCCGATGGCGTCGACGCGGATTACGTCGCGACGGGGCACTATGCCCGCATTAGCGAAACAGCATCGGGCCGGCAACTGCACCGCGGCCTCGACGATTCGAAGGATCAGTCGTACGCATTGTTCGGCATCGGTCGCGAGCGATTATCGCGGATGATGCTGCCGGTGGGCGATTATGAAAAGTCCCGGATTCGCGAAATCGCGGCATCTCTCGGCCTAGGTGTCTCGGAAAAGAAAGATAGCCAAGAGATTTGTTTTGTGACCGACGGGCATCACAGCGATTTCGTGAAATCACGTCGGCCCGAAATGGTCGGTGCCACCGCGGGGGAAATTGTCACCATCGATGGCCGCGTCGTGGGGGAACATGATGGTTTTGAGGCGTTTACCGTTGGCCAACGAAAAGGGTTGGGCGTGGCACTCGGGAAGCCGCATTTTGTGGTGCGGATCGAGCCCGAAACTCGGCGGGTCGTGCTCGGTGACGCTGCCGATTTATTGGCCCCGGGACTGCAAGCTGACCAAGCGAACTGGCTGATCGATCCGAGTGACCTGCCTGAGCAGGTAAGCGTGCAGATTCGCTACAACGGACGTCCCCATGCCGCTCAGGTCGAACTCGACGCCGCCGACGCGAGTCGGTTTGAGGTGAAATTTACCGAGCCGCAAAAGGCGGTCGCCCCGGGTCAGGCCGCGGTCGTCTACGATGGAGATCGTGTTTTGGGCGGGGGATGGATCGTCTGCCCCACCGTTGATTGATCCGGATCAATCGCCTTCCAACAGCTATCTCGTCGTCATTTTTCGTGGATGGTCTTGTGGGACGAATCCGCGACCGAGGATTGGTCTCTGTCGAGGGTGGTTGGTTGAGTGCATTGAAAACCCCAAAGGCCAGCATGGGTCAGCGTGACAGCAGCGATAGGCGTGAGAGCAGCGGCCAGCGTGAGAGCAAGGCGCAGCGTGAAAGCAAGGTGCAGCGTGGCAGAAGACGGGGGCGGTTTCGCGAGTTCGCGATGGGACGCAATTGGTGGGTGATGCCGACGGTGTACCTAGTCGGCCAGTTCATCGCGTTTTTCGCGATTGAGCGAATGACGGGTTTTGACGGCGAGAGTCCGTGGGACTGGGTGTTGTTTATTAGCCTCATGATCGGATCGCCCACACTTGCCGCGATTTTGCTATCGCCGGGATTCAGGATTTCTCATCTGGCGATGGCGGCTGCGGCGATTCTGATTGGCGGCGTCGTTTTTTCGATTCAAAGCGATAGCCTTGTCGAGTTGACCGTGGTCAGCGCCGTTGTCGCAATGATCCAGGTTTTTGTGTTGCGAATGACACGCATCCCACCCTGGGTTGTCAGGCCAGCGAATTCGGAACGCCACCAAAAGGCCTCGATCGGGTGGCTGATGGTGATGACCGTCATCGTCGCCCTGTTGATTACTGTCATGCGGGTTTCCCAAGACGGCGGTCAATATTTGGTTGCGTTTGGGTATCTCGGCTTGGCGATGTTGACCGCGTTGTTGGGAAACGTGATCGCCGGATTGTGCTCACGAAAGACGCGATGGCTGATCCTGCTCGTCGTCGCAGGATTGGGGTGGGCGAGCATGTTGGCAGCGGAGGCGGGGATCCTCTCGCTAGAACCCTGGGAACGCCTGATTGAATTGCAGGCGAATTATGCCGCAAAAATTGTTTGTTTGTCTCCCGCGGTGGCACTGATCAATGTGGTGTTGGTGCATCGGATGATGACGCTTGCCGGTGCGATTCAGGCGGTACCGAGTACTCCACGCGTAGAGCTTGGTTCGGCGCAGGATCTTGGCTAATACGATTGATCCCGGCCGTGCCATTGGGGGCAGTGTCGTGACGCCCCGGATGCGGGTATGAGGTCGGTGGCGGTCAGGGGGCGTTCGGCCGCCGAATGTCACGATGGGTGGAGGTTGGTCGTTAAAGCGGAGGCAAGCCTCTTTTTCTGTGCAATCCGAACACCGGGGGGCGTCACTAGCGTGGCCCGGGTAGGGTTTGCGATTGTCCAGAGAGTCTCATTCGTTACATTCAATCTCATGAGCGCTACCACCACCCCCGCATCGTCCAGCACCGTCTCCGCCGATTCATCGGGATCCCCGGCCCAGCCACCAGCGGGCCCGCGGATTATCCGCCAATTGCCACCCCAATTGGTCAACCAGATCGCTGCCGGTGAAGTGATCGAGCGGCCCGCTTCGGTGGTCAAAGAATTACTCGAAAACAGCATTGATGCAGGTGCCTCGCGGGTCGAACTGACGATCGCCGGTGGCGGCGTCGAGATGATTCGGATTAGCGATGATGGTTGTGGCATGACGGCCGAGCAATTGCCGCTCGCGGTGACCAGCCACGCGACGAGCAAACTGCCCGAGGACGATTCGCTGTTTCATGTCGGCACGCTCGGGTTTCGGGGCGAGGCGCTGGCGTCGATCGCGAGCGTTTCGCAGATGACGATTCGCAGCCGTGCGGAGGGCACGTCGAGTGGTAGCCAGATCGACATTCGCGGTGGCGTGATTGAATCACCCGGTCCATGCGGGTGTCCGGTCGGGACGACCATCGAAGTCCGCAATCTGTTTTTTAATACGCCGGTTCGACGCAAGTTTTTGAAAACGCCGCAGACCGAACGTGGGCACATTGTTGAGGCGTTTACACGTTTGGCGTTAGCCAACCCGAAGGTTCATTTCGTTTTGCGCAACGGTGACAAAGAAATGTTCGACTTGTTGCCGACGCCGCGTTGGGCCGATCGCATCGAAGCGTTCTTTGGGACCGAAATTTCTGAATCGTTGATCTTGATCGAGAGTGATGACGCGCAAGTCAAAATTTTCGGCTTTGCCTGTGACCCGTCCGTTAATCGCGGCAACAACCGGATGCAGTACCTGTTCCTCAACGGGCGGCATATTCGCGACCGTGCATTGCAACATGCCCTCGGCGAAGCCTACCGCGGGTTGTTGATGGTGGGGCGTCATCCGGTGTGTTTCCTAAGGATGACGATGCCACCGGAAATGATCGACGTCAACGTTCATCCGGCGAAACTCGAGGTGCGATTCACCGACAGCGGCCGGGTTTACAGTCGTCTGTTGCAGACACTGCGACAACGATTTCTTTCGACCGACATGACGCACCGAGTGGGTTCGGCGCCGGCGCCTGAGCCTGTCGAAGGGGATGCGTTGCGGACGCAGAGTGAGTCGGTGATGGGGATGCCGGCCCGTGAAGTCGATCAACAACGCCAATCCGTTATCGAATGGGCTCGCACCGGCCAGGAGTCTTCGAATCGATCTGACGCCGGCATCGGCTCGTCCGCCTCGAGTGTGAATCGCATCGATGGATCGCCGGTCTATTCGTCGCCGATTCATCCAACTCAGCAGCCTTCCAACGCGACCGGTCTGGGGGGCGTTGCCGATTTTAGGCCGTTTCCGGATGGAGCCTCCTCACCGCTTGGAATATCCGGTCGTGGACCCGTCGGTGAAGTCGGCTCGCCGTCGAGCGGAAGCGTCGGAGATCGCGCGGCTGCCGATGACAGGGCTCCGTGGGATCAAGAGACTGTTTCGGTGTCCGGTGCGGGTGTCGGAGCTGCGGGTGAAAACTCTGGTGCATCGGATGGTTCTCGTCCGTCGCCGAGTGTTTGTTATCTCGGTTTCCAAGTTCACAATCGGTACTTGGTCACGCAAGACGAAAAGGGCATGGTCGTGATCGACCAACACGCTCTGCATGAACGCGTCCTGTATGAGAGGGTGTGCAAGAAAGTGCTCGGGGAAAACGCGTCTCTCGAAGCACAGCGTTTGCTCGTCCCGGAACCGGTTTCCTTGACTCCTGCGGAGCGGGCGACGGCGCTTGAAGTCAAAGACACGCTGGCACGGATCGGGTTGGAAATCGAAGACTTCGGCGGTGAGACAATTTTGATTCAGTCGTATCCGGCAATCATGCCGAGCAAAGATCCGGCGGAGATGTTACGTACGATTCTGGAATCGGTGATGGGGGCGGGACGCGATCCCAATCCGAAAGATCTCCTCAATCATCTGCTCAGTACCGTGGCATGCAAAGCGGCGGTGAAAGCCGGGGATCCGTTGTCGCCTGAAGAGATCACGAGTCTGCTCGAACAGAAAGATCTGTACCAAGACACTCATCACTGTCCCCATGGTCGTCCGACTGCGTTGTTCTTCAGCCGTGATGAGCTTGATCGCATGTTCGGCCGTCTCGGCCCACGCGGACGCGTGACTTCGTAGGACGCTTTGCTCTCAAGCGTTTCGCTGGACATATTCAGTCTGCCGTCGTCGTGGCGGCAGTTGCATCATCCGGCGTCGGTGAGTGACCGGCCCCAAACGGTTTCGCGAAACAGCGGCTGCATCCCGATACCGCGATAGGCCGCGATAGCGGGGTGATTATTTCGGTCGACGGCAAGGATTAAACGTTCCGCGTTTTGTTGTTGGCAGACGTCCTCGATCATTTGCATGATTTGTTGACCGGAACCACGCCCACGATATTCAGGGGCGATTCCCATGTAGACCAGTTCGATGACCGAAGCCGGGTTGGTTTGTTCGTTGTTGCGTGACGACGAGCCACTGTGTCGGGCTAAAATCACGCATCCGATGATGCTTTCGACGTTTTCCTCGGTTTGACGTTCACCATCATCTGCACCGGTGCTTGCTTGGCCAGGGTGGTCGAGACGAACGGTGTACCAAAGATCGGGCGCGTAAGCATCCACGATCCGGTATCCGGTGATGATTTCGCTGACAGTACGAAACCGTTCCAGCGGTGGGCAATCCAGCGAATCGACATACGTCCGCTGGACGAGCTTTTCGAATTCGACTTTTTGGTCCGAATCGTCTTGATCGAGCGGATGCAGCTTCAGCGAAAAGGGGTCACGCGCCGGAGCGTTGGTCGTTTTTTGACTGCTTGTCTTGCGAGTCTCGCCCCGCGTGGAGCTCCACCGCCCCTCTCCATCACAGTCCAGTGCGAGATACTCGAGAGTTCCGATTTGGGCGAAGTGCAAGATCTGCGGCCACTCGTTGGCGGAGGCCCGCGGTAACTCGCCGGTTGAATCAGACGGTGGCGATGCCGGGTCGGTTGCCCACTGCAAAAAACGGATACCACGTTCGGCGAGAATGCCGCTGAGACGTTGCCATAGTGATTCGCCGAGTTGGTTTTTGGTCGATTCAGAACCGGTGGCCAAACCGGTGTCCCCAACTGTCGAATCGGTTTTGCTGCGGTCTTGGGATGTATTCCCAACGGTCTGGTGAGACTCCCTCTCGGTCCGATTCGGCTCGACCCAATCGACATGCAGGATCGTTGCGGTGTCGCCTGATTCCGGGAGCATCGCGATGGCGAGGAGGCTTTGCTGGAGTTGTGGCGGATCGGTTGACGCTGCGAGCACGACCAACCGGTCCGTGGCTTGGGCCTTCAGGATCCCGCGGAGCTGATCGGTGACGATACCGGCGCGGGCGGGGGAAATGCGATCGAAGGTGTGCGTCAGCGCGGTCGCCAGCTCGGCGGTCGAGAGTTTCCAAACGGTGATGGACGCGTTTGCGGGCTTCGAACCATCTGCCGTGGTGGACGCCGGCACGGGTTGGGCGAGGGACTCGTGAGGCATGGTGGCGAATCGACTGACCGACGCGGATTGACACATCGTTGAAGGAGGACGGACCAATTTTGAATGGATCACATAACGACAACTTACCGTCTTTGCTCGAAATCGTCTGGATCGGATGGACTGTGCAGATGATCCCTCTATGATTGGGGGGGGCTCAGCCGAATCTTCAATTGACGGTCCTTCGTCGACTGGTTCTTATCTGGCCTGTGGTTTTCGTTCTCGAGAATCAAAATTTGTGGCGGTGGTCCGTTAATTCCTTAGGTTTTACGAATGTTTGTGTCGGTTTCCTCGAAAAAGTCACGATCCGTTGTATTGACGTTCGTCGGCGTGGTGTTGTTGGTGGTTGTCCAAGGCGCCTTCTGCCAGCCAGCATCGGCACAACGCTTGATGGAAAGATTGCGGGCGCGGATCGAAGCACGGCGAGTGCCTCAGCCGCCTGCTGAGCAGCCCCAAACACCCGCAAGTTCTGAAGGCAATCGAGTGCTCGCGACCCCTGTTCCGAGACAGGGTAACGGGAAACAGAACGCTGCGGACGCGAAATCTTCCGCGGATGCGAAACGCGATCAGGACGCCGCACCCACATTCGGGATCGAGGTGTCACCGGTGGCAGCGGGCACGTACCGCGGATTGCAAGTGCTCGGTTTCACTCCCGATTCCAAAGCTCCGTCGGTGGGCATTCGTCCCGGGGACGTGATTGTCTCGATCGACGGAATTCGTACCGATTCGGTGGAAGCGGTCGCGGCGGCTCAGCGCCGGGTGGAGGCGGGGGCTCAGGCGGTGGTGCATATTCTCCGCAACGGACGGCTCTACCAAACGAAACTGGCTACCATCGCGGGACCGGTTTCCGTTTTGACCGATGACTTGGCCGGTGATACCGAGCGACGGCCAGATGATTCGTCTTCGGGTGAGGCTCGATCCGCCGCCAAGCCACCCCTGGATCGATCGAAACAAGGTCCGACGCTCGCTCAACCACGGGCGTCCCTCGGTGTCGAGGCTCGCGATGCGAGTCCTCTTCGAGGTGTTTTGGTTGCGATCGTTAATGCGGGGATGGCGGGCGAGATCGCCGGTCTCAAACCCAACGATCGGATCGTTTCTGTCTCGGGACGATTGATCCGTGACACGAACGGGTTGCTCCGTGAAATCGCGCTGTTGAACCCTGGCGACTCGGTAACGCTCGGTGTCGTGCGGGGTGATTCGATACGAGAGATTGAGGTCGAAATGGGCGGCCCCGGGGGAGTGCCCGCCAGAGCAGCGACGGGCCCTGTGGATGAGTCCGCGGGCGGATCCGTTTTAGAACGCGCCGAAACCGTTGCTCCTTCGCAGCCTGCGTCCGAGACAGATCCGAAGCCTGCGACGGGTGAAAGCCTGCTCGGTGGATTAGGTTCCACGCTCGGTAGTCTGTTTTCGGGTGGACAATCGGGAGCAAACGAAGACGCCAAGGGCAAAGAAACGTCCGGAGCCAAGCCAGGCGAAAGTGAATTGCCTCCACCTCAACAGAATGATGAAACAGACGCTTCACCGCTGGATCCACTGGCCTTGCCCGAGGACGGATTTGGCATCGACATCCTGCCTCCACCTGTTGAAAACTAGACGCCTTTGCATCGCAGTTGAGTGCTGCCAGCGAGCGGCGGTGGGGCGGGACGACTTGACACTTGCGATGTGACGGGTCGACAATAAACCGTTCTCTGATTCTTTGTTCGATTTGTGCTGAGCTTGCATCGACAAGCTCCCAGAATGTCTTCGAAAAAATTGCGTCGCCAAATCGCTTGGGAGGCGGCACGTCTGATGTACTCGCGAGAAGTCAGCGAGTACTACACCGCCAAACAAAAAGCAGCGCGGCGTATCTACAAAGGCTGGATCAAGCCCGCCGATCTTCCCACGAATGCGGAAATCCGTGAGCAGGTTTTGCAGCTCACTCGGCTCAGCGAAGGTGCTGAGGGCTCGGCGAGTCGATTGCTCGATATGCGATTGCGGGCGGCTTGGTGGTTGCGCAAGCTCGCACCGTTTCATCCCAAATTGATCGGTAGTGTGCTCAAGGGGAGTGTGCGGGAAGGCTCCGACATTGACGTGCATGTTTTCGCCGCGAATGTCCATTCGATCACGATCATGCTCGATGATTTAGGGGTGCACTATGAAGTCGAACGCAAACGTCTGCAAAAAGACGGTGAATTGAGAGTGTTCACACACGTCCATGTCAAAGACGCCTTTCCGATTGAGATCACGGTCTATGCTCCCGCACTCATGGGATATCGTTTTCGATGTTCGATCACCGGCAAGCCGATCGAACGGGCTGGCTCGGGTGATCTCGAGCGGCTGATCGCGATCGAGCACGGCCTCAAAGCGAACGAGCAGATCAGCCGGTTTTCTGAGATGGATGCGTGTCCCGATCGAGCCAATGTGTTCTTGTCTTTGCTGATGCCGTTAGAAAAGGTCAAGCAAAACCCTCGCTGGCATCCCGAAGGTGACGCGCTTTATCACAGCATGCAGGTGTACGCGTTGGCAAAAGACGCGATGCCTTATGACGAAGAGTTCTTGTTGGCGGCGCTATTGCATGACGTCGGTAAAGCGATCGATAGGGATGATCATGTTGCCGCCGGACTCGAGGCTCTCGAAGGCTTTATCTCACCGCGGACGGCTTGGTTGATCGCTCGTCACATGGATGTGCATAAGATCATGGATCGGACGATCGGTGCACGGCATCGCAAGCGATTGGTCGCCCATCCGTTGTACGAAGATCTGTTGGTTCTCGGTGACTGTGATCGACATGGGCGGGTTCCCGGTATCGAAGTGGAAGAGCCCGAGGAGGCGCTCGACTACATTGAACAGATCGAAGAAATGTTTTCGTGAGCGATCGGGCGGCTGGGATAACGACGAGGCCGGTTGAATCGTTTTGATTTTATTGCTTTCACACTCGCATGACGTGATCGAATGACTCGAGCCAGGCGAATTGAACTTTTCAGGCCTCGTCACGCCCAGCGGCTTTCGATTACCGATTTATTTGCATTCGTGACCGGCTTTGGCGTTTGGTTCGGTGGGATGCGGATTGCCGGAATCTATGGCTTCGTGATCGGCTGTTTTGCTTTGCAAGCCGCCTCGGGGCGTCTGCTGAGGCGAAATGACTGGCAATGGGGAGCGTTCAGCGGCGCCGCCACGATGTTCGGTTCACTCTGTCTCGCGTGGGTCCTGTTCGGCACTTTCGGGGAGACTCATCCACGGGTCGCTGAGCTCATCGAGGAAAGACTGCGTGCGGCCGAGAAAAGCCTGGACGCGTATCATGCCGACCACGAGCGTTGGCCCAGTGATTTATCGAAGATTCGCATCACGCGGTTGGGCCGGGGCGATCTCAACGCCTACGACCAGGAGTTGTTTGACTATCGGGTGGACGGAGATCGCTTTCACCTTGTTTATTCAGGAGGAGACCACCAGTCGGCCGGTGTCGGCGTCAGTACCGAGGTGAGTTTGGATCAGGTCAATGAGTTTCAGGATTGGCGGATCTCACCGGTCACGTTTTTGATGAAGTCGCCCGGAGCGGGCTGCATGATGATGGCGCTGATGTTTTCCGCGGTCGTGGCGGTGGGGGCCGCGATGCTTTTCTGTCGAGACTCCGGGCAAACGCGAATCGACTTCATGGCTGCAGTTTTAGTGGCAATCGCCGGCAGCGTGATTGGTGCGATGCTCGTGGATCTGAGCATGATCGCGAGTCGTTGGTGACGTCGGTCGAGAGCATTCAAAGCGGATCGCGCTGCCGCTCATGGAAATGCCGGCCGGTGAGTTGCCGCGGGTCCGCAGTGATGGGATCGGTCCGCGAGGCGTGCCGTTGCTCGCGGAGTCGCTTATTCGGTGTCGCGGATTTGCTTGAGCAAGGCAGAGAACACCATTTCATTTTCGTCGAAATCGCGACTCTCGGCTTGGAATTGAATCAACAGGCGACCCGCGATCGGCATTTGTCTGCGAGTGGAATCGGGGGCATCGAGCAGGACGACGCGAGAAAAGACCACCAAATCCAGGTGGTAGAAGCTCAGGTCCACCGCGCGTTCGCCGTCGCTTGCGCCAGTTAGCTTGACCTCTTGGCTTTCGACGTTGCCATATTGCTCTCGCAGCATTTCGTCGATCTCGGCGAGTATCTCATCGTCGCTACGGGTGATTGGAAGAGTTTCAATCGAAAGGAACCCGCCACTGGGCAGGTCCAGCGTCAAGCCTTGGTCTCCCTCGTCATCGCCGCGGGGTGCGAGTGTCCAGTTCTCTGGATAGAGGAGTTTGAGTCCGAATCCTTCAAAGGTTGCAGGCATGGTGTGGATGCAAAAGAGGCGAGAGGTTCAGGGGCGAATGTTGCTCAATCGCTCGCCAGGAGGGCGGATCGGATTGAATCCGGCACGGGCATCTTGCTGAGTTTTCCGCCCGGTCCGAGTCGGCAGCAAACGACCGAAATGCGACCGATGGCGACCGGTCTGTCGACGCAGTCGATCTGGTAGCGGTAGTGCACGCTGCTTGTGCCGACACGCTCGACGATCAGAGAAATGTCGAGGACATCTTCGAATCGGGCGGGGCCGAGATACTCACAGGCGGCCGAAACTCGCGGCCACGTGAGTGAATCGGGGCTGTCGTGCGAAGGCAGGACAACGACCCCGATGGATCGCAAGAATTGGTGCTCGACCGACTCCATGATGGG
Source organism: Aporhodopirellula aestuarii (assembly GCF_023701485.1). GTDB lineage: Bacteria > Planctomycetota > Planctomycetia > Pirellulales > Pirellulaceae > Rhodopirellula > Rhodopirellula aestuarii. Next base: position 179,700 of record NZ_JAMQBK010000029.1, read on the forward strand.
GAAGAAGGCCGAGAAATGCACAATTCCTGCCGCGTCGGTGTCTCGAAATTCGACACGACGCTGCGTCCGGTAGCGAGCAGGTGAATCGCTCACTGGGCGAAATTACTCGCCGACATATGGCAAGAGGGCCATGAAACGGGCACGTTTGACCGCTGAAGTCACGGCGTGCTGGCTCGCTGCCGTGCAACCGCTCTTGCGACGTCCCATGATGCGTCCTTGACGATTGACCATTTTGGACAGCAAATCGATGTCCTTGTAGTCAACGTACATCGGACGTGGGCGATGGCCATCGACGAAAATGGGGTCTTTCTTGCGGGTACGGCTGCGGACGCGTGAACGTTTGCGGGCACGGCTACGCGTGCTCATGGGACGTGGGGGCATGTTTTTCCTATAACAGAAAAGGCGAATGGTCTATGTCGGTCGGCCCGAATGTTGCGATACACGCATGCATCAGCCGACTCGCCGAAGGGCCGCACAGTGTGACGATCAGGTTCCGGCTTTGCAATGCGTCTTTGCAGCAAAAAGCGTGATTTCAAGCGGTCTACGACAGGCGGTCGGGCGTTTTGACCGGCGCCGCCGATGAACCGAAGATCACCTGTCGGGTCTGCCGTCACCGCAACCGGGGCCGACGCCGCAACCGGGTGGCCGGCGTTGCGCGGGCGGGGTGACGCTCGGGCGAGGCCCATGCGGAAGCCGACGTGGGGAATTGGGCCCAAAAGGCCGTCCCGACGTCATGCCCTATCGTCTCACGAGGGCCAGCTGGGATAGCGAAACTGCCCGATTCGGCGAGAGCGGCAAAGAAAGACGCACACTCTCTTCGTCGCGACGGGCGTGATTGCAAAAACGGGCGTGATTCGAAAAATCAGCCCGGGGTCAAACGATCCAGACTACCACGCGGCAGTGTCTTCGGAGGATTCATCTTCGACGCCAAGGCGTGTTTGTAGTTGCAGAAAACGATCGTACATCCGCTCGCTGCTGCTGTGCACATGCTCGGCTTCGGTGATGAACCGGATCTTGTTATCGGGATAAACGTCCGCGCCAATCAACGTTTCGCGGAACGGATCCAGAGGAGCGCCGTAGGCGATCAACAGTTTGTGTTCGTCGAGCTGCACTTCCTGCTTTTTCATCGGATTGATGACCGCAATTCCGGTGCATCCGTCGTTGATGAGGACATCTTCGAATTCCATCAAGATGCTCTTTAAGACGGGTACGTCGATGTGCTCACGATACAGATCCTCGTGGTGCGAGTTGCTGTGATGGCTCGTTTCGAGCACCACGTCGACAACGTTGCCGAGGTGATCGATCAGATCGAGGAAAGTGTCCAATAGGATCGGCCGCGTCGCCGCCGCCATGATGACGGGCGTCGTCGCACCGGAGGCTTCGTCGACGTACTTGTCGTAGCGAAAACCTTGGCGAGGTGCGATCTGCACGTCGTAGGAAGGACGGATCGCGTCGGTAAGTTCGAAGGTGCCATAGGTTTTGATTCCCATGTGAACCTGGAGTTCTTCGTCGCTCAGACGCTCGAAACTGCCAGGTGCTACCGGCATATCAGTCGCGTCTTGTGGGGTCGGACGAAGGATGCGTTTTAGGAAGCCCATCTTGTTGATCAAATCTTGAAACGCGGTAGTGAGATCGTTTCAAAAAGCGAGCGAGCAAGCTTTGAGAGACGGTTCACCGGTGCGTCGGGTGAACACCCAAAATTAGGTTACGCAGGGGATGAGGCGTCCGGAGGCTGTTCGAACCACAAAAAACGTGCAGAATGAACATAGTGCGGTGTTATGTCTTTGTTACAAACGGAAGGATCGTTTCAAAGCATTCAACCGGCCCCTCAAATGCGATCAAATTGATCGGCATTTATGTTGTAAAAAGAACACATGTGTGTTGAATCAGACACGGTCCTTGCACAAAAACACCATCACTTGCGTGCTCAAATTGACGTGGTGGCGGGTGTCGCACCAAACAGAAATCCAGTGGCACTCATTGGAAATCAGAAAAACAGGCGGACCGGTGTGATCGAGACGTCGGAACGCCCGAGACCGAACACGGCCAGGATTGCCAGGTAATCAAAGGAATCTGAGAATGAAAGACGGATCGATGATGACCGAGAAGATACGCCTGTCGTTGCCGCGTTGCTTTGTCGGGAAAGCCGTTTGGGGGCTGGTCGCCGGATTGCTGTTGGTCGGCTGTGATGTTCCCGACCGACACGATATTGAGATGTTTCGCAAACCGGCGGTGTGGGAAGTGGCTGCGCCGCAAGAACGGTCGGACGAGGTGCGGATCGAGAAGACGAGTCTCTTGCCTCCGTCCGCTGAACCGTCGCCAGCTAGAGAGAATTGGCAGTTCTGGTATCTGCACCATGTCGAACCCGATGGCGTCATCGGTGGCGGAATGATGCAGTCACAGCGAACCACCTCGGATCAAATCAAGCTCACGTTGAATGAGCGAACTTTGATCAAGATGCGTGGCGGCAAGGATACCTCTCCCGATGCTCCGTGGCGTCCAAACGCCCACGCTTGTCTCAACGCGAACGAGCAGACCTTTTGGCATTCCTCTGAAGGGCAGTTGTTGAGAACCGAATGTCGCGTTCGTCGAGGCCCGCTGCAAACGACGAAATTCATCGAATTGTCTGGAGACACCATCCGCTTTGATGTCGATCATCTGACCTCTCGTGCAAAGAAAAACGTTCCCCATCAGGGCCCATTGGGAGGTCCGCTCGCGGTCTACCAATCGCTGCTGGGCAATCCCCTGCGTTCGCGAGAAAGACGCGAAGCCACCGTCTTGTTGCCGATCCAAGAAACGCTCGCGGCGCTTCTTATCCGCGGCCGTAGCGATGCGTTGGCGAAACGAATGACGGATCAGGGGTTGGTTCTTGATTCGCTTCATGAAGCGGTCGCGGTCGTTTCGATTGCCGACGGCCGGCAACGTGAACGATATTACTGGTACGACGATGAAGGTGTCGTTCAGGCAACCAACATCACGGGTGAGAGTCGTTTTACCTACCGTTGTGATGAGGCTCAGTATGCGGAGCTGGGGGAAGCGTTTTTGGAGAATGTGTATCCCATCACGATTCAACTGCCCGGTAAGCCGATTCCGCCGGGGAACGTCAAACAGCTTGCTATCAATGTTGATTTGTCGCCGCAGCCCGACGACGTTGGCGGTAATGCGGAACCCGCCTCTGCGCCGGAGAGGCTGCGTTTGCCGGTGGCACCGCGGCAATATGTCCAGTCTCTCGACGCAGGTCATCAACGCGTCATCACTGCGGCGCAGCCGGTGTCGGCGAAGAAACTCGCGGGGCGATTTGAAATCTTCGAATCACCCTCTCGGGCCGCAGACACCGCCGCGACGCCGATCGTGGACTATCGTTCGGCGGGTGTTCGCAAGATGCTCGCCGTTGCCACGTCCATGACCGGCATGAGTAATCAGGAAAAGGCGATCGAACTCAATCGTACGGTTCACTCGCTATTGTCGTTTGAGCCATTGTCGGTTGGGATTCGGCCCGCCGGTGCGGTAGCCGAAGCAAATATTGCGGACAGTACCGAGCATGCGATTCTGCTCATCGCGATGCTTCGTGCTCGGGGGGTTCCGGCCCGGATGGCACTTGGGATGCGGCACTTGTCTGGGCAGGCCGCTTCCGAAACCGATTCCGCTGAAACGGACGCCGAGGCGGAACAACCGTCGAGCCGGTTTGTGTATCACGCGTGGGTGATCGCGAAAACAGAAGACGATTGGATTTCGTTGGACCCCACGACCGGGTCGGAAACGTCCGCGGATTGCATCGCATTGAAGATCGATGATCTGTCGGATCTGGATGCGAAGACCTTCGTCGATCAGTATTTGGCGATCCTCGCATCGCTGAGGATGACGGTATCGGCGGCTTTGGTTCAGTGACGCGGTGATCTGGCGGATCGAATCGGATTCCCTTGATCACGCGAGCCGACCGAAGCGATCGGCTCGAGGTAGAGGCTACCGTGAAGACACCCCAGTCAAGCGGCAGCATCAGTCAAGCAACGGGGCCAGTCAAACGGCACGGCCGCAGTGAAACGAATGAGATGCTGACAAACGAAAAAACGCCCCAGGAGAAGTTTCCTTCCACTGGGGCGTTGTCGTGTCGCGTCTGTTTGACGCAGTGCTACTCGTGCAAGTTAGCGAACGAATTCACTAGCGAGCGTAGCTGGCACTGGCCTGAATGACGCGACGATTGCGGGAAATGCTGGCACTTGGATCGACGATCGGTGCTGGTGGCATTGGTGCGGCTTGCTCGTAGGCAGGAGCAGCGACTGGAGCGGCGACAGGTGCGGCACATCCGCAGCCGGTGCTGCAAGTGTCACAGCCCATGTCGCAGCAGTTGCTCTTCTTGCCGCAGGACAGGTTGCCGAACAATTTGGTCAGCAGGCCGCCCTTTTTGCTTCCGCAGCAGCTGTCGCAGCTAGGAGCTTCGCAGCAGGTAGGAGCTTCGCAGCAAGTTGGCTCGCAGCAGGTGCTTTCGCATCCGCAAGCTGGTTCGCAGCAAGCAGGAGCTTCGCAGCATGCAGGTGCTTCGCAGCAAGCTGGGGCTTCGCAGCAAGAGCTGCTCTTCTTGCCGAACAGTTTGCTCAGCAAACCACCGCAAGCTGGCTTCTTGCTTCCGCAGCAGCTGTCGCAGCTAGGAGCTTCGCAGCATGCAGGTGCTTCGCAGCAAGTCGGCTCGCAGCAGGTGCTTTCGCAACCGCAAGCTGGCTCGCAGCAAGCAGGAGCTTCGCAGCAGGTTGGCTCGCAGCAGGTGCTTTCGCATCCGCAAGCTGGTTCGCAGCAAGCAGGCTCGCAGCATGCAGGAGCTTCGCAGCACGAAGCAACTTCGCAGCAGGTCGACTCAGCGCCGCAGGCCGGTTCGCAGCAGGTCGGTTCGCAGCAAGTTGACTCGCAACCACAGGCTGGTTCGCAACAAGGATCGTCACAGCATGGGGCTTCGCAGCAAGAACTCGAGCTGCCACAGCCTTTCATGCCAAGCATTCGGTCGAGCAGGTCAAAGCCAAAACTTTGGCTACAAACTGAACTCGCCAAAACCATCGTTAATGTTAGGATTGTCCGCTTCATGGAGATCAATCTCCCTCTCTAGAATTTTGCGGGATTGGAAAGACAGGTTTCCAATTAAGGCGGTGGAGCCACTCGATCAAACCGTTTGGAGACTGGGGACGCGGTCGTCGGACGAAGTCGCCGACGATCATTTCCCGGAGTCATTTTTGCGAACACTTACGAACCAGGTGCGGACACCCGGCCCGCTGACTTCGTTCAGTTCACATTTGCCAATCAGTCCCAGAGACAGTTGTCTCTGAGTTAACATCGCAGTTTCTCAATCGTCTTAGTGGAAGACCGTCTGATACCGACATCCGCTGTCGATATTTCTGGGTCTGTCGTAGGGTCGTTTCGGCTCATCCCGCCAACTTGGTGAAGTTGGGCGAGGTGAGGAGTCAACCCCGGACACAGAGAGATATCGGCGACCTTGGCTTGCAGGAATAGTGGAAGGATTGGTTTTTTGAGGCTTGTTAAGGTTTTAGGTTTGTGCGCTTTTATCTTGAATTGCCGGTGTTTTGCGTTGCATCGAACAAAGTGCCCGCACAAGATGCCTAACCGGTGTAAACTGACGTTTTGCCTGTTTCACGCTCTGTGAAACCAAGCTTCCCGCCTGTTTTCCTACCTGCTTCCTTTGCCATGGCTGAGCCCCGAATCGTTGATTTGACGGCGATTGAGCCCGTCGCATGCCCCTGCGGTTTGGCTCGTCGGGCGTTTGGCGACTTTCCTGAGTTCCCCGGCACCGTGCATTTGACTGAGATTGAGTCGACGGCGCGTGCCCATTCGCACAGTGATCACACCGAGATCTACGTCATCTTGGCGTGTGGCCCCGATGCGGCGATTGAGCTCGATGGCGTTCGAACACCGGTTACCCCAATGACTGCGATCGCGATCCCTCCCGGAGTCGTGCACCGAGCGATCGGAAAGATGCAAACTCTGATCATTTGTCACCCGGAGTTCGATCCGCGTGATGAGCGACTCGTGGATTGTTGATCTGCGTCTGATGAAACGTCCGCCACGGCGTGCTCGATGCGCTGCCCCAATAAACACGACGACCCGTCCAATCGATTACGCACCGAATTCGTCAAATCGATATACTGCGACAACTCGGCTCCTCCCGAATTTTTTGACTGACTGTTAAAGTGTCAAGCGCCTCACGGCACATCTCCATCCGTCTTCCCGCCGCCCTCCCTTCCAATCCGGTTTGCTAGATGTCCCCCACGACCTCAACGACTCGCCTCGCTGAAAGTGTTGACTCGTTCTTCTCCTGCTCAAGGTTCCGATCGGTGCTAACCGCATCGGCCTTTGCTTTTTCCATGTTTGTCACGTTTTCTGCTTCTGCGGATGACAAGGCGGATTGGACTTACTGGCGCGGCCCCCTATTTAATGGAACCGCCGAGGCAGAAGGCTTGGTCGACGACTGGGACGCCGAAGGCGGGGAAGGCAGCAATGTGTTGTGGAAACGCGATGACCTGGGTGCACGCAGCACGCCGGTTGTCATGGATGGCCGACTGTACACCATCACTCGCGCCGATCCCGGAACCCCGATCGAAGGCGAGAAAATCGTCTGTGTCGACGCCGAAACAGGGGAAACGCTCTGGGAGAACCGTTTCAACGTCTGGATGTCGGACGTGCCTGATACCCGCGTGGGTTGGAGCAGCGTGGTCGCCGACCCCGAAACCGGCAATGTTTATGCACTCGGTGTATGCGGCCTTTTCCTAGGCATCAACGGAAAAACGGGCGAGACGATATGGAGCAAGCCGTTGCATGAGCAGTTCGGATTGCTCAGCACGTACGGGGGCCGGACCAATTTCCCCGTCGTCCATGAAGATTTGGTGATCATCAGTGGGGTCATCATCAATTGGGGAGATGCTGCCAAACCGAACCACCGCCTGATCGCGATGGACAAACACACTGGCGAGGTGGTCTGGTTCTCCGGCACGCGAGACCTGCCCGATGATACGACTTATTCCGCACCGACACTGACGACGATCGATGGCCAGCGGCAAATCATCCTGGGTGCCGGCGATGGGTCCGTTTGGGGATTCCAGCCTCGCACCGGCAAGCCGCTATGGCACTACGACCTTTCACGCCGCGGCCTGTTCGCGACGCCCCTGATTGATGGCAATCGCGTTTACTGCAGCCACAGCGAAGAAAATGTGACCGGCAGCGCGATGGGCGCCGTCGCCGCACTCGAGATTTCCGGTACCGGTGATGACACGACGGTCAAAGAACTCTGGAAACTCGATGAGCTCGTCATCGGACGCAGTGCCCCGATCGTGGTCGACGGTCGTCTGTATATCGTCGACGACCGCTGCAAGTTGTGGGTGATCGATGCCGACAGCGGAGACATGATCGCTGAGCGAATCGCGATCGGTGACCGCAAGCAATGGCCGAGCCTGCTGTATGCGGATGAAAAAATTTACGTTTTGACGGAAAACGGCCGTTGGGCGATTCTCGAAATTACCGAAGACGGCGTCGACTTCATCAACAAAGGTCGCCTGCGCGACGAAGCCTTCTACGGTTCCCCGATCCTCGCGGGCGGGAAACTGTATTTCCAAGGTACTTCGGCGCTTTACTGTGTCGGAAACGAAACCGCGACGCAAAAACCGGTTAGCTTGGCCGAACAACTCGTCGGTGAAACCCCCGTCGACGAAAACCCCGCCATCGCACAGCTGCTCATCGTCCCCGGTGAACTGTTGCTTGAGCCCGGTGAGTCGGTTGATCTGTCGGTTCGAGTGTTCAACGCATTGGGCCAACAACTCGCCACACCGTCGGCCGACCAAGTGACCTACACGGTAACCGGCCCCGGAGAAATCAGTAACGCGACCTTCACCGCAAACCAAGACGCGTCTCACGACGCAGCCACGATCACGGCGACTATCGGCGATGTGTTCGGAACGACACGTGTTCGAATCGTGCCACCGCTGCCTTGGAAGTTCACCTTCGATGACCTGAGCGATCCACCGGTGTCTTGGGTGGGTGCTCGTTATCGCCACCAAATCCGTCCGGTCGATGGATCGCCCGCCTTGGTGAAGGTCAGCACGATCCCCAAAGGTGCACGAAGCCGTGCCTGGATGGGGTCGAGCGATCTGAAAAACTACACCATCGCCGCCGACGTTCTTGGAAAACGGTCCAACGGTCAGATGCCAGACATCGGACTGACCGCCCACGGTTATGTCCTCGACCTGATGGGCAACAGCCAGCAGGTTCAGATCCGAACTTGGTCACCGCAACTCCGGATGGCCCGGACGGTTGATTTCCCCTGGGAGCCGGATCGTTGGTACCGCATGAAACTGCGAGCCCAAATCGAAGGCAGTGGCGACAGTGCCGTTGCCGTGTTGCAAGGCAAAATCTGGCCTCGCGACGAAGCTGAACCGGAAGCCTGGACGGTGACCGCGCGAGATGAGTCGCCGGTCATGACCGCTAGCCCTGGTTTGTACGGCAACGCCAAAGTTGCCGAAATCGCGATCGACAATCTCGAAGTAACTCCCAACTAAGTCACTGAGAACGAACTGATCACGCTTTGTGATTAGGCTGTCTGCTCCAACCCTCCTTCACTCAACTCCCCTCAGATTCCAACCCTCCACCATGGCTCGTACAGAAATAACCGCATTGTTTTTGATGTTCGTTTCGTCCGTTTTAGGTGCGATTACGACCGTCCTCATCACGGGGTGCCAACCGCCGGTCAGCATGGTGTTGCCCGCGAGCATCGTCAGTGCCGCAGCGATCGCGCCGGACGTGGCCGCTGAATCATCGACGAACGCTCCCGCCACCGACTCCGCTGAACTCAAGATGGAGGAATTCGTTGAACCGGAGACGATCCTCAGCAAAGGGGAAGAGTGGCCACAATGGGGCGGCACTCGGGTTCGTAACAACGTCCCCAATGTCAAAAACCTGCCCGAAAGCTGGAACATCGGTAAATTCGATCGACGCACCGGAGAATGGGACGGCTCGAAGGCTGAAAACATTCGCTGGTTCGCCGAACTCGGCAGCCAAACCTACGGCAACCCGGTTGTCGCGGGCGGGAAGGTCTTTGTCGGTACCAACAACGGCGCCGGTTACCTCGATCGTTACCCATCGAGCGTCGACCTGGGGTGCTTGCTCGCCTTCGACCAGAAATCGGGCGACTTCCTGTGGCAACACAGCAGCGAAAAGCTGATCACCGGCCGCGTGCACGATTGGCCGCTGCAAGGCATTTGCTGTGCGCCCTTGGTGGAAGGGGAGCGGCTCTGGTTTGTCACCAGTCGCGGTGAGGTTCGCTGTCTCGATACCGAAGGTTTCTATGACAACGAAGACGATGGGATCGTCCAAAACGAATCGGCACGTGTCGGTGATTTAATGGATAGCGGACAGGGTGACGATTTCGAGGATTCACTTGGTCGACTTAACGAAGGAAAGCTCACCGATGCACTCCGCAAGGTACTCGCCGATGCGGGGAGCGAAGCCGGTGACGACGTCCAAATCGAAACTCTCGCGCCTAACAAATCGTGGAAAGCCACGGGCACCTTCGGTGGCGTCGAACGCGAGCTTGCGATCAAACAACTCGGCCCCCGGATCTCGATCTTCAAGTCGCTTGGACCTCATGACAAGCACGATGCCGACGTGATCTGGGTCTTCAACATGATGGACGAGCTCGGGGTCAGCCAACACAACATGTGCTCGTGCAGCGTGACATCCTATGGCGACCTGTTGTTCGTCAACACCAGCAATGGATTGGATGAATCCCACATCAATTTGCCTGCACCGGATGCACCGAGCTTCATCTGCATGAACAAGAACACCGGGAAAGTTTTGTGGACCGACCAATCACCGGGAAGCAACATCCTTCACGGCCAATGGTCGAGCCCTTCGATCGAAGTTCTCGGCGGTGTGCCGCAAGTCATGTTTTGCGGCGGAGACGGCATCCTCTACAGCTTCCGTGCGGATGCGGGCAAAGACGGCAAGCCCGAATTGTTGTGGCAGTTTGACTGTAACCCCAAGACATCCAAATGGGTGCTCGGCGGGGAAGGAACACGAAATAACCTGATCGCCACTCCGGTTGCCTATAACGGACTCGTCTATATCGCAGTGGGGCAGGATCCGGAACACGGTGAAGGCGAAGGCCACCTGTGGTGCATCGATCCGACCAAACGTGGCGATGTTTCGCCGCAGCTCGCTGTCAAAATGGAGGGCAGCAAACGAACCCCGATCGCGCACAAGCGGATTCAGGCCGTTGAACCAGAGAAAGGCGAAGCGGCCGTTGACAATCCGAACTCGGCCGTCGTGTGGCACTACTCGCTTGCCGACCAAAACGGTGACGGCGAAATCGATTTCGAAGAGGAAATGCACCGGAGCTGCGGTACCGTTGCGATCAAAGATGACGTGCTTTACGTCGCCGACTTTTCCGGATTGCTGCATTGCCTCGACGCGAAGGGCACTCCTGACGGCATGCCGATCGTTCACTTCACCTACGACATGTTCGCCCAAAGCTGGGGCAGCCCGCTGATCGCTGACGGCAAGGTTTACATCGGCGACGAGGACGGCGACGTCTGTGTGTTCGAATTCGGCCCCGAGAACAACGAGCCGATCGAAGAGATCAACATGGGTAGCAGCGTGTACAGCACCCCCGTTGCAGCCAACGAAACGATCTACATCAGCACCAAAGACAAACTCTTTGCGATTGGCAAAACCGACGAGTGAGTCTCGCTCGTTTGGTGAACCGCTGATACCGCAGCGGTAGATCATCCCAAGCCGTCTGACGTGCCACCGTCAGGCGGCTTTTTTTGTTGACAAAGGATCGGCTTGACCGCCACCGTTTCTGTGATGCCGAGGGAACGCGGTAGGGGCGTTCGTCGCGTGCGTTTCACCTAATGCTAGGCGAGAGACATGCAAGCCATTGCGGCTGCCGTGCTGCCGCAGCTGAGCCTCCCTCAGTGCCGTCTCACCTTGGTCATCAAAATCGTGCCAATGCCGGCGAGGACGACGTTGCCGGTCCAGACGCCATAGGGCGGTAGGTCACCCGCTTTGGCTTGATCAAGCCCAAACAGGAACAGGGGATAGTAGATCAGAATGATGGGGAGGAAGCACATGCCGAAGGTGGTCCAGTAGTCGCTCGTTTTCGCGAGGATCGCCAATGGTGCCCCGACAAAGACAAAAAAGAAGCATGTGAAGCCTTCTGCCCAACGACGCCACGGTTCCGTCTGGAGCCGTGTCAGGCGATGCCGGCTGGACTCGAGCGAACGATGGATCCCCTGAGCCTCGGGCCCTCCGATCGTCTCGGGCCGCGATTGGAGGAGTGCGAAGCCGGTGAATGCGGCGAGTTGGCCGATCGCCGCGTGGGTGTCTTCGCGTTGACGCGATTTTTCCCGACTGATCAATCGCAGTGGCAATTCGCTAGGGCTTATCGAGGACGTGTCCTCTTCGCCGAGGGCGTTACCCAGTGGGATCTCGAAGGTGGATTCGCCGGGAAGTGTGCCCCCGAATCCACGCCCCCGCACCACTTTGCTGTCGACGAGCTTGAGCACGAGTGCCTGGCGTTCCTCGTCCATGACGAGTTGCCCTTCACTGGCGGTGACCTCGAAGGCGTCCTCACCTCGGCCGCGAATCACCACGGTCGGAGAAATCATTCGCCGATCTTCGATCTCTCGCACGTGAATCGAGAATCCATGATCCGATGTAAAGGAATGCTGGGCCTCGAGCACTTTGTAGGCGATGTCTTCGATCGACAGCAGGACAACGCGTTTAACGCCGGGCTTTCCCCATGAGACCGCCATGTCACTGCAGTAGACCGCGATCGGACTCAGCAGTGCGGCAAAAACGATCGCCGGCTGTAGCAGTCGCAGTGGCGAGATCCCCGATGATTTTACCGTGCTGATCTCACCATCGGCCGCCATTCTTCCGTAGACGCAGCATACCGAGAACAACGCTGTCGCGGGGACCGCGTGTTGCAACGAAATCGGCATCGCGAACGGCAGCAAATGCAAAACGGCCATCGGGCCGAGACCCTTGCGGATGAGTTCGCGTGCCACCGCAATCAGCAAGATGATGGTCGTTAGCACTACCAACGCGACGACAAAGATCCGAAGGATCTCCCATAAAATGGTTCGCGTTAGTCGAGTTGGGATCACGAGTGGGCGGGCAAGTTTGAAAGGGCAGGGTGGTGGGAGACAATCGCCTGCCGCGCATACCCGCATGTTTCACGTTCGTGAACCCGAACGCCACATGTCCGTGCGCGACTGGACAATGCGACGTACTAGCAAAACTCATCGCTGAGTGAATAGAGCGTTACTCACTGATCTACGGGTTTGGAAGATGGGTAATGGACCGCGAATTCAAGACCGTCTGCGGGCGGCTCTCGTGAAACCGGGCGTGAAACAGTCGGTGCGGTCGAAATCTCGACGCTCCTCTAGGCCATGGCGAGGACAGCAACGTCGCGAGGCGGAAATGCGAAGCGTCCGTACGAGGCTTCGGAGATGTCCCATTTTTCGAGATGGGCGTGGTGCAACGTATCCGCCATGCACCGTTCGCTGTAATGAATCAGGTCTCGCCATTCACTCGGTGCGAGGGTCACGATTTTCGCATGGCGTTTTTCGGCGATTTCCGCGGCGATTTCCAGATGCTTGGTTACGAGTTTTGCGGCTTTGGAAGTCGAGAAGACTTGCAAGCTCGAGGCGTCACCGCTGATGGCTTGCGTCAGTCGGTCATCCTCCCCGTTGCCGCTGATGACGACGTGTCCGTCGTCCAGAATACTGACCATCCTTAGACGCAAATTCTCGTCGAGACAGTCCGTCATTGCCATCACGAGATTCTGGCATCCCACCTGCACGGTCGCTTCGATCGTGTCTTCGCCACGGGCGAGCTCAATGATCAGTGGGGCGTCGAATTGCAATCTTTCGAGACTATCGGTTTGCTGTTGGACGTCGCGGTTCGTTTCCATGTTTGCTGAGACGTTGAGTCTCGGATCGAGATAGCGCCGCGTGTAGTCGTTTGCGGAAATCATCGATTGCAGAGCCGCCGGTCGAGACGTGGTCGTTGGCCCGTCAGAGGACGGATCGTTTTTCGATCGACTTCGCTTTGATTTTTTAGAATTGACCGCTGGCGTGATCGCTGACAACGCGTCTTCGGTGTGGTGCAGACGCTTGGCGCGGATACTTAGCAGCGTTCCAACAATCGCGGCGGCGCCGCATGATGCGGCCAGCAATCCAGCCGATTGCCAAATCCAGATTCCTCCGGTTTGCCCGAGACGTCCCATTTCAAACGCGAGGTGATAGCCTGCAGCAAGGCCGGCGAAACCGACCGTCAGTGAGATCGTCCAAGTGATGGTTCCGCCTCGTCCGCCCCGCAGAATCACGCCTGGTAGCCCGATCAACGCGGAGACCGGAGAAAACAATGCCCACCAACCGATCTGGGAGCTGCCGCACAGGATCAGCCCCAGCACGATCGCTAGCACGCTGCCAACGCACCAGCTCCAGGCTTCACGTGGCGCCGCAATCAAACTCGCCGGATGGAGCGAAAAGGCGGGGATTTCCGCCGCCCGCCGCATGCTTTCAGGGATTGGCAGACTGAGTCCACTGGCGGCTTTGCAAATCAGCTTTGCCGTCGGGTCTTCACTGACATGCACAACCAATGCACCGGTTTCTTCGGTTTCTTTCAATGCCACGTCAGCTGTCTCGCGTCCAGGGCTGAGTCGCAGCGGTTGCGGACCGGGGCGTCGCGTCATGCCTCGCGGTAGCACATCTCCGCGAACCAGACGGTCCACGACCACTGCGGCACGCGGGTGTGCCAAGACGGTTTGGACTTTACCGAGCATCGGCGAGTCGGCCTGTTCACCAAGGTTGAGGGCCATTTCGCCCGGTGGATGGACCTGGGCGTCTTGGAGGATGATGATCGAGGTGTGTTTGGGAATTCCGTCACGGAGGAGTTCGATGCAGCTCAGGGATACCGGCGCGTGAGTCGACGTCATCGATTGATGCATCATGGGGACGCCCATCAATACGCCCGCCGCGATGCCGCCAACGACAAAGAGGGTACCGAATGAGGCTCGACGAAATCCGCCGCGATCCGAATGTGATGAACGAAACAGGCCCATGAGCATGTTCCTACCATGTGGGGGAAGTGAAGGGGGTAAGGTACTTCAAATGAAAGTTAGGTCACGTTTGAACAGGCGGCACACATCCGAGACAGGTAAACGGGTATTTTGATGACGAGGGTCTCGCCGCCCTGCTGTCAATCGAGGCCGAGTTTGCTATGAACACGCGCCCGCTACACCCGTGTTTTCAAGCGTTTTCGCAGGATTCCGAATATGACTGAGCATTCAAAGCCGCCGAAACATAGCAACGCGTTGACCTATTGGATCGCTGGTGCGATTGTGGCGGCGATCGCAATCGCACTGATGTTTCCGAATGTTGCGGTGCATTTCGAGATCGGCGGCGAGTTGTTTTTGCGTGCCCTCAAAATGATTGTCGTGCCCCTCGTCTTCACTTCTGTCATGTGTGGCGTCTTAGGGCTTGGTGATGTGCGCAAACTTGGTAAACCGGGTGCAGCCGCGGTCATGTACTATTTGTGCACCACGGTGATCGCGGTCATCGTCGGCCTCGCCGTGGTCAACGTCGTACGTCCGGGTGTCGGGACGATCGAACAGGCACAGCTCGATAAATTTGCGAGCGCGACCGAGAAACCACATCAGATTCTGCGTCGTTCATTGGCGGAGGAGAGCGGATTGAGCGAGTCCGCAGTCGCGAGTGTGTTTTCCGATTTGCCCGCTGACGACGAAGAAATACCGAGCACCAATGTCATCTTGAAGAATCTGGCGCTGATGTTGGTGACCGACAATCTATTTGGGGCCGCGGTGGAAACACAGTTGTTGCCGATCATCGTCTTCACCCTCTGCTTTGGTGCGTTGTTGACCACGATGCCTGAGGAAACACGAACCATCACCAAGTTTGTGACCGAAGCCAATCACGCTCTCTTGTCGTTCGTCATGGCCCTGATGAAGGTGGCTCCGATCGGGATTTTTTGTTTGGTGGCGGCGAGATTCGGCAAGGCGCAAGCGGATGGCCGTTTTTTCGAAGAGCTCGGTCAGATCGGGTGGTACTTTGCGGCCGTTTTGATCGGTCTTGCGATACACGCCTTTATAGTTCTTCCGCTGATTTTTTGGATCGTTCGTCGTGAGAACCCTTACCGCTTTGCCGCTTCGATGAGCCAAGCGTTGTTGACAGCTTTTTCCACCGCGAGTTCTTCGGCGACACTGCCGGTAACGCTTGAGTGTGCCGAATCGGCGGGGATCCCCAAGCGATCTACCGAATTCGTGATCCCACTGGGGGCGACGATCAATATGGACGGTACGGCGCTCTATGAAGCCGCCGCCGCCATTTTCATTGCCCAGGCGATCGGGAAGGATCTGACTTTGGCAGAGCAGGCGATCGTGGCGGTCACCGCAACCCTCGCGGCGATCGGTGCGGCAGGAATTCCTGAGGCCGGTCTGGTTACCATGCTGATCGTACTCGGCGCGGTCGGGTTGCCACTGGAATACATCGGTCTGATTCTCGCCGTCGACTGGTTGCTCGATCGCTTCCGCACCACTGTTAACGTCTTTGGCGATAGTATCGGTGCCGCCGTGGTCGGCGTTACCATTGACGACGAAGAGCTCTTACCCAACGCGGAGTGATCGCGGCACTACGATCGAATCACGCCAAACGCAACCGTTGGATACGAGAAATCCTACGATCGACGAATGGAGGATTCCATCCATCGATCCTAATATCGCAATCGAATTCGTCTGCAAACCAGCGAGCTGAAAGTGCGGCTTGGCCTCCGACCGCAGCGGGCCCTTGTTGTTGGCACGGTCCGATCTTGGCTCGATGCGACCTTGGCACGATGCTTCGAGTGCAGGTCTGCATTTTACGGGGACCCGACGCGCAAACGAGAAATGATATCCAACGGATTCCGACAAGGCCGATGAATCACCCAAGGCGAGACGGTTCGTATTGAGTCAGGCCATTGCCCAAATCATCTGTGCGTCATCAGGTCACTGATTGCGATCATGTAGACGATGTGTTTGAGATTGAAACCGTCTTTCTGCGACGCTGATAAGATCGCTTCGACTGTCGCGTAGTCTGCGGAAACCAGCTTTCTACCTTTGGCGTATTCAGAAAGACGCACGATCAAGTTTCTCGCAAATAGACGTAGATCGCTGGAAAGAATTTGCTTGAGTTCATTGATGTCATCAAAATTCTGTCCCATGTAGCGACCCTGTGTGCTGACCTTTACTCGCTTGGAGTAGTTGGTGCGAAAACGACCGACCGGGTCAAAGGCTTCTAGGGCAAACCCCAGCGGGTCCATCCGCCGGTGGCAGCTCATGCAGGCGGGATCGCTACGATGCTTTTCGAGCATCTGCCGCACGGTCCGCGCTCCGTTCAAGTCGGGAACGAGCGCCGGCACCTCCGCGGGCGGTGGTGGTGGGGGCGTGCCCATGAAGTTTGCCAGTACCCAGACGCCGCGCGTCACCGGTGACGTTTCGACTCCGTTGGACGTCAGTGTTAACACACTGGCGTGCCCCAGAATCCCGCCACGCGGCGAACCCTTGGGAAGCCGCGTGAGTACCAATTTGCCGTCGCTGATCGCGTTATCGCCACCTTCAATCGGAATGCCGTAGAGCGTGGCGAGTTGCCGGTTCAGAAACGTGTATTCCGAATCAATGAAATCACGCACGCTGCGGTTCTCTTGAAACACGTGGCGAAAGAACTGGCGAGTCTCGGCCAACATCGCGGTTTCCACCGATGCGTTGTAGAAGCGGAATAGCTTGCTGTCCGGAGGCATGGAGCCAAGCGTGTCGAGCGCGAGCCACTGGTCCACAAAGCTATCGCTGAATCGTCGCGATCGTGGATCCTGGATCAGCCTGATGACTTGCTGTCGCAAAACATCGGGTTCGGTCAGCTTCCCAGAGTCGGCGAGCGAGAACAGTTCGTGGTCTGGCATCGTGCTCCAAAAGAAATAGGACAGGCGACTGGCCAGTTGAAACGGACCAAGTTCGCCCTCGTTTTCTTGCAAGTAGAGGAAGTCGGGCGACGCCATCATCGCGGTCATCGTCTCGATGAACGCCTCACGCCAATCACGCGTCGTGGCGTACCTCGCATTGAGATACTTCACCCACAGCGTCATTTCCTCACGAGTCACCCGGCGGCGAAACGTTCGTTTGGCAAACCGGCCCAGCAAGTACAGTCGCGCGGTGGCGTTCTCAAAGTCCGGGATCGTGTTGCTGCCAATGGTCGTGCAAACCGATTCGGGCGGCCACGTGTCATAAAAAGGACCTTCGATTTTGAACTCGGTGACCCGGATGCCCGGCCCGACAAAAGGCCCCGTCGCATCGGCTTTCGTGATCTTCCCACGCCGCAGGTTCGCACGAATCTGTGTGACCGGTTTTCCCGGTCCGTTGGCAAATTGCAGATATGGATGAAACCCTTGGTCAATCCATCTCTCCAACTGAAACGTCTGCTCCTGGTCATACTTCAAAGGAAACTTTTCTTCGTGTCGATCAAACTCGGAGACGCCTGAACGATTCCCTGAAACAATCCCAATTCCCAATACTGGTGGAGCGTTGACCGGGACAAAAGGAACCGGATAGCGATCTTGATCGATCGCCGACGCGGTGACCGTGATTCGATATCTCCCAGGCATTTTCATCAGCTGGGTCGGGCCTGTGCCGTGAATTTTCGCTTTGCCGACTCGAAAGACATACGCCTGACGATCTTTGGTTTCATACCGCCGTGATGCACCCGTCATCTTGGCGGTGTCGACGTTGATGACGTTCGCCTTTGGCGCCTCCGGATCAAGCGTGAAGAGTGCCTGGCGAAGGCTCAATTGCGCCGCCTCTAGGTATTCCAGCAGCAACTCATTCGACGTCACCAATGACTCGCCTTCGGTATCAAAGCCCTCCGATACCTCGTCCTTGTAAATGAATTTACCCGGGTCAAAGATCCCACCGCGTATTCCGAGCAGGTCTCGCACGGTGTTGCTGTACTCGCGTTTATTCAGTCGCCGCAGCGCCGCTGTTTCCGGCACGGTCGACTTTTTGGCGAGCTCTAAAAATAGACGTGCCAACCGTTCACGCTCTTTGCTTGTCGGTTGCATCTCATCATCGGGCGGCATTTGCCGACTGGAAAGCTGTTCGTAGATTTGCCCGAATAGATCGATGTCATCTCTGGAGAGTTGATCCAGGGAGACGTCGCCCTCACGCTCGTCCGTGTTGTGACAGCGGACGCAATATTTCTGCAGTAGCGACTTCGTGTTCAACGCTTCCTCTGCTTGCGTGTCACCAGAGAAGGCAAAGAAGCAGACGATCGTGGCCAGCAGCAACAAGGGTTTCATGGTTTGGTATCTACACCTCATCTTCGGTCCTCCCAGAGGAGTGTGGATTTGTACCTTTTTCAACTCAAATCCACCGTACCGGTCGCGTTGTTGAATCGTTCGATCTGAACGCCGAAGTTTTGCAGCATGGTGGTGTACAAGTTATTGAGAGGTGTACGTTGTCCTGTCGCTAACTTCGCATCGACATGGCCGCGGTGTTTCAAACCTCCGCCGGCAATCACGGTAGGCAGATCGCGGTTGCTGTGTCGGGCGGCATCTCCCAGGCCGGTGCCGAAAAGGACCATCGTCTTGTCGAGCAGCGTTCCGTTTCCGCGATCACCCAATGATGTGTCTGCGAGTCGGCTCATGAAGCGAGCCATCTGGTCGACATAGAATTTATCGATGATTTGCAATTGACGAAGCTGAGCGGGAACGTTGCCGTGATGCGATAGACCGTGGTAGCCTCCGGTGACGCCATCGAGTTCGATCGTGCGATTGTGCATCCCGAATCCAGCGGTGAAGACGCGGCTGGAATCGGATTGAATGGCGAGGAACAACAGGTCGAACATCAGGGGGGCAAGGAATCCGTAGTCCGTATCCGAATGGGGATGGCCGGTCGCGTCATAGTCAACGGTCGGTTTGGATTGGTGCAGCCATCGCTGCATGCCCTGCAGTTTGATTTCCGCTTCGCGAATCGCGGTCAGGTATTCGTCTAACTTCGCTTTATCTGATGGATTCGTGCGTCGCTCAAATTGTTTTGCCTGCGCCCTAAGCAAATCGAGAATGCTGCCCTGTTCTCGCAAATCCTTTTCTCTCGATCTGATTGCCGCCTCGGAATCCTTGACAAACAACAGCTTGAACAAGTCTCGAGGATCCCCATGCTCACGAACTTTGATTCCTGATCTCGTCCATGACGCACCAAGTGATCCGCCCACACAAACGTGCAGCGACGGGAATCGCGTTTGATAGCCCACGTGATCGGCGGCGACCTGATCCATGGATACCGCCGTTCCCGTCGGTGCGCCACCTGGATCAACACCACTGAGGACGGACTTCATCGCGCCATGTTTCGAAAAGATGCCGGGGTGATCCATGTGCGAAAACACGGTGAACTGGTCTCGCATTTTCGCCAATGGCTGAAGCGTCGGCGAGAGTTCGTAGTCGTCGCTAAATGATTTGGGAAAGAACGCTCCCGGGTACAAACCCAATGCGCTGCTAATGCAGACGATTCGCATTGGTTCGTCGGTGTTTCCCCGCGCCGGAGCCGCAACGGACTGCAAAGGCGGCAACGCGATCGATACGCCAGCCGCCTTGAGGAACAACCGGCGGCCGTTCCCCGCTACTTTCGATTGGTTCGTCATCGTTTGTCGCTCTCGCCCATTGTGACTGTGGCTTGGTCTTATCGGTGTTCAATAAAGAACTGCACGGTGCGTTTGATGATCGCTTCGCGCGAGGGATCAATGTCCGCATCCACCTTGCGCCAGTTGTGGCCGGCATTTTTGATAAGCATGACCTCCACTGGTGCCTTAATCGCGTCGGCTTTCTGTTTCATATAGTACGCATGCTTGACCGGAATGGTCGTATCCTTGTCACCCTGAATCATCAGCAACGGTGGGCTGTCTTGGCTCAGGTAGTTGATCGGGCTGACTTCTCGATAGCGTTTCAGTTTATCAGAGGGGCTGGTATTTGATCCCAGAATGCGAGGGCCAAACCGGTCTCGAAAGTCGGCTCGGTCATCGTGGTTGAACAGCTCAATCTTTTCAAAGTCACAGGGGCCATACCATGAAACGCCGGCCAACATGCTGTAGGAAGCTGATGCAAGTTCCTCATCACCCGGCAATTGTTCAGGCGATGCGAGCAGCAGCATCTGTGCAATGTGGCCACCTGCTGAGTCTCCCATCACGCAAATCCGATGCGGATCGATGCCGAAAGATTCGCTGTTTTTGGCGAGATATCGAATCGCATCTTTGCAATCGATGACGCAGTCTCGCATCGTCACGTCGCTGTCTTTTTTGGCCAGCCGGTAGGTCACGGGGGCGACGGCGAAGCCTTCTTTGACCAGCCGTTGGAATACGACTTCAAAGGACCCGCTCGCCGCCTTGTATCGACTGCCGGCGGCCCAGCCTCCACCGTGAGTAAAGACAATGACCGGACATTTTTCGTCGCGTTTCGCAGTCGGGTAATACAGATCCAGTTTCAATTCGGTACCTGAAACGTTCTTGTAGACGACCTCGAGTTTGCGCTCTCCTCCAGTTTCCAGGTACTTAGATCGTGTCGATTTGGGCGATGAATCGCCCTGACGGCGTGGTTCCTGAGCTGTGATTCCGCTCGTTGCCACAACAGCGAGAACGATGGCGGCGATTGTGTGATTCTTCATTCTCTTTTGTCCGTTAGGGGGTTCGGCTGACTCGCACCCATCCGTCGAGACGGCAGCCATTTTTCGTTAAGCTCAAACTTAGTCATGTCAACGGCAGCAGCCATGCTGTTGATGCCGCGCCCGAAGCCGTTACTTTTCCAGCGGCATTCTCGGCAACCGGCTGGCACACGCAGAATTTTGGCTTGTGTTTTAAGATAAAACCCGTTCTGAGCGGAGTTTGAGGTCAGTGCCGTATTCAGATGCCCCGGTGCGCTGATCTCGATCCAGCCTTTCGGTATCGCTGTCCCGTCGAAATGGACTGTGACGGGTGGGTAGGCAAGCCGTCGAATCTTCTGATGGTTTCATTCTCGCCGCAGCGGACGGGTTTGCGAGGGTGAAACACGCCATGTCGCTAATGTTTTACGACATGCGTAGCTGGCTCCTGCCATCGTGCTGTCGACCGCAACTCTTGCCAGAAAGTCTTTTTGCTCGCCCCAAACGTCATTCAGACTTCTAAGCGGGTAGGCGGGAGGCGTTCGCTTGATCAGCCGTTCGGCGCTAACCGCGGCTGCGGCGTTCAACCAGGGCTGACGCTGGATTGCTTGAGGAAATCAATATTAACAAAGCGTTTCGACTATCCATTTTGCGTTAGGTTGAATCCCATGTTTCGCCGATTGTCGGTCACGAGGGACTTCGATTGTTTTAGTGCTCTTTTTAGCGGAACGGCGGGAGCCGTCCGGTCCCGCGTTACTAGGCGGCTCGCGCCGTTCCGCTACTATTGAAATCCCGCAGTAATTAAATCGACGTCCCAAGTGACGACACGTCATGGCCACGATCGCGAGTCCGTGGTTTGGGAAAACGAAGCAATGCAAGTCCCGGCTTGACGAGAGGAACACGGGTTTACGCACGCATGAACCACCGGGGATCGAAACCTTTCGTTGCTTCACGACTCAAGATGGAAGCAACCCTTCACGGCCTGCATGTCCACGTCTTTACAAAGATTTAGCCGTCCAAGCTAACGCCCAGACGGCTAATGGGATTCGGCTCAATGATTCCTGCCCGCCGGCTTACATCACCGAGAAATAGTTGTCGCAGGCGAAGTCGAAGTATTCGTTTTTCAGCTCGACTTCGAGATCGTTGTAGAGGCAATAGTTGCGTACTTGGAGCAACAAATCGCGTGGTTGGCAGTTGCGAAAGGGGCGGTTGATGGGCAGGTAATGTGTCTTGATCAGGTAGTCCACCGCGTCCGCGTTATAAGGGATTTTGGTAACGCGGCACATGATTTCAAATAGCTTGCGGAAGTCAGATTCGGGTGGGTTTTCCACTTCGATCTTATAAGGTATCCGCCTTAAGAATGCGTCGTCTACCAGGTCTTTAGGTTCTAAGTTAGTGCTGAAGATGACAAGCTGATCGAATGGAACTTGGATCTTTTTACCGCTCGCCATATTAAGAAAATCATAACGTTTTTCGAGCGGGATGATCCAACGGTTGAGTAGTTGATCGACTGACATTTTTTGTCGACCGAAGTCATCGATGACAAGCGTTCCGCAGTTGCTCTTCATTTGCAAAGGGGCTTCGCTGATATTGCTGGTGGAGTTGTTAAGCACTTCCAACATTTCCATCGTGAGTTCACCACCAGCGATGATGGTGGGGCGTTCGATGCGGACCCAGCGTTTGTCAAAGCATCCCGAGTCGAGCAATCCGGAGGAGGCTTCGGGCATCGCGGCGACGTGGTTCATCGGGTCATAAACACGCAGGATGTCACCGTCGATGTCGACACTCCGGGGAATCCAAATGTACTTGCCAAAGGCTCCCGTGACGCGTTCGGCGATGGATGTCTTGCCGTTTCCGGGGAAGCCGAACAGGAACATGCCACGGCCGCTGGCGATGGCTGGGCCGAGTCGTTCGAGCATCTTGGGGTTGATCAACAAGTCGCTAAACGCGCTGAGCAAGTCTTTGCGTTTGGGGAATTGTCCTTCGATGCTCTGGCGTTTGATGCTTTCGATGTACTCGTTGAGCCTGACCGGACAACTGCCGTAGTAGGTCGAGTCGCTCAGGTGATTGCGAGCG
>NZ_JAMQBK010000029.1:207500-289707 GCF_023701485.1 Aporhodopirellula aestuarii
GCCGCTTGGGGCGCCGCCTTTGCCAGGACCCATGACGGTCCAGAATAGGGAGTGGTTCGCGTGGCCACCACCGTTGTTGCGAACTGCGCCGCGTTTATCTGCTGGGACGGCCGAGAGGTCAGAGATGACTTCTTCAATCGGTTTTGACGCTAGGTCGCTGCCCGCGAGTGCGTCGTTGACTTTGGTGATGTAAGCGTTGTGGTGCTTGGTATGGTGGATTTCCATCGTCCGAGCATCGACATGGGGCTCCAAAGCGTCGTAGGCGTATGGCAATTCGGGAAGTGTGTAGGCCATGATGTTACTGGAGTGTTTGAGGTGGAGAAATTGAAAGTTCCTATCTTCTGAAACGATAGCAGGCCGTCCAGAGGTAGGGTATCGGGGGGTGTTGGCCGCGGTTTTACCATGGAAATAGCGTCCACGTCGCCGTTCTGACGACTGGGAAGCGGTTCGCGGATGTTCCAAAGGGATTGCGGCGTCCGGATTTATCGTGCGAGGAACAAACGCTTGGACAATGTCCGAGGCGGCGTGACGGTCGCGGAACTTTGGTCGTCTTCGCTGGGAATATTGTTGCCCGCGGTGCTGTCGATGTCGAATTCGTTGGTTTCGACGACCTCGACGTTGAATGTTTTGAGGCTTTGGGCGTCGACCCGGAATCGGAGTATGAGCTGCGTTGACGCTCCTGCGGCCAAGTTTCCGATTTGCCATTGTCGGGTCTGTTGGTCGTACACCCCCGCCGGATCTTCGCTGAGAAGTGTCAATCCATCGGGAATGGAGATTTCCACAACGACACCGGTCGCGTCTGAGATTGTCCGATCGGCAGTAGCCGCCAGAGGTGAGGTGGACACCGCGGAGAGAACCGAGGCGATTTGCCCATTTGTCGCGACCACGGTCAGCTCAATGATATCGCCGACCGTGGCTTGGTTCGGTGTTACCGTCGCTGAAACGCTGATGTCGACAACTTTGGGAGAGACGACGACGGAGCCGATGTCGTCTTCCGCCGGATTGCCGTTAGCTGGGGTGCTATTCGGGTCGAGTTGATCGACCGCGATGATTTCGGCGGTATTCGTCAGGATGTCAGACGTCGAAACACGTGCTTGGATTTGGAGTACGGCGTTTTCGCCCACACCGAGCTGATCGATCGTCCAACGTCCCGTTGATGGGTTGAACTGACCGAGTGGCGACGTAATCTGAACGTCCGCGAGGCCGGTCGGGATCGTGTCTTGCACGACGATGTTGGTGGCGGTGTCGGGGCCCGCATTGCTGACCGTGACCGTAAACGTCACGAGATCACCTCGGTTAGGGTTTGCGATGTCGACGACTTTGTCGAGCGACAGGTTCGCGCGTGCGAGAGTGAGTGCAATCGATTGATAGTCGTCTTCCCCTTCGCCATTGTTTGGCGTGCTATCACGGTCAGGCTGGTCGGCAGCGATCACTTGGGCGATGTTGACGATGCCCTCCGTCAGTATCGCGTCGAGATTGCTGATGTTGGGCGATACCGAGGCCCGAATAGTCAGTTCTCTGGTTTCGCCTGCGGGAATGAGCGGGATCGTCCAGCGCCCGGTTTGCGAGCTATAGGATCCACCGGTCGAGGGTGACGCGGAGACAAACGCGAGGTCGGCAGGCAGTTGATCTTCCACGACGACGTTGGTGGCGTCGCTCGGGCCCTCATTCGACACGGTCACGAGATATTCGACGGTTTCACCGACGTTTGGGCGGTCGTTATCAACTGCTTTACTGAGGGCGAGGTCGATCAACTGAGGTGTAAATTCGACCGAGTCATCATCGTCTTCGTCGTCACTGTTGTTGTTCGGCGTGCTATCAGGATCGAACTGCGAGGAGGCAATGATCTCCGCGTAGTTGGTCCGCGTGATGGGTTGCGTGCTGTTGTTGGAGTCGAAGTCGACGGTCGCGGTTAGCGTGAGCGATGCCGTCGAGCCAGCCGCCAATTCGGGAATACGCCAGATGCTATCGCTGTTGGTGAACTCGCCCGTCGCGGTGGATGATCGTATGTTGGTAAGCCCCGACGGAAGCGAATCGAGGACCTCGATGTTTGCGGCACTGTCGTTCCCGTCATTGCGGATCGTTAGTGTGAAGATCACATCTTCGCCGACGTTGGGTGTGCTGTCATTGACTGTTTTGGTTAGCGACAAATCGGCGTTGGCCGGCGTAATCGTGACGCTGGCGAAGTCGTCTTCGTTGTTGTCGAAACCGTTGTCAGGTGTGCTGTCACGGTCGAATTGATCCGCGGCGATGACTTCTGCGAGATTTGTAAACGCCTCGGAGGATTCCACGGTGCCGCGAATTTCGAGCTGCGTGGATGCCCCAGCGGCGAGGGTCTCGACGTTCCAAATTCCGGTTGAGTTTTCAAAGGCAGCCGACGGCGAGGATGATAGGAATTGAAATCCGTTGGGGAGAGTATCGCGAACTTGCACGCCCGACGCGTCGTCGGGGCCCGTGTTTTGGAGTTGCAACGTGAATGTGATTTCGCTGCCAACGGATGGGCGATTCGGCGTCGAGGATTTGGTCAGAACGAGGTCAATGACCGGAGTCGAGAGGGTATCGCTGGACTGATCGTCTTCGTCGGCAATCGCGTTGTCAGGTGTCGAATCAGAGTCATCTTGATCCGACGCGATCAGTTCGGCGGTGTTCGTGAAGGTCCCCGATGTCGTGACATCGGCGTTGATTTGAAGCCGTGTGGTGCTGCCGACTCCGAGCAACGGAATGGTCCACAATCCGGTGGAAGGGACATAGTTGCTTGTCGCATCGCTCTGACTATCCGAGCGGTATGTCAGTCCCGCGGGAAGCAGGTCACGAACCACGAGGTTGGTCGCCGGATCGGGGCCGTCGTTGCGAACGATGACTTCGAAACGAGCGATGTCACCCATGTTGGGCGCTGGAGTGAGCGTGTTTTTTTCAACCGAAATATCCGCAATCGGGACACGGACGGTCACGGAGTCTTGGTCGTCTTCGCTTTCAACGTTGTTGCCAGGTGTGCTGTTGACATCGACCTGATCGACGGACAGGATTTCGGCTGTGTTGACGAGTCCGGTGTTGATCGGATCACCGGCGGGCAGGTTTGCAATCGAGGCGATGCGAGCGTCGAGACGCAGTGTCGTTGTCACGCCGCTAGCGAGTGACGGGATCGTCCAGCGTCGGGTTGAGGTGACGAACGAGCCGGTTTGGGGATCGTTATCGACGATCGTGATGGATGAAGGTAGCGTGTCCCCGACGACGATGTTAGTGGCAGCGTCTGGACCGGAGTTGGTGACCGTGATGGTGTAGCTAAATGTCTCACCGGCCCGTGGCGTGGGATTGTCGACTTCCTTCGTGAGCGACAGGTTGATCTGTTCTGCTTGGATGGATGCATCGTCCTGGTCGTCTTCCGAGGACACACCGTTTCCGGGAGTGCTGTCGGGATCGTGCAGCGAAGCGGAGGTGATCTCGGCTACGTTGTTGACAGTGCCACTCGATACGCTGAGCAAGACAAGGGTTAGTGTCATGGATTCGTCGGCAGCGAGTCCGCTGATGGTCCATTCCTGGGTCGTCGGATCGTAGAGGCTGCCGCTCGGTGCCGTCGCATTCGAGAAAGACGCCCCGCTTGGAATGGGATCAGAGACAATAAACGTGCCTGAGGGATCCGGTCCGTCGTTGCGGGCGATGATCGTAAACGTGATTTCGTCTCCCACATCCGCTTTGTCGGTTGCTGCGGTCTTGGTGATTGAGAGGTCGGCGCGTGCGGGAGTGATCGAGACGCTCGTTTGGTCGTCTTCGTTGGGTGCGTTGTTGTCGGGAGTGCTATCGGTATCGAACTGGTCTGCCGCAGTGATTTGCGCCGTATTGCTGATCCCGTCGAGGACATTGGTTCGGGACGGGTCGAGAATGACATCGATTGCCAAAGTTCGTGAGGAGCCCCCGGGGATTTGGCCGACGTTCCAAATCCCGGTGCCGGCCGAGTAGATTTCGCCCGCAGTGGCGGATTGAAAAATCAGTCCGTCCGGCAGGATATCGGTGACAATCACGCCGGTTGCGTCGTCGTTGCTGGTGTTGCGAACAGTCACGTTGTACGTGAATGTTTCGCCCGGGACGGGGCGCGACGAGGTGACTGTTTTATCGAGTTCGAGATCGATCGTGACGGGGGTGATCAGCACCGAATCGATGTCGTCTTCTTCGCCAGCGGCACCCGCCGATCCGTTGCCCGGTGTGCTGTCGGGGTCGGTCTGATCCGAGGCGATGATCTCAGCGACGTTCGTTTTGGTGCCGACAGTGTTCACGGCGGCGATCAGCGTGAGGGTGACCGGAGTGGAGTCCGCGGTCGTGACTGGCATGTCAGGCAGTGTCCAGATTCCGGTCGTTGCGTCGTATTCGCCGAGGCTGTTCGTGTCGGAGACATACGTCAGACCGGCGGGCAGCACTTCCCGGATGCGAACGTTGGTTGCCGGGTCGGGGCCGGCGTTATTGACGGTGATCGAAAAGGTGACGTTGTCGCCGATGCTCGCGACCTGACCGACGATCGTTTTGTCGATTGACAAATCCGCGACCGGAGTTTGGAAAGTGACTTGATCTTGATCGTCTTCGGCGAGAACGTTGTTGCCCGGAGTGCTGTTAATATCAAATTGATCGACCGAGATGACTTCGGCCGTATTTGTGAACGTCCCGGCCGTGTTGACGGTGCTGGTAAGAGTTAACGCGGTGGATTGGCCCGCGGCGAGGAGCGGAACGGTCCACTGAGAATTAGCGACGCTGAACGAGCCGCTATCGGGATCGCTGCTTGAAATCGAAAATCCAGACGGCAGGGTGTCTTGTACGATGATGTTCGTGGCGTCGTTGATACCGGAGTTCGTCAACGTCAGTGTGAACGTGATCGTGTCGCCCACGTTCGGACTTAGATCAGAGACTTCTTTGTCGAGAGAAAGGTTGATCTGCGACGCCGTCACGACTGCCGATGCTTGATCATCTTCATCGTCGAGCGAATTGTTGGGTGTGCTGTCGGTGTCGAACTGGTCGGCGGCCGTGACTTCCGCGGTGTTGGTTTGCGGTGTGCTCGAAGTCAACAGTCCGGTGAGTGTGATCGTTGCCGTTGCACCTGACGCGAGAGTCGGAATCGTCCAGCGTCCGGATTCAGAGTCGAACATGGTGCCGGATGAAGGCTGATCGCTGCGGTACGAGATCCCGGAGGGCAGCGAATCTGTGACAACGACGTTCGTCGCGGTCTCGTCGCCTTCATTTGTCAGGGACAAGACGAATGAGACGAGTCCGTTGACATTCGCGTCGGTGGTGATGAGTTCTTTTGAGAGGTTCAGATCGATCGATTCAAAGTTGTCGAAGTCAGCGACCGGGATCACGTTGGGACCGATGGTTCCGATCAGGTCCGCGAGTGCGTCGTAGTTGGGACCAGCGATGACCTCGAATTCGATCGCGCCGATGTTCGTCAGATCGGCAGGCCCGCTGGCACCGTCCGCAATCGAGAATTCGGTGAATGGGAGAAACTCAACCGAGGTAGGTTGCGAAGTCAACGGAGGAATGTCGAGTTGGGCGGCGCTGACTTGCGTGAGTGACCCGTCAACGCCGTCGTTGGTGTACAGACGGATGACGGCCGAACCGGCGGCCAAGTCGGCACCGATGACCAATCGCAACCCGGCCGCTTCGCCGTTGTTGGTTAAGTCGATGGATCCGAGGCCGCTGTCGTCGACAACGGTTGGATCATCTCCGCTACCATCCCAGATGACGACGCGTCTTCCGCCGCCGAATCCGTCCGAGCTGACCTGGAGCAAATTGGGTGAGGCCGGATCGTTGACGATCAAGCTGACCGATCCGATGTCACTGGTCTTCTCGACGAGCAGATCACGTGAACCGCCGATTGCTTCGGACGCCGCTGCGGTCGAGGTGACCGGGCCGTCATTTTGCGTTTCGTCTTCGACGGTTTGGAACGTTCCGTCAAACCCATCGATCGTGGTTATCAAGCGACCGACAACTTGCTGGGCGGTCACAGTGAGTCGCGGCGAAACGGAGCGAAGCAGGGTTTTGCCCGATGCGATTTGGGCCGGTTGCAGGACGAAGTACTCGCCTGCGGTGAGCCTTTCAAAGCTGTATCGGCCGTCCGCGTCGGTCGTCGCGGTGCCGACTTCGACGTCGCCCGTCCCCGGTTCGAATTGATTGTCGCCGTCGTCTCGATAGAGCGTTAGCGATGCTCCCGCAACCTCTTCACCGGTCGTATACCCGTCGCCGGTGAAGTCGTCGTAGACACGACCAGAAAGATTGGCAAGATCCGTGGCAGCGGCGAGGAGTCGTCTGCTTTCGAGCGATTCGTATCCTGGCCGTCGACGGTAAGATCGAGATCGTCCCACCCTTCGCCGGGAAGGTCTCTTTTTACGCTCAGCTGTCCACGTCCGCTCTGACTGGTCCTTCGTCACGCTCGATTCCCCGCTGGTGCCGCCTGTGTGCCTGTATCGAATAGGCAGGATACGCAGGTGGCGAGCAGTGGGGAAGATGGCGGGGCGGCTGCCCCGAGGCCGATAACGACCTCGAGGATCAATCAGTCGCCTTGATCAGGCGTTTATCGCAGGAGCGACAACACGTTTTGGGGGTTCTGGTTAGCCAGCGAAAGCACGTTGGTACCGGACTGAACAAGGATCTGAGCCCGTGTCAGGTTGGCGGATTCTTGGGCGAAGTCGGCGTCGCGGATCGAGCTTTCGGCTTCTTCCAGGTTAGCGAGCGTTTCGCCAAGGCTGACAAGGTTGCTTTCCAGGCTGGTTGCTTGGAATGCACCGAGTCGGCCACGAAGGCTGGTGACTTTGTTGATCACTTCGTCGATGATCCGAGCCGCTCCGTTGACGTCGTTGGTCAAGCTCTTTGCTTGACCGCTGCCGAGTTCGTAGAGACGACCCGAAACGCCGCCGAGTTGGCCGGTACTGACACTGCCGATTCCCAAACGAGCTTGTTGGTTGCTCGTCACGTCGGGGCCGAGTTGGAACAGGGCACCGCCACCGGTGATGCTGAACGTGAAGTCGGTTGAGCTGCCTTCGGTCACAGTCAGACTGAGGTCGAGGGTTGCGGTGTTGATGGAGAAGGTATTACCGTCGCCGCTGGCTTCAACGCCGTTGACCGTCGCTTGGATATCGACACCTGTTTGCCGGGAGCTCGAGAGGCTCGATTCGAATTCACCGACAGCGCCTTCGCTGATGATTTCGATGTTCACCAACGCGTCTGAACCGTATGCATCGCTGGTGAAAGAAAGCCCTCCCGTGTCATCCGCGGTGACGCCGGTGGAGTCACTGACGAGGTTCACGGCGGCCTTGATTTGGGCCACGGTTGTTCCGGCTCCGAAGTTGAAGGTCTCGGCCCCGTCGGCTCCATTGAGTTGGAAGACGAGCGTGTCTTTGAGTCCCGCGGTGATTTTCGTTCCGGTGGCTTCGGCAGGAAGGTCGGCCGTAGAAACCGTGAGATCGTCGAACCCGGTGAGTGGATCGCCGGCGTCATCGACGACTGCAGCGGTAAGATCAGTCAGTGCGTCGATCTTTGATTTGATGTTGGTTAATGTGTTGTTGGTAGTGGTCGTTCCCAGGGCAACGTTCAGCGTGTTGGTGGCAGCGTCGAACGTGGCGACGACGTCGGCGTCGGTTCCAGCGGTGTAGTTGACGGTCAGGTCGTCGAGTCCCGCTCCGGTAACTTCGAGTCCGATGTCGGCGCCGTCGCTGGTGGCGGCGAGCGCGGCTGCGTCACCTCCCACAACCGTGCCGGTGCCAGCGCCGTCGCTGGTGGCAACAATTCCTTCGAGTCCGTTGAGGGCATCCAGGACGTCTTGGACGTCAGAGGGGTTCGAGTCGCTGTCAAACGTGATTTCGACAGCGCCGGCCGTGTTGGTTGCCGTTGCGGTTGCGTTCGAGGCGGTATCATCCGTGATCGTAACGCTTGCGAAGTCCGCATTACCGGTGATGGTCACCGTTTCGCCGCCGACAACGATGTCGATCGTTTTGGTCGCAACGGTATTGGTCGCTGACGGATCAACATTGGCTGGGTTGAAGGCACTGTCGCCGACGCTGACGCTGGCTCGTTGGGCGGCAGCCTTGATATCGATCGCGACGTCGATTCGTCCGGTGTTGCCCAGGTTGGCTTGGTCGATCTTGACGTCCGTGAGTGATCCGATCGAACCAGCCGAGCTGACGAAATCGAGCGAACCATCGAGGAGTTTTCGACCTTGGAAGGTCGTTGTTTGGGCGATCCGGTTGATCGCTTCGAGCGAACTGTCGATCTGCAACTGGTTAGCTGCGATTTCTTCGTCGCTGAGCGCGCCGCTGTTAGCCGCCTCAACCACGAGGCCCCGGATGTCGTTGAGCAGGTTGCTGGTTTGACCAAGTGCACTATCGGCCGTGCTGATGATCTGGCTCGCCCGACGGGTGTTAGAGATCGCCCGTCCAAGGCTGGTCACTTCACTCCGCAACGCCTCACTGGCAATCAAACCCGCGGGGTCATCGGCACCGCTATTGATTCGCAAACCTGTGCTCAATCGTGTCAAAGCCTGTTGCAAATCCGCGTTGCTCGACTGCAATCGGTTCTGAGCGACAAGCGAAGGGACGTTAGTGTTGATACGTGTCATAGCGATAATCTCTTAGGATGACTGTGGTTGTTACGACGGTCGCCGTCATAACGACTCACGGCGCCACTTCGAAAACGAGTCTCGATCGCCTGAAAGTCCGCGATGTTGAGATGCGAGAGTGAACTAGCCTTTCTCATCGGCATACTTTTGGGCGAAATGCAAATGAACACTAAGGGATTTTACGGAAGCTTGTTTTCCATCACCCGTTTATCATGCACTACACTCAAAGTCTGGCTTTTCCGTCCGTTTGCCTTGATTGGGCTCGGCTTCCTAATCGTTGCAGCTTATGCGTGATCTCTCATTTCGTGCCGTCGCAACTGGCCCGTGCGGGCTGGTTAGAGCCCCCTGGCGTCTCGTTTTCGTTTTTATGATCTCGGCGTTTTTCAACGCTGGGGTGAAGTCGCAATCGAGTGAACCCCCGGTCCGTGAGTTCCGCGACGACCAAATTCGTGGCGCTTTTTCGAGGACTCATGATGGATACAGCAGCGATGAGTTGATCGTGAGTGATCAACTTCGCAGCGACTTTCTAAGAGAGTTGTCGATTGATCCGTCGGACACCGATGAAGCCGAGGTGCAAACCGCAGCGTTGCTGTCACTGTTGAGGTTGCGCAAGACTGGGAAACTGCAGGTCCCTGCGACTCGGCGGAATCATGTCGATGTTTCACCTTGGATCGACACCGCCGAAATCGCTATCCGAACGGTCCTGGACCGACACCAGGTCAGTATTGATGTGGTGATGTGTGATCCGAGGTTGCGATCCGAGTTGCAAGCGGAAGCTGCTGCGATCGACGACGACGCACCCCCCGAGAGGATCCGCAAAGCCGTCCTGAAGCTCCGGAAAGTGCGTCAATTGCGACCGGAGTTGGTGTTGAGGGTGGCTGATTGGCAGACACAGGTTCTGACGATGGCGTTTGACGACATCAATCTTGAAGAGCTGCCCGATTCCCCTGGCGTTTATCTTTTCCGCAGCGAGCAGGGGTATCTGTACATCGGCGAAGCGGCGAATCTGTCCGCGAGGATTGCGGAACATCTCGGGGGCAGTCACAACCGGGGACTCGCCAAATGTTTGGCTCAGGCCGGTGGCGAAGGGCAACCGCCCATCACGCTCGAACTGCATGTTTTCGCCAAAGATTCCCCTGGCAAACGCGTGCTGATGCGGCGCGCCTATGAAAGCGAGTTGATTCGCAGTCGCGAGCCAAAATTCAATCTCCGACCGTAAGCATGGTTGCGAACGGTCGGAGTTTTGGTTGAAGGTTTCTCATGACGCGAAATCGCACCGGAATACCAGGCGGTGCCGCGGATTACTTCGCCGATTGCAGTTTTGCCGCGAGCAACGTGTTGTGTAGCAGCATTGCGATTGTCAGGGGGCCCACGCCACCGGGGACGGGGGTGATCGCCGACGCGACCTGTTCGGCTTCGTCGAAATGGACGTCCCCGACCAGTCGGTCTCCAACGCGATTGATACCGACATCGACGACCACGGCGCCGGGCCGGATCATCTCCCCACGGATCATTTCAGGGCGTCCGACCGCGGCGATCAGGATATCGGCGGTCAGGCAGATTTCCTTGAGGTTCTTGGTCCGGCTGTGGGCCAGCGTGACCGTGGCGTTGGCGGTTTCGGGGCCGCACGATCCGTCTTTTTGTGCGAGCATCATCGCCATCGGCTTGCCGACAATCTCACTGCGCCCGACCACGACGACATGTTGTCCGGAGGTTTGAATATTGCAGCGGTGCAGCATCTGCACGATGCCGTGCGGGGTGCAGGGCAGAAAACGCGGACGGCCCTGCATCAGCAACCCGACATTAATCGGCGAAAACGCGTCAACATCCTTGAGCGGGTCGACGGCGTCGAGCACCGCCCGTTCATCCAGCGGCGGGGCGTCGCCAATCGGTTGGGGCAGGGGAAGTTGGACCAAAATCCCGTTAACCGACGGGTCCCCGTTGAGTTCGTCGATCCGTTGCAACAATTCAGCGGGCGTCGTGGAGGCGGGCAGCCGATCGAGTTGACTGGAGATACCGGCCTTTTCGCACGCACGCTCTTTGTTTCGGACATACACCTGACTGGCCGGATCATCACCGACGAGGATCGCGGCCAGTTTGGGAGCAGCGTTGCCCGCAGCGACGAACTGCTCGACCGCTTGTGCGACTTCCGCTCGAATTTCGAGTGCGATTTTCTTGCCATCCAGCCGTGTTGCGGGCATGATCAAACCTTCGGTTTAGGAAAACTAGGGAGTTTTGAGTTCGACGTAGTGATAACTCCGCCTAATCGCTATAGTTAGGCGCCCAGTCATCCCAGCAAACGTGGACGACTGCGAACATTTCGCTCAAAGACGGTCGAACGACCGGACGCAAAATACACAGGATTTTCCTCTCGATGTCTACCGACGCTTCCGAATCTAGCTCCCAAACTGAGGCACCGATCAAGCTCAGCGCGGTCGAAAAGATCAAGCTGGAGAGCAATTATTTGATGGGGACGATCGATCAAGAATTGCTCGATCCGGTCGACCACTTCAACAACGACAACCTTCAATTGCTGAAATTCCACGGCAGCTACCAGCAAGACGACCGTGATCGGCGTGTGGAGTTGAAGAAATCCGGCGGCGGCAAAGCCTATTCGATGATGCTGCGATGCCGCATTCCGGGAGGCCGAATGACGTCGGATCAACTCGTCGCGCATCTCGATATGTGTGACGAACTCGGTAATTCGACGCTGAAAATCACCACGCGGCAAACACTGCAACTCCACGGAATTCTTAAGCAGAATTTGCGGGAAACGATCGATCGCATCAACGCATGCGGGCTTTCCACGCTGGCCGCCTGCGGTGACGTCAACCGGAACATCATGTGTTGCCCCGCCAAGCGGGTCGGTCCGATTCATGCTCAGCTTGAGCGGTTTACCGACGAATTGACCGCAGCTTTGGCGCCACAGACACCTGCGTATCATGAGTTATGGATCACCGACCCTGACACGGGTGAAAAATCACTCGCCGATGGGGGTGAGCCCAGTCCGACTAGCAACCCGGTGATCGATGAGCCCTTGTATGGGCCCACGTATCTGCCGCGGAAATTCAAATGCGGCATCGCGTTACCGGAAGACAACTGCATCGACATTTACACCCAGGACCTGGGGTTCATCGCGGTAGTGCGTGACGACAAAATCATCGGCTACAACGTCATCGTTGGTGGCGGGATGGGACGCACCCCGAGTGCGAAGAAGACTTTCCCCGCCCTGGCCAAACGGATGGCGTTCGTCACCCCGGAGCAAGCGATCGACGTGGCCAAGGCGGTCATCATCGTTCAGCGAGACAACGGAAATCGTTCGGACCGCAAGGTCGCACGGATGAAGTATCTCATCGCGGACTGGGGAATCGAGCGTTTCCGCGCCGAAGTCGAATCGGTCTTTGGTGAAAAGCTCGCCGATTGCACCGAAGACGATGTGCACGGTTTCGATGATCACATGGGATGGCAAGCCCAGGGTGATGGGAAATGGTCATACGGGCTCAACGTCGAAAACGGCCGGCTCTACGACAACGAAAAAATCCAGTTCAAGACTGCGTTTCGTAAAATTTGCGCGGAATTCAATCGGGAGATTCGGTTTACCGGCCACCAGAGCATTATCTTCTGTGATATCGAAGAGAACGAGAAAGATCGGTTGATCGAGCTGATTCAAGAGCACGGAATCCCAACGACCGAGCAAACCAGTACGGTGCGACGTTGGTCGATGTCTTGCGTGGCACTGCCGACGTGTGGTCTCGCGATCACCGAGAGCGAGCGTCGCCTACCGAGCCTGATCGACTCGATCGAGGA
Organism: Aporhodopirellula aestuarii; assembly: GCF_023701485.1. Classification (GTDB taxonomy): domain Bacteria; phylum Planctomycetota; class Planctomycetia; order Pirellulales; family Pirellulaceae; genus Rhodopirellula; species Rhodopirellula aestuarii. The sequence goes on from NZ_JAMQBK010000029.1 coordinate 219,901, forward strand.
ACCACTTGCAAAACTCGGGTTATCTGGTGAGCGATTCACGATTCGGATGACGGGGTGCCCCAACGGCTGTGCCCGCCCTTACAACGCAGATCTGGCGTTGGTCGGACGAGCGGTTGGTAAGTATACGATGTTTACCGGCGGAGGCTGGCTCGGCAATCGTTTGGCCGAAATCTATAAGGACTCGGTGAAAGACGACGAAGTCGTTGACGAGATGGTGGGGCTGTTTTCCGCGTTCAAAGCCAACCGAGAAGGCTCCGAATCCTTCGGCGACTTCTGCGCACGAGTGGGCGTCGAGAAACTAGCCGAATTGGCCGAGGCTGCTCCACGACCGTAACCGGTCGCGACGAATTTGCTCTCACGATGTCGGCAAACGGTTTTCACCCATCCGACAGTGAGCTAGCCAGGAATCATTGTGCGAAATCCTGTTGGCCGCTTGGAGGTTAACAGGGCTGCTAGATCTTTGCGAAGACGTGGAGATTGAGGCTGCGCAAGTCTTGCCTCGATTCTTAGTCGCGATAGCGATGACAAGCGAAAACCCCAGACGCCAGTCCGGGGGCGACTTCGTGACTCGCCTCGCGATAAACTCCTGCCAACCTGACTGCGCCGCTTCAGGGCTTCACACGCTGCCAATAGGAAAGGTGCTGGTTAGCCGCCTGCGCCGGTCAGTTCATGCGTGCATTGATGACTTCAATGCTCTCCAGAATCTTTCGCTCGGTCTCACGTAACCGCATGTCAAAGAGATAGAGCTTCTTGAGGTTCTTCATTTCCGCAATCGATTGCAGCATCGTTTTGCGTACATCAAGGTTTCGGTAGAGGCTATCGGAATCGAGCTTCGGATCGGGCCAGCCGACCCACAGTTCCGAGACACTGTCGAGGTGCCGGAAGCCTTGCAATTCCGCGTATTCGAGCGGATTGTTCATGATTTTCAGCACGCGAACGTTCTTCATTTTTTGGATCGGCGCCAGTTCGGCGACGTCGCAGTGTGAGACGTCGAGGTATTCGACGTTCGGGAAATTTCTTGCGACCACCTTCAACGTGTCGCCATCTGCGATTCCCGCTCCGACGCGATTGGCCCCAATCGGCGCAAAATCAAGTTGCCGAACGTCTTCAAAGCTGCCGCCGCAGAAAATAGCCTGCTGCAATCGGTACCGACTATCGATTGCGTAAAAGCCGAGTCGGTTGATGGCGGGAAGCCCATTGGTGGAGACGACGTCGGGTTTTCGGATGATTTCGCCGCCGAGTTTCATGAAATGGTCCATCATGCTCGATCTCATCTGCCGTTGAGTCGTTTGCTCATGCTTGGAGACGGCGACCGTCGAGGCGGCATATCCGCCGAAAAGTGCCCCTGCAAAGCAGGCGACAACCATTTGAATCCAGGCTGGCCACGACGCCAGCGAGAATTTCCCAGGCATGTATTTGGCCGGAATTTTAGACATCGGTTACCTACATCATCTCGAATAAGGATCGGGTGGAAATTAAACCTGCTGGAAAACAGTCAAAAAACGCAGGTTGTATGTGATTGGGTTTTCAAGCCAAAGTTCACTGGTTTGCGAGTTTCGTCGCAATCTCCATTATGCATCAATAACGTACTAATACCGGCCTTGCGCCTGTTCAAGTTGCGCGTTGAAGCGTTGGAATTTTGTAGTTTGTGTCCGGTCGCTGGTGTGCATTCGAGTTTTAGGCGGTGATTTGCCTGATAAACGCTAGCGGTCGTAACCACGCCGATCCGCAATGGCTTCAGCCGGGGATCTCTCGGGACCGGCCTTCGGGCCTGACGTGGCGTCTGCCAACCGGCTCTGTTGGGGCGTCGCGACCAAGGGTTGCTCGGAATAACGTGATGTGTGAACGCGTGTGCACACTGTCTCGGCGGGTTGGCGCCGCCGTTTGCTTGGCGATTCCGCTGCTTGTCCCCGCGGTCGGCTATCCTGTTCGGTCGGTTCGTTGGCGCCCTCGCTGGGCCTGACGTCGTTTTTTAACCGTAGTGAGAGGGCCCGAGGTGTTGCTGAAATTATTACCGATCGTTTTGAAGCTATCCCTGGTCCTTGGTTGTCTGGCCGCATCTGTTCGGGGGCAGTCGGAGGACTCGCGATCACACGAAACGATTACGGGGGCTGCGGACACCCACGCTGATGTCGACGAACTCACCGTGGCAGCCGAACGCATCGCAGAATCCATCGCCGAGGGAGCGGTAGCCTCAACGGGGCGTGTGACGGTTGTCTATTTCACACCGTCGGATCGAGATCCGGCATTGCGACATGTCGAGCGGATAAGGCGTATCGTTAGTGAGGCAGCTGGGTTCTATGAACGCGAACTCCGTCGCCACGGATTTGACGGACGCAGAATGAATGTTTTGCGAAATGATCGAGGTGAGATCGATATCATCGACGTCGTCGGGGCAGGGCAGGGCGGTGATTATGGGAAGCCCGACGGGGACAAAATTCGGAACGAAATCGTTCCAGTTCTGGAAACTCGGGGGATCGATCCGGCTCGGTCTGTCATCTTGCTGTTTTGCAATCTGATGGACTACGACGCCGCGAAAGGAACGATCTCGCATCACAGTCCTTACTACGGCGGTGGATCGTATCTTTCGGGAACGGCATGGCAATGTGATTCGGAGATCCTCGATCCGCTCCGGTTTCGTGACCTCACTCCGCTGCACGACGGGGAATACGGTGCCATCACGATCGGTCGCCACAATTCGATTTTTATTGGCGGTGTGATTCATGAACTTGGTCACGCATTGGCCTTGCCACATTGTCGGCAGCGAGAAGATGAAGCGGTGAGGGGTACGGCCTTAATGGGGGCAGGAAATCGAACTTACGCGCAGGAGTTGCGTGGCGAAGGTCGCGGGACATTCTTGACCCAAGCTCATGCTCTGCAATTGGCGGCGCATCCGGTGTTCAATCGGCAGATGACGAAGGACTTAACAAAGCGTGCACCGGCGGATTGGTCTGATCTCAAGATTGATGCCACCGACGACAATCAAATTCGTATTCGCGGTACCGTGCAATCGGAAATCCCGATTCATGGAGTTGTCGCGTACTTCGATCCAGACGGACGTGGGGACTACGACGCGACGACCGCCACGGCAGTGCCCGATGAACAGGGGCGGTTCGCGATGCGGAGTGGACCACTGCGTCCGCTCAATGGCGAGTTGCGATTAACCGCCTGTCACGTGAACGGGTCAAAAAGTGGGCGCTCCCTTTTTTACCGAATTAGAAATGACGGGAGCCCGGATTTGTCTGCCATTCGGCTCGAGTTGGAATTGGCACCTATGATCAACTCGCTACGGCGATCGAACTACGACGCCGCGGAAGCCTCGCTTGTTGAAATCGCTGCGGGCGACGAATCGCTACTCCGCATCGGACGACAGGTGCTCGACCGATTTCGTGAGTCGGACAGTCACGAGATGATCGGTCTTGGAATGGTCGATGCGGAGAAGCGTTCGATTTCGTTGTCGAAGATCAAGCCGACCTCAGAACGCGTCGGTTGGCTGCGTCCCGTTTACGATGCGGTTCCCGAAAAGGCCAAGCTATTGTCACTCGGTGGCGAGTATTTTGCTCAAGGGATCTACGCGCACGCACCCGCGAAGCATGTCTATGCGATTCAACGCCAGTGGAACCGATTGGTGGGCCGATGCGGCGTCCAAGACGGCCACGGTGGGAATGTCGTTTTCCAAATCATCGGAGATGATCGGTTGCGATGGAGTTCACGCGTCATCGGGGCAGGGCAGGGCGGTAGGTTTGATTTAGATATTTCGGACATCACCACACTTTCGCTGGTCGTCAGTGATTCAGGGGACGGAAACGGAGGCGATTGGGGCGTTTGGATCGAACCGACGTTGACGAGGTAGCTTTCGGTGTCGAAATGATTGTGTGTTCCTATTTTGTGTTGAGAGAATTGAAAAGCATGAGTGTACGAATTGGGCTTCGACGCAGGATGGCGTTGATTGTTTGCGGTTTGCTGGTGGGATTGCTGTTTTACGGCGCGGCGGAGCGTTGCCTGGCGGAGACTCCGCGCAACGTGTTGTTGATTTGTGTGGATGACTTGCGGCCTGAACTGAATTGCTATGGTCGCGACTACATCCGATCGCCGAATATCGATCGGTTGGCTGAACAGGGATGTCGGTTTGATCGGCACTACGTGCAGGCGCCCACGTGTGGTGCATCACGATGTGCGCTCTTGACGGGACAGTACAGCGATTCGGGAAACGACGCATTGTTCAAGCGTGCTAACAGGTTGTCGCAGAATCCTGATGCGGTCGCTCCCAGCATGCCGCGTTGGTTTCGTGATCTTGGATACACGACGGTTTCGGTCGGGAAAATATCGCACCATCCAGGTGGTCGTGGCGGAAGCGATTGGGATGACGATCGCGAGATCGAGATGCCGGGGGATTGGGATCGACACCTGATGCCGACCGGTCCGTGGCAGCATCCGCGTGGGGCGATGCACGGTTTGGCCAATGGCGAGATCCGTGCCAACGCAAGTGACATGGACGTGTTCCAATCTGCTTCCGGCGAGAACGATCGATATCCCGATGACCTGATTGCGCAAACGTCGTTGGACCAACTCCGGACTTTGGCGAGCGATGTAGATGAAAGGCCGTTCTTTTTGGCCGTCGGTTTTATTCGGCCGCACCTTCCCTTTGGTGCTCCCGCCATCGACATGCAGCCTTACCACGATGCGGTGCTGCCGGCGATCGCGAGCCCGACCAAGCCAAAAGGGAAAACAACATGGCATCGTTCTGGCGAGTTCATGGCGTACAACCGCTGGGGGAATGACCCCAATCAAGATCGTGAATTTGCAACCGCGGTACGCAAACACTATGCGGCGTGTGTGACCTATGCGGACCGGAATGTTGGACGCATGCTGGACGAACTCGATCGACTTGGTCTTCGTGATTCCACGATTGTTGTGTTATGGGGTGATCATGGTTGGCACTTAGGTGAACACGCGATTTGGGGTAAGCATGCGTTGTTTGAGGAAGACCTTCGATCGCCGTTGATCGTCCGCGCGCCCGGACGGGTCGCTGAGGGGACTCACACCGATGCGATTGTGGAGTCGATCGATATCTATCCGACGTTGTGCGAATTGGCGGCGTCGCAATCAGCACCCGATCAAACGGATGGCGTTTCGCTGACCGAAATTTTGCAGGATCCGGCTAAGGAGGGACATGTTGCGGTCTCCTACAGTCGCGACCAAACGATACGCACTGATGAATTTCGGTTAGTGCTTCATCGAGATGGTTTTGTCGAATTGTATGACCACCGCGTGGACCCGGCGGAAACTTCGAACGTTGCCTCCGAGTTTCCAGATGTGGTTGCCCGCCTGAAGGCTCAGTTGCATGAGCGGCTCCGGTTGCGAGATCAACGGCATGGCTGATCGTGTGATTGGTCGTCTGATCGCGGGGCAGGGCAGGGGAGTCAAAAACGGGAAGGGCAGTTCCTTCAGGTGAGTTCTGCGAGCAGTCGGGGCACTTCTTCACTCGCTCGTCCCCGGCGGCATTCGTCAAACGCATCCGAGGCGGGCGTGTCGCCAAGGTTGATTTCGATTTTTCGGCAACTGCGCTTGGTCAATTGCACGATTCCCGCGGCGGGATAAACGAGGCCTGAGGTGCCGATGGCGATAAAGACGTCCGCATCCGTCGCGGCGTCTTCGATTTGTTCCAACCCGATCGGCACCTCCCCGAACCAAACCACGTGTGGCCGCAGGCAGCCACGCATCTTTTCGTTTTCGGGGGCGTTGGGGTGCGGCGTGTCCATGCCGAGATCTCCTCTCCATGCGAACAATTTGTTCGAGTAGATGCATCGAGCTTTGAAGAGTTCGCCGTGCATGTGCAGCACATTGCGACTGCCCGCCCGCGTGTGCAAATCGTCGATGTTCTGGGTGACGATGAGAAAATCGCCGGCAGACCGAGCGGCGTGTTTTTGCTCGAAATCGGCCAGAGCGACGTGGGCGGCATTGGGCTGGATCTCGGGTGATTGCAGGGCCCGCCGGCGTTCGTTGTAAAACCGGTGGACGAGCTCGGGATTGCGGGCAAATCCCTCCGGGGTTGCCACCTCTTCGACCGCGTGGCCTTCCCAAAGGCCATCGGCGTCGCGAAACGTCGGGATGCCTGATTCGGCGGAAATTCCGGCTCCGGTGAGGATGAGAATATTCATGTGGCGGTCAAAGAGCGGTGAACGAGGGGAGGGCAGGCGGCCGGGAAAATCATCGAGGCTGGGCTGGAATCAGGTTCACGGACGCAACCATTCTTGGGGAAAACTCGCGGGCGAGGGTAGGGCGGTCCGCAAAAATCGAGCCTCCCGGCGGGATCGCGACGCGGCCGGATTTCCGGCGGTTCCGTGGGCAGGATCTCTTCCCTTTCGTTCGCGGGGGGAGTTGGGCTATCATGCGTCGGCAAATTCTACCTGATCCGCATTTTCGACTTTTCTACCGTGTGGCTGCCTGATGTCCAAATCCCGCGATTTCCTCGGTCCCTACCGACTCGCCCGATTGATCCGGGTGGGGTCAACCGCTGAAGTTTGGGAAGCGATCGACGAAACGAGCTCGGACAACAAGCGGTACGCGTTGAAGGTGCTCCGGGCAAGCTGTGCGGAGGACAAAAATGAGCTGGCGCTGCTCAAGCACGAGTTCAATGTCGGCAAATCATTGTCGAGTCCGCGGATCATCAAAGTTCTTGACCACCAAACGGACAAGGGGCGACCGTTCTTGGTGCTCGAGCTGTTCAGCGAATTGAATATGAAGCAGGCGCTGCGGAAGGGGCCTGATTCGCTTGCCTTTATGCTGGACAAGATTATCGAGCAGGCCGCCGAGGGCCTCTATTACATGCACACCAAGAATTGGATTCACCGCGATATCAAGCCGGACAACTATCTCGTTGCCCGCGACGGTGAAACCAAATTGATCGACTTCACGATCGCTGAGCCGAAACGCACCGGATTGAAGAAGCTGTTCTACAAGGCGAAGACGGTCCAGGGCACTCGAAGCTATATGTCGCCGGAGCAAATTCGTGGCAAGCTGTGTGACGAACGCAGCGACATCTATTCATTCGGCTGCGTGCTGTTTGAGTTGGTGACGGGCAAGCCGCCGTTCACGGGACAAACACCTAACGATTTGTTGTCGAAACACCTCAGCGCGTCGATCCCGAGCCCGATCGTCTACAACGAAAACGTGACGACGGACTTCGCGGGAATCGTCAAGCGAATGATGGCGAAGAAGCCGGACGATCGTCCCGAGTCGGTTTGGGAGTTCTTAAAGGAGTTCCGCACGATCGAGATTTGGCGGAAACGGCCACGCGTGCCGGAGGAAAGTGTGTTCGATGACATTGGTGGCATGATGTCAGCCGAGGACATGATCAAGCGCCCGGACGGCAACTACGAAAAAAGAGACAAAAGCAACGGCAACAACGAGGAAGGCTAAACGATGGCGGGCCCAGGATTAGAATTTGAGTACGAGATTGCGGACCTCGAAGAGAAGATCGCATCACTTGAGCGGACGACAGATCGCAACGCGGAGATCGAGTCAGCGATCCGGTCGCTGCGTCTTGCGCGAGTGACCAAGCTGAAGGAAACTTACGGATCGCTCAATTCATGGCAGACCGTGCAAGTGGCGCGGCACAAGAATCGACCGTACACGCGAGATTACCTCAACCTTGCATTCGATGAATTCGTTGAACTGCATGGTGACCGGCACTACGGTGATGACCGTGCCATGTTGTCTGGCTTCGCAAAACTCGATCGCTTTAAGGTGATGGTGATCGGTCACCAAAAGGGTCGGACGTACAAAGAACGCGCCGCCTGTCACTTCGGCTGCGCTCATCCCGAGGGATACCGCAAAGCGATGCTGCGGATGAAACTCGCCGAAAAGTACAAACTCCCCGTGATCTGTTTCATCGACACTCCCGGCGCGTATCCCGGAATCGGTGCCGAAGAACGTGGGCAGGCTCAGGTGATCGCTGAGAGCATGTTTTTGATGAGTCGACTCAAGACTCCAATTATCTGCGTCGTCATCGGAGAAGGCGGCTCAGGCGGCGCATTGGGCATAGGCGTCGGAGACCGCGTCGCCGTCATGCAGCACGCCTATTACAGCGTCATCAGCCCGGAAGGCTGTGCGGGCATTTTGTGGAAGAGTCACGAACACGCACCCAAGGCAGCCGCCGCGTTGCGGTTCACGAGCGACCATTTGAAACGTCTCGGCGTCGTCGATGATGTGCTCGAAGAACCGCTCGGCGGCGCTCATCGCGATCATCACCAAATGGCGACTCGGATGAAGACTTATTTGTCTCGCCAGCTCGCGACTTTGGAGGCTCAGTCGATCGAAGAATTGGTCGAGGCACGCTATGAAAAGTTCCGGCGCATCGGAGTGTTTTTGGAAGACGGAGTGGCCGTTTGATGCGGCCATTTAGGTCGCCGGTTTTGAGCTGTCCAAAGTGCCGACCGCAGCGCGGCTTCAGCACGGCTCAGCGGTCGGTTTGCGGAGGCGTCTCAGCGATGTCCCGCAGGGGATCAAGCGGAATTCGACCGCCCTGCAACGTCCGATAATGCCTCTTATGTTGTATTCAATCTGTCTGAAACGATAGTTTCAGGCGGATTCAGGTTTCGCCCTCCTGGTCCTGTATCGTTATCTCGCCTGTGTCTAGGCGCCGCCCTGCCTCGTTGCGAGCGGTCTTTGTGCGGCGTTTATCTCTGCCACGGCGCGGGGCCGGTTGCCTGTTGCCACTGCGGTGGTGGCGTGAAGTTCGGCGTGAAATTGGAGGCCGGATTTTTGTCCGCTGACCAGGCGGGATCGGGCTGCGATTGCCAGGTCGGAAAGCCGGTTGTCGATCGCGTTTGTTGTGCTTCGCTGAGCCATGGTTGCAGCAGTCCGTCGTTGTTCGTTTTGGATTCGAATTGATCCAAATAAGGCTGCACGACGGACGCGAGTTCTTCGGGCATGATCGCATCGGATTGATCGAGCAGTTGCGCGATCCAGCGGCCGCTGCGGCTTTCGATGATCGCCGATCGGGATCGGTCGCCGAGTAGCGTCATGGCGAACAACGTGATCAGCGTGCAGAAAATCGCGCCTTTGCCGAGCCCAAAAAGCGCGCCGATCTGACGGTCAAATTCCTTCAGCTTCATCCGATCGATCGTGCCGCTGATCATCCGGAATGCCACCCAAATCACCAAAGACGTCCCGACGTACAAAATCAGCATTGCCAGAAAACGGTTCCACGGCGGTTCGGCGTGAATGTTCTGGCTGAACGGTTCACGGTAATGGTACGCGACCGCGTAGCTGACAACGATCGAAGCGATCGAAGCGAGTTGCCAGGCGAATCCTTTGATGGCGCCAAACAGCATCGCGCCGATCAAAACGATCGCCATCAAGATGTCGTAAGTTTGCACAGGACCGGATTTGCCGAAAGGATGAATCGAGATGGGCAGGCGTTCGAATCGGTCGCTTGTAGCAAAATCAGCGGAGTAGGGCGTAGATCAAAAAAATTTTGACCGCTTCAGCCTTGACGCGGTGCTTCCGAGGTGGCGTTGCTGGAGGATTTTCTGATATCCCGAAGGGTGATCGATCGGCAATATTTTTTTCGACCGCCCTTCCCTGCTCCGCTCGCACCTCGCCTCTGCCGTTACGTTTTTCAGTCCCCGTCACCCCTCATTGCATTTCGTCTCCCTTGGCTGGCTTCAAGACCCATATCTCGACGAGCACGGTGGTGGGCGTTGCCTACGGGTATTGGGGCGTGACGTCTCAGGGAATGTCACTCGAGAGCGGACTGTTGGCGGGCGGTTTGTGCAGCGTCGCGGGGATGTTGCCCGATCTCGATTCGGACTCGGGGGTGCCGTTGCGAGAGACGAGTCTCTTCATGGCCGCGATCGCGCCGATGTTGATGATCGATCGTTTTCGCGACATGGGGCTCTCGAACGAATCGATGGCGCTCGCCGCGATGTTGGTCTACATCGGGATTCGGTTTGTTGCCGTTGAGTTCTTTCGGCGGTACACCGTGCATCGCGGGATGTGGCACAGCATTCCGGCGGCGCTTGTTGCCGGGCTGGGCGCGTATCTGATTATGCCGTGTCCGAGCGAAGCGATTCGCGTTTACAAATCACTCGCGGTGTTACTCGGTTTTTTAACGCATTTGATTTTGGATGAAATCTGGAGTCTGGATTTCAGCAGTGGTCGGTTTCGCGTCAAAAAGTCCTTCGGTACGGCGTTGAAGTTTTTCGGGAACGATTGGTGGGCGAACGTCTCGGTATGGGGCAAGCTCGTTTTGCTGTGCTATCTGGCGTGGGGTGACCACGCGATTTTGGATCGGCTTCGGCAGCGCGTGCGGCTGGAGCGTGAGCGTTATGCGATTCCTGAGCCGACGTGGGGGCCGGAGTCACCGGCATCGCTCTATCCGCAGCAGAGCGAGCCGAATTCGTTACCGCCCTACCCTGCCCCGTCGCAGCCGACCCCAGGCTACTCTCCCGGCAATTATTGGCAGGCCTTGCCGGCTGATCCACAACGGGTTGCCGTCCCGCCGCCGCACTCTGCCCTGCCCTGGTCCGGCGATGCTCAGTCGTTCTGAGTTTTCACGATCGATGCCGGTGAAACGCGAGGTCAGCCCGGTTGGGAGTCAGGTTTCTGCCGCGCTGTCTCGGTATCAAACCTTGCTAGACTCTGGCATCAAAATCCTGCATGCGGCGAATCGTGCGTGCGACGATCAACGCTCTGTTTTACTTGTTATCCGAACCATCGCGAACGCGACCTAACGTCATGCGAATCATGTTGTCGACTCCAATCCCGGAGCTCATTGAGCATCTCGAGGCCGACCCGCAAATGCAAGTCTCTTGGTTGGCGACGCGGGATCAAGTAGAGCGATATCGAGCAATGGGGGTCGGGGGCCAGAGCTACGAATACACGGTGGGACGAGCAAAGTGCGATCCGCGATCGGCGATGGAGATGAGGCGAGCGATCCAAGAAGAAAAGCCCGATCTACTTCACGCGTTTTATGGTCGGGCAATGTCTCATTCGGTGTTGGCAACGTCGGCGATGCGGCAGCGGCCGTTACTGGTTTCGTTTCGGGGAATCACCTCACGCTTGCATCGCTTTGATCCGTCGGATTGGTTGACCTACCTCAACCCTCGGTTTGTCGGTCACGCCTGCGAGTCAAACGCGGTCCGAGATGCGATGGTGGCGTCGGGGATCGCTGCAGAGCGTTGTTATGTGACCTATAACCGAGTCCCTCCGGTGCAGCCAAAGGTAACGAGGGAAGAGCTGTTGTCGCGATTGGGTGTGCCTCCGTCAGCGTTTGTTATCGGTACCGTCGCGACGATGCGACCGGTTAAAGGAATTGACGTGCTGTTGAACGCGGCGATCGAATGTTCTGATCTGGACGACGTCCACGTCTTGCTGGTCGGTAGCGTGAAAGACAAGCGGGTCGAGCAATTGATCCAAAACTCTGAGATGAGTAGCCGAATCCACGCGATCGGCTATCACGCCAACGCGCCAGAATTCTTGCCTGCCATGAATCTGTTCGTGATGCCTTCTCGCCAGGAAGCGTTATGTCTGGCGTTGTTGGAGGCGATTTCGTGTGGTGTCTGTCCGGTTGTTTCGGATGCGGGTGGACTACCTGAGGTGGTGCGTCACGAGGTCGATGGATTGGTGTTTCAAAAAGAAGATGTCGCAGGGCTTGCCGCTGCGATTCGTCGGTTGCATCACGACCGCACCCTGATTGAGCGATTGGCATGTTCAGCAAAGCAACGCAGCGAGGAGTTCTTTTCGGCGGAACGCTGGTGCGAGCGTGTCGAGAAGATGTATCGCAGCGTGTTGGCCAAGCACAGACCGGGGGCGCTGGGGTAGACGCAATTGCTTGAGCCCTGAGCGACAACGTTTCACGGCATCGCGGTATTCTTTGTGGCGATTGAGGAACGTGGGAACCCGTTTTTGCGAAGCATTCCTGCTGAGCTGCTTGATCGGTGCTGCCTCGGTCGCGAGTTCGTGGCATCTGTCGTTGGTATTGGAACACGGTATGCTTTGAAAAAGGCGATACCGTCGATGCGTCTCGCCGCTCTGTTGACAATTGGTCAGGGTCCGAGCGGCGGCGGAAGTTGATAAACTTTCCGATGCAATAGAGGCTCGGGGCCTCGTTCACCCAATTTCACACCTTAAAACGTAAGGCTGACACACATGTCCACCCCGCTCAAATCACTTATCGACACCGGCACCAAACTGTATCTGGATTCGGTCGAGCCGGCGGAAGTCGACAAAAATCTCGCGTACGGAGCCGTCGGGGCCACCAGCAACCCTGCGATTATCTCTGGCATCGTGGCTGAGGGCGGGCTCGATTCCGAGATCGAATCGATGTTGGCCGATGGTAAGACCGACGAAGAGATCGCGTGGGCGCTGACGGACCAGTTGGTGAGCGAAGCGGAGGCGAAGTTCGCCGACATTCACAAAGCGACCAAGGGGAACGCGGGCTGGGTCAGCTTTGAACTCGATCCGCTTTTGGAAGATCCTTCGCTTGGTTTGAAGGAAGATGATGTCGTTGAGAAATACATCGAGCTGGGCAAGAAATGGTCCGCCGGACATACGAACCGGATGATCAAAGTGCCCGCAACACCGGCCGGGCTGAAGGCTCTCGAGCCACTCGCCGCCGCTGGGGTCACGCTCAACGTGACGTTGATCTTCACCGACGAGCAGTATCGCATTGCCCGCGAAGCGATCTGGCGCGGAGTCAATGGGAAGGTTGATCCTGCTCAGTTCAAGTCGGTTTACAGCATTTTCATTTCTCGTATCGATGTTTATACGAGCAAGAACGTGTCGCTTTCGGAAAAAGCACAAGGCATGGTCGGGATTGTGAATGCGAAACGCGTTTGGAAAGAAAACCAAGCTTTCTGGGCAGACAAGGGATTGCCGCTACAGCAAGAGTTGATCTTTGCCAGCACGGGAACGAAGGATCCCAAAGACCCGCCGTGGAAGTACGTCGTCGCGCTTGCCGGAAGCGACATTCAGACCAACCCGCCGGAAACCAACGCAGCGATCGCGGAGAGCGACGTGACGTTCACGCGAACGGTTGATGACATGCCGTCCGACGAAGTGCTCAGCGAAATCGACGCGGCTGTCGACGTGCAAAAGATGCACGAGTTCTTGATGGCCGAGGGCGTCGATAAGTTCGTCAAGCCTCAGCGTGCGTTGCTGAAATTGATCGCGGACAAACGGCGCGAGCTTTCTCCCGCCTCGTAATTGAACCTGAGCGTCTGATGACGCCGGCGTATCCGATGGCGCCGGGGTTGTCCGACGGCTCAGACAAAGTTTGCCGGCGAACGAGCTTGCTCGCTCGCCGGGGTTGTTCACTCGGCCGAGCCGGCTTCAAAAGCTTGCTGCAAGTCGTTCTTGAGATCGTCAACGTGTTCGAGCCCGACGGAAAGTCGGATCAGGGAATCGGTGATTCCGTGTTTGGCTCGGTCCTCTGCCGCGTAGGAAGCATGGGACATCGTGGCAGGTTGTTCGATCAGCGATTCGACCGCGCCGAGGCTGACGGCGAGGTGAAACAGACGCGTGTTTTGGCAAACATTGCGAACCGTTTCCAGCGACCCGTCGAGTTCGAATGTGATCATGGCACCGAATCGTTTCTGGTCATCCGCTAAGTTTTCATCGAACAGGCGGCGAGCCATCCGAGATTGGGGATGCGAATCGAGCCCCGGGTAAATGACTGAGCGAACTCGTTCGTGAGTCTCCAGCCACGTGGCCAGTTTCATCGCGGTCGCGGATTGTTCGCGGATGCGAAGATCAAGGGTTTTGAGCCCTCGGGAAACCAGGAAACAGCTCATCGGATCGAGCACCGCGCCGGTCGCGTTTTGGATGAAGTAAAGCCGATCGAGTAGGTCTTGGTCGGCAACGGCGAGTGTGCCGCCCAGGCAATCGCTATGTCCGCCTAGGTACTTCGTCGCCGAGTGCATGACGATGTCGATGCCCCACGACAGTGGCCGCATGAGAGCCGGGGTGCCAAAGGTGTTGTCGACGCCCGTCAGGATTCCGTGTCGTTTGGCGATGCGGGCGATCGCGGGGAGGTCGGGGATGGTCAGCCTCGGATTGCCGACCGTTTCGCCCCAAATCAATTTGGTGTCGGGCGAGATCGCCGCTTCGACGGCTTCCAAGTCGGTCATGTCGACAAGTGTGACGCGAATCCCGCTGGCGTCGCAAATCCGATGCAGCAGGCGATAGGCGCCGCCGTAAATGTCGGTGCCCGCCACCACGTGATCGCCGGATCGCAGCAGCATCGTTACGGCATGAATGGCTGCCATACCTGAGGAGAACGCCAGTGCCCCGGCGCACTGGGTGGTGTTTTCGCTCTCAAGTGACGCGAGCGTTGTTTGCAGTGCTGTGCGGGTCGGATTGCCGCTGCGGGAGTAATCATATTCGCCCCACTGCCCTGCCCCGGGCTGACGAAACGTGCTTGCAAAGTGGATCGGCGGAACGACGGCGCCCGTGGCCGGGTCGACTTCACCACCGACGTGGATCGCTCGTGTGCGGAAACCGTTCGTCAGTCGATTACCGGTTGCTTCGTGACGGTCGCTCATACCTCAAGCGTCGCCAATGCTTGGTCAAGGTCCGCGATCAAGTCGGCGGAGTCCTCAATACCGCACGAGAACCGAATCATGTTGTCGGAGATCCCGAACGACTCACGTTGCTCCGGCGTGTAGCCGAAATAGCTCATCACCAGCGGTTGTTCGATAAGAGATTCCACGCCGCCCAAGCTCGGAGCGATGCGTGCCAGTTTGGCTGCGTCCACAACGCGAGAGGTTTCTCGCCAGTCGGCATCTTTGACGGTGAACGTGATCAAGCCGCCGAAACCCCGCATTTGCTCGCGAGCGATTGCGTGTGTGCGATGGGAGGGTAGCCCGGGATAATAAACGCGATCCACACGCGGGTGATCTTCGAGGAACTTGGCAACGGCCAAGCCGTTTTCGTTGTGCCGCGCCATGCGGAGTGCGAACGTCTTCAGGCCACGTTCGAGTAAATAGAGGCTGTGCGGGGAACTCACGCTACCCAAGCATCCACGAAGTGCCCGCACCGGATCGAGCAGTTCTCGCCGACCGCAGATCACGCCGGCAAGCAGATCGTTATGTCCGCCGAGGTACTTGGTTGCCGAATGCAGAACGTAGTCCACGCCATAGTCAATCGGTTTGAGATTGAACGGCGTGGCCAGTGTCGCGTCGATCAGTGTCTCGACTTCGTGAGCTTTGCCAATCGCTGCGAACTGTTCGAGGTCAACGCAGGTGAGGTGTGGGTTGGTCGGGGATTCCGAAACGAGCATTTTCGTTTTCGGTGTAATCGCCGCTTCCATGGCGGCAAAGTCGCCGGTGGGAACCTGCCGCGTCACGACGCCGAAGCGGGCGAGGTGTTTCGAGCAAAACTCACGGCTGCGGTGATAGCACTGGTCAAAGAAGACGATTTCATCGCCCGCTGACAGCCGGCTCATCAATAGCCCGACGATGGCTGCCATTCCACTGGAGTACAGGATGGCATCTTCGGCGCCTTCGAGCGCGGCCAGTTTGGCTTCGACGACACGCTCGTTGGGATTGCCGTAGCGGCCGTACTCTTCGCGTTGCTCACGCCCCTCAACGAATTCCAGCAGCTCGTTGGTGGACTCAAACGTGAAGGTCGACGCCGAATAGATGGGAGTCGCAATGGCTCCTTCTGATTTCTGTCGTCGCTCACCGCCGTGCACGCATTGCGTCGACGTGCCATGGGGACTGAGTGGGGCGACGAGACCCGTGTCCGCACTCGAGTTGTCGGACGAAGAAGTGGCCGGTGGGGTGCACGGGCCGGTGGTGACGCACGTCAGCAAATCGGTGGTTTCCACCGATTCAATCGAATTGGTTTTCATTTCAATGGCTTTTTAGCAGTGAGGCTGCAAGCGGCCGCAAATCCCTACATGTTTGCGAGCCGGACTTCCGAGGAAACCCGGCTAGAGTGATTCTCAGGTTAGCCACTTGCCCGCTTTTGGGCAAGCGATTTTCTTTGGGAACTTTGGGCGGAGTTCCAAAGCCGATATTTGTCAGCCGTTAACACCGCTGTCCTGCTTTGCTCTCCCTGACGATGGCCTACAATGAACTCGTCTTGATCGCAGGAGATTCGGCGGGAATGGGTGGGGTGAATATGTCCGAAGGAGACCGAGCGAAAAGGACCTCAAAATCAGGATCAACCACCGCAACTGTCACGGTTCGCTTTGATGAATATGTTTAGAAAAGATCGAAAAACACACCGTCGATGTCGGCGAGTCGGTTGCGTCGGTGACGCTGGCTCGGCCGCTCGCTGCCGTGTCCTGCAGAGTGTTTTCGCGGTGACATTGGTCGTGTTGGCGATGCCTTTGACGGCGCAGGAACCCTTGCCCGGTGCCACCGATACCGGCGAGGCAAATAAACCCGTAAAGCTCGCAATCAGTTCTCAACCGCATCTTCCCAGCGATCAGATCGCAGCGGTGTTTGATTCCTTGAACGAAATGGAAGCTTCAGAAGTAGATGCTTTGGGACCGAACGATCCGGACCGGGCGGGTGAGGAAGGAACAACCGACGAACAACAAGACGCGGCTTCGCCGTCAGGATCGCAGTCCGATCCCACGGAAGCAACTGCCGCTGAAATCGTGCAATGGGTAGATCAACTCGGGTCGACCGAGTTTGCCGCGCGAGAGCAAGCGACCTTGAAGCTTCGCAAGGTCGGGAAACGGGCTCTCTCGGTGTTAGAAAAAACATCACGTGAACACCCCGATCCGGAGGTCCGCATGAGGGCGAATGATGTTGCCAAAGGAATCACCGGAGGCGAAACCGCCGGGCGGATCGATGCGTTTCTTGCTGGGCAAGACGTATCGCTCGACGGTTGGGAAGTTTTTAAGAAGATTCTTGGGGACGGGGTGCGGATACGCGAGCTGTTTGTGGATTTTTTGATGCGACATGGCGACGTCGCTTCTTCACTCGAAGGCACATCGACGGATCGACAATTGGCGTTTCAGGCGACCGTCGTGGGAGTCCAGCGTGGGATGTTTGTCGAGCAGCGGTTGCCGACGGAAGCGGACTTGATCGCCCTCATACTGCTCGCCAATGATCACGGCATGCCCGTCTCGCGGGTTGAGGAAAATGCTATCTACACGGTGCTGCGCCGCGATGCCACCAACAAATTGCTGAGCGACGCGCAATTGTCGGGGCCGTTTCGTTCCATGCTAGGCGGATGGATTTCACGCGATGATGTTTCCAATCGCGAAGAGATGTTGTGGTTCGCGTTGAGTTGGGATCTGGTCGAGGTGTTGCCATTGGCATTCGCAACACTCGAGAAGTCGACCGATCCGATCACGATAAGCATGGCAATGCAAGCGATCGCGCGATTCGGGGACAAGAGTAGTATTCCCGTCGTCGCCAAGTTCCTTGGTGACGAACGCCCCGCGAGTGAGCAGCAATACGCCAGGGGCACGTTGGTGCAAACGCTCGTCTGTGATGCAGCGGCAGCGACGATCATTTTGTTGAGCGATCGTTCGCTTGCCGATTTTGGGATGAACGAATCGGCCGAGCATCCCAAGTATGGATTTATCGTGATGGAGATCGGTTTCCCGATCGAGGATCCGAAACCACGCGAGGAAGCGATGGAAAAACTGAAAAAGGAACTGCTGCCTGAGTGATCCGGTGCAGACCTTTTATACGGCAACCGGCGCTTTGATATGCGGGTGTGGGTCGTAGTCGATCAGTTCAAAGTCCTCGAATCGGAAGTCGTCGATTGATGCGACATCTCGGTTGATGATCAGTTTGGGGCGCGGTCGGGGTGTCCGTGTGAGTTGTTCGCGGGCCTGTGCGTAGTGGTTTGAATACAGGTGCACATCGCCGAGGGTGTGAACAAACTCCCCGGGCTCGAGCCCGGTTACTTTGGCCATCATCGTCGTTAGCAATGCGTAACTCGCGATGTTGAACGGCACGCCCAGAAACAAGTCGGCGCTGCGTTGATACATCTGGCACGAAAGACGTCCGCCGGCCACGTAGAACTGGAACATCAAGTGGCACGGGGGCAGGGCCATGTGGGGAACGTCGGCGACGTTCCAAGCCGAAACGATCAGACGACGCGATTGAGGGTTGGTTCGAATTTCGTTTTCGACCCAAGCGATTTGGTCGATCACGTCGCGATCGCTGTTGTTGGCCGCGGTATTGCTCTTCGCTGCTGATTTGTTCTTCGTCGCTGAGTCGCTTGTTCGGCTAGGTTCGGCGGATCTTGCCGGCCAGCTCCGCCACTGGTGTCCGTACACCGGGCCGAGTTCACCGTCCGCGTCGGCCCATTCGTCCCAAATCGAAACCCCGTTTTCCTTGAGCCAACGGATGTTCGTTTCGCCACGGAGGAACCACAGCAGTTCGTAGATGATCGACCGCACATGGAGTTTTTTTGTCGTTAGCAATGGGAAGCCATCGGCCAAATCAAAACGCATTTGCCTGCCGAAGAGGCTGCGTGTGCCCACGCCTGTTCGATCATCGCGATCGAGTCCTTGATGAAGAACCTCGTCGAGGAGTTCTAAGTAGCCGTGCATGAATCCAGTTCTTTGGTCGTGGTCGCTGTGGTTATGAAGTAGGTGGTGAGTTCGGTGGCACTATGATTGTCGTTCGGGACGAACACAGTCCAACGTCCAGTGGCGGTTGCTGGTCATGTTGACGCAGCCCGGGTCAATTCCGAGTGTCGCCACGATCTCTCGGATTTCCTCAAGTGTCAACGCGGCGTGAAGGGATTGACGCAGCAATTGGCGAGGGTCGATACCGGAGGTTGCCGCCTCTGCCGATCCGCCATGGAGTTCAACGAGTCGTTCGACTTCGCGATCCGTCTCGGGACGATACAGGTCGCGGACAAACAATCTCCCACCCGGCCGAAGTGCTTTGATCCCCAGACGCAGTGCGTTGATTGGGGATTCGAGGTGATGCAGCACCGTGTTGCTTATGACGGTCTCGGCTAGCTCGCTCTGCAACCCGTCGGGATCGTTGAGGTCGACCTGTTCGAGTTGGATTTGACCGAGCATTCCCGCAAACTCCAGCTCGACGCGGGCAAGTTCCAGCATGTCGACGCAATGATCGACTCCCATCACCTGCAGGCTGCTGAGGTCACTGCCGTGGCTGACGGCCGGCCGGGATCCCTCGACGATTGCCGCGGCGGTCTCGCAGAGCGTGATCGGGATCAATGCGGGGCCGCATCCCAGGTCGATTACCCGGGGGCCGACAGGTCCCGACTCAAAAAGATCGCGGACGAAGCCGCGATTGACGTCACCGTGATCCATCTCGCGATACACATCGGCTTCGAGCTTGGGATCGAGCGGGGGTGGTTCGCAAACACGGGGCAACATTGCAGGAGGTTTGGTTTGGAGGCAGAGGTCGACGACGTCTTGGTCGGCGTTATATCTCGCAGTCGAATTCACCGCCACCGTTTGAGTTGCTGCTGTCTTAGAAGCTACCTATTCGTAGACATTTGCTTTCGCCCTCCCGCAAGCCGCCCGGTTGCAGCGAGTAAGATGTTCGAAATTTACCGAGCGGCTCGCGCCGTTCCGCCATAAAAACCACCCGGTTAGCGGGAAAGCAGATGGCGTTGGGCTCGCGGTCTACCGCTAAAAAGCGTAGCGGAACGGCGCGAGCCGGCCGGTCTCACCCACTTTTCGATGCTGATAAAGCACTATTAGGCCGGTGTAAAAAGACGCATTAACCTTTGGGGGTTTCGACTTTGCGGTGCTCGAATATTGTGCCGATTGGTCGACGTGCGTTTGGTTGACGACTAGGTGTCTTCAACAGCATCAACCTGTTTGCCCTTTTTCTAACCGCCCTGCCCTACCCCGCTTCGATCGCTGGGCTCCGTCTTGTTTGCCGGCAGTGAGCGGGAGAGATATAACAACTGGTTCTTTAGGGTGGGTTGTCGTTGGTGTTTCAGAGGGGTGTCTGGCGGTGGTTGATGGTGGATCGACAAGTGAGTTGCAATAGGGCGAATGGGAGGATTAAGAGCGTTGTTCCGGCTTTTAATCCCTCCAACTGCTCCATGTCTGAGGCCTTAGGGGCTTTAGTTAAAATTTTCTGAAATCCGGGCCCTCATACTCGGTTTGTCAACTAAAACGTAGACTCAAAGCCTGCTGACTTTCGCGGTCACGTGAGATAGGGGATTATTGCCGTTGTGGAAAGAGGCTTGGAATTTATGGCGTCAGAGGAATACTCTGGTGATTCTGATTCCGAAATTTTTAGGCGAGATAAATGAAACGACCAAAATCCGGTTCCGGCGCCATGCGTTCACTATCGAAATCGGAGCAGTCAGCGGGGTGGAACGGGCCGCCGACTGCGGAATCTTGGGCGATGGTCACCCCCGCGGATGTGTTGCGATCGATCGGTCGACGACTTCCCTCGGTTTTCTTTACAACGGTTCTCGTCACCGTCGCAGTCGTCGCGATGCTCATTGTGTGGCCCAATCAGTACCGCAGCGAAGGGATGATGTACGTCCGGTTGGGACGTGGCGCCATGGGGGGGGACCCCACCGCGAAGCCGACCGGTTCAGTGTCGATGCAGGAGAGTCGCACCGCCGAGGTCGTCAGTATCGGAGAGATGATCGGCAGTCGTGAAATCGCCGAACGTGTCGTGGATCGGATCGGGGGGGACACGATCAACCAGCCTCGCAACTGGATGGAGCAAGCCGCCGAAGATTTCTCGACCTTCTTGGATTCTGACAGCAGATGGGTGTCTTGGATCCCCAGTCGCGGGCCCAAGACCGTCGGTGACATGACTCCCGAGCAATACGAAGCTCAGATCGAACGTGAGAAGGCCATCAAAGTTGTTAGCGACGCGATCCAGATCAAGGTGGCTAAAAATGGTTACACCGTCTCGGTTGTGGGTAAGGAAGACGATCCGTTGCTCGTGCAATCCATCGTCCAAGCGGTGATGGATGAATTCGGCAGCTATCACGTGGAAGCTCACCGGGTGAAGGGGTCAGAGAGCTTTTTCGAAGTCCAGGCATCCGAGAGTCGTGAACTGGCGATCGCTGCACGCAAAAAACTCCAGGAGACTCGTAACGAGATGGGGTGGATCAGTGCCGAGTCAGCCGAGCGAACACTCAGCGAGCGGATCATCGACCTGGAAACTAAGTTGAGTACCGCTGATAGCGAGTTTGCCGAAGCGATCAGCCAGGCGGAAGAACTCCGCCGGCAATTGGCTGCAACGGACCGGTGGGTCCCCGTGGAAGTCACGCTCGGAATTGCTAACGCGGCCGGTGATCAAGTCCGCAGCCAGCTATACGATGTCCAAGTTCAAGACGGTGATGAACTTGCGAGACTCAGTCCGTCGCATCCTCGATACAAACGTATCAAGGACAAAGTCGAGAAGAGTGAGAACTTGGCCGACAGCGAACGCGGCGAGCGACAAGAAACGCGAGAAGCGATTAACCCGGTATACCAGCAACTGGAAACGCAATTCCAAACCGTTCGTGCCAAGGCGGTTGGTTTGGAAAGCCGTCGTGATTCGATCGCCGATAGGCTCCGGGTGACTCAATCGGATCTTAAACGGCTCAATAATGACATTACCACGATGGCCCAATTATCATGGGAAGCTGAGCTGGCGGAAGAAACATTTCGAGACCATGCGCGATCGTTGGAGGAAGCACGCGTAAACACAGAGTTGGACAAAAGCCAAATGTCTGACGTGAGTGTGATTCAGGACGCGACGTTGAATCTGAAGAAGTCTGGCCCGATGCGGGGTCTGCTATCGATTGTCGGAGCGATGTTCGCTTTGTCACTCGGTTTATTGCAGGCGATCTTGCGAGATTCCCCTGTCGATCCGAGAGCTACCCGCGACCTGCCGGAGACCAAGAACGACTCGGCGTCTGATGAGGAAGACGATGAGCACCATGACAACATATTTGAATCAAACGGGGACGAAGACTCAGTGGAGGTTCGTGCGGTCGACAATGACGTCGAGCAAGAATTCACAGGTACACAGGTTGTTTCCTTGCCTAAATCGGGAGCCGGTTCCTCCGTTACTCTGCCACGTTGATGCTTTGAAAAATTGCTGCCGGGTGTTGTTGGGCAAAGCTTGTTTGCTCCGGTGGCCGCGACGAGACTGTATTAAGTTATTTATCATCTAGGACGACATCGTGTTTCCATTCCTTAAACGACGAGTTCGCGACCGGGGGTGGTTGGCTTGGCCGACCGTATCCGCTCTGGGGAGTCGCCGCGCGCTGCTGTTGTCACCACGACAGTTTGGGCGTGAAGTCGCGCGAGAGCGGGTTCGGTCCACTCGGCGCTCGATCCCGTTTTGCATTCTTACGGTGGAGATGCAATACGCCGAGGCGGCGGTGTTGGCAGCGCGTAGCCGTTCCACCGCTCCGTCCGCAAAGGTGCGGTTGGGGAGACGCGCGTCAGTTTTGAAAAAAGAGTCGCGTCAGCTCGTCGATCTGTTGCACCGCAATCTGCGAATGACAGATGAGAAAGGGGTTCTTTCGGCGACCCAATTTGGAGTGTTGCTTGTCGACACACCGGAGATGGGCGGGCGTGCGGTTTTAGACCGAATGACGCAGCTTCTTTCAGCGGCCGATCTGCACGTGCAACTGAATTTAGAAGTTTATGACCCCGAAGGTTTCGGCGACAACGAAGAGAATGCGATCGTTTCGAGCGGCGGATCCGAAAACCGGCGAGGAGACGACAACAACGACGGTGATTGGGGACGCAGACTCTCCGGAACGGTGCAGACCGCGACCGCGGTCTTGCAGCAAACGACCCTCCATTCGGATGCTGCCATGGCGTCACCGATTCATGTTCCGGGGGAACCTTCCGATGCATCGACATTGGTTCATCGCCAGCCTTTGACGGCGACGCGGGTGGACGGTGGCGTCGAGAGTCGAGTGAGTATTGCCAGTGAAGATTCAACCTACCATCGGCCTTTGGCGGCTCGGGTTGTCAAACGGACCGTTGATATCGTGGGTGCTTGCGTCGGGCTGGTTTTAACCGGTCCGTTCATCGCCGCGTCGATGATTGTGATCAAGTGGACCGATGGTGGGCCGGCGTTGTTTTGTCAAACCCGTGAAGGACTCCACGGTCGCCCTTTCACGATCTACAAACTACGGTCGATGGTCGTTGACGCTGAAAAGTCGCAAGCAGCCTTGCGGGCGGCCAGCCATCGCGACGGACCAGCCTTTAAAATCAGCAGAGACCCACGTGTTACGAAAGTGGGGCACTTTTTACGAGCGACTTGTCTGGATGAATTACCCCAACTGATTAATGTACTCAAAGGTGACATGTCCTTGGTTGGGCCGCGCCCATTGCCTTGGCATGAAAGTCGCGCTTGTGAGCGATGGCACCGTCGTCGTTTAGACGTTCGCCCCGGTTTAACTTGCATCTGGCAGATCGACAAATCAAAAGCCGAAACATTCGACGATTGGATGCGGATGGATTTGCAATACATCGATCGATTGGGCTTCTTTAAGGATCTGCAGTTGATCGCGCGAACGGTGGTCGTTCCCGTAACCGGACGGGGCGGCGACTAATATGAACCCGAAACGTGTTGCGGATCCCTGTGCCCAAAAAAACTGCCCCCGACGCTCCTTCGACCCAGCCGTATCTACGGTTTGAAGCAGGATGCTCCGAAGGTAATTGGATTGAGGCGGCGCGACGTTCCCCGTTGAGCCTGGAATGCGGGGCACGGCCTGCTGCTTCAAGGGGTGAGACGGCTGGAGTTAAGTTTCGCGCCGTCGAGCAGTCGATCGCTCGTTATGATGGGGGTGTGAGTACCCGTTCCGCATCCATCGACTGTCGCGTGCCGATTGATTCCGTCAACGCCCGTGTTGTTTTTCTGACGCACTACATCCCTCTTTATCAGGTTCGGGTGCTGCAGGAACTCACGCGCAGCTTGGCCGAGTTTAAAGTCCTGTTGAGTACGCCGATCGAGCCCAACCGTGACTTCGAACCAGACTGGACCGGTTTGGACGTTGAGGTGCAACAGGCGTTCACCATTTGCAGGCGATGGCGACACCGTGATGCCGGTTTTGAAGATCCTCTGTATGTGCACGTCCCCTATGACACAAATCGCCAATTAAGCAGTTTGCGACCGGACGTCGTATTTTCTCACGAGCTCGGGGTACGTTCTCTTTCGGCTGCCCTGTATTGTCGGCGCAGCGGTGCGAAATTGGTTCTCGCGACGTTCATGAGCGAACACACCGAGAAGGGGCGAGGATGGCTCCGCCAACGTGCTCGCAAGTATCTCATCTCTCATGCCGATGCGATCACCTATAACGGCCCGTCTTGTCGGCGCTACTTGTTAGCGCTTGGTGCCCGACAGGAACAGTTGTTCTACATGCCTTATGCGGCCGACGATCGAAATATCTCGCCGCAATTGCCGACGCGTGATGAACACGATGTTCGTCGTCGGGTGCTGTGCATCGGGCAGTTGAGCAAACGCAAAGGCGTCTTGCCGATGATTGATCAACTCAGCGAGTTTTGTGTTCGATCTAACGGGTCGCTTGAGCTTACCCTTGTCGGTGATGGACCATTGCGTTGCTCGGTGGAAACCCTCGCGTCGGGCCGAGCAATTGAGAATCAATCGGCACCCGATCGACGTCTCAAGATCCACGTGTTGGGGAACCAACCGGCGGCACAGCTTCCGGCCCTGATGAGCACCCATGGTGCTCTGATTGCGCCGACGTTGGCCGATGAGTGGTTGCTCGTCGTCAACGAGGCCATGCATGCCGGGTTGCCCGTGATCGGGAGTGTCTATGCGCAGGCGGTGACGGCAATGGTCAACGATGGACGTAACGGATGGCAGTACGATCCGTTGCACCGGAGTGCAAAAACACATTCCGCAGATTCGGCGGCATGCCTTGCCGATGTGATGCAGAAGTATCTCGCGGTCGATGACTCGGAGGTGGCCGCGATGCGTCATAATGCGTTCGAGACCGCTGCGGCGTACACGCCCCAACGCAGTGCCGCAGGTGCCCTCGAGGCGATCCGATCGGTATTGCATTCTGACCGCCCGTCAGGTCAAGGCCCGCAGGCATGAGGCAGTGTCCGCCGGCGAGTCTTTCGCTCGACCTTGATAACAAATGGGCGTACCTTCGTGCTGCGGGACGCGAAAATTGGGAGTCGTGCGATAGTTACTTCTCACTCGCGATCTCCAATATCGTCGATGTTCTAGGGCCGCTCGGTCTGCCATTGACCGTGTTCTTGGTCGGACGCGATTTGCAGCGTGATGACGACGTGCAGTCCATTTCAGCATTCGACTCTCTTTCGAAATGGGAAGCGGCGAATCATTCGCTCAATCATTTGCCGTGGATGCACACGATGAATGATGATGAAATCGAAAGAGAAATTGGGGGCACACACGATCTCATTGTTTCCAAGACTGGCCAGACGCCAGTCGGTTTTCGTGGGCCCGGCTTCAGTTGTCCGGGGGAAGTCCTGCGGGTGCTCGGGATGCTGGGATATCAATACGACGCGTCGATTTTTCCAACGTCGATGGCGCCGATTGCTCGGGCAGTGTTTCTGGCGAGGACAAAGCTCGAAGGTGAGCAGCGGGAGAAAGCCAAGAAACTCTACGGCGGTTTCGCGGCGATGAGAAACCCCAATTGGCCCTATTTGCGTGCCCTGCCCTGCCCCGAACGTTCCGACACGTTGGATGCCGCTGAAGCAAAGATTTGGGAAGTTCCTGTCACCGTCTTGCCTTTTCTGCGGACGCCGATCCACTTTAGCTATTTAACGTTTGTCGCCGGATACAGTGTTGCGGTTGCGAAGGCTTATTTTCGCACTGCTTTAATGATGTGTCGTCTGTTTGGGACCGCACCCTCGCTGCTGCTGCACCCCCCGGACTTCCTCGGGTGCGAGGACGATGCGGACATGGCCTATTTCCCAGGGATGATAATGAAACGAAACGCCAAGCTCGAATTCATGACGTGGGCGTTGACGCTGT
This sequence comes from Aporhodopirellula aestuarii, assembly GCF_023701485.1. GTDB lineage: Bacteria > Planctomycetota > Planctomycetia > Pirellulales > Pirellulaceae > Rhodopirellula > Rhodopirellula aestuarii. Next base: position 245,811 of record NZ_JAMQBK010000029.1, read on the forward strand.
ACAGCCAACAGTTCGCCGTCAGCACGATGCACGATCAAGTCTGCCAGTTCAGTCCTCAGCCCCTCGCCTCTCATGCTTGATTACGGCAAACACAGTGTTCTCGGAATTGGCGTCGACGCGATTGACTACGACTCCGCTGTGGAAAAAATCATCGATGGGGCAAAAGCGAAGCGAGCCATGACGGTCACGGCGCTCGCGGTGCATGGGGTGATGACGGGTGTTCTCGATCGCGAATATCAATATCGGTTAAACCAGTTCGACTTGGTTTGTCCCGACGGTCAGCCGGTACGGTGGGCCCTTAACTCGCTGCATGCCAAACGGTTTGCCGGCGGAAAATTGTCCGATCGGGTGTATGGCCCTGAGCTGACCCTGCGGCTGTGCGAGGCCGCGGCGAAACAAGATGTGACTGTTTTCTTGTTTGGGGCCACGGAAGAGATGCTTTCCCGGTTCGCCACGAAGCTCGGCGAGCGTTTTGAAGGTTTGCAGATCGTCGGCCAACGGGCATCCGCCTTTCGGCAGATCACGTCGCAGGAACGCGATGACTTAGCTGCTGAAATTATTGCCAGTGGTGCGCAAATGTGCTTCGTCGGTCTGGGCTGTCCCCGACAAGAAATCTTTGCCTACGAGATGCGTGAGCGACTCCCGATGCCACTGATCGCGGTGGGGGCGGCATTTGCCTTTCACGCCGGCGTGCTCAAGCAAGCACCGCCCTGGATGCAACGCTCTGGGCTTGAGTGGTTGTTCCGTTTAACCCGCGAGCCCGGACGTCTCTGGCGCCGCTATCTGTATCTCAATCCCACCTACGTGACGCTGCTCGCCTTGCAGAAAATCGGTTTGTATCGCAAGAGTACCGACGGCGGCAAACCGCCCCAGGATGAATTGCTCTTCGGTTGAGACGGGGCGTTAGACGGTTCTTGCGTTGGGGGAAACTTCTCGGAGCTGATACCCGGCCCAACGCCAGACGCGAAACGCGATCCAGTGCAGCATCATGATGGTGGTGATGCTGATACCGATGTAAGAAAGTTGTTGGCTGAGTTCCGCTCGTCCGTAGAATGCCGGCAACAGACGTGAGGTGAGATGCATCGCGCTCCAGTCGATGACAGCGGATGCAAATACGAGTGATGCGGGAACCAGTATGCCGCGGCGGGTGACGATTGCCACGACGGCGTAAACCAAAAGAACGGTGGTGATGAATTCAGCGATCTCGGACGACACATTGATCCACACCGAATAGCCCGGCATGGATAGCGGGTCGGTCTCGATAAAATAAACGTGTATCCAGCGTTTGATCGCAATCGTGGAGGCGACCAGAGTTGCAGCGAGGAACATACCTCGAAGCGACCAGACGTCGCGTCGGGTATTCGGTGAAGTATCGTTCCGGTCTGCCTCAACGAGTTGATGTCCAACGAACGTGGCGGTGGAGCGAAATAGGAGCACGTACCATGCGCACGTCACGAGATAGTTCACCCACGACCGTACCCAAATGGAGGTATGAGTATGCGTGAAAAACGGCGCGTACTGTATCGCCATGGAATAGAAACCGAACAGGAACACGCCCAGGATGAGTTGCCAAGTCGGTGGGCGATTCGGCGCCCGCCACTGAGACCAAAGCACGAAGTGGACGATGCCAATCAAGGTCACGTTTCGTTGGAGGGCATAGCTAAAGGTGAAAATGAACGTACCAATCGGACCGATGTTTAACTTCGGTGGCACCCATCCGGCGGAGTTTGCCCAGTGCCACGCGTAAATGGCAGCTGACAAGAACAGATTGATAATGCCCCAACCGATCACCGCGATCCACAATCTCCGATGGTTTCCGATACCGCTACGATTCCAGATCTCTCTTAGCTGTTGGGGCAGCGTTTGGGGCCGGAAATCTTCCTCGATTGGCGACATGATGAGACCGATCGCATGGATGCGCGAGTGTGTTAGGACGTTTCGGTGACCGTGGACGACGCCGCGAGCGTGTCTGATTCGAATTCTTCGCCGTGCTCTTCGGCGTATTCCAAACTCTCCTGAACGTCTTTGCCGGCCGTCCAGTAAAAAATGGTTCCGACGATAGCCAGGACGAGTTTGACCAGCTCGAAGACCAGGGCGACGAGTGTGCCCGACGCGTCGGTATTTTCAGCGGGGACGAGGTGATAAAGCGTTTCGACCGTCGCTTCCAGAACACCGATGCCCGCGGGCGTGAGCGGTAAAGCGGAGGCCAGCATCCCGATCGGCACGATCACAAAGTGTTCGGCGAGTGTGGGAGGTGATGCGTACATCGAAGTTGCGATCAAGAACATGCTCACGACCAGCAACCCCTGCACGCCGACGCTCATCACGAGCGACAGTGCGAAGGCCCAAGGGTGGTTGTGAAACGCACGCAGCGGAGGACCGATCTTTTCGATCACGGGGCCGATGATCGATACCTGGGAAAGCTGTTTGATAACGCGGTCGACGATCTTTCCACCAAACACCAGCGTGACCAACACCGCCGTGCCCGTGCCCAACAACACGCCCACGATCCATTTGATGTCGTCGAGACCGACGCCGTTGAATTCAAACGGATCGGTCGATGTTCGGATCATCAATCCCATGGAAACGAGCAGCAGCAACCCGTACAGCCCTGCCCCGCGATCCACCAATACCGATGCGACCGCGGCGATGCGTTTTCCCGGGGTTCGGCGAGCAAGGAACACGGCTTTAAACACGTCACCTCCGACACTGCCGGCGGAGACAAAACTCAACAGGAAGCAAATCGAGCTGAGCCGCAACGCCTCCATCAGGCTAAGTGGAATGCCCTGACATCGCACCAAAACCCACCAACGCACAAACGACAACACGATCGCGGCAAAGGCGACGCCGAGTGCGGCGAACAAGACCGGGTAGGCGATCGAGCGTTCCGATAAATTCGTCCAATCCGAGGCGGGCATCCGCCATAGCAAGTACCCGATAATAACTACCGGGACGAGAAATTTGACGAGCGTGATCGCGATCGTTTTGGGTTTGTTTGACATGGAGTCACAGAATAGTTCTTGATCGCCCCGCTCGTAAGCCTTCAGGTCAGCGGATGATCCATTCCTGGAACCCCTCGACCAATAGCGCCGGCTCGGCGGCAACGTATCGAACCAACCAAAGCCCCATCAGGAGCGAAATGCTCAGTAGAGCCCAGCCACGCCTTGGCCGCGGTGGGGCGGTATTCCGAAGTTCAGATCGTAACTTCGTGCGGAGGGCATTCCAGAATTTCGGGGGCAGACCGGGTTCAAATGCCAGCACGCTGACGCAGTCGTGCCCCGGTGAGACATCCAAGCGGAGGTGAGCGTGGAACGCCGGAAGGTGGACCTGTAACTGGTCAATCTTTGCGGTCGATTCAGGATCCATCGAACGTGCGGCGCGGATCACGGCCGGGTAAACCTCTTCCGTTGTTCTGCCATAAGCGACCAATTTCGGACGGGCCCCCAGGATCAACAGGCATGCGAACAACAGATACAACATCAGCAATGGTGCCCAAACCCACACCCCAAGGAACGATGCCGTCGCGTTCGGAAAAAACAGTTCCATCGGACCGATCACGATCATTCCGGAAATCGCAGTCAGGACGGCGGCCAAGTCGCGTCCACCGGTGGTCACCCAAACGAAACCACCAATCCGAATCAACGCAAGGGTGAACAAGTAAACGATCAGCGGTGTGAATGCGACCACCGCAGGGAACGGATCAAACATTAGCGGGATTTTCCCCGTTGGTTCTTGAGGCGTGTTTTGATGGGACGGGCGTAACGCTGACGAGGGCGATCAGGGTTTGGCCCGCCGTGGGAACCAGTGGACTGTCGATGGTGTTGATCTTGATCGCGCTGTCCTGATCGATCGAACACATCACGACCGTTTGCTCGCCATATTTTTCGAGAAAGTCTTGATACGTAAACTCTGCCGTCAACTTGGTCGACTTCATCAGCGCACCGGCGCTGTGAAGGCTACGCAGGTGAGTGAACGTCATCCCTTCGCCAAATAGTTCACGACCCATTAGGTTTTTGGTCAGGCCGCGACGCCCCGCCATGTTTTTCGACTTGAACGTCAATTGATACAGCCGCGAGGAATCAAACAGATGTTTGCACTCACGTAGAGCGAGCGAGTTGACCTCGTCGTTGGGAGTCAACGCCAGAAACCGGCCGATCCCCGCGAGGTCCAGCTCCTCACGCACATGTTCATTGAGAATATTCACGCATTCGGCCCGTATGCCGTCCATGCGGGCCTGCGAAATTTTGTTGTAGTTCGTGTCGACTAACAGCAGTGGGATCTTCGCTTCTTTGAGTTCGTGGGCAAAGTCGCGAACCCATGCGTCGGCGCCGGCAATCAAGACGCCATGGCTGGCTTCGTCAGCCAGGTTCAGAAATCGCGCCAGTGGTCCGGCTGCCATTCCATAGATCGCGACGGTGCCGATGATGACGAGGAACGTGACCGTCGCGAGCTGCTCCGATCCGGGAATCGACAGATCGCTGCGGCTTTCCATGCCCAACGCAAACACACTGCTGACTGCGGCAGCCACGATCCCACGCGGCGCCAGACCGGCGATGAAGGTTCGTTCCCGGTAGTTCAGCGGACTTCCGAGCAACGAAAAATAGACCGACAGCGGACGGATGATCAGAACCAAAGTCAGCACTAGCATCAGACCGGGCACTCCGATCGCTCCGATGTCTGCGAGATTCACCCGCGAACCGAGCACGATGAACAGACACCCGATCAGGAGCGTTCGCAGGTTCTCTTTCAACTCAATGATGTGTTCGACGTCATAGTGTTTTTGATTCGTTAGCCAGATCCCGAGGACGGTCACGGTGATCAAACCTGATTCGTGCGCCAGTTTGTTGCTGATCGCGAACAGCAGTAACGCGAGCGTCAACGCGGTCACGCCGTGTAAGTGATCGGGTACCCAATAGCGACGTAGCGATTGTGTGAGCAATGCACCACCGACGCATCCGAGTACCAAGCCGACAGTCAGCGTCCAGACCAGCGACGCCACCACGCTCGACCATTCGGGAGCGGAGTGCTGAAGCAGCACTTCCTCGTAAACGAGCACCGCCAGCACCGCGCCGATCGGGTCGATCACGATGCCTTCCCATTTCAGCGTCGACGACACCCGGCGGCTCGGACGCACCTGTCGCAGCAGCGGGCCGATCACGGTTGGCCCGGTGACCACCAAAATCGCACCCAATAACGCGCTGAGCTGCCATCCCCAATTCAGGATGAAGTGGACCGCAATGGTGTTGCCCGCAAACGCGAGCAGCGCACCGAGGGTGACCAACCGCAGTGATGCCGAACCCGATTCGCCGAGCTCCGCGAACTTAAGCGTCAGGCCTCCCTCGAACATGATCACGCCGACCGACAGAGCCACCAGCGGGAACAACAGGTTGGGCCCGGCAGTTTGGTCGCCTTCGGTCAAAGCGGACAGAAAAGCGTCCGGTTGGACGAACCACCCCAGCAAGACGCCGAACACCAGCAGCACCAGGATACTGGGAAGGCCTGTACGCCACGCCAGCCATTGGGCTGTCACGCCTAGCGCAGGCACGAGGGCCAGGTAGAGCAGAAAGTCCATGGTGGGGGTTACAGTCAAACAAAAAGGGAACGGGCTTTCACGTCCGAGCCAAGATAATCTGCTGAGAACGGGTTTCCCATCCCTAGGGACGACGGCCCCAGGAGCGAGGCGGCGGCTGCCATTGCATGCTGATGGTGTGCCAATGTGCACCCAAAAAACGAAGTGGCCCACGGCGATGTCGCATTTTTAGGACAATCCCGCCAACCTGGCTTGCTAATGCAAGTGATTCGCATTAACGTTTGCCTATCAAATAGCTAGCCAGCCATTCTTTGACGACCTCCCGATGAGTCCCGGTGCCGAACGTGCATCGATGCATCAGCAAGCGTTCGTCTGTCGCCAGCCATGCTTGATCCCGTTTCTCCGTAAGCTGCCCGGTAATGTTGCCGTGCAGTTTTCGAGATTGCTTCATGCCACAGGACAAGTTCAATGCGCTGCCCCGTTTCGTACCCTCTCGTACCGACATCAAAAAACTCGCGTCCCGAACGCGCCGCCTTCACCCTCGTCGAACTGTTGGTGGTGATCGCCATCATCGGAATCTTGGTCGGTTTGCTGTTGCCCGCTGTCCAAGCAGCTCGGGAAGCGGCTCGGCGGATGAGTTGTAGCAACAACCTCAAGCAGATCTCGTTGGCGATCCACAACTACGAATCCGCCTACAAGAAACTCCCGCCGTCATGGACCAATAGCGGTAGCGGCAGCGGATGGTCGATGCAGGCTCGGATTTTGCCGTTTATCGAAGAAGGCGGACTCGCCGACGGAATCGATTTCTCGCAAGGCTATTCCAACTCCACGTTGCAGGATGATGGGATCCCGGTGCCGGTCGCGTCGTTCCGTGTCGCAGCGTATCAGTGCCCCAGTGATCCGTTGGACCAACCTCGCTTGGGCAGCAGCGGACCAGAGAATTACAAGCTCAACTACGCCGCCAATGAAGGCGTGTGGTTCGTATTCGATCCGGCTAACGACAACATCGGTGATGGCATGTTCGGTCCAAACCGTTACATGGGCTTTCGCGATTGTCTCGACGGTTTGAGTAACACGCTCGCACTCGCCGAAGTGAAAGGCTGGACTCCTTATTACCGCGACGTGGCCACCGCCGGCGACATCACCATGCCAGTTCAACCGGAGGTGATCTGCACGCTCGGCGGTAGTTTCAAGACCGATACCGGTCACACCGAGTGGGTCGACGGACGGGTCCATCAAGCAGGCTTCACGACCACGTTCACTCCGAACACCAAAGTGCTTTGTGAAGCATCGGGTGTCGAATACGACGTCGATTGGACGAATATGCGAGAAGGCAAGGACATCACCGACCCGGCTCGCACCTACTCCGCAGTCACCTCACGCAGCTATCACGTTGGTGGTGTTCAGGTCGGCGTCCTCGATGGCTCGGTTCGCTTCGTCACCGATTCGGTCGACCGCCAATTGTGGCAAGGACTTTCGACCCGCAACGGTCGCGAAGTCATCACCTGGCCGTAGTCGCCACTTGGCCGTAAGTCGGCAGTTCAAAACCGAGCGAAAGTGGAACAACGCAGGGGAATTCGCCAGAAATCCTTAGGGCAAACAATTCTGGCGAGTCCCCGATGGCCTTTCCGATCGACCCTCAGTCTTCTGTTTCGCTCGGCAGCCACAAGTCGACGCAATTGCAGGCGACATCATCGTGACCCAGCAATTCGCGGTACCAAGGCTGCAGACGAATCTGAACGCTGTCTGATTCGTTCGGCTCGACGAATGCCAAACGAACTCGCGGCGTTCCTCCCGCGAGTGTCGACCAAAAATCAAGCGACGACGCGTGATCAAAGTGGTCACGCATCCGCATCGGAAGGTTGGTTGATTCACCGACATACAAAACGGTGCCTTGGCCAGACTCGATCTTGTAGACACCGCCAAACGGTTCGTTTGAGTTCGGCCAATGGATCTTCTCGGGTGTCACTGCGGTCGTTTTCTTAAACAGGTCGGTTGCGTTTTTCTTGCCGCCCTGCCCTGCCCTGCCGCCGCGCTTGTTGGCCTGAGCGATCACGGCCGGAGCAAGTGATCGCAATTTCAATGTGCCCCACCGTAGCGTGAACGGGTCACAGGCCGGTGCGACTTGAGATGCAATCGTATCAAACTGACGCACGATCTCAGGATCGATCAGCAGATCATCGAGCGTCCACTTGGGATAGCGATCGGCGGTCAATCGCCATGCGATTTCACTCGCAAAACGATAACGCTCGAGCGTCTCGTCAGGCACGATGGTTGGCTCGCTCGGTTGCAAGTTCTCGGCGGATAACGTGCCGACAAACCGAAGCTGTGCAAGCTGCTTGCGTAGCTCGAGTTCGCTGGCGGTGGATCCTCCCTCGCGGCATGCGGTGATGAATCGCTCATTCATGACGGAATCGAGCAGGACGCGATCAACCGAAAATCCAGCATGCGATTGCCGAAACGCTTCAATGACGATTTCATCGTTCTCATCGTCCGGCGAACTGCCAAACTCCAAGGACATTTGCAGTCCCAGGCTTTGAGTGGCCTTTCGTTTTTCGGCCGCCCGCTGTTTGTCGGGGATCTTCTTGTCGCGTTTGCCTGCGGCGGTCGAAGGCACGCTTCGCAATGGATCCGCGGAGCCCACGAGAGGGTCACCGACGGTGATTTGTTGCAAACGCTCGTTACCCAATTGAGCGTACTCTTCGCTCATGTCGAACGTGATGTATTGCCGGCCGAGTTTCTTGGCTACGGCCGCCGTCGTGCCGCTGCCGCTAAACGGATCGAGAACGATTTCATCTCCGTTGCTCGAAGAGCGGATGATTCTGCCGAGCAGGTGTTCTGGCATTTGGCAGCCATGGAACCCCGCTCGTTCTTTGAATGTGCCGGCGACACGAGGGAAATACCACACGTCTTCATCGGCCGAAAATCCCGATGGCAAATCTTGCGGGCGTAGGATCCAAGTATCGTCCGGCATCCGCCCTTTGGAATTCGCGCGTTTGTCGTTGTAGACCAATTGTCGAGCCGATGGCACGCGCAGGTTCGGATCGTCTGCGTTGAACGTAAACTTGTTTGGGTCTTTGACGAAATGAAACAGATGTGCGTGCGAACGCGTGAACTTGTATTTGCAATGCACGCCGAACGTGTAGTACCAAATCACCCAACTGCGGCACGTGAACCCGATTCGTTGGGAGAGAACTTTGAGTTCGGCCGCGTACTCGTCGCCGATCGCCAGCCAGAAGGCGCCGTCTGATTTGAGAACACGATGCACGCCGCGGATCCAGTTTTCAGACCATCGCAGGTAGTCATCCGACTCCAGGGAGTCTTCGTAGACGTCGTATTGATAGCCGATATTGAAAGGAGGATCGGCAAAAACCAGATCCACCGTGCCTGCGGGAAGTTCTGCCATTCCCGCAACGCAATCGCCGGCATGGATTTGATTGAGCAGATCGATCGATATCATTCGAGCCTGGCGATTGGATGCGTGACGAGGACGCCACAGAGGATGGATCGCGTATTAACCTTGCGGCCGAATGATCCACCAAATCCGCTGCAGAATCAACGCCTCTTCCACCCGAGCATCTCGCATTTGGGTTGCGAGTTTGGCTGCCGGTTCCGGCGTCCCGTCCAGACCTGCCAAATACGAGACATGTTGCAGGCGACTGTCAAAGTCCGAAAGCTCACTGATCCAGGCGGGCATCACGACGGTGGGTCGCATCGGCAAGCCCGCCAAAATTGCTGGCGAGGGTTTGGACGGCGCGGCCGATTTCCGGTTTCGTGAATTTGCTTTGTCGGCACCCGGCGAGTCGTCACTGCCAAGAGGTTGGGCCAAAACCGCTCCGCTCGCTCCTCCCGCTCCCAGGCGTGGCAGCGAACTGTCCTGAACCAAACGCATGCGATGGCCTCGCGATGTCGGCATCGACTCAGGCGGTGACGCGGCAAATGATTCGATCGCCGCTACCGCGCGGATCCAATCGGTGTCGCTCGCCGTTAAGACGCCCGCTGGTGTCATCGCCGATGGCGTGCTGCGGGCGACAATCGAATCACTCATCATCAATGAGATCGTACGCAGCAGGTTGAAATCGCTGGCCAGGAGATCGTCGGCGAGTTCGTTGCGCAAACGTTGCAGGTCAGAATCAGCGGCGCCGCCTGACAAATCGTAGGGGCTCGACGCGAGCGGACGCCCGTGGACCATTTTCCACATCGCACCGACGAGTCCTTCGGCGAGTGATCGCGAACCGAGCAGTCGTTCCGGCCAGTCGGCATCCGGATCGGCTGGGGCCAAGCGACGCCGGCCATCAGGTAAGTCGTAAAACCGACCTGCCGGTGCGTTGGGTCGAATCGGCAGCCACGGCGAAATCGTCGCGGCGAGTTGCCAGTAATCATGCTGTGAGATCGCTTGGTTGCGGTCACCGCCGACCTGCGGCAAATCATGGCAGCGTTGGCAACGGAGGTCCGCATTGAGTGCAACGGCCGCCGTCGTCACTAACGTTTCATGCTCGCCGAGCGGTCGCAACAACTCATGAAACGATGCCGTCGCGGCAGCGTTGGTGTCTTTGGCAGTTTCTGATTTGCCCGAGCTTGTTTTTCGTTCAACGAACCACGACGCAATCAGACGATCGAATCCGTGTCCTGAACTGAGCGTTTGGCTGATCTGTTTGCCCATCAATCGATCCGATGACGATGTCAGCGATTCGGCCGGCCGAGACGCGATCGCCGCAAGCACTTGGCTTGCCAATGCGTCTGTATTGCGAGTCTCGGAGAGTGCCGCCAACATCCGTTCGCTGTTGCCGATCGCATGTTCGGGCACACGGATACCAAACTTGTCGTGCAAGCGTTTGGAAACAGCGTCCGCTGGCATCATGTCGGTTGGTTGCACTCCGACACGATCCCAATACCGTTCCAAGCGGTCGGTCATCACCGTCGACACCAATGTCAATGCTTGGGGAGTCGGTTTGGACGCATCGGTTTGATCGCTGCCGTTTAGCGGGGCGTTATCAAACAGGCCAATGGAATCCGGCCGAAATGCATCGGGATCGGTCGAACCGTCAGCCAATTCAATCGTCCGCGAAGGCAATGTACCACCGGTGCCGTCATCCTCGCCAGCAGTCTCCGGTGCAAAGGTTGGTTGTGATTGTGCGGCGGAATTCGAATCCAGGTCCGAGTTGGCAAACGTTTCAGTGGGGGCCGACGATGTCGGGGTTTGGGCGATGTTGATTTGGTTTCGGTACCGCAGGCCGATGATGGTGCCGATCGCAAACAGCACGATCGAAGCGGAGGCTAAGGCGAACCGCCAATTCGACGAAGTGTTCTTTTGGGTGCGAAGGGATTTCTTTTGTGATGTGCGGGCACCTGAGGTGTCCAGCCGTTGCAGGATCACACGGCTTTGATCGGGCGGCGATTGGCCGCCGATGACCTCCGACAAGAGGGCATCGAGCATCGCATCTTCAGCGTCCGCAGGACTCGCGCCGCGGGAATCGTCAGGAAGATCGGAGTCGAGTGGTTCAGAGGGATTCATGTTGGGCCGCCTCAGGGGACGGGGTGTGTCGATCGGTGGTGGGAAGCGTTTCGCTCCAAAACAAATTCAAACGTTTGTGGTGTCGATGGAGGACCGTAGTCGTTCGGCAACGCACTCTCGCAGTTGCGCTTTGGCTCGTTGCATCAAATTGCGAGCCCCGTGATCGGAAATGCCGAGTTCTTCACCGATTTCGACCCGCGGGGCGTTTTCGACAAATCGCATCTCCAAAGCTCGCCGAGCTCGGTCGCTTAACTGCTCCATGCATCGACGCAACGCGTCGACCGCTTCGTCGCCTGTCAAATCCTTACCCGCCCAACGTTGCCAGCTTTCATCTAGCAGCGAGGTGGAGTCGGTGACCTGCATTCGGCCCAACTTGCGATGGTTGGAAACGAGTAGGTTGTACGCGGTTCGGCGGAGATATTCCGACGTTGCTTGGTCGGAATGTTGAACGAAATTGTCACGACGAAGTACCCGCAGAAACGTCTCCTGCGTCAAATCGTCCGCGGTGGTGGCGTCGCAACCGAGCACGCGAAGGTATCGCCAGATTCCATTCTGGTGCCGCTGAATCAATTCGGCGGGAGAACGCTCACTCACGCAATCAGTTCACTGATCAGCTTTCCGCCGCCGGCGATCTTCATCGGACGCCCGTTCTTGCTGGTGAAGGTCGTGTCGGTCGAAATGCCCAATCCTTTGCAGACGGTGGTCATTAAATCTTCGGCGCTGTAGGGCTCGGTCACGACGGCGCTGCCGTCGCTGCTGGTTTCGCCGACCGCCAATCCGCCCTTGATATCGCCGCCGCCAACCACGCAGGACCAGGCCCTCGCGAAGTGATCGCGGCCGGCGCCCTGGTTGATTCTCGGGGTTCTTCCGAATTCGCCCATCCACATCACGACGGTGTCGTCGATCAATTCCCGCTGCGCCAAATCTTCGACCAGCGCACTCATCGCTTTGTCGAGTTGGGGCAGTTTTTGATCTTTGAGGATGGTGTGAATGCCATTGTGGTTGTCCCATCCGCCCAGGTCGACTTCGACAAACGGGACCCCGGCTTCGACCAAACGTCGGGCGAGCAAGCATCCTTGCCCAAACCCATTGGTGCCGTAGCGTTCTTTGACCTCTTCGGGCTCCTCGTCGACTTTAAAAGCCTTCATCTGGTCGCTCGTCATCAGGTCGAACGTCTTTTGAAGGACTTTGGCGTGTTCCGCTGCGGGCGTGTCACGCGTGCGGCTGGAGAAACCATCTTCGATCAGTTTCAGCGCCGCCATCCGCTGCAGCAGACGTTGGTCGCTCATCTTCATTTCAAGGTTGCGAACACGTCCGTTGCTCGAGACCGCGAAAGGCGACCAGGCCATGCCCAAGAATCCCGGGCCTGTGCCGGCGCCACCGACGGCGACGAACGGCGGGATTTCCAGTTCGGGACGCTGTGAGATCAGCTCGTGAGCGATCACGCTGCCGTAACCGGGGTGTTCGATGTTTGGATTGGGAACGTATCCGGTGTGCATGTAGTACCGGCCGCGAGCGTGATCGGCCTCGCGGGTCGACATGCTCCGGACGATCGAAAGGTGTTTCATCTGCTGGGCCGTCATCGGCATGTGTTCGCAGATTTGCATGTCGCCGGTGGTGGAGATCGGCCGGAACGGGCCGCTCGTCGGTGCTCCCGGTTTTAAGTCCCAGATGTCGATCGTCGACGGACCGCCACCCATCCACAACAAAATCGCCGACTTGCGATTCCGCTTCATCTCGGCCGCATTGGCCTGGATCGCGTTGCCGAGTGAGAACGCCGCCGCGGCAGCCGCTGACGATCCCGCCAAATGGCTCATGAAGTGACGGCGGGTCATGCCCGAAGGGGTTGAGAGGTCCATGGTAGATCTTCAGGTGATAGGTAACAGGTGGGAACAGGTGGCGGATGAAAGCGATCGAGGGGACGGCGGCATCACACGTGAATGCTGACCGCCGAATGCTTTCGATTGTTAATGCTGCATGATGAATTCGTTGCTGTTGATGATCGCCCACCAAACGTCCTGCAGCATTTCTTTTTCGTTGCCGCCACGGGCAGCAAGCAGTTTGCCCGCAACATTCGTTTCAATCTTGGTCGGACGGCGAGCCAATCCGGTCAGGTACAATTGCGTGAGCCGATCACGCGGTGAACTCCCCGATTTGGACAGGCGATCGATAAAGGACCCCGGTTCGACACTCGTCGCGTTCTTCGTCAACGCTCCGTTGAATAGCATCAAAGCTTGCGGAATCGATCCGTTAAACGTCGTCGCTTCATCTCCTTCATCGGTTCCGAACGCGACAACAAATTGTGATAGCCATTGGCGTCGTTCGGCTTCCTGTTCGGCGTAACTTCCTTTGCCCTTCGCATCCGACGCCGCCACCAGCGACGCGTAGAGTTGCTCGGCACTCATTTGACGCAGGTAAAAACGCGAGAACTTGGGAGACTCTCCGATCGATGGATCGTCGACCGCGTTTTGCTTGCCCAGTACCGCGGCGAGCTGATAGGGGCGGCTCAGCGTGATCCATGTGATCAATTGTTTGAGATCGTAGCTCGATTTGCGGAACTCCTTACCAAGTGAATCGAGGAGTTCAGGGTGCGAGGATGGGTTGTGTGGACCGAGGTCGTCAATCGGTCGTGTAAAGCCAAAGCCTAAGAACAACGACCACATGCGGTTGACGATCATCTTGTCGAGATACTCGCTTTCGAGCATCAGCCGCGCGAGTTCTTCGCGGCGATTGACGTCTTCGATGTAGCCGCTTCTGCCGACTTCAGTTCCATCGGTGAAGACCGGATAGGCGACTTTCTGCAAACCATTGCGAAGTTCATAAAACAGCAAGGCGTTTTCGGGGTTGCCCGATTCACCGGCAAAGTCTTCGCTGACCAGTTCCGCCGACTCGATGTCGTTGGTGCCATCGACGAATCGACGCAACGCCCGGGTCTGTCGGAAGAACGCGTTGAATTCCCAGAACTTCTGTTGCTTCCATTGATTGAACGGATGGTTGTGGCACTGGGTGCACTGTACTTGTTGCCCCAAGAAGATTCGTGACACACTGCTTGTTGCGAGTGTCCCCTTTTCCTCATTGACCTTGCCGATCAGAAAGTTGACCGCCCCGTTGAAATTGGGATTCCCGGGTTTGGTCGAACCTTCTGCGGTGATTAGTTCAAAGACCATTCGGTCGTATGTTTTGTTCCGCGCAAAACTGTCACGCAGGTATTTCTGCATGCCTGTGCGGTTGGTCAAATCGCGTCGGTCGTTTCCGCCGCCGCGTCCGATCAACAGGTTCGTCCAGATCGTTCCCCAGTGGTTGGCGTATTCTTCGGTGTAGCGATCATCCTGAAGTAATTTCTGAACCAATGCGGCGCGTTTGTCCGCGGACCGATCTGACATGAACTCCGACAATTCTTCGTACTTCGGAATCCGTCCGATCACATCGAGGTACACCCGGCGGCACCACTGTGCGTCATCGACCTCGCCGGCCGGGCGGATCTCGTAATCTCGCCAAACCTGTTCGATCGAATCGTTGATCATTTCGACCTGAGGTGGCACCGCTGGTCCGGCGGCCGGGGCGAAAGACGCCGTTGCGACGCTGACGAGTCCGGCGAACAGGATGCCGAGACAAGGTTGCAAGCAATCAGATCGGTTCAGTGAAAGGTGCATCAATTTCAACTTGATCGGGAACACTTTGCGAGACAAAAGAGAAGAGGAACCACACCTCTTTGTGGATGGTTTTTTGTCGCATCTGACGTCCTAAACGCGTCATCGGTAGTGATGTACTCACTTCCGCACCACCACTGGCGACGGTCGGACCATCTAGAGAAGTTGCCGATTCGGTGTGTCGTCGCCTGCGCACGACACTATTCTAACACAAACGCCCGGAAAAGCAGAATTTATGGCCTCTGCAGCAACCTAGCTGGCCGATCGGTTGATCAATCCGAGGACTTCGGCACGCGATTTTGGATCGGTTTTGAACGCACCCCGCATCGCGCTGGTCAGGCACAGGCTGCCGGGTTTGCGAATTCCACGCATCGTCATGCAACTGTGCGTCGATTCGACCACGACCGCGACACCCCGCGCGGACAAGCGTTCTTCAATCAAATTGGCGACCGTGTGCGTCAGTCGCTCCTGAACTTGGGGCCGCCGCGCGACTTCTTCGACCACCCGGGCGAGCTTGCTCAATCCGACAACCTTGCCGCTGGGCAGGTACGCGATGTGAGCTTTTCCGGTGAATGGCAGCAAATGGTGTTCGCACATGCTGCAAAAGCTGATGTCGCGGACGAGTACGATCTCGTCGTAATCCTCGTCGAATACTTTGTCCAAATGCCGTCCCGGATCCGATTTCAGGCCCGCAAACATCTCGGCGTACATGCGGGCGACCCGCGCCGGTGTTTCGAGCAACCCGTCTCGGTTGGGATCTTCGCCGACCGCTTCGAGGATCACCCGGACAGCAGCCTCGATCGCCGGATAATCGACCGCATCGTTTTTGGGCTCGTTTTTATCGACAAAAAAGGGCGACCGAGCGGGAGTGGCAGACTCGCTTGGCTCAGTGTTAGCGTTATTCGACGAAGCAATCATGCAAACCGGTTCCTGGGAAAATCATTCAAGAGGACGCAGAAGTATAAACGATCGTCTAGTGTTTTGTCCCGGCCGTTGAAAACGCTGTTTTGCTGCGATTTCTGCCCCCCCTCCCCCGCTTAGATCGGTTCGAGGGCTTCCTGGTACACACCCGCGATCATCATGACGATCCGGATGATGAAGAAAATGAGGAATCCGGCGACCAGCAACCAAATCAAGCCGGTCGCCAACCCCGCGATCACTTTCATCGCCGACCGCGCCCGTTCATCGTAATCGCGGGCGACATGGGAAATCGACTCGGCATCGGTTCCCGACAATTCCGCGACTTCGACCTGCGTCAAAAACTCCTCGGGGAAGACGGCGGTTGCCTTCAAGGCTTCGGTTAAGGTCGCTCCGTCTCGAATCGCCAATTCCGCGTCGTCAGCCCCGCTGCGGTAGAAATCACTGTCGGTCGCATCCAGGGAGAGGCGAATCGCTTTGATCGGATCGAGCCCCGTCTCGAGTGCCAGTGACAGCGTCCACGTGAACCGCGACAACGTAATCGTCTGGAGCGAACCGCCGATGACGGGAATCTTGTAGAGCAACGGGATGGCGTTTTGGACCCCCCCCACGTTTCTCTGGAAACCGATGATCAACGCCGCGACGAATCCGAAAAACAGCAGCAGGATCCCCCAAAACTTCAAAACCCCCGTTGGACCTCGCAGGCCGAGCCCCAACACATCGGCCATCTGGCCCCCGCTGCCCGCAGTCATCACTCCCATGATGTAGATCACCAGCGAAATCACGCCGACGCCGATGACAAACTGGATCGACGGCCAGGCGATCGCGCGTTGGAAGTTATTGCGAAGCGTGACTTGCTGTTCGTAATATTCAGCGAGTTTGAGCATCGTGCGTTCCAGACTCCCGCTCGCCTCGCCGACTTTGGTCATCGATCGCAAGAGCGGCGGAAAGAACTTCGCACGTTTGTTCATGGCATCGGCGAGCGTCGAGCCATGCATCGCTTCTTCGCGAATCGCCCGCATCGCTTCGCGTTGTTTCGGTGGCCCGTTTTTGCTTTCGCTATCGAGCAACCGCAACATGTCGGCGCCCGCCCGCATCCCGATCCCAAACCGCCGACAAAAATCTCTCGCGGCTTTCAATTTCATCCGCTGTCCGATCAAGGTGCTTCCTTTCGCGAAGAACCATTTCCTTGAGAAAACGCGTGGGGGCGAGTGGTCGCGAAGTTTGGACGTTCCACAGTCGCGAACGCCTTGCCGTATTCGGCACGTGCGTAGGCCAACAGATATTCGGGTTGGTCGTTTCGATTTCCCGTATCAATCCCATGACCGTCATTCGACGATGCGGGTTGCGATCGGTTTTGTCTGACCAGCCGATCGAGTTTTTCAATCGCCAACTCATAGGCGTATTGGGCGGTCGTCCGCTGTCCGTTGGTCAGTGCCCGGCGGGCGTTGCGTACCAGCGACTTGGCTTCGGCGATTTCATCGGAACGCGACCGTTCGTTACCAGCGGTGTTTGTCCCTGTGACGGCTCGCCCCCGTTTGCGGTCGTGCGGATCGTAACCGAGGATTTGCCGATCCATCTCATCGAGGTCAATGATGGTGACCGACGCCGAGACCCCTCCAGCGGAGCCTCGTGAACTCAGATTGCTGCCGGGAAGATTCGGAAGAAGGGGAATCCCGCGTGATGACGACGACATCGCCGACGAGCGGTTCCCGCCTAGAAATGCACTGCCCTGATCCGGCACCAAGACGCCCCCGCTGTACGAAAACTGCCGGATGGCGGGCAACTGAACCGTTTGCCCGCACGAGGGGCGAACGTCGCAGATCGCCAAAAGGCCCAGAAAAACGGTGCTCGCGAGAGCGGAATGCAGCAATGAGACCGCCCACGGTCGTGAACATTTCATCGTTTGTTTCCCCCGCACTGGAACACACTCCCCGTAGAAAATTCGGGATGGCCGATCCAGGATCATAGCCAGCCGGCCCTGAACTGTCATTCTAGCCGGATTGGCGAATCGATGTCGCCGAGGCGTCTGCCTGCGTTCACTCGTCAGGCGAGGATGCCCTGGACCAATTCGCCATGAACGTCCGTCAGGCGATAATCGCGACCTTGGAAGCGATACGTCAAACGTTTGTGATCGAACCCGAGGAGGTGCAGGATGGTCGCGTGGAGATCGTGCACATGCACCGGGTTTTCGGCGACATCAAAACCGAGTTCGTCGGTGCTGCCGTAAACCGTGCCCGCTTTCAAACCACCGCCCGCCATCCACATCGAAAACGCGTTGGGGTGATGGTCGCGGCCGTCGTCGCCGCCTTGGACCATCGGCGTTCGTCCAAACTCGCCACCCCAAATCACCAAAGTTTCATCGAGCATTCCTTGTTGCTTCAAATCCTTCACAAGTGCCGCGCAAGCTTGATCGGTCTTCTCGCAGTTGGCTTTCAAGCCCGCGGTGAGCCCGCCGTGTTGATCCCATGACTCATGGAACAATTGCACAAATCGAACGCCCCGCTGAACCAATCTGCGAGCCAACAAGCAATTGTTCGCAAACGACATCGTGCCGGGCTCGGCGCCGTAGAGTTTGAGCATCGCTTCGGATTCATCGGCGAGATTCATCACCTCCGGTGCACTCGATTGCATCCGGAACGCCATCTCGTAGGAGTTCACACGGGTCGCGATTTCGGGGTCGCCGACGACATCGAGTCTTTTTCGATTGAGTTCATTGACTGCGCGGAGCGTGCTCCGCTGCGTCTGCTCGTTCATTCCGGGCGGGTTCGAAAGATACAGCACCGGATCACCACTGCTGCGGAACTCGACACCCGAATGCAGCGTCGGCAGAAAACCCGAGTTCCAGTTCCCCGCACCGGCGCTGGGACCTTTGGTGCCGCTGTTGAAAACAACGTATGCCGGCAAGTCCTTTGATTCACTGCCGAGACCGTAGGTCAACCATGATCCCATGCTCGGCCGGCCGAATTGTTGCGACCCCGTGCTCATCATCAATTGCGCCGGGGCGTGATTGAACGCATCGGTTTTCATCGACCGGATCAAGCAAATGTCGTCGAGCACACCTGCGGTATGCGGCAGCAGTTCGCTGATTTCGGTACCCGATTGCCCATGTTTGGCAAATTTAAATCGAGGACCGAGCAGTTTCGAGTTGGGATTGATGAACGCCGCGCGATAACCGTCAAGGAGTTCGGCCGGCGGCAGCGTTCCGTCGAGACGTTCGAGTTGGGGTTTGTAGTCGAACATCTCGAACTGACTCGGCCCGCCACCCATGAACAGCAGAATGACGTTTTTGATCTTGGCCGGGAAATGTGGTTGCTTTGGCGCCATCGGGTTGGTCGCCGTTGGATCGAGAGCGGATGCCGTCTGGTCCGACGCCAGTCCTGATTCCGCGAGCAACGTCGTCAGCGCGATATGCCCCAGTCCGATTCGGCACTGACGCAATAGCCAATCGCGTCGAGCGAGACGGGTTGCATTTTCAGTCATGCTGGAAGTGGAATTGCTGCTCATGATTTTGTAATCGTTTCGTCAAGGTTCAAAATCGTGCGGCTGACGACAATCCATGCAGCCAACTCAGCAGGTGTTTGTCCGGTCAATTGCAAACACGATGCAAAAGGGACACCGGTAATTTGTTCGAGGCGTTGATTGAGTTCTTCGTTCGGTGCCGAGTCGGAATCGGCTTGAAACGCCGCACGCTGTTCATCGAGTAACCGTTCCAGGATTTCAATCTCCTCCGCGTCTGGCGTTCGGCTGGTGCATAAACGAAACGCGAAGACAATCCGCTCGCGGTCGAGTTGGATGGGGCCACAGTCTTCGGGCTGCGTCGCAGGCGAGATGTCACGCAGTGTCCTTGTCGCGAGTCCCCGGGCGGAATCGACAAATTGTGGTTCGTTGAGCATCACGAGAGCTTGCAGCGGCGTGTTGCTTCGTTCGCGACGCACGCATGCGGCGTCCCCTTTGGGAGCGTCGAATACTTGCAGGGGCGGATACGGGATGCTGCGATACTGGTGGACATAGAGCGACCGACGATACTGCGACGCGTCTTGATCCAAGGTCCACATTTTGGGGCCGTAGCTGGTTGGTGGTTCGAATAGAAATCGAGGAGCCGGCGGATAAATGCTCGGCCCACCGACTTCGGTGTTGAGCAGACCACTGGCCGACAACGCGATATCGCGAACCATTTCTGCTTCGACACGATAGCGTGGCCCGCGCGTTAGCCATTCATTGCTCGGGTCGTCACTCCATGCTTCCGGCGGTGCGATCGAAGATTGCCGATAGGTGGCCGAGTTAACGATCAGGCGATGGATGTGTTTCAAATTCCAACCGCTGTCGATCAGTTCGCGAGCGAGAAAGTCGAGCAGTTCCGGGTGCGACGGTGCAACCGATTGGTAACCAAAGTCCTCCGCCGTCGTGACCAGGCCACGGCCAAAATACGCCTGCCAAATTCGATTGACGATTACTCGTGGCGTCGTCGGGGAATCTCGGGAAACCAGCCAACGGGCGAACCGGAGACGATCGGGCTCGTTTGTCGAGGGCATTGGGTGCAAGAATGCGGGGGCCTCCGGTTTGACCGGCTCCAGAGGACTGAGGAAATCTCCGCGGTCGAGCACGAACGTTTCGCGAGCGGCACCTTTGGAAACGGCAACCAACTGCGATGCCGTTTCAGGATACTGCTTCCAAAGCGATTCGATTTCGGAGTTTTCTTTTGCCAGCGAATCTTGAGTTAATCGCCACTCTGAAAACAGCTGATTCCACTGGGCGGCTGAGCGTTCTTCCGCCGGGATGCTGAGGACGGGAAGAACACTCGTGTTGATCGTCGTATCGGGAAGCGTGTCACTATCTGTGACGCTGAACCGATAACGGGCGATAAGAAAGTTTTGGTTGTCGTCGCTGTTCCAGCCGCCGTGCCGTTGCACCATCGTGAATGTCAACGTCGCCTCACCATCGACGACGATGGGGGATTCGGGGATGAAAATCGCGTGACGGGGTTGGTTATTGCGTCCGGGATCGAGGTCGGTCGTCCATGCTGATTTTTCATCTCCATCGATCGCAAATTCGACCGGTCCGACAAACCGGTCGTCATTTTCGGCGTCTTTAATGCGGTATCGCGGTTTAAGATCGCGGCGTGGTGGATTGACGTCCGAAATCGCGCGGACAAATTTGACTTCGATCGCCTCGGCGTCTTTCGCGGTCGGTTGGATTTTGAGTTGGAACTCCGAGAGCGCGCCCGTGCCGTCGACGCTGCGTCCCGGACCGCCGCGCGGCAATTGCGGGTGCGTCAACGCGTCGAGACGCACCGCGGTGATCGTTCCGACATGCGTGGTCAGTGAAAAGTCATCGCTCGCTTTTGACGGTGCGTAGCTTTCGCTGATGATCGAACCGTCCTCGAGCATGCCAAATTTCTGACCTCCGAACGGGACCGTCGTGGGCTTCATCACCGTCCATGTGGGCTGTTTCGCGGCGAGAGAATCCGCCCACGCGGAAACCTTTTCCTTCCAATCCGGCGTGCCGAGGCGGAGCCGGTCTTCGATCTTCGCGATCGAATCTAAAATCGTGTCGCGATTGTCAGCCTGTTCGGGCGTGTATACCGAGATGCAACCTTCATGGAAGTCGTTGAGTGCGGCGAACATTTGATAATATTCGGCATGGCTGATCGGGTCGTACTTATGCGTATGACACTGCGCGCACTGGGTCGTGATCCCGAGAATCGCTTTGCCGATCGCATCCATTCGGTCGAACATTCCTTCGACACGAAATTGCTCCGGGTCCACACCGCCTTCCTCATTGGTCATCGAATTCCGCAGAAACCCGGTCGCAACCCGCTGGCTCTGCGTCGCCCCTGGGAGCAAGTCGCCGGCGATTTGTTCGACGACAAATTGATCGTACGGCAGGTCGCGATTCATCGCGTCGATGACCCAGTCGCGATAGAACCAAACCGAACGCGGAAGGTCTTTTTCATAGCCCGCCGAGTCGGAATACCTAGCCGCATCGAGCCACCATCGCGCCCATCGCTCGCCGAAGTGCGGCGAGTCGATGAGTTGGTCGATCAATGCATCAATGGCAGCGGCGGGGACATTTGCGGAAACAACTTCGTCGAGCTGTGTGATGGTCGGTGGTAAACCGACGAGGTCGAGCGAAAGTCGACGGGCGAGCGTTTCGGGGGTGGCGGGCGGCGATGGAGAAAGCGAACGTGATTCCAGTTCAGCCAAAATAAAATGGTCGATCTCATTGCGCGCCCAATCGGCATTTTGGATCTCCGGTAAATCGGGCCGCCGGGCAACGACAAACGCCCAATGTTCATCATAGGACGCGTCCTGCGAGATCCAGCGGCGGAGGATTTCCGCTTCGCCGGCCGTGACCTTTCTACCGGTCGATGGCGGGGGCATGACGAAGTCAGGATCATCACTCGTGATGCGGGCAATCAACTCGCTCTCGTCTGGGTGACCGGGGACGATCGCGGATGACTCGATTGCCGAGGTGCGGTTGTCTAAACGCAGTCCCGCTTCGCGAGTCCCTTCATCAGGCCCATGGCACAGAAAACACTTGTCGGACAACAGGTTGCGTACTTCCGCGTTGAAATCGACCCGCTCTCCCGCCCGGACGACCCCGGTGAGAGTAAACGCCACCAGAATACAGGCGGTTGGCGACGGTGCACGGAAAGGCAGTGATCGAGGACTCATACGGTGTTCGCAGACTCGGTTCAGACGCACGTCAGCAAAGCGGTCGATCGATGGGTGCGTTTGAGAGGGAATTCGACGGTGGGTACGTTCCATCAACTCTAGTTTGTAAAAAGTGGTCCGGAACACGTTTTGATTCCGGTTTGTTCCACCACAAGTGCTTCGTCTAACCTGAATTTGCGGGTTGTCGGAACCGGAGAGGACTCGCGTCCTGCCGCCAAAAGGCTTAGCGGAACAGCGCAAGCCGTCCCGTCTCACCCTCATTTTCAATGTTGATATAGCACTACCCTTATTGAAATGCGATCAGAACGGTAAGCCTAGTGGTAAATTGCGCTCGCTGCCCCATGTTTTTCCCGTAATGTCGATAACAACACCCTCGAGTCGCCCCAATCCGTCATGCACGCCTTCGCCCAAACAGAGCCCATCGACAGCTTTTTTGTGTACGGAACTTTGTGTCGAGGTCAGTGCCGAGAAAAATGCTGGCCGTTCCCACCGATCGAAGTCACGCCGGGGTGGGTCCACGGAACTTTGTTTGATCGTGCCGACTACCCCGCCATGACCCCAGGCGAAGACCGCGTCACCGGCGAACTGTGGCGGTTCGCAAGGGAGGTCATGGACCAAGTCTTGCAAGTGATCGACGAAGTGGAGGGAACCGATCAACCCGGATGCCCTAATCTCTATGACCGCGTGACCTGTGACGTTTTCACCATCGAGTCCGTCGCTCGGGAAAATGTCGTTGAAGCGGATTGTTTGACCAGGGCGTGGGGATACCACTACAGCACACCACCGGAACTCGACGGTTTTGTCCGGATTCGCCCCACGCCGCTGTTGACGGTGAGTTGGCCGCCAAAATAACGCCGGCGAGTCGTTCGGACCTGAGCCAACGGTGTGAGTTCGGGAAAGCGATCCCCGTGTCAGCCGATGACGTCCAATTTCACCTCGGACCGGTGACACGGTTACAATCAGATCGGCAGCGTTGGCTCAGTGATTGTGCTGATTGATCGCCAAAGCTGATTCAGTAACACAGGTGGGGAGCCTGAGATGCGGTCTTATTTCTTTCTGATCGGTGTCCTGTGTTTGGTGTTTGCGGGGGTGCTGATGAGGCAACCGCAAGACGTTCCCGATCCTGTCGTCCAAACCGCCGCCAGTGATATCAGCGATCCTGACGAGTCGTATCTGCCGGTCTCGATCAACGGCAATGACCTCGAATTGGATTTACCGCAATCTGAGCCGATCGAAATCACCTTCGAACATTTGCACCACGCCAACACCGAAGGTTTCGCCAACGCGGATGGTTTTGGTCTTTCTCGTGGCGGTCGGCATGTTCTCATGGGAGATGAGGCGGTTCGGTTTCTAGAAGATGCGATCATCGATGCTCCCGACTTGGCAGATCAGACCGCGACCAACCCTTATGGTTTATGGGGCGCGTTGGGTGCCCGCGCCGAAAGCAAAGTGCACCCGGAATTGAAAGCGATGGCTGACCCGGATTTGGCGGCGAGCCAGTCCCCGGTGTGGAGATTGGATTCCGTCCAAGTGGTCAGTTTGGATCGATTCGAAAGCCCGGTCGCCTACGACGAAGAGGAACTGCCGACGATGGACGCGATCAAGAATCGACTGATGCCGACTCGCTCGCTGAGTCCGTTCGAACTCGAGGCGGTCAAAAAACTGCGGAACGGTGACGAGTTGGTCAGTGATCGCAACTCTGAACAGCTGGTATTGGTCGGGGCGATCCGTGCGAACAACGCGTGTGTCGATTGTCATGCAGCCAAACCACTCGATTTACTCGGTGCGTTCACCTATCACTTCTCTCGCCAGGAATAACTCGCAAACGCCCTGCCCTGCCCTGCTCTGTAACGCGGGACGCGGCTCATTGCTAATATGGCCGGGGCTGTTCTGGCTTGCACCGCCCTGCCCCTCTGCCCTGCCGCACCGGTCCCAAACTGCCGCACCCGTTCCCACCCTGCCCTGACCCGCGAGTGACTAGGTATGATCGAAGTCCGCGATCAACTTCCTTCCGCCCTCCCTACCACGCACACGTCTCATGGCCGCATTTTGTCGTTACGTTGAACCTTCCGGACGAATCCGTTTTGCGTTGTACCGGCAACCCTCGCAAGGTGCATCGACTGTCGCGAAAGTCTGCCCGCTCGGCCTGATCACGGACGACGCGACCGAAGAATCGCTTGCAATCGAGAATCGAATCTTCGATTGGTCCCCCGAGCAGATCGCCGGTTTGCCTGAACCCGACGCGTCGCTGTGGATCGATGCCCCACCGAAGCTGTTGCCGCCGGTCAATCATCCCGAAAAGATCATTTGCATCGGATTGAACTATCTCGACCACGCGATCGAAACCGGATCGGAACCGCCTGAGTTGCCGGTAGTCTTTAGCAAATTCAACAGCAGCCTGATCGGACACGGAGATTCGATTGTCCTGCCCTCGCTCAGCCAAAAGGTAGACTACGAGGCGGAGCTTGTCGTTGTGATCGGTCGCCCTGCTCGTCACGTTAATAAAGCGGATGCGATGGACTACGTGTTCGGCTTCACCGCCGGACATGATGTGTCCGCTCGGGATTGGCAAAAGGGACGCCCCGGTGGCCAGTGGCTCCTCGGAAAAACGTTTGACACCTTCGCACCCGTCGGCCCGGCGATCGTCACCAAAGAACAGTTTGGTGACGGAGCGAATGCGAGCGTTAAGATGTACCTCGGCGAGGAATTGGCGCAGTCGAGCACGACGGCGCAGTTGATTTTTGATATCCCGTCGTTGATCTCGCACCTCAGCGGATTCGTCACGCTGCGTCCCGGAGATTTGATCTTTACCGGCACGCCACCCGGTGTCGGTGCGGCACGCAAACCACCCCGCTTTCTGGCCGACGGCGACGTGTGTACCGTCGATATCGAAGGCATCGGTCGCTTGACCAATCCCTGCCGCGGCGAGAATTCTTAGTTTGGCCGATGGGACATCGATTGTTTTAGTAACGTTTTTAGCGGAACGGCGCGAGCCGTCCGGTCCCGCGTTACCGGACGGCTCGCGCCGTTCCGCTTCATTTGAAATCCCACAGTTATACAATCGACGTCCCATGTGAGTACGCCGTCTACCGTTTATTCAGCATCGCCTTGGTAGGCGCCCGCCGAATACGTCAGCTCATAGCTGTGCGAATAAATTTCGATCAGGTTGCCGAACGGGTCTTCGCAGTAAACCATCCGGTACGGCTTTTCGCCGGGGTAGTACTCCCGCACCGGCATCCTTTGCTTGCCACCGTTCTCGACAATTTTCTTCGCCAGACCCTCCACGTCAGGGTCTTGGACGCAGAAGTGAAACACGCCGGTCTTCCAATATTCGAAGTTGTTCTCTCGTCGTTCAGCATCCTTGAATTCAAACAGTTCGATGCCGACTCGATCGCCGGTTGCCAGGTGGGCGATCCGAAATCGGCCCCAACCTTCCCCAAACACGTCGTTGCACATCACGCCGATGGCGGAGTCGTCTGAAACGATTTCGGTGGGCGGCATTATCACGTACCAGCCCAATGTTTGCGTGTAGAACTCGACGGCTTGATCCAGATCTGTAACCGAAATTCCGATGTGAGAAAACGTCCGAGGAAACGTCATGCGAGGCTTTCAATAGAAATAGAGGGAGCGTGCCACAGTGGCGGGATGTTCACGTCGATCTTATCAGAACGTCAAGTGCAACGATTCCTCGCGTCAGTCGGCATCACTCACGACCGCTCCTGCACCTTTTCGACACGACAAACGGTGAGTCGTGGACCTCGCAACACCACGGGGGTTTTCTCTGCACAAGGCAAAGGAATTGAGGACGTTTGCTTTCCCCAAAGAAAGTTTCGCACACGTGTTCGGCAGAGGGAGTTGATGCTGCAAACTCATCTGCCATCGGATCGTCTTCGCCGCCCCTCCAGCGACGAACGCTGTTTACCGCCGATGGTTTGATCGCAGGCTAACCGAACCGGTCCAGCGGCTGTTTCGATCGCGCCGCAGTAGCTCTCGACATCGACTTCAAGTTCGCGAGCACCTTACACGAACCTGAGGAGTCGATGTCGCAGCGAGGAGATGTCTATTCGCCCTCACGCTGAGCATCCGCGATGGCTTCGCCTTGAGCTTCAATCGCCGCCCAGTCCACATCGTCGGGTGGCGTTAGTTTCTGCGCTTCACCACCGTTCTGAGTGCAAGCGGGAAGCAACAACAGCCCGAGTGCCATGCATGCGATGGAGTACCTTGGTTTGATTTTCATCGTCTAAAATCCTTCGATAATTTCTTTTGAGGAAATGGATCCCAAAGCTCCCCACAAACCGTAGGGGCTCCTTTGCCCGACATTGCCGTAGTTTTTGGAGATGCTCTTTGCCTTGCGATCGCCCGCTTCGATGGAGTTGGTAACGAACTTCACCGCTCCGTCTGCGATCAACACATGGACGCCACCTTGGTGGTGACTCGCTGCGCTGAAGACGCCTGACTGCCACGACGTTCCCCATTGCATCGCGCACGTGGGTGAGTTTGGTGGTAACACGGTGTTCATGCCGCTGATCATCAAGTGGCAATTCCACCAACGACCGCCACGTGAGGTTCCGCCGCTATTCCACAGCGTCACACTGTTTTCGATGAACTGTGGTCGCTCCGGATCGATCACTGCGGTGCAGACTGTCAAATCAGACCCCATCGCATCGTTATTGGGAAAGTAGGTTCGATCAATGACTGATCCACCAATGCCACGGTCCCCCAGATCCGTCATGATCTCCGTCATCGCGATCGTGTTCGACAAGCCATCCAAAACGTCCCGGAACTTACGTGGATCATGACGCATGAACATCCCGCGAAACACGCCTCGATCGGCCCACTGACTCGATGGCGGATACCCCACACGCAATACGGCATCCCCATGGCAGAATGCGTAGTTGATCATGCCGGTTGCCAACGGTGATACACCCGGATCCGATGGGCATCGCATCGTCGGCGTTTGCATCTGATAGGGATCGTACTCATTCAAGTCCACCCACGGGCGCGGGCCAAATGGCGGCCACGATCCATCGGCGGTTGCATCCGTTGGCGTTTCGCCAGCCTCGGGCATCAACGGGTTGGACATCATTTCCCACAACCCTTGCTGCTCCATGAACGGCAGCAACCCGACGTAAGAACTGAGTCCCCGTTGAGCGGCATATTGCGGACCGGTGCCATTGGGAGGCAACTGATTGTAAGCCGCATGGTAATTGTGCAGCGACAATCCAATCTGCTTGAAATTGTTTCCACACGACATCCGACGGGCCGCTTCGCGAGCCGCTTGAACCGCCGGCAGCAAAAGACCAACTAAGACTCCGATGATCGCGATCACGACCAAAAGTTCGACGAGCGTAAAAGCTCTTCGCTCCACGTGCGTTTTCAAAAGACGGATCCTTTTTTGAATGAGAAGAAATAGAGGAGTTAACGGTGTGCCGGGTCCCTTAGGTCGGCGACAGCGGGCTTTGTGGCCACGTAATCGAGAGGGGGAGCGGACAAAATTTGGACATCATTTTTCACAAAAAAGCAAAAATGTCGTTTTTGATGTCCAGAAAGGGGTGACGTCGACTCTTCATTGCTGTCGAGCGACGCATCGCGTTCGTGCGAACAACCTCACCAATTCCTGCCAGCGATACAGACTTACGATGAAAAACAATCAGATTGGACGACGAGGCTTTCTAAGAGTGGTTGGTGGTGTGGGCATTCTGTCCGCGACCGCTCCCGGATATCTCATCGGCCGCGAAAGTGAATCGACCCCCTCGCATCCCGCGGCGGAAGGCGTGTTGGTGGAGGCCAGCCAGTTTGACGACTTCGGTGGATGGAAACTGGACACCCAGCACTACCAACAGATGGGCGGTTGCTACTTGTTGGCCCACGGAATGGGCAGTCCCGTGGAGAACGCACGTACAGAGGTCAAGCTCCCCGAAGCAGGAACCTGGAACGTGTGGGTAAGAACACGCGATTGGTGCCAAGGGCAATGGAAATCGCCGGGGCGATTCCGCATCACGATCAACAACGAAACGCTGACCCCCGAGTTCGGAACTGCAGACACCCATTGGCATTGGCAACAAGGTGGCAGCGTCGAAATCCACGATCCGGCCAATGTGCAAATCCAACTTTCCGACCTGACCGGGTTCGACGGTCGTTGCGACGCGATGTTCTTTTCAAAGTCATCGACGCCATCGCTCCCAACGGACGATGCGGGGGAAGTCATGCGCTGGAAAGATCAAACGTCAGGAAGATCCTCATGGAAGGTGGAAGAAAAGAAATTCGACCTTGTGATCGTGGGCGGAGGGATCTCGGGATGCGGCGCGGCACTCGCCGCAAGGTCCCAAGGGTTGAAAGTCGCCTTGATACAAGACCGGCCTATCTTTGGCGGAAACGCGTCCGAGGAAATTCGCGTTCACACCTTGGGTATCCATGGACGCGCAGGCGGAATCCTTCAGCAAATCGACACCGAACACTATCCCAACGGAAGCGAACTCGCTCGCAAGGATCAGAAAAAGCGAGAGGCTGCGATGGCAGCGTCAGGCGTCGAACTCTATGCCGGTCATATCGCGTGCGGATTATCCAAGGACGCGGGACGAATCGAAAGCGTCGAAGCCAGAGAAGTCGCGTCCGGGCGCATTCGCCGCTTCTACGCACCCGTCTTTGTCGATGCGACCGGCGATGGGTGGTTGGGATACTGGGCGGGCGCCGAATACCGAATTGGGCGAGAATCGCATACCGAATTCGACGAAGCATGGCCCAAACATGGTGATCTTTGGAGTCCAGAGAAGCCCGATCAACGCGTGATGGGAACCTCGGTCTTGTGGAACGCCGAAAAGACGAACCAACGAAGCGTGTTCCCTGAGGTCCCGTGGGCGATCCCGGTTGCCAAGGACCACGAAGCGACGGCCGGCGAATGGTATTGGGAATATTCCGACAATGATCTTGATCAAGTCAAAGATGCCGAAGTCATCCGAGATCACATGTTGCGAGCGATCTATGGTTCATTCTCAAACGCAAAGCGGCACCCAAAGAATGCCCCCTGGGCGCTTAAGTGGGTGTCCTTCGTTGGAGGCAAGCGGGAATCGCGACGATTGATTGGAGACCACATCTACACGATGAAGGATGCCGCCGAACGTCGCTCCTTCGAAGATGCGGTGGTGGTGGAAACACGAGAAATCGATTCGCACTATCAACAGGTCCTCCAAGGGAACCCGGTGGACTTTCTCTCCAAAGCGTTGTTTTACAAGACGGGCGGTGAGTATTTTGTTCCGTTCCGCAGTCTGTACTCGAAGGATATCGACAACTTGATGATGGCCGGTCGGTGCTTCAGTTGCTCACACATTGGACTCGCCGGACCGCGTGTCATGAACACCTGTGGGCAAATGGGAGTCGCGACCGGTTACGCCGCCGCGTTGTGCAAAGCCCATCAAGTGACGCCACGGCAAGTGGGGCAAGAACACATCCAGGAACTGCGACGTCTCATCGGTTTCGAGAGTCAATCGACTTGATGAGACATTGGGTCAATCTCGCTCTGATGTTTGTGTTTGGCACCTTGGTCGTGACCGGGGTGGTTGCCTTCCTATTGCCTTTTTCGCAAACAAACACGCGGTTGCACGTGGTGTCCGGTGTCGTTTGTGCGGCGTTGATTGCCAAGCACGTGTTGAGCAGGATCACGTATGTTCGTTCGGCATTGGCATTCCGCTCCAAAGTAGTCGGCCCGGTTCGCAAGACAGGTGTGCTCGCGTTTTGGACTCTCGTGCTGGTTGCGTCGATCATGGCGTTGCCGCCCACCAATTGGCTGATGGACCAAAGCTATGAGACCCGCGAGCGATTGCAAATTGTGCGTAGCTCGTCACTGGTCGGCTTCGGCCAAACAACGCCCCATCGACGAATCGTCGTCAGAAAGGCCAAACAGGATACGAATGCGTCATTGTCGATTCACCTCGGTTATTCCACATGGCTCGATCAACTTCCGACAACCGCGGTCTGGGTAGAGTCGACAACCGGGACGATGATCGAAACGCTGTACCTCGATGAATCGATTGCCTACAGCGACGAGATTTCTGGTCGTGATACACCGCTGCGTCGTAGGGACGTGCTGCCGATTTGGCGACATGCCTACACCGCCGTCTCGGGAATTGACGCCAGTGGTGAGGTGGACGGCATGACAGGCGCGACTCAGAACCACAGTTTTGAGTTGGATCGATATCTCGAGTTGGGGCAAGGCAACCGGTTTGTCGTTTGCGTGGAAGTCAACTTGCCCGGAGATGTCAATGAGCAGTGGAGCGACGTTGAATGGGGACAGCCTTCGTTGCTCTACACCGCTTTGATCGACGTCGATAGCGAGAGTCCGCACGCGATTTTGGAACTGACCGGACACGGCGGTGGTCTGCAGAGCGACGGGAATATTCGCTACGACCTGGAAACGATAACGACCGCTCGCGGGATCGTTGATCTGTTTTTGGCTAAATTGGAATTGCCACGGCGCGACGTCATCGAAGCTCGCGAAACGCATCCGCATGGAATCCACTCACCGTCCCAAATAGCAGCAGATAGTCCATGAGTGACAGCAACGAGGAAACTGCCGAATTCATCCAACTCCTGACCGAGTCTCAACGCATGCTCTTTCAGTACATCCATTCGCTCATTCCCCATCGAAATGATGCCGACGAAGTCCTGCAGGAAACCAATCTTGTGCTTTGGAGGGAATATCACCAATTCCAGCAAGGTACGAATTTCCGGGCATGGGCCTGCACCGTCGCCTTAAACCAGGTTCGCGCGTTCACGTCCAAGCGACGTGCCAAACGTCCATTCTTTGATACCGACACCATGATGTTGATCTCCGAACGCCAGCAAAAAAAATCGGCCTATTTCGAAAGCCGATTGGACGCACTGGAGCGGTGCGTCAAAAAACTGCCGCAGCGCAAAAGAATGTTCGTGGAGAAACGCTATCGAATCGGATTCACGATCGAGACGATCGCGAAGGAAATGGGTTCTAGCGTGGACGCTGCTTATAAAATGTTGCGACGAATCCGCGACGATCTTCACACCTGTGTCGATCGTACGCTTTCTCAAGAAGGACTTGGCAAATGAATCACCGAGAATTCTATCGACGACTGCGAGACGCTTACCTTGATGGCACGGCATCGCAAGCCGATGTCGATGAGCTGCGTCAGTATCTCAAATCGTCGGACGAACTGCTCGACGACTACATCGAACACGCCAATCAAGATGCCGCATTGTTGTGGGATGGGCTGCCTGAATACGAACCGCCACTGCCCCAGCCTTCGTCAGCAAGTAACCGCATGGATGTGTTTTGGCGGTACGCTCCCCTTGTCGCCGCGACGTTGCTGTTCGCCGTCTCGGTCGGTTGGGAATGGATCCGATCCACACCGAAACCGGTCGCGACGATTTTATCGTCGACGAACTGTCACTGGGGAACCGGAACATTGCCGACATCGGTGGGGCAAGAATTGCAATCGGGCCGCTTGCGGCTGATCTCTGGAATCGCCGAATTGCAGTTCCCGAAAGTCACCGTGTCGATGGAAGGTCCCGTCGATATCGAGCTGATTTCTGCTGAACGTTGTCGGTTGCATTCGGGAAGCATCGTCGGCTCGGTGAGCGAAGGCGGTGAAGGCTTCGTCGTCGAAACACCTCGAGCGGAAATTGTCGATGGCGGCACCAAGTTTGGCGTGTTCGTCGACAATCTCGGCGACGCTCGCCTCGACGTTCTGGAAGGCAAAGTGGATGTGAGACACTTCGGCAGCGGCCGCCAACTGACCGTGAATCGATCTAATCAAGCATTCGCTTCTGAAGAAACGATTGAAACATTTGATCCAAAACTAAAGGCGAGATTGCAAAAACAACAAGAGGCTCGCAACTCGATTGATAATGTGATCCACGTCAGTTCGGCGTCCGGCAACGGGGAGGAAGGTGACGTCACCTCAGGTGATCGAGAGGAAGGCGATGAGTTCCCCCGCCCTGACCACGCTTTACTAGTGAAGCATTCAAGTGACAGCGATGAGTGGAACCGCAAAGCGTTCGTGCGATTTGATCTGACCGGGGTAGATGCTTCGGAATTGTCGCGGGTTGATTTGAGGCTAGAGGGCATCCCAACCGGTATGGGGTACACGTCGCTCGTGCCCGACTCCACGTTCCATGTTTTTGGAGTCAAGCCCGAGTTTGACATCGATTGGAATTCCAGAACGCTCGACCAAACCAATTTTCCAGGCCGTTTGGGAGACACCTTCGAGTTGGATCCGGCCAAGGTGCAATTGCTCGGTGAGTTTGTCGTTCCACAGTCTCAGCCGGTCGGGCAATTTGTGGTCACGGATCCAAGATTGCAGCAGTTTATCGAAGACGAATTGGGATCCAGTCCAACTCTGGTGGTAACGCGGGTGACCTCAGCAGCAGCGAGCCAGAGCTACGTCCACGGTTTCGCGAGCCGCACCCATCCAACCGCCACCCCACCAACGTTGCGGCTTCAAATAAAACAACAGTCAGCTGAGTAAATGCTCTCAGCTGCCTCGGCCGTGCTGAGTCAGCTACTCCAGCGACGGTGAGGCGGCAGCGATTAGCCCGCTGAGTAAGCCGCAGGAATGCAACGCAATCGAATCCTCCAAGGCCTGAAGGGGGTGAAGTCGTACGCGACGATGTTGTTCTGTCGCCGCCTTCTGGGCTTCGTCATTGCGTGTGTGAATCGACGTCTTCGCGGTATCTCCTTTAGCCAATGAATGACGGCCCTGTCCGGCCGCTACCGCGCCCGAAACTCTCGCAAGCAGAAGGGTGAAGTCGCAAAACGCAAGTTCCAAACATGCGTTTCGGGTTGTGACACGATCACGTCGTTAACGTTGCTTGGCGTACACGGCATTTGCCGAAAGTCTTGACGACTTCTGTTAGAGAATAACGTTCACAACAAATTCGGATGAAGATCCCACGCACGTTCCGAAGCGTGCCTTCACAACAGCAAAATCACTACTTTAAAAATTCGCCAAAGCTACACAGAAATGACCGCGATTCGTTTACGGGTTGTTCATATTCGGCCGCTATATTCCGCCCGAACTTCCCTCTCCCCCGAGTTAGAACGAATCAGGAATAAACACTGTGGCAAAACGATCACTGACCCGTTGCCGTTCCCGACGCCATCAACAACGTAGGCGATGCGGATTGCAAACTTTGGAATCTCGTCGCATGCTCGCATCGGATTTCTCCTTGCAACTCTTGCACGCCAGCGACTTGGAAGGTGGCGTGGATGCCATCTCAGACGCGCCCCATTTTGCTGCGATCGTCGAATCGCTCGAAGCCCAAGCTGATGCGGACGGACGTGGCTCGCTACTGGTTTCCGCCGGTGATAATTTCATCGGAGGTCCTTTCTTCAGCGCATCGGGTGACGCCAGTTTGCGGACGCCTTTGCAAGACGCTTACCAAACCCTGTTTAACAACCCCGCTCTTACCAACGTTCGTGAAGATGGTGGGCGAGTCGACATCTCGATCATGAATGTGCTCGGTTTCGATGCATCGGCACTCGGTAACCACGAGTTCGACTTTGGCAGCGACACGCTCGGCGGTTTGATCGGTACCGACATTCGCGGTGCTGGTCTTGGCGACGTGCGATGGCTGGGAGCACAATTCCCGTACCTGAGCGCCAACCTCGACTTCTCCAGCGATCCGAGTTTGTCAGGTCTGTTCACCTCAGACGTTCTGGCGACGACGGAATTTCAAGCGGACTTAAACGACTTGGCGGCCGCCGCGGCTCATGCCAAGATCGCTCCGGCGACTATCGCGAACGTTAACGGTGAATCGGTCGCAATCATCGGTGCCACGACACAGTTGCTCAGCCAAATTTCATCACCCGGCGGGACCGTTTCCAGCGCCGGAACCAGCAACGACATGCAAGCGTTGGCTGACGTGCTGAACCCGCTGATCGCCGATATCGCGGATGGTGAAGACGACATCGCGGGCAACGCTGATGACGTCAATAAAATCATCGTGGTCAGCCACCTGCAACAAATCTCTCTCGAAGAACAACTCGCCGGATTGTTGCACGGCGTCGACGTGATCGTCGCTGGTGGATCGGACACGTTGCTCGCCGACTCGGAGGACACGCTGCGGGCTGGCGATGTTGCCGAAGGAACCTACCCGCTGCAAACCAGCAACGCGGATAACGATCCCACTTTGATCGTCAGCACCGATGGTGAATACAGCTATGTCGGCCGGTTAGTGGTCGACTTCGACGAAAACGGTGTCGTGTTGCCAGCCATGTTGGATTCGAACGTAAGTGGCGTGTTTGCCACCGACGAAGCCGGCACGCTCGCCGTTACCGGTGCGGCAGACATCGCAACCGCGATCGCAGGTAGCACCAAAGCGACCGAGGTTAACAAGCTTGTCCAAGCCGTTCGTGGTGTGGTCACTGCGAAAGATGGCGAGATCTTTGGTGCCACGGATGTCTTCATCGAAGGACGTCGAGCCGAGATTCGTACTCAAGAAACCAACCTGGGTGACCTGACCGCGGATGCGAACCTGATGGTCGCGCGGCAGTTGGACAATACCGTCGCGGTCTCGATTAAGAACGGTGGCGGTATCCGCGCCGCGATCGGGTCGATCGACGGTTTGACCGGCGAAAAACTTCCCACGGCAGCCAACCCCGACGCGGGTAAAGAAGCAGGCGAGATCTCGCAGTTAGATGTCGAAAACGCACTGCGGTTTGATAACGGTCTGACTTTGATGACCGTCACCGCGTTGGAACTCAAGCAATTGATCGAACACGGGGTCGCGGGAACCGATGCCGAGGGAAATGCGACTCCCGGGCAATTCCCGCAAATCGGCGGTGCTCGGTTTAGTTTCGATCCCACACGTCCCGAACAAATCCTCGATGGAGACGCGAACGTTGTGCAACAGGGCGAGCGTGTTCGCAGTTTGGTGTTGGTCGACGACTCCGGTGAAACGATCGATGTGCTGGTCCAAGACGGCCAATTGATCGGTAACCTGAATCGTGAAATCCGGATCGTGACGCTCGACTTCCTCGCCGGGATATTTTCCGGCGGTTCGCCCATCGGTGGCGACGGCTATCCTTTCCCCGCCTATGGAGACGACATGGTTCACTTGGCCGATGCGGGGCTGTCAGATGGAGCCTCCACGGTGTTCACCACCGGCCGCGAACAAGATGCATTGGCTGAATACTTGCTCGCCAATCACAATCCCGATGGTGGCACGAGCCCGTATCGCGACAGCGAAACCTCGCCTCTGCAAGATCAACGTATTCAGAATTTGGCGCTCACGCGGGATACTATCCTGACGCCATCGTCCGTCGACAGCTTCAAAATTTCAGTCGCAGGAACCTATTCCACTGGCGTGTTCGACGGTTCGGGGGCAGAGATCGTTGCTCATGATCCCCAGTCGCAACGTGTCTTCTTCACCAACGCTGACGCAAACGAAATCGGCGTGTTGGACATCGCCGATCCGTCCGCACCCACACCGCTCTCGCCGATCACATTTCCCAGTGGCACCGGTGGCGTGAACAGCGTCGCGATTTCGGGAGGCATCGTAGCCGTCGCTGTCGCTGCACCGATCCATACCAATCCCGGTGGCGTGTTGTTCTATGACACCAACGGTGGTTTCTTGGGAAGCGTCACCGTCGGCGCACTGCCCGACTCGCTGACCTTTTCACCCGATGGCAATACCGTTGTCGTCGCTGGCGAAGGAGAACCTGACGATTTGGAAGATCCGAACCCCACGATCGATCCGATGGGCACGATCAGCGTGATCGATCTCAACCGATTACGCAGCGAAGGTTTTATCACCGCCTTCGACGTGACGACGCTCGACTTCACCGCATTCGACGGACAGGAAGACGCTTTGCGTGCGGCGGGCGTGCGAATTTTTCCAGGCCGATCCGCCTCGCGTGATTTGGAACCTGAATACGCCACCGTTTCGCCCGACGGAACGCGAGCCTTCGTGACGCTCCAAGAAGCCAACTCGGTCGCGGTCGTCGATTTGACGGTTCCCGAAATCATCGAGATCCAGCCGCTCGGGGTGAAAGATCACTCGCTGCCCGGCAACGGACTCGACCCGAGCGACCGCGACGACGCGATTGCGATCGCTCCCGTTCCGGTCTTTGGCCTGTACATGCCCGACGCGATCACGGCATTCGAAATCGGCGGGCAAACGTATTACACCACCGCCAACGAAGGCGACTCGCGTGACTTTGACGAGGATCGTATCAAAGACATTGACCTCGATGACACCGTCTTTCCCAACGGAGCCGAACTACAGGAAGACGAATCGCTAGGTCGTTTGACGATCTCCAACATCGACGGCGACGTTGATGGTGACGGGGACTTCGATCAGTTGTTTACCTACGGCAGTCGTTCGTTCACGATTTGGGATTCATCCGGAAACGTCGTTTTCGATTCTGGCGACCAGTTTGAGCAACTCACCGCGCAGTTGGTGCCCGAGCTATTCAACAGCGCCAATGACGAAAATGAATTCGATTCTCGCAGCGATGCTAAAGGACCCGAGCCGGAAGCCATCACGACCGGCATGATCGGCGATCGGCTTTACGCTTTCATCGGATTGGAACGAACCGGCGGCGTGTTTGTTTACGACATTTCGTCCCCCGCCCAAGCCACGTTCGTGCAGTACATCAACAATCGTGACGCCGATGCCGAGGATATTGAAGAGGCCGGCGATCTCGGTGTCGAAGATTTGAAATTTGTTTCTGCCGCCGACAGCCCCAACGGTCAACCGCTATTAATCTCGGCCAATGAAGTCAGCGGCACGGTAACCATCTTTCAACTCGGGCAATCGGTCTTGGACGTCGAACTGCGAGCCGTTGCGACGCCGTCCGCTCCGGGATCCACTGCCCTGCCCGACGCGATCACCTCAAGCCCTATCGGCGGCACCTACTACGTCGAAGCATGGGTGCAAGATTTCGATAATCAGTTCTCAGGACTCGCGGGCGGTCAAATCGATATCCGCTACAACACCGACGTTGTCGATGCCGTTGACGTTTCGAATGACGACTATGACCTGTTGCCATCGGGATCGATCGATGACGCGGCGGGGTTGATTGATGACTTGGGCGGCGGCACGTTGCAGACCGGCCAAGGCCTCGCGCCGAACTGGGTTCGTCTGGGTTATTTCAAAGTCGTCGCCACCGCGGGCGGCACCGCAACGTACACCTTGGAACAAGGTTCACTACCGTTCGCGCGGTTTGGCGGGGGCAACTTGGATCCCGGTTCGGTCGATCTGACCGATGTCGAATCCGTCCAGCACGTTCAGACCGCGATGTTGGACCTGGCTGTCGTTCGCCAAGACAGCGATCTGGATGCTGAAGGACGCGTTGCTGAACTCCCCGCGTCCGTTGGGTACGTTCATGAGTGGGAATCCTTCACCACCGAGATCTACTTAACGCCCGAATCGAACACGCAAGCCGTCAACGCAGTCGCGTTTGATCTTGCCTACAACACGACGCTCACCAGTGCGTTAGTCTTCGAACCTGCCGCCGGATTCATTTCCGTGGGCGCCGCCGATGTCGATGACATCGCTGGATCGGTCAGCGGCATTTCGCTCGTCGCCGCGTCACCGATCTTGGCGGGTGGGCCGATCTTGTTAGGCCGCGTGCGGTTCACGCCGGGGCCAAATGACGATGCTCCCGTCGACGAAGCCACCAACCATATCGGACCGTACGATCTCGGGCTTTCGGTCCAAAACGCGACCGTGACATCGGGCAGCATTGTCGGCAGCGTGGGTGTCGGACAAGTTCCTGAAACCGGGATGTGGGCGGTTCCTTACGACGCCAACGACAGCGACCAAGTTGACTTCGCCGACTTCTCGATCTTTGCAGCCGCGTTCGGATCGGTTGTGTCAGGGCCAAGCGATCTGGCCGCCTGGGCTGATTTCGATGGATCGGGCATGGTCGATTTCGACGACCTCGACTTATTCGACGCCAATCACGGATTGACCGCCGCGGATGGATCGCCATTGCAATTCAGCAGCGTCTATCCAACCCCTGAACTCGCGACTCCCACCCCGGGTGTTGCTCCGGCTTCGCTGGAGCTTCAAAAGTCACTGGCGAGCTTGGGGCCGTTCAGCAACCAACGCACGTCGACCGACGTCAATAACGACGGCTACATCACCGCGCTGGATGCCCTCATGGTGATCAACGCATTGAACGAACCAACGGGTTTGGTGTCGCGGGCGTTCCTCGACGTCAACGACGACGGCTTCACCAGCGCCGTCGATGCGTTGCGGGTAATCAACGATCTCAACTCGGACGACGCTGACACGGGAGTGGCCGCTGAGCCGATTGTTGCGGCCACGAATCAAACAGGCTCGACTCCGCTGGCCGAAGTCGTCGATGAGTTGCTCGGCCGAGTCGAACACGAGGCTCGCAAACAGCTCAACCTTGCGGACGATCAACCGATCGATTTTGCCGCCTTGTCGCAAGTCGATCTGGAGACCGGAGCAGAGCGTGACGACCTCGTGGAGGTGCTCGCATCGCTCTCGTTCGATCAAGGCGAGCTGCGTCTCTTGTCGTAGCAGATTCAGCCCACGTTGGGCCGGACCAAACGTGTCCGGCCTTCGTTCATGCTGGATGCATGAACCGAGGACGAGGCCGTCGCCGTTTTTTATCTGCCGAAGACGTGGCGACGTTAATGGAGGAAACGCGTTTGCAGATCGCCAAGAATTTGGGAGTTTCCCCGGACCGGATCCGTTATGGGCCGATGGAGAACGGCCACCCCGGCCGCTTCAACACACGGGGAGACCACTGGCAGATTCATTACCAAGGCGAGTGGAAAGAGCTGCCGTGGCATTACGACGGCCCCCTCCAAGTCACCCGTGAAACCGTCCGCGCCTGGTACGGAGCCAGCGAGAGGTGAAGGGTGCGTGTCGGAGGCTGGTTGTGCAGGTGGGGCTCGGTTGTGAGTAGAATGCGGGTGTCTTGAAAGCGTCTTGTCCCCACCCACGCCGAAGGTGATGCTGTGTTTCTGTGTTGCAATGCTTCTCCGTTCGTTCCCCGCCCGCAGCAAGATCGCTTGGTTGCCGTCTGGTTGTCTGTGTGTCTCGCCGCCGTGGGTGCAACCCATGCCGGATCGGTGTTGGGGCAGGAATCGGAGCAACCGCCAGCCGAGCGAACGGCTGCGGTGGTCGCGGAGGGCGAAATCACGGATGTGACCCTCTTCCGCGATTCCGCTTTGGTTACCCGCTCGGTCGCGTTGACGGCTGATCAACCGCTCGGTCCCGGCGCACACGAAGTCCTTGTCACGGGGTTGCCGGAGCAACTGATCGTTTCAAGTGTGTTTGCTGAGGGGAGTGACTCGATCTCGATTCGTGCGGTCCGAGTCGTGCAAGAACCGATCGGCGAATCCGCACGAGACGAAGTTCAGGAGCTCGACAATCGACTCGAGGAAATCGGGTTGGAGCTGGCGCGGTTGGCGAAGGCCCGCGAGGTTGCCCAAAGGAATCTCACAACGCTCGATCAAATGATCGCGTTTACCCGGCACGCAGCGGATACGGATTTGAACGCGGGCGTCTTGGACGCCGAAGCGATGACCCATCTGTTGACCTATTCCATGCGTCAGCGGGCGGAGCTGAATGAATCACTCTTCGATTTCGAAAACGAGACCAATGAACTCAACGAACATCGAACGCAAGTCACTCGGGAGCGGTCTCGATTGACCGATGGCAGCCGGAACACACGATACGAAGCACGCGTGTTTATCGATGTCGCGGAGGACGGTGCGGTTG
Source organism: Aporhodopirellula aestuarii (assembly GCF_023701485.1). Classification (GTDB taxonomy): domain Bacteria; phylum Planctomycetota; class Planctomycetia; order Pirellulales; family Pirellulaceae; genus Rhodopirellula; species Rhodopirellula aestuarii. The sequence continues at coordinate 285,834 of NZ_JAMQBK010000029.1, forward strand.
CCGATGATTCCGATGAAACCGCGGACGAGTCCCAGGCGAAACCAGACGTCATCCGGCTGAGTTATTCGGTGGGCGGTTGTGGCTGGACGCCTCAATACACGATGAGTGGCAAGATCGATTCGGATCAGGTGACGATGCGATACGGAGCCGTTATCGGCCAGCTCAGTGGTGAGTCTTGGGATCGCGTTCGGTTGACGCTTTCGACGACATCGCCGCTCGCCTCCGCATCGGGGCCGAGTCTCGCACCGCTGCGAGTCCGGGCTACCTACGCGTCGAACCAATCAGACGATGGTCTCGATGATCCGTTTGGCGACGAAATGGGCATGGGCATGGGGATGAACCAGCAATCATTGGCGCCGCCACAGGCGATGCCGAGTCAGATGGAAGGCAGCGGTATCATGTACGGCAAAAATACGTCGGTTTTGCAGAGCAGGATGTCGTCGTTGCGGCAACAGCAGCAGAGCGTCGAACAGGCCAGTGGTAAGGGCGGGAAAGCGGATCAGGGAATCGCCCGCGACATGCAGCTCAACCGCATCGCCGACGAGATGCAAAATCTCGAGTTCATGGCGTCGGCTCGGAAGGCACGCGGACTCGCGTCGGACGCATCCGATGAAGTCGCCACCCAGACGTACGTGCTCGATGGGCCGGTCAGTCTCGAATCTCGCCGCGAGCAGCAACTCGTCGAGATTGTTGAAAAGGATCTCACCGGCGAGCTTTATCACGTGGCGATCCCGCTGCTGAGTAGTTTTGCGTACCGCGAAGCGGAGTTGGTGAACGAGTTGCCATTCGGGCTGCTCAGCGGACCGGCTTCGATCTATCTCGATGATCGTTTTGTGGGAACGATGACGGTTCCAACGACCGCGAGTGGTCAGAAATTATTGATCGGTTTTGGCGCCGACGGGCAGGTCCGAACGCGGCGAGAATTGGTCGACAAGAGCGACGCGATCCAAGGCGGCAACCGCAAACTCGGCTTCGAATATCGACTGGTGCTTAGTAATTTCAAAGATCGCGAGCTGAGCGTCCGGTTGCTCGATCGAATTCCGCTGAGCGGTCAGGCCGAGCAAATTCGAGTCGAGCTCGGCGAGGTGACCGCCCCGCTCAGTAACGACAGGTTATTTGAACGGATGCAAAAACCTTACGGTCTGTTGCGATGGGATTTGACGCTCGGCGCGTCGACTCATGGCAGTGAAGCGACGGACGTCAAATACGGTTATTCGGTGGAGTTCGACCGCAGCCGCGTGTTGTCGGTCGAGCCGACGACGGAGGAAGAGGTGTCAGATTTCAATCTGCCCGGTGGCATGGGGGGTGGCATGGGCGGCAGTTGATGTGGGGCGGGCGAGGTCAATCGCCCCTTCAGCGAGGCGTCTCGATTAGGATACGATGTCGATTCCTCACGCATCGCACGCTTACGTTTTCGCAATAGGTTGAGTTTTCATGTCGTCGCCCGTGGTGGATGTCACCCTTTGGCAAGGCCAACAGGAGTGTTGGATCGGCGAATCGGGATTGCCGCTGGAGATCGGGCGGCAGTCGCGTGAGGAGGAAAATGCGATCCTGCGGAAGGTACAGGATCTCGGCAATCAGTATCGCATCGCGATTGCCCCCATCACCTCGCTCGGGTTGCCGCGTCATGCGCTGAGTGTCTCGATGACCAGCGACGGGAAGCTCGAAGTCAAAAATTTGCACGCCCGATCGACGTTCCAGATCGCTTCAGATCCGGTGCCGGTCATGCCCAAGGCGACGGTGCAGCACGATCGCGAGTTCACCATTCTGCTGCCCGAGAATCTGATCGTGAAAATCGTGTTGTGCACGAGTCTTTCCAGCAAGTTGTCTGATTCGGGAAACGATTTCGGCTCGCAGGGCTCGGCTTCCTTCCGCACGATCTCTCCTGATTCGAAGCGTCCGCTCTCGCCCAACCCGGACCTTTTCCAGGCCGACTTCACGATGCCGATGAATCCGGGTGCGAGCTTCATTCGCACCTTCACCGAGGATTCGAACCCCAATCGTGGCCACGCCGCCGTTGATTTGGTCCGGCAAGCGCTCGCGGTCGTCAAAAAATCGGCGGGGAGCGATGAGTTTTTTGATACCGCCGTGAAAAGCGTCGCGGGGATGATCGAATTGGACCGTGCGTACGTGTTGATGCGTGAAGATGATTCGAAGTGGTGGGTCCGTGCTCATTACGATCAACGTTCCAGCGAAGCGAGTGAGTCCGGCCTCCTGAAATCAGGTTTATCGGACACGGATCTCGAGCATCGTGCCCGTTCGAGCAACGATGAAACCGTCGAGGATTCGAAAGCGGCGAAAGGTGATTCGGCATCCTCGTCGACACAACGTAGCCCACGGCTCGACGTGCCTTTGCCGTCGGGCAGTCGGTTGTTGTTGCAGCGGGTGCTGCAGAAACGAGAGACGGTGATGTACGAACCGGAGAGTTACAAACACACCATCGGGTCGTCGATCATGTTGCTCGACCGCGCGGTGGCCTCTCCGATCTTTGACGAGCATGGGGCCGTTATCGGTGCCCTCTACGGCGACCGCAGTTACGGAACGATGCATGCCGATACGCCGATCGGCGATCTCGAGGCGACGCTACTCGAAGTCATGGCTGGCGCGGTATCCGCCGGTATCGGACGCCAACGCCAGGAGGCGATCCAGGCTTCGATGACGCAGTTCTTTTCGCCCGCGATCACGCAGCGTTTGCAACAGAATGAAGACTTGTTGACCGGTCGCGACGCGGAGGTCTCGGTGTTGTTCTGTGACATTCGCGGCTTCAGCGCGATCACCGAACGGGTTGGTCCTGAAAAAACGATCGAGTGGATCAACGACGTGCTGACGCAATTGAGTCTGTGTGTGACCCGCACCGACGGTGTGTTGGTTGATTACGTCGGCGACGAATTGATGGCGATGTGGGGCGCTCCCGCCGAGCAACCCGACCACGCCCGCCGGGCTTGCAGCGCCGCGTGCCGGATGCTGAAACAAATCGAACCGCTGCGGGAACGTTGGAAAGAAATTACCCCGGAACGGTTCGGAGTCGGGATCGGCATCAATACCGGGATGGCCCGAGTCGGAAACACCGGTTCACGGGTGAAATTTAAATACGGGCCGCTGGGCAATACCGTCAACATCGCCAGCCGCGTGCAAGGGATCACCAAAAAATTTGGGGTCTCGGCGTTGATCACGAAAGCCACCTGTGAGGCTCTCGCTCGCACGGAGCTGATTCACCCGGTAGCGACGGGCGACGAGGGAAACGAGTCGGAATGCGACCAGCCGATGCAGACGAGGCGGTTAGCGGATGTCCGTCCGCTCGGTGTCAAAGAGATCGTCGAAATTTATGAGCTGCACAGCGGTAACGAGCCGGCGTGGAGAGCGATGGCGGATCGCTACGAATCGGCCCTGCGATCGTTCCATCATTCCGACCTCACGGCGGCGGCTCGCGAATTGGCGTCGCTCGTGCATGAGCATCCCGGTGACACGCCGAGCGTCGTGCTGCTTGGTCGGGTCGTCGACGCGATCACCAACCAGACGAAGACCGTCAATCCGGTGATGGAAATGCAGTCGAAGTGAACGCGTCCGCACGCAGCAGGCTGTTGTATCGGTGAGCCGAGACTCGCGAGCGTTCGAGCAGAGTGCCCTGCCAGAGTACGCGGGCGGATTGCTCTGGCTGAGCCTCACGGGGACGTCGATTGTTTTTGTGCTCTTTTTAGCGGAACGGCGCGAGCGGGCTGTTGCTTTATTCGTTTCGCAACATGAGTGAACCGACAGCGCTGGCTGCGGGCGTCCAATGCGCGCGTCGTAGCCGTTAGGCCCGCGGCTAGCGCCGTCGGCTCACTAAAACAACAGCCCGCGAGCCGTCTGGTCCCGCGTCACCGGACGGCTTGCG
>NZ_JAMQBK010000003.1 GCF_023701485.1 Aporhodopirellula aestuarii
CAATTTTCCAATTTTCGTCGGGTGCAACCGACGGGGAGACCATCATGAATGAAGTTAGTCTTTTGCAATCTCTTGGGCAAGTTCCAGCGTCAGAAACCGGGGAAGTCTTTCGAGACTCCATCCGTGGCCACGTCTGCGAGATGATCAGTGAAGTGATGGCGGCTGAAGTCACACAGCTCTGCGGTCCCAAGCACGCACCGTACGAAGGGGATCACTATCGAGCCGGAACCAGTCCCGACCGCCTTCTTTACGAGGGTGAACGGGAAGAGGTTGTTCGGCCTCGTGTGCGTCGCAGGGACGACGACGGGGCCAGTCACGAAGTCGAACTGGCTACTTATCGAGTGGCGAAGGATCCCAGTCAATTGCAGACGCAGATCATCCAGGCGATCGTGTCCGGCGTCAGCAGCCGATCGATCGAGGACATCAAGCCGAATTACCCAGGAGTCAGCCGGTCGAATGTATCGCGATTGTGGAAAGAGGTGGGCCATAAGTTTGTCGACGAATTGCGAGGCAAGAACTTGGGGACTCAGAGCTGGTGTGTGCTGATGCTAGACGGCATTCGCTTGAGCAGCGATCAGACTGCAGCCGTCGCATTAGAGATCGACACCGAAGGTCGCAAGCAGGTCCTGGACTTTGTTCTGGGAAGCAGCGAAAGCCTGGAAATTGCGAGTGATTTAATGAGCCGAATTATGAATAGTGGCTTCACTTGCTCTCATCGTCTGTACGTCGTTCTCGACGGAAGTGACGCGTTGCGTGGTGCCGTCAAAGAACACTTTCCCGATGCAGTGGTTCAACGCTGCTTGGTTCACAAGGAACGGAACCTGAAGGCATAACTATTCAAACGACATTGGGGCGAGGTCTCTCGTGTGTTAACGCGTCTTCGGAGTGTACAAGGCTACGAGGCAGCTAAAGAAGTATTCGATGAGCTGGATAAGTTTATCAAGCCGATCAACGCCGAGGCGCACACGAGCCTGCATGAAGCTGGCGAGGATCTTCTGGCTTTACATCGTTTGAACGTTCCGAACACACTTCATCGTTGCCTTCTGAGCACCAATGCGATCGAAAACTCGTTCCGCACGACACGCCGCAAGCTCGACCGTGTGACACGCTTTCGAGCTGAGACGGATCAAGCAAGCCGATGGCTTTCATACGCGTTACTGGAGGCCGAGAAAGGCTTTCGTCGGATCACGGGATGCAAGTCACTGCCTCATCTGTTGGCAGCTCTGGCGAGACCCGGATCAAAAATAAGCTGAAATTGTTTTCCCACCTCATTGAGCTCGCCTACCGCGAGCTCAATGAGGTGGGGCTTGTTGCCCACTCAAACCCACTCACTTAGGTTTTTACCAGAGAGACCATCACGAGTTTCAACAACAAATGGGACATCCCC
>NZ_JAMQBK010000030.1 GCF_023701485.1 Aporhodopirellula aestuarii
TTCAACGTGCGATTGCCCTGCCCGAGGCTCGAGAAGAGAGCATCGCCCGCAGTGTTCGGTCTCGGGGAAACCGAGCTACGTGAACCGTGACGCTGCCCAGATCGTTAGCCTACTGTTTTCTACTTTTCTTGACGGCCTCATTAATCGCTTTGAGTTGCTTAAATTGAAAGGAAGCCAGTGGAGCATCTTTTCCTTTGGCATCGGCAAGCGCGACGGCCCATGTAATGGCTCCCCCCGCTTGAACAATGCGCATCGTCCAGTCAACCGCCTGCTCCGTCTCGAATGCGGGTTTTCCGGAGTTCCACGTTTCCTGCATGGGCGGGAAGAAATGTCCTAACGAACCATTGATATAGTTGTCCTTCTCAATCAGTTTGATCGCGACCTCATTCCCTTTCCAAGATGGACTGTGCCGTTTCATCGGCGTGGGGTGGCCTGCGGTGAAGTCGGATTCCGGACAGGTCAACAACTCGGGAGATCCCCCTACGTTGAATGTCAGGACAGCCTCTGGATTTCCGGCAAGCGCCGCCTTTTCCAACGCTTTAATGTCTCCGTAGGACGCATGGTCAAACCACCAGCCTGATATTTTCGTTCCGTAACGCAACGAATATTCTTTGACAATGATCTCAGCGACAGCTTGCTCAGGTGTCATCTCCCGAGATTTTGCGTACTCCTTCCACGTTTCGATAACACCCGGCAAGGCCTTGTCTGGATGTTTGCCCATCGTAGGGCCTTCCGTGGCGAAATAGACCATTACCTTGAAGTCTTGCTCGATGAGTGCGTCGAGCATTTCTCCAAACAGGTCGCGCTGAGGGACGATGTCAGGCGATACATGCTTGGCCAGTTCAGCATGTGGCGACGTGTAAAATGAACCGTTCGCTCCTTGCGTGATATTGATTTGCACCCATGCCGCAGTGTCCAGAACCTTGATCTGATCAATCATTTTCTGTACATCAAATTCAGCGAGCGCTTCGGCCTGTTTCATGCCTGGCATATTGAAGCGGAATCCCCATTTTCCTTCCATCCATGCTGCTCGACGGTCGGTGGGTTTAGCTCTGTCTTTGCTTTTTTCTGCACGTCTCCGGATATATTTTTGGTCTTTAGAGCTGAGTATTTCGATGGGGACCGATACTGTTTGGTTGTTATCAGCTCTGCGCAGGCGGACGATGTCATCCTCGCTGTCGACAAATTCTGCTTCGACAGAAAACTTCCCGTCAGCCGATTTCCAAACGCGAGGCTCTTCAGCGGAAGAACTTGCTGTCGCTGCGCAGAAAATGGTCAAGAGCGCGAGCAGCGTTAGCATCCATATCGGTCGTATTGAGTTCATCGAAAACAGAGTCGGCCTTCGATCGGATGTCATAGTGTGCGCTGCCGTGTCGAATAGATGGTTGCGGAAAAGTCGTCGTGTGCGGAGCTCGTTTCGAGAGCATTCTTGTTGCTCATCGAGACGGGCGCGAGCATCACCCCACGACTAACGAGCAAGCTGAATGTCGCTGACAGTTTGGTAGTTGTTTTCGTCGATCAACAGAAAGCAGAAGGCGTCGATTCCTTCCGGGATCTGAGCGGCGACCGTGTTGCCGGATGCGGCGATCGTGGCGGGCATCTTCATACCGATGCGCACATCGAATGATTCCTCACCACGCATCGCTTTCTGTTTACCCACACCCGGCGGATTGCGATAAATCACATACGCGGTCTTGATCGCGGGGCCAGAGCTTCTCAGCCTCACGCTTGCCCGACGGCTCTCCGCGATGAACGCCAACTTTTGAATCTCTGCGGACGGTTTCGCTTTGCCCTTAAACGCTGGATTGAGGTACGGGCCCTCCACTTGGTTTTCGACGAGTTGGCGTTCCAGGTTTTCTGAAAGCCGCTTGAGGACTGGAGCGTACTCGGGGTCCGCCGCCAAATCCTTCATTTCCTCAAGGTCGTGGCGTTGCCCATCTTGATAGAGTCGATACAGGCTGTAGTCACGCGTTTCGTAATTCTTGTAGAGCTTGAAATCCCCTTCACGAATGGCGGCTTTCATTGCGCCGATGTTGTGCGGGAAATGCCAAAAAAGATTCTCTCGTTCCACGCCTTGCGCATCCACAATCTGCTGGGCACTATCCAATAGGACCGGGGTGATGTCCAAACCGCTCAACTCCTTTTCAGCTTCCGCTGCAATTTGAGAGCGAGTCAGATTGAGAATCGTCGGAAAGAAATCGAGTTGGTTTACTAACCCGTCAAACTGTGTCCCCTTCGGAATCCCAGGCCCCACAACCACCATCGGGATACGAATCCCACCTTCTTCGTCATGAGCTTTTCCATACTTCAGCGGGTAATTGTCGGAGATGACCTCGTTGCCATGGTGCTCCGCCCCACCGTTGTCCGAGGTGAAAATCACGTAGGTTGTTTCGATCAGTTTCTTGCCGGGGCTACGTGGATCGTCCGTCTTTTCGAGATAGTCAACGATTCGCCCGAGGCTCCAGTCCACCGTGGTCACCATGGACGCGAAGTACGGATTCTGCTGCCCTTCCAAGGTCACATCACCCGGCTTTGGCGGGAACGGTTGTCCCAATTTGTCGCAGTAGTATTCGAGTAGCTCGCCATTGCGGGTCATCACCGGCCAGTGCACCATCCAGTGAGCTAGATACAGAAAGAAAGGCTTGTCCTCACTCTGCTGCATGAACCGCAGCGCGGACTCGGTGACATCATCGTAGGGATAAGAAATTCCATCCGGCTTTCTAGTGCTGACAGGCGGGTATTTCTTATCACTCAGCGGATACTTGGGATCATCAGCTGTCGCAAACCCCTTGGTTCGATCCGCCAATTTTCGATGCACGCCGCGTTCTTCGTGGCTGAACTCGAAACCAAAAAGGGACGAACTCAAACCAAGATGCCATTTACCCACATGACCGGTCGCATACCCATTGTCCTTGAGGGCCGTCGCCAAGGTGAGCGCATCCATCGGAAGGTGAGCACCAAGATACGGCTCAACGAATTCTTCCGTCGGCCTGCCTTTCGGGATATTGTCAAAGGTAACATGAGTGTACCTGAGCTTCCCCGGATGCTGGCCAGTGATGATTCCGGCCCGCGAGGGAGCACAAGTCGGCGCGGGGGAATACGCTTGGGTGAAGTTCATACCCTCCTTCGCCAGCTCAACAACGTTCGGCGTTTCGTAGGGACACGGATCGTCCAAATCATTGAGCTGGACGTCCTGCCATCCGAGATCATCGACATAGAAGATGAGGATGTTGGGCCGTTCGTCTGCCGCAGCAGAAATCGGATTCATTGCTGTCGCGGAAGCGAAGATCAGCAAAGCAAGCATTGCTGTTTTAAATCGTTTCATTTTCGTTTCACCATTGCCAGGTATTCATTCGTTTTTCAAAGTCTGGTTCGGTCATCTCTTGCGTAGTGGCCGAGGCTACGAGTCGCTGAAGTTCGGATGAAACAAACGGACTCGTGGCTTCGTCCACTTCCCTAAACTTAAGCGGTCCCAAACCACTAGTGCGTCGTTAACTTTTAATTTTTGGGTAGTGGATTTCGCCAGAAATCCCCAACTGATTGTCTCGACAGGACTTCTGGCGAAGTCCACTACCACCCAACCCTAATCCTCAAGGTTGACGAAGCACTAGAGAGTTGTTTCCTTTTTCGACTTCAGGAAATCTGCGGTGGCGATCGATGTCATCGGGTCGTTCTGTTCATCCAACTGTTTTCCAGCTCTGGGGACAGTTGTTTCAGCCTGGCGGCATGGACCTCGGCAGAGAGGCCGTACCGGGGAGCGCGGCCTCAATGGCGGCAGCAACGGCTTTGCTCTGTAACTCCTGCCCCGCACGATTGAAGTGGACATTTTTCGGGTGTTGCAATTCCTCAAGCCGCCCTTCACACAGCGCATAAAGGTCGTTCACTTCGATTTCATTGGCTTTCATTATTTCAAGTGCAATGTCGTTGTAGAGCTTGGCATCGGCCGGAAGCCGCGCCGGCTTCACGCCATCCGGATAGGGTGTCGTGGTGGCAAAGATCAGTTTGGCACCGGTGTCTTTGAGCTTGCCGACCAGTTCGGACAGATTTTTTCTGTAGGCCTCCGGGTCGGCTTGCTGCGGATCATCGAACGAGTTGGAGTTTCGACCGGTCTCAGCAAGCACATGTTTCAAGTCATGCAGCCCCCAGCTGAAGTGGATCACATCCCATTTCTGCCCTGCCAGCCATTCATCCATTTTTTGGAGACCCAACGTGGTTCCCTGACAATTTTCCGCCTTTTCCCCGTTTTCAGTATGCGGGCGGAAGACGTTGGCTCGGCCCTCAAGATCCTCACGCACCTTCAGGGTATAGGCGATAGAAATGGAATCGCCGAGAATCAGCACATTGGGCAGCTCGGGGTTTAGCTTAATCGCCCAGACCCCTTTGATTGTTTCTTCCACATCGGAGCCCTCTTCCGGCTGATAGGCCGCAGCTGCGGGCGGACCGTCGCGGGTCACAAGAATCGCGTTGAAGTGGACGTTTTTGAAGCCGTTGGCGGTGTGTGTCAGTTCCAGCGTCGGACCGGTTGCGGTGAAGGTGCCAACCGCGAATTGGCCCCAACCGCTTCCTTTGGACGGAAGCGTCACGGGTGCTACGTCACCAAAGCTCATGCCGCGCGAATAAAACTGATCGTTGAAGAAAACCTGAATTCGATAGGTCTCCCCTGGGGTCAGGCCGCTGATCATCTGAGTTCCGCGTGCGATGCCCGTTTGCGCATCGGCAACCGATTGGAGGAGGGTATTGAAATTCCGATCGCCCGTACTCGGCGCACGCTTGGATTTGTTGGGGGATACACGCTTGCCAGGTTTCGGCGTGAAGTCCAAGTCCGCGTAGCTCACGCCGGAGAATTTGTATGCGGACTTCCCACTCGCGCCGCCACCGGTGATGGAGACATGTGTCGGGCCTCCGTTGAGCGCCAGCACCACACCGCCTTCAATGAGCTGTGATTTATCGACGGTATCGATGGCCGATCCCCAGCTGATCATTCCCGGCGTCCCGGAGTCGCGAACCACTGCCGCCGGGGCTTCGTGCCCGTGCCCCGATTCCTCCGGCGCAGGCTTTTCGTCCACGCCGGGATCGTTCATCTCATCACTCAATGAGGTGAGCGCGGCGAGTAACTCGTTGAGTTTCGGAGCCAGCTCCGGATTGGCGGCAAGGTCGTTCATTTCGTGCGGGTCATCCGCAAGGTGATAGAGCCGCTCGACCCCGACGGTCGGATAGCAAAGCAGCTTCCAGCCGTCCTTGATAATCATACGCTGACGGTTCATGTACGCCCCGTAGATCTCCGAATAGCTATCTGCTTTTTCTCCGCGTAGCAGCGGAAGAATACTCCGAAAATCCACACCGTCCGTCCCCGCTCCTGCCAGCTCGAGCGAGGTCGGCATCACATCCTGCAGATAGATTGGTGCGTTAATGGTGGAACCGGCTTTGACATCCGGTCCCACCACAAGGAACGGAACACGCACGCTGTGATCATACATATTCTGTTTGCCACACAGCCCATGATGCCCGACGGCCAAACCGTGGTCTGCCGTGAAGAAGACGTAGGTGTTGTCGGCTTTGCCGGATTCTTCCAAGGCATCCAGAATACGCCCGATTTGATCATCCATGTGGGTGATCAACGCAAAGTACTCCTGTCGGTTCACTTTCACGCAGTATTCGGTGCGCGGATACGGCATCAACTTTTCATCCCTCATACTTTTACCGTAGGCCGCCTCAGCATAGGGATACTGCGGCAGAAAGTTTACCGGCATCTGAATGCGGTCGAGCGGGTAGCGGTCAATGTATTCCTTCGGCGCCTGCCGCGGATCGTGCGGCGCGTTAAAGGCTAGGTACATGAACAAAGGACTGTCCTCGGTGGCAGCCTGCTTTAAAAAGGCAACTCCGTCATCGGCGAGCACCTCGCTCCAATGTTTTCCACCTTTCCAGTATCCGCCGTGTTTCGGATCCCACGGTTTCCAGCCGGCCGCATAATCCGCTTCGTCCTTGGGGCGGTTATATCCGACGGGCGTCTGGTTCGGCATACCCGCACGAACATTCTTGGTGACATCGAAAATCGCGTTGACACTTGTGGGAACGTGCCATTTGCCAGTCATGTATGTTCGGTAGCCGGCGTGGTGCATTCGCTGCGACCACAGACGGCTGTCTTCCGCCTGTGCGTTGAGATTCGTCGCTTTGGCGTCCCAGAGAAAGCGACCAGTGTTCAGCATTGTGCGACTGGCCACACAAACGGCACCGCCCCAGGCTCCCATGTTGTAGGCATGGGTGAATGTGGTGCCGCGCCGAGCCAGCTTGTCGAGGTTTGGCGTATCGATATCGAGCATGCCATGTGCCCCGATTGTTTCGTAGCTCATGTCATCCGCAAAGATGAACAGTACGTTCGGCTTTTCTACCTCGACGTGCGGTCTCTCTGCCTCGGCAAACGACAAAGTTGCCGTCGATAAAACCAGCGTGCAAAATGCGATCAGCTTCATATTCATTTCTTTCACTTCAATCATCCCCGCCCTAATCGCTACGGCCACAACTTATATTAATTTGTCTTAAACCAACTGCGGCGAAGCACCGGGTCTTTTTCCAACTCTCTTGTCGCGTCACAGCTCGCAGAGCGACGGGGGATGGAGCCTCCTATAGATCCTGCTTGTGCTCCTCCAGCAGTTTCTTCAAGCGGGCCATCACCTCCGGATGCTCTCCGGCCACATTACGACTCTCTGAAATGTCTTCGGCCAGGTTGTAGAGTTCAAAAGCTTTCTCGTTCCGGATGAGCTTCCAATCACCGGCCCGCACGCCTTGGGTGCCATAGAAAAACGCCTCGTGCGGACTGACGGCATCGGCGCGGCCTTCGAGCAGCGGAACCAGACTTTTGCCGTCAATCCGGCTTGCTGGAAGCTCTGATCCGGTGAGGGTGGCGAGGGTTGGAAGCATATCAATGGTGGAGGCCACCTCGTTGCAGACTTGCCCGGAGGGGATGCGTCCAGGCGACCACATCAATGTTGGAACGCGCATGCCGCCTTCCCACGAGGAAAACTTGTATCCACGCAAAGGACCTGCAGAGCCTCCAACGCGTCGGTTTTGATTTCCCTTCACCTTGGCGTCGTCACTGCCTTTCAACTCCCATGGCCCGTTGTCGGACGAGTAGAAAACGAGGGTGTTCCGATCCAGACCGAGGCGTTTGAGAGTGTCCAGGATTTCCCCGACGCTCCAGTCAATCTCCTCGATGCAGTCACCATAAAGCCCGGCATCGCTCTTTCCCTCAAACTCGGGTGACGCATAGAGCGGGATGTGCGGCATCGAGTGCCCAAGATAGAGGAAGAACGGTATATCCACACTCTGCTCAATGAAGCGGACCGCCTCCTCGGTGTAGCGGCGGGTGAGCGTGTTTTGATCGGCCGGGAACTCAATGCACTGAACGTTCCGCATGAGCGGAACCTTATTTTTCAGCTTATGAGGCTGTCTCTCCCACCGGCTCAATCCTTCCTTCTCTTGCGGAAATGCGCTGGCCAATGATTCCGGCGTGACTCCTTCTCGATACAGGCAATCCTCAGCGTATGCCATCGCCTTAGCCGGGAACATGTCGTTGCTGTAGGGAATGCCGTAGTAGGAATCGAACCCCTGATTGATGGGCAAAAATTCCGGTGCGTCACCCAAATGCCACTTGCCGACCGCCGCCGTGGCATAGCCGGCCTCCTTGAGCATTTCCGCAATCGTTACATGCTTCGGATCCAACCCCTCGTTTTTCCAGTTCGGAAAGAGCGCACCGCCGATGCCAACGCGCTGCGGGTAACATCCGGTCAGCAACGCCGCCCGCGAGGCCGAACAAACCGATGAGGCCACATAAAAATCAGTGAACCGCATACCTTCATCGGCCATCCGGTCCAGATTCGGGGTTTTGATTTTCGGAGCACCATAGCAGCCGACGTCCTGATACCCCTGATCGTCCGTTAAAATGATAACGACGTTGGGCTTCTCAGCCGCGGCCGTCGCGCCCGCCGTCAGCGCGCCCGCCAGCAAAATCAATCCAGTGAATATTTTGAGAATGGTTCTTTTCAAAGTCATTTCTTGTTCTTTCTCTCATTTGGTTTCAGGAGCGATTCCTTGCCGGAATCACCCTGCTGTTTCATCCACTGGCTGATCGAAGTCTTCAACTCCTGAAGCTGCGATGCATATTCGGGGTTGTCCGCCAAGTTGTTCATCTCCCACGGGTCCTTCGCTAAGTCAAAGAGCTGGAACTCGGGATGCTTCCGATAACGATAAACAAGTTCTTCCGCTTCGGGGTTGCTCTTAGCTTTATCCAACCACGAGAGATACATCATGCGGACGTGACGATTGGGATCCTTCGTATCCTCATAACCGTAGTCAAAACCATTGATCACACGAACTGCAAAAAGGTTGTCCGGCGTCAGGTTCCACATCAGTTTGAAGCGTCCGTCAGTCACCGCGCGCGACACAAAGGGAGGCCCTTCCGGTCCGCTGGTATAGGTGAAGAAGGCCTTCTCACGATGTGTTGTTGTTTTCCCGTTAATGAGCGGCAGCAGACTTTTTCCATCCAAATCCGGCGGCTCGCTGCCGCCGCCGGCGTCGATCAGCGTCGGAAGAATGTCGCAGTACTGGCTCAGCGCATCCGTCGTCAAAGCTGGAGCCCCCGGCCATTTGATCAGACAGGCCGATCGCACGCCCCAGTCGAAATTGGTCCATTTCCCGCCCGGCATTCCTGCGCCGTTTTCATCCAGCACAATCAGTGCGGTATTGCGGTCGAGTCCAAGTTTTTCAAGTAGCGAGCGGGCTTTGCCAACCTGAGCGTCAAACAATCGAACCTCCGCCAAATGCTCACGATAAAGCTCCCGCGTTTTTGCCGTATCCACCATATGCGGCGGCAGTTCCAAATCGTCCAATTCCCATGGCGATATGTCACCGGAATCCCACGGAGCATGCGCATGAATGGAACAGAGGAAAAGACAGAACGGCTGATCGCTATCGCGCGTTATAAACTCTTCGACCCCGTCCCAACTCTCGCCGGGAGTATTCCGCGCATTACAGTTGCCCGGAAATCCCTTTACGAACTCGAACGGATAAACCGATTTCGGACTGAAATGTTTCTTGCCGGTCAGCCCGACGCGGTATCCAAGTTTTTCAAGATGCTGCACCACGCTCAACGTACCCGTTTTCGTCGCCTTGTGATTTACGTTGCATCCGTTGCGATGCGGCTGAAGACCGGTGTACAACTCCGCGCGCGTCGGGCCACAGATCGCCTCGGAAACAAACATGTTGGTAAAACGGATGCCCTCCTTCGCCAGTTCGTCGATGTTCGGGGAAGTATGCGGATTGGCTGCGCCATAGCAGCCCAAACTCGACGCACTGATATCATCGCCCACGATGATCAGAAAGTTGGGACGCACCGCCGGACCGGGCTCGGCGTAAACCGAACCTGCCAGCAACAAAGCAGCAACTGCAAAGATTCCTGTTCGCTTTTTCATATTGGTTTCATTCATTTCAATAATCCCCGCCTTGATTGTTACGTGCACAGGATTTTTGCATCGGCACTAAAGCGGAATGCGATCGTTATCGTGAGTGCTGCAATAATGATTGTTCTTCTATTCTCCCTGTAACAGGGCAGACGATCCGGCTATTGCATCTCATCGGCGGTGGCTACACCATCCTTGTTTTTATCGTAGGTGTTATCGAACTGCCGCTCAAAGATGGATGCAAACTCGGCGCGGGTCAGCTGACCGTTTTCATCCCGGTCTGCGCCTTGAAACGAGGCATGGGTATGCTCATCCGGAGTGAGAAGCCCGTCTTTGTTTTTGTCCTTCCGCTCGAAGCCGGCAGAAAAATAGTCGACAAATTCCGCCTTCGTGACTTTCCCGTCCTTATTCACATCCGCCGGCATCAGCTTTTCCGGAAGCGCCGCCGGTGACTTTTGGGTCGGTACAGGAGTCGATAATCCGCCCGTTGCCGACAGCGCCCGTTCCGAATACTTTTCTTTGCGGGAACCCATCTCATCAGCCATCTCAGGATAACTGACCAGAAAATTGTTTTTATCGATTAGGTTAATGACGTAATGCGTGGTGCCTTCCGGAAGCTCTGCGTTTACTTTCATACCGGACCGCAGAGTCGCGGGCATGCGAAACCACTCTTCGTATCGATGTCCGCCGTTCAGTGTGTAGAGCAGATTGGCCCGCACCACCTTTGCGCCGTTTTCCTCATACGAAAAATTGACCGTGTTCCCATTTTTCTTATGAGAGACAACCGCGGGAACCGTTTCCTTGTTTGGCAGGTCATGCTGATAGGCCGGGTTGTAATAGGGATAGCTGGCCTTCATTCCAGTCAGTATTTCAGTCAGCTCGGCATTCATCGCCTGCGCTTTTTCCGGCATGGACGCTGCGAGGTTTTTGGCTTCTTCAATATCACCGCGTTTCTGCGTTCCGCCTTCGGTTTTGTATAGGCGATAGAGCTCCAGCTCCGGAGAACCGGGATTGTTTATGTGGTCGTAGTTGCGCACGAGTTTGTAGTCGCCGACGCGGATCGTGCTCTCCAGCGCAATGCTATTGGGGAAGTGCCACATCATCGTATCGCGCACGGAACCATCGGCCTCTTGAACCAGCTCGGGGTTTGTCGCATCCTTTTCTAGCAGCGAAGATATGTCGCAGCCGTCGAAACGCTTTCCGTCGGGCTTCTGCGTACCGGTCCATGAAAGAATGGTCGGATAAAAGTCGAGCCCGTTGATCATCACATCAGACTCCACGCCTGCCTCAATACCCGGGCCGGTGATGATCAGCGGGACACGGGTTCCGCCTTCCATGGCAGAGATCTTTCCGCGAGCAAGCGGGTAGTTGTCGGTGATAATTTCGCCGGGATGCCCTTCCATGCCCCCATTGTCGGAGGTGAAAATGACATAAGTGTTTTCGCTCAGCATATGACCCGGCCAACGCGGGTCTTCGGTGGTTTCCAAGGTTTGGAACATTTTGCCGACGTAATAATCGAGTTCCTCAACCATCGCACAATAGAACGGGTTGGACTGCCCCTCGCTCTTCCACTCCTGAGGATTATCCGGAAGCTCCACGCCGAGCTTTTTAACGTACTTATTGAGCAGTCTTTCATTGCGGGTATGAATTGGCGTGTGTACCAACCAAGTGCAATAGAAAAGGAAGAACGGCTTGTCTTTGTTTTCACGCACAAAGGTCAGCGCATCCTCGCTGTTCTGGTGCGTTGTGAACCCGTTTTCATCGAGGCGATACGGATCGTCCGAGTTGTTCGTCGCAAACCCCGTCAACCGATGTGGTGTCATCTTCCTGGTCGTTCCAAGATTATGGCGGGTCCAGTCAAACCCCTGATCCTCCGGCTGCGGATAGGCGTTGTGATTAATAGCCATATGCCATTTGCCGCAGTGGCCGGTGGTGTAACCGTTTGCTTTGAGCGCCTCTGCGATCGTCACGGTTTCGACCGGCATGCGACCGCTGTACCACGGCGCCATCATGCGGTGCATGGTTTTGTTGTAGGGCGTCGGCGGCCCGCCACCGACGACGTGGGTCTTCTGGGCGCGGGCGGGATGATCCCCGCTCATAATGGCGCAGCGGCTCGGCGCGCAAGTCGGCGCGGGTGAATAGCCCTGCCAGAAAAGGACGCCCTTTTTTGCCAACGCATCGATATGAGGCGTCTCCATCGGCGACGGCTCATCGATGTCGTAGCACTTTAAATCCTGCCACCCGAGATCATCGGTCAGCAGCAGTAACACATTTGGCTTCGAGGGTCTTCCCTCTTCCGCGAAAGCCCCTTGCAGTCCACAAACAACACCTACAGTCAAAAGAACATATTTAAAATTCATTCTGATTCCTCATCATCATCTTCCTATTCATTCCTTTCATTTTAATAATCCCCGCCCTGATCACTGCGGGTACATGATTCGCGCCATGCGGCCAACTGCTTCGACATCTCTGCCACCTTTTCGGGGTGGGCGGATGCAATATCCTTTTTCTCGGACGGGTCGTTCAGTAGGTCGTAAAGCTCCCACGTTTTCCCGGCATTCTTGCTGTAAAGCTTGTACTGCTGGGTCGTCCACGCGAGCTGGCTTTGTGACTCGAATCCGATCGGTTGTTGCCTCTCGGTCAGTGTTCCGGCCAGTACCGGAAGCAACGAAATACCGTCGAGCGGACGCTGGCTCGCGTATTCCACTTTCAGCGCGTCCAGAATCGTCGGCAGATAGTCACTGGTCACCGCTGGGAACTCGGTTTTGGTTCCCGCCTTGACGCGGGCGGGCCATTCCAGAATGCCCGACACACGAACGCCCCCTTCATGCAGCGAACGTTTTCCATCGCGGAAGTGCCCCGCGCTTCCTGGCGCTCTGCCCGGAGACAATGCCCCGTTATCGGAGCCGAACCAAAGCATCGTGTTCTCGGCAACGGCCGCTTCCTGCAGCGTCTTGCGCAGCCGGCCTACCTGCTCATCCATGGCGGTAACGCAGCCATAATAATTTCGCTGATAGGAATCGTACTGCGAATACATTGCGGCATATTCCGGCCCGGCCACAACCGGCAGATGCGGAGCATGAAACCAGATCACCGCAAAGAACGGTGCGCCGTTCTTCGCCGCCTGCTCGATGAACGGCACCGCACGATCCATCAGCACGCGTGAATCACAACCCTCGAGATTATCGCGGACAACCTCACCCTTCTCATTCCAGTAATGGGTTCCATACGCAACCGCTGTTGATTTATCCGCAATGTAATCCCAGCCGTTATGATGATCTTTCAGCGGCTTCCACATCGGATCCCACGTCGGCACTTTCGATTCGGTGGAGAAGCAAACCTCAAAACCGTTTTTCCACGGCGGGGAGAATTCCTTCGTATTGCCCGGCTTGCCCCGGTTGGCATCCTTCATCTCGGTCGTCATGGTGCCCAGGTGCCACTTGCCGAAATGCCCCGTGGCATAGCCATGTTCATTCAGTAGCTCAGGCAGGGTCAGCTCCTCGCTTTGCAAATGTCCTTTGTTGGCAAAGTAGATGCCGTACCGGAATGGATGACGCCCTGTCAGGCACGAGCCGCGTGTCGGACTGCAAACGGGTGATGAAGAATAGAAGCGGTTGAACTGCAACCCCGCCGCCGCCATGGCATCGAGCTGCGGCGTTTTGATCGGTGACTCAGGGTTGAAGCAATGAACATCCCCCCAGCCCAGATCGTCCGCCATCATCAATATAATGTTGGGCCGCGGTTGCTCACCCTGTACCATCCCCGTCAAAAGAGAGGCAGCGACCATGATCAAGAAACCACATCTTCTATTACGTTTCATTAGACACCTTTCAAAAACAGGCCATGCAACAGCAGGGCTTTACACGACATGTTACAGTTCGGCCGAACTCCACTCTGGCAGGCCCGTCCTTCAGTTGCTTGTGACTGCGAATCGCCAGCGACTGATCATCTAGATCAACTCTCGGTAGGTTTTCATTGACCATCTATTTCATGGTCTATTTACCTAAAACGATTTTCACCATGTCCGGCAGTTCCGTTTTCATTGCCTCTGGCAGAACGATCCGAAGGGAGCCGTCACGATATTGAAAATCAATCGTCTCTCCTGTTCTCAGTAACGTGACCGATGCGGGGCGTTGGAGCTCGCGGATAAAGACAACGCCTTGATCGTCAGGCAGCGAATAAAAGAGATCCCCTCGCTTCGTGGTGTAGTTCTGAGTCTTGTCGAGCGTGGGGAGCGGCGCGTCGAGATCGACGTCATAAACGGCTTCGCGGGAATGCTTCATCCAGCCGGCCATTTCATCGCAGACCTCGTAATACCACTCCATCATCTCGCCGTTGCCGCGCGGCGGGATGTTCACCAGCAGGTTGCCGCCCAATGACCGACAGCGGATCAGCTCAGTCAGCAGCTTATTGGTATCCCAATGATTGGTTTCGCATTCCACGCCGTAATGCCAGTTTGGGGTAAACCTGTTTTCTGACTTAATGCAGAGTTCCCACCACCAGCCGGCCTCATTGGTCACTTTAACGTTTTCGCTTTCTCCGTGGTGCATGCCTTCCGGCGTAGCAATCAATCCGCGGGCCACAAAAATACTCGGCTGGAGTTTGGCCAGCTCGGCAGGGGTCATGATGCTGTTGCCATCCCACCACATCATGTCGATCGGGCCATAGTTGCTCATCAGTTCCCGGACCTGGCCTTCCGACTCTTCCTTTTCAGCCGGGCCGCTGCTGGCCATCAGAGAGGTCAGCTTGTTTGATGCATCAATTTTTTCATGCTTGTAGTTCATCCGGAAATCTTTATTCGGCGGATGCATGAACTCCCGATTCTTATAATCGTAATGCCAATTTGGACCGGAATAATACAACCCGACGCGTAGGCCGTGTTTGCGTGTTGCCTCGACATAGTCTTTGATCAGGTCGCGGCCGTTCATATGCTCGCCGGTGTCCCACGTTCCGTAATCACTCGGCCAAAGGCAGTAGCCGTCATGGTGGCGCGAAGTCAGCACCGAATAGCCAAAGCCAGCTTTGGCCGCTGCGGCCATCCACTTGTCAGGATCATATTTCTCGGGATTCCATGTCTCGGCCACGGCAAACATATCCTCGGGAAGCATCATCTTCCGTTTCGCGTTAGCCTTTGCCTGCGACCAGACCATCGCCCACGCATCCCCATTGTTGGGCGCCACACTGGGAGGCCCCCAGTGCAGGAACAACCCCAGGCCCGACTTGCGAAACCACTGCCATTCAGGATGCGCCGCAGAATCGATCTCTTTTCCAATCAGCTTGTGGTGAAGGTTCTTTCGGGCCCACGCCTGCACCTCTTTCGGCGTCTTACCGACCCAGGGACGCTCACCCGTTGATTGATGCGTCGCCTGCTCCAGCGCAAACGGATCTTCCGCCAGCGTCTTTTCCTCCGCCCGTGCAGTGCCCGCAACCGCCAACAGGGCGATCACCGCTATGATCATCTGTTTCGACATCTATCTTGATTCCTATTTGGTATCGTTGCCGACGGTGAAGCCGAACTTGTTTGAATCATGAGTATTCTTAATACTGCCATTCACACCGAGCCGCATACTCATCGCGGGTCTGTTTTCCATCCTTAATACTGTTGATGCTTGGAGCCTTGCAGCCAGTCGTTGTCAACATTATTCCTGCACCGCTGCGGCATATGTAGCAACCCATCCGATCACCCCGAATTTTATTTTGCTCTTCATGTCTTGTTTTTAAATCTGCTTCGGTCATCTATTCCGTAGTGGACGAGGCAACGAGTCCCGGATGTCCGGATGCAGCCCAAAAGACTCGTAGCCTCACCTCTACGATCTGACGCTGGTTACCGAGGAACACTCAACGCATCTGCTGAGTACTGGTGATTCTTCATGTAGTCCAGCTGGCTCTTTACCGCTGGGTAGCTCACCAGGTAATTGTTCTCGTCAATAATATTGAAAAAGTAATGCGTGGTTCCCGAAGGAAGCGACGCGACAACCGTTCCGCCTTCAACCTTTGCCGGAGCGGAAAACCATTCCTCATTCGGATCGCCACCTAAGCTCGTAACCATCAATTGGGCACGAACGACTTTGGCTCCGTTCTCCTTGAATTTTGCCCGAGCCACGTTTCCGACTCGTTCTTCGGAGGTGACCGTGGGGACGTTTTCTTTGTGCGGTAGGTCACCGTTATAGGCCGGGTTGAAATAAGCGTAGCTGGCGTTCATTTCGGTCAGAATTTCGGTCAACTGGGCGTTGAGTTGCTGAGCTTTTTCCGGCATCGAGGACGCTAGGTTTTTGGATTCTTCAATGTCTTCGCGATGTGACGCTCCGTCACGTGTTTCGTAAAGCTGGTACAGCTCCAACTCACTATCGATCTGCGGATTGTTGATAGTGTCATAATTTCACACCAACTTGAAATCGCCGACCCGGAGTGTGCTATACATCGCGACTCCATGCGGGAAATGCCACATCATGCTTTCTCGGACACGACCATCCTGTTGCTTGACGAGCGCAGGATCTTGAGGAGATTGGGTGAGCAGCGGATACAAATCACAGCCGTCGAAGTGTTGATTTTCGGGAGCGGCCGTTCCGGTCATCGATAAAATCGTCGGAAAGAAATCCAGGCCGTTGGCCATCACATCGGTTTGGGTGTTGGCGGGAATGTTCGGCCCGGCAATGATCAGCGGCACCCGAGTTCCACCCTCTTCCAGCCGTATCTTACCTCCGTCGAGCGGATAGTTATCTGTAATCACATCACCCCTCAATTGCTCCATGCCACCATTGTCTGAGGTGAACACGATGTACGTGTTCTCGCGAAGCTTGTGACCTGGCCAACGCGGGTCATCCGTCGTATCGAGGTAGCTCAACAGGTCACCAACGTACTTGTCAAACTCCTCAACCATGGCGCAGTAGTAGGGGTTCTGCTGCCCAGGAAGAGCGATTGGGCCCGGCGTTTGTGGGAACGGAAGCCCGAGCTTCTTGCAGTACTTTTCCAGCAACGCTTTGCTGCGGGTTTGGATCGGGGCATGCACCAAACGCGCCGCACAAAAAAGGAAGAAGGGCTGGTCGCGATGTTCTTCCATGAACACCACCGCATCCTCAAAGATTTCGTTTTTGGGATACCCATTGGCATCAAGTTTCCAGGGATCATCGGCAGCGTCGGACGAGAAACCTTTCACGCGGTTGGGTTTCATCTCTCTCGCCACACCCATACTTTCACGCGACCAATCGAACCCGACGTCTCTGGGCAACGGTTCTGACTTGGGCGTCATGTTCATGTGCCACTTGCCGCTATGCCCAGTCGCATATCCATTATCCTGCAGCACCTGAGCAATGGTCGTTTCGTCCATCGACAGGCGAGCCGTCTGCCAAGGGTCCATCACCCGCGAGGCCGCGAGGTGACGAGGCGCAGGAGGCGTGCCCCCACGAACATTGGTTTTCTGAGCGCGGGCTGGATGGATCCCGCTCAAGATGGCGCATCGTGCTGGGGCGCAAACCGGAGCCGGGGAATACCCCTGCCAGAACATGACGCCTTCCTTCGCCAGACCATCAATATGGGGTGTCTCGTAAGGGGAAGGTTCGTCGATGTCGTAACACTTGACGTCTTGCCAACCAAGATCATCAGCCAGCACAAGCAACACATTTGGCTTCTCAGGTCGGCCATCCGCAGCACAGGCGTGCCCCGCAATCATTGCCCCTACAGAGAGACAAACCGTTCGGACGATCATTAAAGTTTTCACACGTTTCATAATAGCGATTCTTCCCAAACGGTTAATGTTTTCCCTTTTCGCTGGTTTGTTTTCTCAGATCTTATTGAGCACCAGCATGCTGCGGTGGATTGCCGCACTCGGTCCAGCCCTGATTGTTCCATCCGGGAACCGCGGCGGAATCTTCAACTTCCACCATAAACGACGTCATCCTCCATGACACGGATACTTGCGTCGAACCGCTAACGATTTGCGACATTCCGCAGCCTGTTTCAACGTCAGCTTTAATGCTGGCGGGAGATTGTGGGCGAACGCTCCGCGGTCGCGCCTCTCTGTACCAACCGCGAAGCGTTCAGCCACATTTATCGCGTCTCTCACTACCGACCGCGGAGCGTTCGGCCACAATGTTTTCCAGCCAAATTGGGAGTTGATTCAGAATGCCGCTGGGGTGCCCAACGTTGGATCGATAGCCCTGGGCTGACAACGTCCTGCGTTGCTACTTTGCGTTTTGAGTTTCGCTGTGGTGCAGGAAGTGGTTGGCGTCGACGAACAGGAATCGGTAGGTCGATATTCCTTTTGGAATCTCGGCACTGATCGACCGCCCATCCGAATCGATCTCGGCCGGAAACTTCATGCCGAGCAGTTCGGTCGTCTGGTCAACGGATGAGTCGGTCTTGGCGGCTTCGCTCGCCTGCCCCCTTCTTTGCAACTTCCTCTCCAGCCTCTTCTTTTCCTTCTGCTCCTCTTTCGAAAGCGGTGACTCCTGCGAAGCTCCGCCGTAAATCACGTACGCTTCCTTCACAGACGGTCCGGTATCATCCACGGCAAGCGTTGCCCGACGGTTGGATGCATCGAACGACGCACTTGCAATTTGAGCTGCCGCTTTTGTCTTCTCTTTAAAAGCCGGGTTGAGGTAAGGCCGTTCTGCATCGTTGGCCGCTAACTCTGAGTTGAGCTTCGCGGCCAACCGTTGGACGACCGATGCAAACTCGGGATTCTTGGCCAGATCGTTCTGCTCTTCCAAGTCCAATCGCTGACCATCCTGATACAGTCGGTACAGCTCATAGTCGTTTGAATCGTACCGCCGGTACATTTTGTAATCGCCCTCGCGAATCGCGGACTTCATTGCAAGCGGGCCGTTGTGCGGGAAGTGCCAGAAGAGATGCGTGCGTTCCTTGCCAGAACGATCGTTAATCGCTTGGCTCTCTCCCATCAAGACGGGCGAGATGTCCAACCCGCTCAAAGCGTCGAAATTCTCCGGTGCGATCGAGGCCCCAGTTAGTTCGAGGATGGTTGGGAAGTAATCGAGTTGGTTGACGAGTCCATCGAAGCGACTGCCACTGGCGATGCCGGGACCGGTCACGACCATCGGTACCCGAATGCCGCCTTCCTCGGGGTGCTTCTTCCCATACTTCAACGGTGCGTTGTCCGAGATAATTTCCTTTCCACGAATCTCCGCGCCGCCGTTGTCGGATGTGAAGAAAATGTAAGTGGTCTCGATCAGCTTCTTACCGGGACTGCGGGGGTCATCGGTCTGCTTTAGAAAGTCGACAACACGGCCAAGGCTCCAGTCAACAGTGGTGGTCATGGCAGCGAAATACGGATTCTGCTGACCTTCACGTGTCATGTCTCCCGGTGGTGGAGGAAACGGATGGCCAAGCTTGTCGCAGTAATACTCGAGCAGTTCTCCGTTACGGGTCAGCACCGGCCAGTGAACCATCCAGTGGCAGAGGTTCAGAAAGAAGGGCTCCTGCTTGCTCTCGTCAATGAAGTCGATGGCGGACTGGGTCACTTCATCGAAGGGGTACGAGATTCCATCAGGCTTCTTCTCACTCAACGGCGGATACTTCTGTTTGCTCAGCGGATACGTCGGGTGATCAGCGGTGGCGAAGTCCTTAGTGCGGTCATCCATTCCTCGGTGCACACCTCGAGTCTGGTTCACAAAATCGAATCCGAAACTGGCCGCGGTCAGACCGACGTGCCACTTACCGGCGTGGCCTGTGCGATAACCATTTTGCTTCATGGCATCCGCCAACGTCATCAGATCCAAATCCAAATGCGATTGCAGATAGGGAGCTACTAATCGTTCCGTCGTCCGCCCGGCAGGCATGCTGCCAAGATCGACATGCGTGAGCTTGATCTTCGCGGGATGCTGTCCCGTGATGATTCCCGCACGCGAGGGAGAACAAGTCGGAGCAGGTGAGTAGGCCTGAGTGAAAACCATCCCCTCCTCCGCCAGCTTCACCATGTTCGGCGTCTCATAGGGACACGGATCGTCAATGTCATGGATCTGAGCATCTTGCCAACCAAGGTCATCGACGTAAAAGATGATCACGTTAGGCGGGGATGCCGTGGCAGACTGGATCAGTCCGAGCAGGAACAGCGGGCACAATGCCAATGCGGTTGACAGGTATTTCATAACACTTTCAGTAAGTTGCAGACAAATTTGAGATGGGGATTTCTGCACGTTTGTGATCAGAGCTTTTGGTGCGCAGGGACGTTGATTGTTTTAGTGCTTTTTTAGCGGATCGGCGCAAACCGTCCGGTCCCGAGTCACCGGACGTCTCGCGCCGTTCCGCTACATTTGGAACCCTGCAGTAGTTAGAGCAATGTCCCCACCGCGTACGGAATCACGAAGGGGCGAGGACGAAAACAATGAGCTGGGCGGCATTATTATGACGTCGCAGTTCTCGCGAAAGTTTGCAATACGGCGGGGATCCGCCTTCTGGCGAAGGCAGCAACGTTTGATCGGAAGAGCAAGATGTGCTTGGCCAAAGTGTCGAAGTTCTTCTAGAAATAGTGCTTTCCTAATGTCGTGGTTTCCCCTGCTACACGCAGCGTCAGTATAACTGACTCCAAATGAGTTTGCGCAAAACAAACGCTACCCCCTCAATTTACTGGAGACGATGTCATAGGTCCTGTTAGCGATGCCATCGAAATTGAAAAATCGAAGCCAGGATCTGGTGCGGAAGATTCGTGCCCGCAAGCGGTTCACCGAGATTGAAGCTGATCCCAGCGCGAGCCTCGTCCACGAAGGCAACCGGAATCAAATCAATTCGCCATCAACACGCCAGTGCTATTTGTGGCGGGCACCGGTCCGCTTTCGTGCATGGCCTTTCGAAGCATCATCACGACATCGACATCACCTTCTGCTAAGCTGAAAATCCGATTGAGCGGCCCTCCCGTCACGGAACAGATCGCCCCCATCAAACCTGAATCAATCTCGTCCGACTGCCTCTAGCCATCGTCTTTCTCACGCTCCGAACACCACATCGCGACGACTGCCCCTTCATGATCCGATTCTTCACTGCACTCCTGTTTACCGTTTCTCTTTCGTCATTGCTGTTGGCTGAGGATTGGCGGGTCTGGCGAGGCCCAACGCTGGACAACCACACACCGGCGTCGGCCATTGAGTCGATTCCAGTTTCTTGGTCCGAAACCGAAAACATCCTCTGGCGTAGCCCCATCCCCGGAAGTTGTCACGCGACTCCGATCGTCGTGGGCAAGAAAATCTTCGTGCTCACACACGAACCCGACAGCAAGACGATCTCGCTGCTGCAATACAGCCTTGATGACGGAAAGCAACTCGGTCACGTCGTGCTTCACGAAGACGTTGAGCCACCGAGCTACATGCACAAAAAGAACACCTGTGCTCCAGGGACGCCTTCGAGTGACGGTAAGACCGTCTTCGTCGCCGCTCAGGTTAACGATACGATTCAAGCCAGCGCGATCTCGCTCGACGGAGAGATACTTTGGCAGCGAACCGTCGCTCCCTATCAGCAAAGCAGTAAGTTTTGGTTTGGCTACGGTGCATCGCCGTTGTTGCTGCAAGACTCGCTGGTTGTCGCGGTGGATACCGACAACGAAGAGTCTGGGTTGTACGCGTTGGCGAAAGACAGTGGCGAGCAAGTTTGGAAAACACCACGTCCACAGGCCGCGAGCTATTCGTCACCAATCCTGGCCACGATTGATGGTCGACGGCAGATCCTGATCAGTGGCGGTTCCGTAGTGGCCTCCTACGATCCCAATAGTGGTGAACAGATTTGGGCCGTAACGGCAACCAGCGATGTCACTTGCGGAACGATCGTGTGGAAGGATTCGATGGTGTTCGCCAGCGGTGGCTATCCCGACGCAGGTACCTTCGGCATCAAAGTCTCCGGGACCAATGCGGAGGTTGTGTGGCAGAATAAGGCCAAGTGCTACGAACAATCGATGCTGGTCGCCGGTGAGTTTGTGTATGGAATCGCAAACAGCGGCGTCGGGTATTGCTGGCGAGCATCGGACGGAAAGCAAATGTGGCGGCAGCGGATCAAGGGCCCCCATAGTGCCTCACCATTGCTGATCGGTGACCGCATCTACGCCTCCGATGAGCGTGGCGAAACCTTGGTCTTCCAAGCCTCTCCGGATGACTTCATGCAACTGGCCAGCAACCGATTGGGAGACAGTTCTTTCGCGTCACCAGTCTACGCAGATGGCAAGTTGCTTCTACGGCATGCATCCACCGAGTCAGGCGAACGAAAAGAATTCCTGTACGCCATCGGCAAATCCCACGCAACTCCGTGAACGACGACAAGCAGCCGGATGTTTAGTGCGCCGGTGGACTCGTTCGAGCTAATAGCGGAAGCCGACCAGAGAACCTCTTCCAAACTCAATTTCAGGGGAGCATTCGTTGCTCATTACGGAATGAGTTTTGACTTTTCCGCACGTGGATTCGTGCCGCCCCGTTTATGACTGTGACGAGATTGCGTTGAGAACAAAGGCTTTCTGCTGCTCGACTAAGGCATCAAGTGATGCGACATCAATTTGCGTGGTGTTGTCGATGATGGCGAAGGTCGACGATGCATCGTTGTCGTCGGGTTGGTAAAAACTGGCTCCGAATAGTGACGCGCCTCGTAGGTCACTTCCCCGCAGATCGGCTCCGGAAAAGTCGGCTCCTTCGAGGTCCGCGTTTGCCAAGCACGCGCCGCGCAGGTCGGCGAGTTGCAGGTTAGCGTTGGAGAGATTGGCGTCTCGAAAATTCGCACTTTGCAAATTGGAGGAGCGAAAATCCGCGTGTCGCAGCAACGCTTCACGAGCATTCAAATGGCTCAGACCGCGATGTGCCGCATTGATACTCCGTAGATCCCGGCCGCTGAAGTCACGAGCCTCGATCACTCGAAACGCCTCTTGCTTGGTCAGGGTCGGAGCCATGTAGCGTTCCTCTCGCCACGGATCGGCTCCGTTGTGATAACCCGCCTCCGACTCCCAGTAGCCGAGTCGTTCTTCTTTCAAAAATTCGATCCGCCGGATCCACTTCACGCTCTTGTAAAAATACTTCCCCGGAACAACCATTCGCATCGGACCACCATGCTCCGTCGAAAGCGGACTGCCGTCCGCGGTCATGGCGACGATCGGGTTGAGCTCCAACACTTCATTTAGCAGCATCGATGTCGAATGATCACGTTCACTTCTCGCGACAAACGAAACCACCTTCGCTTCGTCGGTCCAAATCGGCCCGCCAGTCCCCTGCAGCAAATCGTTCAGCAACACGCCTGTAAACGACATCGCGGGTTTCGACCAACGTGTCACGCAGTGCACGTCGACCCGCCGCGTTACCTGCGTCATCGCTAAAAGTTCGTCAAGTGAAAATATCAGCGGGCGAATCACGCAGCCGCAGATCTCAAGCGACCAAGGTGATTCGGTGTCGCCCGGATGGCGTTCGCCAACAACCGGCCAGCGATCGCCGCGGACGAGTTGTTGATTCGGTGGGAGCGGATTGGTGGTCATGGCGGCATGTTAACGGATGGCCAAGACTCAAGGCAATCGACACCGCGACGCCCGCTCTTCACGGGACATTGATTGTTCTTGTGCTCTTATTAGCGGAACGGCGCACTAATTAAATCGATGTTGCCGGAAGGGCGCAGTATCGCCGACGTCATTTTGCGAACTAGGTAAGGTCGCTGCGATCATGGGCGGCAGACATCGACGTGTGTGATGGCATTCAGCCAATTTGACGGGCAGGCATAATCGCGTGCCTGAGATTGCACCAAAAACTTTGCGGCATAGGGATGCCGTGCCAACAAGGAACTGCGAAGATACACCAAGGTGTCGAGTCAAACGTCGCAGCAATGAGGAGATTTGAAATGATCAAAGAGGTCTTTCCATACCTACGTCTACGAAACGCGGCAGCGGGAATCGAATTCTACAAAAAGGCGTTTGGTGCGACAGAACGAATGCGGCTTTCGGAACCATCCGGACGAATCGGACATGCCGAGCTGAGTTTTGGATCCTTTGCCGTCATGCTGTCAGACGAATACCCCGAGTATGGTATTCAGGGGCCGGAGGCATTTGGCGGTACCGGCTCGTCGATTCATCTTCACGTCGACGATGTGGATGCGATGACCGAACAGGCCGTTGCCGCGGGCGCCAAACTCATCATGGAGCCCAAGGACCAGTTTTACGGTGAACGATCTGCCAAAGTACTCGATCCTTTCGGACATGAATGGTTGCTTGGCACACACATTGAAGATGTCTCCTACGAAGAAATGCAACGTCGGTTCGACGAAATGTGTGGAAAGACCACGTCAGACGAGGCACCCGGAGCGTAACGATCGTCTCGCGGAATGTTTTCGTTCACTAGTTGGATGGCGACACTTTTTGGAAGACGTATTAGATTTCTCGCCACCCACGTAGCAGAGTCGCTCGGAGGCTCGGGAATCGGGTAAGGCCCGGAATCCTCGGTCTCGGACGGGCTGTGGAGTTTTTAGTGTGGCCGTTCGCTCCGCGAACGAGCGTTCCCGTAAGCTTCGTTTGCATAGCAAACGGCCACATTGCTTCGCCCCCGGCGAATAGATTCACAGCCTCGGAGAGACCGAGCTACGTGAAGAGTCGCGATATCAAGCTAATCAGTTTTGGAAACTCTCAACTAAGGCTCAGGGAACGTTAAAGATAAAAAAGGTGTTGAGCGGCAAAGTCGCTGTGGTTACCGGGAACGGCACCTGTCATCGCTTCGCGACCTGATGTTTGCTGGGGGGCGACGCCGAACTCGGACTGGCGTCCGGGACTATCACATCCCGTCGCTATCGCGACTCAGAATAAAAGCCAAACTCGCATCCCCTCAATCCCCACGTCTTCCCAAGGATTCAGCAGATGAGGCAAACGCCAAAACGGCATGAAGGACTTTTTCCAATGATTCCTGTTTACCGATGCTTTGAAGTCGATATGAGACCAAGCATAGGCAGTCCGAACGCCTCCACCATGCCAATCGCGGGACGCTCATCCGCGACCGTCGATCATCGCGCTAGTTGAGTTTCGGATCTTGAATTGGCCAACTTAACAGCGTATTTCCGTCAGCGTCCTGGAGTTGCAAGTTGGCAATAGTTGCCTTGCCGGGGCCATCTCCGACGTCGATACGCAATTGGTGAATCCGCGTGCTAGTCTTGATCGCGATGTCGATGTCCTGCCAGTCTGATCCCGATTGGACGTCGAACGCGATCCGCTCACCGTTTGGGAGATTGGTCTTTGCGTCGGTCGTGTAGAACGCCTCGCCAGTCAACTTCGCGTCGTTTTTTAGCTGAAAGGCCACTCGATACGGGCCATCGACGAGACTCAAACCACGCAGATCCATGGCGATTCCGGGGTCGTCGCCGGTGAACGTCAGCCTCAGTTCATTGCTGACGACCTCCATTTGAGTATTCTTCCTCGCCCGAATTTTGCTCAGCGGAGTCTTGGTGTTCGCTCGAGGCTTTGCGGCCGGCTTGGCACGCTTCTTCATGTAGTATTCCGGCTCCGTGGCATCGAAAAAGGTCCACTCACGATGGAGGTGTGGGCCAGACGTTTCGGTGGGTTCGGCGAACGCCTTGGCGGGCGCGTGCAAAACGTTTTTGGCCATCTCATTCCAGGTGGCGATCATCATCGCAAGCCGTTCCGGTTCGCTGTCGGCCAAGTTGTTGAGTTCGCAGCGATCGTTCGCGACGTTGTAGAGTTCCCATTGTTCGCTTTGAAAGCTGACCAATTTCCAGTCTCCGTCTCGCAGGCCGCGATCGGATGCGAACAGCAAGTGGATTGGTGGCCGACTTTTGATTTGCTGACCGTTGAAGACTGGTTTCAGCGAGATCCCAGAAACTGGACGCAACTCGCGTTCTTGCCATGATGTCGGAATTTCGCTGTCGGTGATGTCAGCGAGCGTCGGAAGAACATCGATCAGGTGAGCGGGTTGGTCGACGATCGCACCGACAGGCTGTTTCAATCCCGCCGGCCAATGAACGATCGCCGGAGTGGAAATGCCGCCTTCAAATTGATTTTGTTTGTAGTAGCGAAACGGACTATTCCTTGCCCACGCCCAAGCGGTCGAATCGCCCAAAATGGTGTTGGCGTTGGTGGGTTCGACATCCAACAGTGCCGGTCGACGGTCATACGGGCACGCTCCGTTATCGGACACGAACAGGATGAAGGTGTTGTCGAGTTCATCGTTCTTCCTCAAATCGGCAATTAGCCGCCCGACCTCTTGATCGACACGGTCGATCATCGCGGCCAGCGTCGTCATTCGATTGGCTTCGTAGTCGCGTTTCCATTGCTCCAATTCGCTCCACGCGGGAATGTGCTCGGGTCGTGGGCTCGGCTCGAGCGATTCGGGTAGGACGCCTAGCTGTTTCTGTTTGGCGATCCGGCGATCGCGGATAACATCCCACCCCTCGTCGTACTTGCCTTTGTATTTCGCATAATCTTCAGGCAACGCGTGCAGTGGAGCGTGCGGGGCATTGAACGCGACATACAGGTACCACGGTTGCTCGCGATCTCGAGCTTCGTCGAGGAACTTCAGCCCATAGTCAACATTTGCCGTCGTCGTGTAGAAGCCTTCTTGGGGGACTTGCCACGGTTCGCCATTGAGACGGAAGGTGTTGTCACCGGCGAAGTAGTTACAGGCACCACTGAGGTGACCGAAATACTTTTGAAACCCGAAGTCGGTCGGCTGCTTCTGAAGGTGCCACTTCCCCGTCATCAAGGTCGAATAGCCCGAATGGGCAAGCACTTCGGCGGAGGTGACGGCGTGGTTGAGTGCCGCGTCGCCCGCCGCGATGCAGTACTGGCCGGTCAATAAGCAGACTCGAGATGAATGGCATTTTGCGGTGTTATAAAACTGCGAAAACCGCATCCCGCCGCTGGCGAGTGCGTCCAAATTGGGTGTTTCGATCTCGCTCCCGTAACATCCGATATCCGAAAATCCCAGATCATCGACCATCATCACCAGCACGTTTGAACGCTCAGCGTTGCATTGCTGTCCGTTCTGCACGATGCAAGACGAAACCATCGCACAAGCGACGATTAGAAGTTTCTTCATCAGTGGGCTCTCAATTCGGTTTCTGCGGGAGGGCGGTGCACGTTGAGCGCCTCGAGTTTTACGAGAACACTTACGATGCACCATGGTAACACACATGTTTTCACGGCGAAGTTTAGCAGGCTGCTACCAACGTTTGGGCCGTTGGCAGGCGTCGCGTTGGCGGTCGTACTCGCTAAAAAAACGTGTCGGCCGCCACCCGCGTTGCGACAAAGGCGGCTGGTTCAATGAGTGGGTTCGCTGGCACGCTTTCGTCCACACATCGTCATGCCAGGGTAAGTCGATAGAGTGAAATTGCAAAGGCGACCACGTGAAATCGCATTTGCAACATATCTGTCAGTGGGATCTGCGAGCGACTACAATCGGGTGGGGCGCCGTTCTGCATTGTTTTAGGGGAAAGGAAGCCGCCTCAACGGAATTCATCTTGCCGATTTGTTTGTTCATCCAATGTAGAGAAAAAGGCGTCCTATGAGCCTGCAGATAAAGTGTCCTGGTTGCCAGTCGACGTTACAGATTCCAGACACGGCGCGTGGCAAACAGGTCCGATGCAGTTCGTGCCAGAAAGTATTGAAGGTTCCCGAAGGGGCAGCTCCCTCACGGCCTGCTTCGTCGCCCACCGCTCCGGCTCCCGCTTCCACCGGCACGTTGCAAATTCGCTGCCCTGGGTGCCAAGCGACTCTTAAATTGCGAGCGGCAATGGCTGGCAAGGTTGTGAAATGCAGTCAGTGTCAGACTCAACTGAAAGTCCCCGGCGGAGCGGCAACGGGTCAGCCGGCGGCCAGACCGTCAACGCCCGCACCTCAGCCCGCCCCGGGCGGGTTTGGCAACGATGATATTTTTGGAAACCTGCCTTCGGTCCCATCACCCACCGCGGGCGGGCAACCACGGGCTTTTGCTGGATCGCCAGCGCCGAAGCACTCGCCGGCTCCCATGAATCCTTATCGCGTTCAAGCACCTGGCGGTGGAGCACGTCCGCACGGCGGCTCGAGCGGTCTTCGCAGCGGGCGGGCATCCTGGCTTTACACCGTTCCCGGCGTATTCATGGCGGTTTGGGCTGTGCTCGTGATCGCGGTCGGAATTTTTCAGTTCGGCGTGATTGGGTATCTCGTTTTTTCCGGACAACTCAACATGCAGCAGGTCGACATGGGTCGCTTCGCCGGGCAGAGTGCCGGGAGGTTCTTGGCAATCGCACTCCAGGTCGCGGTCGTCGCCGGTAGCATCGGGATGATCCAACGCTCCAATCTCAAATCGGCCCGCACCGCTGCGGTCATCTCGGCGATCCCCTGTTTTGGCTGCCTCGTCTTTCCAATCGGAATCTGGGCCTGTGTACTGCTATTTAGCGACAAAGCCGAACGGGATTTCGCCTAGCCCACGGATTGCAACTCGAAATCAACTTTCAACGCCTCGCGACGGAATCATTATCGGCGCGAGACTCACGGTTTTACTCCGCGTCTTTAAACGGGTTTCGCTCCGGCGGTTCTTCGTGCCCGACGTTCTTGAGCATTTGTTGCACGAACACGTTGAGCAGCGGAACGCGGTGCCGCACCCAAACATGCGTCGCCTCAGGCTTGCATCCCAACCGAGATTTCGCATCCAGCGCCGTTCTGCCGAAGGAGATCCGTCGACACCGCCAGCGAATCGCTTGCTCGATCACGGCCAGCAGCAGGCGATGATAAATCGGCAGGGTCGCGTTGGCGTCGTAGTCCATGCCGAGATAAAAGCCGATCGCGGTGTCACCGTCACGGATCACGGTTACAAAGCCGACCAATCTTCTATTTTGCCGTATGCCGAGAGCGATAAAATCATCACCGAGCGCATCGGCCATTCGCGGCAACGTCGAGGGTTGCAACGAAAACAAACAGACATCTGCTCTCTGTGCAACGGATTGGTACAACGAATACAGCGCTTGTGACTCGGCGTGCAGATCTTCGACCGGCGTGACTTCGAATGATTCATGATCAAAGGGCTTGAACACCTTCCGAGCGGCGGCCCGATAGCGTTTGGTCAAACTGCCGAGATAGTCATCGAACGACTGCCAACTTTCGGGAATCGTCAAGACCATGTTGGGTTCAGTCTCGAGCGATGTGTAGCGAAACGCAGCCAATTCGCCGGCCGATTGACGGTGATTTTCAAAAAGATCTTTGACGATCACGTAGTCGGTTTGGCCGTGGAGTCGGTTGGCTCGGCGGATTCGATAGAGACAATCGGCAACGCCAGGCCATGATTTGGTCGGATCACACTCCGGTGCGAATGCCACGCCGTCGGGCCCCCAGGTGTGTACGTTCCCGCACATTGTGATTCGACGTTTTAACAACGATAGCGATTTACGTTTCCATTCCGACGGCAACAATTTCAGTTGATCGGCTTTGTTCCGGAAAAGTTGTTCGCCACAAACGTCAAACGACTGCGTCGCGACAGCGGCAACAGGTCGACCGTTGTCGTAGACGATGGCGAAATCACGAACGATTTGACCGACAAAGTCATCTTGGGCATTCCGCAGGAACCGCCTGCTCATGAAGATCGATCCACCCTCGGTGACTTCGTCCCAATGACGCGCGTTGACGTAATCGATTCTGCTCGCGATCGCGAATTGAAATTGGCTCGGACGACGAGTGCAGGGTTCGGATGGAACATCAACGGCCATGAGTGCAGCCTTTCTCGTGCAGGGCAAACTTTAGGCATATCGTACACCGTAGCGCTCCCACGCGGGGGACAACCAAACGATGGATCGCCGGGACAATCCGAGGTCACTTCATCTGACAGCAAAGGAATTTCGAACACACCGTTTTGTGAACGTGGTTTCGTGAACGTGAACGCGCAGCAATTCATTACTTCAGCATGCGGAAGTCAATCCAGTTTCCCCGTCAACAATCTGCCGCTCCGAGTCATACGCCGATTTCGGATGTTCCACCGGACCTCCCGTCGATCGCAGTGGAAATTGATGAGCACGGCAGTTTCCTGGTACTCGGTCCTGATTGGCAGCGTGAAGCTCCCGGGAAACAAAGCTTGCTCGAATCGCTCAAGGATGCGATTGGCGGGCAATCCGAACCGATGCGACTTGTGGTGCAGGTGCATGGAGCGGCCAAACTTCAGTACCTCGTGGATTGCCTCGATGCGGGATCGATTGCCGGTTTTGCGGAGACGCGAGTGAGCGTCGCCGACACACTCGACTGAACCGCCCTGTCGACACGCCCCGCTCCCACGGGGATTTGCCTGGAGATTCTGCGGGTTTCGCGGTGACTTTGCAGGTTGTGTGGACACGCCACCCTGAGACTGAAACTTGCCGAATTTCTCGCGATCGTCGCGTGCCGAGCGTGCGAACTGTGACTCTTTGTCGCTAGAAACGCGTTAGGCCAGCTGAATCGATACGTAAACGGTGCCGATCGAGCGTCCATAAGGGTTGGCAAGGCGCCGCTCCGCCGAAAGACGAGGGATTTCGGAGGCTGGCAAACACAATTAGATTACTAAACCAGTGTGTTCAGCCTCGTTTTTGCGGTTGATTCGCTGAAGTCTCGGTTTCCGGCCCACCATCTATTTGTCCAGCCCCACAGTATGACCACCAGCACGAACCTATCGGCCCCGCGTTTGCCTGACTCGCCATCGGCGTCCACGAACGCCATCGATTTCGTCGACGGGTTCGCCCGGCGTCACATCGGTCCTTCCGAAAGTGAACTCGCCGAGATGCTCTCGACGCTCGGTTTTGCGACTCTCGATGAGTTGTCTGATGCGACGGTGCCGGCGGACATCCGGCTCGATCAACCGCTGGACATTCCCGAACCGCGCGGCGAACGCGAAACCTTGCAAGGTCTGCGGGCAATCGCGGGCAAGAACAAGGTTTACCGTTCCTGCATCGGAATGGGATACACCGGCACGGTCACCCCGCCAGTGATCCTTCGCAACGTTTTGGAAAACCCGGGCTGGTACACGCAGTACACACCCTACCAAGCAGAAATCGCCCAAGGTCGACTCGAAGCGTTGTTGAACTTCCAGACGATGATCGCTGACCTGACGGGGCTGCCACTGGCCGGTGCGAGCTTGTTGGACGAAGCGACCGCGGCGGCAGAAGCGATGGGCATGTGCATCGCGATTGCCAAGCACAAGAAGAAAGGCTTCTGGGCCTCGGACGATTGTCATCCGCAAACGCTCGCACTCTTGCAAACCCGAGCCGCCGGTTTGGGTGTTGAATTGAAGATCGGTCCCATCAGCGAAATCGATTTCAGCTATGGCGAAGGCGGCCTTTGCGGCGTGCTCGTCCAATACCCGACCACCGACGGACGCATCAACGATTACGGAAAACTTGCTGAGGAAGCGAAGTCGCACCAATGCTTGACCGTCGCCGCTGCCGACTTGTTGTCGCTGACCCTGATCACTCCTCCCGGCGAATGGGGCGCGGACATTTGTGTCGGCAGCGCCCAACGCTTTGGCGTTCCCATGGGACTTGGCGGACCTCACGCCGCGTTCATCTCCACGCACGATGAGCACTCACGCAAATTGCCCGGTCGGATTATCGGTGTGTCAAAAGACAGCCACGGCAATCCGGCTCTCCGGATGGCGATGCAAACCCGCGAGCAACACATTCGCCGCGACAAAGCGACCAGCAACATCTGCACCGCGCAAGCCTTGCTCGCCATCATCAACTCGTTCTACGCGGTCTACCACGGTGCCAACGGGCTGACCAACATTGCCCGCCGTGTTCAAGGCTTCACCGCCGCTCTGGCGAAAGGCCTCGAACGACTCGGTCACAAAGCCACGCATGACGGTCCGGTCTTTGACACGATCCGCATTCAACTCGGCAAAGGCCGAACACACGCGGCGCGTCAGGTTGCTGATGCGGCCCGCGAACGACACATCAACCTTCGTGAATACGACGACGGTTCACTCGGTGTCACGCTCGACGAAACAACCGACCGCGCACTCGTCGCGGATTTGTTGGCCGCATTTAACTTTGGTCACTATACCGGGTTCGATATCGACGACCTGCTTTCTGACGCGCAAGCCGACGGGCTGTGTGACCTGACCGGGTTCGCACGCACGAGCGATTTCCTGACGCATCCAGTATTTAATGAGTACCGCAGCGAAACGAAACTGTTGCGATACATTTTCAAACTGATGGGCCGCGACCTCTCGCTCGCACACAGCATGATCCCACTCGGATCGTGCACGATGAAGTTGAACGGGACCAGCGAAATGATTCCGGTGACATGGCCTGAATTTTCAGACATTCACCCGTTCGCACCGGATACCCAATGGCGTGGCTACACGCAGATGTTCCGTGAGCTTGAGTCCTGGTTGTGCAGCGTGACGGGATTCGCGGCCGTCAGCCTGCAGCCCAACGCGGGTGCACAGGGCGAGTACGCGGGTTTGCTTGTGATCCGCGCCTACCACGAACACGAAGCAGCGAAGGCTGGCAAAACAAACGTGCGCAACGTTTGTTTGATCCCAACATCGGCCCACGGAACCAATCCGGCGTCGGCGGTGATGGCGGGAATGAAAGTCGTCCCGATCAAGTGCAACTCGCGCGGCGATATCGACGTCGACGACCTGAAGGCAAAGGCGACACAATACAGTAACACGCTTTCGTGTTTGATGATCACGTACCCGTCCACCCACGGCGTGTTCGAAACGACGATCCGGTCGGTCTGCGATTTGATCCACGAGCACGGCGGTCAAGTTTACATGGACGGCGCAAACATGAACGCGCAAGTCGGTTTGACCAGCCCTGGTAAATGTGGTGCCGACGTCTGCCACTTGAACTTGCACAAGACATTCTGTATCCCGCACGGCGGCGGTGGCCCTGGCATGGGCCCGATCGGTGTGGCACCGCAGCTCGCCCCGTTCTTGCCGGCACACCCTGTCCAGCGCCCTGATACGGCGGGCGAATTTTCGATCGGCCCCGTCTCGGCCGCTCCGTACGGTAGCGCCAGTATTCTTGCGATCAGTTATGTGTACATCGCGATGATGGGTGCGTCCGGGTTGAAGAGAGCAACGCAAGTCGCGATCCTCAACGCCAACTACATGGCCAAACGGCTCAGCGAACACTTCGACATCCTCTACACCGACTCATCCGGCTACGTCGCTCACGAGTTCATCGTCGATTGCCGCGGCTTTGAGAAGTCCGCAGGTGTCCAAATCGAGGACATAGCCAAACGACTGATGGACTACGGCTTCCACGGCCCGACGATGTCATGGCCGGTTCCCGGCACGCTGATGATCGAACCGACCGAAAGCGAAAGCAAAGATGAATTGGATCGATTCTGCGACGCGATGATCGCCATCCGAGCCGAGATCCAAAGCATCCAAGACGGAAAGCTGGACGCCAAGGACAATCCGCTGAAGAACGCTCCTCACACTGTTAACGCAATCGGCAGCGATCACTGGACTCACCCCTACACCCGCGAGCAAGCGGCGTGGCCGCAAGCGTGGCTGCGAGACGCAAAGTTTTGGCCCACCGTCGGCCGCATCGACAACACCTACGGCGACCGCAATCTCGTCTGCAGTTGCCCACCGATGGACGATTATTCCTAACGACCTTCGTTTGAGAGGGTCGAGTTTGAGGCTAAGGGAGCGCCCTCCCCGGACGCTTCCGCGTCCGACCCTCCCGCAAGCGGGAGGGTGAAGTCAAACAGTGCAACCTCTTTACGTGACTTCAAGGCATCGGGGAATCCGCCTACGCAACGGACTTCTGACAAAGTCGCCCTGCCTTTGACGACAGGTAGGGAAGGATTGCATGAGCCTATTTGAGCGTTCGCCTGGACTGCTAAATCATTGCGAAGACTTGGAATGACAAGGTGACGTAAATTCTGCCGCCATTCTTCGTCGCGATAGCGACGGCAGGTGAAAGCGGGATTTCAAACGTAGCGGAACGGCGCGAGCCGTCCGGTGACTCGGGACCGAACGGCTTGCGCCGTTCCGCTAAAAAAGCACAAAAACCATCGACGTCGCGTTTCGACTTCTTTCGCTTTGTTTCGTCAGACCACTGACGCACGTCTGTGGCTGTGATATGTCGTCACTATCGTGACTCACCATTCGCGAGCCACTGGATTCAACCTGACGCGATGACGATTGCGACACATCTCGTCCGTAACAATTTTCTGGCAGTCTACTAATTGCCTTGTTGAACGTGGGAACCATGGTGCGCAGCTTCCGACACTTTCACCGTCGCTTCGCACCCGGATGTCATTTCACACCGACCGTTCTTGGTTCTGCTACAACGGGGGAAGCTCGCTGCATCGCCCCTGCGACGGAATGCCGCAAATCGGTAACGCAGCGTCGCATTTAGTTCTTGATTGGCGATTTCTCGCCAATCACACTCAGCCACTCCCACCTGCCCCACCCGAGACGAGATAACCTCGATGTCGTCCCCACTTCAGAAAACCCTACTCGGTTTGTTCGCCGGGTTGTTGGTACTGCCTTCTCCCAAGCCCGTATCCGCGGAATCATCACGCCCCAACATCGTTGTGATCTACACCGATGACCAAGGGTACGGAGACGTCAGCGTCCTTAACCCAGATGCGAAATTCGAGACGCCGAACTTGGATC
Source organism: Aporhodopirellula aestuarii (assembly GCF_023701485.1). GTDB lineage: Bacteria > Planctomycetota > Planctomycetia > Pirellulales > Pirellulaceae > Rhodopirellula > Rhodopirellula aestuarii. The sequence continues at coordinate 33,995 of NZ_JAMQBK010000030.1, forward strand.
GGTTGGTCAAGGAAGGCATCGCGTTCACGAACGCGCACAGTGCCGATTCCGTTTGCACGCCGTCTCGCTACGCACTTCTGACGGGACGCTATCCATGGCGGACGACGCAAAAGCGTGGTGTGATGGGCGCCGAAGGCGATTGCATGATCGTCGATGGACGCGTCACCTTGGCATCTCTCCTGAAGGAACAGGGATATCAAACAGGGATGGTTGGGAAATGGCACCTGGGGATGGACTTCCCCGGCGTCGCGGGCGACCGCGATTGGTCGCAACCGATTCAAAACATGCCGCTCGATAAAGGGTTCGACTATTACTACGGCATTCCGGCATCGCTCAACTACGGCGTCCTGGCTTGGTTCGAAGGCCGTCATGCGAAAGTGCCTCCGACGTTGTTGACTAGTAAGAAAAAGAATCCACGTCACGTCGATTACCGCATCATGCCGCCGTACGACCCGATCCCGGAGTCAACCGGAGAGAAGCGGGCGAGATTGCGTGGCCTCGAAGTCGCACCGGACTTCATCGACAACGAATGCCTGACTCGTTTTACCGACAAAGCGATTGCGTGGATGGACAGCAAAGCGGAAGCGTCAAAACAGGGCCAGCCGTTCTTTTTGTACCTGCCGTTCACATCGCCACACTATCCGGTATGCCCGCTGCCTGAATTTCATGGCATGGGGGACGCGGGCGCGTACGGTGAATTTGTAATTGAAACCGATCACCGCGTTGGCCAAATCCTAGACTTCCTCGCTAGCAGTGGACTCGACCAGAACACGCTGATCCTGTTCTCGAGCGACAACGGCCCCGAGAAATCATGGGAGGGACGAATCCCGCAATTTGGGCACGACAGTCGCGGAGGTTTTCGAGGTGGCAAACGCTCGGTTTATGAAGGTGGACATCGTGTGCCCTTCATGGTGCGTTGGCCCTCCGGTATAGCAGAGCCCGGACGTCGATGTTCTGACTTGATCGGACAAGTCGATGTGCTCGCGACGGTCGCGGAAATTGTCGGTGCGTCGTTGCCCGCCAACGGTGGCGAGGACAGCCAGAGTTTTGCACCCGTGTTGACGAATCCCGATTACGACCACTCGCGTCTCCCGTTGATTAACCACGGCAACAGCGGTGCACAATACCCGTATTCCGTCACCGAATCGAACTGGAAATTGGTTCTAGGCGGGAGGGACAAAGTGACCGAACTTTACGACCTCGCGACCGATCCTGCCGAAGCCAAAAACATCGCCGCCCAGCACCCTGAGCAGGTCCAACGCCTGACGGCACAGATCAACCAGATCATTGCATCGGGCAGAACAACGCCCGGACCAGCTCAGAAAAACGACACCGGATATTGGCCTGACCTGAACTGGATGACCCAAGAACAATTCGATGAATTGGCAGAAACGCAACAATGAACCAGTCACTTCTAATTTGGCATCGCCCTAGCAACCGTTGGCTGACATTCATGCGAAACACAATGACCGTTTTGGTCGTCGCGAGCGTTTGCTTGCTCAACATCGCGCGATGTGCGGCGTTCGAACCCGACGAACAGCTCGTTTACAAGACCATCGATGACGTCGAACTCAAAGTGGATGTCTTCCATCCCAAAGGTCATCAACCGTCTGACAAGGCGGCAGCGATCGTGTTCTTTTTCGGAGGCGGTTGGAACGGTGGATCAACGGCTCAATTTCACGAGCAGGCGAGCTATTTTGCCGATCGCGGGATGGTCGCCTTCTCAGCGGACTATCGAGTAAAGAGCCGTAACAAGACGACACCGTTCGAGTGCGTCAAAGACGGCAAGTCGGTCATCCGTTGGTTGCGAAAACACGCCGCCGAATTGGGCATCGATCCGAATCGAATCGTCGCCGCGGGCGGTTCAGCGGGCGGGCATGTTGCTGCATGCACCGGCGTGATCGAGGGGCACGATGAAGCGGGTGAAGACCTCTCGGTTAGCTCCGTTCCGAACGCGATGATTCTGTTCAATCCCGTAATCGACACGACGGCAAAGGGATACGGGTTAAGCAAAGTGGGTGAGGATCGACAAACTGAGATTTCTCCTTGCCACCAAGTCCGCCCGGGAATCGTCCCGACGGCGATCTTTCACGGAACGGCGGACACGACCGTTCCGTTTGAAAACGCGGAACGGTTTGCAAAACTGATGAAGGAAGCCGGCAACCGTTGCGAGCTGGTATCGTTCGAAGGTCAGGGACACGGATTCTTTAACAGCAAGAGCTTCCGTCCCAAAACTAAAGATCTGTCGCACTATCAACGAACGATCGACGCCAGCGATCAGTTTTTGCAGTCTCTTGGATTCCTCGACGCCAAAGCCACCGAATAGCGTCTCGTGATGGATTACGGACGGCGTCGTTCCAACGATGCCACGCGGTCCATCACCGGGCACGAGATTTTCCCCACCTCGTACTAGAAGAGAACCTAACCGATGCAGTTCCCCCAACGAGTCATCGCGGTTGGTACCGCTGCTTTTCTTGCATTTTGGTTGACTGTGGACTCCCATGGTGAGGACCCCGCTTCGCCCGAGAACGCCACGTCTCCGCACGCGGTCATCGTCGTTGGGACGTTGCACTACTCGCCCGAGTTAACGATGCCCGTGTTTGCGGAGGAACTCGAACGATTTGGATTCCGCGTGACCGTGGTGAAAGGCGAGGGTAACCCAGAAAAGAAGACGACCGACGTTCTTCCAGGCATTGAAGCCCTGGCCGATGCGGATTTGGCGATCTTCTTCATGAGATTCCTGCAACTTCCTGATGAAGAGTGGCAACCGATCGAAGACTACGTTCGGTCGGGCAAACCCGTCATCGGGTTGCGGACGGCCAACCATGGTTTCAAGTACGCAAAAGATCATCAGCGGTTTAGCTGGAACGACGACTTCGGACGCCGCGTTCTGGGAACGCCTTATATCGTCCACCAAAGTAGCAGCACGAAGATCAACGTAATCGACGAGGCACGGCAGCACCCGATCATGACGAACGTCGTCAAGTCAGAGTGGGTATCTCCGGGAACGCTCTACCTCACACGTCTGCAAGACGGTTGCATCCCGTTGGTCAGAGGCAGTGGCGAAGGGAGAGCCCGGGTTCTCAAGAAACCCTTTGCGACGATCGAGGTCAACAAGAGCGAAACCGACGTCGTGGCTTGGGCGTGGGAAAACGAGTGGGGTGGCAAAGTCTTCGGCACTTCGTTTGGACATCCCGGCGACTTCGCCGAGGAGTCTTTCGTGCGAATGCTGGTCAACGCGTGCCACTGGGCCGTCGACCTCCCGTTGCCTTCCGCCGACGCGAAAGTCTCTACGTGGCAAATTGCTCGCGTGGACAAAAAATAAACCTCTCGCTCTCGACCTAATTGCATTGCGTCTACCGCCCGGCGGTAGCGGAATGATGTCATCTTCCTTCCCATGAACTTGAGACGACCTCGAGAATGATTCGCACGTACCTCATTGCGCCAATCGTCTGTTGCGTCTTGGCAACTTCCGTCTTGCGAGCCGACTCGCCCATTCGCCCTGGTGATCGCGTAGCGGTCGTAGGCAACACATTTGCCGACCAACTGCGTATTCACGGATATCTGGAAACTCTGTTGCTGCAACACACAACAGACCAACCGATCTCGATCCGCAACCTGGGTTGGGGTGGCGATATGCTGACCGCGCGCGACCGGCCGACTAATTTCCCGTCGGAAGCCTCCACGCTGACCGCTCATCGCACCGATGTCATTGTCGCCTGTTTCGGGATGGGAGAATCGTTCGCTGGTGAGGCAGGTATCGATAAGTTCAAAACCGATCTGCGGAATTTTATCGAGTCGCATCGAGGACAGAAATACAACGGGAAATCGGTAGTGCGGCTGGTACTCGTTTCACCGATTGCGTACGAGGATCTAGGAGACCTGACTCCGCATCGAGAAAACCGCAACCGTGACTTGGAATCCTACACGCAGGCAATGCAAGAGGTCGCTGAATCCGAGAACGTTCCTTTCGTGGATCTGTTTGAGTCATCGCGATACCTGATGGACGAACGCGAAGGCCCTAACCTCACCAACAACGGAATTCTTCTAGACGAGTACGGTTACTGGGCGATCAGCCAATCCTTCTTCGATCAGTTATTCACAGCGGCGAGCGACAACCAACCGTGGCAAATCCGCGTGGACGTCGCCGATCAAACGGCCAGTGGTATCGGCGTCGAAGTTGCGGACCTGTCTGTCGACGATTCGGTCGTCGCATTTTCGATTAAAGAGAATATCGCTCCACGGCTTCCGCCTCCGACCGACCAAACCTTGCCTCCTCAATTGGAGTTCGCTCGCGACACGATGTCGGTCGAAAACTTGGGATCTGGTTCTTATGAGTTAACCGTTGACGGAACCCCCGTCGTGACGGCGACCGCCGAGCAGTGGGCCAAGGGTGTCGCAATCGATTCATCGCCGGCACATCAGGAAGCGGAAGCCTTACGCGCGATGGTGAACGATAAGAATCTGCAATTCACGTACAGTTGGAAGGCGCTCAATCAGGTTCATATCGTTGGGGAGCGACGCAGCTCTCCGAGCGGAAGGGCGTTGCCTGGCGAAGTGATCCAGTTCAACGAGCTTGCCAACGAGATCGACAAAAACCTCGTCCATCAGGTCAAACACGCGACTCGAAAGTGGCGTTTGACCCGCACATCGAAATAGACATCCCGCAATCGATCATCCTTCAATTGACGAACTCATGACACTCTCCACTCAATCGATGCGTCGCTTCCTTTCACCGCTGGTCCTCCTCGTCGTTGCGATGTCAGGCGTCACGCCCGCGCAAACGCTGTCACCTATCAAGGCGGCGAATCAGCGGGGTGCGGATCTTGATCTGATTAACAATCACGACCCGGCTTCAGAACTCGAGAACTTTGAGTTGCTGCCCGGATACCAAGCCAATCTTTTCGCCTCAGATCCGATGTTGGCAAATCCCATCCACATGCACTGGGATTCGAGAGGTCGGCTTTGGGTGGCGTGTTCATGGGCCTACCCTCAAATCGCTCCCGGCGAAGTCGCCAATGACAAGATCATTATTCTCGAAGATACCGACGGAGATGGCGCCGCGGATAAGTCGACCGTGTTCGCGGAAGGTCTTTACCTACCAACGGGAATCGAGTTTGCCAACGGTGGGTGTTACGTCGCGCAGTCTCCTGACATCTTCTTTTTGAAGGACACCGACGGTGACGATGTCGCCGACGTGAAAGAGTTGGTGCTCACCGGATTTGGTATCGAGGACAGCCATCATTCGATCAGCGCGTGGCGACGTGGTCCGGGCGGATGGATCTATTTCCAAGAAGGCATCTTTTTGCACGCTCAAGTCGAAACGCAATACGGCGTTGTTCGGAACTTCAACGGTGGTGTCTACCAGCTCAATCCTCGTACGCGAGAACTGCGGATGTTCTGCACCGGCACCGGCGGCAACCCGTGGGGACACGTCTTTGATCGCTGGGGCCAATCGTTCATGGTAAACAATCCACGAATCATGTATCTGTCGCCGTGGACGGGCAACAGCGGCGACAAACTGCAAATCAAACCGCTCATCAGTACTGAAAAACAATGCGGCGGTGACTTGGCAACGGGATCCCATGTTGGTGAAGACTTGCAAGGACAACTCTTGACCTGTCGTTTTAAGAGCCGAGCGGTCGTGCGGTATGAATTCATCGAAGATGGTGCCGGATACAGCGCGAATGTGTTGCCTCCCTTGATGACATCAAAACATCCCAATTTCCGTCCCGTCGATGTGAAGGTTGGGCCCGACGGCGCGATTTACGTGGCCGACTGGTACAACTCGATCATCAACCATGCCCAGCATGACTTTCGCGATCCGCGCCGTGACCACGAACACGGACGGATTTGGCGGATCACCAACAAGGAAAAACCGCTCGTTAAGCCAACGAAGCTCGAAGGGCTTTCGATCGCAAAACTCGTCGACAAACTGAGCAGTCCCGAAGATTTTGTTCGTCATCAAGTCCGCTACGAACTGAGTTTGCGAGATCCGGACCAAGTGTTGGCCGCGGTCGAGACGTGGGTCGATTCACTCGATTCCAATCGCCCCGAACACGATTTGTGTCTCGTTGAAGCCATGTGGGCGGTTCAGAATGTGGGACGTGCGAGTGAGAAGATACTCACTCGCGTTCTCAATGCCCAAGACGGTCACGCGCGGTCAGCCGGAGCACGCGTGATCCGGTATTGGCACGAAGATCTTTCCGACCCAATCGCGATGGTTGCGAAGGCGAGCGGTGATCCGTTTCCACGCACACGCATGGAGGCGGTGCTTTCGGCGGGCTTCATACCCAAAGCCGAAGCTCTCGTGGCGGCGCTCCACTCGATCGACCATCCCGGAGACAAATTCCTCGACCAAGCCTTGCCACAGACGATGAAGGCACTCGAACCCTACTGGCGTCCGGCTTTGGAGTCGGGACGATTGCTGTTTGCCAAACCCAGCCATCAAGATTATGTCGAACGAGGCGCCGGGGTCGGTTTGGCGCAACGACTTACCGCGTTCATGGCCGACGACATGCCGACCGCGGATGAGATCAGCGAGATTCAAACGCAATTGCGCAAATCAGGCGGCGAAGAAGAGATCCGAATGATTGTGAGTGCACTGACCAAGGGCGACGGCCTCCCGTCGACTGAGGCGACGGTCGCGATGCTCGATTCGCTCAAACAAATGGCGAACGTCAAAAATCCTTCCAGAAAACTTGCCCGCAGCGTTCGAGGTGTCAACAAACTCATCGCCAGTGCGAGCGAGCGAGTCGCGGTCGCAGCTGCGAACTGCTCGGGTGCATGGGGCATGGCCGGTCGCGGTGAGGTCGAGGTCCTTCAAGACACTCAACGCCCTCAATCCGTTCGGCAGGCCGTGGCGATTGCACTCGCCAAATCGAATCCACGCAACGCGGGCGAGCTGACACAACTCGCTCGCCAGGGAGATCTGGCCGGACGCATCGCCGCCATCGTGGGACTAACGCATCGCGATCTGAAAACCAGTGTTGAGTTGGCCGGCCAATTGTTCGAGGAAGACCCTGGCGACTTCGACACCGTGCCGATCGTCGAAGCGATCATCGGGCAAAGAGAGGGTGCCAAACTGCTCAGTGAAATGCTCACCGGCATCGAAATCCACCCCCAAATTGCTGGCCGACTCCGTGCGTTTCATCGCGAGACCGGCTCGCTGCCCAATGAAATTGCCGAACTGCTTCAGCCTGCTGAGGGTGAATCGCTCAGTGCGAGATTGATTGCCGAAGATGCTTCGCAACTGGCTGCCGACGTTGCCCTGCATGGTGACGCCGCACGGGGCGAGATGATCTATCGCCGAAAATCTCTCGCCTGCACGAATTGCCACGCGATCGGGTCAGCGGGCCCCGAGATTGGTCCCAACCTTGTCGCAGTCGGAGCGGCGGCGAAACCCGGTTACCTCATCGAGTCGATTCTCAAACCAAACGCCGCGATCGCGGAACACTTTGAGAACAAACTGTTCTTGCTATCGGACGGTTCGGTGCAAACCGGGATCGTGACGTTCCAAAACGACAAAGAGGTCGTCGTCCGTGACGCGGCGGCGGGTGGGAAGGAAGTTCGGCTCGATGCGGAAGAGATCGAGTTTGAACGCCCCCAACCGTCGGCAATGCCAGCTGGGCTCGCCGACCAACTCAATGACCGATCTGAATTTCTCGATCTGGCAAAGTTTCTTTCAGAACTTGGGACACCGGGCCCGTACGCCAACAACGAAGCCCCCGTGATCCGAAAGTGGCGGCTGATGGCGGCACCGGGTTCAGATACGCTTCCCAGTGACAACGCGGAGTGGACGCCCGCCTATAGCAAAGTCGATGGCGTGTTACCGATGGATGAATTCCCGCCAAGTGATGCAGTATTGGCTCGCGGATTCTTTCAAGTGCTGGTGGCTGGCAAGTTGCGATTAGAAATCAACGAAACCAGTTATCTCGAGGTTTGGATCGATGACACGAAAGTGAGCGACCCGTCGGCCGCCATGTCGCTCGAACGCGGACGTCACACGATCACGTGTCGACTGCGGCCGGACGAACAGAAAGAAGGTTTGCGAGTGGAACTCAAACCCGCCGACGCCACCGTCCGCTTTCAAGCCGAAGGCGGACAGTGAGTGTTTGCGGGATTTGCGGGATTTGAAATGTAGCGAAATGGCGTGAGACGTATTGTAACGCGGGACCGGACGGCTTGCGCCGTTCCGCTAAGACGAACCGGCCCCGGACTGGCGTCTGGGGGCGGCTCGCATGTTGTCGCTATCGCGAGTAGGAATCGAATCGAAACGAAACTTGCAAAGCCCTGGCTAACCCAAGCAGTCGGTCAACCTTGACGTTGCACCGTTAGGCTCTGGCCAAGAATTCACCGGTGCGGGTGTCGATTTTTAATCGCTCACCCTCTTTGATGTACTCGGGAACTTGGACGATTAGTCCTGTTTCGAGTGTCGCCGGTTTGCTGCGTGACGTCGCTGAGTTGCCTTTCACGCCGGGATCACACTGCGTGATCGTCAGCTCGACGGCGGTGGGCAGTTCCAGTCCCACGCACGCGTCGTTGTAGATCATTGCACGAATGCCTTCCAACCCTTCGGTCATGTAGGGGAGTTCCTCCTCCACATCGTCGAGTGGAACTTCGAACTGTTGAAAGTCTTCTTTGTCCATCAAAAACAAGTGCGTCATGTCGCTGTACAACATTTGGACTTCTCGGCGTGAGAAGTCCGCTTCATTCATGACGTCGGTGCCCTTCATCGTGATGTCGACTTTGTTGCGGGTGAGCAAGTTGCGGGCTCGGAACTTATAGAGCGTCGCGGCTCCCCGCGCCGACGGTGAACTCACTGTGATTCCTTTGATCACACACGGGTTGCCTTCGTGGACCACGACGGTCCCCGTTTTTACATCTTTAGCGAGCATTTTGTCTTTCGAAGGAAGGGTTGGGATGAACCGCGGCAGTGCCTCAGTTCAGCGGTCGAACGACCGAAGTGCTACGGTAATAATCCATTAGCGTCTCCGGGGAAAGGACACCTCCACCCACACCACTTTTGTTGACGCCGCCGTACGGGACACCCTGGGCAAAAACGTTGTGGGCGTTGATCCAACTGTTCCCCGCCACCATCGCTTCGGCGACACGGTTTGCCCGCTCTTCGTCTTTAGTCCAAACGCTGTTGGCCAACCCATATTCGGTGTTGTTGACCATCTCGATCGCTTCCTCTTCGGTCTCAAACGTGGCGATATACGCGACCGGTCCAAAGATTTCTTCGCGGGCGGCCACGTTGTCGAGCGATCCGCTGAGGAGGGCGGGTTGGATATAGTTGCCGCTGTAGCCTTCGACTTCCGCCGCACCGCCACCGCACAAACATTTCGCCCCTTCCGATTTTCCTTTATCGAGGTAACCGAGCACGCGGGAACGCTGGTTCGGGTTAACGACCGGCCCCATTTCGCTGTTCGGATCGAGCGGGTGGCCGACGCGAATCTTTTCCATCTTGGCGACGCACTGTTTGGTGAATTCCTCGTAGATATCACGGTGGACCAACCACCTCGTCGCGTCACAGCAAACTTGACCGGAGTGAAACGTAATCGCACCAACGAGCTTTTCAGCGGTCTCGGCAACATCGACGTCGTCAAAAACCACCGCGGCACCCTTGCCACCGAGCTCGAGTTTGACCGGCACGAGATTGCGTCCACACGCTTCGCCAACCATTTGGCCGACTTCGGGTGAACCGGTGAACGACATGCGTTTGATTTCTCGGTTATTGGACAATGCCGCACCCGCGGTGGCTCCACGACCGGTGACAACATTGATCACGCCATCGGGCACGCCTGCTTCCTTCGCCAACCGGGCCAAGTAGATTGCCGACAAAGATGTGTCTTCGGCGGGTTTGATGATCACGGTGTTACCGGCAGCGAGTGCCGGAGAGATGCCCCATCCGATCAACAGGAACGGGAAATTCCACGGGAAGATAAACGCGCAAGCACCCCAAGGCTGCCGGTACTTCCACGCTTCAAATCCGGGAGCGTTGATTTTCTCGCGCAGTTCGACTTTGTCCGCCAAACCGACGAAGTAGCGCAGCGTATCGACGAAGTTCTGCACGTCGCCTTGAGCTTGGGCTTCGATCTTGCCAGCATCAAGAGCCTCGATCTGGGCGATGATCGGTTTGTGTTTTTCGACGGCGTCGGCTAGACGCAACAGGATCGAACTCCGATCGGCTTTCGATAGCGACGACCATGCGGGGAAGGCCGCCTCGGCCATAGAAACAGCACGGTCGATCTCGGCAGGACTCAGGTCGTGAATTTCGGCGATCTTTTCACCGGATCCCGGATCAGTCGTCGCAACCGTCTTCCCGCTCGACGCTGGGAAATTCTTGCCGCCGACAAAACTCGGGAACGGGCTCTGGCTCAGGAACGCTTCGACTTCAGGAAGCAGGCGGGTCGTGGCGGCGACGCTCATGGTTTGTTCTCGCGTATTGGAGGGGACGTGTATGGACGTGTTGATCACTCGCACGCGTTCCACCCGCTTTGCAGCGGTGAGGATCCCGCATGGAGACAATCAACGATTTTGGGAGCTCCCCTTAAGTATACAGACTTTGCCAACAGGGGCGGGAGGCTTGCGCGACCGAAGTCATCCAAACCGAAAGGTCGTCCTCCGGCGCTCAGCGATCCGCCGTATTAAGCAGGTACATAGAAGTGATTCGGTATAACGAGAATTCCGCTGATCGCGATCGGTTCGGCGTAGGCCGGACCAAGGAGCCTAAGCGACGCAGCTCCGGCACAACTGAGCAAGTGAATGCCGGAACTCGCAAAGCCTCGGTCCGGCCTACAGTTCGCGGCAGTTTCGCCAGATGATTCCTGCATACCTGCTTAGCTGGCTCCAGAGTTTCCCGAATGGTTAGTCACGATCGTGACAACATGTGATAGCCACGGACGTG